>JAUVXE010000017.1 GCA_030603745.1 Coriobacteriia bacterium | reverse complement strand
GAAACTGCTTGGTTGCCGGGTCGTAGTAGCGGGCCTGGAGGTAGTAGGCGGAAGACCACGGGTCGTAGCAGTAGCCGGCGTAGCGCAGCGGCTGGAAGGCGGTGATCTCTGCGGCGAGCGTGGCGCTCAGGGCACCGGTCGCGCGGCTTGTCGTCTCCTCGGCCTCGCCGAAGGGACCGTACGTGTAGCGGGCGAACTGCTCGCCACCGGCGTCTACGAGCCCCACCACGTCGCCGTGGTCGGTGAGGAGCAGGCCGAAGACGGCAGAGGTGGTCTCGCCTGAGCGCTCGACCTCGTAGGCGGCGGCGAAGGGGCGGTCCGACTCGTCGAAGAGGTAGGTGAGCGTGGCGCTTGTCTCGGCGCTTTGCGCCTTGGCCCAGCGAAGCTCAAGCGCGTCCCAACCGTAGGTGTAGGTGGTCTCGACCGATGCCTCGCTCCACGGCGAAGGCGCGGTGACGGTGGCCGAGACGCGCTGCCCGTCGCCGTCGTAGGCGTAGGCGGCAGAAGCGGCGGTGGCGCCGGACGCGTCCGTGCGCGTCCAGGTGGCGAGCCGGTCCTCGCCCGTCCAGGTCATGTGCTCGGAGCCCACGCCTGGCGTGTTGGCGAGGTCGCGCCGACCCGCCTCGTCGAAGCCGTAGGTGGTGACCACACCTCCCCTGGCCAAGGTCGCGAGCTGACCGCCCGCGTAGGTCAGGCTCGTGGTGACACCACCGTCGACGACCTTCTCGAGATTGCCGGTACCGTTCGCATCCCAGGTGTAGAGGATCGAGCGGGTCGGTGAGACGACCGCCTTCCCAAGACGGCCCGCGGTGGTGTACTCGAAGGTCCGCGTAGTAGCTCCGCCCCACGGCAGTGCGACGGTGTCGAGCTTCTTGGTGGCGGCGGCCTCGTTGTACTCGACGCTCACGCCTCCTAGGTCCCACATGCCGCCGGTGATTGAGGTGAGCTTGTCACCGTCGTCGTAGGTGTAGCTGGTCGCCCACGTGCCGGAACCGATCTTGAGCGTGGAGGTGACCGGCAGGTTCTTCGCACCGTTCCACGCAAGGGCGCGCGAGACCTCGACCGCATCCGGCGCGAGCGAGAACATCGCGGTGCTCGTCGTCTCGCGATCGAGTTCGTCGAAGGTGACAGCCGTCACGACGCTGCCGTACGTGAGGGTCTCGATCGACTTCTTCTTGCCTGCCCCGGCGAAGTCGTACTCGCGCACGATCCCGCGCTTCAGGTCCTCGATGCGGGTCTCACGGTCGTACTCGTCATACCGGGTGCGAACCGATTTCGAGGTCGCGCCCGCCTTGATGTGGTCCTCGGCGACTACGCGCCCGAACGGATCGTAGCCGTACTCGACCGTGTTGACGCCGCCGTGTTCGGCCGTGGACTTCTTCTTGAGGCGCTTCTTCACGTCGTACTCGAAGTCGACGGTCGTGACCACGGAGCCGCCGTCCCCGAGCGTCTTCTCCTGCACCACGTTGCCGAGCGCATCGTATTGCGACTGCTTGACGACGCCGTCGGCATCGGTGGTGGAGAGCTCCCAGCCGAGCTCGTTGAAGACGCTCTCGGTGGCCACTGTCTCGTATTCGTCGACCCCGTCGAACTCGACCGAGACGACCTTGATCGGACGGTCCGCGCGATCGTAGTACGTCCGGGTGACCATGCCCTCGGCGGACTCACTCTCGATGAGCCGCCCGCCTTCGTCGTAGCGCATCTCGGCGCGGGCGAGGGTGCCCTGCGTCTCGGTGGGTGCTATCTCGGCGGTCTGGTTGCCGCCCTCGTCGTACTCGTAGCTCACCCAGCTGCCGTCGGCCTGGGTGAGCTTCAGGATGAGTCCGTCAGCCCGGTACTCCTTGATGACGGCTGCGGAGTCAGGCTTGCCCGCGTCGATCGCACGCACGTCGCGGCCATCGACGTCATAGACCGCCCGCGTGGCCTTCTCGAGATCGGGAGCCGCCTCGTCCCAAACGTCCGGCTCCCACGTGGCGACCGCGTGACCACGGGCGTTGTACCACGTGGCCGACGTGCCGGCCACAGAATCGATGGTGCGGATCTTGCGTCCGAGCGCGTCGTAGCGGTAGTCGGTCCAGGTATTGACCGCACCGTTGGCGGCCAAAGACTCCTCACGGACCGTGCGACCCTCGGGATCGATCTGGGTCCGGTTCCAGTTGGCCACTGTCGGCCCATGCTCGTTGGCCGCCACGGTCGACTTCGTCTCGGTCAGACGCCCGAGCGCGTCGTAGACGTTCTCGGTGAGCACTCCCTCGACATCACGCGAGCGCGTGAGCTTGCCGCCTGTCGAGTAGGCCGCATCTGAGAACGTGACGAGACCGTTCGCGTCCTTTCGCAAGGTGACGTTGCCGAACGGGTCGTACGCGGTCTCGGAGACGATGCCCGCTACCGTTGCGCCCCCGCCGAGGGTGATGGGCGAGTCGCTGAACGTCGAGCCGCTCTTGACCTGGGCGACCTGAGTCACTTTGGTGGGCTGGTCTGTGAGCGAACCGGTGTAGTCGCTTTCGGTCGCGAGCCAGCGGTCGCCTTCAAGAAGCGTGCGCTCAAGCGTCCTTCTCCCGTTGGAGTCGTAGACGCACTCGGTCTCGGAGTAGCGCATCTCTCCGCCAGGTCCGATCTCGAGGAGACGTTTCTCGGACTTCAGGTTGCCCTCGTGCGTGTAGGTGTAGTGAGTCGTGTTGCCGCGAGGATCGATCTTCTTCTTGACCTGGTCGTGCTCGTCATACTCGTAGAGCGTGACGTGATGGTCCTCGTCGTACTCGATCTCGACGTTGCCGCGTACGTCGAGCAGGCGCTGGAGCTGCTTGCCTGACGGCGCCGTCTCACGGATGGGTTCGTTCGTACTCGAGTACTCGTAGGTCCACCGCTGCTCGGGCTGCCCGGCAAGACGGTCGTCGGTGCGATAGGCGAGTGTGCCGGTCGGGTTCCAGGCGTAATCGACGACGACACTTTGCACCGTGCCGCTGACCTCGGCTGACCTCGTGATGCTCGCACGGTCGAGGCTGGTGTCGGGATCCTCGTAGTAGCCGATCCCAAGTGTCGGCCGCAGCCCCGGGGAGTGCGCGGGCGCGGTCAGCCCGATGGTCTTCCCGGTGACAGCGGCGTAGTCGACATCCCACCTCGGCTCGACTCCGGCGAAGGTCCGTCCGGGCATGTCGATAGCGATGATCCGGCCGTTGCCGTACGTGTAGCGGACCGTGAACTCGTCGGCCTGCCCGGGGTAGAACGTGACGGTCGCGACCTCGTCGCCTCCGGTACCGGTCGTCTCGTAGCGCACCTCCCGCGTCACGCCCCCAGCACTATAGGAGGCAGCCCGCACGCGGCCCGCCGCGTCGAGCTCGACGGCGATGCTCTGCCCGTTGGACGCGGTGATCGTGATCGTGTCCGGCGAGTGCGGGTTCGGGGCGTAGGTATAGCCTGTGGACTGGCCGTTCTTGTCGGTCTCGGCGATCAGGATGCCGTCGTTGTCGAACGTGAGGAACGAGCGGTCCTTGAAGGTGAGCGTGTAGGTGGTCGCGCCGATCAGCGGGTCGTGCTCTTCGAGCTCTGCATGGTAGCCCACCGGACCGTGATACATGCCTCCGGCCGACCTGAACGAGTGCCAGTCACCACTCTCATCAAGGTAGACCGCGCCGGTCTCGTGGATGCTCAGCCTGCGCTCGAAGTCGAAGCGCCATCCGCGCGCAAAGCTCCCCTCCCCGGTGTCCGACGAGGAGTAGTGACGCGAGAGAGACGCGTCCGGACCCCACGACGCGATATCGAGGTCGGTGTTCTCAAGGGTGAGCGCGCCTGAGTCGAGCTCGATCGTCGCGTTGTCGGTGAGGATCTCGTCGAGGTCGAACGCTGTGTGGCGGGGATCGTCGTTCACGCTGACGGTGCGATTGTCTATCGCCGTCAGCGCACTCGCGCACTCCGCAAACGTCGCCTCGCCTGCGGTGTCGTTGTAGGGCACGACCACGAACTCGTAGTCGGTGCGCTCACCGTGCGTGGCCGGGGCGGTCTTAGGTCTGATGCCCTGACTCCCACGTTCATCAACGCTCACCCCGCTTGCCCCGATGCCCGCCTGTGCGGGTAGAATCCTTCACGAACGCCGCTCGCGACTTCGAGCGCTCCGCCTCCACCCGCCGAGGAGCCCCATGCCCGCACCCGCAGCCGCACCCGCAGCCCCGCCCTCGCTCGACTCCCACCCGCTCGCACCGGCGGCGCTCAGCCGCGCGAGCGTCCTCTACACCGACCTCGACGGCACCCTCCTCGGCCCGGGCGCGAGCCTCCTCGCGAGCGCGGAGGGCGCCCCCTCACTCACCGCCGTCCGCGCGGTGGTCGACCTCAACCGCGCTGGGCTCACCTGCGTGATCTGCTCGGGCCGCAACCGCTGGCAGCTCCTCGAGGTCGCACGGCTCCTCGGCTGGGACTCCTACATCGCCGAGGTGGGCTGCGTGATCGTGCCCGGCAGAGGCGAGGCGCCGCTCTACTTCACCGGGGACTGGAACAAAGACGCGCTCCGTGAGGGCGAGACCCCCTACGAGGCGATCACGCGGGCCGGCGCGCTCGAGCTGCTCCGCCGGGCATTCCCGGGCCGCATCGAGGAGCACGCGCCGTGGCACCTGAACCGTGAGGCCACGCACGTGCTTCGCGGCAACGTGCCACTTGCCGAGGCGCAGTCCGCGCTCGACACGCTCGAGCTTCCGGTGCGCATCGTCGACAACGGCGTCATCAACCCGCCGGTCCACACGCTGCGCGGCGTGGCCGAGGTGCACGCCTACCACCTCATCCCCCAGGGGGTGCACAAGTCCGACGCGATCTCGCGCGACCTCGCGCGGCGCGGCCTCGAACCCGCCGACGCGCTCGCCATCGGCGACTCGGCCACCGACGTCGAGATGGCCGACGCCGTGGGGCTCGGGGTGCTCGTCGCAAACGCGCTCGACGACGCGCGCGTGCTCGAGGCCGCTTCGACCCGCGCCAACATCGCCGCCACTCGCGCGCGGCGCGGCGAGGGGTGGGCCGAGCTCGCGGACGCATGGCTCGCCGCCCGGAGCGAGCTCGCGTGAGCGCGGTGCCGGACAAGGCCTCGGCCCGCCTGCGGGGGCGGGCGGCACGCCAGAACGTGCTCCCCGAGCAGCGTGCCCTCCTCGCCCGCCACGCCGCGGACCGGCTGCTCGCGCTCCCGGAGCTGCGAAGCCCGGGCCGCGAGCTCACCGTGCTCGCCTACGCGGCCTCCGCCGAGGAGCTCGACCCGGCGCCGGCGGTCGCGGCGCTCTGCGCCCTCGAGCCCCCCGCGCGCGTCGCCTACCCGCGCGTGACCGGCCCCCAGCGCCTCACGCTCCACCTCGCGCCGCGCGCGTGCGACCTCTCACCCGGCGCGTTCGGCATCCCCGAGCCGGCCGCTGACGCCCCGCTCGTGGAACCCGACGAGGTCGACATCGTGATCGTGCCCGGCGTGGCGTTCGACGCGACGTGTCAGCGGATCGGCCACGGCGGCGGCTACTACGACCGGCTCCTCCCGTTGCTCGGCCGCGCGCTCAGGGTCGGGTACGCGTTCGACGGGCAGGTGCTCTCCACGGTCCCCTGCGACCCGCACGACGCGGTGCTCGACGTGCTCGTCACGCCCACGCGCACCCTGCGCGCCTCGAGCCGCCCCGGCCGCTAGCGGCGCAGCTCGTCGAGGGTCACGAACAGGTAGCCCCGCGCCTTGAGCTCCTCGATCAGCCCGGGGAGCATCGCGACGGTCTGGGCGCGGTCGCCGCCCCCGTCGTGCAGCAGCACGACCGAGCCCGGCTTCACGTTGGCGAGGATGTCGTCCCGGATCGCCTCGGCGCCGGGGCGCCGCCAGTCCTGCGGGTCGACGTCCCACATCACGAGCTTCTGGCCGAGGGCGTCGGCCTCCGTGAGCACGGTGGGGCTCATGCCGCCGCCCGGCGGCCGGAACCAGGTGGGCCGCACCCCGGTCACCCGCTCGAGCACCTCGGCGCCGCCGGCGATCTGGGTCCGCACCGTGTCCGCGCCCTGCCGCGTGAGCACGATGTGGCCGGCGGTGTGATTGCCGATCACGTGCTCCTCGGCGACGATCCGACGCGCAACGCCGGGGTGGCGGTCGGTCAGGTAGCCGATCGGGAAGAAGGTCGCACGAACCTCGTGCTCGGCGAGGATGTCGAGGATGCGGTCGGTCTGCCCGGGCCACGGGCCGTCGTCGAAGGTGAGCGCGACCACCCGCGCGCCGGGATCGGGCACCCATCGGCGGACCACCATCGGTTGCGCGGGCTCGACGTCGCGGACCGAGACGACCTTGCCTGAGACCACGCCCACGACCGTCTCGCGAACGCCGACCGAGCCGGGGCTCTCGAGCGAGATGAGCGGCCCGCTTCCGGCCTTCTCGAACGGGATCGGGATGGTGGTGCGGGTGACCTCGGTCGACTCGCTCAGATCGCCGCCGCGCCGCGCCGAGACCCGGTCGCCGTCGGAGAGCAGCGTGCGCGCGGGCACCTGGCGGCCGTTCACGAAGAAGACCGGCTCGCCCCCTCCGCCGAGGGTGAGCGGTTCGCCCTCGACGTCGATGAGGTCTCCCGGCACCGCCTCGAGCACGCCCGCCTCGGCGAGGTCGGCGACGGTCGCGCCCTGCGGGACGCGGTGCGGCTCCGACCCCACGGTGACCTCGGGGGCCATGGAGGGGACGGAGACGGCGAGCACGGCGGCGGCGAGCACGGTCGCGACCGAGAGGTAGAGTCGCGACGGGTCGGCGCTGGTGCGAGGGGGTGTCACGCGGTAGGAGCTCATGTCCTCACGGTCACTGCGATATCCGTGCCACCCGCGCCCTGGAGAGCTCGAGCAGGCAGGCGAGCTCCATGCGCACCATCGAGGAGGGCGTGCCGGCGGCCGGATAGACGATGTCGAAGCGCGCAAGCGAGTCGTCGGCGAGCACCATGAGGTCCGGCGGGAGGTCGAACGGCGAGACGCCACCGATCGCGTACCCGGTCGCGGTGCGGACCGTCTCGGCGTCGGCGAAGCGGGCCTCCTTTGCGCCCGCGATCTCAGCGATCGCGCGCGAGTCGCCCCGACGGTCGCCGGCCACGAGCGCAAGCACCACCCGGTCGCCCGCGACGAACACGAGCGACTTCACGATCTGCCCGAGTTCGCACCCCATCGCGTCGGCGGCCATCTGCGCGGTCTTGGTGGACTGCTCGAACGTCACGATCCCCTCGGCGAGCCCGGCACGGTCGAGGCAGGCGCGCACGCGGTCGGCCGAGCGGACCTTGCGGCCACCCGCGGGGGCCTCGGCGGAGCGGGCGTCACGGCTGGGGTCACTCATCGGCAAGTCCTCTCATCTCGATCGAGGGCGTGGGGACCCGGCGCGCGCCGGGCAGCGGGATGCGGAGCGACTCGAGCACCGACTCGAGGTTCTCGGTGAGCGACGCGAGCGAGCGCAGGTCGATGCGGAGCAGCGGGTAACGCGGATGCGGACGATCGACGACGAACCCATGCCGCGTGAGGAACGCCTCGCCCACCATCGGCGTGAAGCCGATGTCCGGCGCGCCGTTGAAGGCGTAGGCGTAGACGCACCGTCCCCCGCGCGACTGCAGGTCGCGCAGCGCGGCGTGCAGGAGCAGCCTGCCGAGGCCGAGCCGGCGCGCCTCGTCGTGGATGTGCATGCAGGTGATGAGCGGCGCGTTCCAGTCGGGCGGCGCCACCGGCAGGTGCCGCGCCTGCGGGAAGTAGCGCGCCGGCGCGTACTTGATGAAGCCGAGGACGTCCTCGCCCTCGCGCGCCACCCGCCCGCACTCGCCCCACTCGGCATGGACGCGCGAGAACCACTCGCGCTGCATCCCCGGGTCGCACCCGGCGCCGCAGCGCACTTCGAGGCGGTCGTCGGACTCCCAGAACACGCACCCCTCACAGGTCGGCGAGAGGAGCGCGACATCGGCGGCGCCGAGCGGCGAGAGGCGCCGGCTCACGAGCGGTCCCCTTTCGCGTCATCGCTCCGCTCGTCGTCCGCGTAGCCCTCGCGCAGGCCCTCGGCGAACCCCTTCCACGACGCCGAGGCCCGCTTGCCGATCCCGCTGCGCCTCGCGGCTCGCGTGGCTGCCGCCGCGGCGCGCACCGCGCCCACCGCCGCCTGCTCGGCCCGCACCTTCGCGACCGCCGCGGTCTTGCCGGCCCCCGCCGCGACCCCGCCGCTGAACTGAGGTCGCGCGACCTCGTCGGCCACGCGCACGGCGCCTCCGGCGAACCCGAGCACCCGCTCGCCGTCGATCTCGCGGATCCCCACCGCCACGTCACTCGTGGCCCCGCGGGAGAGCACGAGCCGCCGGACGCGTCCCTCGGCCCCGAGATCGACGTCCTTCACCACGCCGAGGGGATCCTCGCCGGGCGCGGCCGACTCGCTCACCACGGGCATCCCCGACCACACCACGGTCGCGTCCCACTCGATGCCGCCGGCGCGGCCCCGCGCCCTCTCGAGGCGAGCGGGCGGCACGAGCGTGAGTCCGCGCTTCGAGAGGGTGACGCCGGTGCGGGGGACGTAGCGCAGCGGGCGGTCGATGAGGTAGGCCAGCGGGCGCATGCGCACCTCGAAGCCCACGAGCGCCGGCGTCGCGCCGTCGAACAGCACGCGCGTGACCCGCCCGGCCACGCGCCCCTTCGCGTCGATGACGGCGAGGTCCTCGAACTCGCTCAGCATCATCAGGTGTCAGCCCTTCCTCGGCCTACGATCACCGACACGTCACGGGCCGGCCGTCGCGAACGAGGCCGGCCCGGATCACCTTCGTGTGGTGCAGCGTATCAGGACTTGGAGACGGCGTCCTCCGCGGCGCCGGCGGCGGCGTCGACGGCCTTCTTGCTCTTCTCGCCCATGAGGTCGAGGGTCTCGGCGGCCTTGGTCTGCGCCGTGTCGATCCCCTGCTTGGCCGCGTCGCCGGCCTTGGCGACCTGCTCCTTCGCGGCGGGCACGACCTGGCCGACCTTCTCGCGCGCGATCTCGGAGGTGTGCTCGACCTGCTCCTTGAGCCGCTCGCGCGCCTGGTCGATCTTGCCGCGCAGCTCCTCGGCCTTCTCCGTGGCGCCCGAGACGCCGGTCTCGTAGACCTCCGTGACCCGCGCGCGGCCGGTCTCGTAGAGGTCCTTGCCCTCGTCCATGTACTTGTGGGCCATGTCCGTGATCATCTCACGGTTCTCCTTGCCCGAACGGGGCGAGAACAGCAGTCCGAGGACGGCTCCGACCATGCCGCCGAGCAGGAACGCCCCGAACACGCTACCGCCACGCCTGTCGTATCCCATCGTTGCGCACCTCCGTCGTCGAGGGTGTCTGACCTGTCTTCGCCGGCGCACGCGACCACCCCGCCGCGCGCACGGCACTTACCTATGTACCCGAATCGCGGGCCGCCCTTCGGCACTCACCGCTCGCGGCGGCCGAGCGCGGCACGCACCACTTGTTCTACCACATCCTGGAAGGTCATGTCGTGCGCGGCGGCCGCCATGGGCAGGAGCGAGGTCTCGGTCATCCCCGGCGAGGTGTTGCACTCGAGCACCCACACGCCGCCCTCGGCGTCGACCACCATGTCGGCACGGCTCACGTCCCGGCAGCCGAGCAGCGCGTGGACCTCGCGCGCGAGGCGGAGCACCTCGGCGGTGGTCTCCTCGGCCAGGCGCGCCGGCACGTAGTAGTCGGTCTCGCCCGCCGTGTACATCGCGGAGAAGTCGAAGAGCCCGCTCTTGGCCACGATCTCGACCGGCGGCAGCACCACCGGGGCGCCGTCGATGTCGAGCACGGAGACCGCGAGCTCGGTGCCCTCGACCCACCTCTCGACGACCGCCGCCTCGCCGAAGGAGAGCGCGGAGAGCAGCGCCTCGGGGAGCTCCTCGGCCGAGGCGACCCGCGCGAGCCCGAGCGCGGAGCCCTGCTTGGACGGCTTCACGACGAGCGGGAACTCGCCCACCGCCTCGGGCACGAGGTCGAGCGCGGTCGCCGCCCCCATCTCCTTGAAGGCGTCGGCCGTGAGCGTGATCCAGGGCGGCGTGGGGATGCCCGCCGCCGCGAAGAGCCGCTTGGCCACCGACTTGTCCCACGCGAGCGCCGAGGCCGTCACCCCCGGCCCCGTGTACGGTATGCCGAGGAACTCGAGCAGCTCCTGGATCGTGCCGTCCTCGCCGTACTTGCCGTGCAGCGCGATGTAGCAGGCGTCCGGCCGCTCGGCGCGGAGCGTCTCCACGAGATCCGGCGTCACGTCGAGCGCGAGCACGCGGTAGCCCCGCTCGGAGAGCGCCTCGGCGACCCGCTTGCCGCTGACGAGCGAGACCTCCCGCTCGAGCGAGCGGCCGCCCATCAGCACCGCGATCTTCTGTGTGCCGCTCATGCCGCACCCTCCCCGTGAGCGGGCAGCGCGCCCGCGTCGATGAACGCCCGATACAGGCCGAGGCGGTCCTCGATCACCTCGGCCAACCTGCGGATACCCTCGGCGATGGCCTCGGGCTCAGCGTAGCAGAAGGCCAGCCGCATGCAGTTGCGCCCGCGGCCGTCAGGGTAGAACGCCGAGCCCGGCACGAACGTCACCCCGTGCTCGACCGCCTCGGCGAGCAGGGAACCGGCGTCGAGGAACTCGGGCAGCTCGACCCAGACGAAGAAGCCTCCCTCGGGCCGCGTCCAGCGGACCTCTGCCGGGAAGTGCTCCTCGAGTGCCGAGAGCATCGCGTCGCGCCGCTCGGCGTAGGTGCGCGTGAGACCCTGCAGCACGCGGCGCCATCGCGTGCCGGCGAAGTAGCGCTCGGCGGTGACCTGCGCGAACGCCGAGCCACACAGGTCGGCCGCCTGCTTGGCGAGGAGCACCTTGGCGAGGATCGGCCTCGGCGCGGTCATCCAGCCCAGGCGCAGGCCGGGCGCGAAGATCTTCGAGAAGGTGCCGAGGTAGATCACGTCGGGGTCGAGCGCGCGGAGCGGCTTGACGTGCCCGCCCTCGAAGCGCAGCCGCCCGTACGGGTCGTCCTCGATCACCGGGATGTCGTAGGCGCGCGCCAGCTCGAGCAGGCGACGCCGCCGCTCGGGCACGAGGGTGACGCCGCCGGGGTTCTGGAAGTTCGGGATCGTGTAGATGAACTTCGCCCCGCGCGGGCCGAGGCGGACGAGCTCGGCCTCGAGGAGGTCCGTGCGCATGCCGTCGTCGTCCATGGGCACGCAGACCATCTCGGGCTGGTAGGCGCTGAACGCCTGGATCGCGCCCACGTAGGTGGGGCCCTCGCAGATGATGGTGTCGCCGGGGTCGAGGAAGGTCTTGGCGAGCAGGTCGAGTCCCTGCTGGGCGCCGGCGGTCACGATGACGTCGTCGGCCGCCAGGCGCACTCCGCTCTCGGCCATGAGCTCGACGATCGTGCGGCGCAGCGCGGGGCGACCCTCGCTCGAGCCGTACTGGAGCGCGCACGCTCCCTCGTGCAGCACCGCGTCGCGGGCGGCGCCCGCGACCGCCTCGGCGGGCACCCCGGAGAGATCGGGCATCCCCCCGGCGAAGCTGATCATGTCGGGCCTGCTCGCCGCGGCGAACAGGTCGCGGACGGCGCTCGAGCGCACGTCGGCCATGCGGCCGGCGTAGCGGCCGTCCCAGCGGTCGAAGACGATCCTCGCGGTACCCATCGCGACACCCCTTACGTGTCCGGAAACACAGAAGCCCCTCCCTGATAGGGCGAGGGGCTGGTCGCGGTACCACCTATCTTCGCCCGCGGTGCCGCTGCGTGCGACCCGCGGTGCTGGTCGCGCGCCCGACGGTGCGGGCCTCGAAGTGCCGGTATACCGGTCCGGCGCCGACCCGCTTCCGGCGGCCGTCTCGGCGGGCCGCCCTGGCGGGGGACTTCGGAGGGGTGGCCGGGCTGATGGCGCCCTCTTCCCTCACGTCCTCGGTGGATCGTATTCGCCTCAGGCGCTCGGCCGAGGTTAGGGCGAAGGGTAGCACCGGTGCGGCCGGGCGGTCAACGCGCGGGCCCGCCGCCCAGCAGCCGCCCCACGAGCGCGGCGCCCTCGCGGAGCGCCGAGAGCGCCACGAGGTCGTCGACGTACTCGAGCGTGACACGGAAGGTCCGCGGGCCGTCGGCGGCGAAGTCCCAACGTGTCTCGCCGGCGAGCGTGCGGGGCGAGCCCGCCTCGGCCATCAGTTCGAGCGCGACGTGCTCGAGCAGGTGCGCGGCCTCCGTGTCGGCGAGCTCGGCGACGATGCCGTGGGCCGAGCCGCACCGGCAGCGATGACGGCGGATGCCGGGGAGCGCGGCGAGGACCTCCTCGGCGAGACCGGGCACGGCCGAGGTGCGCAGCGGCAGGCCGGGCGGGATGCGGACGAGCGCCTCGAGCGTACGCTCCCCTACCGTGACCCGCTCGATGAGCGGACCGGGCACGGCAGGGCCGTGGACACGGTCGCGCGGGCCGGGAGCCGTCTCAGAGCTCCGCGGGCCCACAAGCCGGGCACTTCCGCGAGCCGAGGTAGTAGGCGACCGACGCGATCACGAGCACGCCGAGCACGCCGGCGGCGAGCAGCTTGGCCGGGTCGGCGGCGGTCGCCTGCCTCACCTCGTGGACCGCGAGGTCGCGGACCTCCTCGGCGCGGCGCTTGACGTCATCTACGGTGAGCGTGCGGTCTGACATCGGGCCCTCCCCGGTCATCGCTGCAGGTTCCTGGTCTTGAGGGCGGTGAAGACCGCCGAGCCGAGCACGAGCACGCCGCCGATGGCGAGCAGCGCGCCGGGCCAGGTGAGCCACTGCGCGAGCAGCAGCAGCAGGCCGACGGCGATGAAGCACAGGCCGAAGACGAGCAGCGCGGCCGCGGCCATCCCCGAGGCGAGGGTCAGGCCGAGCTTCTGCAGCGGGAGCACGATCTTCTCGCGGACGATGGCCTCGGCCTCCTGGCGCAGCCAGTCGACGAGTGTCTGGAGCAGGTCGGCGGCCGCGTCGAAGACGGTGCGCTCCTCGGGTACGCTGCCGGCGCCGGTCCCGGGCTCCTCGGCCATCTGCGTCACCTCCGTGGTCAGGGTCGTATCCGGTGGTCGTCACGCCACGTATTAAGGTACCCCAAAGCGACGGAGCCGGCCCTCGCGGGACCGGCTCCGTGTGGTTCGCATGCGTACGTCCGGGCGAGCGGCGCCTGCACTACCTGCCGAGGACGCGGTACTTCACGGTGCCCACGCCGCCGAACCCGAGGGCCTTGGCGGTCCCGGGACCGAGGTCGAACACGCGGCCGGCGATGTGCGGGCCACGGTCGTTGACCACGGCGGTCGCGGTGCGGCCCTTGTACTCGAACTGGATCTTGGTGCCGAAGGGCAGCGACCGGTGCGCGACGTTCATCATGTTCTCGGTGAGGACCGCGCCGCTCGCGGTCGTGCGGCCGTAGAAGCCGGGGCCGTACCAGGACGCCTTGGCGGACTGCCAGCCGCTCGTGTCGCCCGCACGGCTCGGAGCCGGGGCGGCGGGCTTGGCGGCAGGCCGCGCGGCGGGCTTGGGCGCGGGCTTGGGCTTGGGCAGCGGCGCCTGGACGCGCTGCTGGGCGGTGAGCATGGCTTCGGGCACGGGCGCCTCGGCCACCGCGACCTTCTCGTCGGCGGCGAGGTGCTCGCCGTCGAGCGACGCGACCCGCAGGCCCACGCCGAGCGTGTCCGACGGGCTGTCGGCGGGCGCCGCGTCAGCGACGGTCGCCGGGACGATGCCGGCAGCGAGCAGGGCGGCTGCGGTCATCGCGAGGGTCCCCACCGTCGCGAACGCGGCGAGAACGGGAACCATGATCTTCTTCTTGCTGGAACTCAATGAGACCTCCGAGTCCGGATACAGGACAGGCGGCGGGCGCGGAGGCGTCGGGGGCACAGGGGTATCCCCGGGAAGGTAGAACTGGAAAAGAGTGGGAAGCTGCCTCGCACCGGCACGGGGGGCCGTACGGCCGCCGCCTCATGCCATGAGCACGAGTATGCTGTTGGCGTGGACCTCGTCTGCAAGTCACTCTCGGTCGCCCGCGTCTGACTGACACGGACCCGGCCGATCCGATCGGGTTCATCGTGCGCCCCGGGCGTCGGTCCGTGCGGCCGCCCCGATCGTCTCGCGGCCGCAACGCCCCGGCGGGCGCCTTCACACTCTGGCAACAAGGGGAGACTATAGCAGAGCGCGTGCCACGATGCCACTTCCTGGTAACGGCCGGGTAACGGGGGGCGTCGGGCGCGAACCGCCGAGGAACGGGCTCGTCCGGGCCCTCGCGGGGCCCGGACGGTCGCGATCGCGCGCTCGTGGCACCTGTCCGCCTAGGGCGTGACGGTCTCCTCGGCAGAGGGAGCCGCGGGCACGACCGGCCCGGAAAGCTCCTGCAACACGCGACCGAGCTCCTCGATGAGCCGCCCGTACTCCGCCCAGTCGCCGGCGCGTTGCGCGTCGATCGCCTGGCGGTAGAGCTCGGCGGCGCGCGCGGCGTCGGCAGGCACTCCCGGAGCGCCGGGCTCGCCGGGGCCGGGCTCGCCGGCGGGCCGCTCACCGAACACCGCTAGCAGCGCGGCCTCGAGGTCGGTCGCCATCTCGACCTTGTCGCCGTAGACCACGAGCACCCGCACGAGCTCGGGGATCGCCGTCTGCTCGGCCTGCAGGTAGAGCGGCTGCACGTAGACGATCGAGTCCTCGAGCGGCACCACGAGCATGTTGCCGAAGATCACGTCGCTCCCGCGCTGGCTCCAGAGCGTGAGCTGCGGCGCGATGACGTCGTCCTGGTTGATCCGCGCGCCCACCTGCTCAGGGCCGAGGATCACCCGCCCCTGCGGGAAGGTGTAGACGACCCGTTTGCCGTAGTCCTCGGGGTCTGACTTGACCGACATCCAGCCGATCATGTTGTCGCGGTTGCGCGGCGTGAACGGCTGGATCATCTGGAAGTCCTCGGTGACCTCGCCGGGCAGCCGCATCAGCACGTAGAACGGCTCCATGGGGCTGCCCTCCCGCTCACCGGGCAGCTCCCACGCGTCCTCTTTGTTGTAGAAGTCGCGCGGGTCGGTCATGTGGTAGGTCTTGTAGACCTCGGCCTGCAGCGCGAAGAGGCCCTCCGGGTAGCGGAAGTGGCGGCGGATCGCGTCGGGGATCTCCGCCTCGGCGGTGATGAGGCCGGGGAAGATGCCCTGCCACGCCTGGAGGATCGGGTCGGAGGGGTCGAAGCCCCAGAGCGTGGTCGTGCCGTCGTAGGCGTCGACGGTGACCTTCACCGAGTTGCGGACGTAGTTCACGCCACGGAAGTACTGCGAGTACGGGTAGCGGTTCGAGGTGGTGTAGGCGTCGACGATCCACACGATGCGGCCGTCGACGAGAGCGGGATAGGGATCGCTGTCGAGCGTGAGCCACGGCGCGAGCTTCTCGACGCGCGTGAGGATGTCGCGATCGAACAGCACCCGGCTCTCCGAGTCGATGTACTGGCTGAAGACGATCTGCGGCGCCCCGAACCGCAGCGCGAACGCGGCGCGGCGCGGGAACGAGCCGACCTTCACGCCGGCCTCCCCCTCGTAGAACGTCTCGGCGCGCCCCTCGCCCACCGGGTAGTCGAACTCCGCGATCCCGGTGTTCGTGATCACGTAGTCCCGCGTCATCTCGCCGAAGTAGATCGCCGGCTGCTCGACCTCGAGACCCTCGATCGACTCGGGCGGGATGTCGCCCACCCAGAAGTTCGGGAACCCGCGGCTGTCCGCCTCGTTCGACGGACTGATCACGAGGCCGTAGC
The DNA here is from genome assembly GCA_030603745.1 of Coriobacteriia bacterium. Classification (GTDB taxonomy): domain Bacteria; phylum Actinomycetota; class Coriobacteriia; order Anaerosomatales; family SLCP01; genus JAUVXE01. The sequence continues at coordinate 20,835 of JAUVXE010000017.1, read as the reverse complement.
CGTGCGTGTAGACGAGGTGCTGGTTGAGCCAGGTCTGCGCCTGCTCGGCGAGCTGGGAGGTGTCCAGTTCACGGGCGGACACGAGAACCTGCCGCATGCGGCCATCGACCTCGTAGCGGTCGATGTCGACGTCGGCGAACTCGTAGTACGTCCGGATGACCTGCAGCTGGCGGTAGGTCTGCCCCGCGATGTTGGGGTCCCACAGGCGCACGTTGTCGAGCGTGTCCTCGTTGGCCACGACATCCTCGGCGGTCAGGGTCTCGGCGGCCGGGAAGGGCCTGGTCTCGACGTCCTCGAGCTCGTAGGCCGCGCGCGTGGCCTCGATGTTGCGGGCGATGTAGGGCGCCTCGGCGGAGGCCTCGTTGGGCGCCACGCGGAACTGCTGGATGAGGCTCGGATAGAGGTTGCCGGCGAGGAACGAGGCCCCCACCCAGACCGTGAGCGCGATGATCGGCAGGCGCCAGCCCTTGAAGCGGATGTTGACGAGGAGCGCGGCCGCCGAGACGAGCGCGATCGCGATGAGGATCCGCAACGCCGGGAGCTGCGCGTTCACGTCGGTGTAGGAGGCTCCGGTGACCTGCCCCCTCGGCGAGAAGTTGAGCTCGAAGATGCGCAGGTAGTAGTCGAACGCCCGGCTCGCCACGATCAGGCCGAGCAGGACCGAGAGGTGCGCCTTGACGTGGGGAGCGAAGCCCTTGAGCCGGGCCCACGGCTGGATGGCGCCGTCCACGAGGTGCACCACCGCGGTGAACGCCGTGACGAGCACGAGGAGCGGGGTGAGCCAGTCCGCGATGGCGCGGAGCGCCGGCAGCGTGAACATGAAGAACGACACGTCGCGCCCGAACTGCGGGTCGGTCACGCCAAAGGGCACCGCGCCGAGCGCGAGCCGCATGAGGTCCCAGTTGGCCGACATCGCGAGCCCGAGCATGAGCGCGAGACCGGCCGAGCCCCAGAGCACGACCTTGTCGACGATCGGCCCGAGCGTGCCGCGCAGCTGCGCCACGAACTCCTCGAACTGCGGCGGCATCTCGCCACTCGCCGACAGCAGGACCGCCCGCGGTGCCATCGAGCGCGCGATCCGCGCGTTCACGAAGAAGAGCAGGAACGCCGCCACCCCGAACGCCAGGCCGGTCGCCACCCGGCTCACGAGGGTCGTGACGAACACCTCCTCCTGGCCGAGGTCGACGAACCACAGGTAGTCGGTGAGGAACGTCGCGAGCCACGCCAGGAACGGCAGGCCGAAGAAGAGCACGACGAACACGATGACGGTGAGCGTACGGGGACGGCGCGCAGGGGTGGAAGACACGGTCTCGGCCACGTCCTTTCTCAGGATGGGGTCGTTTCGCCCCGGAGCGCCACGTCGCGCTCACGGAGATACTCGTCGATGTCGATGTTCAGGTCCGTCGGGTCCACGGTGCGCGCGATCTGCGGCGCGCCCTCCTCGGCGAGGTCGAGACGGTACGGCTCGACCATCTCGCCGGCCGGGGTCGAGACGACCCTGACCACGGGACGCAGCGGGTCGCCGGCCCCGGGGCGGGCGACCACCGCGGTGGCCCCGTCGCTCAACCGTACCACGGAACGGGGCGGGTAGACGCCCATCATGTTCACGAACAGCCGCACGAGGGCCGGGTCGAGCGCGGTCCCCGCCCCTTTGACCAGCAGCTCCATCGCCTCGTCGTGCATCCGGGCGGCGCTGTAGGAGCGGCGCGAGGTCATGGCGTCGTAGGCGTCGGCGACCGCGACGATCCGCGAGGCGAGATGCTGCGGCGAGCGCGGGGTGCGCTCCGGGTAGCCGGAGCCGTCGTAGCGCATGTGGTGCTCGAGGACCACCACGATCGCCGACATGTCGAGCCCCGGGATCCGTGCGACGGTGCGCGCTCCGGACACCGGGTGCTGCCGGATCTCCGCCCACTCCTCGGGCGTGAGCGCCCCCGGCTTGTTGAGCACCTCCGGCTCGATGGTCATCTTGCCCACGTCGTGCAGGAGCGACCCCACGCCGAGGGAGGCGAGGAAGCGCGGATCGTCGGTGATGGTGGAGCCGAGCGCGAGCGAGAGGATGGAGACGTTCGCCGAGTGGTAGAAGGTGTACTCGTCGTGGTCTTTGAGCCCGGTCAGCTCGAGCATCGCGCCCCGGTTCTCGAGCACGCTCTCGGTGAGCCCCCGCACGACGCCCCTGATGCGGGCGGTCCCGATCTCGCGGTTGCGCCGCACGAGCTCGTCGATCTCGCGCATCAGGTCGATGGCGCCGCGGTAGGCCGCCTGCGCGCGCTCGGCCTCGTCGCCCTCGGCCGGCGCCCGCTCGATGGCGCGCACCTTGCCGATGCGCACGTGCTTGAGGTCGGCCTCCTCGGCCAGGCGGGCGATCCCTCCCCGGCGCTCGACCTCGAGCGGGTCGGTGGCGAGCACCGACATCGCGCGCGTCAGCTCGGCGGCGCTGAGGCCCCTGACGAGTTCGAGACTGCCGATGCCCAGCGAGCCCATCTCGCGGATCAGCTGGTCGAACAGGATGCTCTCCTGCGGCATGATCTGGTCGCCGAAGATGAGCTCGCCCTCGTGGAAGGTCAGCGCGATGTCCACGCCCTCCTGGTGGAAGCGCTCGATCACGGCCTTGAGCTCCGCGACCCCGGCGACCGTCGCCTGGTGGTCGGCGGGGTAGAAACGGGCGGTGCGGCGGGCCGCGTAGAGGCGGGTGAGCAGGTCCCGCACCCGGCGAAGCTGGCTCGCGGAGAACGAGACGCCCTGGCCGCGCGGTCCCGCGCTCATCGCTGCTCCTTCCCCGCCACCGAGATCGCCTCGATGGCCGCCTCGGCCGCCGCGCTCACGCTCTTGCCCCGACCCCCGCCGAGCAGGCGCTTCCTCCCCGCGAGCGTGCGCAGCGTGGCGAGCGCGGCCGGGTCGCCGATCGTCCCGAGCGCCTCGATCGCCTCGACCCGCGGCCCGTGCTCCCGGCTGCCGCGCCCCTCGCCTCGCGCGACGCGCTCGAGTGCCGGCAGGGCCGCGTGCGAGCGCCTGCTGCCGAGGTAGCGGGCGGCGAGCTGGACGTTCTGCGGGTCGTCGTCTTCGAGCGCGGCGGCGAGCATCGTCTCGGCGAGCGCGGCCGGGACCCCGGCGAGCGCGCGGATCGTCTCGCGCCGCACGCGGCCGTCGGCGTGACGGATCGTCCTGCCGAGGAACGGCACGATCTCTGCCCGGCGGGTCGCGCCGAGGATCGAGACGACGTTTCGCACCACGTACCAGCGGCCGTCGGTCACGCGCTCGCCCACCTCGTCGATGTGGCGGTCAGCGATCGTCGAGATCAGCTCGACGAGCGACTTGCGGACCGCCATATCCGGCTCGTCGGCGAGCACCTCGAGGAGCGGGTCGATCGCGAGCGTGCCGAGGGCGGCGAGCAGCCGCAGGCACGCCTCGTGTTCGGGCGAGCCTTTGCGGTAGATGCGGAGCGCCTCGTGGACGGAGCGCATCTCGGCGGCGCCCGCCAGGCGGCCGACCGCGGCCACGAGCCGCTCCGAGCGCTCCCCCTCGGCCTGCTCGGCGGCCGCGAGCAGGGCCTCGGCGGCATCCGCGGCCACCGCGAACTCACCGCGCTCGATGAGCAGCTCGAGCCCCGCCTCCAGCCCGTCCATCGACTGCGCGAACCCGGCCTCGTCCGTCTCGGCGGTCGCCACCGTCACGAGCGCGCCCATGACGTCGCCGTCGGTGATGCCCGCCCGCGCCTCGTCGCGCAGCGCGGCGAGCGCCGGGTCCTCGTCGGCACGCCCGGTCACCGAGGGCGCGAGATCCACGAGCTGCATGATCGAGCTCACCGCGGCCTCGGCGCGCGCCTCGCCCGCGTGCTCGCGCTCCACGAGCCGCGAGGGAGCGACCTGCTCGAGCACCGCGTCCACGGCGGTCTCGGAGAAGCCGGCCGCGCGCATCGCCGCGCCGGAGGAGTTCAGTATCTCGTCGCGTCCCGCCATGCTGATCAGCGCGAGGTTTCGCAGCGCGCGCGCGAGCGCGTCACTCGAGACGTCGCTCTCGCCGAGGCCCTCCACGAGCGAGCGGCACACCGCGTCCACGCCCATCTGGCGCACGAGCGCGGCGACCGACTCGTCCGTGCGCGCCTCGGGCAGGAGGCGGCCGGCGATGAGCGCCCGGCGGTCCGCGAGGTCGAGCGCGCGCACCGCGTCGGCGAGCGCCTGGAGCGCCTCGGCCCGCGAATCGCCCGCGTGGCGGTCGGCCGCTCGGGCGAGCCCGACGATGTCGATCTCGCGCGCGGCGGCGAGCGGGTCGCCCTCGTGGCGCGCGAACGCCTCGCCGAGGTACGCGGCGGTCACCTCGGCGTCGAGCACCACCCGCACGAGCGTGCGGCGGTCGCGCGCGATCCCCGCGCCGAGCTCGGCCAGCAGCTCGTCGATCCGCGAGGCCGGCGGCGGCCACGGTGCGCCCTCGTCCTCGGCGTCCGCCAGCTCGCCCTGGTCGATCACCGTGGTGACCGCCTCGAGCACCGTGATCGCGTCCACTCCCGCGTCCCACAGGCGCGCGCTCATGCCTCCCGTCGACGCGAGCTCGCCGAGGGGCACGCGCATCGCGCCGAGGAAGGCGACGAGCCCCTCGGCGGTCACGCCCGCGTGGAAGCGCACCTCCGACACGGTGCGGTTGTAGAGCTCCTGCGCAAACGCGACGAACGCCGCCTGACCGGCGAAGACGGGGAGCCCGCCGTGGACGAGCGCGTCCTTGGTCACCCCGAGGCGCATCTCGGGCCGCTCGACGAGGAGCGCCTCGAGCAGGGCCACCGCGTCGGCGGCGTTCTCGCGCGGGATCGAGCTCGCCGGAGGATAGAGGGCCACCGCCTTGTGGGTGATGACGAGCTGCTTCACGAACCGCTCGACCGCCACGGGCACGGCGGCTGCTTGTGTGGGGCCGGACACCTGGTCCTCCTCGGCAAGGTGGCGGGGCGTCTCCCATTATAGGCGCTACGGCGCCGGGCGCGGGTGCTATCATCGCCCCCATGACCCCGCGCGCCGACACCCCGCTCACGCTCGCCTCGGCCTCGCCGCGCCGACGCCGCCTCCTCGCGATGCTCGAGGTGCCCTACGCGTGCACCGTCACGGACACCGCCGAGGAGATCGACGGCCCGCTCGCCGCCGACCCGCCCGCGCTCGTCGCGGCGCTCGCCGCCGAGAAGGCGGTCGCGGCCCGTGCCGCGGGCACGACCGGCGCGATCCTCGCGCTCGACACCGTGGTGGTCGACGGCGACCGCGTGCTCGGCAAGCCGACCGACCTCGACGAGGCCCGCGCGATGCTCGCCGCGCTCTCCGGCCGCACGCACCGCGTGGCCACCGGCGTCGCGCTGCTCGCGCCCGACGCCACCGCGCCGGAGACGTTCTCGGTCGTCACCCCGGTGCGGATGCGCGAGCTTGCCGCCGAGACGGTCGAGGCGTGGCTCGCGAAGGGCGAGGTCCTCGGGTGCGCGGGCGCCTACAACATCGAGAGCCATCTCGCCGAGGTCGACGCCGACCAGTGCTACCAGAACGTGGCCGGCATCCCGCTGTGCCACGTCTTCCTGGCGCTCTGTCGCTCCCGCGACGCCCTCGGCCTGCCGAGGCCGACCGCGCCGGTGACCGCGTGCGACGCCGCTCGCCACGCGCGCTGCCAGCTCGGGCCGCGGCTCGTCGCCGGCGCCTCCTGCCCCTGACGCGCACGGGCGCGGCGCCGCTCCGCCCGCCGCGCGCGGCCCTTAGCGTTCCTCGCCCGCCCGTCGCGCGACGACGATGACCGACTCGTCGGCGCCGACGTCGAGCGCGCGGCCCGTGTGGTCGCCGAGAGCGCGCACCCCGGTGAACCCGGCACCGTCGAGCGCGTCCTCGAGCAGGTCGACGGGGAGCGCGGTGTGGACCGACCGGCGCGAGCGCAGGTGCCATCCGGTCGCGGCCGGATCGTCGTAGGTGAACGCGTTGTCCGCCCCCGGCCCCACCTCGGCGTCGCGCGTGAGCGTCACGAAGTCGAACATGATCCCGTCTTCGACGTAGTCGAGGACCTTCAGGAACACCCGGTCGCCCTCCTCGGTCTCGCGCAGCACCGCGGGCAGCATCCTGATGCGGCCGTCGAGCAGCCGCCGGTGGTTCAGCAGGTGCAGCACGACCACGCCGCCCGGCCTGAGCGCCGCCGCGAAGTCGGCGAGCGTGGCCGCGAGCCCCGCGGGCCCGTCGACGTGCGGAAGCCCGTTGCCGAGCGTCACGATCGCGTCCCATCCTCCGCCGAGGAGCGCCTCGACCTCGCCGAAACCGCCCTCGACGAAGCGCAGTCCCGGCTCGCCCACCGACGCCGCCCGCGCGTTGTCCCTCGCCTGCGCGAGCATCGGCCCGCTCGGGTCGACGCCCGCGACCTCGAGCCCCCAGCCCGCGAACATGATCGCGTGCTGACCGCTGCCGCAGCCCACGTCGACCACGCGTCGCACGCCCGCCTCGGCGAAGAGCCCCCGGAAGAACGGCTCCTCGCGACCGAGGCGCTTGCCCCAGTCCACCATCTGGTCGTAGTCGCGTGCGGGCTCCACACCGCCCTGCCGCGGTCCGGTCATGCCTGCTCACCTCCGGGACGGTCGAGGTCGAAGATCCTCACGGCGTTGCCGCGCAGCACGAGATCGAGGTCGCCTTCGAGCAGCCCGAGCCCGCGCAACGTCTCGCGCTGCTGGTAGGCGATCCACGAGCGGTACGGGCCGGTCGTGCCCGAATCGGTCCCGAAGAGCACCCGCTCGGGGCCGAGCGCGGTGATCGAGCGCTCGAACACCTGCGCGAGGGTCATGGGCACGGCCATCGAGTCCATCCAGTTGTTCGTCCCCGAGGAGTCGATGGCGACGTTGGGGCACTGGTAGGCGACCTTGAGCACCTGGTCGAGGTAGCCGGCGCCGAAGTGCGCGACCACGAAGGTGACCTCGGGGAAGTCGCGGGCCACCGGCGAGAGGTCGATCGGGTCGGCGTAGCGCAGGTCCCCGCCGGGATCGACCGTGACCCCGTAGTGCACGATCATCGGCGCGCCGAGCTCGGCGGCCTTCTCGAAGAGTGGACGGCACGCCGGGTCGGAGAGGCGGAAGCACCGGTTGACCGGCAGCAGCTTCACGCCGCGAAAGCCCGCGGCCATCTCACGCTCGAGCAGCGCCGGCGCGCCCGGGTCACGCGGGTCGAGGTTGCACAGCGCGTGGATGTGCCCGTTGGCCGCGCCGATGAACCGACGCGTGTACTCGCTGTCGGGGACCACGGAGACGATGAGCGCCTTGGCGATCCCCGCGTCGGCGAGCCGCCGCGCGTACCATGCCGCCATCTCCTCGGCGGGCATGTCCGGGATCGACTCGCCGCGGCGGCCGAACTTGCGCTCCTTGAGCGCCTCGCGGAACCGCGGGGCCCCCTCGGGGTGCGCGGCGACGTACTCCTCGAAGATCGCGATGGCGAACAGGTGGCAGTGAGCGTCGACCACGTCCCCGACGCGGGTCGGCGGTGCCGGGGCCAGGCGCGTCACGCGCTCACCCCTTCTCGGGCCAGACCGGCTCGTCCGGCGTCGGCACGAGGCGCTCCGCGGCCATGGGCACGATCACTGCGGCCGCGATGTAGCCCACGATGAACGGCCCCCACAGGTCGAAGAGGAACGCCACCGCGAGGAAGGCGATCCGGAGCACCGTGACGTCCACGCCGAAGTAGTCGGACAGCCCGCCGAACACGCCCGCGATCATCTTCTTGTCGCGGGAGCGCGTGAGCCGGGCCTCCTTCGAGGGCAGGCGCGCCCCCGGGCGACGGCTGTAGACGATGATCGCCACGCCGAGGAGGACCACCGCCAGCGGCCAGCCCACCTGGCGCACCTCCCGCATCACGTTGGAGAGCGCGCCCCACGACCACCCGAACAGCGGGACGCCCGCGAGCAACCCGAGCCCCACCACGATCAGCACCACTCCGATGACGACGTAGGCGCCCCGCGCCTCGGGACGGCTCTGCCCCTGTCCTCCACCGCTCACAGTCCCCACTCCTCTCGCGGGCCGCGGCCCGCGCTAGTACGTCTGCACCGTCACGCTCGACACGCCGGCCTCGAACCGGATGTCGTAGCCGCCGCGGCCCCAGTCATCGGACTGCCAGACGCGCCGATCGCCGCCGAGGCGCGTGTAGGCCCGGTCGACGTCGATGCTCGACAGGCCCGCGGCGCCCTCGATCCGCGCGGGCACGCCCCGGGGCACCAGCAGCGTGAAGCTCGACACGCCGCCCCGCACTCGCACCGGGACCTCTTCCCTCCCTGCCGGCTCACCCAGTCTCACGGTCGCCGAGGAGACCCCCGACCTCACGTCGAGCGCCGAGATGGGGACCTCCTCGAGGTCGACGTCGAGGTCGACCGCGCCCGTCTCGATCCGCAGGTCCCACACCACCTCGGGCGAGAGCCGGACGTCGGCGCGGGTCGCGCCACCCATGTGCGGCATCCACGCGCGGCCCTCCTCGGCGGAGATCGTGACATCGGCACGACGGTCCGTGGTCTCGACGTCCACCCGCGGCTCGCCGAACGCGCCCCGGCCGCTCACGCGCACGAGCTCGTCCGCCGAGCCGGCCGCGACGGTGTAGGTGCCGGCGCCGCCCCTGAGGACCGCCCGGCCCTCGTTCACGCGCGCCGGCCGGTCGGTCGCGACCTCGAAGTCGCTCGCGGGGCCCACCATCCAGCCGAGTCCCCACGGACCGCCGGTGACCGGCAGCACGAACGCGCCCACGACGAGCCCGGCGATCACGAGCAGGCTCGACAGCGCCCGGAGCCACTCGGTGTCCAGCCCCTTGGCGACGATGTCGAGGCCGGCCGCGACGAGCAGGAGCGGCCAGAGGCTGAGCACGGACCACCAGACCGACCACGGAAGCTGGCCGGTCGTGTTGAGAAGCAGGATCACGCCGATGAGGATGAGGGTCACGCCCTCGAGCACGCGCTTGAGCGTCATCACGTCCGCCCCCCTCGGCCGAACACCATGAGCACGCCCGCGACGATCACGATGACCGGCCAGAACTGCCACAACGACAGCGCCGGCACGAACATCTGCGCCAGCAGCACGGCGCCCACGAAGATCAGCGCCACCCCGAACCACACGCCGCCCCGCCCCTGGCGGGCGGGAGCCGTGTGCGCGGGCGCTGCAGGGGCCGGGGTCGGGGTCGGCCGGGCGGAGGCCCCGGCCGCATCGAGCGGCGGCGCGACCCCCGGGGGCGGTGGCGGTGGCGGGCTGTCGGGTCCGGGCACGCTGGTGCGGCCCGGGGTCTCGGTATCGGACATGGTGCTGACCCCTCCCTCGACCGGGACGCCCGACGGCTCCTCGGGGACGACGACCCAGAGCACGACGTAGGCGACCACGACGGCGACATTGCTTGCGAGCAGCAGGAAGACCGCCACCAGTCGCACCACCGTCGGGTCGATCCCGAAGTAGTCCGCGATGCCGGCGCACACGCCGCCGAGCATCTGGTCGGTCCTGCTGCGATAGAGCGTCTTCTGTCCCATGCTCACTCCTCGTCCACCCGCGGCCCGGCCGCCTCCGGGGCGGCCCCCTCCGCCGGCGTCCCGTCGCGGGACACGAGCAGTCGGGCGATCCGCCTCCTGCGGACCGCCTGGACCTGGAAGCTCACGCCCTCGTGCTCGACGCGCTCTCCCGGAACCGGTATATGCCCAAGACGCACGAGCATCCATCCGGCGACGGTCTCGTACTCGTCGGACTCCTCCACCGGAAGCCCCATCTCGCGCGCGTCCTCGACCGGCAGGCGTCCGTCGACCACCCACCGTCCCGGCCCGAGCTCGGTCACGAACCGCAGGTCCGGGTCGAACTCATCGGCCACCTCACCGATGATCTCCTCGACGATGTCCTCGATCGTGACGATGCCGGCGGTGCCCCCGTACTCGTCCACCACGATCGCCATGTGGTTGCGAAGCCGCTGCATCTCGGAGAGGAGCGGCAGGATCGGCTTGGTCTCCGGCACGAACACCGGGGGCCGCAGATGGTCGGTGAGCGGATCGCCGAGGCGCCCTTCGGCAGCGGGTCCGACGAGGTCCTTGAGCAGGACCACCCCCACCACCCTGTCGGCGTCCTCGTGGACCACCGGCAGCCGCGAGAATCCCCGCGTGCGGAAGAGGTGCAACGCCTCGCCGATCGTGCGGGTGTCCTCGACGAACACCACGTCGACACGGGGGACCATGACCTCGCGCGCGACGGTGTCGCCGAGCTCGAAGATCTCGTGGATCATCCGCTTCTCCTCCTCGAGCAAGGTCCCCTGCTCGGTGACGAGTAGCTTGATCTCCTCCTCCGTGACGCCCTCCTGGCCGCCCTTGCCCTTCACGCCGAGAAGCCTGCCGGCGACGTCGGTCGAACGGGCGAGCAGCCAGACCACCGGGCTGAGAAGTCGCGCGAGGAAGAGGACGACGCGCGAGACGCGCAGCGACACCCGTTCGGCGCGCTGCAGCCCGAGCCGCTTAGGCGCGAGCTCACCGAAGACGAGCGTGATGTAGGCGATGGTGAAGGTGACGAGCAGGATCGCCAGCCCCTGCGACACGCTCGAGAGCCACGCGTTGCCGAAGGAGCGCAGCCACTCCGCCAGTGGGGCGGCGAGACTGACGGCCGCGGTCGCCGAGGCGAGGAAGCCGACCATCGTGATGCCGATCTGGATGGTCGCAAGCAGCCGCGAGGGGTCGTCGGTGAGCTCGATGGCCGCCCTGGCCGCGGGGTGTCCCGCGTCCGCCTTCTTCTTGAGCACCGCCCTGCGCACGCTGATGAGCGCGATCTCGGAGGCGGCGAAGTAGCCGTTCAGGACGATGAGTCCGAGGACCAGCAGCAGTTCGGTCGTGTAGGTTCCCATGAGGAGAAGATTACCAGGATATCGCGCCGATAACAGGACGCCGCCCCTGCAAGGTCACTGCTGCGAGTTGGGATTGATCTTGTGGAGCACGAGCGCGATGAGCGCGAGGCGCCGCCCACGGTCCTGACAGGCCTCGACGAACGCCGCGATCGTGGTGCGCATCTCCTCGGTGGGACGGTAGCGGATCAGCCCCCCGGCGCACTGCAGGACGCGGCCTGCACAGAGCGCCTCGACCTCCGGCTCGACCTCCTCGACGCGACGCCCCAGGCGCGAGGCGAGGCCGGCGGAGTCCAGGACCGCCTCAGGGTTTCGGTGGAAGAACACCAGGATGTCCCAGGTCAGGAGCGACCGGACGTGGCGCTCCACGAACTGGATGATCGAAGGTCCGAGAACCCCCTCAAGGTCATACACGCGTCGTCCCTGTCCCTCGAAGGGCCGGCGCCACCTCCTGGCGCCCCGCCCTGCCCCTGCCGACGGTCTCTTATGGCAGCTAGAGTGTAGCGTACACGCTGTTGTGTTACACAGAGCGCGGATGGGCGGCTCTTCTGAGCATCCGAACGGTCACCGGCTCCGACGGGCGGCTTCATGAACGGTCGAACGGCCAGGCCGGCCCGGGGTGCCGGGCCGGTCGTGTCGCGGACCTCGGCACGATGCGGTAGGGTGGTACGGCAGCGCCGGGATCGCACCCGGCCTGGATCCGCGATCCGAAAGGAGTGGCAGCGAATGCCGCATGAGGAAGGTACCAAGGTCCGCGTGCACTACCGTGGCACGCTCGAGGACGGCACCGAGTTCGACTCGAGCACCGGGAGCGACCCGCTCGAGTTCACCCTCGGCGAAAGCCAGGTGATCCCCGGCTTCGAGAGCGCGGTCACCGGCCTCGCCGTGGGCGAGAAGACCGAGGTCACGATCGCTCCCGATGAGGCCTACGGGCCCTACCACGACGAGGCGATCCAGGTGGTACCGATCACCGCGTTCGCCCAGGACCCCTACGAGGGCGGCGTCGTGCAGCTCCTCGGCCCGAACGGCGAGCAGCTCGCCGCGACGATCACCAAGATCGCCGAGGACGACGTCACGCTCGACTTCAACCACCCGCTCGCAGGCAAGGTGCTCACCTTCGAGATCGAGCTCGTCGAGGTCGTCGCCGAGTAGCCGCCCACGCGGCGTTCGGCGTCGCCGGTCCCGCGCCGCACCCGGAACACAAGAGCGCCCCTCCCGGCCGGGAGGGGCGCTCTGTTCATCTCCAGCCGTGGGACCGGGCGGCGCTCACGCGACGTCGGGGTGTCCCTCCAGCGAGCAGATCGTCTGCATGCGTGACGCGAGCAGGAACAGCGTGGCGGCGAGGAGCGTCGGGCCGATGAGCACCGCGCTCATCGTCATCCACACGCCGGACTCCCACCCGGCTATGACGCCCCACACGACCATCGCCACCGCGCCCGCATAGAGCAGCACCGAGGCGAGGACCTCGTAGAACCAGCCGACGGCGAGGGCGAGCACGGTGATGCCGAGGGGAAGCAGAGCGCTCGCGACCGACTCGGTCAGGCCGATGCGGTTGTAGAAGTAGTCGGCGCTGAAGGTGGCGGCCACCCAGAACACGCCGCCCATCACCACGAACCCCCGCGCGAACAGCCGCTCGACGTTCATCCGTTCGAACTTGCACGTCCTCGTCATCAGTTCCATCGTGGTCCCCCTTGGTCTGCGGATCGGCTGCGCTCCGGCGCGCACCCGGGATACACCCTCTATACCCCTCGCCGCGCGCCCCGCTTCACCGCGCGGCCGAGGACGGACCGAACCGCTCCACCAGCCGATGCTCCCCGGGGACCCCGAGCTCGTCGAGGCACGCCTCCATCGCGCTCACCATCACCGGCGGCCCGGCCACGGCGAACAGCCACCCCCCGGCCGGATCGATATGGCGGCGGACCGTCTCCGGCGTGATCAGGCCGCGCTCGCCTGCCCACTCCTCAGGCGGCGCCTCGAGCACCCGCACCACGTCGAGCGTCCCCGTCCCAAGCGCGGCGAGCTCCTCGGCGAACGGGACGCACCCCTGCTCCCGGTTCCCGTAGAAGAGCACGACCGAGTCGGGTCCGCCGCCCTCCTCGGCCCAGGAGCGGAGCATCGAGATGACCGGCGTGATCCCCACGCCGCCCGCCAGGAACGCGACCTTGCGCACGGTGGCGGGCACGCGGAACCGCCCGGCCGGGCCGGCGATCGTGACCGTGTCGCCCGGCCCAAGCCGCTCGAAGGCGGCCTTGAACGCCGAGTCGCTCAGCCGCGTGGTCACCTCGAGATGGGGGTCGTGCGGCGCAGAGGAGTGGGTGAACGGTTTGCGCTCGACGCCTCCCCCGACGGTCCGCAGGCCGAGGGTCAGATACTGGCCGGCGAGGTAGCGGTACCCCTCGGGCTTCTCGAGGCGGACCGAGAGCACATCGGGGCACCTGCGCACCACGTCGACCACGCTGACCTCGTAACGCGCCATGACACCTCCCGCCGCCGGGCGACTAGGCCGAGGGGATGACCGCGATCAGCACCGCGAGCACGTGGCAGGTGGTCCCGGCGAGCACGAAGAGGTGCCACACCGCGTGCGTGTAGGGGATGCGTTTGGCCACATAGAAGACGGTGCCGAGGGTGTAAGCGAGCCCGCCGGCGACGAGGAGCCACAGGCCCACCGGATCGATGTTGGCGGCGAGCGGGCGGGCGGCGAGGACCACGAGCCAACCCATGCCGAGGTAGACGGCGACCGAGAGCCACTTGGGCCGGTAGGGCCAGAACGCCTCGGTCGCGACCCCCGCGATCGCGAGCGTCCAGACCACGGCGAAGAGCAGCCAGCCGCCGTCGTCGCGGAGCGTGACGAGCGTGAACGGCGTGTAGGTTCCGGCGATGAGCAGGTAGATCCCCGCGTGGTCGAGCACCTTGAAGACATGCTTCACGCGCGGCCAGGGGAAGCTGTGATAGAGCGTGGACGCGGTGTAGAGGAGCACGAGCGTCGCGCCGAAGACGATGGCGCCGGCGAGGTGGCGCCCGTCGCCGAAGAGCGCCGCGAACGTCACGAGCAGCGTGAGCGCGACGATGCCGCCAACCACGCCGAGGCCGTGCGTCACGCTGTTGGCGATCTCCTCGCCCAACGAGTAGCCGTGAGGGATCCGGCGACCCTGCTGTACTGCGGTGTTCTCCACGTCGGCACCTGCCTCGGCATCCTATCGACCGTGCACGACGTATGCTACCACGTCGGTCGCGGGCGCCCCGGCGGGGCGCGGCCCGGGAACGGGCTTCCCCAGCCAGATGCGGACCGCCCGCGTGACCGCCTCGGCCTCGCGCGCGATGACGATCGGGGGGACCTCGGCGGCGTTGTTCGCCACCGCGGAGCCGCCCCCGCCGATGACGAGCAGGAGTCCGAGCGCTATCAGGATGTGCTTGGCGCGTGCCACCGGAAGACCTCCAAGACCGTGCGGGCGATGCGATGTCCTCATCTTCGGCAGCGGGGATGATGCGGCGGTGGCGCCCCCGTGACGCGCGGATGACGTCCGGTGTCGGGCGGGTAACGGCGCCGGGTCCGCAAGGGGAATAGACACGGGGAGCGGGTCGCGGCGAACGGCCGGGCCCTCGAGCGGAGGCGGGATCGGATGGCGCAGGGTGAGCGAACGCGCGCGCGGGTGCTCGTGAGCGGGCGCGTGCAGGGGGTCTTCTTCCGGGCGGAGACGCGGGCCGCGGCGCGGCGGCTCGGTGTCGACGGCTGGGTGCGCAACCTGCCCGACGGCCGCGTCGAGGCGGTCTTCGAGGGGAGCCCCGGCGCGGTCGAGGCGGCTGTCGCCTGGTGCCGGACGGGTCCTGAACGAGCGGCGGTCGAGAGCGTCGAGGTCGAGCCCGGCCCCGCGGAAGGCATCGCCGGGTTCGCCATCCGCTGAAGCGGTATCATCCGTCAGGGAGTCAGCACCTGCTGAGAGGAGCCACCGTGGCGAGCGATCCGACACCCGTCCTGTCCTGCTCAGGACTGCGGAAGCGATTCGGCGACCTCGTCGCCGTCGATGACGTGGGATTCGAGATCGCGGCCGGCGAGACCTACGGGCTCCTCGGCCCGAACGGGGCGGGCAAGACCACGAGCATCGCGATGCTGTGCGGGCTGCTCGAGCGCGACGGCGGCGAGGTGCTGCTCCTCGGCGAGCCGTTCACGCCGAGGAGCGTGACCGCCAAGCAGTCGATCGGCTACGTGCCGCAGGACCTCGCGATCTACCCCGACCTGACCGCGCGGGAGAACCTCGTGTTCTTCGGGAGGCTCTACGGGCTCACCGGGGCCGAGCTCGCCAGGCGCACCGACGAGGTCCTCGCGATCATCGAGCTCGCCGACCGCGCCGGGGACAAGGCGGGCGAGTTCTCCGGCGGCATGAAGCGCCGGCTCAACATCGGGATCGGCCTGCTGCACGGCCCCAAGCTGCTCGTGCTCGACGAGCCCACGGTGGGCGTCGACCCGCAGAGCCGCAACGCGATCCTCGAGAGCGTGGAGCACCTCGGGACCGAGGGCATGGCCGTGCTCTACACCACCCACTATATGGAGGAGGCCGAGCGCCTCTGCGACCGGGTGGGCATCATCGACCACGGCAGGATCGTCGCCGAGGGGACCCGCGCAGAGCTGGTGCGGCTCGTGGGCGAGCACGACCGCGTGCGGCTCACCGCGACCGGCGACCTCCACGCGGCGGCCGAGGCGCTCGTCGCCCTCGAGCCGGTCAGACAGGCCGATGTCGCCGACGGCGGGCTCGAGCTCATCGTGGAGGGGGCGGCCGGCGCGCTCGCCCGGATCCTCGGCGTGGCCGCCTCGGCGGACGCGACCGTCACGAGCGTGGACGTCGACCAGCCCGACCTCGAGGCGGTCTTCCTCCACCTCACCGGCCGCGCGCTCAGGGACTGACCGCGATGCGGACCGCGCTGCTCATCGCACGCAAGGACCTCTCCCAGCGGATGCGGGACCGGTCCGTGTTCATCTACGGGATCCTCGCCCCGCTCGGGCTCGCGTTCATCTTCAGTTTCGTGTTCGGGCCGCTCGACAGCGGCACCTTCCACGCCGAGTACGCCGTGGTGAACGAGGACGGCGGCCCGATCGCGGACGCCTTCGTCGAGCTCCTCGGCGCGCTCGAGGAGGAGGGCATCGCGACGATCACGGAGGTCTCCTCGGCCGAGGAGGCGACCGAGCGGGTCGCGCGCGGGTCGGACCCGTTCGCCGGTGATGACGAGGGCGAGCGCTCGAGCGCGGCGTTCGTGCTGCCGGAGGGGCTCTCGGAGCGGGTCACGTCGGGGCGCGGGGGCGAGATCGTGGTGATCGGCAGCGCCGGGACCCAGCTCTCGAGCCAGGTCGCCTACTCTGTCGCGCAGGGCTTCGCCTCCGAGGTGGGGGCGGTCGAGGTCGCGGTGCGGACCGCGCTCGCGCACGACGGCGCGCCGCCGGACCCCGACGCGGTCGCGGCGCTCGCCGACGAGGCCGCCGCGACCGAGCTGCCGGTGGCGCTCGAGGACGTGACCGCGGCCACCAAGCAGCTGCCGCAGACGACCTACCTCGCGGCGGGCATGTCGGTGTTCTTCCTCTTCTTCACGGTGTCGTTCGGGGTGAGCGGCCTGCTCGAGGAGCGCAAGAGCGGCACGCTCGAGCGGCTGCTCGCCGCACCCATCGACCGGCGGGCCATCATCGGCGGCAAGGCGCTCACCTCCTTCGCGCTCGGCATCGTGAGCATGACGGTCCTCGTCGTGGCGACCACGCTGTTGCTCGGCGCCGAGTGGGGGCACCCGGCCGGGGTCGCGCTGCTCGTGGTCTCGGTGGTGGTGTCTGCGATGGGCATCCTCGGCGTGGTCGCGGCGACCGCCAAGACGCAGGCACAGGCCGAGAACTTCCAGGCGATCATCTCGCTCGTGCTCGCGTTCCTCGGCGGGACGTTCTTCTCGGTGTCGCAGGTGGGCGGAGTGCTTGAGACGCTCAGCCTGCTCACCCCTCACGCGTGGTTCCTGCGCGGCCTCGGCGACCTGCGCGGCGGCGAGATCTCGGCGGTCTACCCGGCGGTGGCGGCGCTCCTCACGTTCGGGGTGCTCACCGGCGGCGTCGCCTGGCCGTTCATGCGAAAGGCGGTGGAGCGGTGAAGGCGCTCGTGATCGCACGCACCGCGGTGACCCTGCTGTTGCGGGACCGCTCCAACATCTTCTTCGTCTTCATGCTGCCGATGATGCTGATCCTCGTGCTCGGCGCGGCGTTCGGCGGCGGGTTCGAGCCGCGCGTGGGGGTGCTCGTGGGTGACGCGGGCCCGCTCGCCGCCGGGATCGCCGAGGGGATCGAGGCGATCGAAGGCATCACGTACAGCGAGTGGGACGACGCCGACGCGCTCGTGCTCGCGGTCGAACGGGGCGGCCTCGACGCGGCGGTCCTCGTGCCGAGCGACTACGACGAGGTGCTCGCCCGCGGCGAGCGCGCCACCATCGAGTACGTCTCAGGCCCGGACGCCTCGGCACAGGCGCTGCGCAACACGATCGAGTCGGTGCTCATCGAGCAGGGCGCGCTGCTGCGCGCGGCGTCCCTCGCCGTCGAGCGCACCGGGGTCGCGCACAGCGAGGCGGTCTCCTCGGCCCGAACCGCGACCGAGGAGGTCGCCCGGATCGAGGTCGAGACGAGCGTGGTGGGCGACCTCAATCCGTTCGAGCAGCTCGGCCAGTTCCAGCTCGGGGCCTATACGCAGCTGCTGCTCTTCGTCTTCCTGACGTCGATGACCGGCTCCACGGCGCTCATCGAATCACGTCGCCTCGGCGTGTCGGCGCGCATGCTCGCCACCCCGACCGCGGCCCGGACGATCCTGCTCGGCGAGGGTCTCGGCAGATTGTCGGTCGCGCTCCTGCAGGGCGTGTTCATCATGGCCGGGACGGCGCTCATGTTCGGCGTCTCGTGGGGCGACCCGCTCGGCGCGGTCGCGGTGCTGCTCGTGTTCTCCCTCGGCGCCTCGGGGACCGCGATGCTCATGGGCTCGACCTTGAAGAACGCTGAGCAGGCGGGCGGGATCGGCGTGGTCCTCGGCATCGGCCTCGGCGCGCTCGGCGGAGCGATGGTGCCGCTCATGGTCATGGAGATCTTCTCGCCCACGCTCTACCGGATCGCGCACTTCACCCCGCACGCGTGGGGCATCCGGGCGTTCGAGACGCTCATCATGCGCGGCGGCACGATCGTCGACATCCTGCCGGAGCTCGGGGTGCTCGCCGGCTTCGCGGTCGTGGTCTACGCGCTCGGCGCGTGGCGACTGCGCGTGGCGCTCACCCGTCCGTAGCGCTCCGGTCCGCGGACGGGCGAGTCCGAGCGGCCGAGCGGCCCCGCGTGTTGACGACCGCGACGCCGGCGAGCGAGATCACGCCGCCGACGAGCGCGAGGGTCGCGGGCACCTCGCCGAGCCAGACCCACGCGATGAGCGTGGCGTTGACGGGCTGGAAGTAGAGGAACGTCGAGAGCACCGAGGCGGGCATGCGCGCGAGCGCGTAGGACCACAGCGCGTACGCCACCGCGCCCGGGAAGACGCCCATGTAGAGCACGGCCCAGGTCGCGGCGGGGGTCGCCTCGGCCATCTGCGTGACGAGGCCGGGCGCGAAGACGAGCATCGGCACCGTTCCCGCCCAGATCGCGTACGCGGTGAACTCGAGCGCCGTATAGCGGCGGAGCGGGCGCTTTGACGCCACGAAGTAGAGCGAGGTGGCGATGGCCGCGAGGAACACGAGCGCCGCCCCCGGCTCGAACTCGAGGTGGCCCCCCTCCCCGAACGAGATCAGCGCCACGCCGAGGAACGACACCACGATCCCCGCCCAGCCGAGCGCAGAGAGCCGCTCGCGGATCAGGAACGCGGAGAGCAGCGCCGTGATGATCGGGCTCGCCGAGATGATGAGGCTCGCCGCGCCGGCGGTCACCGTCATCTCGCCGAAGTTGAGCGCCACATGGTAGACGGTGATGCCGAGGAACCCCGCGAGCGCGATGCGCGGCAGGTCACGCGGGTCGGGCGCGCGCATCCTCGTGAGGGTCGCGTAGACGAGGAACGCCGCCGAGGCGGTCGCGAACCGCAACAGCGCGACCTGGCCGGGACCGTAGGACTCGAGTCCCGCACGGATCCCGGCGAACGCCGAGGCCCACAGGAGGAGCGAGACCACGATCGCGGCCCACGTCCACGGCTCGCGCCGCCAGGCGTCGGGCTCCAACTACGCCGAGCCCAGCGTGAAGCGCGCGACGTCGGAGCGGTGACTCAGGACCTGCCACGTCCCCGACGCGCCCGCCTTGCGGACCGCGAGCTCGAAGTGGAGCATCGCGATCCCGCAGTCGAGGCGCTTGGAGACGATGCGCGCCTCCGGACCGTCGAAGGCCACCACCACCTCGCCGCCGTCGGCGCGGAAGCGCCACGGCTGCCGGTTGTGGGCCGAGGGCGCGATCCGGGCGGCCTCCACCCCGGGCCGGGCCCAGCTGGGCCAGCCACCCGCTTCCGCGCCCGGCGCGATCTCGGCGACCGGCTTGCGCGGCTTGGGCTTCTTCATGCCATAGACGAGCCGCTCGGTGGTCGAGACCTTCTCGAGCGGCGTGCCGAGGGGCGAGATGGCGAGCACGCGCTCGCCCGCGCCGAGCTCGACATGGCGGGCCACGGCGGCGGAGTCGAACATGCCTCCCACCCAGCACGTGCCGATTCCGAGCGCCGTCGCCTCGAGGATGACCGCCTCGCCGGCGTACCCGGTGGCGACCTGCGCGTCCGCGCCCTCCGACGCGCCGATCATCGCGAGCGCGGAGGGAGCGCCCGTGATGCGGCCGTACCCGCCCACGATGCCTTTGAAGAGGGCCTCGGACGCCTGCTCGATGAGTACGATCCGGGTGGCCTCGGCGGGACGCCAGCGCTCGGCCGCCTCGGCGAGCGCGGTGAGGGCCTCGGCCGGAAGGGGCGTCCCGTCGAAGGAGCGACGGGAGCGCCGGTCGCGCGCGGCCTCGAGCCAGCGGTCGAACGGGGCGTCGGCGAGCGAGAGGACGGTCATGGGGCCTCCTGAGTCTGGCGGCGCGGTGCGGTCCGGCGGGCGTAGGGCCGCCAGACCCGGGGTGCGGGTACATTCTATCCCGACCGGTGCCCGACCAAACACCCGGAGGCCCTCGTGGACGACGCCCGCGCCACCTGTTCCGCGCTGCTCGCCGCGCTCCGCGAGCGCGCGGACCCGGCGAACGTGGCGGGGATGGCACGCTACGGGATCTCCTCGGAAGGCACACTCGGGGTGACCGTGGCCGAGGCGCGTGCCCTGGTGAAGGAGGCGTGCGCCGGACGGCGGCGCGAGGGCGCGTGGCGGCATGAGGTGGCCGCGTGCCTGTGGGACTCGGGCGTGCACGAAGCGCGGATCATGGCGGCGATCGTGGACGAGCCCTCGCTCGTGACGCGGGAGCAGGCCGAGGCGTGGGCGCTCGACGTCGACTCGTGGGACGTCTGCGACCAGCTCTGCTCGAACCTGCTGCGCCGCTCGCCGCACGCCTGGGAGCTCGCGCACGGGTGGGCGGCGCGCGAGGAGCTGTTCGTCAAGCGCGCGGCGTTCGTCCTCGCCGCCCAACTCGCCGTCCATGCCAAAGACGCCCCCTCCGAGGAGTTCGTCCCCCTGCTCGCGCTCGTGAGACGGGAGTCCGGCGACGGCCGTCCGATGGTGCGCAAGGGGGTGGAGTGGGCGCTGCGGGCGATCGGCAAGCGCGGCGGACGGCTCGCCGACGAGGCCCTCGCGCTCGCGGACGAGCTCGCGGCCTCCCCGGAGCGCGCGGCGCGCACGACCGGGCGCAACGCGGCGCGCGAGCTGCGTGAGAAGGCCGCGGCTACCCGCGCGCGGCGAGGATGAGGAGCAGCACGCCGAGCACGCCGATCGCCGAGCACGCGGTCGCCCAGGCGAGGAGTCCCGACTCGAAGGCGCCCGCCCGCGCGAGGAGCCGCGCGGCCGCTGAGGGCGGCGACGCGTCGCCGGCGGGCGCGGCGGGTGTCGCGGGCGAGGCGGGCGCGGG
>JAUVXE010000008.1 GCA_030603745.1 Coriobacteriia bacterium | reverse complement strand
CGTCGGCGGCCCGCATCCGGGCGGCGAGCGCGGGGTCGGCGGCCAGGCGGCGCGCCCACGCGGCGACCTCGCCGGCCGACTCGGCGCGCGCGGTCTCCTCGGCAAGGAACGGGCAGGTCAGCCAGTACAGGGTGGGGAACGGCGCGCCGTCGGGCAGGACGGGCGCGGTGACGATCGTCTGCGGGAACCCGTGCCGGCAGCGCACGCCGGTGCGCCACTCCCCCCGCGGCTCGCGGCCGAGCTGTGCGGCGACCACGGCCCGGTCGGACGGATGCGGCTCTCGCGTCACCGTCGGCCGCCGCCTACCGCACGCCGAAGACGAGGTCGAGCAGGTCGACCCAGAACGGGTCGTCCGCCTCAGGGTCGGGCTCGGGCGGCCCGGCCGTGGCGGTCGCCTCCGGGTCGAGGACGACGTAGAGGTGCTCGCCCTCCTTGACCATCCCGAGATTCTCGCGCGCGAGCTCCTCCACGCCCTCGGGCGTCTTGAGGCGCTCGACCTGCGCGCTCAGCGCGTCGTTGCGGTCCTTGAGGTCGGCGAGCTCGGCGGCGAGCCGGTCGCGTTCGCGGCTCTCCTGGTACTGCACCCGCAGCGCCGGGTAGAAGGTCCAGGCCGCGAGCACCAGCACCGCGAGCAGCACCGCGAGGGCCGTCCAGGGCGAACGTCGCCGGGCGGGCGTGCGCCGCGCCTTCGCCTTCGTCTTCGCCGAGGAGGACGGGCGCTTCGAGGCGGAGGAGGCGCGCCGGGCAGGCGACCGGCTCGAAGTGGTGCGGGACGACCGGGCGGCGGAAGCGGTGCGGGTGCGCGAACCAGACCCACGACCCGACCGGCCGGATGAGCCGGTCTGGCGTGTGCCCGCTGAAGCCCCATGGTGCGTCGAGTTTCTCGATGCCATCTTCCGAGAGTCCTGTGAGAAGGCCAGCGTCTGCGGTTGTCCGCGGTGCGCGGTGCACCGGTGCGATGATAGCACAGGTAGACCGGGCGTATCACCTCAAGCCAAGGTAGAGGTCGAGCGTCTGTGCGGACGTGCTCACCTCTCCAACGGTGCACCGCGTCAGGCCGGGACGTCCCGCACGAGTACGAAGTCGGTCGCCCCGGGGACCCGCGACGCGATGCCGGCGGTCACCGCGACCTTGCGGCCCGGCGCCGCGAGCCCCCCGTCCCGCACCGCCTCGAGCACGCTGTCGAGCATGAGATCGGTGTCGTCGGCGAGCGGGACCACGAGCGGGCGCACGCCCCACACGACCTGCAGGCGCCGTGCGACGGCCGGATCCGGGGTCGCCGCAACGATGGCGGCGGGCGGGCGGTGCCGGGCCACGGCACGCGTGGTCGCGCCCGACTGCGTGGCGGTCACCACCGCGTCGAGGTCCAGGTCGGCGGCGAGCTCGCAGACGGCCGCGCTCACCGCCGCCGTCACGTCGGCCGGCCCGCCCGCCGAGCGGATGCTCCCCCTCACGGCGAGGTCGGACCGCTCGGCGTGCAGGGCGATGCGTGCCATGGTCTCGACCGAGCGGACCGGGAACGAGCCCACGGCTGTCTCGGCCGAGAGCATGACGGCATCGACCAGGTCGAAGATCGCGTTGGCCACGTCGGACGCCTCGGCCCGGGTGGGGCGGGGCGCCGATGTCATCGACTCGAGCATCTGCGTCGCGACGATGACCGGCACGCCGTTCCCGCGGCACGCCTCGATGATCCGGCGCTGCAGGACGGGCACCTCCTCGGCGGAGGTCTCCACGCCGAGGTCACCGCGCGCGACCATCACCACGTCGGCGGCCTCGATGATCGCGTCGATGGCGGTGATCGCCTCGGCCTTCTCGATCTTGGCGACGATCGGCACCGGCCGGTCGCCCATGAGGTCGCGCAGGCGCCGCACGTCGGTGGCGCTGCGGACGAAGGACTGGGCGACGAGATCGACGCCCGCCTCGAGCCCCCATCCGAGCACCTCCCGGTCGCGGGCGGTGACCGATTCGATGTCGAGCGCGACGCCGGGGACGTTGATGCCCTTGCGGCTCGAGATCGGGCCGCCCACCTCGACGCGGGTGTGGACCGCGCCGTGCGCCACCTCGGTCACGGAGAGCTCGACGGCGCCGTCGTCGATGAGGAGTCGGTCGCCGGGGCCGAGCGCCTCGGCGAGCGAGTCGTGGTCGACGCACGCCTGCGCGCTGTCGCCCACGCACGCGCCTGGGACTATCGAGAAGACCGAACCGTCGACGAGCTCGGCGCCCTCCCCCACCTCGCCGAGACGGAGCTTCGGCCCCGCCAGGTCGAGCATGACGGCGACGTGCCGGCCCGCGCGCTCCGCGGCCTCGCGCACGGCGACGAACCGCTCGGCGAGCTGTTCGAGACCGGAGTGGGAGGAGTTCAGGCGCGCGACGTCCATGCCGGCGGCGATCAGCGCGTCGAGAACCTCCGGCGCGTCGCTCGCCGGGCCGATCGTCGCGACGATCTTCGTTCGGCGCATCCGTCCTCACTCCTCCGGGGCGTCACCTGCCGAGGGAAGGCGCACGATCTGGATCGAGTCGCGATCGCGGCGCACGGTGAGCCGGTCCCGGCCGAGACGGTGCACCGCGGTCCGCAGATTGCCGTAGAGCCGCTCGACGCCCTCCGGGTCTGTGTGTACCCGAACGGCGCGGTCCCCACCGGCGAGCAGGTAGCGGACGAGCCGGGTCGCGGCGCCGCGGGGCGGCGGGTAGGGCACCTCCACCTGGCGCGCGTCGGCGGCCCACTCCTCGACCGCGAACGACTCGCCCGCGGGGTCGTCGATCGCGCAGAACCGCGCGACCTCGCTCACGAGCACGACGGCGCGCCGCTGCTCGACGCCGTGCTCCGCCCGGCCGCCGCACACGATCCGTAGGCGGACGTCGAGGCCGCGCAACGCGGCGCTCCGGGCGAGGTAGGCCCAGTCGAGCGAGGGGTCCTCGTCGAGCAGCATCACCACGCGGTCGCGGACCCGGGCGGCGAGCTCGAAGAGCAGCCGCGAGAGCCCGAGGCCCCGGCGAGGCGTGAACGTCACGACCGCCACGTCGAACGACTCCTCGCGGCCGAGGTCTTCCACCATGCCCTGGAGGGTGAAGAGCCGAGGCGACTCGCGGACGTCGCTCTCGAGCAGGCGCCGGAGCATGCCCGCCGAGGGCTCGAGGGCCGTGAGTCGCCCGGCGCGCGCGAGCAGCGGGCGGGTGAGCAGCCCGGTGGCCGCCCCGACCTCGAGCACGTCGACCCCCTCGGGCACCTCGGCGAGCAGCGCGTCGACGAGCTCCGGGAAGACCCGGTCGTGCCCGTAGTCGAGACCGTGGTCGCCGGCGATCCGCTCGCGGCGCTCGAGCGCGCTGTCGAGCGGGACCCCGTGCTGGTACGGGATCCCGCTCCCCACGCCTCGCCGCTTGCGCTCCTTCACGCCACGCCCTCCGCCGGGCCGGCTACTCTGCGGTGCGGATGTTGTAGAACGCGTCCATGCCGGGATAGACCGCCGAGTCGCAGAGCTCCTCCTCGATGCGGAGCAGCTGGTTGTACTTGGCGACACGGTCGGAGCGCGCCGGCGCGCCGGTCTTGATCTGCCCGGCGTTCACCGCGACAGCGAGGTCGGCGATGGTCGTGTCCTCGGTCTCGCCGGAGCGGTGCGAGATCACGCAGGTGTAGCCCGCGCGCTTGGCCATCTCGATGCACTCGAGCGTCTCGGTGAGCGAACCGATCTGGTTCACCTTGATCAGGATCGAGTTCGCGACCCCCATCTCGATGCCGCGCGCGAGCCGCTCGGTGTTGGTCACGAACAGGTCGTCGCCCACCAGCTGCACGGTCTCGCCGATCGCCTCGGTCAGCAGCTTCCAGCCGTCCCAGTCCTCCTCGGCCATGCCGTCCTCGATGCTGATGATCGGATAGCGCGCCACGAGGTCGGCCCAGAACTCGACCATCTCCGCCGAGGAGAGCACGCGGCCCTCGCCCTCGAGGTGGTAGGCGCCGTCGCGGTAGATCTCGGTGGTCGCCGGGTCGAGCGCGAAGACGACCTGCTCGCCGAGGGAGTACCCCGCCTGCTCGACCGCCTCGGCGATGATCTGCAGCGCCTCCTCGTTGCTGGCGAGATCGGGCGCGAACCCGCCCTCGTCGCCCACGCCGGTGGCCAGCCCGCGCTCGGTGAGCACCTTCTTGAGCGTGTGGTAGATCTCGGCGCACATGCGAAGGCCCTCGGCGAAACTGCCCGCGCCCACCGGCATGACCATGAACTCCTGCAGGTCCACGTTGTTGTCGGCGTGCGCGCCGCCGTTCAGGATGTTCATCATGGGGACCGGCAGCTCGTGCGCGTTCGCCCCGCCGATGTAGCTGTAGAGCGTGAGCTCGGTCGACTCGGCGGCCGCCTTCGCCACGGCGAGCGACGTGCCGAGGACCGCGTTGGCTCCGAGGCGCTCCTTGTTCGCGGTGCCGTCGAGCGCGAGCAGCGTGGTGTCGACCAGCCGCTGGTCGGTCGCGTCCATGCCGAGGAGCTCGGAGGCGATCAGCTCGTTGACGTTCTCCACGGCGGTGCGCACGCCCTTGCCGAGGTAGCGTGCCGAGTCGCCGTCGCGCAGCTCGACCGCCTCGAAGGCCCCGGTCGACGCGCCCGAGGGCACCGCCGCGCGGCCGAAGGAGCCGTCGTCGAGGACGACCTCGACCTCGACGGTCGGATTGCCGCGCGAGTCGAGGACCTCACGTGCGTAGATGTCGACGATCACACTCATGGTCTGCTACCCCTCCCTGCCCTTGGCCTGCTGCCAGAGGCGTTCCATCTCGGCGATATCGATCTCGGCGACCGAGGTCCCTGCCTCGCTCGCCGCGTGCTCCATGTCCTCGAAGCGGGAGATGAACTTGCGGCACGTCGCCCGCAGGGCCTCTTCCGCATCGATACCCTGCTTGCGCGCGAGGTTCACCACGGTGAAGAGCAGGTCCCCGATCTCGTCGGCGGCCTCGGGCGACCCCGGCTCGGTCGCCTTGAGCTCGTCGATCTCCTCGTGCACCTTCTCCCAGACCGCCTCGAGGTCCTCCCACTCGAACCCCACGCCCACCGCGCGGCGCGAGATCTTCTGAGCCCACATGAGGGCCGGCAGGTTCGCCGGCACGCCGTCGAGCACCCCGGCGCCGGCCTTCTCCTCGCGCTTGATCGCGTCCCACGTCTCGATCACCTCGTCGGGCGTGCCGGCGAGCGAGTCCCCGAAGACGTGCGGGTGGCGCCGGCGGATCTTCTCGCCGATCCCGGCGATGACGTCGTCGATGGTGAAGCGTCCCTCGTCAGCGGCGATCTGCGCGTGAAGCACCACCTGGAGCAGCACGTCCCCGAGCTCCTCGGCGAGGTGGGCGTCGTCGCCGGCCTCGATGGCGGCGACCGCCTCGTAGGCCTCCTCGATCATGTTGCGCCGCAGACTGAGGTGGTCCTGCTCGCGGTCCCACGGGCAGCCGTCCGGGCCGCGGAGGACGGCGATCGTGTGCACGAACCCGTCGAATCCGCCCGGGGGCTCGATACGGGAGGGCGCGACGTAGAGCGCAGCCTCGTCGCACGGCTCGAGTCCGGCGACCCCCTCGACGGTGGTGAGCTCGAGCTCGTACCCGCCCTCCGCGCGACATCCAGCGACCACCACCGGGTGGTCGGAGGGGTAGACCGCCGCCAACCGCTCGGCGGCCCGTCGGGCGAGCATCCGATTGCGCACCCCCGTGACCACGAGGTGCGAATCACGCTGCTCCATCGCGGGATCGAGCGAGCGCGCATCGACGATGTCGAGGTCGGCCGTCAGGTCGATGTCGAACGCCATGAGGATGACCTGCACCGGCGAGAGCACCGGGAAGACGCCTACGGTGGTGCGGGCGCGGGAGAGCAGCCCGGAGAGCAGGCCCTCGCGCAGCAGCGGATACCCCGCGCTCGCGAAGACGACGTCACCCCCGGCCGAGAGCTCGACGAGCGCCTCGACGACACGGTCGACCGGCGAGGAGGCCGCGAGCCCGAGCGACTCGAGCGGAAGGGCCTCGATGCCCGCCTCGGCGAGGGACTCGGCGATGCCGCCCGTGGCGGCCGGGACCACGACGGCGCTGGCCGAACGCAGCCGCTCGAGCGTCGTCTCGGGCAACGGCCCCGAGACGCCGTCGACTCCGACGACCGCTATGGTGCCCACGTCGACCCCCCGCACCCGGCCGGCATCCGACGGGCTACTCCGACGCCTCGTCGGCCACCGGCTTCAGCTCGTCGATGAGGATCTCGATGTCGGCCGCCGCGCGGATCTCGTCAAGGAACGCCTGGTACGCCTCGGCGTTACGCTGCTGAAGGATCATCTGCTCGATCTGCTCTGCGACCTCGGTGAGCGGACGCTGGCGCTCCTCGCGGCGCTCCTCGATCTTGATGATGTGCCACCCGAACTGGGTCTCGACGAGGTCGGAGACCTCACCCACGCCGAGGTTCTCCATCGCCTCGGTGAACTCCGGCACGAAGGGGCGCGCCGGGTCGGACCAGCCGAGGTCGCCGCCCTGCGAGGCGGAGCCGGGGTCCTTCGAGTACTCCTGGGCGAGCTCCGCGAAGTCGGCGCCGCCGCGGATCTCGCCGAGGACCTGCTCGGCGGTCGCACGGTCCTCGGGCTCGAAGAGGATGTGGGACGCGCGGGTCGCGGCCTGCTCGGCGAACTGTGCCTGGTTGCCCTCGTAGTACTCCGAGACCTCGGCCTCGGTCACCTCGGTGTCGCCCATCAGCTCCTCCATGAGGCGCTGGGTCGCGAGCTGCTCGCGCAGCTGGTCACGCAGGTCGTCCATGGTCAGGTTGGCGTCGGCGAGCGCGGTGTTGAAGTCGTCCTCGCTCGGGAAACCGGACTTGAGCTCGTCGATCTGCGCGTCGAGCTCCTCGTCGGTCACCGTGATCCCGCGCTCCTCGGCGGCCTGCCGCACGAGCACGTTGTCGATCATGTTCTCGAGCAGGCGACGCTTGAAGTCGAGGATGCGCGCCTCGCCGTCCTCACCCTCGAACATCTGCGGTGACTGCTCGCGCAGGCGGTCGACCTGCTCGTCGAGATCGGCCTTGCTGATCTCCTCGCCGTTGACGATCGCTGCGACATCGTTGGAGCCGCAGGCGGCGAGACCCGTCACGAGCGCGAAGACGAGCGCCATGACGAGCAGGAGACGAGGGGTCCTCATTGGTCCTCCAGGGGATTCGGTGAAGTGTGTTCGGTCCCGGCAAGTATAGCACCGAGCAGGCCCTCGGCCGCCTCAGCCACAGATACTCCATAGCCGAGGGGAAGGGCCACCGAACGGTCCTTCTCGAGCGTGATCGCGCCCATCGCCGCGAGCGCCGCACGGGCCGACTCCGACGGCGACACCGGGCCTACGGTCAGGCGCCGGCGGGCGAGCGTGACCGAGCGCACGCCGGCCTCCGCGGCGAGCGCTCGGATCCGGGCGATCGCCACGAGGTTCTCCGCGGGTTCCGGCAGCGGGCCGTGCGCCTCGGCGAGCTCCACCGCGACCCGATGCACCGCCTCCACCGCGGGCGCGCCGGCGAGGCGGCGGTAGAAGCGCACCCGCTCGTCTACCGCCGTCACGTACTCCTCGGGCAGGAACGCGGCGAGGGGCAGATCCACGCGGATCTCGGGGTGTGCGACCGGCGGCTCGCCGCGCGCCTCCACCACCGCCTCGCGGATCATCTCGGAGTACAGGTCGAAGCCGACCGCGCTCATCGTCCCGTGCTGTTCCGCGCCGAGCAGGGAGCCGGCCCCGCGGATCTCGAGGTCGCGCATGGCGACCTTGATGCCGCTGCCGAGCTCCGTGGTCTCCCTGATGGCGACGAGCCGCTCGGCGGCCTGCTCGGTGAGCGAGGCGCCGCGCGGGAAGAGGAAGTATGCGTAGGCTCGCAGGTGGCTCCGGCCGACCCGCCCCTTGAGCTGGTAGAGCTGCGCGAGCCCGAGGCGCTGCGAGTCCTCGATGATCAGCGTGTTCGAGTGGGGGTTGTCGATGCCGCTCTCGACGATGGTGGTCGCCACGAGCACGTCGATCTCGTTGGCGGCGAACGACTCCATGACCCGCTCGAGCTGCTTCTCGCTCATCTGCCCGTGCGCGACGCCCACGCGGGCCTCGGGGGTGGCCTCGTGAACGCGCGCGACCGCCTCGTCGATCGACTTGACGCGGTTCGAGACGTAGTAGACCTGACCGCCCCGCTCGACCTCACGCCGGATCGCGCCCGAGACCACGTCGGGGTCGTACTCGCCAACGTGCACCTGCACGGGGAAGCGGTTGGCCGGCGGGGTGTCGATGACGCTCATGTCCCGCACTCCCGAGAGCGACATCTGGAGCGTGCGCGGGATCGGGGTGGCGGTCATCGTGAGCACGTCGACCTGCTCGCGCAGGTTCTTGAGGTGTTCCTTGTGCTGCACCCCGAAGCGCTGCTCCTCGTCGATGACGACCAGCCCGAGGTCTTTGGGCGTGACGTCGGCCGAGAGGAGCCGGTGGGTGCCGATCAGCACGTCGACCTCGCCGGAGGCGAACCCCTCGAGGGCGGCGAGCTGCTGTGCCTTGGTGCGGAAACGCGAGAGGACCTCGACGCGCACGGGGAACGGCGCGAAGCGCTCGGAGAAGGTCGTGAAGTGCTGCTGGGCGAGGATGGTGGTCGGGCAGAGCACCATGACCTGCTTGCCCGCCTGAGTCGCCTTGAACGCCGCGCGGATCGCCACCTCGGTCTTGCCATAGCCCACGTCGCCGCAGATCAGGCGGTCCATCGGCTTGGCGGACTCCATATCGGCCTTGACGTCGGCGATGGCCGCGAGCTGATCCGGCGTCTCCTCGAACGGGAACGCCGCCTCCATCTCGAGCTGCCACGGGGTGTCCCCTCCGTACGCGAAGCCCTGGACGGAGGCCCGTCGCGCGTAGAGGTCGACGAGGTCGAACGCGAGCTTGCGGGCCGCCGTACGCGCCTTCGCGGTCGCCTTGGACCAGTCAGCGGTGTTGAGCCGCGTGACCCTCGGCGCGGACCCCTCGGCGCCCACGTACTTGGTCACCCGGTCGATCTGCTCGACGGGGACGTAGAGCCGGTCGCCCTTCGCGTACTCGAGCACGAGGTAGTCGCGCTCCTGGCCGAGGACCTCCTTGCGCTCGAGCTCGCGGAAGAGCGCGATACCGTGCGCGGCGTGGACCACGTAGTCGCCGGGCGCGAACCCGAAGGTCATGCGGGTCGGGTCGACTTCCCGGGCCGCCCGTCGCGCTGCGGCGGAGCGCGGGTAGACGTCGTCGATGCTCACGACCGCGACGCGCGCGGCCGGCACGACGTAACCCGCCGGCACGTCGGCGCCTGAGAGGTTGACCGCGCCGGGTGCGAGACGGGCGGGAGCCGGCGTGGCGGCGCCCCCCGGCTGCTCCCCTTCCGGCCGCGCGATGGCCTCGCGGGCCTCGGCGACCATGTCGACGAGAGGCACGCCCGCCTCGACCAGTCGGTCGGCGACCCGGCGGCGGACCCTGCGCTCGGGCACCGCGAGGGCCACGGCGTATCCCGAGGAGAGCAGCCCCTGCACGCCGGCGATGAAGCGCTCCTCCCCGCCCGCGACCTCGGGCCGGCGCGCGACGATCTCGGCGTCGACCACGCCGCCCGCCCGCTGCAGCGAGAGGAGCGTCAGTCGCTGGCGACCGCCGAGGTCGACGCGCGCCGGCGGCAGCACGAGCCCCTCGGCCGAGACCCCGGCCCGCTCGGCGGCGGCGGTGAGCTCCTCGGCGCGCCGCGTGGCGTCATCGAAGAGCGAGCGCGGCTCGGCGACGACCACGAGCGTGTCGGACGCGAGATAGTCGGTCAGCACGCCGGACTGGCGGTAGAAGTAGGGCAGGTAGCGCTCGACGCCGTTGAAGTAGACCCCCTGCTCGATCATCTCGAGATGGTGCGCGAGCTCGGGATCGGCGAGCGCACGGTCGCGCAGCGCGGCACGCGCGGACGCCGAGGAACGCGAGCCGAGGGCCACCTCGCGGCAGCCGAAGACCTCGGTGCGTCCGGCGTCCCCGATGCTCTGTCCGGTGCTCGGCACGTAGCGCCGCAACGTCTCGATCTCGTCGCCGAAGAGTTCCGCCCGGACCGGGTTGACCGCGTCGGAGGCGTAGACGTCGAGCACGCCTCCGCGGACCGCGAAGGTGCCGCGCTCCTCGGCGGTCTCGACGCGCTCGTATCCCATCCGGGCGAGGCGCGCGGCGGCCTCCTCGAGATCGAGTGTCGCGCCCGCCTCGAGCACGAGCGGCGTGAAGACGTGGCTGCCCTGCGGCGGCAGCGCGCGCAGCAGGGCGCGCATCGAGGAGACGACGATGGCCGGACGGCCGGTCGACAGCGCCGCGAGCGCGCGAGACCGTGCCCCGACCGCCGGCAGGTCCGGCGCCTCGGTCGACCACGGGGCGTCGCCTCGCTCGGGGAAGCGCAGCACGCTCCCGGCCTCGAGGTAGGCCTCGGTCTGGCGGGCGTAGCGCTCGGCGGCGTCGGTCCCGGCGACCACCACGAGCGTCGGGCGCGGGCGGGCGGCGAAGAGTGCGGCGGTGAGCAGCGGGCGCACGACGCCGGGCGCGGCGAGCGTGACGTCCTCGCCCGCGCGCACGGCCGCCGAGGCCTTCAGATAGGGCTCCGCGCCGGCGAGCGCGGTCATGAGCGGTTCGAGCAGGCGCATAGGGGCTCCTCGGCGGGTCCGGACACGACGACGGCCCGCGACCGGTGTCCCGGTGCGGGGTCATGCGAGGGTAGCCCCGCCCGTGCGGCGGGTCAAGGCGGCGCGACGGACGGACGCGCGGGCGGTGCGCGGCGGGTGGGCGCGCGGGCGGGTTCGGGTAGTATCAACGGCGACCGCCCGAGCGGGCGGGGCGGGAGGCCGAGGAGGAGGGAGCGGGGATGGAGCGCGTCGAGCGAGCGCGGGCGATCATGGACCGGCTGGCCGGCCTCTACCCGGAGGCGCACGTGATGCTCGACTTCAAGAGCCCGTTCCAGCTGCTCATCGCGGTGATCCTCTCGGCGCAGACCACCGACGTGGGGGTCAACAAGGTCACGCCCGCGCTGTTCGCCCGCTTCCCTGAACCGGCGGACCTCGCCGCGGCCGATCCCGCCGAGGTCGAGGAGCTCATCCGCTCCACCGGGTTCTTCCGCAACAAGACCAAGGCGATCATCGGCGCGTCCCAACGGATCGTCTCGGAGTTCGACGGGCGCGTCCCCGACACGATGGAGGGGCTGATCAGCCTACCCGGCGTGGCGCGCAAGACCGCCAACATCGTGATCGCGAACGCCTACGGCGTGGTCGAGGGCATCGCGGTGGACACCCACGTGTTGCGGCTCTCGCGGCGGTTCGGGCTCTCGGAGCACACCGACCCCGACAAGGTCGAGCGCGACCTCATGGGACTCTTCCCCCGCGACGAGTGGTACGACGTCAACTACCGCTTCATCGACCACGGACGAGCCGTCTGCACGGCGAAGCGACCCGCATGCGGTCCGTGCGCGCTGAACGACGTCTGCCCCGCGGCGTTCACCGTCAAGGGCTGGCGCGCCGAGCTCTAGGCGAGCATCGGCGACCCCGCCCGTCCGTGTTCAGCCGCAGAGACCCTCGTCGAGGATCTCAGGCAGACGGATGGTGAAGACCGAGCCGAGCCCGGGCTCGCTCTCGACCTCGATATCGCCGCGAAGCGCCCGAGCGAGCCGGCGCGACACCATCAGCGCGAACCCGGTCGAACGCGGCCTGCCCGCCCGGACGTCGATCTCGCGGTTCTCGTCGAAGAGCGCAGCGATCTCATCGGCGGTCATGCCGGCCCCGGTGTCGGAGATGGTGAAGACCACGTCGCCATCGGGGGCGACCCGCGCCTGCGCGAGCACGTGCCCGCTCTCGGTCAGCCGCACCGAGCGGGAGATGACGCCGAGGAGGATCTGCTCGAGCCGGCGGCGGTCGGTGCACATCCGCAGGGCCGGGTCGGGCAGCTCGACGCGCATCTCGAGCCCCCGGTCCTCGGCGAGGGGGCGAAGCGTGTCGACCACGGACTCGATCGCCTCGGCCACGGGGAACTCCTCGGCGACGAGCACGAGCTTGCCGGTCTCGAGCTTCGAGAGGTCGAGGATGTCGTTGATGAGGGCGAGGAGCTGGCGCCCCGCGCTGTTGATGATGCCGACCTGCTTGCGCTGCTCGACCGTGAGCGTGCCGGCCATCCCCGAGGCGAGGATCCCGGAGAAACCGATCACGGAGTTGAGCGGCGTGCGCAGCTCGTGGCTCATCATCGCGAGGAAGCTCGTGCGGGCGAGGCTGAGGTCCTTGAGCTCGACGGTGGTCTGGTCGAGCGAGGCGCTCGCGGCGAGCAGGCGGGACTCCGAGCGGACCGAGATCACGCCGAGGCCGGTGATGAGCGCGAGCGCGCCGAGACCCGTGATCACGTGCCAGCCCCAGACGCCCGCGACGAGGGTCTCAGCGATGGCGGGGTCGAGCGTCCCGGCCACCGCGTGCTCCTCGATCAGGCGTTCACAGGCGGTGCCGCTCCAATAGACGAGAGCCCCCAGCAACGCGAGCGCGATCAGCACGCTCCTCCCGGCGACACTCGACAGCACTGTCCGCATCCCGTGCGCTCCCCGTCGACGTCACTGTCCGCGGCCCTGCCGGTGGCCACCCCTATCTGGAGTATATTCCCTTCTTCACCCCTGCGCACGCTGTGATACCCGCGCGCCGGTGTCCCCCGCGGCGTCCGCGAGCGACACGTGGGGTCGACCTGAGGGACCGATCCACGATGCCCGAAGCCGGCCGTCTAGCCCACGGAGACGTGCCGCCTGACCTCCTCGACCAGCTCGTCGTTGCCGAACGGCTTTGCGAGGAAGCCCGCCGCGCCGGCCGCCGCGGCCGCCGCCCGATCGCGTTCGCCGCCCCGCGCGGTCACGAACACCACGGGGATCCTCGCGGTCTCGTCGCTCTCGCCGAGCGCGCGGCAGAACCGCCAGCCGTCCAC
Source organism: Coriobacteriia bacterium (assembly GCA_030603745.1). Taxonomy (GTDB): domain Bacteria; phylum Actinomycetota; class Coriobacteriia; order Anaerosomatales; family SLCP01; genus JAUVXE01. The sequence continues at coordinate 88,839 of JAUVXE010000008.1, read as the reverse complement.
GCCGGGCATCATGATGTCGAGCAGGATGACGTCGGGGACCGCCTCGGCGATCTGCTTCATCGCGCCGAAGACGCTCTCGGCGGTGCGGACCTCGAACCCCTCCGTCTCGAGGAGCAGCGAGATGAGCATCGTCATCTCGGGATCGTCGTCGACCGTGAGCACGAGCGGCGCGCGTTCCACCTGACCCCCTCGATCCGGGTGCTGCCTCCGTCCAGGATACGCCGAAGCACGTCCGCTCGCACTCCCGCACCGATCGCGCTACGCGCCGCCCGCGGCCGCGCGCAGGAACACGACGATCCACACCGCCATCCCGCTCACCGTGAGCGCGCCGGCGATCGCCCACAGGCGCTGGCGTCCCGCGAACCGCTCCGGGGTCACCCGCCCCGCCACGCGCTGCCACGCGAATCGGTTGGCGTTGGCCGCGAACCCCGCCTGGAAGGCGAGGGTGACCGCCGCCATCGAGACGCCGAGGACCGTCCCCCACGCCCCCGGGGCGTTGGGGTTGCGCAGCATGTTGTCCACGAACACCCACAGCGGCAGGAAGAATATCCCCGGCCACTGCCCGTGCGCGATACCCCAGATCGGGGGGAGGAAGAAGGCGCCCCAGTTGAACGACGGAATCGGCTCGGGCAGCCCCGCGGACCCGCCGCTCACGTCAGCACCGCCGCGAGGAGCGCCGCGATGAGGATTCCCGGCAGCATGTTGCCCACCGGAAGGCGCTTGATGCCGGTGAGGTCGAGCCCGATCGCGAGGATGAGCGCTCCGCCGGTCATCTGGATGGCGTGGATGACCGCCTCGGTCATGAACGGCTCGACGGAGCTCGCGCCCAGCGCGATCCCGCCCTGGATGACGAGGATCGGGATCACCGAGAGGCCCACGCCCGCGCCGAGCGTCGTGGCGAGCGCGACCGACGCGATGCCGTCGAGCAGCGCCTTGAGGTAGAGCAACGACGGGTCGCCCAAGCCGTCCTGGATCGAGCCGAGGATCGTCATGGCCCCCACGCAGAAGAGCAGCGAGGCGGTCACGAACCCCTCGACGAGCGTGTGCCCCTTCTCGCCGGGCTGCTCCGCCCGGCCCGGCGCGAGCACCGGGGCCCGGTAGGCGAGACGCTGGAGAGCCTGCCCGAACCGCTCGAGCCCGTGCTCGATCCTGAGCGCCTCCCCCGAGAGCGCCCCGAGCACGAGTGAGCCCACGAGCACGAGCGCGGCGTAGGAGCCCAGACCGTCGTCGCCGAGGGCGGCGAGGCCCGACAGGCTCATGCTCGCGCCGATGACCGTGGTCGCGAGCCCGATCCCGGCGAAGGCGATCACCCTGAACCGCTCGGCGATGAGCCTGCCGAAGAGCAGCCCGACCGCCGTGCCGGCGAGCACCGCACCCACGTTCACGATCACCCCGATACCGGGCATCTCACTCCTTCTTCTTCTCGCGTGAGTCCTCTTCGTCGAGCCAGAGCGTCTTGAGCTCCGCGGTGATCAGGTTCCCGCCCGCCGGGACGCCCTCGGCCGAGGAGCCCGTCCGCCGCCGCCGGCCGCCGCCGCCACGGACGGTCGCCTCGAACAGGATCTCCCGTGGCCGGACCTCGAAGCCCGTGCCGCGAGCGCCTCCGCGGCGCTCACGCGCGCGTGCAGCGAGCGCCGCGTCTGAGGTCACCAGACAGACCGACTCACGCTCCGCCGCCGCGGCGAGCCGCACGATCTCGTCGTCGGCCGAGCCCTCCCGCGAGAAGCGGACCTCGACCGGGCCGCTGCCGCCGCCGACCGAGACCCCCGCCCCGCCCTGGCCGTCGAAGACGACCACGATGCGACCGGCGCCGAGCAGGTCGCGTCCCCGGACCCGCAGGCGGGCGACGAGCGCTTCACGCTGCTCCTCGAGGGACATCCCGCGGGTCGCGGGATCGGACCTCGTCACGTTGTAGCCATCGACCAGGTGAAGCATCTCAGCCGTCCTGTCCCGACGCGGACCTCCTCGGCGAAGGGGCCGACGCGGGTCCCCTACGCCTCGCCCGCGGGCGTCACGGAAGCGAGACGCTCGCGGACGCTGAGCAGCCACGCGGAGACCTCGCTGCCCTCCTCGCCGAGCAGCTCGAAGTACTGGATCGCGCAGCCGTTGCCCTGGGCGCCGAGGTCGAGATGGTCGACCACCCGCCAGTAGGTGCAGGTGTCGCCCTCGCAGTGGGCCTTGATGCCGTTCGCCGCCTTCAGTTTGCACTCTTCGCCCACGGAGCCTCCCTCGCGCCGTCGAACACGTGGAGTGATTGTACACGCTCGCGAGACGGCTGGCTGGGAATGTACTCGGGAGACACACACCCGGCCGAGGAGGTCCGATGCGTCGCGCCGTGGGTACCGCCGTCCTGTCGATCGCCCTTGCCGTCGCGCTCGCCGTCGCGCTCGGGGGATGCGCGCCGGCCGCAGACCCTGTCATCGTGCCCACGGACCCCGTCGAGACCCCCACGCCGCCCCCGGCCGAGCCCGGTCCCGACCTCGATGCCCTCGAGATCGAGGTCGAGCCGCTCGTGGCCGGCTTGGAGCAGCCGCTGCTGGCCACCGGGTCCGGTGACGGCTCGGGCGACCTGTTCGTCGCCGAGAAGACCGGCCGTCTGCTCGTGGTCCGCGACGGGGCGCCCGAAGTCTTCCTCGACCTGCGCGACGCGGTGAGCACCGAGTCCGAGCGAGGGCTCCTCGGCGTGGCGTTCCCCGGGGGATACGCGGAACACGGGCGCTTCTACGTGAGCTACACCGACCGGGACGGCGCGAGCGTGGTCTCTCGCTTCGAGCGCACGGGCGCGGCGGCGGACCGCGCGAGCGAGCGGGTGGTCATCCGGGTGCCCCAGCCCTATGCGAACCACAACGGCGGTCATATCGCGTTCGGTCCCGACGGCTATCTGTACGCGAGCTTCGGGGACGGCGGCAGCGGCGGCGACCCGCTCGGCAGCGGCCAGGACCTCACGACGTTGCTCGGCGCGATGCTCCGTATCGACGTGGGCGAGGGCCCCGGCGGGCCTGCGGAGCTCGGCTCACTGCCCTACGTGGTGCCGCCCGACAACCCCTTCACCGGACGGGAAGACGCCCTCGACGAGATCTGGTCCTACGGGCTGCGCAACCCGTGGCGCTTCAGCTTCGACCGCGAGACCGGTGACCTGTGGATCGGTGACGTGGGACAGAACGCCGTGGAGGAGATCGACTTCCAGCCCGCGGAGAGCCGGGGAGGCGAGAACTGGGGGTGGAACCTCTTCGAGGGCACGTCGCCCTATCCGCCGGACCGCCAGGTCACCGAGGACCTCGACGGCTTCGCCTGGCCGATCGTCGAGTACCGCCACCCGATCGGCCGCTCGGTCACGGGGGGCTACGTCTACCGCGGCGAGGAGTTCCCCGCGATGCGCGGCGTCTACCTCTACGGCGACTACGTGAGCGGACGGATCTGGGGCCTCGTTCGCGCGGCGGACGGGAGCGCCGAGAACCGCGAGTTGCTCGAGACCGACCTCGCGGTCGTGAGCTTCGGCGAGACCGACGACGGCGAACTGCTCGTGATCGACTTCGGCGGCGCGGTCTACCGGCTCACCGCGCGGTAGAGCGCGTCCGCGAGCGCGTCGACGTCGTCGGGCGTGGTGTCGAAGGAGGTCACCCACCGCACCTCGCCGCGCGCCTCGTCCCAGGTGTAGAAGCCGAACTCCTCGGCGAGCGGGCCGATCACGTCGGGCGGCAGCGTCGCGAAGACCTCGTTGGCCTCGACACGCTGCGTGACGGTCACGCCGGGCAGGGCGGCGACGGCCTCGGCGAGCCGGGTGGCCATCGCGTTGGCGTGCGCGGCGTTCTCGAGCCAGAGCCCATCGGCGAGCATCGCCGAGAACTGCGCGGCGATGAAGCGCATCTTGCTCGCGAGCTGGCACGACTGCTTGCGCACGAACGCGAGCACGTCGGCGGGCGCGCCGTGGAGCACCACCACCGCCTCGCCCGCGAGCATGCCGTTCTTGGTGCCGCCCCACGAGAGCACGTCGACCCCGCCGCCCACGACGAGGTCGCGCACGTCACACCCGAGCGAGGCCACCGCGTTGGCGAGCCTCGCGCCATCGACGTGGAGAAGCAGGCCGTGCGTGTGCGCGAGGTCCGCGAGTGCCCGGAGCTCGCCCTGCGTGTAGACGGTGCCGTACTCGGTGGCCTGCGACACCGAGATCACCCGCGGCTGCGCGTGGTGCTCGAAGCCGAACCCGGTCAGGTGCGGACGCACCAGCTCGGGAGTGAGCTTGCCGTCGGGTGTGGCGACCGGCACGAGCTTGACGTTGGCGATCCGCTCGGGAGCGGCGCACTCGTCGACGTTGACGTGGGCGGTCGCGGCGCAGATGACCGACTCCCACGGCCGGCAGACGCTCGCGAGGCAGACCACGTTCGCGCCGGTCCCGTTGAAGGTGAACGCGACGTCGATCTCCTCGCCGAGGAGCGAGCGGAAGTGGGCGACCGCCTCGGCGGTATAGGGGTCGTTCCCATAGGCCGGGACGTGCCCCGTGTTCGCCCGGCCGATCGCCTCGAGTACCGCCGGATGCACGCCCGAATGGTTGTCGCTGCCGAGGCTCGCCCGCATCGTCGCGCTCACTCCTCCCCGTCGTGGTCCGCCGCCAGCCGCCCGGCGACCGTGAGAGCGTACCGCAACTCCTCCGGCCACGCGTGGGTGGGCGTCGCGGGCATCCGGTCGAGCGGACGGGAGTTGTAGGTGTCCCAGAAGAGCACGGAGCGGCCCTCGAGACCGCCCCGGGCGCCGTCGGCCGCGAGCGCGGCGAACGCCTTGCCGGTGTAGGTGGTGTCGAGCGCGATCCCCGCGCGGGCGGCGAGTGCGATAGCGTCGCGGGCGGGCGGGGTGGGCACCGCGTATCCCCCGCCGAGGAACCCCTCGCGGATCTCGAGTGCGAGGTCGGCGCGGGCGAGCGCGGGAAACGCCGGGTCGGCGGCGCGGAGATGGGCGACCGCCTCGTCGACCACGCGGTCGAGGAGGTCGGGTGGCGTCACCTCGGCGGGCACGACCCGTACGCCGACCACCCGCGAGCGCACGCCCGCGGCGGCCAGGCCGAGCGCGATCCCGGCCCCGGTCCCCATCGAGCCGAGCGGCACGTAGACGGCGACCGGCTGCGGGAACTGCGCGGTGGCGATCTGCGCCGCGAGCTCGAGACCTGCGTTCACGAAGCCCGCGGCGCTCACGGCGCACGTCCCGCCGAACGGCACGATCGCCGGCTCGACCCCGTCGCGGGCCGCAAGCTCGCCCTTGAGCACGGCGGCGCGGCGCAGCGTCGCCTCGAACCCGTCGACCACGTGCACGCGCGCGCCCGTCGCCACGAGCGCGCCGAGGTTCGCCTCCAGATAGCCCGTATGTGGTTGGGGCGCGAGCACCACGTGCACGTCGAGTCCCGCGCGCGTCCCGTAGAGCGCGGTCGCGAGCGCGTGGTTCGAGCCGTACGCGCCAAAGGTCACGAGCGCCCGGCGTTCCTCGGCGAGTGCCGCGCCGAGGAGGAACTCGAGCTTGCGCACCTTGTTGCCGCCGTAGGGCTCGGCGCAGGCGTCGTCGCGCTTCACGAGCAGCCGGGCCCCGCCGAGCGACGCCGCGAGCTCGGGATGCGCGGTGACCGGCGTGGGAAGCTCGGCGAGGGGCACGCGCGGGAGCGCGGCGGTGCCGGGGTAGCGCTGCACGAGCGGCAGGGTCGTCACGGCTGATCCTCCTCGGCGGGTGATGGGTGCCGGGAGGTATGGTACCAGGACGGCAGGCGGGGGCGCGGCGGGCAGGCGGAGCGGGCGGTCGGGGGAGCGCGCCGCGGCCTCAGCGCGAGAAGACCTCGAACACGAAGACGAGGTAGTAGGCGGCCACCGCCACCATCACCGAGCCCGCGACGACGCCGATCGGCCGCTCGTAGCGCACGAGGGCTTCGACCATCCAGCGGCTCGACGCGCGCGAGACGGCCGAGAAGGCGATGAGCGGCGCGCAGATGCCGAGGGTGAACGCCGCGAACTGCGCGTAGTTGGCGGCCGCGTCGGAGACGGTGGCGACGCGGGCGAAGAACGCGGCGATGAGCGCCGGGTTGCACGGGATGACGATCGCGCCGAAGAAGAACCCGTAGGCCACCGCCGAGAGGTAGGGGTTCGAAAGGCGGTTGGGGCGGACCTTGCGCTTGGGCTTCCAGCCCCAGATGAGCACCACGCCCGCCACGGCGATGATGGCGAAGGCGATCGGGGACACGATACCGATGACGCGCGTGAGCGAGGCCTGCAGCCAGGTGGTGAAGACGACCCCGACGAGCGTCATGAACGCGATCACGCCGAGGCTCACCAGCAGGCCGAAGAGCACCAGGTAGCGTTGCGCGTCGTGCCGCTCCCCGACCGTGCGGGCGAGGCGCGAGAGGAACGCCGGGTAGAGCGGGATCACGCACAGCGCCGTGAGCGGCGTGAGCACGCCGAGCCAGAAGGTGAACGCGAGGTCGCCGAGGGAGACCATCACCGGGCGTCCCGGGCCATCTCGAGGAGTTCCTCGGCGGAGGCGACCCCGTCGAAGTAGACCGCGCTCGTCTGGTCGGCGTTCACGAGCACCTTGGGCGAGCGCGGGGGCGTGATGATGCCGTTCCCGAACTCGGCCGTGAGCGTCCGCGTGAGCTCGATGGGCGAGATCGCGAAGCGGCCCGCGAAGTCGTTGCGCTCGACGTGCGCTACGACGGCGGCGGCATCCTCGTTCTGGTCGACGTCGAGAGCGACGACCACCACGTCGTCGGTCATCCGCACGAGCTTGCTCGTCTCCGCCAACTGGCGGCGACAGACCGTTCACCACACGGCGAACGACTTGATGAGCACCGGCCTCCCGGCGAAGTCCGAGATGCGGAAGGTCTCGCCGGTCACGACGTCGGTGAGCTCGGTGTCGAGCCAGGCGAGCCCGGCGGGGTCGTCCGGCTGCGCGGGAGGCGCGGCGGGGGTCGTGTCGGGCGCGGGGTCGGAGGAGGCGGGCGGCGCGGGGCGGGCGGGCGGCGCGGGGTCGGCGCGACAGCCGACAAGCACGGGCAACGAGGACAGCGCGACCACGAGCGCGAACGTGGTGGCGACACGGCGCGACGGGGCGTTCATCGGCGAGCTCCTCTCCGGAGGGATACGGAGTATGTCCCCGCCCGGCCCGCCTCGTCACGCTGCGGACGGGACGGGCCGGCCGGGCGGGCAGGCGGCGCGGGCGGGCGGCGCCGGCGGGGAACGTTCTGTTGCCGCCGGCGCGTCTTGAGAGCAGGATACGGTCGGACGGAGGTGACGGATGAACGAGACCGGACTCGTGCGGGCCGCCGCGCGTGGCGACGACCGCGCGTTCGCGGCCCTGGCGCGGCGACACGAGCGCAGGCTCTACGCGACGGCCCACTCGATCGCCGGATCGGGGTGGGACGCCGCCGATGCGGTGCAGGAGGGGCTTCTCGAGGCGTGGACCCGGCTCGACACGCTGCGCGACCCCGACGGGTTCCGGGCGTGGGTCACGCGCATCGTCGTCAACAAGTGCCACGACCAGCACCGGCGCGCGCGGCGGCTCGTGCTCGTCGACGAGCCCCCCGACGACCGGGCCTCCCACGAGTGGGTCGGGCCGGAGTCGGCGCTCGACCTCGCCGCGGCCGTGCGCGCCCTCGACGACGACCATCGCACGGTGGTCGCGCTCCGCTACTTCGCCGACCTGAAGGTGGACGACATCGCCGCGATCCTCGAGGTACCCGCGGGCACCGTCAAGTCGCGGATCAATCGTGCCCTCGGCCGGCTGAGGGCCTCGCTCGAACCGGAACCCACGGAGGTGCCACGATGACGAAGTGTGAAGATGTGCGCGACGGCCTCGAGCCCTACATCCGCGGAGAGTCCGCCGCCTCCGAGGCGAGCGCGATCGCCGATCACCTCGGCGGGTGTGAGCCCTGCCGCGACGAGTACGAGGCGATGCGCGGGCTCGTGAGCGGCCTCCTCGAGCTCGGCGGGTCGTACGAGCCGGCCGCGCGGTGGACGCCGCCCGCGACGCCGCGCGACGAACGGGCGCAGCGCCGCCTCTCGCGCGCCTGGCCCGCGGTCGCCGCCGCCTTCGCCGCGCTCGCGGTAGCCGCGAGCACCCTGCTCGCGGTGCCCGCCCTCGCCGAGCAGGTGACGGTCCTGCCCATCGCGACGAGGATCGCCGCGCTCGAGGCCGACGCGGCCGAGCTCGCGGCGACGGTCGAGACCCTCGAGACGCGCCTCGCGCTCATCGGCGGCGACGAGGTGACCGTCGTCGAGACCGATCCGGTCCTCGACGCCGCCACGAACCTGGCGGTGCAGGAGCAGGCGATGGCGTTCGTGCGCGCGATGTACGCCGCCGACGTCGAGTCGATGCAGGCGCTCTCCACCCCCGCCCTCGCCGAAGAGATCGCCGCGCGCCCGCACGAGTACACCCGGAGCGGCGGCGTGGTGTTCGGCCAGATCAACAACGTCTCCGAGGCCGAGGGCCGCTACTGGGTGTTCGTCCGGGTGAGCGACACCGTGGAGTTCACCGACTCGCAGTACCAGCTCAACATCGGCCTCGAGCGGGACGCGGGCGGGTTCCGCGTCGCCGTCGTCGAGATGGACGCCTGACGCCCCGCAGCGCGCGGCGCGGTCGCCTGCGGGCGCTACTCGTAGGAGATCGCGTCGCGCACGCTCACCTGGGAGGCGCGGAACGCCGGCAGCAGGCTCGCGAGCACGGCGATGGCGGTGACCGAGGCGAGCCAGATGCCCACGCCCGCCCAGGAGTACTCGAACGTGAGCGGCAGGCCCATCGCGCCTTCGAGCAGGTCGAGCAGCACGACGCTCATGGGATAGGAGGCGAGCGCGCCGAGGGCCCACGCGATGAGCGCGATCACCACCCCCTCGGTGACGAAGATCTGGTAGATCGAGCCGTGTGACGCCCCGATCGCGCGCATCACGCCGATCTCTCGCGTGGACTCGAGCACGTTGATGGTCATCGTCCCCGTCAGGCCGATCACCCCGACCGAAGCGAGGATCACGCCCATGATCGCGAGGAACGTCACGAGGATGCCGAGCTGACTCGCGACCTGGTCGCGTTGCTCGGTCTCGGTCTGCCGGAAGGCCACCGGGATCGAGCGCTCCTCGAGACGCCGCTCGACGAGGCGGCCGACGCGCGCCTGTTCGTCCGCCTCCCCGGTCGCGGTGCGCACCTGGAGGCGCATCACCGCGCCGGTGCCCCCCGTGACCGAGTCGAGGTGGCTCTTGGGGACGAACGCCACCGGCCCCATCAGTCCCGCCGTGACCACGCCCACGACCCGGAACTCGCGGTCCTCGCCGATGATGTTGAAAGTCGCGCTCCGGCCCACCGCGAGCTCGGGCTCGCTCTTGAGCACGTCGGCGTTGAGCACGATGGCCGCGGTGTCCCCGGCGCGCAGCCATCGGCCGGAGGAGACCCTCGGGTCGACGAAGTCCGAGTCCGGATCGACGCCGATGAGGTCGATGGGCTGGGACTCGGTGCCGTCTGCCCGCGTGAAGACGGTGCGGTACTCGGGCATGGTCGAGACCGCCCGCACGCCCTCCACCCGCGAGGCGATCCGCTCCACCGCCTCCGCGCCCTGCGGCAGCGCGAACCACATCTGCGTGTCGAAACGCCAGATGTCGACCTCGTCGACGGTCGCGAGGATCGACGTCCGCACCGTCATGACCGACATGATGACCGCCGAGGCGAGCGTGAGGGTCACGAGCGTGAGGGCGAGCCGCCCCTTGCGCAGGAACGTGTTGCGCAGCGAGAGCGCGACCGGCCTCGGCAACCCGCGGAGATGCGCGAGGAAGCGGTCGATCAGGCCGTGCCCGAACGACGCGCCGCTCATGCCGGTCGCGTTGAGCGCGCGCACGACGCTCGTCCTCGTGCCGAGGCGGACCGGCACGATGGCCGCGAGCAGCGGGACGCCCACCCCCACCGCCACGCCGAGCGCGACCACCGAGGGAGGCGGCGCGTAGCTGGTCACGCGGAAGTTGAGGAGGTCGGCGGCGAACGTGGTGAACCACCGGCCCGCCGCAGCGCCAGCCGGCATGCCCACGAGCACCGCGAGCACCCCGTAGACGGTGACCATCGCGAGGTACATCCAGGTCACCTGCGAGGCCCGGCCCCCCACCGCCTTCATGATGCCCACCTGGCTGATCTGCTGGGCCATGATCGCCTGGACCGTCGTGACCACGAGGAAGCCGGAGAGGAAGAGCGAGAGCACGCCGAGGGCGAGCAGGAGGAGCGAGACCGCCTTGAAGATGTCGCCGAGGAAGTGGCTACCCGGCTCGGGGACGTCGGTCTGGAGCACGCGCACCCCCCGCGGGACCAGCACGTCGTCGCGAACCTCCATCGCGATGCGGCTCGCCTCGGCCCGGGTCGGGACCTCCTCGGCCACGATCCGGATCTGGTTGAAGCGGGGCGGCTCGTCGAGCAGTCGCAGGGTGTCCATCGAGACGTAGCCCGTGGAGGTCGCGACGAAGGTCGCCGGGTAGGCGTTGATGTCGTGCACGATGCCGGCCACGCGAAGCGACACGCGGGTGCCGCCGGGGGTCTCGACCGTGATGACGTCGCCGGGCGCGTAGGACGCGACCATGTTCACCGAGCGCTCGAAGAGGACCTCGCCCGCGGCGGGAGGCCACGAGCGTGCCGCCTCCACGGTCGTGAGGTCGACGCCGGTGCGCTCGAAGTCGGGCACGGCGCGCAGCTGCAGCGTGTCCCACCCGGTCGAAGGCACGTCATCGGCGTGGACGCCCTTGTCGTAGCGGACAGCGAGCGTGCGCCTCCCCTCGGCCAGCCGTACGCCGTCGACCCGTTCGACCGCACGGATCACCGATTCGTCGGCGGCGTCGACCTCGAAGACGATGGTGGCCGGCGCGGACGCCTCGTAGACCGTCTCGAACTCCCGGAGCAAGATCCCGCGCCCGCCCATCACGACGGTGATGGCGAAGATGCCCACGGCGATCGAGAGCACCACGAGCAGGGTGCGGAACCGATGGCCCGCAAGGTCGCGGGCGACCTTGGCCCAGCGCGGCGAGAGGGCCGGCCTCATATGCCGCTCCGCTCCGTCCTCGGCCGGATGACCCGCTCGTCGACGATCTCGCCGTCGCTCACGTGGAGCGCCCGGCGCACGCGCCCGGCGAGGTCGTTGTCGTGGGTGACCATGATGATGGTCTTGTGCGCGTCGACGAGCTCCTCGAAGAGGTGGAAGACCGAGTCCGCGGTCTTGGAGTCGAGGTTGCCGGTGGGCTCGTCGGCGGCGAGGATCGGCGGATCGTTCGCGAGCGCGCGCGCGATCGCGGCGCGCTGCTGCTGTCCGCCGGAGAGCGCCGAGGGCAGCTTGTACGCCTGATCTGCGAGCTCGACCTGCTCGAGCAGGCGCATCGCGCGCTCAGGCCGCTCGGCGGGCGCGTACATCGAGCAGAAGTCCATCGGCAACATCACGTTCTCGATCACGGTGAGCGTGGGCAGGAGCTGGAAGAACTGGAACACCACGCCGATGGTCCGCCCGCGCCACATCGCGAGCTGGTTCTCGTTGAGCGCGTGCACCGGGGTCTCGCCGATCACGACCTCGCCCGAGGTGGGCCGGTCGATCCCCGTGATCATGTTGATGAGGGTGGTCTTGCCCGACCCCGACTTGCCGATGAGCCCCACGAACTCGCCGCTGTGGACCGTGAGATCGACGCCCTTGAGCGCGGTGAACGGCACCTCGCCGGTGTCGTAGACCTTGACGACCGAGCGCAGGTCGATCAGCGCGTCGGCGCGGGCCGTGTCAGTCATCGAGTTTCCTTCCGTGACGCCCGGCTCAGGGGCCGGACGATTCAGATCATCCTGCGGTCGCGACGGCGTCCGTACAGGCGCCAGAGGAGGAAGCCCACGACGATGCCCGTCACGCCGACGACACCCTTCATCGGCTCGATCTCGTGCTCGCGCACGGCGCCGACCGCCACGATCTCGAACCGGTCGGCGTGCACGTCGAACTCCCCGCCATGCACGGCACATGCCACGTTCACCGGCCCGGTGACGCGAACGATGTCGCCGTCGTGGCGGTAGTCGCCGAAGTACGTGATCTGCTCGGCCATCTCGTCGGTGACCCACACGCCGAGGCCGACATCGTCGCCGAGGAGGTTGACCCAGCGGCCACCGCCCACGGCGCGTAGGTGCTCGCCCACGGCCTCGCCCTCCACGGTGACGACCGAGCCGTCACGGGAGCGGTCGATCTCGACCACCTCGGCCGGCGAGAGGACCGGGCCGGTGAAGGCGGCCGCCGTCGCCGGAGACGGCGCGACGATGGCGAGGACGAGGGCGAGACCCCACATCAGACGCTTCACGTGGTCCGCACTCCCTTCACATCGAACACCAGCACGACCTGCGCGATCAGCACGAGCACCGCGATGAACTCGAGGCGGCCGGCCCACATCTGGAACATGTAGGTCAGCTTGAGCCCGGTCGGCATCGATGGCGAGGTGATACCGATCGACAGCCCCGAGTTCGCGGTCGCCGAGACGGACTCGAAGAGCGCCTCGGCCATCGAGTGACCGTAGGCCGCGCCGATGACCGCTCCGGCGACATAGGTCACAAGATACAGGATGAAGACGGTCGCGGCGGCGCCGGTCACCTCGGGCGTGAGGATGCGGCGGCCGATATGGTGGTACCGGGTGTGCAACGACGCGCTCGCCGGCGCGAGCGCTCGCTTGACCTGCAACACCACCGACTTCGCGATGACTCCCACGCGCAGCGCCTTGATACCGCCGCCGGTCGAGGAGAGCGAGCCGCCGATCGCCATGCCGATGATTATGGCGATGAGCGCCGCCCCGCCGAAATCCTCGAGAAGCTGAGTACCGTAGACCGTCTGATGCCCCGCGCTGTGACCCGAGATCACCTGGAACACCCCGCGCCGGAACGTCCCGAACGGCTCCGTGAACACCTCGTGCGCCCACAGCCCCACGAGAACGAGCGCCGACATCGCGGTGATCGCCGCGGCGAGCACCTTGGTCTCGAGGTTCCGGCGAAGCTCCGACGCCGCGCCGCGCCAGACGTGCGCGTGCAGGGCGAAGTTGAGCGACCCCGCCATCATGAGGAAGAGGGCGACGAGCTCCATCGCCACGCTGTGGTAGTACATCAGGTTCATCCGTTGCGGCGCGAACCCTCCCGTGTCGAACGCCGCCGCGGCGAGCCAGAACGAGTGCAGCAGGCCGCGGTCGGGTGACATGCCGAGGTGGACGGTGACCGCGAAGAAGGAGATCGTCCCGACGGTGACATAGACCGCGGTGACGAACCAGATGAAGCGGGCCGTGTGCAGCACGTTGGGCAGGATGCGCTCGTCGCGACCCTCGGCCAGGTAGAGCGAGAACGCCCCGCCCCGCAGCCCGACCGCGAGCGAGAGCGCCGCCACCACGATCCCCTGTCCGCCGATGAACTGCATGAGGTGGCGCCACATGTTGTGCGAGTGAGCGAGGTGGTCGAGGTCCGCCACGACCGTGAGGCCCGACACCGTGAGGCCCGAGATGGCGTCGAACGCCGCGTCGAGGTAGGAGCCGTAGTTGCCGGAGGCCGCGAGCGGCACCGCCGCGACCGCCGCGGCGCCGACCCATCCGAACGCCGTGATCGCGAGGGCGTGGGTATGCGTGACGCGCTCGGGACGGGTCTCCGCGTTCACGAGCAGCGCGCCCGTCGTGAGCGCGACCCCCATGCCGAGCAGGTAGTCGAGCGCGGCGGCCGGCTCGCGGTAGGCGATCCCGATCAGCAGCGGCACGGCCATGGCGAGGCCGATGCCCACCATGAACAACCCGACGAAGTGCGCGACGAGCATGAAGTCGTCGCGCCGGAACCGCAGCCACATCTCAGAAGACCCAGGTCAGGACCACCGCGAGCAGGAACAGGGCGAGGATGAACGCCGAGAACGCGGCGATCTCCGCGACAAGGCCACGGACCCAGTGCTTGAACGGGCTATGGAACCTGTGTACCTGCATCATCTCACTCGCGGACTATGGGCGGCGGCGTCACTGACTCCCCACCAGCATAGCCGCAGCCGCCGGCCGGTGTCATCCACCCCGTTGCGCGCGAGCGGCCTTGCCGATCCCCAGCAGGAGGTGAGCGAAGAGCACGAGTACCGCCAGGAACTCCAGGCGCCCCGCCCACATCTGCATCATGTAGGTGAGCTTGAGGCCCACCGGCATCGCCGCGGAGGTGATACCGGTCGACAACCCCACGTTCGCGGTCGCCGAGATCGACTCGAACGTGGCCGCGCGAAGGTCGTAGCCGTACACGGCGCCGATGAAGCTGCCCGTCATGTAGGTCAGCACGTAGAGGATGAAGACCGTGCCCGCGGCACTCGTGACCTCCGGCGACAGGAGTCTCTCGCCGAGGTGGTGGTAGCGCATCCGGCCGACCGCCGAGCGCGGGGCGAGGCCGTCCTTCACCTGCTGGACGAGCATCTTGGCGATCAGGCCGATCCTGAGCGCCTTGATGCCTCCCGCCGTGGACGAGACCGCACCGCCGGCCGCCATGGCGATGAGCATCGCCGCGAGCACCTGCGGGCCGAGGTCTCCGAGCCACTGCGAGCCATAGACCGTCTGGTGCCCCGTGCCGGTGTGGGCCGAGAGGACATGGTACACGCCTTTGCGCCACGGGCCGAGCAGCGAGCCCCCGAACAGCCGGTCCGCCGAGAGGCCGAGCGTCACGAGCAGCGAGAGCAGCGCGATGTTGAACGCGAGCACCCGCACCTCGAGGTTGCGCCACAGCTCCTCGTACCCTCCGCGCCAGACCTGCGCGTGCAGGTTGAAGTTGAGCGCTCCCGCGAGCATCAGGAAGAGCGAGACCGCCTCGAAGACGGGGCTGTGGTAGTACATCGCGTTCATCGACTGCGGCCCGAACCCGCCCGTGTCGTAGGTCGCGACCGCCGCCCAGAACGCGTGCAACAGCCCCCTGCCCGGCTCCATGCCCAGATTCCACGTGACCGCGAGCAACGCGAGGGTCCCGAGGCCGACGTAGGCCGCGGTCACGATCCAGATGAAGCGAACGGTGTGGAGCACGTTGGGCAGGATACGCTCGTCCCGCCCCTCGGCAACGTAGAGCGAGAGCCCCCCGCCCTTGACGCCGAGGGTGAACGAGAGCGCCGCGACCACGATGCCCTGTCCGCCGATGAGGTGCGTGAAGTGTCGCCACATGTTGTGGGCGTGCGCCATGTGGTCGAGATCGACCACGACGGTCAGCCCCGAGGTCGTCAGCCCCGAGAGCGCGTCGAAAGTGGCATCGAGGTAGGACGGGTAGTTGCCGGAGAGTGAGAGCGGGACCGCGCCGACGAGCGAGGCGGCGAGCCATCCGAGCGCGGTGATCGAGAACGCGTGAGCGTAGGTCAGTCGACCCCGCTGCACGTCCGCATGCATGAGGAGCAGGCCGACCGTGGACGCCACGCCGATCCCGGCGAGGTAGTCGAGCGCAGGGCCCCACTCACGCCAGAGGACCGCCGTGGCGAGCGGCACCGTCATCGCGAGCCCTATGCCGACGACGAACGCGCCCACGTAGTGGACGATGATCCGTGCATCGTCGAGGCGCAGCCTGAGCCACATCCGAAAGTCCCCTCTTCACGTCCGGTCGTCCGTTACGAGCGCGGACGACGACCCGACGTCCGAAGCATACTCTGTGAGGGTCGGAATCGAATACCCCGCTAGCGCCCGCGCTCCTTGTGGAAACGCTTGATCTCGCGGTGCAGGATCTTGTCGTTGCGCTTCTTCTCGGCACGGGCGCGAGCGTCCTGGCGCTCCCCGAGCCGGTCGAGTTCCTCACGGAGCCGCAGGTAGCTCTCGAGCCGGCGCGCGGGGATCTCGCCCGCCTCGACCGCCGAGCGCACGGCACAGCCCGGCTCGTGAGCGTGGGTGCAGTCGGCGAACCGGCAATGCTCGGCCCGCTCCTCGATGTCGGGGAACGCGGCCGCGATGCCCTCCTCGGCATCCCAGAGCGCGAGCGCCCGCATGCCCGGCGTGTCGACGAGGATCCCCCCGCCGGGCAAGAAGAACATCTCGCGGGCGACGGTGGTGTGCCGCCCCTTGCCGTCGGTCTCGCGCACCTCGGCGGTCTCGGCGACCTCCGTGCCGATCAGCCGGTTCACGAGCGTGGACTTGCCCACTCCCGACGCGCCGAAGAACGCCGCCGTCCGGCCCGAGCCGATCGCGTCGGCGATCCCGTCCATCCCCTCGCCGGTGATCGCGCTGGTCACGCAGACGTCCACGCCGAGGGCGACCGAGGCCACCTCGTCGCGGAGCGCGCCGGCGTCACGGGCGAGGTCTCCCTTGGTGAGCACGACGACCGGCGTCGCCCCGCTCTCCCACGCCAAGACCAGCTCGCGCTCGAGCCGTGCGAGGTTCGGGCCCCTCGGCGCGAGCGCCTGCACCACGAAGACGACGTCGACGTTGGCGACGACCACCTGCGAGAGCGTGTGCTCGCCGGGGTCCTTGCGCACGAACGCCGAGGACCGGGGGAGGATCGCCTCGACGATGGCGAGGTCGTGCCCCTCCGGCCTGCCGAGGGCGACCCAGTCGCCCACCGCCACTCCGCCTCCGTCGCTCTCCCGCAGGTGCGCCGCGAGCTCGGCCCGCGTGGATCCCTCGGCGGTCAGCACGAGCGGCTGGCCGCGGTCGACGCGGCTCACGCGGGCGGGGACGAGGCCTGTCTCGGCGAAGGGCGCGAACAGCGCCTCGAAGCGCTCGGAGAAGCCGAGGGCCCGCAGGTCGCCGGTGGGCGGACCGGCGGGGGCACCCGGCGAGGGGGCTGGCTGTCCGTCGTGTTCAGGCACACCGCTAGGATACCCCTCGCGGACGCGCTCCGCACCGCGCTCAGTCAGCGCGCCGGTGGACGAGCGCGACGGCGGTGTCGGCGAGCAGGTTCGGCCAGACCTTCGCGGGGCGCACCCTGCCCGCCCACTCGCGGGTGACGAGCGGGATCTCGCGCTCGATCTCCCCGCCGTTGGCGGCGACGAAGTCGCGGAAATCCGTGATGGTCGTGTGGTGGATGTTGGGCGTGTCGTACCAGGTGAACGGGATGGAGCGCGAGACCGGCATCCGTCCGCGGAACGCGAGGTAGCCGCGCACGCGCCAATGACCGAAGTTCGGGAAGGTGACCAGCCCGTGCTTGCCCACCCTGAGCATCTCGCGCAGGACGAAGGCCGGCTGCCGCACCACCTGGAGCGTCTGGGAGAGCACCACGTAGTCGAAGGAGCCGTCCGGATAGCCCGGGAGCCCCTCGTCGAGGTCGGCCTGGACCACCGAGAGGCCGCGGGCGAGCGCGCTCGAGATGTCCTCGGGGCTCAGGTCGACCCCGCGCACCGTACACCCCTTCTCGTCCCTGAGGTGCACGAGCAGGGAGCCGTCACCGCAGCCCAGGTCGAGCACGCGGCTGCCCTCCGGCACGAGCTCGGTGATCAGCCGCAGGTCCGCCCTGAGCAGGTCCGAGACGGTCATGAGCCCGCACCCCCTTGATCCTGTCGGGCCGAGGCCATCGCGCGCTCGCGCTCCTCGGCCACGATGCGGGCGAGGAACGGCTCGAGGTAGGTCCGCTGCTGCTCGGGCTCGAGCAGGAACGCGTCGTGCCCGTAGGGGCTCTCGATCTCGGCGAAGGAGACCTCGGCGTCGGCGGCCTTGAGGGCGTCGACCAGCTCGCGCGCCTGGTAGGTCGGGAAGAGCCAGTCGCTCGAGAAGGAGAGCACCAGGAGCCGCGAGCGGACGGCCGCGAGCGCCTCGGCGAGCGTGGCATGGCCGGCCGACAGGTCGAAGTAGTCCATCGCCTTGGTCATGTAGAGGTAGGTGTTGGCGTCGAACCGCTCCACGAACTTGCGCCCCTGGTAGGCGAGGTAGCTCTCGACCTCGAACTCGGTGACGAAGTCGAAGGCGTGCTCCGCGCGCTGGCGCAGGCGGCGCCCGAACTTGGCGCGCATCGAGTCGTCGGAGAGGTAGGTGATGTGCCCGATCATCCGCGCGACCGCGAGCCCGTGCGAGGGCTGGCCGGAGTCGTAGTAGTCGCCGCCGGCGAAGGTCGCGTCGCCGAGGATGGCCGTGCGCCCCACCTCGTTGAACGCGATCGACTGCGCGGCGAGGCGCCACGTGGTCGCGACCGCGGCGACCGAGGCGACCCGCTCCGGGTGGCGGCGCGCCCACGCGAGCGCCTGCATGCCGCCCATCGAGCCGCCGACCACGCATGCGAGCCGCTCCACGCCGAGGTGGTCGAGGAGCGCGGCCTGCACGTCGACCATGTCCTCGATCGTCACGAGCGGGAAGCGCAACCCGTACGGGGCGTTGGTGGCCGGGTCGATCGATCCCGGCCCGGTCGTGCCCGAACAGCCGCCGAGGACGTTGCTGCAGATGACGAAGTACTTCTCGGTATCGATCGCCTTGCCCGGCCCCACCACCGGCTCCCACCAGCCCGGGACCACGTCCCCGAACCTGTCGGGGCCGGTCGCGACGTGCGCGTCACCGGAGAGCGCGTGACAGAGGAGCAGCGCGTTGGTCCCGTGCTCGTCGAGCTCGCCGAAGGTCTCGTAGGCGACCGTGACGTGCTCCAGCCGGCGGCCCGACACGAGGTCGAGGCCGCCGGCCAGCTCGATGCTCCGCGGACCGGACGCGGGTGCGGGCACCGGCGTCACACCCGCTCCAACGCCTGCTCGAGGTCGGCGATGATATCGTCGATGTCCTCGATGCCCACGGACAGCCGCACGAACTCCTCGCCGATGCCCGCGCGCTCGAGTTCCTCGGCGCCGAGCTGGCTGTGCGTGGTGGTCGCGGGGTGGATGATGAGCGACTTGGCGTCGCCCACGTTGGCGAGGTGGCTGAAGAGCTCGACCCCCTCGATGAGCGTGCGTCCCGCTTCCTTGCCCCCCTTCACGCCGAAGACGACGACCCCGCCGTACCCGTTCTCAAGGTAGCGGTCCGCGTTCGCCTTGGTGGGGTGCGAGTCGAGGCCGGGATAGGTGACCCACTCGACCTTGGGATGGGCCTCGAGCCACCTCGCCACCGCGAGCGCGTTGTCGGAGTGTCGCTGCAACCTGAGCGAGAGGGTCTCCAGGCCGAGGAGGAACTGCTGCGAGTTGAACGGCGAGAGAGACGCGCCGAGGTCGCGCTGGAGCTGCACGCGCGCCTTGATGCCGAAGGCGACGTTACCCAGGCCCGGGAAGTCGCCGAACACGTCCCAGAACTTCAGGCCGTGGTAGCTCGGGTCCTCCTCGGTGAACCAGGGGTGCCGCCCGCCGCCCCAGTCGAAGTTCCCGCCGTCGACGAGGATGCCGCCGATCGACGTCCCGTGCCCGCCGATCCACTTGGTGAGCGAGTGGATCACGACCGCCGCGCCGTGCTCGATCGGGCGGCAGAGATACGGCGTGGCGAACGTGTTGTCGACGAAGAGCGGGATGTTGAAGCTGCGGCCGAGCTCGGCGAGTCCGGCGAGGTCGGGCACGTCGAGGCGCGGGTTACCGATCGTCTCGACGAACCACGCCTTGGTGGTCTTGTCGCTCGCCTTGGCGAAACCCTCCGTGTCGGTGGTCTCGACGAACCGGACCTCGATCCCGAGCTTGCGGAAGGTGTGCAGGAAGATGTTCCACGTGCCGCCGTAGAGCGACGTCGAGGCGACGATCGAGTCCCCGGCGCCGGCCACGTTGAGCAACGCGAGGACCTCGGCGGAGTGGCCCGAGGCGGTCGCGAGCGCCGCCGTGCCCCCCTCGAGGGCCGCGACGCGCTGCTCGAGCACGTCGTTGGTGGGGTTCATGATCCGCGAGTAGATGTTGCCGAACTCGCGCAAGCCGAAGAGGTCGGCGGCGTGGTCGGTGTCGCGGAAGTTGTACGCGACGGTCTGGTAGATCGGGACCGCGCGCGACCCCGTGGTGGGGTCGGGGGTCGCGCCGCCATGGACGGCGCGCGTGTCGAAGCCGGGGGTGCGGGGTGCGGACGTGCCGTCCGTCTCGGGTGCGGTGTGCTCGCTCATGGTCGTCTCACTTCCGTGTCATGGATGCTGAGGATAGATGTACCCGACCTACGCTACGGCCGGGTGGCCGAGGCGCCCAGATCCGTCGCATGCGCGAAGAGACCCGGGCTGGGTCATCATCATGTCCATCATCATCACGAACGCGGAAAGGCGTACCATGATGCTGCTACCGCACCTCCTCTCGCTGTGCCGAGGGTCGCGGACACCGCTTCTGGCGTCCGCATCGTGCCGACCATCGTGCACAGCGTCAGGCCGTTCGTCAAGGGATGATACCGCACCGGCCGGATGCGCGATACACGGCCCCTCGGCCGGAACGACCTACCTGACCTGCAATCGAGCGTGGAACGGAGAGTCCAGATGAAACGACGCCTCGGCCCCTCGGACCGCCTCTATCCGATGCCCTGCCCCCTCGTGGTGGGCGGGACCGCCGAGGAGGCCGACCTGCTCGCCGTGGCCTGGATCGGGATCGCCGCCGGGTCGCCCCCGAGCGTCTCCATGGCGCTTCGCGACTCGCGTCACACGCTCGGGCTGATACGCCGCACCGGCGAGTTCACGGTCAACGTCCCGCGCGCCTCGCAGGCGGCCGTCGTCGACTACTGCGGGATCACGAGCGGACGCGACGTCGACAAGGCCGCCGCGGCCGGCCTCACCCTCGTACCGGGCGCGGTGGTCGCCACGCCCCTCGTCGCCGAGTGCCCCTACAACCTCGAGTGCCGCGTCACCCATGAGGTCGACATCGGCCACTACGTGCTCGTCGTGGGCGAAATCGTCGAGTCGCACGCCGACGAGGACATCCTCGACACCTCAGGCACGAAGGTCGACGCGGGGCTGCTCGACCCGCTCGTCTACATCGCGGGTTCGCGCGAGTACCGCTCCCTCGGGCCCGTGGTCGCCGAGGCGTTCTCGATCGGGCGCACGATCGGGGCGCGGGAGCCGGAGCAGGCGCGATGAGCGCCCCCGCGCGCCCTCCCGACGGCCGGGAGCCGGACGGACGCACCGGCGGCGGCATCGCCGTGCGGACGGCCGCCACCGCGGACGCCGCAGCGATCGCCGCACTCACGCGCCGGGCGTTCGCGTCGCAGGCCGAGCTCTACGGCGACGACACCCTCCCGCCACTCGGCGACACCGCCGAGAGCGTGGCGGCCGAGATCGCCGGCGGCACCCGCGTGCTCGTCGCCGAGCTCGACGAGCGGATCGTCGGGGCGGTGCGCGGGTCGATCGACGCCGCGTCCGGCACCTGCCACGTCGGCCGCCTCGTCGTGGATCCCGGCCTCCAGCGCCGGGGGATCGGCCGGACGCTCGCGACCCGCCTCGAGGCGTGCGTGCCCGAGGCCCGGAGGTTCGAGATCTTCACCGGGCACCTGAGCGCTCCGGCACTCGCGCTCTACGAATCCCTCGGCTACGTCCGGGAGCGCATCGTCCCGGTCCACGACCGGCTCTCGCTCGTCTTCCTCGGCAAACCCGGCCCTGCGGGCCACGAGACCGGGCAGGACCCGCGAAGCTGACCGCCCGACTGCGAATTCTGACCGAGTTTGTCAGGATTTGATGCGCGTCAAATCGGATCGGCCCCGCGTGGGGTACACATCGGAAGAGAGATGGCGCACCACACAGCCGACCGGGAGGAGCCCACCCGATGCAGATCACCCGTGACACGAAGGTCCACGACCTTCTCGAGGCCTATCCGTTCCTGCTCGACCACCTCACCTCGCTGCGGCCCGAGTTCGCCAAGCTGCGCAATCCCGTGCTGAGGAACACCGTCGCGCGCGTCGCGGCGCTCTCGACCGTGGCCGAGATGGGCGAGATGGACGTCGACGAGCTCATCGCCTCGATCGAGAAGCAGATCGCGCTGCACGCCATCCACGCCGAGGAGGACGCGCCCGCCGTCGCGTCCGCACCGCCTGCCGCGCCCGCGGACGACGCAACGCGCGCCCGGCGCCAGGAGGCGCTCAAGGGGATCATCCGGCGGCTCCACGACGGCGCGTCGGTGGACGAGGTCAAGGCCGAGTTCGACGCCCTCACCTCCGAGATCGACGCCACGGAGATCGCGGCCATGGAGCAGGCGCTCATCGCCGAGGGCATGCCGGTGTCGGAGGTCCAGCGCTTGTGCGACGTGCACGTCAGCGTGTTCCGCGAGAGCCTGGAGGCGTCCCAGTCCGACGATGTGCTCGACGTCCCGGCGGGACACCCGGTCGACAGCTACCGCCGCGAGAACGCCGTCGCCGCCGAGATCATCGGGCAGCTCCGCTGCTCTCTGGAGGAGGCCGAGGCGCTCGCCGCCGAGGATGCCGCGGCGGTCCACCAGGCGCTCACGTCGGGGCTCGAGCGGCTCCTCGACGGGCTCACCACCCACTACACGCGCAAGGAGAACCAGCTGTTCCCCATGCTCGAGGCACACGGGATCGAAGGCCCCACCAAGGTCATGTGGGCGCTGGACGACGACATCCGCGCCCAGGTGAAGGGCGTGCTCGCGTACGCCCGAGCGGGCGAGACCGCGGCCTTGATGTCGTCGCTTCCCGGGACCCTCGGCATGGTCGAGGACATGATCTACAAGGAGGAGAAGATCCTGTTCCCCACCGCGCTCGGGGCGCTCTCCGAGGCGGAGTGGGAGACGATGGCCGCGGGCGAGGCCGAGATCGGATTCGCGTGGATCGAGTCCCCCGCCGGTGAGTTCGCCGGAGACGACACGCTCGCCGCGGGCGCTGCCGGCGCCGGAACGGATGCGGGCGGGCCCGCGTCGCCGCTGCTGCCGCTCACGACCGGCGCGCTCTCACTCGAGCAGATCGAGCTCATGGTGAGCGTGCTGCCCTTCGACATCAGCTTCGTCGACGAGCACGACCGGGTGCGCTTCTACTCCGAGGGCGAGCGCATCTTCCCACGCAGCCCGGCGGCGATCGGCCGCGAGGTCCGCAACTGCCACCCGCCCACGAGCGTGGACAAGGTCGAGGAGATCCTCTCGCAGTTCAAGTCCGGCGCCAAGGACGTCGCGGAGTTCTGGATCGAGCTCGGCGGCCGGTTCATCCACATCCGCTACTTCGCGATGCGCGACGCGGGCGGCGCCTACCGTGGCTGCCTCGAGGTCGTGCAGGACGTCGCGCACATTCGAGCGCTCGAGGGTGAGCGACGCCTCGTGCAGTGGTAGGTGGCGGCCGGGAGTCCGCGGTTCCGTCTACCGCGGCGGGGCGCTCATACGGTGGCGATACCCGACATAGACGCCGCCGGCCAGCGTTGCGAACACAGCGAGGAGTGCGAGCTTCCAGCGCGGCACCGCGTGCTCGATGACGAACCCCTGTTCGAGCACCTCGATGCGCTCGGCCTCGATCAGCATGTCTCCACCATGCCGAGGATCAGCCGCTCGGAAGATGCCCGTCACGCGAACGATGTCTCCACGCGCGCGATAGCTGCCGAATGTGGTGACCCGCTGCGCCTCGACCGCCGGGGCGAGTACCGCATGCCCGGAGTTGTAGCCTTGCGGAGACGCGCCCGCCGGTATCGGAAGCTCCGCGTAGGCGTCGTCGTTGACGTGCAGCCATGCCTGCTCCCCGCGCACCATGACGTCGCCGATGGCCTCTCCCTCGAACACCACGCGCTCGCCGTCCCACTGTTCGGCCTCCTCGACGAGTTCCGAGCTCGAGATGGCGGCCGCGGCGTGCGCCGGCGTGGCGCCCGACACGAGCAGCAGGCACAGCGCCGCGCCCACCACCCTGATGATCGACCAGCGCGCCATCAGTGCCCCCTCACCATCGCGATGCCCCATCCGACGAGGGCGAACACCGATACGAACTCCATGCGTCCGAGCCACATCGCCACGATGTAGACCGCGCGCATCGAGACCGGCATCGTCGGAGAGAGCACTCCGCACGACAGCCCGGTGTTCGAGGCCGCCGAGATGCCTTCGAACATGGCCTCGACGACCGGATAGCCGTTCATGACGCCGACGAGCGTCTGGATGGCATGCATGGTGAGGAACGCGACAGTGATCGTGAGGACCGAGCGCACCGCACGCTCGGAGAGCACCTGCTCGCGGATGTGGTGATAGCGCTCGACGATGACGGCCGAGTCGGGCGAGATCATTCGGCGGATGTCCTCGAAGAACACCTTCGTGATCAGCCCCACGCGAAACCCCTTGATCCCCCCCGCCGTCGAGCATG
Source organism: Coriobacteriia bacterium (assembly GCA_030603745.1). Lineage (GTDB taxonomy): Bacteria > Actinomycetota > Coriobacteriia > Anaerosomatales > SLCP01 > JAUVXE01. The sequence continues at coordinate 64,744 of JAUVXE010000008.1, read as the reverse complement.
CGGACGCACCGATGATCATGGCCGCGATTATGCCGAGCATGGCGGCGGGCCCCCACTGCACGACGAACGTCCGTGAATAGATGGTCCCGAACCCCGTCGTGGTGTGCGCCGAGACGAGCAGGTAGAACGCCTTGCGGAAGAAGACGACTGCGTCCGGGTACACGCCGGCGCGAGCGAGACTCCAAGATACGACCCCGAACAGCGCCGAGAACGTGCACGCGAAGCTGATGACCTCGATATTGCGCCTGATCTCAGTCCGCTCCCCGCGCCACAGAGCCCAGTGGAGGGCGAAGTTGAGCGACCCAGCGAAGAAGATCGCGATCGAGGCCGCCTCGAAGGCCGCGGAATGGTACCAGAACGTGTTGTACGACTGGGGTGCGAACCCCCCGGTACTGAACCCGCCCATGAAGACCCACAGCCCGTGGAGCACCGCCCGCAGCGGCGGCTGGCCGAGCGCGAGGGCAAGGGCGCTCAGCACGGCCGTCCCGACCACCAGCCACGCGAGGCTCACGGAGGCTATCGCGCGCGCCGTCTCCACGACGTTGGGGAGCAGCCGCTCGTCCTTGCCCTCGCCGACATAGAGCTGGTACGCCCCGACGGTTCCCCGGAACAGGAACGTCAGAGCGATGACGACGATGCCCATGCCGCCCGCGTATGTGAGGACGAAACGCCACATGCTCAGTCCGTACGACACGTGGTCGAGGTCCTCGATGAGATACAGCCCGGTGGTCGTCAGGCCACTCATCACGTCGAAGATCCCGTTCAACCAGGAGCCCATGTGCCCCGAGAGCCAGAAAGGGGTCGCACCGAGGGCGGCTGACAGAAGCCAGGCCACCGACACCACCACGAGCGCGTGCCTGCGCCTGAGTTCTCGGCGGGTAGAGAAGAGCGCCTGAAGGCCGAGCCCGACCACCACGCACAAGGAGATGCCGATCCCGAAATCGACCGCGACCTCCCACTCGGCGAACAACAGCGCCGTCAGCAACGGCGCGCACATGAGGAGCCCTACGCCAACGACGACCCGGCCGGTGTAGGACGCGATGAGGACATGGTCCTCAAGCCGCGGCCGGATCATCTCGCGGCCCACCTGGCCAGCATCTCGATCAGGAACGCCGCGAGTGCCAGGACGGCAACGCCGCAGACCTCGATGCCCATCGCCCCGAGCGGGCGCGCCATGCGAACGCCGGTCGGCTCACGCGTACTGCGAGACATGCCGTGCTCCGATCGCCTGGGCGGACTCCTTAGACCAACCGATGGTACGCGCGTGTCCGCTCAGTTCGCATGAAGGTAGCCCGCTCGGCCGCAAAGTTCGCGCAAAGACCGCCCTTACCGGGTGGTGAGTCGAAGCCCGACCCCGGGCTCGGTGAGCACGTGGCGCGGGACGGCGGGGTGGGACTCGATCTTCTTGCGGAGGTTGCTCACGTGCACCCGCATCGTCGCCGCATCCACGATGCACTCCGCCCCCCACACCACGTCGCGGATCTGGTCCCAGGTGACGACCCGGTCGGCGTGCTGCACGAGCAGACCGAGGATCGCGAACTCGATCGGCGTGAGCGACACCTCTTCCCCGCCCCGAGTCACCCGGCGGGCCGAAAGATCGATGATCAGGCCGTCGAGCTTGAGGACCGGAGGCGTGGTCGGCATGCCGCGCGACCTGCGCAGGAGCGCCTTGACGCGTGCGACGAACTCCCCCGCGGAGAACGGCTTCGTGAGGTAGTCGTCCGCGCCCGACTCGAGCGCGTCGATCTTGTCGCACTCGCCTGACCGCACGCTCAGCATGAGCACCGGGACGGCGAGCCACGTACGCATGCGCTCACACAGTTCGATACCGCTCATGTCCGGCAGCATCACATCGAGGACGACGAGGTCAGGCGTGCCGTCCATGAGTCGGTCGAGGGCCTCCTGAGCGGTGCCCGCGAGAACCACCTCGTAGCCGCGTGTCTCGAGGATCGTGCGCATGGCCCGCTGGATCTGTATCTCGTCATCGACGACGAGCACGCTCGTTCTTCGGGGCGCCTCAGCCATCTACGCACGCATCCACCATCGGCAGCGATATGCGCATGCGCGCACCTCCCGACTCCGTCGCTTCGATGGATATGGCTCCACCGTTGGCCTGGAGGAGATCCCGCGTGATGGCGAGCCCGAGCCCTGTGCTCGACTTCGACGCTCGTCCCGCGGCCCCTCGGAAGAACTTCTCGAACACGTGCTCCCGGTCCTCCTCGGCGATGCCGTGACCGGTGTCTGAGACCCAGCACTCGAGTATGTCCTCGCCCCCGACGCGTGCCCCGACCTCGATCTCGCCTTCCGAGTATCTCAAGGCGTTGTCGACAACGTGCGCGATGGCCCGTGAGACCTGCACGAAGTCGACGTGGACGGTGGGCAGGCCGACAGGGATCGCCAGCCTCACCCGTTCACGCTGTTGTTCGGTGAGCCGAGACAGCACATCGCCCACGATCTCGCCGATCTCGTAGACATCCTTTCGCGGGGCCCACGCCCGTGCTTCGAGCCGCGAGGCGTCGAGCAGGTCCGCGATGGCGGTGTCGAGCCGACCGAGATCCATCACGGCGCCGGCGAGGCGCGCTCGAACCGTCGGCTCGTCGAAGCCGACATCGGGTTCGAGCAGGTCGGTGACGGCGGCAGTGACCGCCGCGAGCGGGGTCTTCAGCTCATGCGAGACCGAGGAGACGAGCGCGGCCCTGAGACGCTCCGCTTCACGGGCCGCGACGGCCGTGTTGGCGATGCGGGCCAGGTGACGGGCCTCGAGGAACGCCGCGAGGAGGTGGGCGATGGAGACGAGGAACGAGGCCTCGTGGTCATCGAGCGATTCGGACGAGGCGATCCGGACGTGCAGCACGCCCTCGTTGGAACGAACTGACCGCAGCGGGATCGCGACCTCTCCGGGCGCAGACCCAGGGGCGCGCCGAGGCAACCGGCCGGGCTCCGACGATGACGGATACGGCGGCAACCCGTACGCGACGTCCTGCTCGAGGGCGATGCGCACGGCGGCCGGAGGCTCGTCCCCCGGGGTGCCCGACGCCGAACGCAGCGCGCCGTCCGAGTCGGATACCCACACGCCCGACACCGCTCCGGGCAGCACGTATCTGACCTCCGCGTCTGCGAGAGCGGCGATCTCGGCGAGCGATCCGCCCGACACCAGGCCTGCCGACAGCCGATTGAGCGCCTCGGCGTACCGCTCCTCACGGTGAGCCACAGCCTCCCTGTCCCGCAGTCGGCCGGTCTGCAGACCCACGGCGGTCGCGACCACAAGATAGACGAGCAACTGCACGAGGTCTTGCGGGTCGGCGACGATGAACGTGTGATAAGGAGGGATGAAGAAGAAGTTCCACGCGAGGAACGAGAGTGCCGCGGCGATGATCGCCGCGCCCACCCCTGCGGTACCCGCCACCGTCCCGACGATGAGCAGGTACGGCCAGCCCCAGTGCCGGCTGTCCAGGTAGGGCCTGAGCGGCAGGAAGACGACTGTCGCCGCCGTGACGAGCAGGATCGGAGCGAGCCTGCTCCGGCGTCGCATGAGTTCGCCAGCCACCTCGAACGGCGACCCTGCCGGTGACCGTTCCGCCGCCCTCACCCCTTCGGTCGAGCCTCCGCAGGCGTCATCCTCTCACGACAGACACCGAGGATATACCCGCGCGTCACGACCCCTGGCGCCGATGCATGATGTTGGTCATCGCCCGGAGCTTGCCCACGTGCTGCTGGCGCAGCTTGGCGACCTCGTCGGCACGATCCGGGTCGAGCATCGCCTCGACGTAGGAGGCGAGCTCGGCGGGGTTGAACGGCTTGGTGAGATACTCCTGGCCGCCCTCCTGCAACGTGTCGAGCTGGTCGTCGAGGTCACCGATGGCCGAGAGGAAGATGAGCGGGATCTTGCGCGTGACGGGGTCCGCCGCCAGACGCCGCGCGACCTCGCGTCCGTCCATCCTCGGCATCATGATGTCGCAGACGATGAGGTCGGGACGCTCCTCGGCGACCTTGGCAAGCGCCTCCTCGCCGTCGGCCGCGGTCACGACCTCGTACCCGCGCGCGGTCAGCGCCGCGCTCACGAGCCGCACGATGGACGGCTCGTCGTCGACCGCCAGGATCTTCCTTGCCACTGCGTCACCCCTTACGTCTCAGGAACGTCCCCGTCCAGCACCGATGCGACCTCGTCGGCCAGCGCGCTCGGCGTGAACGGTTTGCAGATGTACTTCGTCGCGCCCCGCCGTACTCCCTCTTCCTGCTCGTAGTGTTGGCTCTTCGCCGAGAGCATCACGACCGGTATCTCGCAGGTGGCCGCCCCGGTCTTGAGCCGGTCGAGCGCCTCGAGCCCGGTCATCACCGGCATCATCACGTCCATGAGGATGAGGTCCGGGAGCCACTCGGCGGCGAGGGCCAGACCGCTCGGGGCGTCCGGCGCGGTGCGGACCTCGTGTCCCCGCTTCTCGAGCGAGAAGGCGACCAGCCGGACGATATGCGGCTCGTCGTCCACGACCAGGATCCGGGCCATCGGCTACACCACCCCCTCGTCGAGGATCCGCTCCACGCGCTCGGCCAGTTGCTCGGCGCTGAACGGCTTGCTGACCTGCCCGGCCGTGAGTTTGAGCAGGTCGATGCGATCGTGGTCGATGCGGTGAGCCGTCATCACCACGATCGGTATCTCCGAGGTCCGCGGATGGGTCTTGATCTCCTGGATCACCTGATACCCGTCCATCACCGGCATCTTGAGATCGAGCAGGATCAGGTCGGGCGTGCGGCGCTCCACGGCGGCCATCGTCTCGCGCCCGTTATACGCCTTGGCGACCGCGAAGCCCTTGTTGCGAAGCAGGCGCGCGAGCACGTCGACGATGTGCCGGTCGTCGTCGGCCACCACCGCGAGTGGCGACTCTTTGATGCCCACGAGGCCGTCGACGATGCGCATGAGCCGAGTCTGGTCGATCGGCTTCTCGAGGTAGTCCGCCGCGCCGAGGCGCAGGCTCTTGCCCTCGTCGCAGACGATGGAGAGGACCAGGATCGGCACCTCGGCGGTCGACGGGTCGTCCTTGAGCTGCTGGAGCAGCTCGAACCCGTCGACGTCGTCGAGCATGACGTCGAGGGTGATCAGGCACGGCGACGCCTCGGCGACGCGCGCCCGCGCCTCGGCGGCGCTCGTGGCCTTGACCACGTCGTAGCCGCGCTTGCGCAGGTAGGCCTCTACGAGGTCGGCGATCTCGGGGTCGTGGTCGATGACGAGCACCGTGCCCGAGGCCCGGGCTGGTCCCGCGACGTCGGGGGTGCGTACGAGCTCCTCGGGCGCCACCGGCACCGTGAAGGCGAAGGTCGACCCCTCCCCCGACGTGCTCGTGGCCCAGATCCTTCCTCCCTGCAGCTCGACCACGCTCTTGCAGATCGACAGCCCCAGCCCCGTACCGCCGATCTCACGGGTCAGCGACGAGTCGACCCGGAAGAACTTGGTGAACAGCTGGCGCTGGTCCTCCTCCGAGATCCCGATGCCGCTGTCGGCGACCGAGATGACGACCTCGCCGCCGTGCCGGTGCGCCTCGATCCTCGCCGTCCCGCCGCCGGGCGAGTACTTGATCGCGTTGCTCACGAGGTTCATCAGCACCTGCCCCGCGCGGTCGCGGTCGCCCGCCATCTTGGGCAGCCCCCGGGCGACGTGCCACTCGAGCGTGACGCCCTGCGCGTCGGCGACGGTGCGGAACGTGTCGACGACTCCCTCGATCACCTCGGCCACGTCGAGCGGCTCGATCTTGAGGTGCACGCGCCCCGACTCGATCCGCGAGATGTCGAGCAGGTCGTTGATGAGAGAGACCAGCCGGTCGGAGTTCTCCTGCACGATACCGAGGAACTCGCGCTGTATCTCGTTGATCTCCCCTGCGTCGCCGTCGACGATGAGGTCGACGTACCCCTTGATCGAGGTGAGCGGGGTGCGCAGCTCATGACTGACCATCGAGACGAACTCGTTCTTCATCACGGCGATCTCGCGCGCAGCGGTCACGTCGTGCAACGTGCTCACGCACCCGAGCGAGCGCCCCGTCCGGTCGACCACGGGGTTGGTGCGCACCTCGAGCACGCGGTGCTCCGGCTCGGTGAGGGTGACCTCGGCGACCTCGCCCGCCGTGAGCTTGCCGGCGCCGTCGAGGGCGGCGATGGCCTCGACGCCCACGATGTCGGCGAGCGAGGCCCGGGTGCCCACCGCCTCGGAGGCGGCCGGCCCGAGGAGCTCGACGGCCGCGGGGTTCACGTAGGTCACCCTGCTGTCGGGCGCGAAGACGATCAGCCCGTCGCCCGCACCCGCGAGGATCGCCTCGGCGTGGTCCTGTTGCCGGATGAGCTCGGTGTCGTCCCTCACGACCACCGCGACTCCGGCGTCCTCCACCCCTGCGTCCTCATCCGCGCCGAAGGGCGCGAGCCGGCAGGTCAGCACGGAGTCGCCGGGCGTGACGACCACGGAGGTAGGGGTGGGCGGGTCACACGCGAGCGAGCAGCGCACCGCCTCGGCGAGTCCAGGGCAGCCGAGGGACTCGATCGGGGCGCCCACCGCCTCGGAACGCTCGACGCGAAACATCCGCGCCGCCGCCTCGTTCGCGACGCGCACGACACCCCCGGGGTCCACGACCACGAAGCCCTCGGAGGCGTTCGCCATGAGGGCCCGGATGTGGAACTCCGACCGGTTCTGACGCGTCGAGTCCGGCATCGAGCCTCCCGCTGCACGGGGCTGCTCCCCTCATCTTCGACGGCCGGGCGCCGTCCCCTGCCCCGGGCGCGCCGCGATCCCGAGTCCCGCGCGTGGGTATACACGCAGGAGGAACCGGGGGTGCCCCATGACGAGACCCGCGCGGATACTGGTCGCGGACGACAACGGGTTCATCCGCACGCTCGTGAAGGCCGCGCTCACGACGGTGGGCTACACCGTCGACGAGGCCGCCGACGGGCCGTCCGCGCTCGCCGCACTCGCGACCGACCCTCCCGACCTCCTGCTGCTCGACCTCGTGATGCCGGGGATGTCGGGGTTCGAGGTTCTCGAACGCCTCGAGGCGTCCGGCGCCTCGCCGTGTCCGGTGATGATGCTCACCACCGCGGCCGGAGAGGGAGATATCGCGCACGCCGAGGGGATCGGCGCGGCCGACTATCTCGTCAAGCCGTTCGACAAGGACGAGCTGCGCGCCCGGGTCGCGGTCCTCCTCGGCGAGAGGGAGACTCCGCCGGTCTAGGCCGCCTTCGCGCCCGCCTCGGCAGGACGCAGCTCGGTCGCGGGCGCGGCGGCGGAGCGGGGCGCGGGAGGCTTGGTGACCAAGGTCAGGGCCGCCGCCACGATGCAGAGCACCGCTGCCGCGCCGTAGGCCACCGCGTACGTGCCGGTGGAGTCGACGATCGAACCCGCCGTGAGCGAGCCGAACACGCCGCCCACGCCCCATGCGGTGAAGACGAGCCCGTAGTTCACGCCGAGGTGCTTCGTGCCGAAGTAGCCGGCGGTCGTCGAGGGGAAGAGCGAGAGGTTCGCGCCGTAGCAGAAGCCGACGGCGGCCGCGACCGGCATGAGCGCGAGCGGGGTCGCCGAGAACGCGAGGGCGCCCATGAGCGCCGCCTGCGCGACGAACACCACGAGCATCGTCTTGATCCCGCCGATGCGGTCCGAGACGATCCCTGCCACCACCCGCCCGAGGGCGTTGCCGATCGCGAGCACCGCCACGAGCACGAAGCCGAGTTCCACGCCGCTCAGCTGGACGGCGGCGATCTTGGCCATGTGACCGATGATCATCAGACCGGCGAACGCCGAGAAGGCGTACATGAGCCAGAGCAGGGCGAACTGGCGGGTGCGGACCATCTCGCGCCAGTCGAAGTCGCGTTGCCCGCCGTCCTCCGGCGCCTCGGACTCGATCGCGGTGCCGTTCGCGACGGCGATGCGCGGCGCGGGGGCCCTCGTGCCGGCGGGCACGAACCCTGCGGGCGGGTTGGCGAGCAGCTGCGCGAGGCCTACGCACGCGATGACGAACGCGACGCCGAGCACCCGGAAGGTGCCCGCGATGCCCGCCGAGGCGAGCAGGACGCTCGTGAGCGGCGCGATGTAGACGCTCGCGAGCCCGAAGCCGGCCACCACGAGTCCGGTGATCAGGCCCTTGCGATGCGGGGGGAACCACTTGACGGCGGCGGGCGTCGCCGACGCGTACCCGAGCCCGATACCGAGACCGGCGAACAGGCCGAAGCCCACGACGATCGGCCAGGTGCGCTCCGGCGTCGCCAGGCTCGCGACCAGCAGTCCGCCTCCCGTGAACACGCCGCCGATGGTGGCGACGAGCCGCGGGCCGAAGCGGTCCTGCGCGCGACCGGCGAAGACCATCGAGAGCGCGAACACCCCGACGGCTATCGCATACGGCAGGCTCGCCTGACCCGCCGACCAGCCCCACTCGGCGGTCAGCTGCTTGGCGATGACGCTCCAGGCGTAGAGCACGCCGAGCGCGAGGTTGATGCCGAGACCGGCAAGCGTGACTATCCAGCCACGCGTGAGCGTCACGCCCTGGCCCATGACGGTCGTCCCTCCCGTTGGGTCTGACGATGCGATAGGTGCCCGGCTGCGCCACCCCCGTGGGCCGCCGGACGAGTGTGCTCCACTATGGACGGGAAACCCGGGTGCGTGAACCGCACCGCCGGGGTGCGTTCCGCGAGCGGCCGCCCCGGCTCGGCGGACGGTGCGGACATCTCGCGCGCTCCCCGGCCGGGAGATGCCAAGGGCCCCGGGATCCGGGGCCCTTGCGAGACGACCCGCGCGCCGCACGGAGACGCTACTCCGCGCCTCCGCCGATCGCGATCTTGGTGGTCTTGGGCTTGGCGGCCTCGAGCGCCTTGGGCACGTGCACCTCGAGGATGCCGTCGGCGTAGTCGGCGCTGATCGCACCCGGGTCCACGCCCTCGGGCAGGACCATCGAGCGCTCGAAGGTGCCCCAGCTCGACTCGCGGATGAGCCAGCCCTCGTCCTCGCGCTCCTCCTCGACCTTGCGCTCGCCCCTGATGGTGAGCACGCCGTCGGTCACCTCGATATCGACCCCGGCGGGATCGATGCCGGGCAACTCCGCGCGCACGACGATGTCGTCGCCCTTGGTCTTCACGTCGATCTTGGGCATCCACGCGACTGCCGAGGTGGTCTCGCCGCTCCGGCCCTCTCCGCTGCCCATCCTCGAGAAGATGCGGTCCATATCCCGCTGCATGCGCAGCATCTCGCCGAACGGGTCCCAACGCATGATCGCCATGGTCACATCACCTCCACTGTCCTTGCCTGGCCCCGCCATGGCGAGGGGGCCAGGCAACCACTGACACCTCTATCCGAAACGGGCACGGCCCCTACCCGACCGCTATCTCGTCATCGACCACGTCGACCGTGACCGTCGAGCCCTCGGCGACCGAGCCCTCGATGAGCGCCTTCGCGACCCGGTCGACGACCTCGCGCTGGATCACGCGCTTGAGCGGCCGTGCCCCGAACACCGGGTCGAACCCGTCGAGCGCGATACGCTCGCGCGCGGCCTCGGTCACCTCGAGCGTCACGCCCCGCTCGGCGAGCCGCTCGCGCACCCGCCGCAGCTGGATCTCGACGATGTCGCCGATCTGCTCGAGGGTGAGCGAGTGGAAGAGCACGATGTCGTCGATGCGGTTGAGGAACTCAGGCCGGAAGGTCTGCCGCAGGGCCTCTTCGACCGCCGTCTTCATCTCGGCCTCGCTCGACCCGGCGCGCGCGAACTCCTGGATGAACTGCGAGCCCACGTTGCTCGTCATGATGACGATCGTGTTCTTGAAGCTCACGATGCGGCCCTGGCCGTCGGTGAGCCGCCCGTCGTCGAGCACCTGCAGGAGCACGTTGAAGACGTCCGGGTGCGCCTTCTCGATCTCGTCGAGCAGCAGCACGCTGTAGGGACGGCGACGGACCGCCTCGGTCAGCTGTCCGCCCTCCTCGTAGCCCACGTAGCCGGGTGGCGCGCCGATGAGCCGCTGGACGCTGAACTTCTCCATGTACTCGCTCATGTCGACGCGCACCATCGCGCGCTCGTCGTCGAAGAGGAACTCGGCGAGCGCCCGGGCGAGCTCGGTCTTGCCCACGCCGGTCGGCCCCATGAAGATGAAGGAGCCCACCGGACGGTCCGGGTCGGAGAGACCCGCGCGCGAACGCCTGATCGCCGCCGAGACGGCCGCCACAGCCTCGTCCTGCCCCACCACGCGCTCGTGCAGATGCTCCTCGAGGGCCATGAGCTTCGCCATCTCGCCCTGCATGAGCTTCGATACCGGCACGCCGGTCCACGCGCCCACGACCTCGGCGATCTCCTCCTCGGTGACCTCTTCCTTCAGCATCGCCGCGCTCTGCTGCAGCTCGCGCAACCGCTCGTCGGCCTCGGCGAGGGAAGCCTGCAACTCCGGGATGCGTCCGTACTTGATCTCGGCGGCCCGCTGCAGGTCTCCGTCGCGCTCCGCGCGCTCGCTGTCGACCCGGGCCTCGTCGAGGTCCGCCTTGAGTTGCTGGACCCGCTCGATCGTCTCCTTCTCGCTCTGCCAACGGGCTTTGAGTCCCGAAAGCAGCTCCTCGAGATCGGCCATCTCGGCGCGCAGCGTCTCCAACCGCTCCCCACTCGCCTCGTCGCTCTCCTTGGCGAGCGCCGCCTCCTCGATCTGGAGCTGGCGGACCTGCCGGTCGAGCGCGTCGATCTCGGTGGGCATCGAGTCGATCTCGATACGCAGCCGTGACGCGGCCTCATCGACCAGGTCGATCGCCTTGTCGGGAAGGAACCGGTCGGTGATGTAGCGATCCGAGAGCGTGGCGGCGGCGACGATCGCGCTGTCGGTGATGCGCACGCCGTGGTGCACCTCGTACTTCTCCTTCAGGCCGCGAAGGATCGCGATCGTGTCCTCGAGCGTGGGCTCGCCCACGAACACCGGCTGGAAGCGCCGCTCGAGGGCGGCGTCCTTCTCGATGTGCTTGCGGTACTCGTCGAGCGTGGTCGCGCCGATCGCGTGCAGCTCGCCGCGGGCGAGCGCCGGCTTGAGCATGTTGCTCGCGTCCATCGCGCCCTCGGCGGCTCCGGCTCCCACCAGCGTGTGCAATTCGTCGATGAAGAGCACGAGGCGCCCCTCGGCCTGCTCGACCTCGCGCAGCACCGCCTTGAGCCGGTCCTCGAACTCGCCGCGGTACTTCGCACCGGCCACCATCGCGCCGAGGTCGAGCACCACGACGTCCTTGTCGCGCAGGCTGCTCGGCACGTCGCCGTCGACGATGCGCTGCGCAAGGCCCTCGACGATCGCCGTCTTGCCCGTCCCCGGCTCGCCGATGAGCACCGGGTTGTTCTTGGTGCGCCGGGAGAGCACCTGGATCACGCGGCGGATCTCCTCGGTCCGGCCGATCACCGGGTCGAGCTTGCCTTCGCGTGCGAGCGCGGTGAGGTTTCGCGAGAAGCGCTCGAGCGCCTGGAACTGCGCCTCGGGATTCTCGTCGGTCACGCGCTGCCCGCCGCGGAGCTCCCCGAGCGCCTCGAGCACGCGCTCGGTCGTGACCCCCGCGGCCGCGAGCATCCGTCCCGCCTCGCCGCCGTCCTCGGCGAGCGCCACGAGCAGATGCTCCGTCGAGACGAAGGCGTCCTTCAGCTTCTCGGCATGCTTGAACGCCGAGGAGAACACGGAGCTCAGCCTCGGCCCGACCCCCGCCTGCGCGAGACCCGCGCCGCTCACCTTGGGTGCGCGGGCGATCGCGGCGGTCGCCTCGGCCTCGAGGGCGTCGGCGTCGGCCCCGACCTTCTGCACGATCGGGCGCACGATCCCCTCGGCGGCGTCGAGCAGCGCCTTGAGCAGGTGCTCGGGCTCGATGACCTGCGACGAGGCGTCTTCGGCGAAGGCCTGTGCGGCCTGCAGCGCCTCCTTCGCCTTGATGGTGAACTTGTCCAGTCGCATCTGTCCTCAGACTCCTTCTCGCTGTCTACCCGCCGCCGAACAGTCGGATCAGAGCGCCCGCGACCCGCGTCAGGCCGAGGGCGACCAGCAGCACCACCGCCACGACGATCCACCAGGTCTTGTGGCGGGTGGTCGTCATCCGTCGACCCTCCGGACGAGCGAGCCCCGGCGCACCATCACGATCTCCGCCTTGTACGCCGGCCGGGGAGCGTCCTCGACACGCTTGCGCATCTCCGCCGCGTGCCCGCTCACCCGGTCGAGCTCCTCGCGGAGCCGCTCGACCTCGCGCTGCAGGCCGAGGATCCGCTCGACCCCGGCCAGGTTGATCCCCTCCACCTGGGTGAGATGCTGGATCGTGCGCAGGCGCTCGATGTCGGCCTCGGAGTAGAGGCGGGTGTTCCCGGCCGAGCGCTGCGGACGGATGAGCTGCTTTCGCTCGTAGATCCGCAGCGTCTGCGGGTGCATGCCGGCCAGCTCGGCGGCGACGCTGATCATGTACAGCGGCCGCCGGTTCGCCCTGTCTCCTCGTGTCGCCACCGCTCCGTCCTTTCAAGAACCTCATGCGCGTCGGGCCGGCCCTGACACCGCGACCGCCCCACGTCACTCAGACGATGTGCGCCCGCACGTCCTCGCCGCGGGAGGAGGCGAACCGCTTCAACAGCTCCTTCTGCTCGGCGGTCAGCTTCTCCGGGACGACCACCCGGGTACGGACCTTCAGGTCGCCGGTGCCGCTCCCCTTGAGCTTGGGCGCCCCCTTGCCGGAGAGGTGGTGGACCGCCCCGTCCTGGGTCCCGGGCGCGACCTTGAGCTTGACCTTGCCGCCCCCGGGGACCGGGATCCTCACCTCGGCCCCGAGCGCCGCCTCGTCGATGGTCACCGGCAGGTCCATCCACACGTCGGCGCCCTCGCGCCGGAAGTACGGGTGCTTCCGGATGTGGGTGACCACGTACAGGTCGCCCGCCGGCGCGCCTCCCTGTCCAGGTTCGCCCTTGCCTTTGAAGCGCAGCTTCCCGCCGTCGGTCACGCCCGGCGGCACGTTGACCGTGACCGGCTTGACCTTCACCACCGTGCCCTTGCCCTTGCAGGTCGAGCACGGCGACTCGATGACCGTGCCCTCGCCTCCGCACCGCGGACAGGGCCGCGAGAACGCGAACATGCCCTGGCCCTCGCTCACGTGCCCGGCGCCGCCGCACGTGGGGCAGGTCACCGGCGAGGTGCCCGGCCGGGCGCCCGACCCTTTGCACGTCGCGCACCGCTCGGCCCGCTGGACGTCGACCTTGGTCGAGATGCCCTGCAGCGCCTCGTCGAAGTCGAGCGTGATCTCGTAGGTCAGGTCGCGTCCCCGCTGCGCCGACCTCCCGGCCGCGCGCCCTGCGGTCCGCGCCCCGCCGAACCCTCCACCGAACACGCTCCCGAACACGTCGCCCAGGTCCCCGAGGTCGCCGAGATCGACGTGCTGGTAGTGGACGCCCCCGCCTCCCGGCCATCCCGCGCCCGCGCCGCCCGGACCGCCACCGCCCGGTGGCATGCCGCCGCCGAAGTACGCCCCGTACTGGTCGTACTGCGCGCGTTTCTCGGCATCCGAGAGGACCTCGTACGCCTCGTTGAGCTCCTTGAACTTGTCCTCCGAGCCGCCCGTGTCGGGATGATGCTTGCGCGCGAGGCGGCGGAAGGCCTTCTTGATCTCGTCGGCCGAGGCGTCCTTCTTCACGCCGAGGATGTCGTAGTAGTTCTTGGTGGCCGGCATCGGCTCGGATCACTCCTTGGGCGCGGGGCCTCCGGTCGAGACCACGACCATCGCGGGCCGGATCGTCCTGCCGTGCAGCTCGTAGCCCTTCTGGTAGACCTCGACCACGGTGCCCTCCGGCAGCGCCGGGTCCTCGTGCTGCCCCACCGCCTGGTGCGCGAGCGCGTCGAAGGGCCGGCCGGAGGGGTCGTCGACGACGACTCCCTCCTTGGCCAGCACGTCGAGCAGCTGCCCGTGGACCATCTGCACCCCGGCGAGCAGCTCGCCGGCCGTATCGCCCTCCCCGGTCGCGTGTGAGATCGCACGCTCCAGGTTGTCGATCACCGGCAGCAACTCGCCGATGATCCGCTCGCCGGCGCGCTTCACCGCGTCGCCATGGTCGCGCGTCATGCGCTTGCGGAAGTTCTCGAACTCCGCCTGCACGCGCTGGGCGGTCTCGCGGTGCGTCGCCGCCTCGTCGCGGGCGGCCTCGAGCTCCGCGAGCAGCTGGTCCCCGCGCAACTCGAGTTCCGCGCCGAGGTCGCTCTCGAGCTCGGGATCGAAGGGCGCGTCGGACCCGGTGTCCGCGGGCTCTTTCGGTGCCTTGCGCATGACTACCTGTCCTCGCTCTCGTCGTCCTCGACGACCTCGTAGTCCGCCTCGACGACCTCTTCCCCGTCGTCGCCCGCCTCGCCGCCCTCGCCGGACGTCGCCTCCGCCTCGGCCTGCGCCTCGGCGTAGACGATCTCGGCGAGCTTGTAGCCGGCCTGCTGGAGCTTCTCGGTCGCCTCGGTGATGGCGGCGGTGTCATCGCCCTCGAGGGCGGTCTTGACCTCGGCGATCGCCTCCTCGCACGCGGTCTTGGTCTCCTCGGGCACCTTCTCGCCGAGGTCGGCGAGCGTCTTCTCGGTCGAGTAGACGAGCGTGTCGGCCGTGTTGCGCGCCTCGGCGGCCTCCTTCTTGGCCCGGTCCTCGTCGGCGTGCGCGTCGGCGTCGCTGACCATCCGCTCGACCTCCTCGTCGGAGAGCGCGGTGGTGCCGGAGATGGTGATCTTCTGCTCCTGCCCGGTGCCCTTGTCCTTGGCCGACACGTTCACGATGCCGTTGGCGTCGATGTCGAAGGTGACCTCGACCTGCGGCACGCCGCGCGGGGCGGGCGGGATGTTCATGAGGTGGAACTTGCCGAGGGTCTTGTTGTCGGCGGCCATCTCGCGCTCGCCCTGGAGCACGTGGATCTCGACCGAGGTCTGGCCGTCGGCAGCGGTCGTGTAGGTCTCGGTCTTGCGCGTGGGGATCGTGGTGTTGCGCTCGATCATCTTGGTCATGACCCCGCCGAGCGTCTCCACGCCGAGCGAGAGCGGCGTGACGTCGAGGAGCAGGATGTCCTTGACGTCACCCGCGAGCACGCCGCCCTGGACGGCGGCGCCGATCGCGACGACCTCGTCGGGGTTGACCCCCTTGTGCGGGTCCTTGCCGGTGATCGTCTTGACCATCTCGACGACGGCCGGCATGCGGGTCGAGCCGCCCACGAGGATCACGTGGTCGATCTCGGAAGCCTTGATCCCGGCGTCCTTGATCGCGGTCTCGACCGGCTTCTTGCACCGGTCGAGCAGGTCGCTCGTCACCTTCTGGAAGTCGGCGCGCGTGAGCGTGTAGTCGAGGTGCTTGGGGCCGCTCGCGTCCGCGGTCACGAACGGGAGGTTGATCTGGGTGGTCTGCGTGGTCGAGAGCTCCAT
This sequence comes from Coriobacteriia bacterium, assembly GCA_030603745.1. Taxonomy (GTDB): domain Bacteria; phylum Actinomycetota; class Coriobacteriia; order Anaerosomatales; family SLCP01; genus JAUVXE01. Next base: position 49,363 of record JAUVXE010000008.1, on the reverse strand, counting down.
CTTGGCCTTCTCGGCGGCCTCCTTGAGGCGCTGCAGCGCCATCTTGTCGACGCGCAGGTCGATGCCGTGGTCGGCCTTGAACTTGTCGCCGAGCCAGTCGATCACCTTCTGGTCCCAGTCGTCCCCGCCGAGGTGGTTGTCCCCCGAGGTCGACTTGACCTCGAAGACGCCCTCGCCGATCTCGAGGATCGACACGTCGAACGTGCCGCCGCCGAGGTCGAACACGAGGATCGTCTGGTTCTCGTCGCCCTTGTCCAGGCCGTAGGCGAGCGCGGCCGCGGTGGGCTCGTTGATGATGCGCTTGACCTCGAGGCCGGCGATCTTGCCGGCGTCCTTGGTCGCCTGGCGCTGCATGTCGTTGAAGTACGCCGGCACCGTGATGACCGCCTCGGTCACGCTCTCGCCGAGGTAGGCCTCCGCGTCGGCCTTGAGCTTCTGGAGCACCATCGCCGAGATCTCCTCGGGCGTGTAGTGCTTGCCGTCGATGTCGACGACCGAGCGGCCGTCCTTGCCCTTCTCGACCTTGTAGGCGATCGTCTTACGCTCCGAGGAGGTCTCCTCGTACCTGCGGCCGATGAACCGCTTGATCGAGGTGATCGTGTTCTCGGGGTTGGTGATCGCCTGGTTCTTGGCGGCCTTACCCACCACACGCTCGCCCTCTTTGCGAAACGCCACGACCGAGGGCGTGGTTCGGTCGCCCTCGGCGTTGATGATGACGGTCGGCTCTCCACCTTCGAGCACGGCGACGGCGGAGTTCGTCGTCCCGAGGTCGATCCCGATGACCTTGCCCATCTGTCGCTCTCCTCTCATGACGGACGCGCCCGGGCGGGCGCGTGGAATCACGTCCGGTCCACCCTGGTACCGATGGAGCCGAATCCTAGAATCTGAGTGCGTCGTTGTCAAGTTTCATGCTAACACCCCGTCTATACCCACGCACGGCCGGAAGGTAAACCCTGCCTCTTTACACCGCGCGCGACGGCGGTTAACGTACGGCGAGACCGGGGCGGCCGACCGCCCGTACGCCGTGTGACGAGGGAGGATCGATGCCCCGACCGATCATCGAGGCCGACGACTGCTCCGCCTGCGGGATCTGCGTGGACGCATGTCCCGAGGGCGTGCTCGAGCTCGTGGGCGACGTCGCCGTCGCCGTCAACGACGACGACTGCACCGCCTGCGCGGCGTGCATGGAGGAGTGCCCGATGGGCGCGATCCCGGAGATCGAGGAGGACTGACGCTTCCCGCCCGCCTGTTACAGGGCGGGCTCGCGCGGGCCGAGCGCCTGGAAGTGCTGCCAGACGCGCTGCTTGGCCGGCGGATCGCCGAGGGAGGCCTCGAGCCCGTCGACCGCGACGAGCACCCGGCCCAATGTGCGGATCTCGCGCCCGAACGGCACCCGGGCAAGCCCGAAGGCGGCGGCGAGGATCTCGGCGGCCACGCCGTCGAGGGCGACCACCGCGAACGGGTCGACCGCCTCGACCTGCAGGCGCAACCGCCGGGCGAGGGCCGCGGGATCGATCCCCGCCTCGGGACGGGCGACGGTCGCGAACACCTCGTCCTCCTCGAACCCGAGCGCGAGCAGCGCCTTGCGCGCGGCCTCCCCGTCGGGCCCGGACAGCGCTGCCCCGCCCGCGACCTCGGCCGGTCCGGGGTCGCCCTTGACGAGCATCACGACGGCGTACGGGTCGCCGGAGCTCGGCACGACGTCCGACCCGGGCGCCTCCCGATCGGCGGCGGCGAGCTCCGCGTCGACCTTGCGTGCATAGGCGTCGGCGAGCTCGCGCACGTCGTCGGCCGGCGACATCGGCTCCCTCCCGCTCATGCGCGCGCGAACCAGCGGTAGGTGACGGCGAGACCCGCCGGGAGCGGAACCCGCGCGTCCCACGCGAACACGTCGCGCGCCTTCGAGGCGTCGAGCGCGCTGCGCGCGACGTCCGCGGGCCGGGGCGACACCCGCTCGTACTCGCCGAAGAACGACGCCACCGGCCTGAGCGCCTCGGCGATGGCGACGACCGAGGTCTCCTCCCCCGTCGAGATGTTGTACGCGGGGCCGCACGCGTCGGCCTCCCGCAAGCGCCCCTCGTGAGCGAGGGCCACCGTGATCGCGGCCACGACGTCACCGACGTAGATGAAGTCGCGGGTCTGCGTGCCGTCGCCGTGGATCTGGGGGGTCTGCCCGGCGGCGAGCGCCCCGCAGAAGGCGGCGATCACGCCGCCCTCCCCGTGCGCGTCCTGCCGCGGGCCGTAGACGTTGGAGAAGCGGAACGACGCGAAGTCGACCGGCGTGCCCGCGAGCTCCTCGGCGAGGACCTGCTCGGCGGCGAGCTTCGAGCTCCCGTACGGGTTGGCCGGGCCCTTCTGGGAGCACTCCGTGAGCGGCACCTCGGCCGGGGCCCCGTAGACCGCCGCCGAGGAGGCGGAGATGAACCTGCTCACGCCGGCCTCGATGGCCGCGGCGGCGACCGCGCGGGTGCCGTCGACGTTGACGCGCCAGTCGAAGTCGGGGTCGACGAGGGAGCGGGGGACGCTCGACTGGGCCGCGAGATGGACCACCGCGTCGGGGGCGAACTCGGCGACCGCCGAGGGAAGCCGCTCGTCGAGGATGTCGAGCGTGCGCGTCCAGCTCATGGGATGCAGGTTCTCGGGACGGCCGGTCGACAGGTCGTCGATCACCCCGACCTCGTGGGCTCCGACGAGCGACTGCACGAGATTCGCGCCGATGAAACCGGCGCCACCGGTGACCAACACGCGCATCCGACCACTCCGTCCCTACCGTCCGGCCTCGGCCGGGGTGTCTGCGAGCCTGGCGACCTCGACGAGGTCCGACCATACGATCAGGCGGTACCGGGCGCTGTACGGCGGATCGCACGCCGTGAGCGTCATCCGCGGCTCGGCGGTCGAGGCCACGACCTCGACCCGGTCCGGAGTGACGGAGAACGACTCGGTCACCTCGTAGGCGTAGCGCCGGTACGGCGAGTAGAAGTAGATGGTATCACCGGCGCCGAGGGCGTCCAACCGGCGGAACGGCGCGCCGTAGGTGGTCCGATGACCGGAGATCGCCGCGTTGCCGGTCGGCCCGGGGAGGTCGGTGTAGGTGATCCAGCCCGGCCCGCGCTTGAGGGTCTCTCGTGACGTGCCCTTGAGCACGACCGCGTCGACGCCGGCCTCCTCGATCACGAGCCTGCCGAAGACCCCGCCCACGGGCAGCGCCTCCCAGTACGCGCGGTCCTCGGCGTCCCATCCCTCCCAGTCGAAGCCGCCCCCCTCGCCGGCCAGACGATCGGGCGAGGGCGATCCCGCGGTGCCGAGGGCCGCCAGCTCGTCGCGCAGCTCTCCTTGACCCAGACGGGTGACGAGGTCGGTGATCAGGTAGTACGAGAGTATGCCGAGGGCGAAACCGAGCAGCACGTTGCCGAGGGCCCGCATGAGCGTGCGCCCCGGCGCGAGCCGTGCGGCGTGGGCCGCTCCGGCGGCGGCACCGGTATCCACCTGGCCGACTCCTCTCATGCGCTCCGCGGAGCATAACGGATGCCCCGGTTTCTGTGACGGATGTTACAGAAGGCGCTAATGCCGCGCGCCCCTCGTGCCGATATACCCCGTGTACGGAAGTTGACAGTCGCACATCGTCATCGGACTCCCCCGATAAAGGCACGGCACGCCGAAAGGCGCGCTTCGCAAAGTCACGGGTCTACCGGAGGGCTCACCTCCCAAGACAGCCGGACCGCCGGGTACGAGATCTGGTCGGATAGCCTCGGCCCGGTCCCACCCAACGCCACAGGGAGGGATCCGGGCCGATGTGCACACCAGGCTCGTAAGGGGTGCACGACGATGAAGTCCAGCAAGCGCACGCACATGACCCGGCTCGTCGCGGTGGTCCTCACCGCCGCGCTCGCCGTAGGAGCCGCTCCCGCGATGGCGTCCGTGCTCGTGGATGCCCGGGCGGCCTCGATCTCGGCCAAGTTCGCCTCGGTGCTCGTCCCGGTCGACGTGCCGGTCACGCGCGCCGAGAAGATCGCCGCCCCCGAGGCGGACGTCGCCTTCTTCACCCAGGCCTCCAAGCGTCCCGCCAAGGCGAAGGCGCCGCTGCCCAAGCCGGTCGTGGCGAAGAGCGCCACGCGCTCGACCTCGACCCGGACCTCGGGCACGAGCACCGCGTCCCGCCCCGCCTCCGGCTCGGCGACCCAGGCCTCGGCGCCGGCCGCACAGGCCTCGAGCGGCGACAAGCTCGCCCAGGCCCGCTCCATCCTCGCGAACCGTGCCCGCACCTGGAAGTACGTCTCCGGCACGACCGTCGAGTTCGGCGACACCCGCGGCAACCCGCAGGCGATCGTCTACTACAAGTCCAAGCGGATCATCATCAACCCGAACCACACCGCGAGCCTCGAGCGCATCATCGACCACGAGATCTGGCACATCATCGACTGGCACCACAACGGCCAGATCAACTGGGGCGAGGCCGTGCCGCCCAGCAACGCAGGCGACTTCCGCCTCTAGCATCGGGCGGTGGCGATTCGACCGGACGGTCGGCCACCGATGCGAGACCACGAGAGGCCCGGCGGACACCCGCCGGGCCTCCCTGTATGATCGGTCCGCACCGGGACGCTACGGCGCCGACGGCACGCCCGCGTCAGTGTCGAGTCGCTGCATCTCGACGAGCGTCGCCTGGACGATCAGGCGGTACCGCGCGCTGTAGGGCGGGTGGCACGCGGAGAGCGTGAGCGTGGGCTCCTCGGTCGAGCGGACCACCTCGACCTGGTCCGGCGTGACCGTGAACTGCCGCTGGACCTCGTAGACGTACCGTCGGAAGGGCGAGTAGAACTCGACGCGGTCACCCGGCACGAGCTCGTCGAGGCGCCGGAACGGCGCGCCGTAGGTCGTCCGGTGCGCGGCGATGCCCACGTTGCCGGTCTGTGCGGGCACGTCGGTGTAGGGCATCCAGCCCGGCCCGAGCTTGAGCGCCTCGCGGTCGACCCCGCGCACCACGATCGCGTCGAGGCCCATCCGCTCGATCACGAGCCGGCCGAAGACCTCGTGGTCGCCGACCCCGCGCCAGAACGCGATGTCCTCCTCGATCCACGTCTCCCAGCCGGTGGCGCCGGGCTCAGGCTCGTCGAGGACGCGGTCGGGCGACGGCGCCCCCACCGTCCCGAGCTCCGCGGCCTCGGCGAGGAGCGACTCCTGGGCGCCCCGCGTGATGAGGTCGGTGGCGAAGTAGTAGAAGAGCAGCCCCAGCGACAGGCCGATGAGCACGTTTCCGAGGGCACGCACGGCGATGCGCAGCCGCGGCCTGGATGGCGCGGCCTGAACGCTCGTATCGGTCGTCAGGCTCACCGGGGCTGCCTCCGTCGGTCGACTGGCGGGCGTCTTTGACGCGGACACAAGCGAACGCGGTGCCTACGACTTCGCCGCACCACCCGACCTGCGGCGCCGGATCGAAGGTCGGCACTCCTTCACGAGCGCGTGCCCGAGCACCTCGTCCATGCTCGACACCGGCACGACCTTGAGCTCGTCGCGCACGTGTGACGGCATGAGGTCGAGGTCGCGCACGTTCTCCTTGGGGATGAGCACGGTGGTGATCCCCGCCCGGTGGGCCGCGAGCAGCTTCTCCTTGAGCCCGCCGATGGGCAGCACCCGCCCCCTGAGCGTGATCTCGCCCGTCATCGCGATGTCCCGCCTGACGGGGCAGCCCGTGAGCACCGACGCGAGGGCCACCGCCATGGTGATCCCCGCCGAGGGTCCGTCCTTGGGTATCGCGGCCGCCGGCACGTGGATGTGCATGTCGAAGTGCTCGGGGAAGTCCTCGGGGATCTCGAGCTCGCCCGCCCGCGTCCGGATGTAGGACACCGCGGCCTGCGCCGATTCGCGCATCACGTCGCCGAGGTGCCCGGTGAGCGTGAGTCCGCCCTTGCCCGACATCTTGGTGGCCTCGATCGTGATGACGTCGCCCCCGACCTCGGTCCACACGAGCCCGGTCGCGGCCCCGACCTCGTCGCGCTCCTCGGCCAGGCCGAAGGAGAACTTGGGCGGGCCGAGGTACTTGTGCAGGGTGCGGTCGGTCACGCGCGTCTTGGTCTTCTTGCCCTCGACCACCTTGCGCGCCACCTGCCGGCAGACCATCGCGACGGTGCGCTCGAGGTTGCGCACCCCGGCCTCGCGCGTGTAGCGGCGCACCATCTCGCGCAGCGCGCCGTCGGAGAACTCGAGCTTGCCGGGGGTCAGCCCGTGCTCACGTATCTGCTTGGGGATCAGGTACTGGGTGGCGATGTGGACCTTCTCGTCCTCGGTGTAGCCGGGGAAGTGGATGACCTCCATGCGGTCGCGCAGCGCCGGCGGGATCGGGTCGAGCAGGTTCGCCGTGGTGATGAACATGACGTTGGACAGGTCGAACGGCGCCTCGAGATAGTGGTCCTGGAACGCGTAGTTCTGCTCCGGGTCGAGCACCTCGAGCAGCGCCGAGGTGGGGTCGCCCCGGAAATCCATGCCCACCTTGTCGATCTCGTCCATCATGAAGACCGGGTTCTTGGTGCCGGCCTGGCTGATCGACTGGATGATCCTGCCCGGAAGGGCGCCCACGTAGGTGCGCCGGTGGCCGCGGATCTCGGCCTCGTCGCGCACGCCGCCGAGCGACATCCGGATGAACTCCCGCCCGAGCGAGCGGGCGATCGACTTGCCGATGGAGGTCTTGCCCACTCCCGGCGGGCCCACGAAGCACAGGATCGGCCCGCGCATCTGGTCGGTCAGCTTGTGCACCGCGAGGTACTCGAGCACGCGCTCCTTGACCTTCTCGAGGCCGTAGTGGTCGTCATCGAGGATCTCCTGCGCGGCCACGAGGTCGAGCTTCTCCTCGGACTCGGTTGCCCACGGCAGTCCGATGAGCCAGTCGAGGTAGGTCCGGATCACGCTCGTCTCGGCGGCGGCCGGCGGCATCTTCTCGAGCCGGGCGAGCTCTTTCTGCGCCTTCTCCTCGACGTCCTCGGGCATCTTGGCCTCGGCGATCCTCTCCTTGTACTCGTCGATCTCGGCCTGGACCTCGTCGAGGTGGCCGAGCTCCTGCTGGATCGCCTTGAGCTGCTCGCGGAGGAAGTACTCGCGCTGCGTCTTGGTCATCTGCTCCTTGACGCGGCTTTGGATCTTGGAGCCGAGCTCGAGGATCTCGAGCTCCTTGCGGAGGAACGCGACGGTGCGCTCGAGGCGCGCGAACGGCTCGAGCGCCTCGAGGATCTCCTGCTTCTCGTCCACCTTGAGGCTCAGATGGAACGCCACGAAGTCCGCGAGGCGCCCCGGCTCCTCGATCGAGGAGGCTGCCATCAGCACCTCCTGCGGGATCGGCTTGCCGAGCTCCGCGGCCCGCTCGAAGTCGTGGATGAGCGCCCGCATGAGCGCCTGGGTCTCCATGTCGACCTCGGTGCTCTCGTCGATCGTCTCCACCCGCACGAGGAAGAAGGGGTCGGTCTGCACGAACTCCACGATCCGGATGCGCTGCTGCCCCTCGACGAGCGCCTTGGCGGTCCCGTCGGGTAGCTTGAGTTCCTGCATGATCGAGGCCGCGCACCCGATCTCGTAGACGTCCTCGATCCCGGGGTCTTGCGTCTCGGCCTCCTTCTGCGTGACCAGCGCCACGAGGTGCCCCTGGCGCATCGACTCCTCGAGCGCGTGGATCGAACGCTCGCGGCCCACGAACAGCGGCACGACCAGGTTGGGGAAGAGCGTGAGGTCCCTCAGGGGGATGAGCGGGAGTATCTCGGGTATGGCTCGAACGTCGCTCTGCTGTGACATTCCGGTGTGGTTCCTTTCCTCGGCACGACGCCGTGCGATAATCATTCTGCCCCATTCGAATGGACGATACACGTCCCGCGCGGTGCCTGAGTCGAGGCCGGACGCGGGATCGGGACCGGGAGTCGACCGGATGCGCACCCTCTCCGGGACGTGGCGCCGCACCGCACGCCGCACCCTTCTCGCCCTGCTGGCCGGCCTCCTGCTGGCCGGCCTGTTCGCGGTGCCCCCCGGAACGCACGCGACCCCGCCGTCGAGCGCCGAAGGCAGCACGGGCGCAGGGGTCGGCGTGGACGCGGGACCGCCCTCGCTCCCAACCGACGGCGCGTTCACGGTCCGCGCCGAGGTGCGGGTCGAGGAGCCGACCCCCTACCTCGAGGTCCGCTTCCAGCTGCGGCGCCCGTCCGGCGCGCTGCTCTTCCAGCGTACCGAGGTGCGCAGCGACGTCGAGACGGGGACGGTGACGGCCGAGTTCACGCGGGAGCTCGCGGACCTCTCCCTCCCGGCGGCGGCCTACCCGTACGAGATCCGGGTCCGGACCGAGGTCGGCGAGCCGAGGGAGCGCGTCGTCGAGGGCCACCTGCTCCTCCACGCGCCCCGCCCCGCCGTCACCCCCGTGGCGCTGGTGATCCGCGTCGCCGAGGCACCCGGGATCGATCCCGCGGGCAACTTCGTCGTCGACCCGGCCGCGCCAGGCACGGCGCTCGATCAGGTCGCCCTGGTCGCCGGGGCGGTCGTTGACGACCCGCGCCTGCGCCTCACCCTCGGCATCCCCGGGATGACGCTCGACGCGTGGTCGCGCGTCGCCTCCGGATACACGCTGTCCGGGCCGGCGGGACTCGTGGACGTCCCGGCCGAGGACGAGACGCCGCGACGCTACGCCGCCGCCCTCGACCTGTTGCGCGAGGCCGTCGCGACCGGGCGTCTCGAGCTCCTCGACGTCCCGTACGGCGACCCCGACATCGGCATGCTCGTCGAGACGGGCGCCCTGCTCGACCTCGGCGTGCACTACGCGCACTCCCGGTCGGCGTACCTGGCCGCGCTCGAGACGTCCCCCTCGGCGGGTACCGCGGTCGTCGGTGACGCGATGCCGCCCGGAGCGCTCGATGTGCTCGCCGAGCGCGACATCGCGTGGGCGCTGCTCGATCCGGGACCGCTCACCCCGAGCGACGAGGAGACGGTCGCCGGGGGGGTCTGGGGCCTCGAGGGTTCGAAGGTCCTCGGCCTGGTCGCCGACGAGCGGCTGACCGCGCGTCTCCCGGCCACCGACACGACGCCGGCGCTGATGCGCGTGTTCGACCGCGCGGTGTCCGAGGAGGCGACGGTGCCGCTGGTCGCGGCCGTGGAGGCCGGACCGGGACGCAACCATGCCGTGGAGCGCGTGCTCTCACTGGCGACGGTGATCTCCTCGGTGCCCTGGGCCGACGTGGTCACGGCCTCGAGCGCAGCCGCCGCCCCGCCCAACGGGACGCTCGAGCCGCCCGCGCAGGTGAGCGCCTCCACGGTCGCGCCCGCGGGCTACCCCTCGGAGGTCGTCGAGGCGAGGCGCTACGCCGTCGCGCTCGAGGCGGCCGCCGGCGTCACCGACCCGGATGTCGCCGCGATCAACGAGGTCTCGCTCGTCGCGCAGAGCGCGCGGTGGGCGGGACCCGACGGGAGCTGGAGCATGGCGGACCGGGGACGGGCCTTCGCCGCGGCGGCGGTCCGCGGGGCGTCGGAGCTTCTCGACCAGGTGACGCTCACCGTCAAGGACGTCACGCTTCCGGGCGCGCGCGGCGACGTCCCGGTGAGCGTGGCGAACGGCACGGCGAAGGACCTCTCGATCAGGCTCGTCGTCAGAGCCGGCGACGTGCACCTCCCCGGCGGCGGGACGGAACTGCTGAGCGTCCGGCCGCAAGAGAACCTCCACACCGTGAGCGTCGACCTCCGCTCCTCGCTCTCGGGCCGCCTCGAGATGGAACTCTGGGCCGGCGAGGTGCTGCTGGACAGCGCTTCGAGCACCGTGCGGGCGTCGTATCTCGACCGGCTCGCGGTGGTGGGCGGGGTGGCGCTGCTCCTGCTCGGCCTCCTCGTCTACATCCGGAGGCGCGTGCGTGCCTTCGATGCTGGTAAGATGCGCTGACAGGGACCTCTTCGGCGAAGGCGGTGACGGGACCGACATGAAGAAGATCATCGTGATCGCGGTCGTACTCGCGCTGGCCGCGGTCTTCGTCAACGACCTCGGCGCCTTCGTGAACACCCGTCGCGAACTGGTCGAGGCGACCAGGGAGGCGGCCGACGTCGCCGCCGGCACGCGGGGCGATCGCAACACCGCCGGCAGGGCCGCGGCGGCAGCGGCGGCAGCGCGGGGGGTCGAGGTCTACCTCTACGACCAGGACGGCACGCGGGTGCAGGTGTGGGCGCGCGCCGAGATCGAGGGCACCCTCGTCTACGGGAGGGTGCTCGCGCTTATCGCGGGAGAGCCGCTCGACACGCCTCCCGTGCTCGAGCACTACGAGACCCGACCGGTGCGCTAGGAACGAGAGCCGATGAAGACGATCGTCATCGACACCAACGTGCTCCTCGCCGATCCGGGCACGCTGCTCGCGTTCCCCGACGCCGAGCTGGCCATCCCCGAGACCGTCCTCGGCGAACTCGACAAGCTCAAGACCTCGCGCGTCGATCCGGACCTCCGCTTCCGCGGCCGCGAGGTCAGCCGCACGCTGTTCGAGCTCTCCGAGCAGGGGAACCTGATCGAGGGCGTGGAGCTGCCCGACGGCGGCGTGGTCCGCGTGGTCCCGCTCGACTCCGAGGGGGACCTGCCCGAGGGACTCGGCACGCGCAACGCCGACGACCGCATCCTCGCGGTCGCCTACCAGATGGCCTCACGGCTCCCCGCGGGCGAGATCACGCTGCTGACGAACGACCTCAACATGCTGCTCAAGGCGCAGACCTTCGGCATCGAGGTCGAACGCCACTCCGAGGGACCCGACGGGGGCTTCGCCAAGCGCTACATCATCCGGCCGTTCCAGCGCTACCGAGTACCGCTCAGCATCCTCGCGACCTCGCTCGCGGTGTTCGCCGCGATCATCGTGCTGACCGTGTGGGGCCCCGGCGCGCGCACCGGCGCGCCCACGGCGGTGCCGACCGAGTTCCGTGAGCAGCTGCCCGCCGACCAGCAGCGCATCCTCGACTACCTCACCGCGCTCGACCAGAACGACGCCGACCTCGACGCCCGCCTGTCGCTCGCGAACCTCTACTACGACCTGCGCCTGAGCACCGGCGACGTACGCTACGCGACGCTGGCCATCCGCCACTACGAGCGCTACCTCGACCTTCGCGCCGACGCCGTCGACGTACGCGCCAACCTCGCCGGCGCGTACTTCTACAGCGGCCAGACCGACCGCGCGATCCAGGAGGCGCTGCGCGTGCTCGAGCAGGAGCCCGACCACCTGCAGGCCAACTTCAACCTCGGCGTGTTCTACTGGCGGGGCCGCCAGGAGTTCACCGCCGCGGCCACCCAGTTCGCGCGCGTGGTCGAGCTCACCCAGACCGGCGACGAGCGCACCCTCGCCGTCAACCGCGACGCCGCCGCGGCGCTCGAGCAGGTCCGCGAGGAGGCCGCAGCCGCGGGTCAACCGCTCCCCGAAGGAGGCACGTTCTAGCATGATCCCTGTCGACATCGCCATCATCGGCGCCGGTCCCGCCGGACTGACCGCGGCCCTCTACGCCGCACGCGCGCGTGCGCGAACCGTCGTCTTCGAGCGCGGCATCCCCGGCGGGCAGATCGTCACGACCGACTGGGTGGAGAACTATCCCGGGTTCCCCAAGGGCCTGTCCGGACAGGAGCTCGGCGACCTGATGCTCGCTCAGGCCGAGGAGTTCGGCGCCGAGGTCAAGCCCTTCACCGACGTGACGTCGATCCGCCCCGTCGACCTCGACTTCGCCCTCTCGACCGAGGACGGCGACGAGTATCTCGCCAAGGCGGTCATCGTCGCCACCGGCGCGCTGCCCAAGAAGCTCGGGGTCCCCGGCGAGGCGGAGTACACCGGTCGCGGCGTCTCGTGGTGCGCCACCTGCGACGGGGCGCTCTACCGCGACAAGACCGTCTGCGTGGTGGGCGGGGGCGACGCGGCGGTCGAGGAGGCGCTCTTCCTCACCAAGTTCGCGGCGAAGGTCTACCTCATCCACCGCCGCGACGAGCTGCGCGCGACCAAGTGCATCCAGGAGCGCTGCTTCGAGAACGAGAAGATCGAGATGGTGTGGAGCCGGGTGGTCACCGAGATCGGCGGCGACGGCTCCAAGGTGACGAGCGTGACGCTCGCCTCCACCGCCGGCGAGGAAGACCTCGTGCTCACCCTCGACGGCGTGTTCATCTTCGTCGGGGTCGACCCGGTCAACGCGCTCGTCGCCGACGATGTCGCGCTCGACGAGAACGGGTACATCAAGATAGACCATGACGGGCGCACGTCATGGCCGGGGCTCTACGCCGCGGGCGACGTGACCGACTCCGAGCTCAAGCAGGTCATCACCGCGGCCGCCAAGGGTGCGTCGGCAGCGTTCGAGGCGCTCCGGTACGTCGACGACAAGGTATGCTCGATCTGATCCAGAACGGACCGATGGGGCTCCACGGAAGGAGACAGGGGTATGAGTGACGCGTTGATCCAGGTGACGGACGCCGGCTTCGAGACCGACGTCGCGGGTTCGGACAAGCCCGTGCTGCTCGACTTCTGGGCGCCGTGGTGCGGCCCGTGCCGCATGATGGAGCCCGTGCTCAAAGAGGTCGCCGAGGAGTACGCCGGCAAGCTGGTCGTCGGCAAGCTCAACGTCGACGAGAATCCCGGCACCGCCACGAAGTACGAGATCCTCTCGATCCCCACGCTCCTCGTCTTCAGCGAGGGCCAGGTCGTCAAGAAGCTCGTGGGCGCGATGCCCAAGAAGCGTCTGGTCGAGGAGCTCGCCCCCTGGCTCGGCTAGCCCGGGCCCTGGAGACCGCCACGTCCGGCGAACGCGGCCGGCGCGCCGTTCGGACGCGCCGTGCACATGACACATGTAGAGGAGCTGATCGCCATCTGTGAGACAGGGATCCACGTCGGCCAACTGAAGCTCATGATCGCGCAGGCCGATGAGACCGTCGCGCAAGCGCAGAAGTGGCTCGAGCAGATCCACCACCTCGCCGACCACGCGAACCTCGACGTGTCGAGCGCCGCGGTCGCCCAGGCCACGGTGCTGCTCGGAGAGGCGCGCGCGAAACTTGAGACCGCGGTCGGCTCGGCCGACGCCCGACCCGACGACGGCGTCACCGTCTCGCGCGTCTAGGCCTCGCGACACCGCCGGCCCGAGGTGAGCAAGAAGCGTTCACAGAAGCACCCGCCGAGGGAGCCCGCGGCGACCGGCGCCGCCTCCGGCGAGGCGCCGCTCGCTCCCGGCGGTGGCGCCCCCACCTACTTCGAGTGTCCCGCCTGCGGGTTCCTCTCGGCGGACCTGCGCTTCGGCGCGGGCGAGCGCGAGTGCCCGTTCTGCGGGCATCCCGGCGACTCGCGTCGGGTCTTCCCCACCGACCGGCTCCGCCGGCTCGACGGCCGGATCAGGCGCTACCACACCGAAGGCGAGTCGGAGATCGTCGTGATCCTCGTCGCCGCGTTCCTCGAGGCGATCCTCGAAGACATCATCGACCGCATCCTCGCCGCCCGCGGTGCCGACGTCACCGTGCGCGAGGTGGTGCTCGACGGCCAGCGCGCCATCGGCGGCCGGATCGGGCGGCTCTTCCCGCACCTGACCGGTGAGCAGTTCGAGGAAGCCGCGGCCGAGCTCGGCCACGCCGACTTCCCCGCGCGCTGGAGGGAGGTCCGCGCCGCCCGCAACGCGTTCATCCACGACTCCCCCTTCAACGGCCCGCGCGAGACCATCGACGAGAAGCTGTCCGAGCAGTCCATGGTCCTCCTCGATCAGGCGTACCGGCTGTTCGTGCTGATCAACAACCGCTTCGCCACGAGCACCGAGGCCCCTCGCTGCGCTCCCGCCGACGGCCTGTGACGGGCCCGGCGTGATGCGCGCGCTCTCGCTCCACATCACCGGCGTCGTCCAGGGGGTCGGGTTCCGGCCGTTCGTCTACACCCTCGCCCGCGAACGAGGCCTCGCCGGCTGGGTGCGCAACTCCTCGGAGGGCGTCTTCGCGCTCGTGCAGGGCGACCCTGACGCGGTCCACGGGTTCGCCGACGCCGTCCGGGCCCTCGCGCCGCCCATGGCCGTGATCGAGTCGATCGTCGCCGAGGAGGTCGAGCCCGCACCGCTCACCGGCTTCGAGATCGTCGCGTCCGAGGAGGTCGCGGGCGCGATGACGCTCGTCTCGCCCGACATCGCCACCTGCCCGGCGTGCGTCGCGGAGCTCACCGACCCGGCGGACCGCCGTTTTCGCTATCCCTTCATCAACTGCACGAACTGCGGCCCGCGCTTCACCATCATCGACGACGTGCCCTACGACCGGCCCAGCACCGCCATGGCGGCGTTCGAGATGTGCCCCTCATGCGCCGCCGAGTACGCCTCGCCCGCGGATCGCCGCTTCCACGCCCAGCCCGACGCGTGCTTCGCCTGCGGGCCGCGCCTCTACCTCGAGCCCTCGCCGGACCCCGCACGGCCCGCCCGCGTCCCCGCCCGCGTCCGCTGGGACGAGCCCGCCGCCCGCGCGCCCCGTCCCGACCGTGACGTGGAGGCTGAGCGTTCCCGCTCGGACGCGGTCATCGAGACGGCCTGCGAGCTGCTCCGGTCAGGCGCGGTGCTGGCGATCAAGGGTCTCGGCGGGTTCCACCTCGCGTGTGACGCGACCGATGAGGCCGCCGTGTCGCGGCTGCGCGAGCGGAAGCACCGCTGGGGCAAGCCGCTCGCGGTCATGGTCCCCGATCTCGCCTCGGCCCGTGAGCTCTGCGACCTCTCCGCCGAGGAGGAGGAGTCGCTGGCGGGCACGGTGCGGCCCATCGTGCTCGCTCGCCGCACGCCGGGCGCCGGCGCGCTCGCTCCCTCCGTGGCCGGCGGCCTGCCCGAGCTCGGCCTCATGCTGCCCTACACCCCGCTGCACCACCTCCTGCTCGCGGGCGCGGGCCGACCGCTGGTGATGACCTCGGGCAACCTGTCAGACGAGCCGATCGCGACCGAGAACGCCGAGGCGATGGCGCGCCTCGCCTCGATCGCCGACGCGTTCCTCCTGCACGACCGGCCCATCCGCTCACGCTACGACGACTCCGTGGTGCGCCAGGCCTCCTTCGGCCCCGCGCCCGTGCGCCGGGCCCGGGGCTACGCGCCGCACCCGGTCACGCTCCCCTTCAGCTCCGACATCCATCTGCTCGCCGTGGGACCGGAGCAGAAGAACACCTTCACGCTCGTCCGCGGGTCCCACGCGTTCGTGTCGCAGCACATCGGAGACCTCGAGAACGCCCAGACGCTCGAACACTTCGAGGACACGCTCGAGCTCTACCGCCGCCTCTTCCGCGTGCGCCCGGCACTCGTCGCCCACGACCTGCACCCGGAGTATCTCTCGACCAAGTACGCGCAGACCCTCGGACTGCCGATGGTCGGGGTCCAGCACCACCACGCCCACATCGCGGGGGTCGCGGCCGAGCACGGGATCACCGAACCGGTGGTGGGCATCGCCTTCGACGGCACGGGGTTCGGGTCCGACGGCCACATCTGGGGCGGTGAGGTGCTCGTCGCGACACTCGAGCGCTTCGACCGGGTCGCCCACCTCGCCGAGGTGCCCCTGCCCGGGGGCGCGGCGGCCATCCGCCGGCCGGCGCGCATGGCGGTGGGCACCCTGCTCGGCGCAGACCCGGCGCTCCTCGAACACCCGGGGGCCGCGCCGCTGCTCGGCAGGCTCGCCGAGGGCGAGGAGGCCCTCCTGCGCCGCATGGTCGAGCGCGGGGTCAACTCCCCTCCGACCTCCTCGATGGGCCGCCTGTTCGACGCGGTGGCCGCGCTTTCGGGCGTCCGCGACGACGCGCTCTACGAGGGCCAGGCGGCCATCGAGCTCGAGGCGATCCAGGACCCGGCGGCCTCCGGCGCCTACGAGTTCACCCTCCGGGGCGAGGCGCCCACGCTGGTCGACCAGCGGCCCGTGCTCGAGGCCGTGCTCGCCGACCTCGCGAGCGGCGTGCCGCCCGGAGTGGTCGCCGCCCGCTTCCATCGTGCGGTGGCCGCCTGTATAGTCGTGCTCGGGAAGACCTTCGCCGCCCGGGCGGGCACGCGCCACGTCGCGCTCGCAGGCGGCGTCTTCCTCAACCGATCGGTACTCGAGGCTTCATGGCGGGGACTCACGGACGCCGGCCTCGTCCCGCTGACGCACCGTCTGCTCCCGGTGAGCGACGGCTCCGTCTCGTTCGGACAGGCGGTCGTCGCCTGGGCGAGACGGCACGAGGTCTGAGACCGGGCACCGGCCCGGCCGCACAAGGAGGTAGTCCGCACATGTGTCTAGCGATCCCCGCCCAGGTCAAGTCGGTCGGCGAGCTCAACATGGCCGAGGTCGACATCATGGGAGTCACCCGCCACGTCAGCCTCGACCTCGTCCCCGACGCGGTCGTGGGGGACCACGTGCTCGTCCATGCCGGCTTCGCGATCCAGGTGGTCGACGAGCAGTTCGCCCGCGAGACGATGGAGCTGATCGAGCAGATCGAGTTCATCGATTCGGCCGAGGGGTGATCGCGTGGACCTCGACGTCTTTCGCGACCCGGCGCTCGCGCGGCGCCTGATCGACCGCATCACCGCCACCGCGACGCGGCCCATGACGCTCATGGAGGTCTGCGGGACCCACACCGTCGCCATCGCCAAGAACGGCCTGCGCGACGTCCTTCCCGACTCGGTCCGCCTGCTCTCCGGCCCCGGATGTCCGGTGTGCGTCACCAGCAACGCCGACATCGACACCGCGATCGAGTTCGCGCGCCAGCCCGGCGTGACCGTGGCGACCTTCGGCGACATGATGAAGGTCCCCGGCTCCCGTTCATCCCTCAGCCGCGAGAAGGCCGACGGCCACGACGTCCGCGTCATCTACTCTCCGCTCGACGCCCTCGCGCTCGCCGAGCGCGAGCCCGAGCGGCATATCGTCTTCATCGGCGTGGGCTTCGAGACGACCGCGCCGCTCATCGCGGCCGCGATCAAGCGCGCGCACGCGGCGGGCCTCGGCAACTTCTCGGTCTTCTCCGCGCACAAGACCGTCCCCGCCGCGCTCGGCGCGCTCGTCAACGACCCCGAGGTCGCGGTCGAGGGCCTCATCCTCCCCGGTCACGTCTCGGCGATCATCGGCCTTGCGCCCTACCGGTTCCTCGCCGAGGAGTACCGCGTGCCGAGCGTCATCACCGGCTTCGAGCCGGTCGACGTCTTGCAGGGCGTGTGGATGCTCGTCTCCCAGCTCGCCGAGGGACGCGCGGCCGTCGAGATCGGCTACACGCGAAGCGTCCCGGAGGAGGGCAACCCCACGGCGCGGGCGATGATCGAGGAGGTCTTCGAGCCGGCCGACGCCGAGTGGCGCGGTATCGGCGTCATCCCGAGCACGGGGCTCGCCATCCGCGAGGAGTACGCGACGTTCGACGCGCTCCTCCGCGTGCCCGTCTCGCCCGAGCCGCCCGTCGAGATCGCGGGCTGCCAGTGCGGCGAGGTCCTGCGCGGCGTCGTGCTGCCGTACGAGTGCCGCCTCTTCGGCACCGCGTGCGTGCCCGAGCACCCCGTGGGGCCGTGCATGGTCTCCTCGGAGGGCTCGTGCGCGGCCTACTACCGCTACACCGACTACGGCACGGCGTGAGGCCCGCGCCCCGCGCCTTCACCTGAGAGAGGGACCCCATGGCGACCGACGAGACGATCCTGCTCGCACACGGCAGCGGCGGCACGCTCATGCGCCGCCTCATCGACGAGGTGTTCGTGACCGGGTTCGCCGGCTCGGGCACCCCGGCGCTCGACGACGCGACCGCGCTCGACCTGCCCGGCACCCGCATCGCGATGTCGACCGACACCTACGTGGTCTCCCCGCTCACCTTCCCCGGGGCCGACATCGGCCGGCTCGCCGTCTGCGGCACGGTGAACGACGTCGCGACCTCGGGCGCACGGCCGCTCTACCTCTCGGTCGGCTTCGTCCTCGAGGAGGGGCTGCCCGTCTCGGTCCTGCGCGGGGTACTCGACTCGATGCGCGCTGCCGCCGAGGAGGCCGGCGTGCGCATCGTCACCGGCGACACCAAGGTCGTGGAGCGCGGGCATGGCGACGGCATCTACCTCAACACCGCCGGCGTGGGTGCGCTGGCCGAGGGCGTGGAGCTCTCGGGCGCGAACTGCCGTCCCGGCGACGTGGTGCTGCTCTCCGGGACCCTCGGCGACCACGGGATCACGGTGGTCTCGGTGCGTGAGGGGCTCGAGTTCTCCACCGACCTGCGCTCCGACGCGGCGCCCCTCAACCACCTCGTCGCCGCGGTGCTCGAGGCCGCGCCCGGCGTGCGCTGCTTCCGCGACCCCACGCGCGGCGGGCTCGCCTCGGCGCTCAACGAGCTCGCGAGCGCCTCGGGCGTCTCGATCACCGTCGACGAACCCTCGGTCCCCGTGCGCGAACAGGTCCGCGGCGCGTGCGAGATGCTCGGTTACGACGTCTTCCAGGTCGCGAACGAGGGCAAGATGGTCGCCGTCGTCCCCGCCGGGGAGGCCGAGGCCGCGCTCGAGGCGATGCGCGCCGCTCCCTACGGTGAGGATGCCGCGGTGATCGGCGAGGTCGCCGAGGGCCCCGCGGGCAAGGTCTACGTCCGCACGGCCTTCGGCGCGACCCGCATCATGGACATGCTCGTGGGCGAGCAGCTCCCGAGGATCTGCTGACGGTCGCGCGCACGCCGTGCGATGAGGGACGGCAGGGACAGATGAACGGGCCATCGGCGACCTCCGGATACCTGCGGATCGTCACGGCGGCGACCGTGTGGGGGTCGATCGCGCTCCTCGTCCGCGCCACCGAGGCGCACCCCGCGGTCATCGTGTTCTGGCGCGTCCTCTTCGCCGCACTCGCCATCGGCGCGTATCTCGCGTGGCGGGGGCGCCTCGGCGAGCTGCTCACCCTCTCGCCGCGCCTGCGGCTCGCCATCGCGGGCATGGGCGCGCTCCTCGCGCTGAACTGGGTGCTCTTCCTCGCGGCGCTCACCCTCACGAAGGTCGCGGTCGCGGTGCTGCTCGGCTACCTCGGCCCGGTGTTCGTGGCCGTGCTCGCTCCGCTCGTAGCCCGCCGGCCCTTCGACCGGCGCATCGTCGCCCCGCTCGCGCTCGCGCTCCTCGGCACCGCGGTGATCGTCGGCCCGCAGGACCTCTCCCTCGACGACGGGCGGCATCTCCTCGGCGCCGGGCTCGCCGTCGCCTCCTCGGTCACCTACGCGTTCCTGATCGTGTTCGTGAAGCGGCTGCTCAAGGGCGTGCCGGCGAGCACCTACATGCTCGGGGAGTACCTCGCCGCGGCGGTGCTGCTGCTGCCGGCCGCGCTCCTGCTCGCCGGACCTGCCAGCGCGGTGGAGTGGGGCGCGCTCGCGACGCTCGGCGTGGTGCACACGGCGTTCACGGGGGCGCTCTTCCTGACGGGGCTGCGCCTCGTGCCCGCCGACCGGGCCGCCATCATCACCTACGCCGAGCCGGTGAGCGCCGTGGCGTTCGCGGCGCTCTTCCTCGGCGAGCGCGCGACCGCGACGACCCTGCTCGGCGGCGCGCTCGTGGTCACCGCGGGCGTGGTCGTCGCCCGGCTCGCGCCCTCGCGCGCCGCGACCGTCGAGGGCCCGCCGGTCCCCGTGACCGCGACCGACGAGCCCCTCGGCGACCCACCGTCGCGCATCTGACGGGCTATACTCGAGAGGTCCTCTCACGACCGGACCTGCCGAGGAGGCGCGCGATGGACGCTCTGACCCGCCTGACCGAGTCCGGGGCGATCGCCCGCCTCGTCGAACGCGACCCCACGCTCTTCACCGACGACGTCGACCTGCGGCAGCCGATCATGCAGCGGCTCGGCTGGACCGACCTCGCCGAGAAGGCCTCGGCCCGCCTCCCGCTCGTGGCGAACCTCGCGTCGCAGCTCGCGGAGGAGGGGGTGACCGACGTGGTGCTCCTCGGCATGGGGGGCAGCTCGCTCGCGCCGCTCGTCATCGACGCGGTCCTCGGCTCGCCGGCGGACTCCCCCGCGCTGCACGTGCTCGACACGACCTCGCCCGACGTGCTCGTGCCGCTCATGGAGCGGCTCTCCCCCGCGACCGCCGCGTTCGTTCTGGCGAGCAAGTCCGGCTCGACCATCGAGCCGCTCTCGCTCTACGCGATCCTCCGCGGATGGATGGACGACGCGCTCGGGCGCGTGGCCGCCGGCAAGCGCTTCGTGGTGGTGACCGACCCCGGCTCGCCGCTCGAGCGCCTGCGCCAGAAGGACGTCATGCGCATCGCCGTCTCGGCGCCCGCCAACGTGGGCGGCCGATTCTCCGCGCTCTCGGTGTTCGGCCTCACGCCCACCGGCATCGCCGGCGTCGACCTCGCGCCGATGATCGAGGACGCCGCCCGGATGGAGCAGGCGTGCCGCCATCCCGCCGAGGACAACCCGGCGGCCGCGCTCGCGGCGTGGATGGCCGACAACCATGCGGCCGGCCGGGACAAGCTCACCTTCGTGGCCTCCCCCCGGTACGCGACGTTCGGCCTGTGGGTCGAGCAGCTGGTCGCCGAGTCGACCGGCAAGCAGGGGGTCGGCATCCTGCCGGTGCTCGAGGACGGCCGCGTGCCGGCCTCGACGTACGGCGCGGACCGCACGCTCCTGGTGCTGCGCGAGCCCTCGGACGCCGCATGCGCCTCGCACGCCGACGCGGCACGCGCGGCGGGGGTGCCGGTGATGGAGCACGTGCTCGACGGGCCGGCCGGCCTCGGCGGCGAGTTCGTGCGCTGGGAGTACGCCGTGGCGCTCACCGGATTCCTCCTCGGCGTGAACCCGTTCGACGAGCCCAACGTCGCCGAGGCCAAGGAAGCGACCACCGGGGTGCTCGAGCAGACGCTTCCGATCCCGGCCGCCTGCTGCGACCTCGGCGGGGTGTGGCCCACCTTCGCGGGCGCCCTCGAGGACACGGCACCGCCCCGAGACCTCGCCGGCGCGCTCCACCCGCTCCTCGGCGGTCTCGCGGCGGGCCGGGACTACCTCGCGCTCCTGGTCTACCTGCCCGAAGGGCCCGCACTCGACGCTCTGCGCGCCGCCTCGGCGGACGCCTCCACGGCGCTCGGCGTGCCGGTCTGCGTCGAGACGGGGCCCCGCTACCTCCACTCGACCGGCCAGCTCCACAAGGGCGGTCCCGCGACGGGCTCGTTCCTGATCGTGACCGTGCGCAGCCGTACCGACATCGCCATCCCGGAGCGCGGGTTCTCCCTCGGCCAGCTCTACCGCGCCCAGGCCGAGGGGGACCTCGTCACGCTCGCCTCGCGCCGCCGGCCGGTCCTGCGGCTCGACCTGCCCGACTCCGGCGAGGCGGTCGAACTGCTCGCCCGCGAGATCGCCTCCTTCTCGCGGCAGCGCGCCTGAGGCAGCCCCGGTCTCCCTACCGGAGTGGCCCGCCTGGTCGCGCCCTGTGGCCGGATGGCTCCCGAGACAGGTGCGGACCCGACCCCCGGGACGTAGGGGTCGGGTCCGCGATTCCAATAAGCTCCCGGGGGTGGAGCCTCTGGCCGGGGGTTACTTCTGACCGCCCGAGAACATGCCACCCACCTTGTCGAGACCGAGCTCCTTCTCGTGGCGCTCGCTCGCCGTGCCGTGGATGCGCATCCAGATCTCGTCCACGTTCTTGGGAAGCTGGCCGTCGATCTTGCTCACCAGCACGATGGTGAGCACGG
Organism: Coriobacteriia bacterium; assembly: GCA_030603745.1. Classification (GTDB taxonomy): domain Bacteria; phylum Actinomycetota; class Coriobacteriia; order Anaerosomatales; family SLCP01; genus JAUVXE01. Next base: position 27,769 of record JAUVXE010000008.1, on the reverse strand, counting down.
CCGCGGGGAACGTGAACAGCGTCGGGAAGGTCAGACTTCCGAGGAAGGGCAGGACGCCGCTGTCACCGAGGTGACCGAGCTGCTTCAGGACGTTCATGAAGATGAAGAAGAGCGAACCGCCGCCACCGACGATCATGCCGGCGATGGCACCACGTTCGGTGGTCTGCCGCCACCAGATGCCGGTGAGCAGCATCGGCACGAACGCGCCGGCACCGAGCGAGAACGCCCAGGTCACCATCATGGCGATCAGTGCCGGGTACGCCTTGTCGAGGCCGACCGCCGGAATACCGATGCCGATGCCGAGCGCGACGAGCGCGAAGAAGAGCACCGATGCCTTGCCTACGAAGACCTTCCGGGCCTCGGAGGCGTTCGCGTTGACGTACTTCTCGTAGACGTCGTGCCCCACGGCCGACGCCGAGGCGATCAGCAGGCCACCGGTGGTCGAGAACATCGCGGCGAACGCGCCCGCGGCGACCGCGCCCATGAGCCACTCCCCGCCGAGGATCTGCGCCAGGGTCGGCATGATCGCGTCGGAGCGGGCGAGCAGGCCGTCGACGTATGCGGCGTTCGTGGGAGCGGTGCCGGCACGCCAGGCGTCATCGATGATGAGCTTGCCCGCCAGACCGGCGATCGGCGCGAGGATGTAGAAGGTGCCGATGAAGATGAGCACCCAGAAGGTCGACCTGCGCGCCGCCGCACCCGAGGGGTTCGTGTAGTAGCGGTTGAGGATGTGCGGCAGGCCCGCCGTGCCGAGCACGAGCGCGAGCACCATCGAGAACTGGTCGAGGCCGTTGTAGCGGTGACCGGGCTCGTTGAAGAACATGTCACGCAGCTCGTGGAGCTTGTTGGTCGCCGGGACGAGGATGCCGATCGTCGCCTCGGGGTCGCCGGCCTCGACGGCGGCCTCGACCGCGGCGAAGGCCTCGGAGCTCATCGCGCCCTCGGCGGTCGCGAGCAGCGCGCCGTCGTCGGCGGTGAGGTCCGCCACGCTCACCATCCGCACGTCGCGGTGGTTCTCGGCGGTCACCTCGGCGAGCGCGTCGGGGTAGCTGAACTTGCCCACGGTGAACGCGAAGACGACGACGAGGAACATGGCGGTCCACAACCACCAGAACTGGAAGATCTGGTTGAGCGTGGTGCCCTTCATGCCGCCCACCATGACGTAGAACATGATGATGAGGGAGACGATCAGGACGCCGGTGTTGTAGGGCGAGAGCCCGAAGATCCCCGCGCCCACGAGCACCGTCCACGTGGTGCCCGCGCCATACATCTGGGGCGCCATGTAGAAGAGGCTCGTGAGCAGCACCATGACCACGGTCACGAGCCGGATCCGGTCGGAGCCGAAGCGCCCGTAGGCGAAGTCCGCCACGGTGTACTCGCCGAATCGGCGGAGCGCCGAGGCGATGAAGAGCACGACGACGATGAACCCGCCCGCGAACCCTGCCGCGAACCAGACGCCGTCGAGACCGGACGCGTAGACGGCCGCCGCCACGCCGAGGAACGACGCCGCCGACAGGTAGTCGCCGGAGATCGCCGAGGCGTTCGCGATGGTGCCGACCTTGCGTCCCGCCAGATAGAAGTCCGCGGTGGTACGGGTGAAACGTCGTACGAAGATCGCCAGACCGACGGTGAAGACGGTGACGGCGATGACCATGACGATCGCGATCACGTTCAGGTTACCCACGTCACTCACCTCCTGCCGGCGCCACGGCCGTGGCGGCCGCGATCTCATCGGCCATGTGCGAGAGACGCTCGTCCAGCGCATCGGCCTTTCTGATGTAGGTCCAGCTCAGTCCCCACAGGAACAGGTAGTAGAGCAGGGACACGAACAGGTAGTTCGCGGTGAAGCCGCCCCAGACGGGGACGGCGTACCAGGTCTTCCACCACACCGACATGGCCGGGATGGCCAGGGTGACCACGAAGAAGACCAGGCCGTACGAGAAACTGAGCTTGCGCTGGGCACGAAAGACCAGGTCGACGCTCTCGATCGTGTCGATGTGGTTGCCGTGCTGGACCTGTACGCCACTTCCCGTACGCACGACCGTATCGCCACTGTTCGCCATCTCCTCCACCTCCTTCACTCTCCACCGCCCCAAAGGCGGCACTTCGGACGGGCAGCCTCCTCAGGCGGCCGCGGATCAGTCGTTCTTGACGACCAGGACCGGGATCGGGGACCCCTTGACGACCGTCTCGGCGACCGACCCGAGCGCGATGCGCTTCAGTCCGGTCCTGCCGGTGTCGCCGCACACGATCAGGTCGGCCTCCCACTCGATCGCCGTCGCGACGATCCGCTTGGCCACGCCGCCCTTCACGATCTCGACGTCACACGCGACGCCGTTGCGCTCGCACATCGTCTTGGCGATGACGAGTCCCTTGATCGAGGGGTGGACCCCCTCGAAGAGCTCCTCGTCCATCGCTTCCTCGGGATACTCGAGCGCCTCGTATCCGGTGTCGACGTAGATGGCCTTGACCGTCGCGTCGAACGTCTTGCCGAGGATGACCGCGTACTCGGTCGCCGCGACCGACGGCTCGGAGCCGTCCGTCGGCACGAGGATGCGGTTGATGTCGACGCACACGTCCTGGATGTCGCTGAGCTTGACGTCCTCTGCTGCGCCTCTGATGCAGACCTTCATGCGTTTCACCTCCCTGATGGGAACCTCACGGTCCCCGGTACACACGTCCCACCGTGACGATATGCCTGGTGGGACGGGGAAGCGATGCATCTGCGGCATGCGGGAGCCATCAGTCGGCGGAAGGGGGGCTCGCGGCGGCGGACGGCGGCGGACGGCGCGGGGCCCGTGCGACTCCACCGTTCACCGCCCGGGATGCGCCGCTCGCGGCACGAAGCGGCTCTCTCACCGGAACCCGCGTACCCGCGGCGGACGGACGGGGACGGCCCTCCCTCTCAGACGAGCTCCACGATCCGCGCGCGAGGCGGTCCCTCGCCGAGGGCCAGCAGCGCGACGGTGGGCACCCGGCGCTGTGTCCGCGGACGGCTCGCCGAGCCCGGGTTGACGTGCAGGACGCCGGGAAGCGCCTCGAGGCGCGGGCGGTGGGTGTGCCCCCGGACCACCACATCGGCGTCGGGCGGAGCGGGTGCGCAGGGGTCGTGTGCGACCTCGACCACCGTGGCGCCCACGCGGACGCGGGCGCTCGACGGAAGGGTCTCGGCCCAGCGGGCCTCGTCGGTGTTGCCGCGCACGGCCACGACCGGCGCCAGCAGCTCGAGCTCGGCGAGGATCGACTCGGTGCCGATATCTCCCGCATGGATGACGAGGTCGACCCCGGCGAAGACGTCGCTCACGGCCTCGTGCAGCTCGCCGTGGGTGTCCGAGATCACGCCGAGGAGCGCGGGCGCCTCGAGACGCATCAGAGGCCGATCGCCTTCTTGAGCGCCGGCACGCGGCGGCGCGAGACCGGCACCTGGGTGCCCTCGGTGTCGTCGAGGGTCAGCAGCAGCGTACCGCCGTACATCGGCACGACCTCGCGCACGCGGGCGAGGTTGACGAGGAAGCGCCGGTGGACCCGGAAGAAGCCGCTCGGGTCGAGCTTTCGCTCCAGTTGCGCCAGGGAGATCGTCGAAAGGTAGCGCTCCGAGTCCGTGTGGAGGTAGGAGTAGTCGTCCTTGGCCATGATGTAGAAGATGTCCTCGACCTGCAGCAACAGCTTCTTGCCGGCCTTCTCGACCGGGACCCGCTCCACCCGCGCACCCTCGTGCTGGGCCGGGGCGAGGCGGGCGATGGCCGTGCGCAGCCGGTCGAGCTCGACCGGTTTGACGAGGTAGTCCGAGGCGGCGACCTCGAACGCCTTCACCGCGTGCTCGCTGTGTGCGGTCACGAACACGATCGAAGGCTGACGCTCGAGCTCGGTCAGGGTCTCGGCGAGCTGCACGCCGGAGAGTCCGGGCATGTCGATGTCGAGGAAGACCACGTCGTAGGGGATCGCCTTGATGAGCTGGAAGGCCTCGGAGGCGTTCGACGCCTCCCCCACGACCTCGACGCCGCCCGCCTCGTCGAGCAGGTAGCGGAGCTCGGAGCGCGCCGGAGCCTCGTCATCGACCACCAGAGCCTTGAGCGTCATCGACACCTCCCTCGGCGTACACGGGCTCGATCGCGATGCAGACCCGGGTCCCGGACCCTTCCTCGCTCGTGACGGTGAGGCCGGAGTCGGGACCGTAGTGGCCCTTCAGTCTATCGTCCACGTTTTTCAGCGCGATTCCTAGCCCCTTGCCGAATCCCGGCTCGAAGACCCGGTCCACGTCGTCGGGCGACATGCCGATCCCGTCGTCGGTGACCTCGACCGTCACCCGGTCGGCGGTCCGGCGCGCCGTGATGCCGATGTGCAGGACGCCCTCGGCCTTCATGCCGTGCTGCACCGCGTTCTCGACGATGGGCTGGACCGCGAAGGAGGGCACGTAGACCGCGAGCACCGACGGGTCGATGTCCTCGGCGACCTCGAGCCGATCGCCGAAGCGCGCCTCCTCGAAGGTGAGGTAGGTACGCACGAACTCGATCTCCTGCTGGAGCGGGACGAGCTCCTCGCTCGCCTCGAGGGTCCGCCGGTAGAAGCGCGCGAAGTCCCGGAGGAGCCCGCGAGCCCGGTCGGGGTCGGTGCGGATGAGCATCGCGATCGTGTTGATGGTGTTGAAGAGGAAGTGGGGGTGGATCTGCGCCTGCAGCGCCTTGAGCTCCATGCGGCAGGCGAGCTCGGTCTGGCGGTCGAGCTCGGAGAGCTCGAGTTGCGTGGAGAGCAGGCGCGCGAGCCCCTCGGCCATCGCGACCTGCGTCTCGTTGAGCAGGCGTCGGGTCGTGTAGTAGAACTTGAGCGTGCCGACGGGCCTGCCCCGCATCTCGAGCGGGACGACGATCGCCGCGCGCAACAGACAGCTGCGCTCCGGGCACCCGATGTCGGCGCGGCTCTCGAGGATGCGATGCTCGTTCAGCTCGATCGCCTCGCGCGTACCACGCGTGAGGATCGGCCCGCCAACGGCGTGGTGGTCCTCGCCGAGGCCCGCGAAGCCGAGGATCTGCTCGGTGTCGGTGATCGCGACGGCCGCGGCCTCGGTCCGCATCAGGGCGAGGCGGCACACCTCGCCGGCGGTCTCGGCGTCGAGCCCCTTGCGAAGGTGAGACAGGCTGCGGTTGGCGATATCGAGGATGCTGTCGGACTGCATCGCCTTGAGGTGGTCCGGACGGCTGACCCAGCGCGCGACCACGCTGCCCATCGCGATGAGCGTGAGGCCCGCGAGCGAGGCGGAGAGCACCCACGCCGGAGTGTCGGCGACGATGAGGACCCAGCCGGCCACGATCGCGAGCACGGTGACGGCGAAGAGCAGCAGGGAGTCGAAGAGTATCGTCCGCCTCGGCGTCACGCTGGCCTCACTCTCTCGCGCCGGCCCCGGTAGGACAGGTCAGGAAGAGCAGGCGCCCCTGCAGCTCGCGGAGCCCCACCGACCGGTAGAGCTCCCGGGACGCACGATTCTCCTCCTGGGTGCACAGGCTCACGCTGCCCGCCCCGGTCCGGGCCAGGTATGAGAGCGCGTCGGCCAGCAACGCCTTGCCGATGCCCCGCCTCCGCGCGGCGGGATCGACGGCGAGACGGCCGATCGTCGCGCTCTCTCGCACGAGCGTGGACAGAGTATAGCCGATGACCTGCCCGTCCTCCTCGGCGACCATGAGCCGGTCCTCCACGAGGTAGCCGGCGAGGCGGTCGGGGTCGTAGCGCCAGAACGCGTCGAAGCAGGCCGCGTCGATGCGGGCGACGGAGGCGAGGTCTGCCGGGAGCGCGCGGCGAAGCACGGTCCCGGCCGGGGGTGAGGCGTCGAGCGGCGGCGACGCGTGACGGTCGTAGCGCAGCACGACCACTGCCGCGTGGTCCGCCATGCCCGCGGCCCGGTAGGCCGAGGCGGCCTCCTCGGCCACGAGGGGGCTCAGCAGGGTCGAGAACCCCTGACCGGCCGCGACGCGCGCGGCGGCGCGCACCACGGCGGGCACGCGGCCGGGAGCGGCCCAGAGGCCTTTGAGCGCCAGCACCTCGAGGTGGGCGCGCCACCGCTCGAAGACGACGGCCTCCCCCTGGTCGGTGACGTGCACGCGCCAGGGCGCCTCGGCGTGGAACCGCTCGAACCGGGCGCGGGAGTCGAACAGGTGCGCGGCCGCCACGGCGGGCCACACCCGCGCCGCCTCGGCCTCGTTCGCCGGGTGCAGGGTCCCGGAGCTCACAGCAGCCCCAGCTCGTTCACGCCGAGGACGACCCCGACCGCGCCGAGGAAGAGCGCGAAAGCGGTGCGGACGTGAGTCTCGGAGGCGGCCACGGTCAGCCGGGCGCCGAGCACCGCGCCCGGGATCACGCCCACGCAGAGCGCGAGCGCGAGCGATACGTCGACATTGCCGATCGCCCAGTGGGTGATCGAGCCGGGGATCGCGAACATCGCCACGGCCACGAGGCTCGTGCCGATCGCGGCCTTCACGGACTGGCCGGCGAACCGGCGGAGCATCGGGACGAGAACGAAGCCGCCCCCGAGGCCGAGAAGGCCGGAGTAGACGCCGGTCGTCGCGCCGATCGCCGCGACCCGCGGCAGCGGGGCGGGGGCGGGGGCGTGTGCGGCGTGGCCCGGCGACGCCGGCCGACGCGGGGCGGGGGCGGGGGCGGGGGCGGGACGGAGCATGTCGACGGCGGCCACCACGACCACGACGGCGGTCAGGAGCAGCACCACCGTGCCGCCGAGCACGCGGCTCATGAGCGCACCCACGACCGAGGCGGGCATCCCCCACAGACCGAGCACGAGCCCGAGGCGCAGGTCGGCGCTCCCCTTGCGCAGATGGGTGAGCGCGCCGGCGAGCGCCGTGGGCAGGATGACCGGCAGCGGCGTGCCCACCGCGATCAGCTCGGGATAGCCGAGGAGCAAGCGGATGGCGGGCGTGGTCACCACGCCGCCGCCCACGCCGAACGCGCCGGAGAGCGCCCCGGCGACGAGGCCCACCCCGGCGGCGACGAACGCCCCGGTCACCGGTCTTCGCCGCGGACCATCGGGAAGCGGCCCGTGATGGCGCTCCGGTCCATGCGGCGCTCGCCCGTGAAGAGGGACTTGAGCGCGACATCGTTCCAGATGCGGTCCATCAGCAGCGGCCAGCGGCGCTGGAAGTCGAAGTATCCCTGGCAGTTCTCACGGGCGTAGTCCGAGGCGTCCTTGAGGGCGACCCGCGCGACACGCAAGTAGCGGCCGCCCTCCTTGCGCGAGACGCCGCGCAGCAGCGCGGTGAGGACCGCCCGCCACGTCACGCTCGAGGAGATGAACGGGCCCGGATAGGGCGCCATCGACTCAGGCGTCACCTGGCGCAGGTCGACCTGCGACTTCGCGAACTCGAGCTTGCGATGCTCGTAGATGAAGCGGTAGACGTCCTGCCGGAACTGCAGCGCCTCGCTGGAGAGCCTCGGCGGCTTGTGGATGAGCGACCACTCGCCGTCGAGGAAGACGTCACCGCCGTGCATGCGCGCGTTGATGACGTAGTCGACGTCCTCGCCGCGCACGACCCACGGGTCGAACGAGACGTTGCAGAACATGTCGCGGTGCAGCGCGAGGCATCCGCCGAACGCGATCGAGGAGGGCGTGATCCTCGGCGGGCGGTCCACCATGGAGAGCGCCTCGTTGAACGCGTCGTCCCGGCGCCAGAACATGTCGGCGAAGTGGGGCTCCTCGTGGCGCTGGTAGTTGCCGGCCTCGTCGGTGTAGTAGCCGGTCTTGGCGAGGATGCGCCGGTTGCCGCCCTTGTACGGCTCGCCGATGCCCTCCATCGCCTTTCTGATGAAACCGGGGTCGTCGATGATCTGGTCGTCGTCGATGAAGAGCACCGTGTCGCAGCCGAGGATGGCCGCGGCGATCAGGCCGACGTTGCGGGCGGCGCCGTATCCCACGAGGCTCACGCCGGGGATCATGTCGGCGAACTCGATCTGCTCGAGGCGGCGGTGGAGCGAGCCGAGCTCGGCGGGCCCGAAGACGAGCGCGTCGACACCGGGGAAGTCGGCGAGGATCTGCCGGACCCGGTCCTCGGCGGCGTGCTCGATCGCCGGATCGGTCGTCGCGACCGTGACGATCACGCGGCCAAGGCCCTCGACCTCCTCGAGCGACCTCAGGCAGGCCGGGAGCGTGCCGTCTGAGTCGATCGGGGTGGGGTGATCGTAGACCGCGAGCAGGTTATCGGGCACGCGTCCGCGACGACGCGTCCAGAACGTGGGGATGATCACGCAGGGTGTCACGTGGTGCCGCCTTCGATCGGTTCGCCGGAGCTGCGCGACGGTGCCGCGCGCACCCCGATTCTACCGCTTTGGCACCGCTCACGCGTCCCCGGGCGCGCGAGCGCCCTTTGCGGCGGGCGACGCGGCCGCGGCCGTATCGTCCGCCGTGTCGCCGGATCCCGCCTCGCGCGCGGCCTGCAGACGCGACCCGCACCGCTGCAGGGCCTCCCGCAACACGCCGGACGGACGCGAGCCGATCAGCAGCTCGTTGCAGATGATCGCCGCGGGTGTCGCGTCGAGGCCGAGGTGGAGCGCGAGGTGGCGGAACTCGTGGATGCGCTCGTCGTAGGTCCCCTCCCGCCACGCCGCCTCGAGCTCCTCTCGCTCGATGCCCTCCTCGGCGGCGATCGCGACCAGCACGTCCACGTCGTCGATGTCGAGCCCCTCGCCGAAGTACGCCGAGAAGATCGCGTGGTGCACGGCGAGGTGGATGGCCGACCCCCGGTCCCGGGCGACCTCGCCGAGGACGATCGCGCGGTGGGTGTTGGGCAGCAGCGCGGGCTGCCGGAAGGCGAAGCCCTCCTTCTCGGCGAGACGCTCGAGGTACTCGTCGACCCGGTCGGAGGGCCCCGTGCCGGCCTCGGCGAGGTCGACCGGCTCGTCGAGCTCGGGCCGCAGCTCGAACGGCACGAGCACGATCTCGAAGTCGATCTCGCGTTGCAGCGCCTCGAACCGGTGCTGGTCGACGTAGCAGAAGGGGCAGGCGTAGTCGAAGAACACGAGTACCCGGGGGCGTGCGGGCAGGTCGTGCTCGTGCCCCGGTCCCCGATGGTCGTGCGCATGCCGCTGGGCCATCACGCCCCCTCTCCGACGATCCCGAGCCCCGTCCCGCACCGCGCGCACGCTCCGTCGCGCGTCGTGTGCTTCACTATGGTGTACCCCTTCCGCGCGATCGCCGTCGCCCCGCAGCGGGGGCAGACGGTGTCCTCGGCGCCCGGTTCCGAGACGTTGCCGAGGTAGACGAAGCGCACCCCCTCCTCCCGCCCGATGCCGGCGGCCTCGCGCAGCGTCTCGACCGGCGTGGGCTCGAGGTGCGAGAAGTCGAGGTAGGGGATGAAGCGGGTAAGATGCCACGGCGTGTCCGGCCCGAGGACGCCGACGATCCAGCGCGCGATCGCGCGGATCTGGTCCGGGTCGTCGTTGACCGTGGGCACCACGTTGGTCACGACCTCGACGTGCATCCCCCACCGCTCCTTCGCGCGCTCCGCTGCGGCGAACACGGGCCCGGGCGAGGGCACGTGGCAGAGCTCCCGGTAGACCTCGTCGGTCGCCCCTTTGACATCGACGCGCCAGACGTCGATCCACTCGCCGAGGAAGTCCAGTCCCTCGGGCGTGATGTAGCCGTTCGTGACCATCACGGTGAAGAGCCCCTCGGCGCGGCAGAGCTCGGAGACGTCGCGCACGAACTCGGCCCAGATGACCGGCTCGTTGTAGGTGAAGGCCACCCCCGGGCACCCGTGCTCGCGGGCGAGGGCGACGACGTCGGAGGGTTCGAGCTGCCGCGAAGGGACCGACCCGTCGTCCGGCCGCGCGCGGCTGATCCGCCAGTTCTGGCAGTGGCCGCAGCGCATCGTGCACCCGACGCTCCCGAGCGAGAGCACCGCCGAGCCGGGACGGTAGTGGAAGACGGGCTTCTTCTCGATCGGGTCCACCGCGACCGAGGAGACCGTGCCGTACGTGGTGGCGACGAGCCGGCCGGAGACGTTGACCCGCACGCCGCAGACCCCTGCGTGTCCCTCGGCGATGAGGCAGCGCCACGGGCAGAGCGCGCACCGGACGCGGCCCTCCTCGGCCTGCCAGAGCGCTGCGGTGCGCATCGTCGCCTCCGATCAGTCCGGTGCGATCCTGACCTGGTCACGCCCGTGCGCCTTGGCCCGGTAGAGGGCCCGGTCGGCCGCCTCGACCAGTGACGAGGCGCTGGTCGTGCTCCCCCCCGCCGAGGCGAGCCCGACCGAGACGGTCGTCGAGACCGTGTCACCGCCACGCGCGCCGTCCGTGGGCACCGCCGCGGCGGCGATGAGGGCGCGCAGCTTCTCGGCGACCGCGTAGCCGGCGGTCTTGCCGATACCGGGCAGGATGAGTGCGAACTCGTCGCCGCCGTAGCGCGCCGGTACGTCGGTCTCGCGGACCGTGTCGCGCATGATGCGGGCGACCTCGCCGAGGACCGCGTCCCCGACGGTGTGCCCGTAGCCGTCGTTGACCTCCTTGAACGCATCGAGGTCGATCATGAGCAGCGTGACGTCCGTGCCGTAGCGGGCGTTTCGCGCCACCTCGGCCTCGAGCCGTTCCGAGAACACGCGCCGGTTCCACAGGCCCGTGAGCGAGTCGAGCGTGGCCGAGCGCTCGAGGGCCTCGTTCGTCCGCTCGAGACGCTTGCGCTGGAGCGGGAAGCACATGTCCCACGTCGAATCGTGGTCGAGGACCGCGACCGCGTGCTCGACGCACGTCTCGTAGCCGCATGCCCCGCAGTCGAGCAGCACGTCGCGGCTCTCGAACTCCCCCTCGGCGAGGCACGCATCGATCTGGGCGTCGTCGAACACCCGCATGAGTGCGGGGGACGCCGTGAACGAGCGGACGGTCTCCACCGCCGGGAGATGCGCGAGCAGCTTGCGCGTGTCCACCGTGGTCCGGGGCGTGGCGCGGCCGGCGTTGGCGAGCACCGTCCGTTTCGCGAAGACCGACAGCTCCGAGCCGGTCGCGGGACCGTCGACACACCCGTCGCAGTAGAGCATATCGACCACGAGTGGGCCGACCTCCCCCCGCTCGACCGCGCCGAGCAGGTCGTCGATGGCCTTGACGCCGCGGACCGCCACGACGTCTTGCGAGGTCATGTCGTGTTCGACAAGGGTGCGGCGCGGGTAGCCGTCGGTGAGCGAGAGCTCCTTCACGGGCGCCGGGCGTCGCGACCCAGAGCACGGCGGCGGGACGGCCGCCATCGGCGTGGCGGCCGAGCCGATGAGTGCTTTGAGCTCCTCGAAGTCGATCGCGACGTCGACGGCCCCCGCGAGTTGCGGATCGGCGATCTCGTCCTTGCGCGCGTAGCACGGCGAGACGTAGACGATGGCGACGTCCGCGGGATAGAGGGCCCGCACGAGCCGCGCCTGAGCGATGTAGGGCGGGATGATGGGCGCGAGCGCGCCAACCAGCGACGGCCGGAACCGCCGCACCCACGACACGGCGACCGGACAGGTCGAGCGCAACACCACCGGCGCCGTGGCGCGCGCGTGCGCGTGCTCGTAGGAGAGCGCGACGAGCTCCTCGCCGAGGAGGGTGGTCTCGACCGCGTAGAAGCCCGCTCGCTCGAGCGCGCGCTCGACCTCGGCGGGCGTGGCCGGGTGCATCGCCGCCACGAACTCGGTCGCGAGCAGCGCCACCACCGGCCGGCCGCTCGCCAGGAGGTCGCGCACGTGCGGAAGGTCGTCCCGCACGACGTGGCCGTCCCTCCCGCACACGCCGACACACGCGCCGCACTCGATGCAGCGGTCCTCGACGATCTCCGCGCGGTGGTCGACGACCCGGATCGCGCGTGCCGGGCACGCGCGGACGCACGCCCAGCACGCGAGGCAGCGCCCCGGGGAGCTCTCGATGAGAAACCCCCGGGTCGCGGGGTCCCCAGCCGGGGAGGTCACCTCGCGTCCGTTCCCGTCCCTGTTCAGCGCTTCCATCGCCAGCGGACCTCTCCGCCCTTCCGCCCGTCCCCGGTGCCGCCGGCAAGGCCGGCGAGGTCGATGCGGCCGAGCATCGTCGCAAGCGGCAGTCCAAGACCGTAGAGGACGACCGCCTGGCCGAGGCCCACGGTGACGACCCCGACCGCGTACGCCGCGAACCAGCCACTGCTCACATCTATTCCCAAGAACGGCTCCTGGGCGAAGCCGAGCGCCGCGAGGACGAACGGAAGGTAGGCCGGGACGATGAGCGCGTTGGCGATGACCGGGCCCGCGAGCGCGAGCATCCGGCGACGACGGAACCGCCACGTCCACACGGCCCCCAGCAGCGTCGCCAGCGAGCCGAAGAGCACGTCGAGCAGGCCCACCGGGCCCACCTGCGCGACCAGCACGGCGTTCGCCGCCGCCGTCCCGAGAGTGAGTCCGGGGACCGCGGCCGGGGTGAAGAGCGCGACCACGGTGAGCGCCTCGCTCACGCGCAGCTGGATCGGCCCCCACCCGAGCTGCGCGGGCATCTGCAGCACGGCGATGGTGGCGGCGGCGTGCACCGCGGCGATGACTCCCGCCTGGGCGATGTAGCGAGTCCTGTTCAACGGTGGCTCCCCCGAGTCGAAGTGCGCGGATTCTACCACACGCCCCTCGGGCCGGTCAGGCGGGCAGGTGTCGCCCGTCACCGGCGTGCCGGGTCGCGAGCAGTCCGGTCATCCCCGCGAGCGCCTGCCGGTCCAGCACCGCCACGAACGCCTGGACCGCGCCCGGGTCGAACTGCGTTCCCGCGCCGCGCGCGAGCTCCGCGCGTGCCTCGGCCAGGGTCAACTGCGGCCGGTAGGGCCTCGGCGACGTCATCGCGTCGAACGCGTCGACGACCGCCAGCAGCCGCGCCAGCATCGGGATGCGCTCGCCATCAAGCCCCGCGGGGTAGCCGGACCCGTCCCAGCGCTCGTGATGGTGGCGGACGACCGGCGTGACGTCCTCGAGGAACTGCAACTGGCCGATGATGTCCGCCCCCACGTGCACGTGCCGCTGGACCTCCGCGCGCTCCTCGGCGGTCAGCGGGCCGGCCTTGTCGAGCAGGCGGGCGTCCACCCCGACCGTCCCGATATCGTGCACGACCGCGGCGAAGTGCAGCGAGCGGAGCTCGTCTGAGGGCAGGCCGAGCTCGCGGCCGAGGGCGATCGCGTACTCGGCGATGCGGTCGGTGTGGCCACGGTCCACCCGCTCGGCGGAGTCGAGGGCCGCCGCGAGCGCCGCGATCGTCTTGGCGTGGTCGGCCCGCAGCAGCTCCCACTCGGCCGCGCGGTCGAGGGCGCACGCGATGTGTGCCGTCGCCGACTCCACGCCGCGCTGGTCGGCGGCGACGAACCTGCCCGCCGAGGGAAGTGCGGCGAAGGCGTAGCCGACCACGGTCCCGCGGACCGAGAGCGGCACCGAGAGCACGGGGCCGTCCGCGTCGCCGGCGGTCGCGTGGTCACCGTCCGCGGCGTCGAGGATCTCCCCGCCGACCGTCGTGGCGCGCACGGCCGCGAACGGCTCGGCGGCGACGTCCCGGCCGGTGGCTTCGCCGATCACCGCCGAGAGGACCTCGCGCGTGACGGTGGTATAGACACTGACGTGCACCTTGTCCAGGCGCCACGCGGTGAGCGCGATACCGCACACGCCCGCGTCGAGGATGTGGTGCAGCACCGGTATGGCGACCTCGGCGACCTCGTCGCACGTGGAGCACGCCGCGAGCGTGCGGGCGAAGGCGTCGAGGTGCACCATCTCGCGCAGCGAGCGACGGGCCTCGCGGTCGCTCCGCGTGTTCTCGAGCACCGTCGCCGCGACGGTCGCGAACCGCTCGAGGAGCCGCATCGCCTCGCGCGTCGCAGGCCCGTGCGTGACGACGCCGTGGATCGTGAAGGCGCCGAGACAGCCCTCGGGCCGCCGCAGGCCGATCGACACCGTCGCGGTCTCGCCGCGGCCGGCTCGCCCGGCCTCCGTCCCCTCGCGGCCGGTGACGATGACGCTGTTGCCGCTCGCGAGCACGCGACCCTCGACGACCTCCCCGAGCCTGAGCACGTCGCCCTCCACGAGACCGTCGCTCTCGCCGGCGACCGCGACCACGTCGGCCAGGTCCGTGCCCGGACGCCGGAGGACGAGCCGCCCCCGCTCGGCTCCCACGACGAGGAGCGCCCGCGCGAGGATGCGGTGCTCGAGCTCGTCCTCACCGTGCCCGAGCTCGAGGAACTCGCGGCCAGCGTCGAGGAAGACCTCGAGCTCCCGCATCCGGTCGGCCGACCCCCGGGACTCGTACGCCCGCGCGATGAGACTCTCGGCGTGGACGCGCAGGGCGGTCACGAGCGATTCGGCCTTCCTGCGCGGGACGACCGGGATGTCGCGCACCGCGTGGCACGCATCGGCCTCGGCGACGCCGAGGGAGAGCAGGCGTTCGAACATCCGCTTGCGCTCGCGCGTGGTCGAGACGAACCCTCCCACGGTCAGGTGCGCCAGCTGGACACCGGTGTAGCTCACGGCAGCGACCTGACAGGGCAGGCCGGAGAAGCATGTGGTCGCACCCGTCCCGACCTCGCCGGTCCTGCCGAGGCACCCCCAGCCGCCCGTCATCCCCACCCCCTCGGCGGGATGGATCAGCGCGCAGTACGCGCACCTCGGCGAAGCATAGAGCGCGCTGCCGTCGGAGGGTAGGCTGACGACGATCGCCGCACCGGCGACCTCGAACATGGCATCGGCTGCCTCACGCCACTCCTTGCCGGAGAACACGGCGTGGAGCAGCGCGTCGTCTGGACGGTCCGTCATCTGGCCCCCGGCGTCGGCTACCCTCGTATCGGGTATCGGTCGCGCCGGACCCGGCCTTGAGCGACCGGCGGCCTACGCGCGCGGGACCCGCACGACGAAGAGCGAACCGAAGCCCGGGGCGCTCTGCACCCCGATCTCCCCGCCCATCGCCTCGATGGAGGCCTTGGCGATGGCGAGGCCGAGACCGAAGCCGCCCGTCTCCTTGGAGCGGGACTCGTCGGAGCGGTAGAACCGCTCGAAGATCACCGGCAGGTCGGCCTCGGGGATCCCGATGCCGGTGTCGCGCACCTCGAATACCGCCCACTCCCGCGCTACCCGCGTGTCGAGCGAGACACGCCCGCCGGGAGGCGTGTACTTGCAGGCGTTGTCGACGAGGACCGACAGCACGTCTTCGAGCCGGTCGGGGTCGCCCACGACCATGAGCTGCCCGGGTCCGGGACCGTCGATCTCGAGGTCCTTGCCCTGGTAGCGCGTCGCCGAGGCGGCGAGGACCTCCCGTGCGACCGCGTTCGCGTCGAAGCGGACGCGGTTCACGGCGCTCACCGTGTCAGTCCGCACGAGCGAGAGCAGGTCGCCGCAGAGCCGCGCCATCCGGCGTGACTCGCGGTCGATCGCGGCGATCGCCTCGTCGCGCACCTCGGGGTCCTCGCCGCCCCAGGCGCGCAGGATGTTCGTGTAGCCCCGGATGCCCGCCACCGGCGTGGCCAGTTCGTGCGACGCGTCGGCGACGAAACGCGTCTGGATGTCGGCGCGCCGCTGGAGCCGGTCGATCAGCCGGTTGATGGAACGCGCGAGGTCGCTGATCTCGTGCTCGCCGTGTTCCGGGAGCCGCACGTCGAGCTGATCGGCGTCGACCGAGTCCGCGGCCTGCCGCAGCTCGTTCACGAGCCGGAGCACCCACCCCATGCTCGTCTGCATCATGAGCACCATGATGAGCATCGCCGAACCGGCGAGCACCGCCATCGGCACGCGGATCGAATCGATCACGGCCTCCTCCCGGTCGGGGAAGTACGAGACGTCGATGACCGCCCGGCCACCTCCTGGGATGTCGATCGGGACGTGGATCACGTACACGCCGAGGCGAGCGGGCCCCACGAACCCGGCGAGCAACCCTCCCCCGGCGACCGATGACTCCACCACCCTGCCGTGCCGCACCGCCTCCTCGCGGGACTCCGGCGCGGCGATGACCGCCTCCTCGGCGCTGAACCAGAACGGCTCCCTCAGGTCGGCGCCGTAAAACGCGTACTCCCCCTCGGCGAGCCGGCCCGACCGGAAGAGGTCGGGGATACGGCGCAGGAAGCGCCGCTCGGCCTCGCGGTCGCGCTCCTCGCCCGAGAGGCCCTCGGCGGCCGACTCGAGTGACGCCTCGGTCGACGCGACCTTGGCGAGCTCAGAGGCGCTGCGCGCGAGTCCGACGGCCGCGTCGTGCGCGACGACGGACATCCCGTCGGACACGACCACGTACGTCGCAAGCGCCACGCCGCCGATCACGAGCAGCGCGAAGAACACCGAGACGAGCAGCAGCCATGTCCTGAGCGAGGAGCGGTACATCTAACTCCTTGCGAAGAAGTACCCCACACCCCTGATCGTCTGGATCACGGTGTTCTCGCGGTCGCCGATCTTGTTGCGCAGGTGGCAGACGAAGACCTCGATCACGTTGCTGTCGGTCGACCGCCCCTCGCCCCAGACCTTCTCAAGGATCTCGTCACGGGAGATCACCCGTCCGGCATGCCGGACCAGGTAGGCGAGCAGGTCGAACTCTTTCGCGGTGAGGTCGAGCGGGGTGCCGTCGAGCGCCGCGCGCCGCGAGTCGAGGTCGACGTCGATCCCCGCCGCCGAGTAGACCGAGCTTCCCCGGTCGCGCTCGGTGCGCTTGAGCAGGGCGCGCACGCGCGAGATCAACTCGGGGACCTCGAAGGGCTTCTTGAGGTAGTCGTCGGCCCCCGCATCGAAGCCCGACACCACGTCGTGCGTCTCGGCCCGCGCGGTGAGCATCAGGATCGGCATCGTTCGACCCTCCTCGCGAAGGCGCCGGGCGACCTCGAGCCCGTCGAGCCCCGGAAGCATCAGGTCGAGGATGAGCAGATCGGGCTCCTCGGCCTCGATCGCGGCCAGCGCCTCGTTGCCGTCGGCGGCCTTCTGGACCCGGTACCCGGCGTGCATCAGCTCGAGCTCGACGAAGCGCGCGATCGTCCGGTCGTCCTCCACCACGAGCACACGTTCATCGGTGCCGCTCGGTGCGGTTGCCTGCTCGTACACGTGAACCCCCTAAGCTCCGGTTCCCCCCGCTCCCGGCTCAGCCGTCCAGGAGCGCCTCCGCTATCTGCACCGCGTTGAGCGCGGCCCCTTTTCGCAACTGGTCCGCCACGACCCACATCGAGATGCCGCTCGGCACGGTCGGGTCGACCCTCAGTCGGCCGATGTAGGTGTCGTCGGTGCCCTCGAGATCGGCCGGCATGGGATAGAGCGACTCGGCGGGGTCGTCGAGAAGCGCCACGCCGGGAGCGGCCGCGAGTGCCTCCCGCACCTCCTCGAGGCCGAACGCCCGGGTGAACTCGACGTTCACCGCCTCGGAGTGGCACCGGAGAACGGGCACGCGTACGCACGTCGCGCTCACCGCGAGGTCGGGCGCGTGCATGATCTTCTTGGTCTCGGCGACCATCTTCCACTCCTCCTTGGTGGAGCCGTCGTCGAGGAACACGTCGATCTGCGGGATGCAGTTGAAGGCGATGCGGTGCACGAACTCCTCGGGCTCGATGGGGTTGCCGTCGAGGACATCGCGTGTCTGCTCGTGGAGCTCCCGCATCGCCGCAGCCCCGGCGCCTGAGGCGGCCTGATAGGTCGCGACCACGACCCGCCTGATCGGGCACCTCGCATGCAGAGGCGCGAGCGCGACCACGAGCTGGATCGTCGAGCAGTTCGGGTTCGCGACCACCCCGGCGTGCGTGGCGAGGTCAGCGCCGTTGACCTCGGGCACGACGAGCGGGACACCGTCTTCCATCCGGAACGCCGAGGAGTTGTCGATCATCACACACCCGGCGTCGGTGACCGCCTCGCGGAACCGCTTCGAGACCGAGGCTCCCGCGCTGAACAGCGCGATGTCGACGCCCCGGAACGACGCCTCGGTGAGCTCTTCGACCACCAGTTCACCATCGCCGAACGGAAGCACGGTGCCCGCGCTCCGCTTGGAGGCGAGCGCGACCACACGCGACGCGGGGAACGATCGCTGCTCGAGGACGGTGAGCATCTCGCGCCCCACGGCACCGGTCGCGCCGGCGACGGCGACGACCGGCCTCGCCGGCATCGGCCTCTCCCACACCATCGTCACGCTCCCTCGCCGCACGCCGGGGACACCTCGGCGTGGATCTCGTCACTGTCCAGTCCGAAACTCGAGTGTAGCGCGCGGACCGCGCGCTCGACATCCTCGGCGGCGATCACGCACGAGATGCGGATCGACGAGGTCGAGATCATGTCGAGGTTCACGCCCGCGTCGGCGAGCGCGCGGAACATCTGCGCAGCGACACCAGGATGCGTCTTCATGCCCGCACCGACCAGCGAGACCTTCGCGACCGACTCGTCGACGTTCCAGCTCCGCGCTCCGAGCTCGGCGACGACCTCGGCGGTGGCGCGGCGGGCGCGAACGAGATCCTCGACGGGCGTGGTGAACGAGATGTCGGTGGTGCCCGACTCCGACACGTTCTGGATGATCATGTCGACGTTGACGTTCGCATCGGCGAGCATCCCGAAGACCGACGCCGCCACGCCCGGGCGGTCGGGGACGTCCCTGATCGTGACCTTGGCCTCCGAGGTGTCGTGGCTGACACCGGAGATGATCGCCTGCTCCATCGTCTCGTCCGCCTCTCTGACGATCGTCCCTTCGCGGTCGTTGAAGCTCGATCGGCAGTGGATGACCACGCCGTGGTTGCGCGCGAACTCGACCGATCGCAGCTGCAGCACGCGCGCGCCGGTCGCCGCGAGCTCGAGCATCTCGTCGTAGGACACGGCGTCGATCTTGCGCGCCGAGGGGACCACGCGCGGATCGGCCGTGTAGACGCCGTCGACGTCGGTGTAGATCTCGCAGAGGTCGGCCCCGATGCCGGCCGCGACCGCGACCGCCGTGGTGTCCGACCCGCCGCGGCCGAGCGTCGTGATGTGGCCGTCCTCCGTCACGCCCTGGAAGCCGGCGACGATCACGATCCGGCCCTCGTCGAGCGCGCTTCGCACGCGCCGGTCCGCCCGGACCTCGAGGATCTTGGCCTTCGTGTGCCCGGAGTCGGTGACGATCCCGACCTGGGGGCCGGTGAACGAGATGGCCTCGTGGCCGAGGGCCTCGATCGCCATCGCGAGCAGCGCGATGGTCACCTGTTCGCCGGTGGCGAGCAGCATGTCCATCTCCCGCTCGGGAGGCGCTTCGGAGATCTCGCGGGCCATCGAGACGAGCTCGTCGGTCACGTCACCCATCGCCGAGACGACGGCGACCACGCGGTCGCCCGCCTCCTTGCGGGCCACGAGCCGGCGCGCGACCGCCATGATGCGCTCGGTGCTGCCGACCGATGTGCCGCCGAACTTGGTGACGACGAGGGCCATTCGTGCTGCCTCCGGGTAGGTTCGTGCAGGTCGGGACGGTTCAGGGGACCGGCGCCCAGTATACCGGCAGGCCCCGACCGGCGCGAATCAGCCAGGGTAGAACTCCAGATGCACCGTGAGCCGGCGCATGCGTTCGGAGAGCGACTCCATCGCATCGGCGTAGAAGTGGTCGACCAACGAGTGGCCGGAGAGGCTGCCGAGGGTCTCGTCGAGGAGCCGCAGGGCACGGCGCATCTGCTCGAGGTCCGCCCCGTCATGCTCGGGGCCGTGGGCCGCGAGCGCCACCCGCCCGGCCGAGACGGTGAGCGGCAGTCCCGCCCGGGAGAACTCCCCGTTGAGCGCGCTCTCGGCGTTGGCCGCCAGCCGCGGTCCGCCGAGCCGGCGGAAGCTCACCAGCATCCCCTCGGTGAGCGCGACGAAGATCGCCCGGGCCTCGTCGGCCCCGACCTCCTCCTCGTGCCCGGTCACACCCTGCTGGCCCGCCTCCCGCTGCTCCTCGAGGGCCTCGACGAACGCGTCCACGACGGCGGCATCGAACTGCGTGCCCGCGCAGCGCCTGAGCTCGG
This sequence comes from Coriobacteriia bacterium, assembly GCA_030603745.1. GTDB lineage: Bacteria > Actinomycetota > Coriobacteriia > Anaerosomatales > SLCP01 > JAUVXE01. The sequence continues at coordinate 7,860 of JAUVXE010000008.1, read as the reverse complement.
CCGCGCCCTCCTCCATCGTGCGGCCCTTGCGGTACGGCCGGTCCGCGATCATCGCCTCGTACGCGTCGGCGACCGTGAGGATACGGGCCAGGAGCGGGATCTCCTCCCCCTTGAGGCCGGCGGGGTAGCCCTCGCCGTCCCAGCGCTCGTGGTGGTGCCTGACGACCGGCGTGATCGGCCACGGGAACCCGACCGGCTTGAGGATGTTCGCCCCGATCAGGGGGTGGTGCCGCATCTGCGACATCTCGTCGTCGGTGAGCTGCCCCGGCTTGAGCAGGATGGACTCCTTGATGCCGATCTTGCCGATGTCGTGCAGGTACGCCGCCATCTCGAGCGCTATGCGCTGGTCGTGCGAGAGGCCCATGCGCTCGGCGATCATGGTCGCGTAGACCGCGACGCCCTCCGAGTGGCCGCGCGTGTACGGGTCCTTCGCGTCGACCGCGGCGGCGAGCGAGCGAACGGTCGCGAGGTAGGCCTCCTGGAGGCTTGAGAACAGGTCGATGTTGCCGATCGCGATCGTGACGTGGTTGGCGATGGTCGACAGCAGCCGCACGTCGTCGCTCGTGAACCGGAACTCCGGGTCCTGACTGCCCACGGTGATCGCGCCGATGGTCCCCTCGGCGGAGATGAGCGGGACGCACAGTGCCGCCATCGCGCCGGTCACCACCTCGACCTGGCCGGTCGAGCGGTCCGCCGAGGGGTTGAAGATGAGCGGGCGCGCCTCGCGGATCACCCACTCCGACATGGAGTTGCGGAGCGCCTGGTCGTCGACGCGCGCCGGCACGCCCCCACTCCGCGCCCGGATCTCGAGCGTCCCGGCGTCGTGGTCGCGCATCGTGACGTAGCCGAGGTCGGCGCCGAAGATCCGCAGCGCCGAGTCGAGGACCGACTGGAGCAGCTCGCCGAGGTCGAGGGTCCCGCCGAGGGCACGGCTCATCTCGTAGAGGGTGGCCAGCTCGAGGACCTTCTTGGTCAGGTTCTCGCTGCGGTCCTTGAGCGAGTCGGTCATCTGGTTGAAGCTCTCGGCGAGCTCCGCGATCTCGTTCTTGCCGTGCAGCGGGATCTTCGTCGAGAAGTCGCCGTCGGCGATGCGCTGGGCGCCCTCGGTCAAGGCCACGAGCGGCTCGGAGACCCGGCGGGCCACCCAGCCGCCCAGCCCGATCAGCGCGACGACCGCGACGATCGACCACATGGTGATGAGGTTGGTCGTGGTGATGCGGGCGTCGTCACTCACCTGTTGACTGATGAGGGAGACCAGGTAGGCCCGCGTGTCGTCCTCCGGGTCGTTTGGCAGGTCGATGCGGCGCGCGGTGGCCCGGTACTGCGTGCCCGCCACGGCGACGACGGAACTCCCCTCGCCGGTCTCGACCGCCTGCTCGAGCGCGCGCTGGATCTCCTCGGCGGGACTCGAGACCGCGGCGAGGAGGGGCTCGGGGTCGGAGCCGGTCCGCTCGCCCTCGCCGCCGCCACGCGGCACGGTGTACGCGATCGGGGTGAGGTCCTCGTCGTAAAAGCAGAACGCGTCCCCGGCGCCGGTCGCCAAGTCGAGCAGGAAGCGCTCGTCGATCGCCTCGGAGAGGCAGAGCGTGTAGACGCTCTCCCCCCTGCCGAGGACGGGCTGCATCGCGGTCAGGGTGAGCGTGCCGCCGATCTCGAGGAACGCGGGGTGCGGCATCGCGAGGTCGGCCCACGTGCGGTCGGCCTGCGCGAGGATCACGTCCCCAGGGGCGATGCCCGCAAGCCCCGTGGTCGCGACCACGGTGCCGGCCGAGTCAAGGAGCATCAGGTTGTCGAACCCGAGCGCGACGTTGCTCTGCGTGAGGATGCCGCGGACCGTCGTGAACTCCTCGGCCTGGAGCGCGTCTCGCAGGCGACGGTCCTCAGCGGCGAGCTTGGCGACGCTCTGCATGGCGTTCGAGCGGGTGTCGATTCGGTGGAGCAGGTTGGCGCTCGCCCCCTGCGCCACCTCGTCGACCCAGCTCTCGGTGAGGTCGGAAAGGAAGTAGACCGCCACGACGGTCGCGATCACCCCGACCGCGAGCGCGGCGACCACGAGCGGGGCGACGATCTGGTTGTAGAGGTGCCTGCCGAAGATGTCGCGTCTCATCCGTCACTCACCAGGTGTATCGGCAGCCGCGTAGCCGCGCTCCTCCATCAGCGTGCGGGCCTCGTCCGAGCCCAGCCACTCGACGAAAGCGGCGATCTCCGGCGTGGCGGGACGCTGCACGACGATGCCGAGGGGCCGCACCATGGTGTAGCTCCCGTCGTGGATCGTGGAGACGCTCGCCTCGACCCCGTCGAGCGCGACGAGGCGCACCGGGATCTCCTCGGAGATCGCGAAGCCGAGCGAGAAGTAGCCGATCGCTCCGGGCGTCTTCTCGAGGCCGTCGACCATGTCCGGCTCGTAGAAGAGGCTGATCGCCCGCTCGGTCACGGGCATGTCGCCGAGGACGTACTCGCGGAGGATGATCTTGGCGGACTCGTCCTCGTTGCGGTCGAGGATGACGATGGGCAGGTCGGGCCCGCCGAGCTCCGCCCAGCTCTCGTGTTCGCCGGCGTAGACGGCGCGGACCTGGTCGCTCGTGAGCGTGTCGAGGGTGACGGTCGGGTGGACGGCGATCACGAGCCCGTCATCGGCCAGGCGCAGGTAGTCGAGCTCGAGCTCCTCTTCCTCGGGATTGAGGAGGCGCGAGACCGAGCCGATGTCGAGGTCGCCGCTCGCGACGCCCTTGATCCCGCCGCCCGAGTGCAGTCCGGGCAGAAACACGAAGGTGACCGGGGGGTCGGCTTCGTACGCCGAGGTGAGGATGCGGAGCAGCGGCATGCAGGTGCCCGATCCCGAGATCCGCAAGCGGGGCCGGGGGGCCGTGGCTTCAGGGTCGGAGGAGCAGCCGGAGAGCGCGGGGACGGTGACGACGATCATCACAGCGACCAGGGCTGCAAGCATGTGCCTCCGGTTCACGAGCTCCCCTTTCCGGGACCCGTCGCGATTCGATGCGCCCCATTCTAGCACCGAAGAAGGCCCCCGATGCGCTCCGGGGGCCTTCTGGACGTGCAGGTTTCTTCAGGTTCGCGAGACGCTACTCGCCGCACCGCTTGAGCAGGTACTCCCAGTACGCGTCGACATCAGCCTGGACCTCGGCGAGCAGTTCCGCGTTCTCCGGCTTGAGAAGGTGACGGAAGCGGCCCTGCGGCTTGAGGAACTCCTCGATCGGCTTGCGGCCGGTCTTCACGAGCGCCTTGCACGGGCTGGAGAGCTTCCACTCGCCCTGCTCGACCTCGAACAGCGGCCAGTAGCCGGTCTGCACGCCGAGCTTGGCGTGCTCGACCGACTTGTTGTACGCGCTGCGCCAACCGCGGGGGCAGGTCGCGAGCACGTTCAGGAACGCGGGACCGTCGACGGCGAACGCCTTCTCCGCCTTGGAGGTGAGGTCCTTCCAGTGGCTGATCGAGCCCTGCGCGACGTAAGGCACCCCATGCGCGGCGATGATCGAGGTGAGGTCCTTGCGCTTCTGGGTCTTGCCCTGCTGCGCGACGCCCACCTCGGCGGTCGTCGCCCAGGCGCCCTTGGGCGTGGCCGAGGAGCGCTGGATGCCGGTGTTCATGTAGGCGCCGTTGTCGTAGCAGACGTAGACCATGTCGTGCCCGCGCTCCATCGCGCCGGAGAGCGACTGCAGGCCGATGTCGTAGGTCCCGCCGTCGCCGCCGAACGCGACGAACTTCATCTTCTTGTCGGCCGGGATCTTCCCGGCGGCCTTGAGCCCCTTGAAGGCGGCCTCCACGCCGGAGATCGTCGCCGCGGCGTTCTCGAACGCGCTATGGATGAACGGGGTCTTCCACGACGAGTACGGGTAGATCGACGTCGACACCTCGAGGCAGCTCGTCGCGCATCCCGCGACGACCGGGTCGGTGCCGGCTCCCAGCAGGATCTGCCGGACCGCGATCGAGGCGCCGCATCCGGCGCACAGACGGTGCCCGCCCTCGAGGCGGTCCTCCCGGTGGGTGAGTTCGCGAAGGTTAGCCATGTCCGCTCCCTCCTATCGGGCGCCGAGGTAGTGGAGCCCAGCGGGCACCTCACCACCGGCGGCGATGTCGGACAGGTCGGTATAGACGCTGCGGATCAGGTCGAGGCGCACGTCGCTTCCGCCGAGGCCGTAGATGTAGTTCACGACCGGGACGCGGCGCTCGAGGTCGTACAGAGCGCTGCGCGTCTCCATGAACAGCGGGCCGCCCTCGGCGCCGAAGGACTCGGAGCGGTCCAGGACCGCGACGGCCTTCATGCCGGAGAGCGCGGCGGCGAGCTCCGCGGCGGGGAACGGACGGAAGCAGCGGACCTTGACGAGGCCGGCCTTCACGCCCTCGGCGCGCATCTGCTTGGCGACATGGCGGACGTTGCCGGCGCTCGAGCCGATGACCACGATCGCGACCTCGGCGTCGTCCATCATGTCGGTCTCGATGAGCCCGAACGGACGGCCGGAGAGCTCGGCGAACTCGGCGCCGACGCGCTCGATGACGGACTTGGAGCGGTCCATCGCGATACGCTGCGAGCGCTTGAACTCGAAGTACGGGCCGCCGAGGCCGGCGAAGTTGCCGTGGCTCACGGGGTTGTCGGCGTCGAGGAGGGCGTTTTGCGGAGTATAGTCGCCCACGAACGCGCCCACGCTCTCGTCGTCCATCGTCTGGGCCCGGTCGATCGAGTGCGTGGTGATGAAGCCGTCCAGGCACGACATGACCGGCAGGAGGACGTCGGGGTCCTCGGCGACCCGGATCGACATGATCGTGTTGTCGTAGGCCTCCTGCGCGGTCTCGGCGAAGAGAAGGATCCAGCCCGCGTCGCGAGCGCCCATGACGTCGCTGTGGTCGCAGTGGATGTTGATGGGCGCCGAGAGCGCACGGTTCGTGTTGAGCATGACGATCGGCAGGCGCATGCCCGATGCGATGTAGAGCATCTCCCACATCATCGCGAGGCCCGGGCCGCAGGTGGCGGTCATGACACGGGCGCCCGCGGCCGAGGCGCCGATACACGCGCTCATCGCGGAGTGCTCGGACTCGGTCGTCACGTACTCGGTGCGGACCTTGCCCTGGGCCACGTAGCGGGCGAACTCCTCGACGATGGTGGTCTGAGGGGTGATCGGATACGCCGCGACCACGTCGGGCGCGCACTGGCGCATCGCCTCGGCGACCATGTTGTTGCCGGTCGCCGCGACGGTCTTGTGCTCGACGGGCATGCTACTTCACCTCCGGGAGTTCGCAACCCTCGGGGACCATCGTGATGGCCTCCACCGGGCACTCGTTGGCGCAGATGCCGCAGCCCTTGCAGTGGTCGAGATTGAACGTGTCAGGGTCTGCGGCCAGCTTCTCGTCGGCGACGCGGATCGCCGAGTCGGGACAGAAGATCCAGCACAGCAGACACTCGGTGCACGTCTGCGCGTCCCTGACGGGGCGCTCGCTGCGCCAGCCGCCGGTGACGTAGTCGCGGGAGTTGCCCGACTCGGGGATCACCGCTCCGAGCGGGAACTGCTCGGCCTTCCAGGAGTCGAGTTCGGAGATATCCCACTTGCTCATGCCACCGTCACCTCCTCGTATGCGCGGTCGACCGACGCGAGGTTCGCGTCGATGATGTCCTGGCCGAACTTCTTGCCGAAGGTCGACACGAGCAGCGACTTGACCGAGTCGAGGCTGACGGCGCCCGTGACCTTGGCCAGCGCGCCGACCATCGGCGTGTTGGGGATGTCGCGCTTGATCGTGTCGACTGCGATACCGGAGGCGTCGACGCACGCGACGGTGACGCCCTCGGCGAGTCCGAGCGCCCGCTTCACGGCGTCGGGCGGGGTGCAGGTGTTGACGATGACCGCACCGTCGTCGACGAGCCCCTCGGTGACGTTGACGACATCGAGGAGCGAGTCGTCGAGCACGATCACCACGTTGGGATGCTCGATGTTGCAGTGGATGTCGATCGGCTCCGGGCTGATGCGGGTGAACGCCTTGATCGGCGCGCCCATCCGCTCAGGGCCGTACTCCGGCATCGCCTGCATGAACTGGTCCGCAGCAAGCGCGGTCTCTGCGACGAGTTTCGCCGCGGTGACAGCGCCCTGACCGGCACGCGCGTGCCAGCGGATCTCTGTGAGCTGCTGCATGGTCTCCCCTTTCTACGTGTCCGGCCGTGCGGGCCTTCGGTTCGGGGCTCTCCGCGACGGGGCGGACAGGTCACAACAGGATACGGGGCGGCGGGCGGCGGACGGATGTGTGGGAGCGGTCACCGGCCCGAGACAATCGGTGAACGGTCGGAAAATCCTGGCAACACCGCCGGCTAGAGCTCCCGGCGGGCCTCCAGCGCCCGGCCGAGGGTGACCTCGTCGGCGTATTCGAGGTCGCCTCCGACCGGGAGTCCGGACGCGATCCGCGTGACGCGCACCCCGAGCGGCTTGAGCATCCGCGCGAGGTAGAGCGCGGTCGTCTCGCCCTCCACGGTGGTGTTGGTGGCCACGACCACCTCCTTCACGGTCCCGTCCGCGATACGGTCGAGCAACTCGCGGACGCGCAACTGTTCGGGGCCGATCCCGTCGACCGGCGAGATGACCCCGCCGAGGACGTGGTAGAGGCCGCGGTACTCACCGGTCCGCTCGATGGCGACCACGTCCCGCGGCTCCTCGACCACGCAGATGATCGTGACGTCACGCTCGGGGTCGGCGCAGACCTCGCACAGCTCGGCCTCGGCGAAGTCGTGGCACCGCGGGCAGAAGTGGATGGCGCGCTTGACCTCGAGCAGGGCCTCGGCGAGACGCCCGGCGACCTGCTCGTCGGAGCGCAGGATGAAGTAGGCGATCCGCTGCGCGGACTTGGGGCCGACCCCGGGGAGCCGTTCGAGCTCCTCGAGCAGGCGGGCGATGGGCGGCGCGTAGAGCATGCTGCCGGACGGCCGCTACATCAGGCCGGGGATGTTCATGCCCCCGGTCACGGCCGCCATCTTGCTCGACGCGAGCTCCTGAGCCTGGCGAAGCGCTTCGTTGACGGCCGCGGCCACGAGGTCCTCGAGCATCGCGACATCGTCCGGGTCGACGGTCGCGGGATCGATGACGATCCGGTCGAGGCGCAGGTCGCCCGTCATCACGGCCTTGACCGCGCCACCGCCCACCGAGGCCTCGACCTTCTCGGTCGTGAGCTCCTCCTGGACGCGCGCCATCTCGGCCTGCATCTTCTGGGCCTGCTTCATCATGCTCTGGAGGTTCTGCTTCATGTTCAGTCCTTCCCTTCGGGTTCATGCGGATGCTCGGCGATCATCTCCGCGCCGAGGTGGTCGGCGAGCAGGCTCTCGATGTCGGCCGGCGGCGCGACGTCGGAGACCGGCGGCGCCGGGGGCGGGGCGGTGGTCGTCTCGTCGCCGCCATCGGCCGGCGGCACATCGAGGCGCGCCGCCGGCTCGGCCGCGGCCGCGGGCACGGAGGGAGCGGCGGCGGTCTCCTCGGCGGCAGAGCGCACGGCGCCCCGGCCGAGTTGGTAGCGGAACGCCACCGCCGAGCCCAGCACCGAGGCGAGCGCGTGGCGGAGCAGCTGCTTGGTGTCCGCGTCCTCGGCCTGGCGCATCGGGAACTTGGCGCCCGAGGGGAACTCCACCACGAGGGTCTCCCCGTCGACGTCCACGTCGACCTCGGTGCCGTCGAAGATCGCGGCGCGCGCGGCCTTGCGCTTGCGGAGCTCGGCGAGCACTGCCGGCCACGCGCGCTTGACGTGCGCGCGGTCGAGCGGCCCGGTCGAGCGCGCCACCTCGCGATACTCCGGCTCGGCGGGCGGCGCCGCCGGCTGCGCGGTGGTCGGGGTCGCGGGCGCGACGGGTCCGGCGCCGTCCGGGGTCGCAGGCGG
>JAUVXE010000011.1 GCA_030603745.1 Coriobacteriia bacterium | reverse complement strand
TCACGAGAGAGAACGCCGAGCGCTACGCCTACGACGCCCTCGGCCGCCTCACGCAGTGGTACTCGCCCTCCACCGAAGCCACCACCACCTACGCCTACGACCCCGCGGGCAACCTGCTTGCCGCCACCCGCGGCGCCCAAGCGCTCAAGTCCTTCGCCTACGATGCCGCAAACCGCATCTCCTCGGCGGGCTATTCCTACGACACCCGCGGCAACCTGACCGCATCCCCCGGCCGCGCCTACGCCTACGACGGCGCCGACCGCCTCACCACCGTCACCGACACCTCGACCGGGGCCGAGATCGCCGCCTACACGTACGACTTCCTCAACCGCCGCGCCTCTGCCACAGAAGGCACTGCCACCGTCTTCTTCCACTACGACGGCGCTTCCCCCAACGTCATCGCCGAGACCGACGAGACAGGCGCCACCTTTGCCACCTACGCCTACGACGACCGAGGCCAGATCCACTCCACGGTGCGCGACGGCGCGACCTACTACTACCACGCCAATCACCGAGGCGATATCGTCGCGATGACCGACGCCGACGGCGAGATCGTCAACACCTACGCGTATGACCCCTACGGCGAGATCACGCACGCCGAGGAGACCGTCGAGAACCCGTACCGCTACGCCGGCTACCGCTTCGACACCTCAACCGGCCTCTACTACCTCTGGAACCGCTACTACGATCCGGACACGTGCCGGTTCATGACGCGGGACCCCTATCCGGGCGAGCTCGACAACCCGATGAGCCTGAATGTGTACCTTTACTGCTGGTCAGATCCTGTGAACCTAGTTGACCTCACTGGCATGGCCCCAAGTCCATGGTACTTGAGATCAAGACCCGACATCGTCAACTACGTGGGAGGTTTGGTGGGTGCCACCGCCGACCTCCTGAGCCTTCATCCCGTCATGCTTCCCGCAGCCATGCCTGCGGGCGTGGCAGTCGATGTCTTTCTGACTGCGTATAACTTGCTTGAGTTCGCTCATGATCGTGCCACTCCGATGGATGTCATTTGGTCAATGGTCTCCACAGTCCCTGGAGTAAGCGCGGCCACATTCACACTGGACAATATCTATCTAGTGCTCGAAAGCCTGTTCAGGGTCAAGGCAGGACCGTATGCTAGTCCATCTGATTGGCTATCGGTTCCGAGCTACTCGCAACCACCTCGCAGGCGAACTGCGGTAGCGAAGGCAGGTTAGGATGCTAAGAGCGTTCCTGATAGTGATGGGCATCATCGGTGCCCTCACGTATACCGCTTTCGTGTCGGTCTCCTTCGGCAAGGCGGTCAGGCGACACGAATCGGGTGGGTTCTGGAATCTCCGCGAGATTCACCGAATCTGTCTCAGATATGGCCTGGCGCTGAGCCTGTTCGCTCTCGCGCTGCTGGGCGGAGTCATCGCGTATGTCGGCCCTCTCCAAGATGCTGGCTTTCTCGCGGTGGCAGGCGTCGTGGGGCTCGGGTCCCTGGTGATGCCCTATCTCTCGTTACGCATCTGGCTGCTTCACGTGCGACAAGTGCAGGTGGTTTCCGGGACCGTGACTGTGCGGCGATCATACGCAGTCCTATGGGCGACGCTTGTTCTTGAGGCTGCGGTGGTGTCCACCTTCGTGATGCTCGTGGATACCGCGTTCGGTGTTCACGAGCAGGCCCTATGGGTTGCCGGAACCGCGTTCGTTGCCGTCCTCGCCGTGTCTACCTGCGTGACACATCTCATGACGGTGGTCCGCTGGCGGGAGGACGAGCTGACGATCTCAACTGCAGGTACGACACGGAGGATCCCTCGAGCACAAATCGTGAGGGTGAATCGCACCACGGGTCCGCTTGCGCAGTATCTCGGGATATCGATGCTCACGGTGGAAACGGTCGATGGTTCAGTGACTGTAAGATGGTTGGGTCCCGGGACTGAACACATCGTACGGGATTTCGCTCAACAGTCATGATGGCTGTAACGACACGGTGGAGTTGGAGTTGTGAGGCCCCCGACCTCGGTTGACGCGGATCACGACGCCATCTTCTCACGAAGCACTTCGTAGGGCGTCTTGCCTCCAAGGCCCCCGTGCGGCCGGTGTACGTTGTAGAACTCCTCCCACACGACAAGCTTCTTCCTGAGATCGACGTCGTCGGTGTAGTCGAGCAGCTCTCCTTCGCGCTCGAAGGCGTGCAGCCAGTTGTAGTAACACTGGCGTGATATCCCGAAGTAGCGGCAGGCCTTGGCGATGTTGCCGCACCTCTTCGCGTACTCGAGAACCTTGAGTTTGCGCCTGATGCCCCGCTGCGCCTGAGTCATCTGCGACCTCCCGTCGACGATTGGACTATGCCCATTCGTCAACCGAGGTCGGGAATTTCAGCGCCTTCCGCGCTTGCGCGAACGGGTGACGCGACTCCTTGCTGCTGAAGATCGATCGGAACACTGAGCCCGTGCTTCGTCAACGTCGGCACGTGTCTGCCGAGGCGTCCGAATCACTCTTCGAGATCCCGGTGGCGAACAAGCTGCGGCCGTTGACGATCTCTCGTCCCGTCGGATGATGACTTCGCGCACAAGAGCTTCTCTCTTGTAGACAGCAACCCTGTGCGCTCACGGCGTACGGAGGGTCATGTCTCGCCGATTCCGAGCTGTCCCATCGAACCCCGTTGACGCAGGTCACGCCCTCTGCTAGCATTGCTCTTCGCGCATGAAGGCCAAGTGAGAGGTTTCTGGATATGTACGCTGTGGTTTCCACCGGCGGAAAGCAGCTCAAGGTCGAGAAGGGCACCGAGGCGGTCGTCGAGAAGCTCGACGCTGCCGTAGGCGACACGGTCTCCTTCGACGTCCTGTTCGTTGCCGATGGCGAGAACATCGTCGTCGACACGGATGCGCTCGCTTCCGCGACCGTGACGGCCGAGGTCGTCGAGCACTTCAAGGGCGACAAGCAGATCGTCTTCAAGTTCAAGAAGCGCAAGGGCTACAAGCGCCTCAAGGGTCACCGTCAGCAGCAGACCCGCGTGGTCGTCACCGACGTCGCGCTCACCGGCGGCTCGCCCAAGGCAGCCGCCAAGCCTGCAGCCAAGAAGGCCGAGCCCGCCAAGGCCGCTGCCGAGAAGCCGGCCAAGGCCGCTGAGCCGGTCGTCGCCGAGGTCGAGGCCGCCGTCGCCCAGTGCGAGGCCGTCAAGAGCAACGGCGAGCGCTGCGCGAACAAGGCCAAGGAGGGTTCCGCGTACTGCGGGGTCCACGCGAAGAAGTACGACGCATAGGCGAAGTCTCCAGTGTCCCGCCAAGCGACCGGGACCGATGCACGAAGGCAGGTAGAGAGAGATGGCTCATAAGAAAGGTCTCGGTTCGACCAAGAACGGTCGGGACTCCAAGGCGAAGCGCCTCGGCGTGAAGCGTTTCGCGGGCCAGGAGGTCACCGGCGGGTCGATCCTCGTTCGCCAGCGCGGGACCCGGATCCACCCGGGCGACAACGTGGGCCGCGGCGGGGACGACACCCTCTTCGCGCTGACCGACGGCGTGGTCGAGTTCACCCGCGGCCTCAAGCGTCGCGTGCACGTCCGACCGTTCGAGGGCTAGATACGAGACCCTCGCTCCTTAACGGACGCAAAGACCGTCACACGGGCCCTTCGCTCCCTCGCGAGCGGGGGGTCCGTCGCGTATCATCCGAGGTGCGCAGGGCTCGTCCCGCGCACACCGCGACAGGCAGGTGCGAAGTGTTCGTAGATGAGGCGAAGATCCACGTGAAGGCCGGAGACGGCGGCGGCGGGTGCACCTCGTTCCGCCGTGAGGCCCACGTGCCCAAGGGCGGGCCGGACGGCGGCGACGGCGGCGACGGGGGCGACGTGGTGCTGCAGGCCGACGGCGCGGTCTCGAGCCTGCTCGACTACCACTACAAGCGCCACTACAAGGCCGAGCGCGGCATCCACGGCAAGGGGTCGACCTGCCACGGCAAGAGCGGCGACGACCTCGTGCTCCCCGTGCCGCTCGGCACCGTGGTGCGCGAAGTCGAATCCGGCGAGGTCCTCGCCGACCTCACCCACCAGGGCCAGCGCGTGGTGGTCGCCCGCGGCGGACGGGGCGGGCGGGGCAACATCCACTTCGTCACGCCCACGCGCCGCGCCCCCGCCTTCTCCGAGCTCGGAGAGCCCGCCGAGGAGCGCGAGGTCCACCTCGAGATGAAGCTGATGGCCGACGCCGCGCTCGTGGGCCTGCCCAACGTGGGCAAGTCCTCGCTCATCGCGCGGATGAGCGCCGCACGCCCCAAGATCGGCGACTACCCCTTCACCACGCTCACGCCCAACGTGGGCGTGGTGCGCGCGGGCGAGCACTCCTTCGTGGTCGCCGACGTGCCGGGACTGATCGAGGGCGCGCACGAGGGGGTCGGCCTCGGCCACGCGTTCCTGCGCCACATCGAGCGCACCGCCCTCATCCTCCACGTCGTGGACCTCTCCGGCGGCTGGGAGGGTCGCGACCCGCTCGCCGACATCGCCGTCATCGACCGTGAGCTCGAGCTCCACGCCGCCGACCTCGCCGCGCGGCCCCGCGTGATCGTGGGCAACAAGATCGACGCCGAGGGCGGGCGTGAGGCCTACGAGCTCGTGGCAGCATGGGCCGCCGAGCGCGAGATCCCGTGCTTCGGGGTCTCCGCGGTCACGGGTGAGGGGGTCGACGGCTTCATCCTCGCGGTGGGCGCGCGCGTCCACGAGCTGCGCTCGAGCGCGGCCGCCGAGGAGGCGGTCGACCAGGTCTACTCGGTGCGGGCGCCGCGCCGCAGCACCTTCACGGTCAAGCGTACCGGCGCGCACAGCTATCAGGTGGTGGGCGAGAACATCGAGCGCATGGTGATCATGACCGAGATCGACAACGAGGAGGCGATCGCGTTCCTCCAGAAGCGCCTCGTCAAGGCCGGGGTCGAGAAGGCCCTCGAGGAGGCCGGCGCGCGCGACGGTGACGAGATCACGATCGCGGGCGCGACGTTCGAGTTCGCCGGCACGCTCGCGGGTGACCCGGACGCGGTCGACGCCGACGATGCCGCCGGGCCGGATGCCGCCGGGCCTGACGCCGATGCCGCGGACCCGGGGCCCTCCGCCTGCGGTGAGTGCGAGGAGCCCGACACGCCCGGCCCCGGGGCACGGGAGACGCGATGGCCGACCTGAAGCGGGTCGTCATCAAGGTCGGAAGCTCCACGCTCGCTCCCGAGGGCGAGGGGCTCGACCGCGCCTACGTCGACGGCCTCGTCAAGCAGGTCGCCGAGGTCCGGGCCCGCGGGATCGAGGTCGTGCTGGTGACCTCGGCGGCGATCGCGGCGGGGATCGAGTCGCTGGAGCTCGCCGCCCGCCCGAGCGACATGCCCACGTTGCAGGCGGCCGCCTCGGTGGGGCAGGTGCAGGTCCTCGGCATGTACGCGGCGCTCTTCGCGGCACGCGGCATCACCGTGGGGCAGGTGCTCGTGACCCGCCACGACACGGCGCATCGTCAGGCGTACCTGCACGCCCGCGACACGCTCGAGCGGCTGCTCGCGCTCGGCGTCGTGCCGGTGGTCAACGAGAACGACACCGTGGCCGTCGACGAGATCCGCTTCGGCGACAACGACACGCTCGCCGCGCTCGTGGCGACGATGGTGCGCGCCGACCTCGTGGTTCTGCTCACCGACATCGAGGGCCTCTACGACACCGACCCGCGCGCGAGCGCGGACGCGCGGCTGCTCGAGCACGTCGCCGAGCTCACCGAGGAGATGGTCTCGGCGGCCGGAGGCGCGGGGACCGGCGTGGGCTCGGGCGGCATGGCGACCAAGGTCGAGGCGGCCAAGGTGCTCATGCGCGCCGGGATCCCGATGGTCGTGTGCGACGGACGCCGTCCGGACGTGGTCGTCGACGCCGTGGGCGGCAAGCCCGTGGGCACGCTGTTCGCGGGCGGGGAGGCGTGCCTCGGCGCGAAGAAGCTCTGGATCGCCCTCGGCGGGTCGCCCAAGGGGGCGGCGGTCATCGACGCGGGCGCCGTCACCGCGGTGCGGGAGCGCGGCAAGAGCCTGCTGCCGGCCGGCGTGGCCGCGGTCGAAGGTCCGTTCGCGGCGGGGGATGCGATAGTATTGAAGGACCTGTCGGGAGCGGTGGTCGCACGGGGACTCGCCGGGCTCTCCTCGGCGGACCTCGAGGTCGTGCGGGGCATGACGTCGGCGAAGATCGCCGAGGTGCTGCCGGCGGTGGCCGGCGTCGAGGTGGTTCACCGCGACCACCTCGTGATCCTGTAAAGGGAAGCGGTCGTTCGGGCGGGCGTCCGGACGGCGGGTGAGCAGGGGAAGGACGCAACGGATGTCGGAAGTGATGAACCTGGCCCAGCGGGCCCGCGCGGCGAGCCGCCGGCTGGCGACGACCTCGACCGAGCAGCGCAACCGCGCGCTGCTGGCGATGGCGCACGGCCTCATGCACCACCAGGACGAGATCCTCGCCGCCAACGCCGCCGACATGGACGCGGCGCGCGCGAAGAACGTGGCGCCGTCGCTGCTCGACCGGCTCGAGCTCGACCCCGGCCGCCTCAAGTCGATGTCAGAGGCGCTCAAGGCGCTCTCGCTCCTCCCGGACCCCATCGGCGAGGTCGTCGAGGGTCACACGCTCCCCAACGGCATCCAGCTCACGCAGCTGCGCGTCCCGCTCGGCGTGGTCGCGATGATCTACGAGGCGCGGCCCAACGTGACCGCGGACGCGGCCGGGCTCTGCGTCAAGACCGGCAACGCGGTGATCCTGCGCGGCGGCTCGCTCGCCGTGAACTCCAACCTCGCCCTCACCCGGGTGCTCGCCAACGCTGCGAGCGGCGCCGGGATGCCCGAGGGCGTGATCCAGAGCGTGGAGTCGACCGAGCGCGAGGCCGCCGAGGAACTCATGGGCCTGCACGGCCACATCGACGTGCTCATCCCGCGCGGCGGGGCCGGCCTCATCAGGAGCGTGGTCGAGAACGCCAAGGTGCCGGTGATCGAGACGGGCGTGGGCAACTGCCACGTCTACCTGCACAGCGGTGCCGATCCCGAGATGGCGCGCAGGATCGTCGTGAACGCCAAGGTCCAGCGGCCCGGCGTGTGCAACGCCGCGGAGAGCCTGCTCGTGGACGAGGAGGTCTACGCGCGCATCCTGCCGCCGATCCTCAAGGAGCTCGAGGCGGCCGGCGTGACCATCGTCGCCGACGACCAGGTCCGTTCCCTCGGCGCGGTGATGCGGATCGAGTCCGCCACCGAGGAGGACTGGGGCACCGAGTACCTCGGCATGAAGATCTCGGTGAAGGTCGTCACCGGACTCGACGAGGCGATCGCGCACATCGACCGGTACGGCTCCAAGCACTCCGAGGCGATCGTGACCGGCGACTACGCGGCCGCGCGCCGCTTCCTGGCCGAGGTGGACGCGGCGGCGGTCTACGTGAACGCCTCCACGCGCTTCACCGACGGCGGGGAGTTCGGGCTCGGCGCCGAGATCGGCATCTCGACCCAGAAGCTCCACGCGCGCGGGCCGATGGGTCTCGCCGCGCTGACCTCGACCAAGTTCGTGCTGATGGGGAGCGGGCAGATTCGGGAGTGAGGACCACGGCGCGTCTCGGCATCATGGGCGGGACCTTCGATCCCGTCCACTTCGGTCACCTCGTCACGGCTGAGGAGGCGCTCGTCCAGTTCAACCTGGACCGGGTGCTCTTCATGCCGACGGGCCGCCCTGCCCGCAAGACCGATCGCGAGGTGACCTCGGCCGAGCACCGCTACCTGATGACGGTGATCGCCACGGCGGCCAACCCCGACTTCGACGTCTCGCGTATGGAGATCGACCGCGCGGGACTGTCCTACACGGTCGACACGCTCGTTGCGCTGCGCGAGACCTACGGACCGCATACCGAGCTGTTCTTCATCACGGGCGCGGACGCGGTCTGGGAGATCGTGACGTGGAAGGACGCGGAACGCTTCAAGGGACTCGCGACCTTCATCGCCGCGACGCGTCCGGGCTACGACCTCGACGCAGCCCGCGAAGAGCACGCCGAGGCCCTCGCAGCGCTCGATATCGAGTTCATCGAGGTGCCGTCGCTCGCGATCTCCTCGACGGACATCCGCTCGCGTGTCGCCGAGCGGCGCCCCATCCGCTATCTCACCCCTGAGGCCGTCGCCTCCTACATCCAGAAGTACCGCCTCTACCGCGAGGACGGGCGATCGTGACGCGCCCCGCCGAGGAGTACCGGGCGGCGCTCGAGTCGCGGCTCGGGTCGCGGGGGTTCGCGCACAGCATGGCGGTCGCCGAGTCCGCCGGGCGGCTCGCGGACGTCTACGGGGTCGACCGCGACCTCGCGTTCCTCGGCGGGCTGCTGCACGACTGGGCACGCGACGAGGGCGCGGAGGCGCTCTTGGCCGAGGCGGCGAGCTGCGGCATCGAGGTCACGCCGGTCGACGAGGCGGTGCCCTACCTGCTTCACGCGCGCGTGGGCGCCGCCCAGCTCGCCAGGGCGTTCCCCGAGCTGCCCGCCGAGCTCGTCACCGCCGTCGAGCGACACACCACCGGCGCGGCCGGGATGAGCGAGCTGGACATGGTCGTCTACCTCGGCGACATGCTCGAGCCGTCGCGCGTGTCCGCTGACGCCGAGATGCTGCGCGCCGCTGTGGGCGAGGTCCCCCTCGGCGAGCTCTACGCGAGGGCGTACGCGGCTTCGGTGGGGATGCTGCTGGCGGGACGCCGGCGCATCCATCCGGCGACGGTCGAGGCGTGGAACGCGATCGTGGCGGGGGAGGGCGGCCGATGAGCGAGGAGCTGCCCCGGCACGAGCCCCGCCATCCGCCGCGGCGTGGCCGCGGGGGCGCCCGCGGACGCGAGCAGGAGCCCGCGCGTGGGCGGCGGCGCGGCTCGCGCGAACCCGCGCCCGAGATGCCCACCGGGTGGCGCAGTTCACGACGCGGGTCGGGCGTGCGCAAGCAGGCAGAGCGCGATATCCGCGTGCACGAGGTCCGCGAGCGCGTAGGCGACGCGGCCGATGCCGTCAGGCGCGGCACGGAGGCCGCCGTCTACGTGGGCGTGCGCGCCCTGGGGGCGACGCTCTTGGGGCTCTTCGCGCTCTGGCTCGTCGTGACCGCGATCAACGGCGTGGCGCGCTGGAACGCCGTGCGCATCGCCGAGCGCGAGGCGTCCCCCGAAGCCCGGGAGGAGGCCGCGCGCCAGAACCTGCTCCTCATCGGGGTCACCGAGGGCCGGGCGACCGGTTTCCTCGCGCTTCGCGTGGTGCCCGAGCAGGACCAGGTCTTTGGCATCGCGATACCCGACGGCGCCTTCGTCGAGATTCCCGGCCAGGGTTTCGACCGCATCGGCGAGAGTCTCACCGACGGGCCTGAGACCTCCCTCTCGGCGGTCACGAACTTCTTCACGGTGCCGTTCAACAGCTACGTGGTGGTCGACTCCGAGGTCTACCAGCGAGCGCTCACCGAGCAGGACGTCTCGGGCATCCTCGCCGAGGTCGGCGAGACCAATCTGACCGCCGAGGAGTCCGCGCGCTGGTCCGAGATGCTCGCCGCCGTGCCGGTGGCGAACGTCGCGCTCGTCCCGATGCCGGTCAAGCCGGTGAACGTAGGCGACCAGACGTACTTCGAGCCGCAACGCGACGAGATCGCCGACCTCGTGGCGTCGTGGTGGGGGGTCACCATCGACGCGGCCGACGGCGCCACGCGGGTGATCGTCTACAACGGCTCCGGCGAGCCGGGGATCGCCGGCCAGGTCGCCCAGGTGCTCATCCGCGGCGGGTTCCGCGTGGTTGACACCAAGAACGCCGACCGCTTCGACTACGAGGTCACACAGATCGTGGTGCAGAGCGGAGACCCGCAGGCGGGCCAGCGCGTGCGCGAGACCCTCGGCACGGGCGAGGTCGTCGAGCAGCCCGCCGAGCAGGAGGTCGCCGACGTGATCGTGATCGTGGGCGCGGACTACGAGGAGCCCGGGGCGCCGTAGGCGCGTTTGGGTGGTATGGCACGGGGCCGCCGCGCGCGGCCTGAGACCGGATGAGAAAGCAGGGCCGAGCACTGGAAGCGAGAGAGTACGCACTGCTGGCCGCAGAGGCGGCGTCAGACAAGAAGGCCGAGGAGATCGTCGTCATGGACGTGGGCGAGCTCCTGGTGGTCACCGACTACTTCGTGATCTGCACCGGGCGCAACGACCGGCAGGTCCGCACGATCGCCGAGGAGGTCGAGGCGCGCCTGAAGCAGGCCGGGTTGCGGCCCATCGGCGTGGAGGGCGCCGACGAGGGCAAGTGGGTGCTCGTCGACTTCGTCGACGTGGTGGTCCACGTGTTCCAGCCCGAGGAGCGCGATTTCTACCGGCTCGAGAAGCTCTGGGGCGAAGCGAAGCGCCTCGCGCTTCCCGAGAGCGTGACCGGCCCTCAGGCCGAGGCCACGCCGGTGGGCGAGACCGACGGCCCGCAGGCCGAGACCGGGCCGGTGAGCGAGACCGACGCCCCGTGACGCCCCGCGCGCGCCGCCTGTGGATCACGCTCGCCCTCGTCGGCGTGGCGGCGGTCTGGGGCGGCACCTTCGTCATGGTCAAGGACGCGGTCGAGCGCTACCCGCTCTACGGGTTCCTCGGCCTGCGGTTCACCATCGCGGTGATCGCGTTCGTGGCGCTCTTCCCGCGTTCGGTCGGGCGGTTCAAGCCCGGCACGGTGCAGGTGGGCCTGCTCGCCGGAGCGCTTCTGACGGCCGGCTACATCTTCCAGACGTGGGGACTGCAGGGCACTACCGCGAGCAAGGCCGCGTTCATCACCGGCATGTTCGTGGTGATCACGCCGCTCATGCAGGCGGTGCTCCTCCGGATGCCGCCGAGGGGGTGGACGCTTCTCGGCGTGGTCCTCGCGGTCGCGGGCCTGTGGCTGCTCTCGGGCGCCTCGGCCGACGGGTGGACGGCGGGGGACACCCGCGTGCTGATCTGCGCTGCGGCTTACGCGGCGCACATGATCGTGCTCGGGAGCCTCGGCACGCGTCACGACGTGGGCGCGCTCACGCTCACGCAGCTCGTGACGGTCGCGGTCGCCTGCGGGGGCATCTCGCTCGCGGTCGAGCGGCCGGGACTGCCCGCCGACGGCGCCGTGTGGGTCGCGCTGCTCGTGACCGGCGTGCTCGCCTCGGCGGTCGCCTTCGCGGTCCAGACCTACGCGCAGCGCCACATCTCGCCCACCAAGACCGCGCTCATCCTGGTGACCGAGCCCGCGTTCGGAGGGCTCTTCGGCTGGCTCGCGGGCGACGCGCTCGGGATCGGCGGGCTCGCGGGGGCCGCGCTCATCCTCGGCGGGATGGTGCTCGCGGAGCTCGTGGGTCTGCCCAAGGAGGCCGAGGACCGCGCGGTCATCGAGCCGAGCCTGGAGGGCATCCCGGTGCCCGTGGTCGAACCGGGAGAATGAGCGGTTGACCGGCGCGGAACGCCTGATATACTAACGCCTGCCGCGCAAGCGGACCCAGACGTGGGGCCTTAGCTCAGCTGGGAGAGCGCATGGCTGGCAGCCATGAGGTCAGGGGTTCGATCCCCCTAGGCTCCACCATCGTGAACACACAGGACCCGGCCGCGCGCCGGGTCCTGTCGCGTGCCGGGGGACCCGTGCGCGGACTACCCGGCCCCGGCGCCCGCCCTGCGCGCGTCGCGTCGGATCTGGAAGTTGCCGAGGGCGTCACCCTTGTGGACGAACGTCATCTCGCGCTCCACCTCGAACCCGTGGCGGCGGTAGAAGCGCAGCGCGTCATCCTTGGTGATGTTGACGTCGGTGACCACCACGGGATGCTCGTCGAGCACGGAGGCGAGGAGGGCCGAGCCCACGCCGTGGCCGCGGAACCGCTCGTCCACGGTGAGCGCGCTCAGGTAGAGCTCGTCGTCGCCGACCTCCGTGGTGGCGACGCTCTCGAGCCGCGGTCCCCACCGCATAGCCCGCAGCATCCCCCGGGCGCCGAGCGCGCGGCCCCACTCCTTGCCGCTCTCCTTGGCCGAGGCGCGCCGCTCCGCGCCGGTGAGCCCCGCCGCCACGCCCACGACCTCGCCGGATCCGGTGACCGCGCAGCGCACGTAGCGACCGCTGTACTCGTTGTGGTCCATCTCCACGAGGCGTGCGAGCACGGGCACGGCCTCGTCCTCCTCGCCGAACACGAACCGCATGAGTGACGGGTCCGCTTGGTAGACGAGCCGGGCGACCGTCGCGGCGTCGTGACGCGCCGGGTCGAACCGCTCGATCGTGACCTGCATGACGGCTCCTCTCCGGGGTCGGACCCCGATCGGTGTCCGTGAGCGCACGTCACCGACCGTACCGCGCCTCCCGCGGGGCTGCAACCGGCCCGTCGACCCGCTATCATGCGGGGGATGCACCTGACCCCTCGTGCCTGGAGGACCCCTCGTGACGCGCAAGTACGATCCGCACCAGATCGAGACCCGTTGGCAGGAGTCCTGGGAGCGCGACGGGCTCTACTCCGTCGCCGAGGACCCCTCCCGGCCCGCATACTACGTCCTCGAGATGTTCCCGTACCCGAGCGGCGACATCCACATGGGGCACGTGCGCAACTACACCATCGGCGACGTGCTCGCGCGTCACCTGACCATGACCGGCCACCAGGTGCTCCACCCCATCGGCTGGGACGCCTTCGGCCTGCCGGCGGAGAACGCCGCGATCAAGAGCGACTCGCATCCCGCCGAGTGGACCTACGCCAACATCGACCGCCAGAAGGCCTCCTTCAAGCGGATGGGCTTCAGCTACGACTGGGACCGCTCCCTCGCGACCTGCGACGAGGAGTACTATCGCTGGGGGCAGTGGATCTTCATCAAGTTCTGGGAGCGCGGCCTCGTCGAGCGCAAGTCGAGTCCGGTGAACTGGTGTCCGAGCTGCAAGACCGTGCTCGCCAACGAGCAGGTGCTCGGCGAGGGCGTGTGCTGGCGGTGCAAGAGCACGGTCGAGAAGCGCGAGCTCGAGCAGTGGTACTTCAAGATCACCGACTACGCGCAGGAGCTCCTCGACGATCTCGACGGACTGCCCGGATGGCCCGAGCGCGTCAAGACGATGCAGGCCAACTGGATCGGCCGTTCCGAGGGCGCCGAGGTGGACTTCACCCTCTGTGACGCCGCGGGCGAGCCCACCGAGGAGCGCATCACGGTCTTCACCACGCGCCCGGACACGCTGTTCGGCTGCTCGTTCTTCCTGCTCGCCCCCGAGCACCCCCTCGTGCACGACCTCGTGCACGGCACCGAGTACGCCGCCCCAGTCCGCGAGGTCGTCGAGGCGGCCGCCAAGGAGACGGCGGTCGAACGCGCCATGGGCGACCGCGAGAAGCGCGGCGCCTTCACCGGGCGCTTCGTGGTCAACCCCGTCAACGGCGAGAAGGTGCCCGTCTGGGTCGCCGACTACGTGCTCATGGACTACGGCACCGGCGCCGTGATGGCGGTGCCCTGCGGCGACCAGCGCGACTTCGAGTTCGCGCGCACGTACGGCCTGCCCGTCCCCCCGGTGGTGCTGCCCGAGGACGACCCCGCGCTCGAGACCCTTCGCACGGCCGCCGACCGCGTCATCGACGACGTCGAGTGGGAGTGCGCCTACGACGGCCCCGGCATCATGGTGCAGTCCGGCCCGTTCACCGGGATGCCCACCGGCAAGGGCGGCACCGGCGTGGCCGCGGTCACGCGCTGGCTCGAGGACCACGGCTCGGGCCGCTTCTCGATCAACTTCCGCCTGCGCGACTGGCTCATCAGCCGTCAGCGTTACTGGGGCAACCCCATCCCCGCGGTACACTGCCCCGCGTGCGGGCTCGTCCCCGTCCCCGAGGCCGACCTGCCCGTCCGCCTCCCGCGCGAGGTCGACATCACCAAGGGCGAGACCCTCGCCGACCATCCCGAGTTCTACGAGACCAGTTGCCCCTCGTGCGCGGGTCCGGCACGGCGCGAGACCGACACGATGGACACCTTCACCTGCTCCTCGTGGTACTACCTCCGCTACTGTGACGCGCGCAACGCCGAGGAGATCTGGGATGTCGACAAGGCGAGATACTGGATGCCGGTCGACCAGTACATCGGCGGCATCGAGCACGCGATCCTCCACCTGCTCTACTCGCGCTTCTTCACCAAGGTCTTCCGCGACATGGGCCTCGTGGACTTCGCCGAGCCGTTCACCAACCTGCTCACCCAGGGCATGGTCAAGAAGGACGGCGAGGTCATGAGCAAGTCCAAGGGCAACGTCGTCGCGCCCGAGGAGATGATCGCCGAGTACGGCGCCGACGCGCTGCGCGCCTACATCCTCTTCATGGCGCCCCCCGACAAGGACCTCGAGTGGTCTTTCGACGGGCTCGAGGGCATGTTCCGCTGGCTCGGCCGCGTGTGGCGGTTCGTCTCCGACTCCGCCGAGGAGATCTCGGGAGGGTGCGGCGTGGCCGCGTCGGGCGACCCTGCCGCCAAGGCGCTCCACCGCGAGATGCACCGCGTGATCGGCAAGGTGACCGACGACATCGCCCGCTTCAACCTCAACACCGCGCTCGCCGCGATGATGGAGCTGACCAACGCCGCCTACGACTATCGCAACGCGGTCGACCCCGGCGCGCGCGACCTCGCGCTCCTCGGCGAGGTGGCCGAGAACCTCACGCTCCTGCTCGCGCCCTTCGTGCCGCACATGGCCGAGGAGCTGTGGGTCGAGGTCCTCGGCAAGCCGGGCTCCGTGCACCGGCACCCGTGGCCGGCGTTCGACGCCTCGGCCGCCGCCGCAGACGAGGTCGAGATCGTGGTGCAGGTCAACGGCAAGGTCCGCGCTCGCGCCACCGTCGCGGTCGACCTCGCCGAGGAGGACGTGCTCGCGATCGCGCTCTCCGAGGTCTCCGAGCACACCGAGGGCCGCGAGCTGGTCAAGACAGTGGTGGTGCCGGGCAAGCTCGTGAACATCGTGGTGCGCTAGCTGACGCCGCCACGCAGGGTCAGGTTTCGGTGAGACCCGGGTAGACCGAGTGTGGTTCGATGCGATGACACCGTTCAAGACGAACGTGGCGCCCCCTCCGCCCCGGTGCGGGAGGGGGCGCTTTCATGTTCGAGGAACCAGGGGCGCATGCGGTCCCGGGTGACCGCTCGGTCGCGTCGCTGCTCACGCGCGCGGGGCTCACGGGGGTCTCACGGGGGGTGCTCGCGGGCGCCGCGGTGCTCTGTCTGCTCGCGCTCGCCCTCGTGGGGTGGCGGCTGAGCGGTCTGGGCGCGGCCGACGACGCCGGACTCGTGTTCGAGGCGGGCGCCGCGGGCGGGGAGGCGGGCGCCGCCGAGCCCGCCACCGGCGCGGACGCTGCGGTCGACGCGCCGCCCGAGACCCTGTGGGTGCACGTGGCGGGGGCGGTGGCATCCCCGGGCCTGCGTGAGCTGCCGGGGGGCGCCCGCGTGGGGGAGGCGGTCGCGGCGGCGGGCGGCGCGCTGCCGGGGGCCGCGCTCGACGCCGTGAACCTCGCACGCCTGCTCACCGACGGCGAACAGGTCTACGTCCCTACCGCCGAGGAGGTCGCCGCGGGCGGGGGTCTGCCTGCCGCGGCCGGTGTTGCGGGCGCTCCGGGGACGGGGGCCGGTCAGGGCGCGGCCGGCGGGGTCGACATCAACACAGCGGGGGCCGCCGAGCTCGAGCAGCTGCCGGGGGTCGGACCCGCCACCGCGGCGAAGATCGTCGCCGACCGCGAGGCGAACGGGCCGTTCACCGCACCGGAGGACATCATGCGGGTCTCAGGCATCGGCGAGAAGAAGTTCGAGTCGATGCGTGACCTCATCGTGGTGCGATGACGTCATCCACCGTCACGCGGCCGACCGTCACGCGGCCGAGCGTCCCGCTGCTCGCCTGGATGTCCCTCGGCATCTACCTCGGCATCCTGCTGGCCGAGGAGAACTCGTGGCGCTTCGTGACGGCCGGCGGCGGCCTGCCGCCCGCACGGCTCGCGCTCGCCTGTCTCCTCCTCGGCGCGCTCGGGGGAGGCGGCAGCCTGCTCGCGGCCGC
This sequence comes from Coriobacteriia bacterium, assembly GCA_030603745.1. Classification (GTDB taxonomy): domain Bacteria; phylum Actinomycetota; class Coriobacteriia; order Anaerosomatales; family SLCP01; genus JAUVXE01. The sequence goes on along the minus strand of JAUVXE010000011.1, from coordinate 65,788 downwards.
TCGCGTGCGGATGCCGCCGGCCGGGGCACGCGTGGGCGCGCGCGCCCGCGGGGGGCTGGCGGCATGGACGGCGCTGCTCGTGCTCGGCGTGCTGCTCGGGGGTGCGGCCGGTTCGGTCCGCTGGCACGGCTGGCAGCTTGCGCGCGCGGCGCTCGACGACCCGGCAGAGCGCGGCGGCGCCGTGAGGGCCGCGGTCGTGCGCGACCCGGCGGCCGGGAGGTTCGGCTGGACGGTGATCACGCGCTCGCTCGACCGGCGCCGCGTACTCGTGCGGGTCATGCTGCCCGGGGAGGCGGAGCTCCCGCGCCTCGGCGAGGTGGTGGGGATCGACGCTCGCATCAACGGGGTCGCGCTCGACGAGGAGTGGTCGCGCCGGGCGCACCAGCGCTGCGAGGCCGGGAGCGTCTCGGCGCGCTCGCTTCCCGGCACCGGATGGGCGCGAAGCGCGAGCGGTCTCGCCGGGCCTCTGCGCACGGCGATCGGGGAGCGGATCGCCGCGGTGCCCGGGAGCGGGGGAGCGCTGCAACAGGGGATCCTCCTCGGCGACCGGACGCGTCTTCGCGGCACGCCTGTGGAGTCGGACTTTCGGGTGTGCGGCCTCTCGCACCTCATGGCGGTCTCCGGGACGCACCTCGGCGTCGTCGCGCTGGTGGTGTCGAGGGTGGTGGCGCGGGCACGGCGGGGGCTTGCCGTCCGCATCGTGCTCGTCCTCATGGCGACCGTGGCCTACGTGGCGCTGACCGGGGTGCAGGCGTCCTCGCTCCGGGCGCTCGGGATGGGGGCGGTCGCCGGGCTCGCCGCGCTGTCGGGTCGGCGCGGGGACGGCCTGGCGGGACTCTCGCTCGCGGCGGGCGTGATGCTCCTCGCGGACCCGGCGGTCGCGTTCGACCCGGGGTTTCGGCTCTCCGTGCTCGCGGTAGGAGGTCTGATCGCGTTCGGGCCGCTCATGGGGGCATGGGCGCACGCGGCGCTGTCCGGGTCGCACCGGGTCGATCGCGTGTTGCGCCCCGGACTCGACCTCCTGGCGATCACGCTCGTGGCGCAGGCGGCGACCGCGCCGGTCGCCGTACCGGCGTTCGGGATGTTCTCCCTCGTCGCGCCGGTGGCGAACCTGCTCGCGATCCCGCTGCTGACCCTCGCGCTCGCCGCAGGGCTTGGGGCCGTGCTGCTCGGCGCGCTCGTCGGTCCGCTCGCGATCCCGTTGCTGCGGCTCGCCTCCTGGCCGCTGGTGCCGATCGCCGCCGTCGCCGCGCGCCTCGCCGCCGTGCCGGGGGCGGCGCCGGGGGTCACGCCGTCGCCCGGCGTCCTCGGGGCGTGCGTCGGCGGTCTCGCGGTCCTCCTCTGGGCCTGGTGGCCGCTCCCCGCAGGACGCCGCGCGCCGCGGGCGCTGCTTGCCGCGCTCCTCGCGCTGACCCTCCTCGGCATGAGCGGGTTTCGGGCGCCCGGGGGTGGCGATCCGCTGCTCACCGTCCTCGACGTGGGTCAGGGCGACGCGGTGCTGGTGCGCGACGGGGGAGCCGCGATGCTCATCGACACCGGGCCGGACCCGGGGGTCCTGCGCGCCGCGGCGAGCGGCGCCGGGGTGCGTCGTCTCGACGCCCTCCTGCTCACCCACGACCACGCGGATCACACGGGCGGCCTCGAAGGCCTTCTCGGCGTGGCTCGGGTGGGTGCGGTGCTCGCGCCCGAGGTCGCCGATCCGGTCGCCTTCGCGCACCTCGGCCCCGCGCTCGATCGCCTCGCGGGCGGCCATGGGGGATCGGAGCGGCTCCGCCGGCTGCGGGCGGGCGACGGGCTCGCCGTGGGGGAGGCGCGCCTGCGCGTCCTCTGGCCGAGGGGGCCGGACCGGGGGCTGTCCACGAACGATACGAGCGTCGTGCTCCACCTCACGAGAGGCGGCTTCTCGGCGCTGCTCGCCGGGGATGCCGAGGCGCCCGTCTGGGACGCGCTGCTGAGAAGCGGGGAGGTGCCCGACGTCGACCTCATGCTCGTGCCCCATCACGGGAGCGCGAACGGGGTCACGCCCGAGGCGCTCGATGTGCTCACTCCCCGGGTCGCGCTCGTGAGCGTGGGGGCCGGCAACGACTTCGGCCATCCGTCGGCGTCGTTGCTCGCCCTCCTCGGCGAGCGGGGCATCGCGGTCACGCGGACCGACGTGAACGGCACGCTCGAGGTCACGCTCGCGGGGGACGGGTCGTTCTCGGTCAGGCCTCGAAGACGTGGTCTCGCGGCGGCGGGATGTGGGACAATCGCGGGTGCCGCCCCCTCGACCGGAAGCAGCCCGACACCCGATGGCGAACGAACTCGCAGACCTCAAGCCCGTCTATCTGATCCACGGATCGGAGGACCTCCTCCTCGAGCAGGCGGTCACCCGTCTCAAGAAGCGGCTGGCGGCCGTGGCCGACCTCGACTTCAACCTCGACACCTTCGACGGGGAGACGGCGGCGGCCGACGACATCGTCGCGGCCGCCAACACGCTCCCGTTCATGTCCGAGCGCCGCCTCGTGATCGTCAACCGCGCGGACAAGCTGAGCACGGACCACCTCGGCACGCTCGCGGACTACGCCGCGGACCCGAACCCCGAGACCACGCTGGTGCTCGTCGCGGCCAAGATGGCCAAGAACCTCCGCGTCTACAAGGCGATCGACAAGCTCGGAGGGATCGCCGAGTACAAGGCGCCGGGCAAACACGAGTACCCCAAGACGGTCGTTGGGATGTTCGCGGAGCGCGGACGGAGGATCGGGCTCGACGCCGCCGAGGTGCTCGTGCGCGCGGTCGGCCACGACCTGCGGCGGATCGCCATCGAGATCGACAAGATCATCGCCTTCTCCGGCTCCGAGGAGACGCTCTCGCGCGAGGAGGTCGAGCAGGTGGTCTCGGCCACCGCGCCCACCTCGATCTTCGCCTTCCTCGACGCGCTCGGCTCCCGTGACGCACGCGCCGCGCTGAGGCTGCTCGCCGCGCTGCTGGCCGACGGGGAGTCGATCCATGGGATCCATGCGATGAGCGTGCGCCACGTGCGCACCCTGCTCTCGCTCACCGCGGTCCAGGAGCGTCCGGGAGCAGGCTCCCTCACGGCGGTCGCGCGCGAGGTCGGGATCCTCGAGTGGCAGGCCCGCAACCTCGTCCGGCAGGCCGGGCGGTTCACCGCCGAAGAACTCGTGGACGCCCTGCGCGCCGCCGCCGAGGTCGAGGCGCACATGAAAACGAGCCGGGATGCCCGACTCGTCTTCGAACGCTGGGTTGTCGAGGTGTGCCGCGCGGCGTAGGCCCTGCGCTAGCCCTCGAGGTCGGCGGCGCGCTTGACGACGCCCGACTTGCGGTTGGCCGCCTGGTTCTTGTGGATGACGCCCTTGGAGGCGGCCTTGTCCAGCAGGCGGGCGGCGCTCTCGGCGGCGGACTTGGCCGCGGCGGCGTCACCCTCGGCGACGGCGGCGTCCACCTTCTTGATCGCGGTCTTGATCTCGGACTTGACCGCCTTGTTGCGCTCGTGCGCCTTGGCGTTGGTCAGCACGCGCTTCTTCTGGCTCTTGATGTTGGCCACAGGTGCAGTTCCTCTCGAATCCGTGATGGTGCCCGTCGTCGCAGTGGGGTGTCGACGAACCGTGAGAGTCTAGCACAAGCGGGATCCCCGCGGGAAGGGGCGTGCGCGGGCGTCGGCAGGCCGCGGACGTCCGCGGACAGCGCCCAGACGGGGCGCCGGGGGGTCACCGAGCGGGGGCCGGCACGAAACGCAGCACCGTCATCGAGCTTCGCGGGCCGAACCGCACCGGGACGGCGTGGGTCCCGAGTCCCGCGGAGACGTGTTGATAGGTGCCCTCCGACCCGTAGAGGCCGGTCACGTGCAGCCCGCGAAGGTCGGGGAAGAACCAGTCGGTGGCGCCGGGCCTGCGCTCCGACGTGTCGGTGGGGTCCGCGGGTCGTGGCGCCACGAGCGCCCCCACGAGCGGAAGGTGCACCTGTCCGCCGTGCGTGTGTCCCGCGAGCACGACCGTGGTGCGTCCGCGACCTCCTGCGAACGAGTCGAGCGCGCCGGGGGCGAGCGGGTGGTGCGTGGCGAGGAGCACGAGGTCCGCGGAGCCGTCCCCGGCGGCCTCCCACACCGGTGCCACCAGCACCGTGCCGGCGTCCGTCGCGACCTCGCCGACCCGCGACCCGGCGTCGTGGTCGGCGAGGTCGCGGATCCCGATCCCGGCGAGGGCCGAGGCGAGCGCGGGGCCGTCGTGGTTCCCGGGGTAGAAGAAGACCTCCTCGGCGTGTTCGAGTGCGAGCGAGGCGAGCTCGAGCGCCCGGGCGACGTCGTCAGGGGCGTCGCGCACCACGAGGTCGCCGGTGAGGACGGCGGCGTCGAAGGGTCCCGCTCCCGCCAGGAGGGCGGCGAGCCGGTGCTGGCCCTCGCCGAACCGCGACGAGTGCAGGTCGCTCGCGTGCAGGACGCGCACCTCGCGGCCGAGACCCTCGACCGGCACGACCACCTCGTGCAACACGGGCATGCGGGTGTCGCGCCATGCGATGAGCGCGCACGCGACCACGACCAGGGCGAAGACGCTCGCTATGACCCTTCGGGAGCACATCATCTCACTATCCTTCAGGCGAGGCGGGCGGGACAGTCCACGCGCCACGCCGTCACCGGGCCGTCACGCACCCGCCGTTCCCGCACACCGCGCGCCCTGCTACACTTTCGCAGACATGAGCCAGGCCACCCACATACGCAACTTCTCGATCATCGCCCACATCGACCACGGCAAGTCCACGCTCGCGGACCGCGTCCTCGAGCTGACGCACACCGTGGCCGACCGCGACATGGTCGAACAGGTCCTCGACTCGATGGACATCGAGCGCGAGCGCGGGATCACCATCAAGGCGCAGGCGGTCCGGGTGCTCTACACCGCCGAGGACGGCGAGACCTACCAGTTCAACCTCATCGACACGCCCGGGCACGTGGACTTCACCTACGAGGTGTCCCGGTCGCTGCAGGCGTGCGAGGGCGCGATCCTCGTGGTCGACGCCGCGCAGGGCGTCGAGGCCCAGACCGTCGCCAACGCCATCATGGCGATGAACGCCGAGCTTGAGATCATCCCCCTCATCAACAAGATCGACCTGCCGGCCGCCGATCCCGAGCGGGTGCGGCACGAGATCGAGGAGGGCCTCGCCATCCCCGCCGACGAGGCGGTGCTCGCGAGCGGCAAGACCGGCCAGGGCGTGCGCGACGCGCTCGAGGCGGTCATCCGGCGCGTGCCGCCGCCCGAGGGCGACCCGGACGCGCCGCTCAAGGCCCTCATCTTCGACTCGTACTTCGACACCTATCGCGGCGTGGTCGCGCTCGTGAGGATCATCGACGGGTCGATCTCGAAGGGCGAGAAGATCCGCATGATGGCCACGAACACCGTGACCGACGTGGAGGAGGTCGGCGTCCGCCGTCCGGCGAACCTCCCCGTCGACGAGCTCGCCTTCGGCGAGGTCGGCTACCTGATCACGGGCCTGAAGGACCCAGCGCTCGTCAAGGTCGGGGACACCATCACGCTGGCCAAGAACGGGGCCGCCGAGCCGCTGCCCGGCTACCGCGAGGTCAAGCCGATGGTCTTCACCGGGCTCTTCCCGATCGACGGTGACCAGTACCCGGACCTGCGCGACGCGCTCGACAAGCTCACGCTCAACGACCCGGCGCTCATCTACGAGCCGGAGTCGAGTCACGCCCTCGGGTTCGGGTTCCGTGTCGGGTTCCTCGGCCTGCTCCACATGGAGGTCATCAAGGAGCGGCTCGAGCGCGAGTTCGACCTCGACCTGCTCGCGACCGCTCCGAGCGTGGAGTACCACGTCTTCACGACCAAGGGCGAGCGGCTCATCGTCCACTCGCCTCAGGACATGCCGGAGCCGAGCGCCATCGAGCGCATCGAGGAGCCCTATCTCAAGGCGACGGTCCTCGTGCCCCCGGACCACGTCGGCGCGGTGATGGAGCTCTCGGAGAGCCGCCGGGCGACCTTCAAGGACATGCAGTACCTCTCGGCGACCACCGTGGAGATGCACTACGAGATCCCGCTCTCCGAGCTCATCATGGACTTCTTCGACCAGCTCAAGAGCCGCACGCGCGGATACGCGAGCCTCGACTACGAGTACATCGGCTACCAGCCGGGCAAGCTCGTGAAGCTCGACATCCTGCTCGCGGGCAAGCCGGTCGACGCGCTCAGCTTCATCGTCCACCGCGACAAGGCCTACCAGCGCGGACGCGTGCTCACCGAGAAGCTGCGCGAGATCATCCCCCGGCAGATGTTCGAGGTGCCCATCCAGGCCGCCATCGGCGGGAAGATCCTCGCCCGCGAGACGGTGCGCGCCAAGCGCAAGGACGTGCTCGCCAAGTGCTACGGCGGGGATATCACCCGTAAGCGCAAACTGCTCGAGAAGCAGAAGAAGGGCAAGAAGCGGATGAAGAACGTGGGCAACGTCGAGGTGCCGCAGGACGCGTTCATGGCGATCCTCAAGGTCGATGAGTGAGCCGGCGGACACGCGCGACCTGATGCCGGGCCCCGGGCCCGTCTCACTCTACGTCCACGTCCCGTTCTGCGTGCTCAAGTGCGCGTACTGCGACTTCCACTCGGCGCCGCTGCCCGCCGAGCCCGGCATCGCCGACCACTTCGCGTGGGCGGTGGCCGAGGGCGCGGCGCACTGGGCGGCGCTCGGTGCGCTCGACGACGTCGTGAGCATCTACGTGGGCGGCGGGACCCCGACGACCCTCGGCGAGTCCCTCGTGACGCTGCTCGACGGCATCCGCGACTGCGCCCGCGTGCGCGCGGGCGCCGAGGTCACGGTCGAGAGCAACCCCGACACCACCGACCCTGCCACCGCCGCGCGTCTCGTGGCGAGCGGTGTCACGCGCTTCTCCCTCGGCGTGCAGTCCTTCGACGACGAGGTGTTGCGCACCCTCGGCCGGTGCCACGACGCGGCGCGCGCCGCGCGGGCGGCGACCGAGCTCGCCTCGACCGGGGCGCACCTGTCGCTCGACCTCATGTGCGGGGTGCCGGGCCAGACGCTCGCGTCGTGGCGCGACACCCTCGAACGCGCGATCGCCACCGGCGCCGGGCACGTGAGCGTCTACCCGCTCGCCGTCGAGCACGGCACCGTGCTCGCCGACCGGCTCGCGTCCGGTGCGATCGGCGAGCCTGATCCGGACCTCGCCGCGGAGATGATGGCGCTCGCGGAGGCGCTCCTCGGCGAGGCGGGCCTCGCGCGCTATGAGGTGGCGAGCTACGCCCGGGCGGGGGAGCGGGCCGTGCACAACAGCGGCTACTGGACGGGGCGGCCCTACCTGGGCATCGGTCCCTCGGCGGCGAGCATGGTGTCCGCCGAGACGTTCGCCGCCGCCGTGCGGTGTGAGGCGTGGGGCGACCCGGGCGTGGCGGGGATCGGCCGGACCGTCACCGAGCTGCCCGACGGCGCGGCGCGCGTGCGCTTCACCCGCTCCGCCGACACGGTCGCGTTCCTGCGCAAGCCGGTGGGCCCGCCCGAGGACGTCGAGTTCCTCACCGCTCCCGAGGCCGCTGCCGAGGACGCGATGCTCGGTCTGCGCCTCGCCGAGGGGATCACCGACAGGCTCGCCGAGGAGGCCGGGGCGTGCGAGGCGCTCGCCGGACTCGCCGCGCAGGGACTCGTCGAGCACGCTGGGGGCCGGTGGCGGGTCACGCCCGCGGGATGGCTCCTCGGCAACGAGGTGTTCGCCGCGGTCTGGAACGCCGGCGCCCGTCGCGGACTGGCCTAGCACTCGCTATAATCGAGTGCCAGCCGGCACCCACGGCTGCCCTGTCGCGGCCCCGGATCCCGAGGTGAGAGCTGTGTTGAGCGACCGCAGGCGCCTGGTACTCCAGGCGCTGGTGGAGGAGTACATCGCGAGCGGCCAGCCGGTCGCATCGAAGCACCTGGTGGAGCGGCACCGCCTTGGGTGCTCTCCGGCCACGGTCCGAAACGAGCTTTCCGCGCTCGAGGAGACGGGCTACGTCCACCAGCCCCACGTGTCGTCGGGCCGGGTGCCCACCGACCTCGGTTACCGCGCGTTCGTCGACGACCTGCTCGATCGCGAGTCGCTCGCCGCGCGTTCCGGCACGCCCGGGGCGCGGCCGGCACCCCTCGTGCTCGCGAGCGAGGTCGACCAGCTCATGCGCCAGACCTCGGCGTTGCTCTCCAACCTCACCCACTACGTGGCGGTCGTGACCGCTCCCACGCTCGGCGTGGCGCGGATCCGCCGCGTCGACCTGCTCTCGATGGGTCCCCGGCGGGTGCTCGTGGTGGTGATCACCGAGAGCGGCCAGGTGGTCAACCGTCACGTCGACCTTGCCGCCGAGGTCTCGCCGGAGCGCCTCGCGGAGGTGGAACGCGCGCTCGGCGCGGCGCTCGTGGACAAGCGGGCCGCCGAGGTCCGCACGCTGCGCGCGGCCGCCGACGACGGGTCGCCGCAGGGCAGGCTGCTCGCCGAGGTGATGGGCTCGGTCCTCTCGTGCCTCGAGGAGGCCGACCGCGACCGGCTCTATCACGTGGGGACGCCCGAGCTCCTCGGCCTGCCGGAGTTCGCCGACGCCTCGCTCGCGCGTCCGCTGCTCGCCATGCTCGAGGACGGCCTCGCGCTCCTCGAGACGCTCTCCGACCTCATGCGCACCGGCGGGCTCACGGTCCGCATCGGCAGCGAGAACCACGTGAGCGAGCTCGGCCAGATGAGCGTGGTGGCCGCGCGGTACGGCCCCGGTGACGCCGACGGCGTGGTGGGCGTGATCGGGCCCACGCGCATGGACTACTCGCGATCGATCGCCGCCGTACACTCAGTCGCCGAGGGGCTCTCGGAGATGTTGACCGCACCGACCACGGAGGAGACCTAGTGTCCACTGGTACCACCGACTACTACGCGCTGCTCGGCGTCGAGCGGGGCGCGACCGAGTCCGAGATCAAGAAGGCGTTCCGCCGCAAGGCGCGCGAGTGCCACCCGGACGTCTGCAAGGACGGGGACGCCGAGGAGCGGTTCAAGGCGGTCAACGAGGCCTACGACGTGCTCTCGGACCCCGCCAAGCGCGAGATGTACGACCGCTACGGCACCGTCGACCCGCGGATGGGCGCGGGTGCCGGCCCGGACCTCGGCGACCTGTTCGGCGGCGGGTTCGGGATGGACGACCTGTTCAGCGCCTTCTTCGGCGGGATGGCGGGGGGCGCCGGAGCGCGCCGGGCGCGGACCGAGGGCCGCGACATGGCGGTCCAGATGGTGATCACCCTCGAGGACGCCGCGATGGGCGTCACCAAGGAGGTGGCGGTCAACCGGCTCGTCGAGTGCGAGGAGTGCGACGCGACCGGTTCGGCGGACGGCACCGGCACCTCCACGTGCCCGATCTGCAACGGCTCCGGGCAGAGGCGTTCCGAGCGCCGCACCATCCTCGGCACGATGCAGACGCTCTCCCCGTGCGACGGCTGCGGCGCGACCGGATCGGTGGTCGCCACCCCGTGCCCGGAGTGCGCCGGCCAGGGGCGCGTGCCCGACCGCGATCACGTCGAGATCGAGATCCCCGCGGGTATCGAGGACGGCATGCAGATCCGCGTCCCCGGACGCGGCGAGGCCGGCGTGCGGGGCGCCGCGGCGGGCGACCTGCTCGTCACGGTGCGCATCGCGCCGCACGAGTTCCTCCACCGCGAGGGCGCCGACCTGCACGCGCGCATGTCGCTCACGATCACCGAGGCCGCTCTCGGCGCGTCGGTCGAGGCGCCGGGGCTCGAAAGCGACGTCACGCTCGACGTGCCGCCCGGCACGCAGTACGGCGACACGCTGCGGGTGCGCGGCGCCGGCATGCCGCGGCTGCGCGGCTCGGGTCGCGGCGACCTCATCGTGCACGCGTCGATCGACATCCCGGCCAAGCTCACCAAGCGCCAGCGGGAGCTCCTCGGCGAGCTCGCGGAGACCTTCGGCGACACCGCGCGGCCGACCCCGCTCGATCGTCTCAAGGACTGGTTGTCGGGCTGACGCCCCCACGCCGAGGAGGGCCGCCGTGTCCGCTCACCGCTTCTTCCTGACCGCCCCGCTCGGCGCTGACGCCGCCCGCGCGCCGCTGCCGCTCTCGACCGCCGACCTGCACCACGCGGCGACGGTGCTCAGGATGCGGGCCGGGGCGCCCATCGTGGTGGTCGAGCCGGCCGGTGCGGCCTGGTCGGCGCGGGTGGTGAGCGCGGACCAGCACGGCCTCATCGCCGACGGGTTCTCGCGCCTGCCCGACGTGGGGACCCCGGCGGTCACGCTCGTGCAAGGGGTCGCCAAGGGCGACAAGGTCGACCTCGTGATCGAGAAGGCGACCGAGCTCGGCGTCGCCGCGGTGGCGCCGGTGCTCACCGAGCGCTCGGTCGTGCGCCTCACCTCCGAGAAGGCGGCAGCGCGCGGCGAGCGGTGGCGGCGCGTCGCGATGGCCGCCGCCAAGCAGTCCCAGCGGGTCACGGTGCCGGAGGTGAGCGACCCCGCCCCGATCGCCGGCGCGGCGGACGCGCTCGTCGCCGGTCACGACGTGGTGCTCGTGGCGTGGGAGGGTGCCGTCCACACCGGCCCGGGCATCGGCGAGGCCCTCGACGAGGCCGGCGCCACGGCCTCGTCGCGCGTCGCTGTCGTCGTGGGCCCCGAGGGCGGGCTGACCGCCGAGGAGGTCTACTCGCTCGAGCGGGCCGGGGCGCGCGCGGTCACCCTCGGCGCCACGGTCCTGCGCGCCGAGACCGCGGGCATCGCCGCCGCCGCCCTCGTGCTCTACGAGCTCGGCGCGCTCGGAGGACGTCCCCGTGACTGACCCTCGGCGGCTCGCCGTCGCGTTCCGGACCTTCGGCTGCAAGGTCAACCGCGTCGAGAGCGAGGACGCGGCGGCCGATCTCCTCGGCAGGGGGGTACGCGTGGTCGCCGAGGAAGAGGCCGCGGTGGTCGTGGTCAACACCTGCACCGTCACCGCCGAGGCGGACCGCAAGGCCCGCAAGGCCGTGCGCCACGCGCTCGGCCTTGCGCAGGCGCCGGTCGTGGTGGTGAGCGGGTGCCTCGCCGCGCTCGACACCGGAGAGCTCGCCGCGCTCGGCGAGCGGGTGGTCGTCGAACCGGACCGCGAGCGCGTGGCGGGGCGCGTGGCGGACCTCCTCGGCGTGGAGGCCCCGCCGCCCGCTGAACGGGTCCGGGCGGGAGAGGGCTTCCGGACGCGCGCCGCGGTCAAGGTCGCCGACGGGTGCGACGCGTTCTGCGCCTACTGCATCGTGCCCTACGCCCGCGGAGTGCCGCGCTCCGTCCCGCTCGCCGAGGTCGTCGCCGAGGTGGAGCGCCTCGAGGCAGCGGGGGTGGCCGAGGTGGTGCTCACCGGCATCAACATCGGCCGCTACGCCGATCCGGGCGCGTCCGCGGGCGACGCGGGCGACGCGGGGGCCGTTGCGGGCGCGGGAGATCTCGCCGCGCTCGTGCGCGCGGTCGCCGCGACCGGGATCGCGCGGATCCGCATCTCGAGCATCGAGCCGCTCGACGTGACGCCGGCCCTCCTCGAGGCGCTCGCCGAGACGCCGGCGGCCTGTCCGCACCTGCACGTGCCGCTGCAGTCGGGCTCCGACGCGGTGCTCGCGGCGATGGGGCGCGGCTACACGCGTGCGGGGTTCGCCGCGCGGGTCGAAGCGGCGCGGGCGGCCCTTCCCGGCCTGGCGGTGACCACCGACGTGATGACCGCCTTCCCGGGCGAGACCGACGCCGACGCCGCGGCCACGCTCGCCGCCGTGGAGGAGCTCGGCTTCGCGCGGCTGCACGTCTTTCGGTATTCGCCGAGGAGCGGGACGCGGGCCGCGGGGATGGCGGGCCGGGTGGACCCCGGGGCGGGCGCGAGTCGTGCGGCGGCGCTGCGCGAGCTCGACGCCGTCCTGCGCGAGCGGCACGCGGCCGGGCGCCTCGGCGAGGAGGCCGAGGTGCTCGTGGAACACGTGGACGAGCGCGGGGCGCGGGGGACGAGCGAGGACTACCTCACCGTGCGCGTGGCGGCGGATGAGGGCCGCGCGTGGCGCGTGGGCGAGGTCGTGCGGGTCAGGCTGACCGGACGCGAGGGGGAGGGGCTCCTCGGCGAGGCGCTCCGCGCGACGTGAGAAAGGTGCCTGACGTGGTAGAATACCGTGAAGGGCGCACGCTCGCGCCCCCGGCGTCGGCACCTGCCGCCGCCCGTCGGACAGAAGGTGCATGACCAGGTGGAACCGACCCAGATCCGGCTCGTCGTACCCCCCGAGTTGAACATGACCGACCTGCTCGGGCAGGGAGATGGGCTGTTGCGGCTGATCGAGGACCAGTTCGAGTCGGCGATCAGTGTTCGCGGGAACCAGATCACCATCGAGGGCCAGCCCGCCGAGGGCCAAGCCGTCTCTTCGCTGTTCACCGAGATGATCTCGCTCGTGGAGAAGGGAGAACGGCTCACCGAGGAGAACCTCGAGCGCTCCATCGACATGCTGCGCAGCGGCGAGTGCTCGCCGAGCGCGCTCTTCTCCGACGTGCTCCTCACCCACAAGGGCAAGGCGCTGCGGCCCAAGACGGCCGGCCAGAAGCGCTACGTCGACGCCATCCGCGAACACACGGTGACGTTCGGGATCGGTCCCGCGGGCACCGGTAAGACCTACCTCGCGATGGCGATGGCGGTCGACGCGCTCAAGCGGCGCGAGATCGGCAGGATCATCCTCACGCGTCCCGCGGTCGAGGCGGGGGAGTCGCTCGGCTATCTGCCGGGCACGCTCTTCGAGAAGGTCGACCCGTACCTGCGCCCGCTCTACGACGCGCTCTTCGACATGATGGACATCGAGAAGTCCCAGCAGCTCATGGACCGCGGCGTGATCGAGGTCGCTCCGCTCGCGTTCATGCGTGGCCGGACCTTGAACGACAGCTTCATCATCCTCGACGAGGCGCAGAACACGAGCCCCGAGCAGATGAAGATGTTCCTCACGCGCCTCGGCTTCGGCAGCAAGGTCGTGATCACGGGCGACGTCACCCAGGTGGACCTGCCCAAGGGAGTGTCCGGCCTGAAGCAGGTCCGCGAGATCCTGACCGACGTGCCCGGCGTGGCCTTCTGCGAGCTCGGCTCGCGCGACGTGGTCCGGCACAAGCTCGTGCAGCGCATCGTCAACGCCTACCACCTCTACGAGGAGGCGAAGGCGGACGCCCGCCATGGCTAGCCTCTCCGACCTCTCCACGCGCGTCTCGCGCTCGCGTGGCCCGCTCAGGCATCGCTGGGTGGCTCGCGGCGTGCTCGCGGTCGTCACCGCCGTGGCGCTCGGGCTCCCGCTCGTGCTCCAGACCCCGCCGGTGGGCGTGAACGAGGGAGAGCCCGCGCCCCGTACCTTCCGGGCCAACCGTACCGTGCAGTTCGTGGACGAGGCGGCGACCGAGCGCGCCCGGGCGGAGGCCGCCTCGGCGGTCGAGCCGGTCACCGTGTTCGACAGCGAGGTGCTCGCCTCGGCGCGCGGCGACGTCTCCCGCACCTTCGACGCGGTGCGGCCCTACCGGACCCTCTTCGCCGAGGAGCCCGAGACCACGGTCGCCGCCGCCCAGGCCGCGCTGCCCGACCTCCAGCCCGAGTGGGTCGCGGCCCTCGTGACCGCCGACGAGACCGAGTTCGGCCGCGCGTCACGGGCCGCTGAACAGCTCGCCACCACCGTGCTCTCGCGCCGGTTCGTGGCCGACGAGCTCCCGGCCGTGATGCAGCAGATGCGGGAGGGGGCGAGCAGCCTGCCGTTCGATCCCGCGCTGCGCGACGCCATCGAGGGGATCGTCGGCCTGACCATCGAGCCCACGCTCTCGGTCGACGAGGCGGCGACCGAGGCCGCCCGAGCCACCGCTGCCGACGGTGTCGACCCGGTGGTCATCATCAAGCAGTCGGGCGAGAACATCGTCCAGCGCGGCGAGGTCGTGACCGCCGAGCACATCGAGATCATCCGCCGCCTCGGCCTGCTCGACCAGGGCGGCTCGCTCCCGTCGCTCGCCGCGCTCGTCGCGCTCGCCATCATCGCCGTGGTGGGCGGCGCGACCTACCTGTGGCGGTTCGACAACCGCATCTTCGAGCGCTCCCGCGACCTCGCCATCATCGCGACGCTCGTGCTCGGGGCGGTGTGGGTGACCCGGGCGATCCTGTGGTTCTTCCCCGAGGTCTCCCTCTACCTGCTCCCGGTCCCGCTCGCCGCCATGCTCGCGACCGTGCTCGTGAACTCGCGCGTGGGCCTGCTCACCGCGGTCCTCACCGTGATCGGCGGGGTGCTCCTCGGCTTCTCGGGCGGTGCGGCCGTGGTCGCGATGCTCGTGTGGAGCGCGCTCTCGGTCGTGGCGATGTCGTTCATGACCGAGCGGGCGCGCCTGTTCTACGTGGGCCTGTTCCTCGTGGGGTCGGGTTCGCTCCTCGCGTGGCTCGCGACGGTCGCCGGGGGCGCCCAGCCCGGAGAGGCCGCGCTCGCCGCCGCCAACGGGGCCCTCGGCGGCCTGTTCGCCGCGGTGCTCGGCTACGGGCTGCTGCCCTTCTTCGAGTACGCGTTCGGCGTGACCACCGACGTCCGCCTCCTCGAGCTCGCGAGCCCGGGACACCCCCTCATGCGCCGGCTGATGGTGGAGGCGCCGGGCACCTACAGCCACTCGGTGCTGACCGGCAACCTCACCGAGGCCGCCGCCGAGGCGATCGGCGCGAATCCGCTGCTCGCGCGCGTGGGCGCCTACTACCACGACATCGGCAAGCTGAGCCGCCCCGGCTTCTTCGTGGAGAACCAGGCCGGCACCGAGAACCCGCACGACGCCACCACGCCGAGCCTCTCGGCGATCATCATCACCGCACACGTCCGCGAGGGCATCGAGCTCGCCCGCAAGTACCGCCTGCCTCCGGAGATCGTCGACATCATCGAGCAGCACCACGGCGACTCGCTGGTGAGCTACTTCTACAACAAGGCCGCCGAGGGGGAGGGGCCCGTCGCCGAGGCGGACTTCCGCTACACCTTCGCCCGCCCGCAGTCGCGCGAGGCCGCGCTCGTGATGCTCGCGGACTCGGCCGAGGCGGCGGTGCGGACCGTCAAGAAGCCCTCGTTGCCGCGGGTCGAGAGCGCGGTGCGCTCCGTGGTCGAGGGCAAGGTCGCCGACGGCCAGCTCCACGACTCCCACCTCACGCTCGCCGACCTCGACGAGATCATCCGGGTGTACGCCGCGATGCTCGCGAGCATCTATCACCCGCGTATCGAGTATCCCGAGGCGACCCAGAGAAGGAGTGAGCATGCCCATCCAGGTCACCAGTCATAGAGATCCCGAGCCGCTCGACCTCGGCGCGTTCGTGGAGATCGCCGAGTTCGTGCTCGACCGGGAGGACGTCCCGGCCGAGGCCGAGCTCTCGGTCGCCGTCATCGGCATCGATGAGATGGCCGAGCTCAACCTCGCGTACCGCGACAAGGAAGGCCCCACCGACGTCCTCGCGTTCGGGTGCGACGACCCGTGCCCGGCGGGCGAGGAGGAGCCGCTCACCCTCGGCGACGTGGTCATCGCGCCGGAGGTCGCCGAGGCCCAGGCGGCCGAGCTCGGGCACACCATCGAAGAGGAGCTCAACCTGCTGCTGGTCCACGGCATCCTGCACATCCTCGGCTACGAACACGACACCGACGAGGGGGCCGAGGCGATGCAGGCGCGCGAGCGCGCGCTGCTCGACGCGTTCGCCGAGGGACGGTGAGGGGACGCCGGTGAGAAGCCGGTCGCTGCTCTGGAGCTTCAACTACGCGATCGCGGGGATCGTCTACGCCCTGCGCACGCAGCGCAACATGCGCGTCCACTTCATCGCGGCCGCCGCCGTGCTCGTCGGGGCGGTGCTGCTCGACGTCTCCCGCCTCGAGATGGTGGCGCTCCTCTTCGCGATCGGGCTGGTGCTCACCGCCGAGCTCGTCAACACCGCCGTCGAGGCGGTCGTCGACCTCGTGGTGGACCGGCCCGACCCGCTCGCGAAGGTCGCGAAGGACGTCGCGGCCGGGGGCGTGCTCATCTCCGCGCTCATCGCGGTCGCGGTTGGCTACGTGGTCTTCTTCGACCGGGCGCGGGACGCGGCCGAGGGCGGCTTCCAGCTCGTGCAGCGGGCGCCGGTGCACCTCACGGTGATCGGTCTCGGACTCACCGGGCTCGCGGTCATCGCCCTGAAGGCGGTCACGCGCAGCGGGACGTTCCTGCGCGGCGGCTGGCCCTCCGGCCACGTGGGGCTCGCCACCGCCGCCGCCGCGGCGGTGGGGTTCGGGACGAGGAGCTCCTCGGCGGCGGTCCTGGCGCTCTTCATCGCGGCGCTGGTGGCCCAGAGCCGTCTTGAGAACGAGACGCACACCATCGCCGAGGTGGCGTTCGGCGCGCTCCTCGGCCTGCTCATCGCCACCCTGCTCTTTCAGGTATTCTTTGTCTGACCGTGACCCAAACAGGAGGACGTGTTGGCCGTACCGTTAGTCATAGTCGCGATCGTGGTGTTGCTGGCCGTCAAAGCGGTCGTCGCCGCGGGTGAGGCTGCGGCCTCGCACATCACGAGGGGCCGGGTCGCGCGCCTCGTGGAGTCCGAGCGCAAGGGCGCGACCGCGCTCATGCGCCTCTTCGAGCATCCCGGACGCCTGCACGGGGCGGCGGCGATGGCCTCGGCGATCGCCTACACGACAGGGGCGGCGCTCTCCGCCATCGCGGTGCTTCTCGCCTACGACGCGCTGCCGGACTGGCTCGCGGCGGTCATCGGCGCCGGTATCGGCGTGATCGTCTTCTTCGCGTTCGGCGAGGCGCTCCCGCGCACGCTGGCGGCCCAGAACCCCGAGGGCGTCGCGCTCGCGTTCGCGCCGACCGTCGCCCGCATCGTCCCGGCCCTGCATCCGCTCGCGCGGCTCATGACGGCGCCGTGGAAGTGGGCGATGCGGCTCGCGGTGGGCGAGGACGCGGCCCCCTCGGCGTGGAGCGGGGAGGCCGAGCGGGGAGGCAACGGGTGGGCCGACGAGGACGAGTCCACACGCGAGGAGGAGGCCGCCGAGGCGCTCCTCGAGGCGGTCACCGAGTTCGGCGAGAAGGTGGTCCGCGAGGTCATGGTCCCGCGCACCGACATGACGGGGCTGCCCGACACCGCCTCGGCCTCCGACGCCATCGCGCTCATCGAGGAGCATGGCTACTCGCGACTCCCCGTCTACCACGAGACCGTCGACGACATCCGCGGCGTGCTCTACGCGAAGGACCTGCTCGCCGCCCTCGTGCGCGACCCCGAGGTCCGTCCCGCGGCGATCGCGCGCCCGGCGTACTTCGTGCCGGAGACCAAGCCGGTCGAGGAGCTGCTCGTCGAGATGCGCTCGCGGACCCACATCGCCATCGTCGCCGACGAGTACGGCGGGACCGCGGGCCTCGTGACGATCGAAGACCTGCTCGAGGAGATCGTGGGCGAGATCTTCGACGAGTACGACGCCCAGGTCTCCCTCGTCACCGAGGGGGCCGACGGGGTCGTCCACGTGGACGCCCGCCTGCCCGTCGACGAGCTCAACGAGCGGTTCGACACCGCGATCGAGATGGACGCCGACACGGTGGGCGGCGTGTTCACCGAGGTGGCCGGCCACATCCCGGAGGTCGGCGAGAGCGTGGAGATCGAGGGCCTGCGCCTGACGGTGGAAGAGCTGCAGGGAACCCGTATCATGAGGATGACCGTGAGCGCGGCCTCGGCCGCTGAACGCAAGGAGGGCGTCGATGCGTAATCTGACCCAGCCCGATCTCGCCCTTCTGGCCTTCGCCCGCGAGGTCAAGCCGCACGCTTACGCCCCGTACTCGGTGTTCCGGGTGGGCGCGGCGGTCTACGCGGGGGGCGAGATCTTCCAGGGCGTGAACGTCGAGAACGCGGCGTACGGCGCGACGCTCTGTGCCGAGCGGGGCGCGGTCATGGCCGCGGTCGCCGCCGGGTGTCGCGAGATCGACGCGATCGCCGTCGCCGGCGACTCCGAGTCACCCACCGTGCCGTGCGGCTCGTGTCGCCAGGTCCTCGCCGAGTTCAACCCGGCCATGCGCGTCATCATGGGCGGCCGCACCGACGAGGTCCTCGTCATGTCGCTCGAGGAGCTGCTGCCCGAGGCGTTCGTCCGCGGCTATCTCGACCAGGACGAGCCCGGGGCGCCGGAGTGAACGCCACCGCCACACCCGGCGGGTTCGAGACGGTCAAGAGCGGGTTCGTCGCGCTGGTCGGGCGTCCCAACGCCGGCAAGTCCACGCTGGTGAACGCGGTGGTGGGCAGCAAGGTCGCCATCACCTCCGACACCCCGCAGACCACCCGCCACCGCCTTCGCGCGATCGTCGACACCGACGAGGCGCAGGTCGTGCTGGTCGACACGCCGGGCCTGCACAAGCCCCACGACGCCCTCGGCGAGGAGCTGAACCGCTCGAGCCTCATGGCGCTCTCCGACGTCGACGTCGCCTGTCTCGTCATCGACGCCGCCGCGCCCGTGGGAGCGGGGGACCGCTGGGTCGCCCAGCACGTCGCCGCGTCCTCGGCGCCGGTCAAGGTCCTCGTGCTCACCAAGGCCGACCTCGCCGACCAGGCACGGGTCGAGCGGCAGCTCGCCATCGCGGGCGGGCTCGCGGACTTCGACGACGTGGTGGTGGTCTCGGCGCTCGACGGCTTCAACGTCGACGGGTTCCTCGCCACGGTCACCCGCCAGCTCCCCGACGGCCCCCGCTACTTCCCGCGCGACATGGACACCGACCAGCCCCTCGAGGTGATGGTCGCCGAGTTCATCCGCGAGAAGGTGCTCCTCGCCACCCGCGACGAGGTCCCTCACGCGGTGGGCGTGGCGATCGAGGAGCTCGAGTTCGACCGCAAGAGCGACCTCACGCGCATCACGGCGACGATCTTCGTGGAGCGCGACTCGCAGAAGGGCATCATCGTGGGCAAGGCCGGCGCGATGATCAAGCGCATCGGCACCGAGGCCCGTACCGACCTCGAGCGGCTCCTCGGCGGGCGCGTCTACCTCGACCTGCTCGTGAAGGTGAAGCGTGACTGGCGCCGCGACTCCACGCAGATCCGGCGTTTCGGCTACGGAGAGGGGTTGTGACGGCCATGGACACCGCCACGCTCGCCCGCGCGATCGACCAGACGCTGCTCGCGCCCACCGCCGGGTACGCCGAGGCCTCCGCCTGGATGGACTCGGTCCGTGACGCGGGTTTCGCCACGCTCTGCGTCTCGCCGTTTCTCGTCCCGCTCGCCGCGCAGAAGCTCGCGGGGACCGACACGCTCGTCTGCTCGGTCGCTGGGTTCCCCCTCGGCTACTCCAACACCGAGACCAAGGCCGAGGAGGCCGCGCTGCTCGTCACGCTCGGCTGCGCCGAGGTCGACATGGTGCTCAACGTGGCCGCGCTCCTCGAGGGCGAGGACTCGTTCGTCTGTGACGACATCCGCGCGGTGGTGGACTCGGTGGCGCACGCCTCGGAGGGCCGTGGTCTCGTCAAGGTGATCCTCGAGACGGGGCACCTGACCGAGGAGCAGGTCGACCGCTCGAGCCGGATCGCCGTCCGCGCCGGAGCGCACTACGTCAAGACGTCCACCGGCTTCGGGCCGAGGGGCGCGAGCGTGCGCGACGTCGAGATCATGCGCGCCGCCGTGGGTCCCGACATCGGCGTGAAGGCCGCCGGCGGCATCCGCGACCTCGAGACGGCGCTCGCCATGCTCGAGGCCGGGGCGAGCCGCCTCGGCGCGTCGGCGGGACTCGAGATCCTCGACGCGCTCGAGCGTCGCGGGTAGCGCGACGTGCCCGCGTACGCGCTGCGAGCGCTCGTCCTGCGCAAGACCAAGCTCGGAGAGGCGGACCAGATCCTGCACCTGCTCGCCGCCGACGGCCGCAGCGTGCGCGCTGTCGCCAAGGGGATGCGCAAGCCGACGTCGCGGTTCGCCGGCCGCCTCGAGCCCGGCTCGGTGGCCGACCTCATGCTCAACCCCGGCCGCTCGCTCGAGGTGATCAGCGACGCGCGCTCCGTGGACCTCCACCCGGCGCTGCGTGACGACTACGACCGTTCGACCGCCGCGTCCGTGGTGCTCGACGTCCTCGACAAGGTCGCCGTCGAAGGCCAGGCCGAGGAGCGCCTCTTCGGGCTCGCCGACGCGACGCTCACCGCGCTCGAGCACGCACCCGCCGAGGAGAACATGCGCGCGGTCGTGACCGCGTTCCTCGTGAAGGCGATGGCGATGCACGGCTACCGGCCGCACCTCGACTCCTGCGTCTCGTGCGCGTGCGCGGCGGACGGCGGGTCGGGCTTCTCGCTCGAGGCCGGGGGGCTCGTCTGTCCGGCCTGTGGGACCGCGTCCGGTCCCGCCCCGCGGCTCTCGGCGGGCGCGCGAGACCTGCTCGGGTGGCTCCTCGGCGCCACGATGGCCGAGGTCGCCTCGGCCCAGATACCCGCGCGCTCCCTCGCCGAATGCTTCGCGCTCCTGCGCGCGTTCGTCGCCTACCATCTCCCCGCGCGCCTCAAGGCGCTCGAGTTCTACGCGAACGGCAGCGGCTCGTGAGCGCGCCCGGTTCGCCCTCTGTCGCGTTCGAGACCACGCTCGCGCCGAGGGGGTACCGCGACGTGCTCCTCCACCTGGCGGCGCGCCGCCTGCGGTTCGCGCCGATGGCGGTGGCCATCGCGGGGATGCTCGCCTACGGCTCGGGCCTGCGCACCGAGGCCCTCGGCATGTTCGCCGCGCTCATCGCGATCCCGGTCGTGCTCTGGGGCTACCTGTCGTGGCTGACCGGCGCGCCCTCCTCGGCGCCGCTCTACCGCCCGGTGCGCTACACGTTCGGCGAGGCGGGGATCGGTTACGAGTCGGAGGACGGTGACGGGAGCATCGCCTGGGAGGAGATCGTCCGCTGGCGCGAGGCGAACGGGCACCTGTTGCTCTATCCGGGCAGCTCGCGGTATGTGGTCATCCCGGTCGAGCAGCTCGCCGAGACCGACCGTCGCGCGGTGGAGGATCTCCTCGGCCGGAAGGTCGGTCCGCACCACGGAAAGCGGACCTCGTTGCGGTAAGATACGCACCACGCCTTCGAGAGGAGCCAGGCCACCCATGCAGGGATCGACGTTCCAAGACATCATCCTCGCGCTTTCGCGCTACTGGGCAGACCAGGGGTGCGTGCTGCTGCAACCCTACGACACCGAGGTCGGCGCGGGCACGTTCCACCCCGCGACCACCTTGAAGTCGCTCGGCCCCGAGCCGTGGAAGACCGCCTACGTGCAGCCGAGCCGCAGGCCCACCGACGGGCGCTACGGCGAGAACCCCAACCGGCTCCAGCACTACTACCAGTACCAGGTCATCCTGAAGCCGAGCCCCGACGACGTGCTCGATCTGTACTGGGACTCGCTCCGCGCGATCGGCATCGAGCCCGCCGAGCACGACGTGCGGCTCGTGGAGGACGACTGGGAGTCGCCCACGCTCGGCGCGTGGGGCCTGGGCTGGGAGGTCTGGCTCAACGGCATGGAGGTCACGCAGTTCACCTACTTCCAGCAGGTCGGCGGCTTCGACTGCCGTCCCGTGCCGGCTGAGATCACCTACGGTCTCGAGCGGCTCGCGATGTACATCCAGGGCGTGGACAGCGTCTACGACCTCGTGTGGGTCGCCAACGACGAAGGCACCCCCGCCTACACCTACGGCGATGTCTTCAAGCGCAACGAGTACGAGTACTCGCGCCACAACTTCGAGCTCGCCGACACCGCGATGCTCTACCGGCTCTTCGACACCTACGAGGCCGAGTGCCGTCGCGTCCTCGACGCCGGCGCGCCGCTGCCCGCCTACGACTACGTGCTCAAGTGCTCCCACGCCTTCAACCTGCTCGACGCGCGCGGCGCCATCGCAGTGGCCGAGCGCGTGAGCTTCATCGGCCGTGTCCGCGCGCTCGCCAAGGGGTGTTGCGAGGCCTACGTCGCCTCGCTCGAGGCGCCCGCCGCCGCGGACGCCGAGGGCGCGGGTGCGGACGCCGTGCCTGCCGCCGCGGACGCCGGGGCGGGTGGTGCGTCGTGACCGCCGCCCGTGAGCTCATCTTCGAGATCGGCGCCGAGGAGATCCCCTCCTCGCCCCTCTACGCCGCGATCGGCCAGCTCAAGGCCGACACGGAGGCCGCGCTCGCCGCGGCCCGGCTCGGGTTCGGGGTCGTGGACGTGTTCGGCTCGCCGCGCCGCCTCGTGGTGCGCGTGACCGACCTCGCCGAGCAGCAGGCAGACCACACCGAGCGCGTGAAGGGCCCGGCGATCAAGGCCGCGTTCGACGCCGAGGGCGACCCCACCAGGGCCGCGGAGGGTTTCGCGCGCAGCAAGGGCGTGGACGTCGCGGCGCTCGAGCGCGTCGAGGACGAGGCGGGCGCCTACGTCTACGCCGTGATCGACGAGCCCGGACGGCCCGCCGCCGACGTGCTGCCCGCGCTCCTCGGCGGGCTGGTGGCCGGGATCGACTGGCCCAAGTCGATGCGGTGGGGGAGCGGCGAGACCCGCTTCTCGCGCCCGGTCCGCTGGCTGCTCGCCCTCTTCGGCGACGAGGTCGTGCCGGTCGGGTTCGCGGGGCTCGCCGCGGGCCGCACCACCTTCGGCCACCGCTTCCTCGCGCCCGGCCCGGTCGAGGTCGCCTCGGCGGCCGAGTACGCTGCGGCCGTGGCGGGCGCTCTCGTGACGTTCGACCACGCTGAGCGCGCCGCGGTCGCGCGCGAGGGTATCGACGCGGCGGCGGCCGCCCACGGCGCCCGCGCGGTGGTCCCGGAGAAGGTCTTCGCCGAGGTCGTGAACCTCGTCGAGCACCCGACCGTGGGCGTAGGCCGTTTCGACGAGGAGTTCCTTGAGGTCCCGCGCGAGGTGCTCGAGACCGCGATGCAGTCCCACCAGCGCTACTTCCCGCTCGAGGACGCGGACGGACGGCTCCTGCCCGCGTTCGTGGTCGTGCACAACGGCGACCCGGGGCGCACCGAGGCGATCGTCGCCGGCCACGAGCGCGTGATCCGCGCGCGCCTCGCCGACGCCGCCTTCTTCTACGCCGAGGACCTCGCCCGACCGTTCGCGTCCTACGTCGACGACCTCGAGCGTATCGTCTTCCAGGAGAAGCTCGGCACGCTCGGCGCCAAGGTCGCGCGCATCGAGGCGCTCACCGCCCGGCTCGCGTCCCTGGCGGGCGTCGATGAGGCCCGCACCGCCGAGGCGGTCCGTGCGGCACATCTGTGCAAGGCCGATCTCGTGACGCATGTGGTCATCGAGTTCCCGTCGCTGCAGGGCGTCATGGGCCGCTACTACGCGGCCGCGGCCGGCGAGCCGGCGGGCGTCGCCGAGGCGATCCCCGCCCACTACCAGCCCCGCTTCGCGGGCGACGCGCTCCCCGCGACCGTTCCCGGCCGCCTCGTGTCGGTCGCCGACAAGCTCGACACCATGTGCGGGATCTTCGCTGCGGGCATGGCGCCCACCGGCTCGGCCGACCCGTACGCGCTCAGGCGCGGCGCGCTCGGTATCCTCGGCATCGTGCTCGACGGGCTCGACCTCACGCTCGCCGACGCGATCGACGCCGCGCTCGACGGGTACGCGGACTCCGACGCCGTCGCGTTCGACCGCGCCGAGACCGCGGCCGCGGTCTCGGCGTTCGTGACCGGCCGCTTCGAGGGCGTGCTGCGCGACCGCGGCCACGCCTACGACACCGTCGCCGCCGTGCTCGCCGTGGCCGCCGACGACCCGGCCGACGCGCTCGCCCGGTGCGAGGCGCTCACCGCCATGCGTGCCGAGAGCGACGTGATGGAGGACCTCTCGGTCGCCTTCACCCGCGCGAAGAACCTCGCGCGCCCCGAGCTCGGCATCGACGCCGATCCCGCGCTCATGACCGCCGAGGAGACCGCGCTCGCGGCCGCCCTCGCCACCGCAGGGGAGACCGCCGCGGGCGCGCTCGCGGACGCGGACTACCCCGCGCTGCTCGCCACGCTCGCCTCGCTGCGCGCGCCGATCGACGCGTTCTTCGACTCGGTCCTCGTCATGGACCCCGACGAGCGGCTTCGCGACAACCGCCTACGGCTGTTGAACCGGTTCGTCTCGCTCTTCGAGCGGTTCGCCGACTTCAGCCGCCTCGCGGGATAGGCGGGCGAGCGAATCGTGGGGGCCCCGACACCGTGCGGATCCACATCCTCTCCGACTCGCTCGGCGAGACGGCCGATCTCGTGGCCCGCGCCGCGGCGAGCCAGTTCCCGCACGAGCGGTTCGAGGTGGTGCGGCTGTCCAAGGTCGCCTCGGCGGGATCGCTCGAGGAGGCGGTGCGTGCCGCCTCCGCCGAGGGGTGCGTCTTCTTCTACACGCTCGCCGACCCGCTCATGCGGGAGCGGATGAACGCGCTCGTGGCCGACCTCGGCCTGGCCGCGGTCGACATCCTGGGCCCGGCGGTCGAGGTGCTCGAGACCGCCGCGTGCGTCGTGCCCACGGGGGAGGCCGGCGCGATCCGCAAGACCGACCGCGGCTACTTCCAGCGCATCGAGGCGATGGAGTTCGCGGTCCAGCACGACGACGGCCGCCATCCCGAGGGCCTCTCGGAGGCCGAGGTGGTGCTCAT
Source organism: Coriobacteriia bacterium (assembly GCA_030603745.1). Taxonomy (GTDB): domain Bacteria; phylum Actinomycetota; class Coriobacteriia; order Anaerosomatales; family SLCP01; genus JAUVXE01. The sequence goes on along the minus strand of JAUVXE010000011.1, from coordinate 41,243 downwards.
CGGCGTGTCGCGGACGAGCAAGACGCCGCTCTCGATGTACCTCGCCTTCAAAGGCTACAAGGCCGCGAACATCCCGCTCATGAGCGAGGTCGAGCCGCCGCCGGAGCTCTTCGACGTGGAGCCCCGACGGGTGTTCGGACTGGTGAGCGACCCCGACCTGCTCGCGCAGATCCGCAGCCAGCGCCTCGTCGAGCTCGGGCGCTACGCGCGCACCTACGCGGAGCGTGAGGCGGTCGAGCGCGAGCTCGAGCATGCGCGCGCGGTGATGCGCCGGATCGGCTGCATCGTGGTGCGCACGGACAACCGCGCCATCGAGGAGACAGCGCAGGAGATAATCCGCTATCTTGAGCAGTGAACCCCTCGCCACGGCGCGGTGTGGTGCGTCGCGCGCTTCTTCGGCGGGTTCTGTCAGGTCAGTGAACAAGGGAGAGAGAGTTGTCTGACGTCAAGCGTGTGTATGCGTTCCGCGAGGGCGATGCTTCGATGAAGTACGTTCTCGGGGGGAAGGGCGCCAACCTCGCCGAGATGACGAAGCTCGGACTGCCGGTGCCGCCGGGCTTCACGATCACCTGCCAGACCTGTGTCGAGTACTACCAGGGAGGGAACGTCTTCCCGGCCGGGCTCGAGGACGAGATCGCGACCTACGTCGCGGACCTCGAGAAGGAGATGGGCAAGCGGCTGGGCGATCCGGACGACCCGCTGCTCGTCTCGGTCCGCTCCGGCGCGCCGTTCTCCATGCCGGGCATGATGGACACGATCCTGAACCTCGGCATGAACGATACCTCGGTCAAGGGGCTCATCGCCCAGACCGGCAACGAGCGCTTCGCGTGGGACTCCTACCGCCGCTTCGTGCAGATGTTCTCCAAGGTCGTACTCGACGTCGAGGGTGACCTCTTCGAGAACGCGCTGACCTCGATGCGTCAGGCGCGCGGCGTCAAGAGCGACAACGAGCTCTCCGCCGCCGACCTCGAGAAGCTCGTGGGACAGTTCAAGGAGATCGTCGCCACCCACGTCTCCGCCGAGGAGTTCCCGGACCTCGCCACCGCCGAGGGCGGCCGCGTCGAGTTCCCGCAGGACGTCACCGCGCAGCTCAAGCTCTCGATCGAGGCCGTGTTCAAATCGTGGATGAACCGCCGCGCGATCGACTACCGCCGCCTCTACCGCATCCAGGACGATCTCGGGACCGCGGTCAACGTGCAGACGATGGTCTTCGGCAACAAGGGCGAGACGAGCGCCACGGGCGTGGCTTTCACGCGCAACCCGGCCGACGGCACCAACGAGTTCTACGGCGACTTCCTCGTGAACGCCCAGGGCGAGGACGTGGTCGCGGGTATCCGCCACACGGACCCGATCTCGGAGCTGCACGACGTGATGCCCGAGGTCGCCGTGGAGCTCGAGGGCGTGTTCCGCACGCTCGAGAACCACTACCGCGACATGTGCGACATCGAGTTCACCATCGAGCAGGGCAAGCTGTGGATGCTGCAGACCCGCGTGGGCAAGCGCACCGCGCGCGCCGCGCTCAAGATCGCGGTCGACATGGTCGAGGAGGGGCTCATCGGCAGGGACGAGGCCGTGCTCCGTGTCGACCCCGACCAGCTCGACCAGCTGCTTCACCCGCAGTTCGACGCGGGCGCGAGCTACGACGCGCTCGCCAAGGGCCTCAACGCCTCGCCCGGCGCCGCTGTTGGCGAGGTCGTCTTCACCGCCGACGACGCAGAGTCCGCCGTGGCCGAGGGCCGCAAGGTCATCCTCGTGCGCTGGGAGACCACGCCCGACGACCTCCACGGCATGATCGCCGCCGAGGGCATCCTCACCTCCCACGGCGGCAAGACCTCGCACGCGGCCGTGGTCGCACGCGGGATGGGCAAGCCGTGCGTGTGCGGCGCCGAGGCGCTCAAGATCGACGCCGCCAAGAAGCAGGCGGTCGTCTCCGGCACCGACACGGTGCTCCGCGAGGGCGACGTCATCTCGATCGACGGCACCACCGGCGTGGTCGTGCTCGGCGCGGTCGACCTGGTCGCTCCCGAGGTCTCCGGCGACTTCGACACGATCCTCGCGTGGGCCGACGAGTACCGCCGCCTCGGCGTGCGCGCCAACGCCGACACGCCCGAGGACGCCGCGCTCGGCCGGAAGTTCGGTGCCGCCGGCATCGGGCTCTGCCGCACCGAGCACATGTTCCTCGGCGACCGGAAGTCGATCGTCCAGGACATGATCCTCGCCGAGGACGACGCCACCCGCGCCGCTGCCCTCGACGAGCTGCTCAAGGTGCAGACCGAGGACTACCTCGGCATCTTCAAGGCGATGGACGGGCTGCCCGTCACCGTGCGCCTGCTCGATCCGCCGCTCCACGAGTTCCTCGAGAACCCGCGTGAGCTCGCCATCGAGATCGCGCGCGCGGAGTGCGGGGGAGCGAGCGACGAGGAGCTGGCGCCCAAGCGCAAGCTGCTCTCGCAGATCGACCACATGGCCGAGGCCAACCCGATGCTCGGGCTGCGCGGCTGCCGACTCGGCCTCATGCACCCGGAGATCTACGCGATGCAGGTCCGCGCGATCGCGCGCGCCGCGTGCCAGCTGCGCGCCGAGGGCGGCGACCCGCGTCCCGAGATCATGATCCCGCTCGTCTCGCTGCGCGCCGAGCTCGAGACTCTGCGGGACGAGAGCGCCAAGGTCGTGGCCGAGGTGATCGAGGAGTGCGGCTCGGACCTCGAGATCATGATCGGGACGATGATCGAGCTCCCGCGCGCGGCCGTGATGGCCGACCGTATCGCCGAGGTGGCCGACTTCTTCTCGTTCGGCACCAACGACCTCACGCAGACGACCTTCGGGTTCTCGCGTGACGACATCGAGTCGAAGTTCCTGCCGCGCTACCTCGACCGCAAGATCCTCGCACGCAACCCGTTCGAGACGGTCGACGACGGCGTGGCGAAGCTGGTGGAGATGGGCTGTACGCTCGGGCGCCAGGCGAACCCGGGCATCAAGCTCGGCGTGTGCGGTGAGCACGGCGGCGACCCCGACTCGGTGAAGGTGTTCCATGCGATCGGGCTCGACTACGTGTCGTGCTCGCCGTACCGTGTCCCGCTCGCGCGCCTCGCGGCTGCCCAGGCGCAGCTCGCCGAGGAGGCAACTGGTTCGGACAACCGATGAGTGTCGTGTAGATGCGCACAGCGGGCGGGGTCGCTTGAGGCGATCCCGCCCGTGACACGCCCGCAGGCGTGAGGCGGGCGGAGGCGTGCAGCGCCCGCGGGCGGGTGATGCCCGCAAGCGTGAGCCAGGCGCGTGTGGCCCGTGCCGACGTACTCCGGGAGGAGTCAGGCGTGGCGAGAGGAACGAGGCTGTTCCAGGCACCGCGATCGCCCCTGATCCAGGGGCGATCGCGCCGTGCGCGACCCACATGGCAGCCCTACCTCGTGGCGCTCGGGATCGGGCTCGTCTGGCCGGTCGCCTCCTCGCTGCCCCACGAGATCTCGGCCGCCGGCCGCGATGGGCTCGCGCAGGCCCTCTCGCGCTCCGCCGACGCCTACCTGAGCGGCCTGCCGGTGCTCGCACCCTCGGTCGCGCTCGGCGCGGCGCTCGGCGTGTGGGTGGGGGGCATGTGGGGCGCGCGCTTCCGTTGGTTCCCGGGCGCGGTGGGAGCGATCGGCACGTGGTACGCGGCACTGGTGATCATCGGACTGCTCGGATAGGCACGGGGGACGTCGAGGATGATCATCACGCGAGAAGAGTACGAGGCCGAGGAGCGCCGGAGGCTGCAGCCGCGTGCCGCCTTCGCGGACTCCACGCGCGGGCGTGAGCGGGAGATCGCGCTCGACCCGTACCGAACGGAGTTCCAGCGCGACCGCGACCGGATCATCCACTGTAAGGCGTTCCGTCGGCTTTCTCACAAGACGCAGGTGTTCCTCGCGCCCGAGGGCGACCACTACCGTACGCGGCTCACGCACACGCTCGAGGTCGCGCAGATCGCGCGCTCGATCGCGCGGGCGCTGAGGCTCAACGAGGACCTCACCGAGGCGATCGCGTTGGCGCACGATCTCGGCCACACGCCGTTCGGGCATATCGGCGAGGACGCGCTGACCGCGTGTTTCGAGGAGATCGCGGGCGACCCTCGCTGGGCGGCAGCGGTCCCCGAGCGGTTCGAGCACAACCTGCAGTCGCTGCGGATCGTCGAGCGCCTCGAGTACGGCGGCAAGGGGCTCAATCTCACCTGGGAGGTCCGCGACGGGATCTCGCACCACACGGGGTCGCTGCGCGCCGCCACGCTCGAAGGGCAGATCGTCGCCACCGCCGATCGCATCGCCTATATCAACCATGACGTCGACGACGCGATCCGGGGAGGCGTGCTCCGCGAGGAGGAGCTGCCGAGCGGACCCACCGACGTCCTCGGGCACAACCACGGGGCCCGCATCACCACGATGGTGACGTCGATGGTCGAAGCGTCGCACGAGCAGGACTCGATCCGCATGCACCCCGAGGTGTGGGACGCGATGATGGAACTGCGCGACTTCCTCTTCGAGCACGTCTACCTCTCGGACGGCGCGAAGGCCGAGGAGCCCAAGGCGTACCGCGTGGTGCGGGCGCTGTTCTTCCACTATCTCGAGAACCCCGACGCGCTCCCGCCGGAGTACGCGTCCGTTGCCGAGGCCGACCTGCCCGAGGCGGTCACCGACTACATCGCCGGGATGACCGACCGGTTCGCGATCCGGATGTTCGAGCGGGTGTTCGTTCCCACCGCCTGGCGCGTGTAGCCGGCCGGCACACACGGCTGCCCGCCACCGCAGTCCTCGGCGCGGCGGCGCCCCCGCAGGTACGGCGCCCTCGCGCGGCGTCAGGTGTCGCAGCCCCACAGGTACGGCGCCCGGTTGGAGCCTGGTCGGATCCTGTTCACATGTGACTGCTAGCCTTGGGTTCGAGTGTTCAGTTCGGGTGTTCAGGTTCGGGTGTTCAGGTTCGAGTGCGCCCGGTATGGGTGTTGTTCGAAAACGCTCCTTTCACGGCCGTCGAACCTCATGCGGCGAGATTCGACGGTCGTGAAGCCCTGATTCGATGGTGGTCGAGCTAGGGTCGGTCCGGGAGCAGGACCTGGGGGCTGGCCGCACCGACTGATCGCACCGACCTTGCCGACCGCACACCGCACGACCGCACGCCCGCACGTCACGCACAACACCGACTGCACACATGGCACCGACCGCACACGCGAAGCGACCGCGCACACGACTGACTGACCGCACCGACCACACACCCGAACCGACCGCACACACGAACCGACGGACAGCACCGACCGCACACGCGAACCGACCGCACGCACGACTGACTGACCGCACCGACCACACGCACACACCCCACACGCAGCACCGAGCTCCGCGGATGTCCACCGCCGACTTCACGGGCGTCGAATCTTGGTTCGACGAGCATCGAGTCTCCGTGCGTACGGTTTCACGTCGGTGAAAGGGTGTTCTAGTGAGCACAGGTTGCAGGGAACGCGGCGAGGCCAGGCCGGTCGTGAGCAGGCGCGTCCAACCGCAGGGACACGCGAGCCCGCGCGCGGCAGCAACGGACGGTCCAGCATGCGCGGGGAGACAACGGGGGGTGCAGCGATGCTGCCCATCGACTACCGGGAGTACCGACCCAAGCTCAACGCGATGTTCAAAGCCCTCGCGTGCCCCGCGCGCCGCCGCGTTCTCAAGGAACTCGCGCACGACATCGAGAGTCCGACCGAGATCGCCGCTACCGTCGGCGTCAGTCCACCCACCGTCATCCATCACATCCGTGTCCTCAGAGAGGCCGGACTCGTCGAGCCGAACTTCTGCGACGAGACTCCCGCTGTGGACCGGGCCGCCCTCGAGGCTCTCATCCACTATCTGAGAGGCATCGGCTGACCTGAGGACGGTGATGCGGGGCCTTGAACCATCGGCTGACCTGAGGACGGTGTTGCGGCCTTGAGTGCCCATCAGTCCTACCTGCGGCGTTTCCGTTCTGTTGCTGCTCCTGCTCCGTTCGCATAGAATCACCGGAGCATTCCGGCGGAGGGGCCCGGGTCGTCGTCAGCACGCTCAGACATGCGCGCGACACCCAGTGGGCCGTGATGCCGGACCGAATCGTCCCCGCACAGCACAGAACGTGGAAGGAGAGGCGCGTACATGGCTGAATGGATAGCGTGGACCGCACCGGCAGCAGCGCTGCTGGGAATCGTGGTCGCCGTCTACCTCGCATCGTGGGTCCTCAAGCAGGACCCGGGTACCGAGAAGATGCAGGAGATCTCCAAGGCGACCCAGGAGGGCGCGCTCGCATTCCTTCTGCGCGAGTATCGAGTCCTGATCGTGTTCGCGATCGTCGTCGCGATCGCGATCGTGGTGGTGCCGGCGATGCCGCCGCTGACCGCGGTCGCGTTCCTGAGCGGCGCGATCCTCTCGGCAGCGGCCGGGTACTTCGGCATGTTCGTCGCGACCCGTGCCAACGCCCGTACCGCCCAGGCGGCCACGGAGGGCGTGCACAAGGCCCTCAACGTCGCCTTCCGCTCCGGTCTCACCATGGGCCTCACGGTCGCGAGCTTCGGCCTCGGCGGCGTGAGCCTCTGGATCATCTTCCTGATCCTCAACGGTGGCGCCAACCCGCAGCCTGAGGTCGTGAACGGCTTCGCCATGGGCGCGAGCTCCATCGCGCTCTTCGCGCGTGTCGGCGGCGGCATCTACACCAAGGCCGCCGACGTGGGCGCCGACCTCGTCGGCAAGGTCGAGGCCGGCATCCCCGAGGACGATCCCCGCAACCCCGCCGTCATCGCCGACAACGTGGGCGACAACGTCGGCGACGTCGCCGGCATGGGCGCCGACCTCTTCGAGTCGTTCGTCGGTTCGATCCTCGCGCCGGTCGTGCTCGCCGTGTCGCTGTGGGGCATGTCGGTCGGGTTCGACTCCATCGACTTCCTCTACGGCGCCACCGCGCCGCTCCTCATCGCCGCCGTCGGCATCGTGATGTCGATCATCGGCCTGTTCGCCGTCCGCGCGAAGGAGGGTGCGAACCTGCACTCCGCGCTGAACATGGGCACCTACGTCGCCGCGATCCTGCAGGTCGGCGCGATGGGCTTCCTGTTCTATCACTGGTCCACCCGTGACGGCGCAGCTCCCGAGCGCATGTGGTTTTTCGCCGCCGTGCTCGCGGGTCTCGCCGCCGGTATCGCTATCGGCAAGATCACCGAGTACTTCTGCTCGGACCACTTCCGCCCGACCCAGAAGATCGCCGAGGCTTCCGAGACCGGCACCGCGACCAACATCATCGCGGGCCTGGGCACCGGCATGATGTCGACCGCCGCCCCGATCTTCGTGGTGTGCGCCGGTATCCTCATCGCCTACACGGCCGGCCAGGCCGCCTACCCCGGTGGCGGCATCTACGGCATCGGCCTTGGCGCGCTCGGCATGCTCTCGATCATCGCCATCACGGTCGGCGTCGACGCGTACGGCCCGGTGGCCGACAACGCCGGCGGCATCGCCGAGATGGCCGAGATGGGCGCCGACATCCGCAAGATCACCGACGGCCTGGACAGCGTGGGCAACACCACCGCCGCGATCGCCAAGGGCTTCGCGATCGGCTCGGCCGGTCTCACCGCGCTCGCGCTCTTCGTGGCGTTCCGCACGCAGGTCAACGCCGGTCTCGAGGCCGAGGGCGCCGCGCTCCTCAACATGGGCCTCGACAACCCGTACGTCATCGTCGGCCTGTTCATCGGTGGCATGCTGCCGTTCCTCTTCGGCGCGCTGACCATGAACGCCGTGGGTCGCGCGGCCTTCTCGATGATCGGAGAGGTGCGCCGACAGTTCAAGGAGATCCCCGGCATCATGGAGGGAACCGGCAAGCCGGACTACGCCGCCTGTGTCGACATCTCCACCAAGGCCTCGCTGCGAGAGATGGTCGTTCCCGGCGTCATCGCCGTGGCCGCTCCGCTCGTGGTGGGCATCCTGAGCGTCGACATGCTGACCGGCCTGCTCGCCGGCGCGCTCGTGACCGGATTCCTGCTCGCCATCTTCATGGCCAACGCCGGTGGCGCGTGGGACAACGCCAAGAAGTACATCGAGGGCGGCAAGCATGGCGGCAAGGGTTCCGAGGCCCACAAGGCCGCGGTCGTCGGCGACACCGTGGGTGACCCGTTCAAGGACACCTCCGGTCCGTCGATGAACATCCTCATCAAGCTCATGACCGTCGTGTCGCTCGTGTTCGTCCCGCTGTTCGTCGCGATGGGCGGCGGGTTCCTCGGCAGGTAGTCCTGCTCCGAGAGACGTCTGACGCCGAGAGCTCCCGGGTGCGCCGCGTGCCCGGGAGCCTCGTCGTTCCGGCCGCCGCCGCGTCAGGGCGTCGTTGCGAACCGCCGGGCGCCTCGGCGTCGATTCCGGTCGCGGTGTGCGTCGATCGCCGTCGCGTGGGGTACGTTCGTTCGTAGGCCGAGAGGAGGCAGTGTGGGTCGCATCCCCGAAGAGGACGTCGCGCGTGTCCGCGATGCGACCGACGTAGCCGCCTACATAGCCGAGAGCGTCGTCCTCAAGAAGAAGGGCCGGCTGCTCTGGGGCCTCTGTCCGTTCCACGGCGAGAAGACCCCCTCGTTCAAGGTGGATCCGGCCACCCAGCTGTGGCACTGCTTCGGCTGCGGCGAGGGGGGAGACGTGTTCGGCTTCGCGATGAAGCGCGAGCACCTCGACTTCCCCGAGGCGGTCCGTCTGCTCGCCGACCGCTCGCGCATCGAGATCACCGAGGAGTCCGGCGGCCTGCCGCGCGGGCGCCGCGAACGGCTGATCGCCGCGTGCGAGTCCGCCGCCGAGTTCTACCACCACACACTCACCCACGCCCGGACCGCCGAGGCGAACACCGCCCGCGAGTACCTCGGGCGACGGGGTTTCGGCAGCGAGGTCGCCCGGCGCTTCACCCTCGGCTACGCCCCCGGCCGTGGCGCGCTCTCGAGGCACCTGCTCGCCGCCGGCTTCTCCGCCGAGGAGATCGTCGCCGCCAACCTCGCCTACGGCCCGCGCGGCGATGAGCCGCAGCGCCCCGGCGCTGGCCAGCTGCGCGACCGGTTCTACGACCGGGTGATGTTTCCCATCCGTGACCTGCACGGCAGGGTCATCGCGTTCGGCGGGCGCGTGCTCGGCGACGGCGAGCCCAAGTACCTCAACACCCAGGAGACGCCGATCTTCCACAAGTCGGCGAACCTCTACGGGATCGAGAAGGCCAAGGGCGGGATCGTGGCGACCGGCACCGTCATGGTGGTCGAGGGCTACACCGACGTGATCGCGCTGCACGAGGCCGGCGTGACCAACGCCGTCGCCACGCTCGGCACCGCGCTCACTCCGCGTCACGTGAAGCTGCTCTCGCGTTTCGCCAGTCGCGTCGTCTACCTGTTCGACGGAGACGAGGCCGGTCTGCGGGCGGCCGACCGTGCCGTCGAGTTCATCGACGAGAGCATCACGCCCGAGGCCGGCTCCGCACGGGTCGAGCTGTTCGTCGCCGTGCTCCCGGCGGGCAAGGACCCCGCGGACTTCGTCGCCGCCGAGGGAGGGGAGGCGCTCACCACGCTCGTGGCCGACGCCAGGCCGCTCCTCGAGTTCGCGATCGAACGCAGGCTCCAGGCCGGCGATCTCTCGACTCCCGGAGGCCGCGCTGCGGCGCTCGCCGAGGCGGCCGCGATACTCGCGCCGGTCAAGGGCTCGATCATCGCCTCCGACTACGCGAACTATCTCGCCGACCGCCTGCACGTGGACCTCGTGGTCGCCAAGACCGCCGTCGAGCGTGCCCGCCCGCGTCCGAGGGTCGCCGATCCCGGGGCCGAGGACCCCTCGGCCGGCCCGGGCGAGGCGGGGACGGGCGGCGCGGCCCCGGCGCCCGAGGTGCTCGACACCGCCGCACGCGCCGAGCGCGAGCTGGTCTCGATCGTGGCGGCCTATCCACACCTGCGGGCCGGCGCGGCGCGGCTGCTCGACGCCACCGACCCGCCGCTGTTCAGCGACCCGATGGCGCGAACGTTGCTTGCAGCCATATGCGGCGCGGGCGCCGCGACCGGCGACGCGCTGTTCCGGGCGGTCGCCGCCTCGGCCGACGAACGAGCTGCCGCGGTACTGAGTGGCCTGCTCATGGACGTGATCGACGGCGAAGAGGTACACTCGGTTGTCCGCCAGGTCCTCGCCAAAGTCAAGGAACTGGCGCTCGAACGTCAAATGAACGAAAGTAAGGCGCGCTTGAAGCGGCTTGAGGCTTCAGGTGAGCGCGCCGCTGCCGATGAACTGTTCAGACAGGTCGCACAAGTGCAGGCGGAGCGCGACCAGCTTCGCCGCGGAGTCGCCCCCAAAGAAGCGGAAGTGTGGGATCAGTAGTGGGAGATACCTCTCGTAGCAGTAAGGCCGGTACCCGTTCTGCGGCCAAGAAGGCGCCCGCCAAGGCGGCGCCGCGCACCAAGAAGGCCGCCAAGCGCGCCCCCGAACTCGAGCTCGCCGAGGTCAAGACCCTCGCCAAGATGGGCGCATCCAAGGGCAACCTCACCGAGGAGGAGATACAGGGCGCGATCAGCGACATCGAGCTCAGCGACGAGCAGATGGACAGCATCTATGGCTACTTCCGCGAGGAGGGCATCGAGATCGTCGACGAGCCCGCCGAGGCGACCCCGGACGTTGCGGGTGGCGCCGCGGCCGCCGAGCTGATCGACGACTCCGACGACGATGACGACTCCGACGAGCCCGACCCGGAGAAGGAGCACATCAACATCCCCCTGCCCAAGCCGGCCAAGGCCACCAAGAAGAAGACCAAGCGGCGCACCGACTCCTCGGCGCTCGCCCCGCTCACGGGCGATCCCGTGCGGATGTACCTCAAGGAGATCGGCAAGGTCCCGCTGCTCACGGCCGCCCAGGAGATCGACCTCGCTATGAAGATCGAGGCCGGACTCGAGGCCACCGAGCGGCTTGAGCTCGCCGAGGAGGAGGGCATCACGATCGAGCGCGCGGAGCGCCGGCGCCTCCATCGCATCGAGGCGGTCGGGATCGAGGCCAAGCAGCAGCTCGTCGAGGCCAACCTCCGCCTCGTGGTCTCGATCGCGAAGCGCTACGTGGGACGCGGGATGCTCTTCCTCGACCTCATCCAGGAAGGCAACCTCGGCCTGATCCGTGCGGTGGAGAAGTTCGACTACACCAAGGGCTTCAAGTTCTCGACGTACGCGACGTGGTGGATCCGCCAGGCGATCACGCGTGCGATCGCCGACCAGGCCCGCACCATCCGCATCCCGGTCCACATGGTCGAGACGATCAACAAGCTCATCCGCGTGCAGCGCTCGCTGCTCCAGGAGCTCGGGCGCGAGCCCACCCCGGAGGAGATCGGCGAGAAGATGGAGATGACCGCCGACCGCGTCCGCGAGATCCTCAAGATCTCGCAGGAGCCCGTCTCGCTCGAGACGCCGATCGGCGAGGAGGAGGACTCCCAGCTCGGCGACTTCATCGAGGACGGGGAGGCCGTGGTCCCGCCCGAGGCTGCGTCGTTCTCGATGCTTCAGGAGCAGCTCTCCAAGGTACTCGACGGGCTTTCCGAGCGCGAGCGCAAGGTCATCGAGCTCAGGTTCGGGCTCACCGACGGTCACCCGCGCACGCTCGAGGAGGTCGGACGCGAGTTCGGCGTCACGCGCGAGCGCATCCGGCAGATCGAGTCCAAGACGCTCTGCAAGCTGCGCCATCCCTCGCGCAGCAGCAAGCTGAAGGACTACCTGGAGTAGAGCGGCCGCGTGTCGCACGGGGCGGCGCCGGCGGGAGTGTCGCCGCGTGTCGGCTCGTCATCCCGGTCAGACCGTGATGAGCGCGCTCTCCGTGGCCGCGGGGATCTCGTAGCCCTGCTCGCGGAAGAGCGACAGGCACGCCGCCGAGACCTCGGCGTCGTAGAGCACGCCTGAGTTGGCGGCGACCTCGTCGAGCGCCGCGTCGAGGCCGGCCGCCACCTTGTAGGGGCGGTGCGACGACATCGCCTCGACCACGTCGGCGACCGCCAGGATGCGGGCGCCCGGCAGGATGTCGTCGCCGCTGAGGCCGCCCGGATAGCCTGACCCGTCCATGCGCTCGTGGTGCTGAACCACGTAGTCGGCCACGGGCCACGGGAACTCGATGCCCGAGAGCACGTCGTGGGCGACCTCGGGGTGCATCTTGATGATCGCGAACTCCACGGCGGTGAGCCGACGGGGCTTCGTGAGGATCTCCGCCGGCACGTAGATCTTGCCGATGTCGTGCACGAGCCCCGCGATTCGGATGCCCTCACACGCGTCTTCGGTCTCGCCGAGCTGTTCCGCGATGGCGGCGGCGAGCGCGGCGACGCGCTCCTGGTGGCCGGACGTGTACGGGTCGCGCGCCTCGGCGAGCTTGGCGATCGCCCGGACGGTGCCGTTGACCATCGCCATCAAGGACTCGTTGGCGTCCTGGACCTCGATGAGCTGGTGTTCGAGCTTGCTCACCAGCCGCGCGTTGTACTCCTTGAGCACGCGCGCCTCGTCCTCGATCTGGGGCGCGCGCGTGACATGCGTGCCCTCCCGCTCCTGGCGCAGGAGCTCCTGGACCACGCCGAGGAGGTCCGCCGGGTCCATCGGCTTGAGCAGGAAGCGGTCAGCGCCGAGGCTGAGGGCGAAACGCTCGTCGTCGGGCTCGGTGTAGTTCGCGGTGTAGTAGATGAAGGGGATGGGCGCGAGCATCGGATCCGCGCGCCACTCGCGGCACAGCTGGTAGCCGTCCATCTGCGGCATGAGGATGTCGCTGATCACGAGGTCCGGCGGCTCGCGACGTGCCGCGTCGAGCGCCTCGGCGCCGTCCTCGACGGGAGTCACCGTGAAGCCGGCCGACGAGAGCATGGACTGGAGCAGATAGCGGCTCGAAGGGTCGTCGTCGGCGACGATGATGCGTGCCGGGGCGGTCTTCGATGCGGCTTCGTCAACGGCCGGGTCACTCATATCGCGGCGCCTTCCCCGTGTCATGCGCAGGCGTAAGCCTGCGGTCCCTGGGCTCTAGATACCCCATCGGGCGTGAGGACGCGCGTCTTGAGGGCCGAGAACGACGACGAGCCGCGCGTGGCGGCTCGTGTGAGGTATCGGATGGCTCCTCGGGTAGGACTCGAACCTACAACCCTCCGGTTAACAGCCGGATGCTCTACCATTGAGCTACCGAGGAGTATCGGTGATGTCCGCGCGCGGTTCCCGAGCGGGCGGGGTGCGCGGCACCACGCGATGATACAACGGGTTGCGTGGGGGCGCAACGGGTCGTGAGAGGGTGTCAGTACGGCTGCGGGGGTTGCCTGCGGGCGCCAGCACACCGGATCGCACGAGGGTGGTCGCGTCACCGGAGCGCACGAGGGTGGTCGCGTCACCGGAGCGCACGAGGGTGGCCGTAGCCGGACAGGCCATTCGTGATCCTTGCCGGGGATGAGCGTAGGCAGTTGCCGCGAACTCGCGATGGCACAGGGGGGGGGTTGGTCTTTGCTGAGAACCCCTTTCACCGTGGTCGAATCCCCTTCGGGGGAAGTTCACCGACATCAAACGCAAACTTGATGGCGGTGAAGGGCGACGGCGTGTGCGGACGTACGTGGCTGAGGGTCGGGGGGCGCATGACCGGGTGCTCCGATCGCAGCTTGACTGCAGCGTCGCCGGTGGCGCGGCGGCTCGCTCGGCTGACATGGCGCTCGGGCACGGCATACTCGACTTGATGGCTGTCTAATCTTGCCTTCACGGTCATCGAATTGCCCCGCACGCAATTCGATCGTCACGAAATAGGGTTGTTTCGAGGACACCGCCCGCGCGCCGCCCACACCCGCGACTCGCGCGCCGCCCCCACCCGGGCGACGCATCCGCCCCAGGTACGCTATCATCGGTCGGTGCGATCGTTCGGTCTCGGGGGCCCGTAGCTCAATGGTGGAGCAGGGGACTCATAATCCCTTGGTTGTCGGCGGACCGCAGGTCGGGGGCCGACGAACCACCCCCTACCTGCGGATTCTGGAATCGTGGGGTAGTGATGATGTAGGCATGTTCCTCCAGAAATGAGAGCAAGGTGAGAGCATGGACAACAGGAAGTGGGATCGCTGGGAGATCGGGATCTTCGTCCTCTGGATCATTCTCTCGATCGTGTTCTGGCCCTGATGGAGCACAAAGCAAAGCCCCGACCCCTTGGGATTCCCTTGGGGTCGGGGCTTCTTGCGTCTCTAGGCAGGCTAGAGGTAATCGTAGGGCTCGAACGGGAGCTCGTCGGGGGCCTCGCGCTCGCGGTCCCTCTCGTCCTTGAGGGCCTCGGAGAAGTTCTGGCAGAAGGCCGCCACGGCCGTGAGGCCGGCGTGAAGGAGCCCGGCCCCGATCACGAGCGACTGGACGCGAAGGTCCTCAACGGACAGGATGGTGACCGTCACCGCCGTGAAGGCGCCGGCCGCACCCTGGAACAGGGTACGCACGGCAGCGCGCAGAGCGATGGTGAAGGCGTACTGATACAAGGGGTCCTCCCTACCGCAAGAGTCGGGCCCACGTCTCGGGGCCGACCACGCCGTCAATGCCGATCTTCTGGGCCCTCTGGAAGCTCATCACGGCCTCCTTGGTGCGCGGGCCGAAGTCGCCGTCCACAACCAGGGCCCTGCCCCGGCCGTCCCGAGCGCGCTTCACGTTCAGGCGCCGCTGGATCTCCCGGACATGCGCGTCTTTCCTGGCTCCCTCGCGCCGCGTGGGGCGCGCAGGGGCGGGCTTGGTGGCCGGAGCGGGCTGAGGCCGGCTGGGCGCCGCAGGGGCCGCAGGAGCGGCCTGGATGGGCCACGGGAGGTTCTTGCCGGGGCACGAGGTCGCCGCATGGTCCCTGTGGCGGGTCACGACGAGCTTGCCGTACTTGCCTGCAAGGTACACATGGATGAGCCACGCGAGGGCTGCGAGCTGTGCTGCCAGGGGTACCTCCGTCTCGAAGTTGCCCTCGAGGCATACGCCGATCCGGCTGTTGACGCTCATGGTGTGCGAGCCGATTGCCCACTCGGGCCGGCCCGTCTCGATCGTGCCATCCTTGCGGACGACGAAGTGGTAGCCGATGCCCTTCCACTTCCGCGCGATGTGCCACCCGTGGATCGTGGCCGCCCCACATCTAGGGTGAGCTGCGTGGTGGACGACAACCCCCGTGGGGGCGCCGGAGCGACGGGCGAGCGAGCCGCTCCACTCGTGGCTTACGGGCGTGATCTTCATGGTCCTCCTAACCGCTGTACAGCGTGTCGTTGAACAGGGCCTCGTACCCGACGATGGGGACCTGCTCGAGGTGGAAGCGATCGGAATCGATCCGCTTCGTGATGATGGTCATGCCGTGCTGCCAGTTTGGTGACTCCGCGTACTCGGGATCTCGACGAAGTGGTTGCCCCCGCCGAGGGTGCCGAGCTGGCGAGCGATCCTCCCCTCGTCGAGACACAGGCCGTCGATCACGCGCTCGACGCCCTCGGGGGCCTCGATCAGTCGCATGTCGTAGGGGGGGAAGTCGTCCCCGTGGACATTGAAGCCCACCGGCAGGCGCTCCGAAAGCTCGCGGAGACAGTTTGCCGCGACCTCGTGTCCGATGTCGTCGGCTGAGAGGTCGAGAACCACGGTCCTCACCCCACACCCGATGTCTACGCCGATCGCGCTGGGGACGACGCACTCCTCGGTGACCAGGACGCTTCCGACCGGCACCCCATATCCGGGATGGGCGTCCGCCATGAGGCACAGGTCAACGAGGTGGGGGAACCGTATGAAGTGCCCCACCTGGTCGGCCGCCGCCACGTCGAGCCTCGGACTCCATGACTTCACAAACTCAAGCATACTCAGTCCCTCCTTGTGGTGGTTGGACTTGCACTCTC
Source organism: Coriobacteriia bacterium (assembly GCA_030603745.1). Classification (GTDB taxonomy): domain Bacteria; phylum Actinomycetota; class Coriobacteriia; order Anaerosomatales; family SLCP01; genus JAUVXE01. The sequence continues at coordinate 25,412 of JAUVXE010000011.1, read as the reverse complement.
GGGCCGCTCACGGACGACGAATGACCTCGCCCCGGCAGTTGGTCCACACGACCTTGGTCCGGGTGGACAGCTTGCGGTCGCGCCCCGTCATGGGGCATCGCTGGCACGCGCCGATCGAGTGGCGCCGGCAGGCCCGCATTACCGCTGCTCCAGGACGATCTCGACGGCCTGTGCCTCGACGAGCTCCTGCTCCAAGAGGGCGCCCCAATGCTCGATTCGGTCACGCCAGAAGTGGTACTCCGCAAGCACGCTCTCCGCGGCGCGGCGGAAGTGGGCGGCGATCCCAGCCACGAGGAGGCCGAACTGCGCCTTGACCTCCCGCACAACCCCGCGAAGGATCATCCGCTTTGCGGTCTGGAGGTTCAGGGCGAACCCCTCGGGGCGGATCGGCTGCGCGATGTAGCCCCGAGTGTCTGGCATAAATCGTCCGCCGTCCGTGATGAGCCAGCCCTTCCCGCTCTCCATGATCCAGAACCTCGTGGCGAGGAGCGGCTCTCCGCCCTTCTGCGAGAGCAGGCGCACCCGCTCGGTGGTGATCTTCATCTTCTCGCTCATTCACTCTCCTGACTTCCGGGGCGGCACGCGCCCCTCTCCGACTATCCTCAAGTCCCCCCGCACCAGGGGCAACACTTCTCCGAGGCCGGGTACGCCTCTCCGCACGCAGCGCACTCCCTCATGCAGTAGCCCCGGCGAAACCGCGGAGTAGCGAGCGCCCCTTCGAGAGCTCGATCCGCGCCTCCTCGCGGCTCAGGGGGCGGTACCTCAGCCCCTCGAGCTCGAGTGATGCAGGGCTCTTACGCGCCCGGCGGTACTCGCTGACCTGGAAGAACGTGGACGGGTCCCACACCCTGACCACCCGGTCGCCCCGCCTCTCGGTCCGGGGCCGCCTCAGTCCTGACTTGCCTCGCAATCCCACACCTCGATCCTGTTGTTGCGTCCGTTGCCCCTGAGCACGACCCACTGAGATCCCACCCGGAACCCCGAGGGCCTCCACATCAGGAGCCAATGCCTCTTGTCGTATGCAATGTCGAGACTCTTGACGATCGACTGGCGCGGGGCCCTGCGGGCCTCAAGGATTGCGGCCTCGCGCTCCGCCGCCTGCCTGCGGGCCTGCTTCTCGTGCGCTGGCTGGAGACTCTGCACATGCTTCACTTCGATCGAGTACCAGACGCCCTCGGGGCTCCTGGCGAACAGGTCGTCCCCGGCCAGGCCGGAGGTTTCCTTGTCCGCGACGAGCCACCCGAGGGACTCGAGTAGCTCCTTGGCCCCCCGCTCGCCCGCGTTGCCCTTCGAGTTACCCATCGCGGAGCTTGGTGATCGCCAGGTAGCCCATGAGGGCGTAGCAGGCCAGGTCGAGATAGGTGTCGGCGACACTCTCATCCTTGACCTGAGCGTTAGCCCGAAGGGTCAGGTTCTCGATCCGCCCGGCCTTGTCCAGGATGCGCGGGAGGATCGCAAGGTCGCCCTTACCCTTCCCGAGCTCCCGTTCGTAGAGCTCGAACAGGTCCACGAACGAGTTGCCGTAGTCGGCGTTCTTGGCCGCGAAGGTGCCGGCCATCTTCCCGGTCGCCTCGCGGAACATCCGCACCATCTTGGGCTCGTCACGGCCCGTCGCGACCGGGAAGTCGGCATGTGAAAGCGTGGGAAACGGCGTATGATGATGCACTTCTCACTCCTCTCCTGGCGCCATCATCGAGATCTGCTCTGCCGGAGGGGGCTGCACCTCTGGCTCAGGCTCAGCCCTTGGGGCCAGCGATCTTGGCGCAAACAGGTCGTAGAAGGACATGGACTCCCCGGCAAAGCCGAGGTACTTGTGGAACAGAGGGCCGTTGCGGTTCTTGAGAACCCCGTAGCGCATGATGTCGGTATCCACCTCGTAGGGGTCGATCCCGATGTCGTCGCACACGCGAAGGAACAGGGCCTCATCGTCCTCCCGAGAGATCCGGTTCAGGCCGATGATAATGTCGGCATCCTGCTCGATCTCGCCGCTGTCTCGCAGGTCATTCTTCGTGACCCACGGGTTGGGGCCGATGCGCTTCTGCCCCTCCCGGTTCACCTGGCACAGCAGGACGATCACAATCCCGAGGTCGTTCGCAAGCCGCTTGAGCTTGTTGGTGACTTCCGTCCCGACCGCCTTGGCATGATTCATGCCGCGGGGGACCCGAAACGGGATCAGTCCCAAGTGATCCACCACGACCACTGAGCACCCCTTCGAGGCGGCGTGGCGAATCTTGGCAAAGAGCGCCCCCACGTCCGAGGTGACCGCCTCGACCAGGAGCCGGTGGCGCCGGACGCGCTCGCCGGCCGACTCCACCAGCGCAAGCTCGGCCTCAGACAGCCCCTCCTCCATGCGGACCATCGAGATCCCGGAGTGCTTCGAGGCCAGGCGGGAGACGAGACTCACTTCGCTCATCTCGTACTCGAGGAACGCCGTCCAGGTCTGCATGGTCCCAGCCCAGGCGTCAGTCCAGTCGAGCGCGACCGCCGTCTTGCCGACCGACGTGCCGGCCGCCAGGACCACGAGGGCGCCAGGCCGCGCGTGCACCTTCGGGAGGTGTGGCGGGCTGATGTAGTTAGCCGGACCGCTCCTGAGCTCCTTGAGGAGCTGATCCCACACGGTAGCGACCGGGAGGGCCTGCTTCTGCCCAGCGATCGAGACACCCATCACGAGCGACGTTGCCTGACCAAGGTCGTCCTCGATGTTCCCGGACGACTCGTACCCAAGGGTGGAGATCTCGCTCCCGATCTGGACCAGGCGACGGTACAGCGCACGCTCCCTTACGATCTTCGCGTAGCGCGTCGCGTTCGTGGAACTTGGGACCACGCCCGAGAGCTCGAGCAGGTACCCGCGCCCCCCGACCGCCTCGAGCGCCTTCCGGTCCTCGAGCTTGCTTGCGACCGAGATCAGGTCGATCTCATGCCCCATCTCGCGGAGCTCGGTGACCGCCTCGAAGATCTGTCCGTGCCCGGGGCGGTAGAAGTCCTCGGCTCGGATGATCTGGCCAACCTCGTCAAGCAGGAATGGGTTAAGAATCACTGAGCCAAGGACGCTCTGCTCCGCCTCGATGCTATGAGGCGGCACCCTGACCTGCTCAACCGCCAAACGCCCTCACCCCCGGCTCAATCCGATGGAGGAGCCGGCCATCAAGCGCTGGCAGGATCTCTCGCTTGGTGTGCAGGAGATGAACGAAGTGCTCGAAGCACTCGTCACTTGCGTCCAGCTTGCGGAACACGTAGGAACGGGCCTTGATGTGCAGGACTGCACTCATGTTGATCTCAGGGAGCTTGAGTCGCTCCCCTTCGTCGGTCAGGATGTACTCCCCACGGGCGTAGGCGATCGCCTGGAGCGCCACCGAGCCGTAGATGCCCTTGCTCGTCTTGAGGTCCACGAGCACCACCCCGTATCCGGGGACGTGGGCGATCAGGTCGCATGACCCGGCGTACCCGTGCTCGTCGTTGTAGATCGTGACCTCGACGGCGATCGGCTCCACCCGGAAGTCCTCGACCCACTGGACGAACTGCTTGACGCGAGCCCTGACCTTCTTGTCCTCGATCGCCTCGAGCTTCTCGTGCATCTCCTCGACCGTCAGGCCGGCACGCATGAAGTCCTCGGCGTACCCGTGAACCAGGTCGCCAATGTTGCCGGCGCTGTCTCGCTGCCGAAGCGGCTCCGTCTTGAGCCACTTGTGGAGATCGTCGCCTGCCAACGGCTCGCCATCCGCCCCGACCGGCAGGGGCGCCCGCCCCTCGATGATCTCGACCGCGACTCCCGCGACCTCGCGGGCGGCCCAATACATGAGCGCATCCTTCGGGAGTGCCTGGAGCGCCGTGGTGACCGACAAGAACTGAACGTCCCTGCCCTCTTGCTCGTAGACCCGGCCGATGCTCGTCTGGCGGGCCTGTGCGGGCGTCGTCACTGGAGCACCACGACGGGCAGGCCACCCGTCCGCGCCTGCGAGTCGGAGTACCGATGATGGTACTCGGCCCTCCGGCACTCCGGCTTCTTGCAGTAGTAGTTGAGCCCGTCCAGCCGCACCTTCCGGCCAGACGGCGCCCCGCAACAGGAGCATACCTTCGTGCCCAGCGGATACGAGGGCCGCTCCTCCTTGCCCGGCGGGAGGTCCACGATCAACCGTTCCGGCACGGGCCCGTAACGGCGCACAAACGTTTCTTCTGCCAAGCGGATGAACTCATCCGCCTGATATGCGACAATGTTCAAGCATCCTCCCTACACTCACCCGTTCAGGGTGGCCTTCTGTGGTGGTTGGCGATAGGACCTGGGTGCAGGGGCTCCCCGGGGTGCAACCCGAGGAGCCCCACCACTTTCCGGCGCGGTCAGCCCACTTCCTCGGGATCGAAATCGATCCCCTGGAAGTCGGCCCGCGAGAGGAGCCGCAGGCACTTCGCGACATTCCGTCCGGCCGGGCAGCGCATCCAGTAGCGGCACAATAGCCCCTGGATGCAATCCTCCTTGGCTCTCTGGCCTGCCATTCATGTCCTCCTTCTCGACAGCCGGGCCCGGCGTGGGTCGCCTAGAAGGGGATCTCGCCCCCGCCACCCTGCGCGACGGGGGTGGCCCCGAGACTCTCGAGCAGGATCGCGTCGAGCTCCTCCTTCGTCAGCGGCGAGAGCTTGGAGGGGAGGAGGTCGCCGGCCGCCTCGTTGTACACCCTCGTCTCCCCGTCCTTCTCGACCTCCTTGTTCTTGACCGCGACCCGGAAGGGGGCGCCGATCATCTTCGAGCGGAACTCCTCCTCCGAGGAGTAGCACACGTCGATGTCGAAGGCGGGGTCCAGGACCCGACACCAGTTGGCGAGCTTGTTGCGCTTGTGCCGGGAGAAGTAGGCCCCGGAGAACATCGTGAGGGTGACGCCCTCCGAGCCCGGCTCACGGACCTTCGCGGTCCACTTGAGCTGCGTGGCCTTCTTGGGGTCGTCGTTGACCGGGTTGTAGAATACGTTCTCGATCTCCTCGATCCCGGTAATGGCGGCCTCATACACGTCCGGGGGCAGAACCTTGTACTCCGTCTTGGGCGGTGCTCCGTAGTGCGCCAAGTGTGATCCTCCTGTTTGTTCGAGCTGGCCTTCTGTGGTGGTTACTCGTCCGAGTCCGGGGTGGGCTCAGGCGCCGGGGTGTGGAGGACCTGCTTGGTCCTCCTGTGGATCAGGTTCGCGACGGGGCTCGCAAGCCCGTCTGGTCCGGTGACGGCCATGAGGCCGGTCAGGACCTTTCCGTGGTAGTAGCAGTAATCACCTCCCTCGCTCGATCAGATCCAGCGCGAGCTCTCGAGCGGCAACGTTGCGATCACGGTCCACACCGGGAGCCGCAACCTCGGCAAGCGGGTGTGCGACTTCTACGATCAGTGTTCTGGCGATGAGTGGGAGGGGATCACGTACTTGATGCGCGGCACCCAGGACTTCGCCGACTACTGGTCGGCGATGGACTACTGCGTCAAGTGGGCCCGGATCAACCGGGAGCGCATCGTCTCCTCAGCGGTTTCGGCCCTCGAGAAGGTCGTCGGGTCCTCCGTGATCGAGCTCGACGAGTTCGACACCCGCCACAACTTCGCGGCCCAGGAGCGCCTCGGGGGCGGGAGCGTCGGCATCGTTCACCGCAAGGGCGCGGTGCGGGCGCGTGGGCGCGTCACGATCCCCGGCTCGATGGGGACGGCGACGGCTGTCGGCGTCGGGCTCGACAACCCCGACTCGTGGGGCTCCTGCTCACACGGAGCCGGCAGGGTGATGAGCCGCGGGCAGGCCAAGCGTAGCGACGATCAGGTCCTTGAGTGGATGCGGCGGATGAAGGAGTGCGGGATCTCCGTGATCTCGGCGGGCTCCGTCGCTGACGAGCTGCCCTTCGCGTACAAGGACATCCAGGAGGTGATGGCGTGGCAGGAGGATCTGGTCGAGCTGGAGGACTGGCTTATCCCGATGGCGGTACTCAAGGGGTAGCCGAGCCGTCACACGTCGCCCAGCTTGTCGAGGCAATCGTGGAGCACATCGAGACGGAGCGCTGCGGGCATGGCGTGTGTTGCGGGGAGTGCACGCTTGGCGACCTCTCTATCGCGCTCGAGGTGTTCCGGCTCGGCCAGGCAATCGAGCGGTACGACCAGGGGGAGGGGGTGTCGTGACCCACTCCGAGGTCATGGGTGTTGATGAGGTCGCAGACTACCTCAAGATGCACTCCAAGACGGTCAGCGAGACATGGCGCGAGCTCGGAATCCCGTTCAGGCGGGTTGGCAGGAAGCGGCTCCTCATACACGTCGAGGACTTGCGCGAGTGGCTGAGAGCAAGGCCGCTCGCGTGAGGAGGCCGCTGCCAGGGTAGCTCGGGCCGCAGGAGAAGAAGGAGGTCCAGATGTCCATCTCGTCGTACACAACGAAGGCCGGCAAGACCCGCTACCGGGTGAAGGTCCGCCACGTAATCGACGGCGTGTCTCGCGAGGTGTGGGTCGGGACCTTCGATCGGAAGAAGGAGGCACAGCGGGCCGAGGCCGAGGCCCTGCTGGCCCTGTCCGCGGGGGAGCCAGTGAAGAAGGTGCAGAGCACCTCGCTCGGCTCCCTCGCGGACGAGTACCTCAAGAGCGCACTCGTCGGAGAGCGGTCGCTCGAGATATATCGAACACACGTTCGACGCATCAAGGAGCACTTCGGTGCCCATCGGCCGGTCCAGTCCCTCACCAAGGCGGACGTTCGGGCCTTCGTGGCCGAGCTCTCGAGGACCAAGGCGCCCTCCACAGTGAAGGGAACCCTCACCACCCTCAAGGCCATCCTGAGGCGCGCGGTGGACGATGGGCGGCTGAAAGTGGACCCGTCAGATCGCGTGAGGGCCCCCAGGATACCCCGGACAGGGGTACGGGTCCTCACGCCGAGGGAGCACCGAGCGCTCGTGGCCGCGGTGCCCGAGGCATACCGATCCCTCATCCTCGTGTGGCCCCACATCGGGCTTAGGCGGGGAGAGATCTTCGGGCTCACCTGGGATCGGGTCGATCTCAAGGCCAGGACGATCACGGTGGACCGCCAGCACATCGAGGGCTCGGGCCTCTGCCGGCCCAAGACGGAGGGGTCGAGCCGGACGGTGCTCCTGAGCGAGGTGGCAGTCCGGGAGCTCCGGCGATGGAAGCTCGCCTGCCCCGCCTCGAGTGAGGGGATCGTGTTCCCGTCGCCGCGGGGCCGGTTCCTCGGCCGCAACTTCCTCCGCCGTGTGCTGGCCCCGGCGCTTGAGGCGGCCGGGATCGAGGGCTTCTCGGCCCACGACTTCCGGCACACGTTCGCGACGTGGGCGCTCTCGGCGGGCGCCCCGGTCAAGTACGTCCAGGCCCAGATGGGCCACAAGAACGCATCAACGACGCTGGACATCTACGGCCACCTGATCCCGAACGACGAGGACACGATCCTCCGCCGTCTGGATGCGTGGCACGAGAGCCAGGAAAGAGAGGCAGTATGAGCAAGAGTGCAACGAGCGGGGGGCTGGTGGTCGTAGTCGCCTTCCTGCTCATTGTGGCGGCCGGCCTGTTCTTCTTGGGCCTCGGGGTGGCCTGGGGCTACCTCGTGTACTGGTTCGCCCTGAACGTTCTGTCCGTCCCCTCGCCCTGGGCAGAGGTCCTTGGCGTGCTCGCGTTCCTCCTTGCGGGGATCGGCGGCAATAGCGCGAGGTCCTCGTGAGCGCGGGGGGGTGGATCGGCGTAGATCTCGACGGCACCCTTGCCGAGTACCACGGGTGGGACGGGCTCACCAGGATCGGTGACCCGATCCCGCTCATGCTCGACCGGGTGAAGGGCTGGCTCGAGGCCGGGGAGGATGTTCGGATCTTCACGGCCCGCGTCTGTCCCGACAACAGGGCGAGCATCGAGGAGCTCGAGGAGTGTGTCCTGGCGATCCAGAAGTGGTGCCTCGAGCACCTCGGCCAGGCCCTCCGGGTCACCTACAAGAAGGACATGCACATGCGGGAGCTCTGGGACGATCGCGCGGTCGGCGTGATCTTCAACACCGGGCTCCGCGCTGACGGGGTGACCCCCTCGCACAAGCCTGCGGTGTTGTTCGCCAGCGAGAGGGAAGCCAGGATGCTCCGTGTGGGTCGTGTGGGTCAACCCGGGGACATCCCGATCGAGGGCCCTGACCCGAGGAGCGGGAGCTTGGTAAAGCAGCCGACATGGGACTCGTCGGACGGCTGGCTCGACGCATCCCTCGAAGCTGTGAAGAAGGTATCCCGATGAGTGACCTACAGCGACTCTACCGCAAGAAGCTGCTACAGCCGATGCGCCCCTACATCGTTGGCGAAGATCTGTCCGGTGTGAGCGTGAACGCCGAGGACTCACCGGAAGAAGGCGGCATGATCGCGTGGAACCCCGACAATCCCGCAGACCAATGGTACGTCGCCAAGAGGTTCTTCGAGGATAACTATGAGCTCGCAGACGGCTCCCTCGTAGAAGCCGAGAAGGTACAGGCACTCGTGGAGGCGGCGGTCTCGCATCCGGCTGTGTGGGGCGAGTGTCAGTGTCACTCCGAGGAAGGAGCCATCTTCCGCATCAAGTTCCTTCGGGTCGCCCCTGACGGCAAGGTCATCTGCGATGACTGCTGGAATGACTTCGGCGATGTGCACGGTGGAAGCATCATCGAGCGCGGCGGCTACAAGTACGTCTCTCCTCGCTTCCGCGAACTACCAGGGTTCGACGCCGCACTCAAGGAGGTATCCCGATGAGTGACATCTACCTGCCGCGAAGCGAGTACAACCTGCCTCCCGGCGTGCGCTCGTGCGACCTGCCCGGCAACGGTCTCGCAGACGACATCCGCGAGGAGGTCTACCGCGAGTGGGAGGAGCACGGCGTCCCCGCCGAGGCGTGCGAGGGTTGCGAGGTCGTGTGCCACAAGTGGAGCGCGTTTCACGACGACCGCTGCCCGGAGGTGGAGTGGGAGGTCGAGTGGAGGATGCATGATGAGTGACCGATGCCCGACGTGTGGGAGTGACGACCCGAAGGTGCGGTACTGGAAGCAGCTTGCGTACGGCAAATGGTGGTCCCCCGTTGACTTTCCACCCGAGCGGGAGAAGGCGACAAGGTATGGTCAGCGGTATTGCCCCGACCCCTTCCACACCGACACCCCCACATCCTCACTACCGCCAGAGGTGGAGGAGGCGTTGGACTACTTCGAGGCATTCGGATACGAGCGCACGAGCGCACACGCAGCCACCCTCCGCGCCCACATCACCGCCCAAGCCGAGGAGATGGAGCGGCTGACGGAGGATGCGGAGATAGCAGGGTGGGAACGCTCGCAGTTTGACCGAGCAACCGCCGAACGTGACGCCTGGAAAGCCCGTGCGACGCATCCCTCAGGGCCGTGCGGGCTAGGAATGAGAGCACGGTGAGAGCAGAGGCCCCGCGCGACTGAGCATGAGAGAGACAGAGAAACCCCCTCCCGCCCGCAAACTTGCAGGTGGGAGGGGGTTCTTGTATCCTCCGGGCGGGGCCCGTAGCTCAATGGTGGAGCAGGGGACTCATAATCCCTTGGTTGCAGGTTCGAATCCTGCCGGGCCCACCACACGCACGCCCATCGCCACGAGGCGTCACCCGGATCGACTGCGGAGCGGCATGTCACGACGAATACGACTCACGAGACGAGAGCGGTCGGAGCGGACACGCGCGGACAGACGGCGCGTGACCGGCCTCGTGTCCGCGGCGCTCGGCGTCACGGCGCTCGGCGCACTCGCCCTCATCGCACTCAACGGCGGCACCTCGCTCGCCGGCTTCGGGGTAGGGCGTGAGGCTCCCTCGGCGACCGCTCCCCGAGCCGCCGACCTTGCGGCCCTCGCCGACGCCGCCCCTACCGAGGGAGCCGAGTCGAGCGTCGAGCCCACGGTCGCTGCCTCCGTCGAGATCCCGTCCGTCGTCGGCCGCTCGTTCTCGGAGGCGTCACTCGTTCTCGAGGCGCTCGGACTTGCCGTGCGTGTCGAGGGCGTCACCACCGCTGCCGTCGCCTCGGCTGCCGCCGCCGCGGACCCCGATCTCGCGGGATCCCTGGTCACGGCCCAGGATCCGGCTCCGAGCGTCGTGGTGGCCCAGGGCACCGAGGTCACCCTCCAGCTCGAAGGCGGTCCCGCCGCGCCTCCCGCAAAGGCCACCGCCGCGGTCGGCGCGGCCGCGACGGGCTCCTCGGCGGGGAGGGGAGGGGGAGTGGTCGTCGTCATCGACCCGGGCCACCAGTCCCGCGGGGACTCGCGTCACGAGCCGATCGGGCCGGGATCCACCCAGTCGAAGCCGCGGGTGACCGGCGGGACCTCCGGCGTGGTCACACGCATCCCGGAGTACGAGGTCGCCCTCCAGATCTCGATGAACCTCAAGCGCCGCCTCGAGGCAGCCGGCGTCACCGTGGTGATGACCCGCACGACCAACGACGTCAACATCTCGAACGCCGAACGAGCCGCCGTGGCCGATGAGGCGAACGCCGCGCTCTTCGTGCGCATCCACGCCGACGGCTCCACCGACTCCTCGGTCGCGGGCATCTCGGTGCTCTATCCCGGCGAGAACCGCTGGACGGCGCCGTTCGCAGCCACGAGCAAGCAGGCCGCTACCCGCGTCCACGACGCGCTGATCGCGTCGACCGGCGCGACCCCGCGCGGCACCATCGCGCGAACCGACCTCTCCGGCTTCAACTGGGCCACCGTGCCGTCGATCCTCGTCGAGTGCGGCTTCATGTCGAACCCCGTCGAGGATCGGCTCCTCTCCAGCCCGCACTACCAGGACAAGCTCGCCGAGGGGATGGCCGTGGGCATCCTCGGCTATCTGGGGGAGTGAGACGATGAGCAGGAGGCCGTACAGCGGTAGCCACCAGGGCCGTGGCCGAGGCACGCCAGGCGGAAGCGTGCTCGCGGGGGTCCTCGCGGCGCTCGCGCTGCTGGCCGTGGTCGGAGCGCTCGTGTGGCGCGACGTCGCGCCGTCGGTGATCGGCCGCTCGGCACCCGCCGACCTCGTCGTGATCGCGCTGGCCTGTGAAGGGGAGAGCGGCGTGCTGGTGACGCCAGTGGTCGCGCTCCTCGACACCGCGACAGCGCGCGCGTCGCTCACGCCCGTCGACCCGCTCACGACGACCACGATCCCCGGCACCACCTACGACCAGGTGTGGGACGCCTACGCGTTCGGCGGGGGAGCGGCGACGGCGGATGCCCTCGGCAGGTCCGCCCCATGGCGGCAGCGGATGAGCGGCTCGAAGGTCGCCCACATCGTGGTTCCCCGCGACACCTGGGAGGCGGCCGTCGACGCGCGCGGCGGGATCGAGGTCGACTCACCGCGCGAGCTGAGCGTCTTCACCGGCACCGAGCTGCTCACCTTCCCGGCCGGCGTGATCGTCCTCGACGGCCGCCGGTCGTGCGAGTACCTCAAGACGTTGCCGTATCTGACCGATACTCAACGTGATGTGGTGAGCGTCGCATTCGCCGACGCCCTGGCGGCCGTGCTCGCCGATCCGGCGCTGACCCCCGCAAGCGGGATCAGTACCGACCTCGCACCGGACACGCTTGCCGGCATCCGGGGAACGCTCGGGATCACGGCATCGACCCGGCCGTGACGGCCATGCACGACGCCCGCCCGGCCGCGACCGTCGTGGTCGCGTCTGAGCAGGCAGGATGATAAGATTACCGCTGGTGTGCCCTCCAAGGGGCGCACCTCGGACACTCGTCAGGGGGACGCACGCATGGCCGAACACCAAGAGATCACCATCGAGCATGCCGAGGAGGCGCCACAGAAGCGCTCCCTCATGCTCCCGGTGCTTCTGGTGATCCTCGCCGCGGCCGTCTTCGCCGGGGCGTTCTTCCTGCTTGGCGGGATGGACCTGATCGACGACTTCTTCGGCGCGGGTGATCCGGTCGTCGAGGTGCCCCCCAAGCCGCAGCCTGAGCCCTCCGACGTCGCGACCACCACGGCGCCCGTTGCGGAGGACCCGCCGTCCATCCCTGCTGAGGCACAGCAGTGGATGTACTGGGAGCAGGTCGACAGCCAGGAGCAGATCGGCCGGCTCGTGAGCGGTGACATCGAGCGCCTGACGCTCTCGAACCCGCGCGTGGGCTCCGATGACGCGACGCTTCGCGTACAGACCTCCGAAGGCGTGACCGGCGAGGTCGTGCTCCGCAACCACGACGGCGCGTGGTTCTTCGAGCGCATCAGCGCCGGGACCGCCCGCTCGCGCGGGCCTGAGGGTCGCGAGGGCGACACGAGCGTCGTCGAGACCATCGTCAAGGAGCAGGCCGAGAGCCAGGACGTCATCGGAGCGTTCGTCGACGGCGGCTACACCACGATCGACGTCGTGGAGGTGCAGAACGGCCCAGGGACGGCGACGATCACCGTCCGCCTCGGCGGCGGGACCAAGCCGGCCCGCGAGGGCAGCATCGTCGCGATCTCGAAGGACATCCGCGGGACCACGCACTGGTTCCTCGCACGGTTCAAAGAGTCGTAAGTGGAGCTTCGCGACTATCTGAGCGTCGTCCGCGCCCGCCGCTGGACCATCATCCAGGCGGTGCTCATCGTCACCGTGACCGCGCTCGTGGTCAGCCTCCTGCAGCCCGCCACCTACGAGGGCGAGGCCAAGGTGCTCATCGCCGAGCGTGACGCGAGCGCGGCGTTCCTCGGCAGCACGCTGACCGAGTTCTCCAACGCCGAGCGCGGCCTGCAGACGCAGGTCCAGCTGATGCAGCTCCGGCCCCTCGCCGAGAACACCATCCGCGCACTCGGCCTCCAGACCACGCCTGACGACCTGCTCGCCCGGGTGAGTGTCTCGGCTGTCGGTCAGACCAACATCGTGCGCATCGTGGCCACCGACCGCGACCCCGCGATGGCCGCGGCGATCGCCAATCGACTCGCCGAGGAGTACGTCGCGTGGTCCCAGGAGGCCAAGCGCGAGAGCATCGCCACTGCCGTAGCCGAGGTCGAGGCGCGCCTGAACGAGGCACAGGACCAGGTACTCGAGCTCGGCCGCCGCATCCAGCAGGAAGGCCGCTCCGACGAGCTCGACGCGGAGCTGCGTATCGTCACCGGTCTCTATACCACGCTCGCCGACCGCCTCGAGTCGCTGCGGATCCAAGAGCAACTCGAGACGGGGTCGGGACGGCTCGTGAGCCCGGCGGTCGAGGCCGAGCGTCCGGTGGCGCCCAACCCGCTGCGAAACGGGGTCCTCGGGCTCGCTGTGGGACTCGTGTTCGGCCTCGGTATGGCAGTGCTCTACGAGTACCTCGACAACACGATCAAGTCCTCCGAGGAAGCGGAGCGGGTGTTCGGCGCGCCGGTGCTCGGGATGATCCCCCTGGAGAAGTTCGACAAGGACGAGAAGCGTCGGCTCACGATCGTGCAGCACCCCGGCTCGCCCGCCGCCGAGGCGTACCGCGTGCTCCGCAACTCGCTCGACTTCATCAACTTCGAGCACGACATCAAGACGCTGCTCGTCACCAGCGCCGCGCCCGCCGAGGGCAAGTCCACGGTCGCGGCCAACCTCGCCGCCTCGCTCGCCCAGGCCGGCAAGAAGGTCGCGCTCGTCTCGTGCGACTTCCGCAGACCCACCACCGAGGTCTTCTTCGGCGTGCAGAACATGATCGGGCTCTCTGACGTCCTACTCGGTTCGCACTCGCTCAAGGCCGCGCTGCAGCGCCCGGGCGACGAGTCGCTGCTCGTGATGACGAGCGGGAAGATGCCTCCCAACCCCAGTGAGCTCCTCGGTTCGCAGAAGATGAAGGAACTCATCACCGAGCTCGAGGACTGGGCGGACTGGGTCATCCTCGACACGCCGCCTCTGCTCGCGGTGGCCGATCCGGCTGCCGTCGCGCGCTGGGCCGACGGGGTGCTCGTGGTCACCCGCGCGGGCACGTCGACGCGGGACGCCGCCGTCAAGGGCTTCGAGATGCTCGAGAAGGTGGGCGCCCGAGTGGTCGGGTCGGTGGTCTGGGGACTCGACGCCGCGACCGCCGCGTCCGGCTACTACACCGGCTACTACGGTGACTACTACTACGCCGACTACTACAAGGCGCCCGAGACGGGCAGGGCCGCCGGCAAGAAGCAGCGGGTCCACGACTCTGGCGCGAAGGCCCCGGTCAAGGTGCGCGCGGAGGACACCGCGCTCCCGCCCGCGCAGGTGTACGTCCCCGAGATCTCGCCGATGAGGCGCTTCCTCACCGTGGTGGGCCGGATCATGGCCGCGCTGCTGAGCTTCCTCGTGGTGCTGGTCATCGCCGGGCTGGTGACCTACTTCCTCGACCAGTACTTCGGGTGGGGGATCCTGGGCTCACTGCTCGACCTGCTGTGAGCGGGGAGCATTCCGTGAAGTCACGAGATCGAGGCATGCGCCACGATCTGATCTGGACCACTTTCGCCAGTCTTGCGCTCATCCTGGGCAACGCTCTTCTGACGTATCTCCTGGCTCGTCGTGGCGCCGTCGAGGTGTTTGGTCCGTACAACCTCGCCAAACGGGTGGGAGCCAGCGCGGTTCCCGTACTCACGCTTGGAATGACCCTGGGACTGGTCAATCACATCGCGGCGACGACCGAGGACCGAATGCGTCGATCGTTCGCCACATGGGGGATCGCCGCGGTTGGAGCGGTCCTCACCGCTCTAACGGGCGTACTGATCGTCTGGCCGGGGCAGGTGGCGCAGGCTGTTCTGGGTGCCGAGGATGAGCGACTTCTGTGGGCGATCTGGACGTACACCGTTGCGTTGGTCTCCATCGAGTTGGTCTTCAGCCTGTATCGCGCACGTTTCGAACAGAGTCGGGCAAACCGGAATCGACTGATCTCCATGACGCTGCTCCCTCTTGCGGTAGTGCTCGTGGCTCCGCGCACGATGGACGGGGCCCAACTCGTGTTGCTGACCTCGGTCCCGATCATCATGTGGAACGGTCTGCTTCTTGCCCAGGAGGCCATCGCAGGCTCACCCGGTGCTCGGGGAGCTGGTCGTCATACGCTTGGCCTATTGCTTGGGTACTCACTTCCGAGGATGCCGGCCATCGGAGCTCTGGCTATCATGATGGCCGCCGGCTCCTTCATCGCTACGCGGGCTGGCGAGTTGGTTGTGGCGAGCCATCTGCTCGCGGCGATGTCGGTGGTCGTGCTTCTCAATGCAGCGCTCGGGGCGTTCAGTATCGTGCTCCTGCCACGGGTCGCTGCTCTGCAGAGTGAGGGCAACAGGGATCAGATCCGCAAGATGGGCGACAAGCTCCTAGTGGCATCCCTTGCCATTTCATTCTCCGTTGCTCCGAGCCTGTGGGTGACCGCCCCTGAACTGGTGACTGTCTGGCTCGGCTCCGAGTTCGAGCCAGCGACAGCGGCGGTACGAGTGGTGCTCACCGCGGTTCCTGCCACCCTACTCTTCGCAATGCTCAAGAGTGTCGCTGATGGCGCAGTGAAGTTTCCGCTGAACTCGGTGGCCGCTACCGCTGGTGCCAGTGTCTGCGTGATGGTCTCGCTGCTTGTTCCCGCAAGCGACGCCGTACTGCTTGCCGCCGCCTTCGTTCTGGGCGCCTGGACTGCGGCGGTCCTACAGGTCACGACGCTCCTGCGCCTCCTGGACTTGCGACTGCGACTGAGGGCCGGTGTACAGATGTTCGTGACGGGGACCGTGGCGGGGCTGGGAGTGGCGGCACTCGGGCAGACTCCGATAGGCGGTCAGCCGATCGTGATGCTCCTTGGCGGGATGGCCGGGATGGCGGTGGCCGTTGTCGCCGCTGTCGCGGTCTCGCCTGCAGACCTCGGTCTTCGCGGGCTGCTCCCTCTTGGGCGGAGGAGGAGCCATGGCACACCGTAGCGACGCGCGGTGGATGATCCCTGCTGGTGCGGTGGTGGTCGGCGTCGCGCTTGGCGCATCCGGGGTCGGGTCGGTTCCTCTCTTGCTTGCGGTGGCGGGGTTCCCGATAGCTGTTCTTGTGGGTCGACAGTACCCCGAGGCCGCTCTTGCGCTGTTCCTGCTGGCGGGCTCATTCGTGGTTCCCGGGCTGGTGCCGGTAGACACCGGGTTCTACTTCGGAGCGGTGCTTGCCGTAGTCCTCGCTGTTGGCTTTCGCTCGGAGGGCGCCCGGCTTGCCGGATCCCATCTCGTGATGTTGGCTGCACTGTTCCTGATGCTCGTCTCGTTCCTCTACGGCGCCTGGACCGACTACACCATTGACAAGGCTCTACGAGCCGCCTTCTCCGTTCCATTGACCGTGTTCGGTGGAGCATTCATCGCAAGGGACACCCGCTCCTTCAGGCGTTTTGTGGCTTGGTTGATGATCGGAGGAGGCGCACTGCTGGTGAGCGCTCTTGTCGTGAACCCTCCATGGCTCGGACAGGCGCGATTGGAGACATTCGCAGGCAGCCCGATCACGCTCGGTCGGATGGCCGGGTTCGTGCTGCTCGGCGGACTTGCGTCTCTGGCGTCTCGATGGTGGAGCCCTTGGTGGCCGTCGCTTGCACTCCTGGTATCAGGTGGTGCGCTGGTCCTATCCGGTTCTCGGGGTCCGATCGTAGCGCTGACGGTTTCGGTCGTGGTCGTCGTCGCCATTCAACTCGCGGCGAGGAGGCTTGGAGCGCGCTTGCTTGCTGGCTACGCGTTGCTGGCACTCTCAGTATCGACCGTCTTCCTCGCCGGGGGCGGTGCAGTCATGGCCCAACGGCTCACTCTGCTGGCGGGGCAGGATCGGGGCGAATCCGTCAGCATGCGTGCGCTGCTCGCGAATGAGGCCAGTCGACTGGTGTCCCTGCGCCCCTTCACCGGCTTTGGTCTGGGGTCGTTCTCAGAGTACGGATCGGCGCGCTATCCCCATAACCTGTTCCTGGAAATCGCGGCGGAATCCGGCTTGGTTGCGGCCGCGCTGCTCGCGGCGTTTCTGCTTCTCGCTCTCGTTGCTGCGCTGAAGCGACTTGTGCTCAAGGCGGACGGTATCGGGGTCGTGATGCTCGGAGGCATGGTCTTCGGTCTTGTGAACTCTTTAGTCTCCGGCGACTTGAACAACAACTACGTGCTGTTCACACTTGCAGCAGCGGCATTGGCCTTCGCGCAATCAGGGCCGGGCTGTCGCTCCGAAGCGTCGGCGAATGATGAATCGGATCAGATCCTGTGACCGGTGCTGAGCACACTTCAGGAGAAGCGTGAGGATCCTCTACTTACATCAGTACTTCAAGACGCCTGACAGCCCGGGCGGTACCCGCTCGTACGAGATGGGGCGCCGCCTCGCCGCTGCCGGTCACACCGTCCACGTGATCACCTCCGAGACCGAGGACCGACGCTTCTGGCCGCGCTGGCGCGTCTCGGAGGAGGCCGGGATGTTCGTCCACCGGGTCCAGGTCCCGTACTCGAACCGCATGGGCCACCTCCGCCGCATCTGGGCGTTCGTCGCGTTCGCGCTCTGGGCCTCGGTTCGGGCCACCCGGACCCCTGCCGACGTCGTCTTCGCCACGAGCACCCCGCTCACCATCGCGATCCCCGGCCGCGTCGCCGCGGCGCTGCACCGCATCCCGTTCGTGTTCGAGGTCCGCGACCTGTGGCCCGACGTGCCGATCGCGCTCGGCGCGCTGCGCGGTCCGATCGCCACGTGGGCGGCGCGTGCGCTCGAGCGCTGGGCGTACCGCGGCGCTGTCCGCATCGTGACGCTCGCGCCGGGAATGAAGCGGCACATCGTCTCCACCGGCTATCCCGAGTCGCGCGTGACGCTCGTGCCCAACGCGTGTGATCGCGCGCTGTTCGCCGACGACGAGTGCGCCGCGCGGGTCCGCGCCGCGCACGACTGGCTCGGCGACCGCCCGCTCGTCGTCTACGCGGGGACGCTCGGCCTGGTCAACGGTGTCGAGTGGCTCGTGGAGGTCGCGGCCGAGGCGGCCGCGATCGATCCCGACATCCGCTTCGCGGTGGTCGGCGGCGGACGCGAGCACGAGGCGGTCGAGCGCCGGGCCCGCGAGCTCGGTGTCCTCGGCGTGAACCTGCATCTGATCGGCGAGATCCCCAAGCGCGAGACCGCCTGTTGGGTGCGGGCCTCGAGCGCCGCGATCTCGCTCATCATCGACCGTGACTACCTGTGGGAGAACGCGGTCACGAACAAGTTCTTCGACGCGCTCGCAGCGGGACGTCCGATCCTGTCGAACCACCCCGGCTACCAGACCGAGATCGCGGTCGAGGCCGGCGCGGGGGCGATGCTCGACCCGGCGGATCATGCGAAGGCCGCCCGCCAGCTGGTGGGGCTTCTGCGCGACACCGAATGGCTCACCCGTGCGTCGCGTGCGTCCGCCTTGCTCGCCGAGGAGCGCTTCGACCGCGACCTGCTGACCGCCCGGCTCGAGCGGGTCCTCGTCGAAGCGGTGGAGGGAGCCGGCCGATGAAGCGCCTCTTCGACATCGTCGCCTCGGCGGCCGGGCTCGTCGTGTTGAGCCCGCTGCTGCTGGTGATCGCGCTGCTCGTGCGGGTGCGTCTCGGCTCCCCGGTGCTCTTCGTGCAGGAGCGTCCCGGCAAGGGGGGGCGCCTCTTCCGGATGCGGAAGTTCCGCACGATGACCGACGAGCGCGGCCCGGACGGCGAGTTGCTCCCCGACGAGCGGCGGCTTACGCCTCTCGGCAGGGTGCTGCGGGCGACCTCGCTCGACGAGTTCCCGGAGCTGCTGAACGTGCTCATCGGCGACATGAGCCTGGTCGGCCCGCGCCCGCTGCTGCCGGCGTACCTCGAGCGCTATACGCCGCAGCAGGCTCGACGGCACGAGGTTCGCCCGGGGATCACCGGATGGGCGCAGGTCAACGGCCGAAATGCTCTATCATGGGAGGACCGGCTCGCGATGGATGTCTGGTACGTGGACAACCGGTCGTTCCTGCTCGACCTGAGGATCTTGTGGATGACGGTCGCGCAGGTGCTCTCGCGGTCGGGCGTGAGCGCGGAGGGGCACGCCACGATGCCCGAGTTCCGCGGGCGGGATGCCGAGGGTGAGGGCGAGGCCGGAGGGGGACCTTCGGCCCGATGACAAGGAGCGGGTCTGCGTGAAGCTCATCCTGTTCGGCGCGGGTGGCCACTCGAAGGAGGCCGCGGACCTCGTGCTTGCATGCGGTCACGAGCTGGTCGCGTTCGTCGCGGACTCGGCCCCCGGTACCCACGTTCCCACGGGGCTGCCGGTCGCACCCGACCTCGCCGCGCTGGAGTTCGACGCCGCGAGCATCGCGATCGGCGCGCCTGAGGTCCGACGCGCGCTCTGGACCGAGCACGCGTCGCGTCTCGAGTTCGCCACCCTCACGCACTCCTCGGCGTGCGTGAGCCCGTACGCGCGGGTCGGCGCGGGCACGCAGGTCATGCAGAACGTCGTGATCAGCGCCGATGCCGAGGTCGCCGAGGACTGTATCCTCAACGTGGGCTGCTTCGTAGCGCACGACTGCCACGTGGGCGCCCACTCGCACGTCGCGCCCGGCGCGCTGCTCTCCGGTGGCGCACGGGTGGGCGAGGCGAGCGTGATCGGCGCGGGCGCGGTGCTCCTGCCGGGCGTCGTGGTCGGCGCCGGGTGCACGGTGGGTGCCGGCGCCGTCGTCACGCGCGACGTCCCCGACGGCGCCACGGTGGCCGGCGTGCCGGCGCGCCCGGTCGACGGAGCCCCTGATGCGCAGTAGGTGGCCCGAGTACTCCGCCGAGGAGATCGCCGCGGTCGAACGCGTGTTGCGCTCGGGACGCGTCAACTACTGGACCGGCACCGAAGGCCGCGCGTTCGAGACCGAGTTCGCCGACTACCTCGGCGTGCGCCATGCGGTGGCGGTGGCCAACGGCACCGTCGCCCTCGAGCTCGCGTTGCGCTCGCTCGGGATCGGCGCGGGCGACCATGTGGTCGTGCCCGCGCGCACGTTCGTGGCGACAGCGACCGCCGTGGTCGCGGTAGGTGCACGCCCGGTCGTGGCGGACGTCGACCGCGACTCCGGCGTGGTCACGATCGACACGCTCGCCATGGCCCTCACGCCCGAGACGCGGGCGGTCATCGTGGTCCATCTCGGCGGGTGGCCGTGCGACATGGATGCGATCACGGAGTGGGCCGAGGGGAACGGGCTCGCCGTGATCGAGGACTGCGCGCAGGCCCACGGCGCGACGATCGGCGGCCGCGCCGTTGGGACGTTCGGGCACGCCTCGGCGTACTCGTTCTGTACCGACAAGATCATGTCGACCTGCGGCGAGGGAGGGATGCTCGTCACGAACGACGAGGCCCTCTGGCGCACGGCCTGGGAGTACAAGGACCACGGCCGCGACCTCGACGCGCTCGACCGAGCCGCTGAGCAAGGTGGACATGAGTTCAAGTGGCTGATCGGCTCGTTCGGCACCAACTGGCGGATGACCGAGGTCCAAGCCGCCGTCGGCCGCATCCAGCTACGCATGCTCGACGAGTGGGTCGCGCGGCGCAGGGAGAACGCGTCGGTGCTCGCCGAGGCGCTCGCGGACGTGCCTGGCGTGCGCGTGCCGGTGGTCCCGCCGCGGTTCGGACACGCGTGCTACAAGTCCTACGCGTACCTCGACCCCCGCGCGCTCGCGCCCGGATGGCACCGCGGGCGCGTGCTCGACGCCGTGAATGCCCTCGGCGTGCCGCTCACGCAGGGGTCGTGTCCGGAGATCTATCTCGAGCGGGCGTTCACGGAGCGTGGATGGGGGCCGGCCGAGCGACTCGCGGTCGCGCGGGAACTCGGCGAGACGTCGATGATGCTCCCGGTGGACCACACGCTCACGAGCGCCGACATGCGCGAGGCCGCCGCGGCACTCGGGCAGGTCATGCGTGAGGCGACCGGTCGCAGGGAGGCCGCGCGATGACGACCGGGCTGACCCGCCGGGCCAAGCTGCGCGTCTACACCTCCCGTACCGTGCAGGTGCTGCTCATGATGCTCGCCGACGCCGTCGCGGTGCTCGCGGCGGTGTTCCTCGCGTACTACGCGCGGTTCGAGGGCGCCGTGCCAGAGCGGTTCGGGCAGTACGTGGCGGCGTACGCGGTTGCGTCGGTCGTGGTGTTCATCGTCTCGCTCAGGGTCTGGGGCCTCTATCACATCGTGCTGCGCTACGTCGGGTTCCACGTGATGACCCGTCTCGGGTACGCGGTCGCCTCGGCCACCGTGGTGCTGTTCGCTGCCAACGTCGCGCTCTCGCCTACGGGCGGGTCGCGCATCGTTCCGTTCGGGGTCCTGTTCATCACGGCGGTCCTCGCGCTCGTGGGCCTCGGCGCGCTCAGGAGCATCGGACGCCTGTGGGTGGTGATGAACCGCCCCGACGGCCGCGCGGTCTCGCGAGTGCTCGTGATTGGCGCGGGCGACTCGGGATCGCTGCTGCTCCGCGACATCGAGAACCAGCCGGAGCTCGGGTTGCGCGTGGTCGGGTTCGTCGATGACGACCCTGCGAAGCACGGCATGGCGGTGCACGGCACGCGGGTCCTCGGGCCGATCTCGGCGCTCGAGCGCATCGTGGCGGATCGCGAGGTCGATGAGATCTTTCTCGCCATTCCCTCGCTCGATCCGGCGCGCCGCCGCGAGGTGCTCGACGCGTGCACCCGGGCGGGCGTGAAGACGAGCATCGTCTCAGGGATCGCGGCGGGCTCGAGCTTCACCGGCCTCGCCGATCTGCGCCAGGTCAGCGTCGACGATCTCCTCGGCAGGGAACCGGTGCGCATCGACGTCGAGCTCATCTCGGCGACGCTCACCGGCAAGGTCGTCGCGGTCACGGGGGCGGCGGGCTCGATCGGCTCGGAGTTGTGCCGGCAGATCCTCAAGATGCGTCCGGCGCAGCTGCACCTGCTCGAGATCGACGAGTCGCGCCTCTACGAGCTCTTTCTTGAGGTCGACCAGGACGCTCGGGACGTGTGTGAGATGCACATCTGCGACGTGCGCGACGACCGCAAGGTGGACCGGGTGCTCGGGCGAGCCTGTCCGGACGTCGTGTTCCACGCGGCCGCGTACAAGCATGTCCCGCTCATGGAGCGCGAGCCCGAGGAGGCCGTTCGGGCGAACATCGTGGGGACTTTGAACGTGCTCGCCGCGTGCCGGCGCCACCAGGTGGACCACTTCGTGCTCATCTCCACCGACAAGGCGGTCGAGCCCTGCAACGTGATGGGTGCGACCAAGGCGGTCGCCGAGCGCATGATGCTCGAGGAGGCCCGGGCGGGCCTGCGGGTCACCGCGGTGCGGTTCGGCAACGTGCTCGGCTCGCGCGGGAGCGTGGTGCCGATCTTCGAGGAGCAGCTGCGCGCGGGTGGCCCGGTCCGCGTCACGCACCCGGACGTGACCCGCTACTTCATGACCATCCCCGAGGCCGCGCGCCTCGTCCTGCAAGCGCAGGCGATGAGCGACGGCGGGGACATCTTCGTGCTCGACATGGGCGAGCCGGTGAAGATCGTCGACCTCGCGCAGCGCATGATCGTGCTCAGCGGGGTGCGGACCGGCATCGAGTTCACCGGCCTGCGCCCGGGCGAGAAGATGCACGAGATCCTCGTCCACGGGGGTAGCGAGCTCGTGCGCACCGACTCGCCCGCAGTGATGCGCCTGAACTGCCTCCCGCTCGTGGGGGAGGGCTTCGCCGAGGGGGTCGCGACGCTCGTGCGCGAGGCGCGCATCGGCGACAGCCCCGTGCTCGTGCCACTTCTGAGCGAGCTTGCGGCCGCGTCGCTCGGCCGAGGCTCGCATGAGACGTGGTGGTCCATGCCGGATGGGCCACCGACCGAGAACCCCGAGAGTGAGGAGCATACATGCGCCTGATCGTCGTCGTAGGAGCCCGTCCCAACTTCATCAAGGTCGGCCCTCTCATGCCGGCTCTCGCCGAGGCCGGCATCGATGCCGCCATCGCGCACACCGGCCAGCACTACGACGCCTCGATGTCCGACGTGTTCTTCCGCGACCTCTCGCTTCCCGAGCCCACATGGTTCCTTGGCATCGGTTCGGGCACCCACGCCGTCCAGACCGGCAAGGCGATGATCGCGCTCGAGGAGCTTTTCGACGCCGAGCGTCCCGACGCGGTGCTCGTGGTCGGCGACGTGAACTCCACGCTCGCCGGCGCGCTCGCGGCTGCCAAGCTCCACATCCCGGTGGTCCACCTGGAGGCCGGGTTGCGCTCGGGCGACATGTCGATGCCCGAGGAGGTCAACCGCCTCGTCGCCGACCAGCTCTCGGCGATGCACCTCACCACCTGTGCCGAAGCCGACGAGAACCTTGTCGCCGAGGGGGTCGAGCGAGCGCGCATCCACTTCGTGGGCAACATCATGGCCGAGAGCGTACTGCGCAACCTCGCGCGGATCGAGGATCGCGCGCCGTGCCGCGACTCCTACGCTCTCGAGCCGGGGTCGTACGTGCTCGCGACGGTGCACCGACCCGAGAACACCGATCACCCCGAACGCCTCGCCGCGATCGCCGAGGCGTTCCTGGGCTGCGGTCACCAGGTGCTCTTCCCGGTGCACCCGCGCACGCGTCCGCTCCTCGCCGAGGCGGGGCTCAGCGACGCCGGTAACGGCGCCGGAGACATCCGGCTCGTCGACCCGGTGGGCTATCTTGACATGCTCGCCCTTCAGCGAGATGCGGTCGCGATCGTCACGGACTCCGGCGGCGTGCAGGAGGAGGCATGCATGGTCGGGACGCCGTGCGTGACGGTGCGCCGCAACACCGAACGCGGGATCACCGTGGAGGTCGGGGCGAACCGGCTTGCGTCGGCCGAGACGGACTCCGTCCTCGCGGCGCTGACCGAGGCGCTCGGCTCGGGCGGCGGCTGGTCCGCCCCGGAGCGCTGGGACCGCGACGTGTCGGCACGGGTGGTCGCTGCGCTCCAGGGCGGCATCATCCCTTTGAAGGGGTATGTCTAGGGAGGACTCGGCCTCGGGCTCGGGGAGGACTCGGTAGATGCGTATCCTGGTGACCGGCGGAGCGGGCTACATCGGTTCCGTGACCACGCGCCGCTTGCTCGACGCCGGGCACGAGGTGGTCGTGCTGGACTCGCTCGTGCGCGGACGTCGGGATGCCGTCGATGAGCGCGCCAGGTTCGTGGAAGGGAGCGTCGGGGACACCGCGTGCCTCGAGCGCGTGATGCCGGGCTGCGACGCGGTGATGCACCTTGCCGGGCTGATCGAGGTGGGGGAGTCACAGCGTGAGCCCGGACGCTACTTCCGCGCGAACGTAGCCGAGCCTCTGGCTATGCTCGAGTCCATGGTGCGCCACGGCGTGGACGCGATCGTGTTCTCCTCCACGGCAGCGGTGTACGGCGAGCCGGGGCGGGTGCCGATCAGCGAGGACGATCCCACACGGCCGGTGAACGTGTACGGCAGGTCGAAGCTCATGTTCGAGCGGATGCTGGAGGCGTTCGGCGACGCCCACGGGCTGCGGGCGATCCGGTACCGCTACTTCAACGTCGCCGGCGCCTGGCCCGACGGCTCTCTGGGCGAGGCCCACGACCCCGAGACGCACCTGGTGCCCCGTGTTCTCGAAGCCATGGCCACGGGCGAGACCCGGTTCGAAGTGTTCGGTGATGACTACGACACCCCCGACGGCACGTGCGTCCGCGACTTCATCCACGTGCTCGATCTCGCCGAGGCCCACCTGCTCGGCCTCGAGCGCCTCGCCGCCGACGGTGCGGGAGGCGTCTTCAATCTCGGCACGGGAAGCGGCTACTCGAATCTCGAGGTGGTCCGCGCCTGCGCCGAGGTCACCGGCGCCGAGGTCGAGATCGTGTTCGGGCCGAGGAGACCGGGCGATCCCGCCGTGCTGGTCGCCTCTGCCGAGCGCGTGCGTGAGGTGCTGGGTTGGCAGCCCGCACGCGGGGCATTGTCGACGATGATCGCCGACGCCTGGCGCTGGCACACCGCACGGCACGGCAGCCCCGGAGACGCCTGAGCGCCGAGGCGGAAGAGCCCTCCTGCGAGGATCGAGTGTTGCGGCGGGACCACCCGGTACCGGGCCGAGTGTCACGGCGGACCGCTTGCCGATTGTCTGGCTCGGCTCGTCGGCTCGTCGGCTCATCGGCTCAGGGGTGGGGGTCTTGATTTCGCCCCCTTTCACGACCGTCGAGCCTTGTGCACGGGGGTTCGAGCGCTGTCTAACGCGGATTCGACCACCATCGAGCAGGTCGATCGAGGAATGCGGAAGATGCTGGGCTGGCTACTCGGGCTGACGACGCGGGCCTGACGACGCGGGCGGGTGACTCGGGCCTAAAGACGCGGGCTGGTGACTCGGGGCTGGTGACTCGGGCTGACGACGCGGGCCTGGTGACGCGTGCGGGAAGAGGCGACCCGCCTCCCGGAGTCACTTCACCTCGCTTGCCAGGGCCCCCTTCATCCGTATCGAATTCGCGTTTGACTGTCATCGAACATTCACGCAGCGGACTTGACGCCCGTGAAAGGGGTTCTCCACGACACGACCCCCTGGCAAGCCGTAGGGGACGGCCGACGCCGCCCCGTTGCCCCGCCGCCGCACCCCGCCGCCGCACCCCGCCGCCGCACCCCG
>JAUVXE010000024.1 GCA_030603745.1 Coriobacteriia bacterium | reverse complement strand
GGCGTGGCCGCGAGTGCGGCGTCGCGGCCCTCCACGAAGCGGTGGGCGCGCGCGAACAGCGGCGCGTAGACGTCGGCGGGCGGGACGGCGCCGGCGAGGGGCGCGAGGCGGGCGCGCGCCGCCCAGACGGCCAGCGCGATCGCGACGCCGGCGAGCACCGGCCAGCTCGCGAGCCACAGGTAGTGCGCGGTGAGCGACTTCCCGGCCGCGTAACGGACCTCCTCGGCGGGCCAGAGCCACAGCGTGCCAGCGACCGCAGCGAGCAGCAGGAGCCACGCGGCGAGCGCGAAGCGGGGCGCGGCCGCGGGGCGATCGGCCCCGGCGAGGCGTGCGGGCCGGGTGGCGGCCAGCACGAGGAAGCGGGCCATGAGCCCGGTCGTGCCGATCGCGGCGAGCGGGAGCAGGACCTCGAGCGCGTCGTGCCAGACGCCGGGAGCGAGCCCGGTCGCCTCCTTGAGCGCGATCTTGGCGACAGCCCCGCTCGTGAGCGGCAACCCGGCGAGCGCGAACGCCGGGACCGCGAGGCCCGCGAGGGCGGGGATGCGGCGGGTGGAGCGGTTCGCAAGGTCCTCGCCGAGGAAGAGCGCCGCCTTGGCGAGCCCGTGGTGTACGGCGTAGACCGTCACGGCGACGACCGCGACCGGCCAGGCCTCCGGCACGGCGAGCCCGCTCCCGACGCCGATCGTGATCAACCCGAGCTGGCTGATGCTCGAGTAGGCGAGCACCGTCCTGGCGTCGGTCTGGAAGACGCCTGCGAGCGCCCCGTAGAACGCCGCGGCCACGCCGAACGCCATCACGAGCGTGCCGAAGGCCACCGCCTCCGCCTCGCCCGCGGGGAGGAACCGGACGAGGCCGAGGACGCCCGCCTTGCTCATCGCGCCCGACAGCGCGGCGGCCGCCGCGGGCGAGGCGGCGGTGTAGGAGACCGGCATCCATCCGTGCAGGCCGACCGCGCCGATCTTGATGCCGAACGCGGCGAGCAGGAGCGCGATGGCGGCCCCGAGCGCCCAGGAGGGCAGCGCGACGCCGAACGCGGCGGCGCCGAGGACGAACAACCCGCAGACGAGCAGCGCCTCCCCCGCCACCGTGAAGGCGAGGTAGACCCGGCCCGCACGGCGCGCGCCCTGTCCGGTGCCCGTGGCGACGAGGGCGTAGGTCGGCAGTGCCATGAGCGCGAAGAAGGTGTAGAAGCCGGCGGGGTCGACGGTCACGGTGAGCGCGAGCGAGCCGGCCATCGCGAGCAGGAAAGGTCCCCAGAAGCGGGCGGCCCGCGTGGCATGGCCCGCGCGGGCCCCCGCGGCGGCGAAGAGCGCGGCCGCGAACCACACCGTGGCCGAGAGCGCGAGGAACGCGCGGGCCGTCGGGTCGAGCGCGACCGTGACGCCGGTGACGAGCGCGGGGAGCTCCGAGGTGCCGTCGGGCACGAGCCACGCGGCGGCGAGTGCCGGCACGGCCGCGACCGGGGCGAGCGTGGGCGCGAGCGCCCTCGTGCGCGGGAGGGCGACGAGCGCGGCGGCGAGCAGCGGCACGAGCGCGGCGGCGAGCGCGGCGGAGGCCGGGAGCGCGGTCAGCGGCATCACCAGGGCACCTCCGTCATCCCGATGCGCAGCGCCCAGCTCGCGGGCGACACGTCGGCGCCCGCGGCGATCCCGAGCACGAGCCCGATGAGCGCGGTGACGAGGATCGGGACGACCATCCGCAGGTCACCCTCGGCGGAGCCCGGCGGCGGCCCGGCGGCCCACTCGGCCTTAGGCGCGCGGAACCACGCCCGGTGCATGATCGGGAAGAAGTACGCCGCGTTGAGCACGCTTGAGACGCCGAGGACCGCGATGACCCACGCGCCCTCACCGGCGTCGAGCGCCCCGATGCCGAGGAACCACTTGCTCGCGAACCCGGCGATGGGCGGCACGCCCACGATGCCGAGCGCCGCGAGCGAGAAGGCGCCCATCGTGAGCGGCATGCGGCGGCCGAGACCGTCGAACTCGCTGACGCGGTACGCCTTGACCTCCTCGGCGACGGCGCCCGCGGTGAAGAACATGGTGATCTTCATCGCGGCGTGGTGGGCGAGGTGGGCGATGCCTCCCGCGATGGCGATCGGGCTCGCGAGCGCGACGCCGAGCGTGATGTAGGAGAGCTGCGCGATGGTCGAGAAGGCGAGCCGCTTCTTGAAGTCGTCCTGCGCGAGCGCCCTCACCGAGCCGTAGATGATGGTGAACCCGGCGAGCGCCGCGAGGTAGGGTGTCAGGTCGAGCTCGTGCGCGATGGGCCCGTAGACCTCGAGCACCACCCGCGCGATGCCGAACACGCCCGCCTTGACGACCGCGACCGCGTGCAGGAGCGAACTGACCGGCGCCGGCGCCACCATGGCCGCCGGCAGCCACCCGTGGACCGGGAAGAGCGCGGCCTTCACGCCGAGACCGAACATGAGCAGGGCGAAGATCACGATGAGCGAGCCGGGATGCGTGCTCGCGAGCGCCGGGTCGAGAGAGCCGCCCGCGGCGAACTCGACCGGGCCGGCGATGAGGTTCAGCCAGATCACCCCGACCGCGAGCGCCGCGCCCGCCGGCAGCGCGTAGGTCAGGTAGGTGCGGCCACCGCGCAGCGCCGCCGGCGTGCCGGAGTGCGCCACGAGCGGATAGGTCGCGAGCGTGAGCGTCTCGTAGAAGACGAAGAAGGTCAGCAGGTTCGCCGAGAGCGCGATGCCGATCGCCGAGCCCACGCAGATCGAGAAGAACCCGAAGAAGCGGGCCCGGTCGCTCGCGTGCGACATGTAGCCGATCGCGTAGACGGTCGTCACGAGCCAGAGCACCCCCGCGACCACCGCGAACACCACGCCGAGGGGGTCCGCCCGCAGCCCGAATCCGATGTCGAGGAGCGCGATCGAGCCCTCGGCGAAGGGCCCGCCACCGAACCGCTGCCACGCCGAGACCGCGCACGCGACGACCGCACCGGCGGTGAGGGCGGCGCCGGCGAGGTTCGTGGCGCCGCGCAGCGTGTGGCGACGCTCGCCGATCGCGAAGACCGCCGCGGCCACCGCGAACGGCGTGCCCACCGCGACGAGCAGCGCTGTCAGCTCCCAGCTCACGGTCCCACCCCCGCCACGAGGGCCGGCGCGCCCACGCCGATGAGCTCGACGAGCGGCTGCCCGAGCACGCCGAGGGCGAGCGCGGCCAGCGCGAGCGCGAGCGTCGCCCACTCCATCGTGGCCGGCGAGCGGCCGGCGTCGACGTCGGCGTCCTCGCCCTCGGCGCCCTCCCTGCCGAGGAAGAGCGCGACCACGCGGAAGATGTAGACCGCCGCGAGCAGGCCGCCCGCGACCACCACGACCGCCCACCACCATGCGCCCGACTCGAGCGCGGCGCGGATCATCTGCCACTTGGCGACGAAGCCTCCGCTCGGCGGAAGCCCCATCATCGTCACGCCGGCGAGCGCGAAGGCCATCGCCGTCACCGGCGCGCGGCGGGAGAGCCCGCCGAGCCCGGCGATGCGGTCGTGGCCGAAGCGCGCGAGCACGGTGCCCGCCGCGAGGAACATCGCCGCCTTGGCGAGCGCGTGCGAGGCCGCGTGGAACATGCCGCCCACCCACGCGTCGGCCGCGGCCGCCCCGCCTCCGGCCACGAGCGGGAAGAGCAGGAACAGGTAACCGATCTGAGCGACGGTCGAGTAGGCCACGAGCATCTTGAGGCGCTCCTGCCGCATCGCCTGCACCGAGCCCCATACGATCGCCGAGGCCCCGAGCACGCCGAGGAGCGCGGCCGAGCCCGGCACGAACGACGGGTCGGCGACGTCGACCCACATCCGCACGAGGATGTAGAAGGAGCCCTTGACCACGAGCGCCGAGAGGACGGCGCTCACGGGCGACGGCGCGTTGGAGTGCGCCGGGGGCAGCCAGAAGTGCAGCGGGAACAGCGCCGTCTTGAGCATCAGGCCGACCGTCATGAGCGCGAACGCCGCCTGGCCGGTCACGTCGGCGCGGACCGCCTCGCGCACCGTCGCGATGTCGATGCTCCCGAACGCCGCGTAGACGAGCGCCACGCCGAGCAGGTAGAAGAGCGAGCCGAGGATCGCCGCGAGCATGTAGCGCATGGCGGCGAGCAGCGCGTCGCGGCGCAG
This sequence comes from Coriobacteriia bacterium, assembly GCA_030603745.1. Lineage (GTDB taxonomy): Bacteria > Actinomycetota > Coriobacteriia > Anaerosomatales > SLCP01 > JAUVXE01. The sequence continues at coordinate 10,729 of JAUVXE010000024.1, read as the reverse complement.
CGAGAGCCCCACGAGCGCGACGGCCGCCATGCTCACGAGCTCGAGGCAGACATAGAGGTTGAAGAGGTCGCCCGAGAGGAAGAGCGCGTAGAGCGACGCCCACAGGAAGAGCCAGAGCGGCCAGAAGTACCGATACCGCTCCCGATCGGCGAAGTAGCCCCACGCATAGACCGTCACGCCGAGGCCCACGACCGTGGCGACGAGGATGAGGGTCGCGGCGAGCCCGTCGGCGACGAGGTCGATGCCGAGCGGCCCGCCCCACCCGCCGATCTCGTAGCGCACGCCCCCCTCGGCGGAGACCGTGAAGGCCAGCGCGAGGGCGAGCGGCTGGGAGAGGAGCGCCGAGAGGAGCGCGATCGGCCGCGCGAGCGTCCCGCCGAGCAGGAACGCGAGCGGCGCGGCGGTGAGCGGCACGAGGATCACGAGCGCCGGGAGGTGTGTCGTCACCCACTCAGCCACGGGACACCTCGCCGGTCTCCTCGAGGTCGTCGGGCTCGAGCACCGCGTGTCCGGTCTCGGTGTAGATGCTCTTGGCCAGCGCGAGCGCGAACGCCGTGGAGCTGACCGTCACGACGATCCCGGTCAGCACCATCGCGTGCGGGAGCGGGTCGGGCACCGGGCCGGGGACCCGGCGGGCGATGCCGACGAGCACGAGGAACACCCCGCCGCTCGAGATGTTGAGCGCGAGCACCTTGTGCAGCAGGTGCGGCCGGGTGATCAGCCCGTAGAGGCCGATCACGAAGAGCGCCGCACCGGCGAGCGCGTAGAGGTCGGTCTGGCTGAGGCCCGCGAACGTGGTCACCGGTTCTCCTCCATCCTGCGGCGGAGCTCCTCGGCGGGCGAGGCGGAGGCGATGAAGAGGCTCACGAGGATCGCGCCGATCGAGATGGTGAGCAACGTCTCCACCAGGACGATCAGCGTCTTGGCACTCCCGGCGGGATACTCGAGCAGCGCGCCGCCGGCCGACATCACGCCGATCGCCACGCCGAGGAAGGCGACGAAACCGCCCGCGATCACCGCGCGCAGGGCGAACCGGGTGACCCACACCGGCCGGGCGTAGCCGGAGAGCGAGAGCAGCACGCCGGCCGCGCCGATCACCGATCCCGCCTGGAACGCGCCGCCGGGGGCGTGCTCTCCCGCCCAGAGCAGGTAGCCAGCGACCACGAGCATGATCGGGGCGAGGAACCGCGCGAGGGCGGAGAGGACCGGGTCGGCCTGCTCGGCGACGGGGGCCCAGGTACCCGGGCGCGCCACCGTGAGGGAGAGCACGCCGATGGTCGCGAGCACGAGCACGGCTATCTCGAGCATCGTGTCGTAGCCGCGGAAGTTCAGGAGCACGGCGGTGATCGGATGTTTGACCCCGCTCGCCTCCAGGTTCGTCTCGATGAGCGGCGCGAGCCCGGCCTCGTCCTCGGGGAGCGCGAGCAGCGCGCGGGCGAGGAGCACGCCGAAGCCGCCGCAGATGGCGGCCGCCGCGATGCGCACCGGCGCCGGGCTCATGGGCGTGACCCTAGGCATCCATGTCACCGCCCGCCGAGGGCTCGTCGGAGGCGCTCGCGTAGGGCTGCGAACGCCCGCGCATGTGGCCCGCGGCGTCGAGCAGCAGCGCGCCGGTGATGCCCGCGCCGATCGCGGCCTCGGCGAGAGCGATGTCGGGGGCCGCCAACCGCACCCACGCGAGCGCCACGAGCAGCCCGAAGGCGATGTAGAGGACCACCGACTTGAAGAGCTTGACCTCGGCGAGCACTCGAACGGCGAGCCACACGAGGGTGCCCACGAGCACGATGTCGAAGATCCAGGAGGTGAGCGTCATCGTGGCTTCCTCCACGGGACGACGCCGGAGGTGCGGGCGGCCTCGGCCACGAGGTGCCCGGCGGTCGCGCCGGCGACGATGACGAGCGCCCAGATGAGCACCATCTTCACCACCACGACCCACGAGTCCGCGCGCAGCGACAGCCCGATCACGAAGAACCCGAGGCCGAGGTTGTCGGCCTTGGTGAGCGCGTGGAGTCGCGTGTAGACGTCGGGGAAGCGCAGCACCCCGGTCGAACCGGCGAGGAAGAAGAAGGTACCCGCCACGAGAAGGAGCACGGAGACCACGTCGATGACGCTCATGGCCGCTCCCCCTTCTCGCTCTCGCCCGGTCCCGGATGCCACGCGCGCTTCACGAACGCGACGGCGGCCATGGCGGCCAGGAGCGCGAAGACAAGCGCGACATCGCGCAGCGCGGGCGTCTCCATCGCCTCGGCGAGCAGCAGCAGGATCGCCACGCCCGTGGTGCCGAAGAGCTGCGCGGCGAGCATGCGGTCGGCCGGCGTCGGGCCGCGCTCGACCCGCGAGAGTCCCACGATGATGCTCAGCAGCAGCGCGGAGGCGATGCCCACGAGTATCAGCTTCACCGGGCGCCCTCCGAACCGATCCCGCAGGTGCCGACGGAGCCGACCTCGCACGGTCCGATGGTCCCGCCCTCCTCGGCCAGTTCGATGCCGAAGAGGTCGGCGACGTGCTCCTCGACCAGGCGCGTGCCCTCCTCGACGGGGAGGCCGCAGTCGAGCACGTGCATGGTGAGCGAGTCCTCCTCGATCCCGGCGGAGAGCGTGCCGGGGAGCAGGCTCACCGTGTCGGCGACGAGCACCCGGGCGTGCTCGGGCCCGATGCGCAGCCGGTAGCAGACGAGCTTGGGGTCGATGGGGAGCGAGGGCCGGATCGCGCGCAGGGCCACGTCGAAGCCGCCCGCGACCGACTGGTGCGCGAAGAACCACGCGTAGCGAAGCGCCCCCGCGGGACGGATCCTCCACTCACGAGCGGGCGTGAGACGGAGCGAGGCGATCGTCGCGACGAGCACGAAGGGCACCCCGAACGTCCAGCTCGACAGGTCGGCCTCGGCCACGACGAACCACACTCCCGCGAAGAGGAGCGCGCGCTCGACGGGGCGGCGTGCCTGGGCCGCCGACAGGAGTTGCGTGCTACCGGGCATCAGGTGTCACCACGAACGTCCGGGGGCAGGGGATGCGCGTCACTATACCATTACCCGTGCGGCAGCCCTCCTGGCCCCGCACGCGACGACGGCCGGCCCCTTCCGGGAGCCGGCCGTCGTGATGTCCGCTGGTGGACGAGAAGGGATTCGAACCCTCAACCCCCTGCGTGCAAAGCAGGTGCGCTCCCGTTGCGCCACTCGCCCTCGATCGGCCGGTTCACACGCGCGCGTCGCCGACCCGGCCGGAGCCGCGTGATTATAGCACGCGCCCGCGCGCCGGTATCGAAACGCACCCGCAACCAAGACGAAACGCGACTTCTCTTCCCGCGAAACACCCGGGTGGTTGCATGGGCTCACATCAGACTCCGGCCCTTGTCACACGACGCTTCAGTCTCGCCCGAAGGAGGTGTCAGCGGGATGCGTTTCACACACGGTATCGGACCGGAACCGACCAAGGAGGTACAACCCATGCGAAAGAGTACGCTGTTCGTGGGCATGCTCGCGGTCGCGCTGCTGCTCGCCCTCCCGGGCGTGGCGATGGCAGCCGACCCGGAGGGGGTCGCCACGCTCGGCGACGACCTCGCCATCGCCCTCGACTTCCTCTGGCTCATGATCGCCGCCGCGATGGTCTTCCTCATGCAGGCCGGCTTCGCGATGGTGGAAGGCGGCTTCTGCCGGGCCAAGAACAACACGAACCTGATGATGAAGAACCTCATGGACATGGCGGCGGGATCGATCGCCTACTTCGTCGTCGGCTTCGGCATCATGTACGGAGCGACCGCCGGCGGCCTGATCGGCACCGACGGCTGGCTCATGGGTGGCGACTACTACGACGTGACGATGTACCGCGACTTCATGTTCCAGGTCGTCTTCGCGGCGACCGCCGCGACGATCGTCTCAGGCGCGGTCGCCGAGCGCCTCAAGTTCTCGGCCTACCTCGTCTACTCGGTGGCCATCACGGCGTTCCTCTACCCGGTCTACGGCCACTGGGTGTGGGGTGACGGCGGCTGGCTCGGCAACCTCGGGCACCTCGACTTCGCCGGCTCGGGCGTGGTGCACGCGATCGGCGGGTTCATCGGATTCGCGGGCGCGATCGTACTCGGCCCGCGGTTCGGCAAGTACGGCAAGGACGGCTCGATCCGGGCGATCCCCGGTCACAGCATCCCGCTCGCCACGCTCGGCGTGTTCCTGCTGTGGTTCGGCTGGTTCGGCTTCAACGGCGGCTCGACGCTCTCCGGGACCGACCTGCGGCTCTCCGTCATCATGGTCAACACCAACATGGCGGCCGCCGCCGGCGCGATCGCCGCGCTGCTCGTGACGCTCGTCAAGACCAAGAAGTGGGACATCGGTATGGGCATCAACGGCGCGCTCGCCGGCCTGGTGGGCATCACGGCACCGTGCGCGTTCGTCTCGGGCACCGGCTCGATCATCATCGGGCTCATCGCCGGCGTACTCGTGGTCTTCTCGATCTTCTTCTTCGAGAACCGGCGCATCGACGACCCGGTGGGCGCGGTCAGCGTCCACGGCGTGAACGGGTTGTGGGGACTCATCGCCCTCGGCCTGTTCGCCGACGGCACCTACGGCGAGGTCACCGGCCTGCTCTACGGCGGCGGGACCGACCAGCTGGTCGCGCAGGCGATCGGAGCGGTCACCGTGCTCGCGTGGGCGTTCCTTGGCGGACTGGTCCTGTTCAAGGTGCTCGACCTCGTCATGGGCATCCGCGTGTCGCCCGAGGAGGAGATCGCCGGTCTGGACATCGACGAGCACGGCACGTCGGCCTACCCGAACTTCCTGGTCGTGGAGGAGTAAGCGCACCCCTTGAGGAGGTGAAGATCGTGAAGAAGATCGAAGCGGTCATCAGGCCCGAGCGGCTCGACGACGTGAAGGAGGCCCTTGAGGCCGCCGGATACCCCGGACTGATGCTGACCCGCATCGAGGGGCACGGCAAGCAGAAGGGTCTCCTGCAGCAGTTCCGCGGGCGTCAGTACAGGGTGGAGCTTCTGGCGAAGTACAAGATCGAGGTGGTCTGCTCCGATAAGGAGTGCGGCCCCCTGCTCGACGCGATCGTCGGCGCGGCCCGCACGGGCGAGGTCGGCGACGGGAAGATCTTCGTGAGTGACATCGCGGACGTGCTCCGCATCCGTACCGGCGAGACCGGCGAGTCCGCCATCTAGCGTCACCGCCGAGGCAGGCGCCGGAGCCGGGAGCGGGTACCTCGCGAGAGGCCCGCTCCCGGGCCCGGCGGGCCGGCGGGCCGGCGCGGCGTCGCCAGCACCGTGACACCATCCCGCGACAGGAAGCGAGCATCCGTGATGAAGAAGGTCGAGGCGATCCTGAGGCCGGAACGGCTCGAGGACGTCCGCGGGGCGCTCGACTCGCTCGAGCGCGCGGGCATGACGGTCATCGAGGTCAAGGGACACGGCATCCAGGGAGGACTCACCCAGCATTGGAGGGGCGAGGAGTACCACGTGAGCCTGGTGCCCAAGGTGATGGTGATGACGGTGGTCCACGACCACGAGGTGCAGGAGGCGGTCGAGACGATCCTGTCGGCCGCAAGGACCGGGGTGATGGGCGACGGGAAGATCTTCGTCACGCCGGTGGAGCAGGCGATCCGGATCAGGACGGGGGAGAGCGGCCCTCAGGCCGTGTGAAGTCTGCCGCGTGAGAGGCCCGGCGTCTCATCCGGGCAGGAACAGACCGGGATGGCCTTCGCACCGCCCGAGGTTCCCCTCCAAAGGGATATCCTTGAGAGCTCTTGGTCGAGTGAGTGGTCCCTCTCGGCCGCACCCTCGCACATCCAGGGGCTTATGCCCGACTCTCCGGCGACCGGACTTATCGTACGTCCGATCTCAACAAGCCCGCTTCCTCTCGAAGCGTTCCAACGAACCTTCACTGACACGAACTCTCACATCCGACTCATCAGCTACGGTCGCCGGAGGTCTTCCTCTGCCATCCCGGTCGAATCCTGGTTCAGCGTCTCATCCAATGAGATGCCTTCACCTCTCCTGACCGCCTCGGTTACGTCTGAGCCGGTCCCTGCGGTCCCGGTCCCGGCCTACTCAGTATGTACCCACGAGCGGGCGGCCGGTATCGGGGACGGATGCGCCGGATCACTCGAGCGAGTCGAGCAGCCTCCGCATCTCGGCCTCCGAGACCTCTCCCACGGCCCGGCCGGCCTCGGCGCCGTCACTGCCCACGAACACGAAGGTCGGGACGTACTGCGCCCCGTACCGGCGCATCAGGCGCTGGCCCTCTTCGCTCTTGTCCACGTCGTAGAGCTTGAACTCGACCCGTCCCGCGTACTCCTGGCTGAGCCTGTCGACCACAGGCTTCATCGTCACGCAGGCGGGTCACCAGTCGGTGTAGAACTCATACATCACCGGCATGTCGGTGGGCGTCTCGCCGGGGGGCATCGCGGCGACCTCGGAGCCTCGCTCGAGCTCCCCGCCCCAGGCGACGAGCCCCGCCGTGAAGTGGTGGACACGCTCGAAGCCCTCGGCGGCGAGGAAGCGGACCACCTCGGCCGAGCGGGCTCCGGTCGTGCAGTAGATCACGATGGGCTCGGCGCGGTCCCAGCCGAGTGCCTCGGTCCGGACCACGTCGACCGGCACGTTCTCGGCGCCGGGGATGTGGCTCGTCTCGTACTCGCCCGGCGTTCGGACGTCGATGACGCGAACGCCCTCGGCGACCAGGGCGGCGATCCGGTCGGGAGACGCCTCCTCGACCCCGGTGCCCGCGGCGGGCCGCATGAGCAACACGACGCCGACGGCGAGGACGAGCGCGGCGGCGCCCCAGATGACGAGCGTCTTGGATCGCATGGATCGCTCCTTCGTGACACGGGACTCCGATAAGTATACCCCAGCGGGTATTTGCGGGGCAACGGCCGGCATCCCGCTCGCAACAGCCGCGCGTGGGGGACATACTGCACAGACCCCGACACCCATGAGAAGCAAGGACGCGACCAACCCGCCCGAAGCACCGCGCCTGCCCCCCGCCCGGAAAGCGAGAACCCCGTGCCCGGACCGGTGACCCCGATCCCCACCGCAGAAGACGTCGCCCGTCTCGACCCGCCCGTGAGGGGTGACCTGCTCGCCGTCGAACGGATCCGCGAGGCCGGGCGTGCGCTCGCGCGGGGCCAGCGGCATACGACCGAAGCGCCACCCTCCACCACGCCGCTGCTCCCGCTCGTCGAGCGGATCGCCACCTCGCTGCACGCCGACAACGAGGAACTCGCCCGGGCGGTGAGACTCGACCACGCCGTCTCGCCCGCGACCGACTGGCTGCTCGACAACCACTATCTCGTCGAGGCCCAGATACGCTCGGTGCGCACCGACCTTCCGGCCCACTACGGGATCGAGCTGCCACGCCTCACCGCCGGGGAGCTCGCCGGGTTCCCACGCGTCTACGAGGCGGCCCTCGCGCTGGTCCGCCACACCGACGCACGGCTCGACGGCGACTACCTCGCGAGCTTCATCGACGGCGTGCAGGACATCGACCCGCTCGCCATGGGCGAGGTGTGGGCGGTCCCGATCGTGTTGCGCATCGCGCTCACGGAGAACCTCCGCCGCCTCTCGTCGCACGTGGTGAGCGGCTATCGGGCCACCCGCTCCGCCGACGAGTGGGCCGAGCGGCTCATCGTCATCGCTCAAGACGACCCCGCCGGACTGCGCGAGGCCGTGAGCGAGCTCGGCGCCGTCGCATCCGGGGCCGCGCCCGCGTTCTACGTCCGGCTCGCGCAGCGGCTCCAGGGTCGCATCGCCGGCACCGAGGCCGTGAGCGTGTTCCTCGGCAGGACGCTCGCCGAGCGGGGGCACGACCTCGACGAGCTCTCCCACGCGCTCCACCAGCGGCAGGCGGCCGACCAGGTCTCGATCGCCAACACGATCGGCTCGATCCGGTTCCTCGAGGCCTATGAGTGGAAGTCCTTCTTCGAGGAGACGAGCTTCGTCGAGCACGTGCTGCAGGAGGACCCCGCCGGCGTCTACCCGCGCATGGAGTTCCAGAGCCGGGACCGGTACCGCCACGCCGTCGAGCTCCTCGCGCGGCGCAGCCCCCTCTCCGAGATCGAGGTCGCCGAGGCGACCGTGAGCTGGTCCCTCGAGGCGCTCGAGCGCGAACCAGGCGATCCCGTGACGAGCCACGTGGGCCACTACCTGATCAGCGAGGGGCGGATCCGCCTCGAGAAGAGCGTCGATTACGAGCTGCACGCGCGGGAGCGGCTCTACCGCGGCCCGCTCGCCCGGCGCGGGCTCTTCTACTGGGGGACCCTCGGCGTGTCGACCGCGGCGCTCACCGGACTGCTCGCCCTCTACGCCCTGTGGCTCGGCGCCACCCCGCTCACGGCCGTGCTGATGGCGGCCCTCGCGCTCCTGCCGCTCTCGGAGCTCGGCCTCGGGATCACGAACCGGGTCGCCGCTCGCGTCTTCCCTCCACGGCTGCTCCCCCGCCTCGACTTCCACGAGCCGCTCGCCGAGGCCCACCGCACGCTCGTGGTCGTGCCTGCGCTCCTCTCCTCGGTGGGAGCGGTACGCTCGGTGCTCGACAACCTCGAGGTCGCCTACCTCGCGAACCGCGACGAGAACCTCGGGTTCGGGCTCCTCGGCGACCTGAAGGCCGCGTCGGAGCGTCACCACGAGGGGGACGCCGAGATCATCGAGGCGGCGATCCGCGGCGTGACCGACCTGAACGAGCGGTACCTGGCCGAGCACGGACGCGAGCCGTTCATGATCTTCCTGCGCGGCCGGACCTTGAGCGAGGGCGAGGGCGTGTGGATGGGGTGGGAGCGCAAGCGGGGGGCGCTCGCCGAACTCGCCCACGCGCTCCGGCACTCGCGCGAGACCTCGTTCACGCACCGGATCGGCGACGCGGCGTTCCTCGGCGGGGTGACCTTCGTGCTCACGCTCGACGCCGACACCACGCTTCCCCGCGACGCGGCGCGCACGCTCGTGTGCACGATCGCCCACCCGCTGAACCGGGCGCGGTGGAAGCCCGGCGAGCCGCGCGTCACCCGCGGTTACGGCCTCATCCAGCCGAGGGTGGGCATGTCGCTGCCCGCCTCCTCGCGCTCCTTCTACGCCTGGCTCCACTCGGGCACGACCGGCATCGATCCGTACGCCGGAGCGGTCTCCGACACCTACCAGGACGTCTTCGGCGAGGGGAGCTTCACCGGCAAGGGCATCTTCGAGGTCAACGTCTTCAACGGGGTGCTCGACGGCGCGATCCCCGAGAACACCGTGCTCTCGCACGACCTGCTCGAGGGCGGCTTCCTGCGGGTGGGGCTCGCCTCGGACATCGAGGTGCTCGACGACTACCCCTCCGCCTACCGGGCGCACGCCGCGCGGCTCCACCGGTGGGTGCGGGGAGACTGGCAGACGCTCCCGTGGCTCGCCCCGCGCGTCCCGCGCGAGGACGGCCGGGCACGCAACCCGCTCTCGCTGCTCCACCGCTGGAAGCTCTTCGACAACCTGCGCCGCTCGCTGGCCGCCCCGGCGCTCCTGCTCCTGCTCACGGTGGGCTGGTGGGCGCTCCCCGGCCCGGCGTGGGCGTGGCCGCTGCTGATGGTGCTGCTCGTGCTCTTCCCCGTCTACGTGCCCGCGGCCGCCGCGCTGCTCGGCCGCTCCCCCGACGTGTCGCTGCGCCGGACGCTCGTCTCGGCGTGGCGCGAGTTCGGCAGGGACTCCGCGCGGACGCTCCTCGGCCTGGCGCTGCTCCCGCACACCGCCTGGCTGATGGTGGATGCCGCCGTCCGTGCGCTCTGGCGCATGACCGTCACCCGCCGAGGCATGCTCGAGTGGGAGACCGCGGCCGACGTGGAGCGCTCGCTCGGCACCGGGCTCGCCGCGCACGTGCGGCGCCTCGGGCCGCCGGCGGTCGTGGCCATCGGGCTCCTCGCGCCCGGATCGCTGATCGACGCCGCCCACTTCGCCGTGGGGCTCCCGCTCATGCTCCTGTTCGCCGCCGGCCCCCTCGCCGCCTGGCGCGTCTCGCGGGTCCGCCCGCCGGCTCCCACCGGCATCGCGCCCGGCCGGGTGCCCGAGGTGCGCCGCCTCGCGCGGGCGACGTGGCGCTACTTCGAGACGTTCGTGACCGCCGAAGGCAACCACCTCGCGCCCGACAACTTCCAGGAGGACCCCAAGGGCGAGATCGCCTTCCGGACCTCCCCCACCAACATGGGGCTGCAGCTCCTCGGCGAGCTGGCCGCCTACGACCTCGGCTACCAGCCGCTCACGCGGTTCGTCGAGCGCGGCGGCGACACGCTGGCGACGATGGCGGGCCTGCGCCGCTTCGGCGGGCACTTCTACAACTGGTACGACACGCGCACCCTCGAGCCGCTCCCGCCGCACTACATCTCGACCGTGGACAGCGGCAACCTCGCCGGCCACCTGCTCGTGCTCAGGCAGGGGCTCCTGGAGGCCTCAGAGGCGCCCCTCCTCGGCCCGCAGCTGGCGGCCGGACTCGCCGACACCGCGCTCCTCGCGATCGAGGACCTCCAGCGCGGGCGGGCGCGGCTCGGCCCGGGGCCGGTGCTCGCCACACTTCGCGAGCGCCTCGAGGACGTGCGCCGGGAGGCCGAGACCGCCGAGCCGGCGCGTGACCTCGCCGCCTGGCAGGCGACGGCGGACCGCTGGGTCGCGCTCGCCGCCGCGTGCTCCGCGGCGTCGGCGGGACTCGCGGCGAGCGCCCCGGCGGAGGCCGAGCCCGCCACGGTCGCGGAGGCCGAGGGGTCCGCGCGCGCCGTCGGTGCCGCGGTCG
>JAUVXE010000005.1 GCA_030603745.1 Coriobacteriia bacterium | reverse complement strand
GCCGCGGCGCGCTCGCCGAGGCGCTCGTCGCGCAGCGCGCCGATCGTGGCGAGCGCCGCAGCGCAGATGACCGGCCCGCCGCCGAACGTCGAGCCGTGGTCGCCCGGCGCGAAGGCGGCCGCGGCGTCCCCGCGCGCGACCACCGCGCCGGCGGGCAGCCCGTTCGCGAGCGCCTTGGCGAGCGCGACCACGTCGGGCGTGACGCCGTACGCCTGGTGGGCGAAGGCGTGCTCGCCCGTGCGCCAGAAGCCGGTCTGCACCTCGTCGAGCACGAGGAGCGCGCCCCGCTCGTCGCACAGGCGCCGGACGGCGGCGAGGTAGCCCGCGTCGCACGGATAGACGCCACCCTCCCCCTGCACGACCTCGAGCATCACCGCACAGACCGTCTCGTCCACGATGTCTTCAAGGGCCGCGAGATCGTTCAGCGGCACGTGGGCGAACCCGGCCGGCAGCGGCGCGAACGCCTCCTGCTTCGCCGGCTGTCCCGTGGCCGCGAGCGCCGCGAGCGTGCGGCCGTGGAAACTGCGCTCGGCTGTCACCACGGTGGTCGCCTGCGGGCCCTTGTGCGCCACCCCCCACCGGCGCGCGAGTTTGATGGCGCCCTCGCACGCCTCGGCGCCCGAGTTGCAGAAGAACGCCTTCCAGCCCCCGCCGAGGAGATCGGAGAGCGTCTCGGCGAGCGCCGCGCGATGCTCGACGTGGAAGAGGTTGCTCACGTGCACGAGGCGCGACATCTGGGCCGCGACCGCCTCCGCGACCGCCGGGTGCGCGTGGCCGAGGTTGACCGCGCCGATCCCGGAGACGAAATCGAGATACTCGCGGCCCTCGTCGTCGAGGAGCCGCATCCCGGCCCCCTCGACGAACGCGACCGGCTTGCGCGCGTAGGTGGGCAGGTGGTAGGCGGCGTCGGCGGCCGCGAGCGTGTCGAGGCGCGCCCCCACTACAGCGTCACCTCGCCCTCGTAGGCGGTGTAGATGCCGTCGTCGGGAAGCCCGAGGCTCTCGCCGCCGGGCGTGATCATCGTGCCCACGCCGCCATCGGTGTAGACCTCGAGGAGCAGCGAGTGCGGTACGGTGCCGTTGAGGATGTGCGCGCGGCCCACCCCACCCCGAAGCGCCCGGATGCACGCCCCGACCTTGGGGATCATGCCGCTCGCGAGCCTGTCGTAGGCGACCATCTCCTCGGCCTGCTCGAGGGAGAGCGCGCTGATGAGCGACCCCTTGTCCTCGAAGTCCTCGTAGAGGCCGTCGACGTCGGTCAGGAAGATGACCTTGTCGGCGTCGAGCGCCGCCGCGATCTCTCCCGCGACGATGTCGGCGTTGATGTTGTAGCTCCCGCCGTCCTCCCCCACCGCGACCGTGGCGACGACCGGGATGAACCCGTCGCCGATCAGCTTGCGGATGACGGTGGTGTCGATCGCGGTGACCTCGCCGACCCGGCCGAGCCGGTCGGAGACGGGACGCGCCTTGAGGAGGTTCGCATCGTCTCCCGCCACGCCCACCGCGAGGCGTCCGTGGCCGTTGATCGAGGTGACGAGCTCCTTGTTCACCTTGCCCACGAGCACCATCTTCACGAGTTCCATCGCCTCGGCCGAGGTCACGCGGAGCCCGTCGAAGAACTCCACCGGCATGCCGAGGCGCTCCATGTACGTGGTGATCGCGGGGCCACCGCCGTGCACGATGACCGGGTTCACGCCCACGAGCTTCATGAGCACGATGTCGGAGGCCACATGCTCGCGCAGGACCGGATCGGTCATGGCAGCCCCGCCGTACTTGATGACGACCGTCTTGCCCCAGGTCCGCTTGATCCACGGCAGTGCCTCGGTCAGGGTCTCGGCCTTGCCGAGGAGGTCCTCCATCATCGCTTCGTCACGCCCCTTACGTCCGGTACTCGCCGTTGATGCGCACGTACTCGTAGCTCAGGTCGCACGTCAGCACCGTCGCCTCGGCGTCGCCCAGGCCGAGGTCGACCACGACCTCGACGTCGCTCGCCGCGAGTGCCGCCGCAGCCTCCTCCTCGCTGAACGGCACCGCCATCCCACGCTCGCACGTGACGATCCCCGCGAACACGATGCCCACACGACCGGGATCGATCCGCGCCGAGGAGTTCCCGATGGCCATCGCCACCCGGCCCCAGTTGGCGTCCTTGCCGAAGAGCGCGGTCTTGAAGAGCGGCGAGTTGGCGATCGTGCGCGCCGCGTCCTCGGCATCGGGGGCCGAGGCGGCGCCGCGCACGGTCACGCTCACGAGCTTGGTCGCGCCCTCGCCGTCGCGCACGATCGCGCGGGCGAGCTCGGCGCAGACGGCGTGGAGCGCGCTCGTGACCGCGTCGAGCCGCGGGTCGCCGAGTTCGATGGGCGCGCCCGCGGCCGCACCGCTCGCCATGAGCGCGGCGGTGTCGTTGGTCGAGGTGTCGCCGTCGACGGTGATGCGGTTGAAGGTCAGGCCGACCGCGCTTCGCAGCGCACGATCACACGCCGCCGGGGAGAGCGGCGCGTCGGTGGTGAGGAAGGCGAGCATGGTCGCCATGTCCGGCTGGATCATGCCGCTGCCCTTCGCGATCCCGCCGACCGTGTAGATCTCGCCGGCGGCGGTCCGCACCGATCGGGCGGCGGACTTCGCGAACGTGTCGGTGGTCATGATCGCCTCGGCGGCGGCCCGGTCGGCGTCAGGCCCGGTCCCGAGCGCGGCCGCTGCCTGCGGTATCCCGGCACGGAGCGCGTCCATGGGCAGCGGCACACCGATCACGCCGGTGGAGGCCACCGCGATGTCCGACGGCACGCAGCCGAGGGCGGCGGCGGCGAGCGCGGCCATCTCCTCGGCGTCACGGCGTCCCGCGGGACCGGTGCAGGCGTTGGCGTTGCCGGCGTTGACGACCCACGCGCGCAGGGCGCCGTCCGAGATCGCCTCCCGGCTCACCGCGACCGGAGGCGCCGCCATGGAGTTCCGGGTGAAGACCGCGGCGGCGGGGACCGGCGCCCCCGCGTCGATGATCGCGAGGTCGGGCTTGCCGGAGCGCTTGATGCCCGCCGCGACACCGGCGGCGGTGAAGCCCGCGGGCGCGAGCACGCCCCCTTCGGCGGACAGGAGCCCGAACGCGGTGTCGGAGCCGGTGGCGGTCATCTCACACCACCGGGACCGGGTGATCGAGCCCGGCGGTCTCGTCGCAGCCCAGGACGAGGTTCGCGCACTGGACCGCCTGGCCGGACGCGCCCTTGACGAGGTTGTCGATCGCGCACGAGACCACGAGGGTGCGGCTCGCGGCGTCGACGGCGATGCCGATGTGGGCGCGGTTGGAGCCGCGCACCTCGGCGGTGGAGGGCATGCGTCCGGCGGGATGCACGGTCACGAACGGCTCGCCGGCGTAGCGCTCCCGGTAGGCGTCGACGGCCTCCTCGGCGGCGAGCGGAGCGGCGAGCGCGAGGTAGCAGGTGGAGAGCAGGCCGCGCGACATGGGCACGAGGTGCGGGGAGAACACGACGCCGACCTGCGCGCCCGTCGCGCATGACAGGGCCTGCGCGATCTCGGGCGTGTGGCGGTGGCTCGTCACCTTGTAGGCGGTGACCGACTCGCCCACCGCGGGCAGATGGGTCGCCGCCGAGGGCGTGCGCCCGGCGCCGGAGACGCCCGACTTCGCATCGACGATGACTCGGGCGGGATCGGCGAGACCGGCCTCGAGCGCCGGAGCGGCCGCCAGGACGGTGGCGGTGGGATAGCAGCCGGGACACGCCACGAGCCGCGCCCCGGGCAGCGCCGAGCGGTCGAGCTCGGGCAGCCCGTAGACCGCCTCGGCGAGGAGGTCGGGGCAGGCGTGCGCGACGCCGTACCACGCTTGGTAGACGGCGGCGTCGGCAAGGCGGAAGTCGGCGGAGACGTCGATCACGGTCAGCCCGGCCTCGAGCAGCGGGGGCACGAGCGCCATCGCCGCGGTGTGCGGGACCGCGAGGAACGCGAGCGTGGCCGCCGAGGCGATCCGCTCGACGTCAGGGGCGACGTAGACGGCATCGGTGAAGGGGGCGAGTGCCGGATAGACGTCACCGACCGCCGTACCGGCCTCCGAGGCCGAGGTGAGCAGCGCGAGGCGCAGCGCGGGGTGGCCGACGACGAGCCTGGTCAGCTCGGCGCCCGCGTACCCCGGGGCCCCCACGATCGCGACGTCGACCACCGGCGGTCCACTCCTTCTCAGCACGAAACGGTACAGGTGGACGCATCCTACCGGAGCAGCCGCATACCCGTCAACCTTCATACGGCTCTTGCTCATATTCGGTTGGCTTGATGCAGTATTGATGCATGGTCATGCACGCTCGATGCGCCGTGCTCTACCCTCGGACCTCGCCATCGACCGCACCGCACACCTTGCGGAGCAACTTCTCGTGCACCGGGCGGACCTCTTCATCGGTGAGCGTACGGTCGGGCGCGCGGTACGAGAGCGCCCATGCGAGGGACTTCGACCCGGCCGCGACCCCGCTGCCACGGTAGACGTCGAACAGCCGCACCGAGTCGAGAAGCGGCCCGCCGGCCTTGCGCATCGCCTGCTCCACGCGCTCGGCACTCACCTGCTCGGGGACCACGAGCGCGACGTCGAACGTCACCGCGGGATGGCGCGGCACCTCGACGTAGGTCTTGGCCGGCCGGGCGGCCGCGATGAGCGCGTCGGCGTCGAGCTCGAACGCGACGATCGGGGCGTCGGCCTCGAAGTCCTCGGCGACGCGGGGATCGACCTCGCCGAGCCACCCCACGACGGTGCCGCGCACCACGACCTCGGCGCTTCGGCCCGGCTGGAGCCACGGCAGGTCGGCCGCCCGAACCGACCAGCGGTCGAGCGAGAGGTCCTCGGCGAGCGCCTCGATGACGCCCTTGCCGTCGAAGAAGTCGAGGTCCCACTCCCCGCCGTGCCAGGAGGGACGGCTCCACGAACCAGCGAGCACGCCCGCGAGCGAGAGGTGCTCGCGCGGCAGCTTGCGTCCGGCCGAGGTCGCGAAGACGGTCCCCGTCTCGTAGAGGTGGACGTCGGGCACGCCCCGGCGCTGGTTATAGGAGACCGAGCGCAGGAGCCCCGGCAGCAACGACCAGCGCATCACCGCCTGCTCGCCCGACATCGGGTTCGTGAGCTCGACGAACGGCTCGCCCTCGCCGAGGGACATGCGGGTTCGCCCGAGGTCCGCGGGGTCGATGAAGGCGTAGGTCATCGTCTCGTTGAGCCCCGCGGCACGCATGGTGGCGTCGATCCTGCGCGCCCACCGCTGGTGGGCGGTGAGGTGCCCGATGCGCCCCCGGCCGCCGGGCAGCGTCGCGGGGACCCGCTCCATCCCCCACACGCGGATGACCTCCTCGACGAGGTCGATCTCGCGGACGAGATCGGGGCGGTTGGTCGGCACGACGACTCCGAGCACCTCGCCGTCGCCGTGCGGGGTCACCGTGAGCCCGAGCGAGGTGAGGATCGCGGCCGCCTCGCCTACGGGGATGCCGGTGCCGCAGATGGCGTTCAGCCGTTCGACGCGCAGCTCGAGCTCGACGGGGGCGGCGGGGCGCGGGTAGGCGTCGACGACGCCCGGCGCGACCGTTCCGCCCGCGAGGCGGGCCATGAGCTCGGCGGCGCGGTCGGCGGCCGCGACGCACCCGTTCGGGTCCACGCCGCGCTCGAAGCGGCTCGACGCCTCGGAGATCAGGCCGAGGGAGCGGCTCGTGACACTCACCGACGAGGGATCGAAGCACGCCGACTCGAGCAGGATGTCGACGGTCGCCTCGGTCACCTCGGTCGCCTCGCCGCCCATCACGCCGGCGAGTGCGACCGCGCCGCTGTCGTCGGCGATCACGAGCATCCCGGCGTCGAGTTCGCGGTCCTGGCCGTCGAGCGTGATGAGCCGCTCGCCCGCCCGCGCGCGGCGAACGGTGACGGCCGTACGGCCGTCGCGCACAGTGAGCGTGGCCGCGTCGAACGCGTGCAGCGGCTGGCCGAGCTCGAACATCACGTAGTTGGTGATGTCGACGATGTTGTTGACCGGACGCGCCCCCGCGGCGGCGACGCGTGCGGCGAGCCACTCGGGCGACGGGCCGATGCGGACGCCTCGGATGAGGCGCGCGGTGTAGCGGGGGCAGAGCTCAGGATCGGCGATCTCGACCGAGACCGAGGCGGCGGCGGGCTGCCCTGACTCCGGGGGCACCGAGGCCGGGACCTGAGCGGTCGCGCCGGTGATCGCGGCGACCTCGCGCGCGACACCGGTCATCGAGAGGCAGTCCGGGCGGTTGGGGGTGACCTCGAGCTCGAGGACCGTATCGGCCGTGCCGCGGTACTCGGCGAACGGCACGCCAACCGGAGCGTCGGGCGGCAGCACGAGCAACCCCGACCCGTCGCCGCCGAGTCCGAGTTCAGGCGCCGAGCACATCATCCCTTCGCTCGTGAGCCCGCGCAGCTTGGCCTTCTTGATGGTGAACCCTCCGGGCAGCGTCGCGCCCACGCACGCGACCGGGACGCGGTCCCCGGCCTCGAAGTTGGTCGCGCCGCACACGATGCGCAGTGGCTGCCCGGCTCCCACGTCGACCGTGCAGTACGAGAGCTTGTCGGCCTCGGGGTGCTTCTCCTTGGTGAGCACGCGGCCCACCACGACGCCCTCGAACCCCTCCCCGACCGTGGTCACCGCCTCCACGGCGGTCCCGGTCATGTCGAGCCGGTCGACGAGTTCGGGAACGGGCAGGTCGACCTCAACGAGCTCCTTGAGCCACTTCATCGAGACGAGCATCTCGGCATACGTCCTTTCGATCGGTACGCGGTCGTGTCCGCGGGTGAGAGCGGGGAACTAGAACTGTCGCAGGAACCTCATGTCGCCTTCGACGAGCATGCGCAGGTCGGGGATGTCGTAGCGGAGTGCGGCGATGCGCTCGACCCCCATGCCGAAGGCGAACCCGGTGTGTACCTCGGGATCGATGTCGACATAGCCGAAGACGTTCGGATCGACCATGCCGCAGCCGAGGATCTCCTGCCAGCCGGTGTACTTGCAGAAACGGCAGCCCGAGCCGGCACAGATCCCGCACGAGACGTCCACCTCGGCGCTCGGCTCGGTGAACGGGAAGAAGTGCGGGCGGAACCGCGTCTTGCGGTCCTTGCCGAAGAGTTCCTTGCACACATGGTCGAGCGTGCCCTTGAGATCGCCGAAGGTGATGCCCTCGTCGACCGCGAGCCCCTCGATCTGGTGGAACTGCGGGAGGTGGCTCGGATCGGCGATGTCGCGACGGTAGACCCGGCCGGGGCAGATCACATAGACCGGGGGTCTGGTCTTCTCGAGGGTGCGCACCTGCACCGGGCTCGTGTGGGTGCGCAGAAGCACGTCGGTGAGCGGCCCGGTCCGCGCAGCGCCCTCGGCCGAGAGGTCGCGGACGTAGAAGGTGTCTGCGGCCGAGCGCGCCGGGTGCGTGGGCGGGTGGTTCAGCGCGGTGAAGTTGTAGTGGTCGAGCTCGACCTCGGGACCCTCGGCCACCATGTAGCCGAGGCCGACGAAGATGTCGACGACCTCCTCGGCGATCTGGCTGATGAGATGCTGGCGACCGGGGAGGCGCGTGCGGCCGGGAAGCGTGACGTCGACCGCCTCGGCCGCGATACGCTCTGAGCGGGCGGCCTCGGCGAGCAGCGAGCGGCGTTCCGCGAGGGCGGCCTCGATCGCGGCGCGGACCTCGTTGGACGCCTTGCCCACAGCGGGGCGCTCCTCGGCGGAGAGCGAGCCGAGGCCTCGGAGGATGGCAGTGAGCGAGCCCTTCTTGCCGAGGACCTCGACCCTGACGGTGTCGAGCTCCTCGAGGGTCCGGGCGGCCTGCGCTCGCTCGATGGCCGAGTCCCTCAGTGAACCGAGCTGTTCGATGATCTCCATCGGTACCTCTTTCGAAGAGACGTGCTGTCACGTCCGGGACGAAACGAAAGCCGGCCTCCGTCCCGGTACATGCCCAAGGACGGGAGCCGGCTCCCGCGGTACCACCTCGGTTGGCCCGCTCGCGCGGACCCACTCGGCGCGGACCGCTCATCGCGGCCCGCCTCGACGGCCTCACTGCCGTCGCGTCCCGGTATCGGGGGATCCGGATCACCTACTTGTCGCGGCCGCTCTGGCACGCGCGTTCAGGTCACGGCTCGGGAGTGAACCGCCGTCACGCACCCGCCGGGACCCTTTCAGTCGAGGGGTCCCTTCCTGCAGGCGGGCCGGTGGTGCCGGCGCCTCTCCGTCATCGCCACTGCTCTGCGATTGGTTGAGAAGTGTAGCACAGCGCC
This sequence comes from Coriobacteriia bacterium, assembly GCA_030603745.1. Taxonomy (GTDB): domain Bacteria; phylum Actinomycetota; class Coriobacteriia; order Anaerosomatales; family SLCP01; genus JAUVXE01. The sequence continues at coordinate 121,099 of JAUVXE010000005.1, read as the reverse complement.
GGGACGATCCCGGAGGCGAATCTCGACGTGGACACGGAGAACACGACCTGTCCGCGCACCCGCGCGGGCGGAACCCCCGCCGCGTCCGCCGAATCGTTCGCGTCGCCCCGCGTGCGCAGCTCGCCGCGAGGTCCCGCACCGATCACCCGGTGCACCGTGAGCCGCCCGTCGCCGGGCCGGGCGAAGACCGCCATCGAGCCGATTCGCGCGTTCTCGCCTCGGCGGTAGACCGCCAGGTCGCCTGCCGCGAGCGCGGGCCGCATCGAGTTCCCGGTGACGAACACGACGCCGTGCGTCACGCACGCCCAGGCCCACGCCGCCAGCAACCCGGCAAGCACGAGGCCCCGCGGCCTCACCGTGCCTGCTCCGCGTCGACGTAGAGCGTGAGCTTCACGTACGAGCCCGAGAGCGTGTTCTGTGCGCTCGCCGGCACGGTGACCGCGAACTCAAGGTCGGTCGCCTGTCCGGGCGCGAGGCGCACCGGAGCCGTGGCCATCTCCGAGAGCAGCCCGCTGTAGACCGTCTGCCCCGCCGAGGTGACCGTGCACTCGAGCACGTTGTAGAACGCCGTGATCCCCGCGCGCTTGGCACCGGTGACCCGCACGTCCACCGGGAGCGAGCCCGTGTTGCTCACCTCGAGCACACGGCTCTGGGGCGTACCGGGCGCGAGGTTGTCCATCGAGATCGCCTCGCTCGCAGGCGCCGCGCTCACCGCGACCGTTCCCGCGCGGATGACGTTCTCCGGGACGGACTGCTGCGCGGTGAAGTACGCCCCCGCGAAGCCGATACCGCTCGCGCACAGGAGCGCGGCGACCAGGACTGCCAGCCGTTTCATGACCTCTCCCCTCGTCTGGCCGGCCGAGGGGAGGACCGGCGGATCGAACGCCCGTCGCATCGGTGCGGCGGGTCGCGGTGATCGTAGCGCACCGGCCTGACCGAGACCCGGCTACTCTCTTACCGCAGGGCGAGCGGGTGGCATCACGGCCCGGGTCGGGTCGCGGCACGGGGTCGGGCCGCGGCGGTCACGACGCAGCGGACACCCCGCGCCCGGAACGCGAAACGGCCCCGCCGGCGATCGCCGACAGGGCCGTCCAGGTGCGCGATGGTGGTGCGGGCTACGCGGCCTCGACCTGGGCCTTGGCAAGCTCGACCAGCTTGGCAAAGGCGGCGGGGTCGTTGATGGCCATGTCCGAGAGGACCTTGCGGTCCAGGCCCACGCCGGCCAACTTGAGGCCGTTCATGAAGGCCGAGTAGGACATCCCGTTCTGGCGCGCACCGGCGTTGATGCGGGTGATCCACAGGCGGCGGATCTCACGCTTCTTGTTGCGGCGATCGCGGTAGCTGTACTGCAGCGAGTGCTGCACCTGCTCCTTGGCGGCACGGTAGCTGCGGCTCTTGTTGCCGTAGTACCCCTTCGCCTTGGTGAGCATCGTCCGGCGCTTCTTCTTGGCAGTGACTGCTCGTTTTACTCGAGGCATGTGTCGCTCAACTCCTTACTGATACGAAGCGCCGGGACTACCCGATGCCGAGGTTCTTCTTGATGACCTTCTCGTCGGACTTGTGCACAAGGGAGTCCTTGCGGAACCCGCGCTTACGCTTAGGGCTCTTCTTCTCGAGGATGTGGCTCTTGAAGGCGTTCCCCCGCTTGATCTTGCCGCCGCCGGTCACCTTGAACCGCTTGGCGGAGGACTTGTGGGTCTTCTGCTTGGGCATAGCTTCTCGCTCCTTACTCGGCCGGTGAACCCTCGGCGGCCTTCTCCGAATCCTTCGGGTCCTTCTTGAGGGGCTGGATCAGCATGTGCATGTTCCGTCCCTCGAGCTTGGGCTGGTTCTCGACGATCGCCAGGTCTTTCACGTCCTCCGCGAGGCGCTCGAGGATGGCGAGGCCACGCTCGGCATGCACCATCTCGCGTCCGCGGAACATGATCGTGACCTTGACCTTGGCACCGGCCTCGAGGAAGCGCACCACGTGCTTCTTCTTGGTCTCGTAGTCGTGCGTGTCGATCTTGGGCCGGAACTTGATCTCTTTGATCTGGACCGTGGCCTGGTGCTTGCGTGCCTTCTTGGCCTTGATGTCCTGCTCGTACTTGTACTTGCCGTAGTCCATGACCCGGCACACCGGGGGGTCGCCGTTGGGTGCGACCTCCACGAGGTCGAGGTTCTGGTCGTCGGCGATCCGCTGCGCGTCGGCGGTCTCGAAGACCCCGAGCTGGGACCCGTCCACGCCGATCAGCCGCACCCGAGGTGCGCGGATCCGTTCGTTGATCCTTGGTTCGACTGCGCTAATGGGCAGCTCACCTCCACTGTTCGCGACCCGTTCCGCCCCGGGCCGCACATCCTGCAGAAACGAAAACATCCCGCGGGCCCTGGTGCGGCCGACGGGACGATAGGCATCCGCCGAGGAGACCCGGACACACAGGCCCGCTCCCGGCGGTGATTCTCTCGACCAGACAGCTGCCGCAGTGGCGCCGCAAGGTGGGGACCTCATCGACCCCGAGGGGCGGGGTCCCGCTTACATACGATATGCGGTTGGCTCACGAAGTATACCCATGCGGCGGGCGGGTGTCCAATGGACGGATAGGCGGGAGACGGAAGCGCTTCCCGCTCGATCACTCTTCGCCGAGGTCGCGGAGGGTCAGCACGAACCGCGCGCCCGCGGCGCCGTCCCTTGGCTCCCCGCACACCAGGTCCCCGCCGAGCATGCGCGCCAGGCGGCGGCTGATCGAGAGCCCCAGCCCGGTCCCCTCGCTCTTGGCCACGTTGAGTGCCGAGAGCTGCACGAAGTCGTCGAAGACCCGTTCGCGCTCCCTGGGCGGGATCCCCGGCCCGGTGTCGCACACCTCGATGGACGCGACGCCGCCGCGCGCGAGCAGCGTGACGGCCACGCCGCCCTCGGCGGTGAACTTGACCGCGTTGCCGAGGAGGTTCCACATGATCTGGTCGATGAAGCGGCGGTCCGACCGAAACACCACGGGGTCGGCCGGCAGCTCGACGTCGAGCGAGAGGCCGGAGCGCTCGCACAGCGGCGCGATCGCGGCGACGCTCGCGCGGAGGGCGGCCGTGAGGTCGACCGCCTCGGGCGCGGGCCGCGTGCGGCCGGCGTCGATCGCCGAGAGGTCGAGCAGGTCGTTCACGAGCGAGAGCAGGTGGTCGCCGGAGGAGCGGATCATGGACACCTGCCGCAGCTGCTCCTCGGAGAGCGGGCCCACGAGCTGCTGTTCCAGTATGCCGGAGAAGCCGATGATCGAGTTCAGAGGCGTGCGGAGCTCGTGGCTCATGTTGGCGAGGAAGACGTCCTTGGCCCGGGTCGCGGCCTCAAGGCGCTCGTTCGTCTCGCGGAGCTCGGCGGTCCGCTCGGCGACGAGCTCCTCGAGGTGCTCCTTGTGGCGGGCGAGCTCCCGCTCCGCCTCGCGCCGCTCGGTGATGTCGTGCACGATCGAGTAGAGCATCGTGCGGCCCCCCACGGTGACCGGGCCCGAGTAGACCTCGACGTCGGAGGCGACGCCCCCGGCGCGGTTGTGGCAGAAGAGGAAGTGGTCGCGGCTCTCCTCGGCGGCGCGTCCCATCTCGGCGCGGACCTCCTCGGCGGAGAGCGTGTTGATGTCGGTGATGGACATCGCGGTCAGCTCCTCGCGCGGCCAGCCGTAGTAGCGGACCGCGGCGTCGTTCGCGTCGACGATGCGCGCGCTCTCGGGGTCGATGAGCAGCATGACCGACTTGCTGCGGTCGAACAGCTCGCGGTAGCGCTCCTCGCTCTCGGCGAGACTGTCGCGATCGCGGTCGAGGTAGGCGATGAGCACGCAGAAGGCGACGAGGTGCGCGAACGCGGCCCCCGCCATGTAGCCGATGGGCGCGAACCACTCCACGCCGCGCAAGAGCGGATAGTCGAGCCGGTGGATCCCCCACGCCACGAAGATCCACCCGGCGACCCGCCCCCAGCGCGTGATCGAGCGGCGGAGCCACACCACGCCGGTCACGATGCTCGCCACGCCGAGGTAGAGGAACCCCGGCACGCTGATGGCGAACGTCGAGGCGCCGCTCGCCACCGCGGCCACCGCCCACACCGAGGCGGCCCCCGCCGCGAGGTGCCAGACCCGTGACTCCCGCGCGCCGAGGAAGCGCAGCGTGCCGATGAGCAGGAGCAGGCCGCTCACGACGTTGGCGACCTGCGCGGCGCCGTAGAGGAGCGCCCACGGGCCGCCCTCGGCGAGCGAGGAGCCGACCTCGAGCGCCGAGCGCAGCGTGTAGGCGGCCCACGCCGCGGCCCACAGCGCGAGATGGGAGTCGCGACGCGAGGCGTAGAGATACCCGAATACCGCGAAGAGGAGCAGTCCGCCCACGGTCTGGGCGACCTGTGCCGGGACCAGCCATCCCATCGCCGACCGCCTTCCCCCCTGCGCCTAACTGAGCCGGGCTGCGAACTCCTCGACGCTCATCTGCCCGATGTCGCCCTCGGTCCGGTCGCGCACGGCGACCGCGTCGGACTCGGCCTCCTTGTCCCCCACCACGAGCATGTAGGGGACCTTCTGCTGCTGGGCCTTCGCGATCTTGATACGCATGGGCTCGTTGTCGGCGTAGACCTCGACGCGCCCGCCCGCCGCCTCGAGGCGCTCGCGCACCGCCTTGGCGTGGTCGAGGTGACGGTCGGCGATCGGGATGATGACCGCCTGGACCGGCGCGAGCCAGACCGGGAACGCGCCCGCGTAGTGCTCGATCAGGATGCCGAGGAACCGCTCCATGCTGCCGAGGATCGTGCGGTGGAGCATGAACGGCCGCTCCTCGGTGTTCTCGGGCGTGCGGTACGTCATGTCGAAACGCTCGGGGTTGTTGAAGTCGACCTGGATGGTCGCCGTCTGCCAGGTACGGCCGATCGCGTCGCGCAGCTTGATGTCGATCTTAGGGCCGTAGAACGCGCCGTCGCCCTCGTTGATCTCGTAGGTCATGCCGCGCTGATCGAGCGCGCCCTTCAGGCCGCTCGTGGCGATCTCCCACATCTCGTCGGAGCCGATCGACTTGGCCGGCTTGGTCGAGACCTCGGCGGTGTACTCGAAACCGAACACGCCGTTCACGTAGTCGACGAGGTCGAGCATCTTCATGACCTCGGGCGTGACCTGGTCAGGCGTGCAGAAGATGTGCGCGTCGTCTTGCGTGAAGCCGCGGGCGCGCATGAGGCCGTGGACCACGCCGGAGAGCTCATGGCGGTAGACGGTACCGAACTCGAACATGCGCCAAGGGAGGTCGCGATAGGAGCGGACATCGTTGTTGTAGACCATGATGTGCCCCGGGCAGTTCATCGGCTTGATGCCGTAGTCCGCGACCTTGTCGTCACCCTCGTCGACCTGGAAGAAGTACATGTTCTCGCGGTAGTTGTCCCAGTGGCCGGAGGTCTTCCAGACATCGGCCTTGTACACGTGCGGGGTGATGACCTCGTCGTAGCCCCGGCGGTAGAGCTCCTGGCGCAGCCACTCCTGGATGATGCGCAGCACGCGCGCGCCCTTGGGGTGGTAGATCGGCAGTCCCGCGCCGGCCTCCTCGTGCAACGAGAACAGGTCGAGCTCGCGGCCGAGCTTACGGTGGTCGCGCTTCTCGGCCTGCTCGAGGCGCTCGAGGTGCGCGGCGAGGTCTTTGTCGGTGAACCAGGCGGTGCCGTAGATGCGCTGGAGCATAGGGCGGGTGTTGTCGCCGCGCCAGTACGCCCCGGCGAGCTTCATGAGCTTGAAGGCGCCGACCCTCCCGGTGTGCGGGACGTGCGGACCTCGGCAGAGGTCGGTGAAGGCGCCCTCGCGATAGACCGAGATGGTGTCACCGTCGGGGATCTCGGCGATGAGCTCCTGCTTGAAGGGGTCGCCGGCGAACGCGTCGTAGGCCTCGAGCTTGGTGAGCTCGCCACGCACGAACGGGCGCTCCTCGGCGACGATCTGGCGCATGCGCTCCTCGATGGCCTCGAGGTCGTCGGGGCCGAGCTGCGTGTCGATCCGGAAGTCGTAGTAGAAGCCGTCCTCGATGGCCGGGCCCACGCCGAAGTTCGCCTCGGGGTACAGCGACTTGATCGCCTCGGCCATGACGTGCGCGGCCGAGTGGCGGAGCAGGTGGAGCGCCTCGGGGTGGCGGTCGGTGACGATGGAGACGGTGGCGCCGTCGGCGACCACGGTGTCGAGGTCGACCATCGCGCCGTCGATCTCGCCGGCGAGCGCCGCCTGGGCGAGGCGCGGGCCGATCGCCACGGCGACGTCGAGCACGGTCGAGCCCTCGGCGACGCGCTTGGTGCTTCCGTCGGGGAAGCTGACGGTGATGTCGGGCATGGGGCGGCTCCTCGGGTCTCGATGCGACGAGCCCGGTGCGGCACAGGGCCCTCGCGCGGGGGGTGCGGCCCTACTGCTTGGTCTTGCAGTACGGGCAGACGTTCCAGTTCAGCTTGAGCGCCTTGCCGCACTCGATGCACGGCTTGCGCAGCTTCTTCATGCAGTACGGGCAGAGGAGGAACTCCTTCTCCACCGGCTTGTGGCACGACGGGCAGCTCTCGAGGTCGCGCTGCAGCGAGATTTCCTTGGCGCGGATCTCCAGGTCACGCTCGCGCGCGTCCGCGATGAACTCCGGCGGGCGGACCACGAGGTAGATCGCCCACCCGGCGACCGGGAAGATGAACGCGGCTATCGCCCAGAACCACGCCATGGCTCCCCGCCGGTCCGCGTCGCGGTAGACCCAGAAGGTGAGCGCGAAGTGGAGGACCACGAAGAAGAGCGTGCAGAGGTTTCGCAGGAGGATGAACTCACCGCTCGAGGTGATCGGATCGAGAAGCCCGTCCATGTCCTCCCTTTCGAGTGCACTCGCCCCTGCCGAGGCCCGGAACGCCGACGCGCCGGACTAGGGGGATTCTAGCAGATGGAGGGGTGCGTGGTGAGAGGCGCCGACCGATCCGGTCACCGTCGGGCCGCGCGCGCCTCGGCGGCGGTGCGGATGCTGCCCGTGACGAGCACGCCGGCGGTGCGCGCAGGCCCGCTGCCGTCTCCGAGCACCGCCCGAAGACCGGCCGCGACGCCCGCCTCCACGCGTGGGGCCACACCGGTGACCTGTTCGACGATCGCGGCGAGCGCGGCCGCGTCGAGCGCCCTCGGCGAGTCGGGTGCCACACACACGAACCCCGCCGCCACCGGCGCGAGCGCGGCCGCCATTCCCGCCGCGTCCTTGTCGGCCAGCACGCCGAGGAGTGCTACGGGACGCCGGCCGGGATCGGGCCACGCATCGCGCACCGCGTCCGCGAGCACGGCGGCGGCCTCCGGGTTGTGCGCGCCGTCGACGACCACCCACGGCTCGCGCGCGACGACCTCGAAGCGCCCAGGGAAGCGGACGGCCGCGATCGCGTCGCGCGTGGGGCCCGCATCGAGCGCCCGGCCGAGGGCCGCCTCGGCCGCCGCGACCGCCGTGGCGACGTTGGCGGCCTGGTAGGCCGGCGCGTGCACCGCGAGCGCGTCGTAGGAGGCGTGCACGCCCCGCACGTCGAGCACGGTCGCGCCGGCGGGCGAATCGGGATGTGCGCGCACCAGATAGCGGACGGTGAGCTCCTCGGCGACAGGACTCGCCTGCCCCTGCGCGCGCACCGCCCGCGCGTGGGTCGCGCACGCCTCGACGCGCTCAAGGAACGCCGCCTCGATGCCCGCCGTACCCGGTCCGAGGATCGGAGCGCTCGCGGGCTTGATGATGTGCGCCTTGTCCGCCGCGATCGCCTCGCGCGTCTCGCCGAGGCGGTCGGTGTGGTCGAGCCCCACGCCCGTGATGACCGCCACCGCCGGAAAGACCACGCTCGTGGCGTCCCAACGGCCGCCCATGCCCACCTCGAGGACCGCGACATCGACGGCCTGGTCCCGAAAGACGCCGAGCGCGGCCGCGGTCAGGATCTCGAACTCGGTGGGCTCCACGCCCGCGCGCGCGGCCGCGTCGAGCGCCGCCCGGATCCCCTCAGCGAAGGTCTCCTCGGCGACCGGCGCGCCCTCGACCTCGATGCGCTCGGTGTAGGAGTGCAGCTCCGGACTCGTGTACAGGCCGGTCCGCATCCCGTGCGCGCGCAGGATCGCGGCCGCAAGACGGGCGGTCGACGACTTGCCGTTCGTGCCGGTGACCTGCACGCTCGCGAACGAGTCCTGCGGGCGGCCGAGCTCGGCCGCCATCGCGGTGACCGGCGCGAGCGAGGGGTTGATGCCGAAAGACAGCGCCGCGTCGAGCGCGGCGAGCGCATCGGCGTAGGTGAAGCGGCGCTCCACCGCCCTCCCCTACCCCTCGAGCTCGTCGAGCTGGGCGCGCAGCGCGGCGACCCGGTCGGCGATCTCGGCCTCCTTGGCGCGCTCCTTGGTGACGACCTCCGGCGCGGCCTTGGCGAGGAAGCCCTCGTTGGCGAGCTTGCGCTCCACCTTCGCGAGGTCGTCGACCGCCGAGGAGAGCTCACGCGCGACCCGCGCGCGCTCGGCGTCGAGGTCGACGAGCCCCTCGAGCGGGACGAAGACCTCCATGCCGCCGGCGACCGCCGTGACCGCGTGCGCGGGCTTGGCCGCGTCGACGCCGGCCGTGAACGACGAGATGCCGGCGAGCGCGTTCAGGTGGCCGAACTCGGCGGCAAGCAGCTGGTCGTCGGTCTCGGCCTGGGTGCGCACCACGACCGGGATGCCGGTCCGGGGGTGGATGCGGTAGCGCGCGCGCACCGCACGTACGGCGACCACGATCTCGAGCATCGTGCGCACCGAGCGCTCGGCGGCCTCGTCGCGGTAGCGCGCGAGCGCGGCGGCGTCCGGCCAGGCGGCGACCATCAGCGAGGGCGCGCGGTCCTCCTCGGCGAGCGGGAGGCGGCGCCAGATCTCCTCGGTGACGAACGGCATCATCGGGTGGAGCAGGCGCAGCGCGGTGTCGAGCACGAAGACGAGGTTGCGCTGGGTGACACGGCGCGCCTCGGCGGCCTCGGGAGATGCGCCCTCGGCCGCACCCGCGGCAAGGCGGGCCTTCGAGAGCTCGATGTACCAGTCGCAGAACTCGTTCCAGAAGAAGTCGTAGAGCGCGCGGGCGACCTCTCCGAACTGGTAGGCGAGCAGGCCCTCGTCGACCTGCGCCGCGAGATCTGCGAGACGCGAGAGGATCCACTCGTCGGCGACCGTAGCGGCGACCGGCTCGCCGGGCGTGAAGCCGTCGTCGAGGTTCATGAACACGAAGCGGCTCGCGTTCCATATCTTGTTCGCGAAGTTGCGGCTCGAGAGCAGTTTCTCCTCGGCGAACTTGATGTCCTGGTTGCCGGTGGTCTGGAGCATGAGGCCGAAGCGCATACCGTCGGCGCCGTAGTGCTCCATGAGCTCGAGCGGGTCGATGCCCGTGCCGAGCGACTTGCTCATCCGCTTGCCCTCGGCGTTGAAGACCGTGGGGTGGATGATGACGTCGTCGAAGGGGACCTCACCGTCGCGGAAGTACATGCCGCTCATGACCATGCGGGCGACCCAGAGGAAGAGGATGTCGCGCGCGGTCGAGAGCACGCCCGTGGGGTAGAACGAGGCGAGCTCGGGCGTCTCGGCGGGCCAGCCGAAGGTGGCGAAGGGCCACAGTTGGCTCGAGAACCACGTGTCGAGCACGTCCTCGTCCTGGCGGACCGGTCCGCCGCAGTCGGGGCACTCGGTGAGGTCGGTCATCGAGGCGTGGGTGCGCCGGCCGGTGCACTCCTCGGCGTCACAGTAGAAGACCGGGATGCGGTGGCCCCACCACAGCTGCCTCGAGATGCACCAGTCGCGGATGTTCTCCATCCAGTGGTAGTAGACGTTCTCCCACCGCTTGGGGTGGAAGGTCACGCGACCGTCGCGGACCGCGTCGATCGCGGGGGCGGCGAGCGGCTTCATGCGTGCGAACCACTGGTCGGAGAGCCACGGCTCGATCACGGTGTGGCAGCGGTAGCAGTGACCCACCGAGTGGACGTGCGGGTCGGTGTCGGCGAGCAGGCCGGCGGCGTCCATGTCGGCGATGATGCGGCGGCGCGCCTCGTAGCGGTCGAGACCTGCGTACGGGCCGCCCTCGGCCGAGATCGTCGCGTCCGCGTTCATGATGTTGACCTTGGCGCAGCCGTGGCGCTCGCCGATCTCGAAGTCGTTGGGGTCGTGCGCCGGGGTGACCTTGACCGCACCGCTGCCGAACGCCGGGTCGACGTAGTCGTCGGCGACGATGGGGATCTCGCGGCCGATCAGCGGCAGGACCACGGTCGCGCCCACGAGGTCGCGGTAGCGCTCGTCATCCGGGTGGACGGCCACGCAGGTGTCGCCGAGCATCGTCTCCGGACGCGTGGTGGCGACCACCACGTGGTCGCGTCCGTCGGGCGCGGGCGCGGCGAGCGGGTAGCGGAAGTGCCACAGGTGGCTGTCGAGGTCCTCGTGCTCGACCTCGATGTCGGAGAGCGCGGTGGTACAGCGAGGGCACCAGTTGATGATGCGCTTGCCCCGGTAGATCAGTCCCTGCTCGAACCAGTCCACGAAGACCGTGCGGACGGCCTCCTGGTAGGAGGGGTCCATCGTGAACCACTCGTTCGAGTAGTCGCACGAGCACCCCATGGCCTTGAGCTGGCCGATGATGGTGGACCCGTGCTCGCGCCGCCACTCCCAGCACGCCTCCACGAACGCGTCCCGGCCGAGGTCGTGGCGGGTCCTGCCCTCGCGCGCGAGCTTCTGCTCGACCTTGTTCTGGGTGGCGATGCCCGCGTGATCGGTGCCGACGACCCAGCGCGTGGGCCGGCCGGTCATGCGCATGCGGCGCACCACGACGTCCTGGATGGTGTTGTTGAGCGCATGCCCCATGTGGAGCGAGCCCGTGACGTTGGGTGGCGGGATCACGACCGAGAAGGGGCGCACGCCGTCAGGCACCGGGGCCTGCTCGAAGTAGCGGCCTTCGGACCAGGAGTCGAAGACCGCGGGCTCGACTGCCTTGGGATCGTAGGCCTTGGGGAGTTCGCTCATGCGCCCGGGGTTCCTCTCGTGACGTCCGACTGCGTGCACCGCGATTCTAGCGCACCCGGACCGGCGGACGTTTCACCTTAAGAACCTTCACATCCGCCCCCGGTTCAGGTACGCTTGACGAGAGCACGCCGGACCCCCCAATCCATCCGGCGAGCGCCGCTCCGGACCGTGCGCGCGATGACTGGCCGCGAGGTTCGGACGGCGCCGAGGCTCCCGCACAGGAGGCGCCGGCCGCACCGGCGCCTCCTCGTGTCTGCACGAGCGGACGGCGCCGATGGCCGGGTGGTCGCTACGCGCTCTCAGCCTCGCCCCGGCGGACGATCGTGGGCGTGGTCGCGCCGAGCACGGTCTCCTCGGTCACCACGACCGTCTCGATGTCATCCTCGTCGGGCAGCTCGTACATCGTGTCGAGCAGGAGCGACTCGAGGATCGAGCGCAGCCCGCGGGCGCCGGTACCGTGCGTGATCGCCTGACGGGCGACCGCGACGAGCGCCTCCTCGGTGAACTCGAGATCGACACCTTCGAGCTCGAACAGGCGGCGATACTGCTTGACGAGCGCGTTCTTGGGCTCGGTGAGGATGCTGACCAGGTCCTCCTCGGTGAGGTCCTTGACCGAGGCGAGCACGGGCAGGCGACCCACGAACTCCGGGATGAGCCCGAACTTGTGGAGGTCCTCCGGGAGAACGTGGCCGAGGAGCTCGCCGGTCTCGCGCGCCGAGGCGTCGGCGAGCTCGGCACCGAATCCGAGTCCCCGCTTGCCCACCCGGTCGGCGATGATCTTCTCGAGGTCGACGAACGCCCCGCCGAGGATGAACAGGATGTTGGTGGTGTCGATCTTGATGAGCTCCTGCTGAGGATGCTTGCGGCCGCCCTGCGGCGGGACCGCGGCCTCGGTGCCCTCGAGGATCTTGAGGAGCGCCTGCTGCACGCCCTCGCCGGACACGTCGCGCGTGATCGAGAGGTTCTCGGCCTTGCGGGCGACCTTGTCGATCTCGTCGATGTAGATGATCCCGACCTCGGCACGCTTGATGTCGAAATCGGCGGCGGTTATCAGCTTGAGCAGGATGTTCTCGACGTCCTCGCCCACGTAGCCCGCCTCGGTGAGCGCGGTCGCGTCCGCGATGGCGAACGGCACCTTGAGCACGCGGGCGAGCGTCTGGGCGAGCAGCGTCTTGCCGCACCCGGTGGGGCCGAGCATGAGGATGTTGCTCTTGGCGAGCTCGACCTCGTCCTCGCCGACCGCCGGCTCGACCTGGACCCGCTTGTAGTGGTTGTAGACCGCGACCGAGAGCACCTTCTTGGCGCGCTCCTGGCCCACCACGTACTGGTCGAGCGCATCGTGGATCTCGGCCGGCGTGGGCAGCTCGTCGGCGAGCGGTGCGACGTGCTCGGCCGGGAGCTCCTCTTCGACGATGTCGTTGCACAGCTCGATGCACTCGTCGCAGATGTAGACGCCGGGGCCCGCCACGAGCTTACGGACCTGGCGCTGCGACTTGTTGCAGAACGAGCAGCTCAACTGCTCCGGATTGTCGGGATTGCGACTCACGTTACGCGTCCTCCGCCTTCACGCCGCGCTTGACGAACACCTCGTCGACGAGGCCGTAGGCCTTCGCCTCCTCGGCGGTCATGATGTTGTCGCGGTCGGTGTCGTTGTGGATCTTCTCGATGGGCTGCCCGGTGTGGTGCGCGAGGATCTTGTCGAGCGCCTCGCGCATCCGGAGCATCTCCTTCGCCTGGATCTCGATGTCGGAGACCTGACCCTGCGTGCCGCCCCACGGCTGGTGGATGAGGATCCGGCCGTTGGGCAGCGCGTAGCGCTTGCCGGCGGCGCCCGCCGCGAGCAGGACCGCGCCCATCGACGCGCACTGGCCGATGCAGATCGTCGACACGTCGCACTTGATGTACTGCATCGTGTCGTAGATCGCGAGCCCGGCCGTGACCGAGCCGCCCGGCGAGTTGATATAGAGGTTGATGTCCTTGTCCGGATCGGCGCTCTCGAGGTGCAGGAGCTGCGCGATGATCAGGTTCGCGATGTCGTCGTTGATCTCGTGGCCGAGGAAGACCACCCGCTCGTTGAGCAGGCGCGAGTAGATGTCGAAGCTGCGCTCACCTCTGCTCGTCTGCTCGACGACGATCGGTACCAGGTTGTATGCGTCGTGTGCCATCAGGTGTCCGTCCTACTCCTCGGTGGCGGTCTCGTCCGCGTCGCCCTCGGCGGCCTCGGCGGCGGGCTCCTCTTCCTGTATATCCACGTTGGCCGGGTCGGTAAGCCATGCCACGGCCTTCGTGTGCATGATCTGCTCGGTCAGCACCTCGATCGCGCGGGTGTCTTCCCAGCGAGCACGGATGTCTTCCGGGGTGGTCTCGGCGGCCTCGGCGAAGCGCGCGATCTCCTCGTCGAGGTCGGCCTCGGTGACCTCCATGCCGAGCGTGCGGAAGAGCGCCTCGAGCGCGAGCTCCTCGCGGACCATCATCGCTGCCTGCTCCTGCATGTCGGCGGCGATCCGCGCCATGTCGTAGCCGGTCGCCTCGGCGTACTGCTCCACGCTCATGCCGCGCTGCTGGAGACCCTCGGCGAAGTCGCGCATCATCGACTCGCGCTGTGAGCGGATCATCGCCTCGGGGACGTCGCCCTCGAGACGCTCGGCGAGCGCCTCGCGCGCCTTGCGCTCGAGGATGCGCTCGCGGCCGGTGCGCTTGGCCTCGTCGAGCTTGGCCTTAGTGTCTGCACGCATCTCAGCGTACGTCTCGTAGCCGCCGGCGTCGGTCGCGAACTCGTCGTCGAGCTCGGGAAGGACCTTGGCCTTGACCTCGTGCACGGTGATCTCGAACCGCGCGGTCTTGCCCACGAACTCCTGGTTCGAGGAGGTCTCCGGGATGACGAACTCGACGGTGGTCTCGTCGCCCGCCTTCAGGCCGAGGAGCCCCTGGTCGAACTCGGGCGGCATGAGGCCGCGGCCCATCTCGTAGAGGTACTTGTCGACCTCGTTGCCCTCGTAGGTCTCGCCGTCGACGGTGCCCACGAACGAGAGCTGCACGAAGTCCTCGCCCTCGATGCCGCGGTCCTCGACCGGCTCGAGGCTCGCGAAGCGCTCCCGCGTGTGCTCGATCTGGGCGTCGACCTCGCGGTCGGACGCCTCGGCGGGCGGGACGGTGAACGAGATGCCCTCGGTCGAGGAGAGCGTGAGCTCGGGCTTGACCTGGACCTCGGCGGCGTAGACGAACTCCTCGCCGGCCACGAGCTCATCGAGCTCGCCGACCTCGGGGCTCGCGATGGGGTTGAGCGACTCGGCGTCGACGGCGGCCGGATAGCTCTGGTGGAGGAGCTCCTCCTGTGCCTCGGCAAGAACCGCCTCGCGGCCGATCTGGGTGTCGATCACGGCCTTGGGGGCCTTGCCCGGACGGAATCCCGGGACCTTCACCCGTTTCGCAAGGTCACGGTAGGCGCGCTCGATCGCCTGATCGACGTCGCTGGCGGGAACGGTGACGGTGAGTCTGACGGTGTGCCCGTCGAGCTGCTCGACGCTCGTCTTCAACAGTCCTCCTACAGGTGGGGTGTACGGTGTGCCGGAAACCGGAAATGCGCTGGTGCGGGCGAGAGGACTCGAACCTCCACGGTTGCCCACCGGGACCTAAACCCGGCGCGTCTGCCAATTCCGCCACGCCCGCATGGCCGAACGGCACTCCAGTATAGCGAAAAGGCCGCTCCCGTGCCTCGGCGGCGGGAGGGCCTCACGCGCGCGGCGACGGGCCCGGACGGTCAGGCGCAGATCCGGCAGTCGGCAGGCACCGTGAGGGTGAACGTCGAGCCGGATCCGACCGCGCTCCGCACGGTGAGCGTCCCGCCGAGGAGCTCGGCGAACTCCCGCGAGATCGTCAGCCCGAGTCCCGTCCCGGCCGGCTTCGCGTGGCCGGGGGCGTCGAGCTGCACGAACGGCGAGAAGACGTCGGGCAGCCGCTCGGCCGGGATGCCCGGTCCGGTATCGGACACCCGCACCTCGACGTGCGCGGTCGACTCGCTCCTGAGCTCGAGAGAGACGTGGCCTTCCTCGGTGAACTTGACCGCGTTGCCCGCGAGGTTGAGCAGGATCTGCTTGAACTTGCCGGGGTCCGAGTCGATCGCCCGTGTCGTGCGCGGGAGGTCGACGCGCACCTCGAGGCCCTTCTGCACGGCGAGCGGCCCGAGCGCCTCGGCCACCTCGGCGACGATCTCGGCCGGATCGAACCGCTCCACGCGCACCTCGACGCCCCCGGCCTCGACCCGTGAGATGTCGAGGATGTCGTCGACGAGCTCGAGCAGGTGTTTGCCGGACCGGTTGATCATGCCGATCTGCGTGGCCTGCTCCTCGTTGAGCGGCCCCGTGAGTCCCTGGCCGAGGAGCCCCGAGAACCCGATGATCGAGTTGAGCGGCGTGCGCAGCTCGTGGCTCATGTTGGCGAGGAAGCGGCTCTTGGCGCGGTTCGCCTCCTCGAGCTCGGTGTTGAGCTCCACGAGACGCTGGGTCCGGCGAGCGACGAGCTCCTCGAGATCGTCACGGTGGCTCGCGAGCTCAAGCCGGTCGGCCTCGCGCTGGAGCGCCGAGCCGATCCCGTCGGCGACCACCTGCAGGATGTCGATGTCGTCGGAGTCCCACTCGCGCTCATCGACACAGTCGTCGAAGCCGATCTGGCCCCACAGCGTGTCGTCGACGAAGATCGGCAGGATGAGCACTGCCCGGATGTCCTGCTTCGCGAGGACCGACGCCATCACGGGGTCGGTCTCCCGCAGCTCGGCGACGGCGCGCGCGAACGGCTCGCGGGCCTCGAGCACCGGGAGCAGCGACGGGGACCCTGACTCGTAGGGCAACATCTGCAGGTCCGGGTTGTCGATCTGGGGGGTCACCCCGAGCGCGACCGACTCGTGAGTCTGTGTCATGCAGAGGCCCTGTCCCGGCACGTGCTCGTTGCGGAACACGTAGGTCCGCGAGGCCTCCGACGCCTGACGTAGGATCCGGACCACCGCGCCGAGCTGCTGCTCGACCGTGGCGCGGCCGGACATGAGCAGCCGCATGCATGCGACGATCGCCTTCTCGTAGGCGAGGCGTCGGCGCAGTCGCTCCTCGGCCGCTTTGCGCGAGGTGATGTCGGTGTCGGTGCCCCGGTAGCCCACGACCCGCCCGTCGGTGTCGTGGATGGGCATCCCGCTGCTCATGACCCACAGGATGCGGCCATCCTTCGTGACGAACCGATTCTCGTAGGCCGCGATCGGGACACCGGACGCGAGGATCTCCCGTCCCGCGGCACGCATCCGCTCTCGGTCCTCGGCGGGGTGCAGCTCCCAGATCGACACGCCGAGGAGCTCCTCGGGCCGGTGTCCGGTGACCTCATGGACCGTCGGGCTCACGTAGGTGTACTCGCCCTCGGCGTTCACCTCCCAGGCGAATGTGCGGCTCTGACGTCCAAGCTCCTCGTACCGGCGCGCCCCCTCGGCGAGAGCGGCCTCGCGCCTGCGGCGCAGCTCGTACTCGAGCATGAACCACGCGACGAAGGCCATGCCCACCGGGAACACGGTCAGCATCGGTACCGCCGCCTGTCGGGCGGCCTGCGCTCCCACGCCGCCGGGGATCGTGAGTATCAGCAGGACCGTCACCCCGTGCACGACGAGTCCGAGGCCCCAGATCGCCCAGAGCTCGTGGCGCGAGGGGACGCGGGGGCGCAGACGGTGATAGACGCTCGCGAGGAGCGCCGACGCGATGATGGCGGCGATGCCCGCGGGCATCCCGGCCCCGCCGAGGCTGAGACGGAAGACCGTCGCCATCAGCGCGGCGATCGTCGCGGCGACCGGACCGCCGAACACGCCCGAGACCGCGACCACGACGAACCGGGAGTCGATGATCACGCCCTGGACGACATCGACGGGGTCGAGCATGCTCACGATCGCCAGCAGACCAAAGAGCACGCCGAAGAGCGCCGCCTTGCGAGTGCCGTCGACGTCGAACCGGCGGAGCAGCAACTGAAGCGCGACGCAGGCGGTCACGACGACGCCGATGTTGTGCGCGAACTCGAGCGTCACGGCGGACGCCACCCCTTTCCCGACCGCAGGTTCGGACAGGCCTTGGTGAGCGAGAGCGGTCAGAGGTTGCATCGGCGGGACACTCCGTCGACCTGAGCGGGAATCGACATGCGGTCAGCGCGGCGAAAGACAGGAGACCCCGCCGGTGCTCGGCGGGGTCTCCGTTGAGATGCGATGGTGGGCCGTATAGGGATCGAACCTATGACCTTGGGATTAAGAGTCCCCTGCTCTGCCAGCTGAGCTAACGGCCCGTGAAACGCTCCGTCATTCTACCGTCTTACCGGCGAAATGCAAGCGACCCGCGCACGCGCGGGTCGCAGGAGTCACATGGGGTGGGTAACGGGACTCGAACCCGCGACCTCCGGAGCCACAGTCCGGCGCTCTAACCAACTGAGCTACACCCACCATGTGGTGTCTTGGCACGCCCGGAGGGATTCGAACCCCCGACCTAGAGATTAGAAGTCTCCCGCTCTATCCAGCTGAGCTACGGGCGCTTGTTCACGCGTCCGGGGCGGTACCGAAGGAGAACGGTACCGCCCGAAACACGAGGTTGTCAATGGAGCGGCGGACGGGACTCGAACCCGCAACAATCAGCTTGGAAGGCTGAGGCTCTACCAATTGAACTACCGCCGCAGATCTGGTCGGGCTGGCCGGATTCGAACCGACGACCCTCTGCTCCCAAAGCAGATGCGCTACCAAGCTGCGCTACAGCCCGATCCCTGGCGCCCGTTCACAGGGCCCCCTCCCGGGCGGCCTGCCGTAAGGGCAAGGGACAGTATAGGTTCTGCCTGGCACGCGGGCAATCCCGGCACGCCACGACGCGTCGGGAGCGGGCCGCGTCAGTGCTCCTTGGCGTGGCCGAGGAGCGCCGCGAGCGCTCTCAGCGCGGCCCCTCGGTGGCTGATCGCGTTCTTCTCGTCCATCGAGAGCTCGGCCATCGTGCGGCCGGGCACTGCGTCGGGCCGGAAGAGCGGGTCGTACCCGAACCCGGCACCGCCGCGCGGCTCGGTGCCGATGCGCCCCTCGCACGCGCCCTCGGCGACGACTTCGGTACCGTCCGCGGCGAGCAGGACGATCACGCTGCGGAAGCGTGCCTCACGGCGGGCGCCGGGCGTGTCGCCGAGCGCGAGCAGGAGGCGGCGGTTGTTCTCCTCGTCAGTCGCGCACGGTCCCGCGTAGCGGCTCGAGTAGACGCCGGGTTCACCGTCGAGCGCGTCGACCTCGAGCCCCGAGTCGTCGGCGAGGGCCGGCAGGCCGAACAGCGCATGGGCCGCCTCGGCCTTGATGCGGGCGTTCTCGATGAAGGTGGTCCCGGTCTCATCGGGCTCGGGCCATGCGCCGAGCTCACCCGCGGCAACGAACTCCCACCCCGTGAAGGCGAGCGCGGCCCGGATCTCGTCGACCTTGTGCGGGTTGCCGGTCGCGACGACCACGCGGGTCCCCGGCGGCATGTGCAGCGGCGAGCGCGCCTCAGAGCTCCGCGACATCGGCGTCCTCCGCGATCACCCGGCGCTGGAACTCGACGAGGTCCGCGACCCCTCCGGCGGCGAGGTCGAGCAGCTCGTCGAGGCGTGCGCGGTCGAACGGCGTGCGCTCGCCGGTCCCCTGGACCTCGATGAAGCGTCCGCGGCCGTCCATGACCACGTTCATGTCGATCTCGGCCACGGAGTCCTCGGCGTAGTCGAGGTCGAGCATGCTCACGCCGTCGACCATCCCGACCGAGGTGGCCGCCACGAAGTCGATGAGCGGGAGCTCCGGGATGCGACCGGCGTCACGCCAGGTCGCGAAGGCGTCGTGCACGGCGAGGTAGGCCCCGGTGATCGCCGCGGTGCGGGTCCCGCCGTCGGCCTGGATGACGTCGCAGTCGACCGCGAGCGTGACCTCGCCGCCCATGGCGCCCATGTCGACCACCGTGCGGAGCGAACGCCCGATGAGCCGCTGGATCTCGTGCGTGCGGCCCTTGAGCCCCCCTGCCGAGGCGGACTCCCGGCGCGTGCGGGTGTGCGTCGAGGCCGGCAGGAGCGCGTACTCCGCGGTCACCCAGCCCTTCTGCGAGCCGCGACGCCACTGCGCCACGCCCTCGGTGATGCTCGCTGCGCAGAGCACCTTGGTGTCTCCGAGCTCGAACATGCAGCTGCCGTGCGCGTGCCGCAGGTAGCGGCGGGTCACGCGAACCGGCCGCAACGAATCGGGCGTGCGCCCGTCGCCTCGTGTCATCAGTCGTTCCCTTCCGTCGTCGCCGAGGCCCCCGGGACCTCGTAGGTGTCGAACTCGGTGGCGATCGAGACCGGTCCGCCGAAGACGGCGCGTGCCTCGGCGAGCGCCTCGGCGCGGTCGTTGGTCGCCCACACGTGGGTGAGCACGAGCGCCCCCGCACCGGCGTCCCGCGCGAGCTCGCCCGCCTGGCGCGCCGTGAGGTGCGGCGCGCGGCCCGCGTAGGGCTGCGGCAGGGTCGCCTCGGCGAGCAGGAGGTCGCACCCCGCCGCGGCGCGAAGGGCGGTCGGGCCGGGAGCCGTGTCGGAGGTGTAGCAGAGCGTGCCGTCGCCGCAGGCCGCGACGAGCGCGAACGAGTGGGCGGTGTGGTCGACCGTGCGCGGGGTGATCGTGAGCCCCGCGAGAGAGTGCGGCTCCCCGTGTGCCAGCACGTGCGGCACGAACGCCGCGGCGAGCTCGGCGGCCCCGCGCTCGGAGAGCACGCACGCCATGCGCTCGAAGAGACCCTCGGGCACGAAGAGCGGGAGCGGGGCGGCCGGTCCGGCGGGGGCGTAACGCAGGAGCGCCTGGAGCGAGTAGAGGTCGAGGAAGTGGTCGGGGTGGTCGTGGGAGACGAACACCGCGTCGAGCGAGAGCGGGTCGGCCACGCGGCCGAGGTTCGCGAGCACGCCGTTGCCGCAGTCGAGCAGCACCCGCGCGCCGCCCGCCTCGAGCAGGTGGCCGGCGCACGCCTGGCCGGGCCCGGCGAAGGACGCCGCGGATCCGAGCACCGTCAGCCGCATGCCGCCTCCCCCCTCTCGCGCGGGACCTGCTCGCCGAGGGCCGCGAGTCGCCCCTCGCCCGGCAGAGAAGCGAGCGTCTCGAGCGGCACGTGCTCGACGCGGTCGATCGGCTCGCGCAGCACGCGCGACCCGAACCGCGCGAACTCGGCGACCTCGCCGGTGGTGGCGAAGTGGTGCGCCGGAGGGGTCGCGTCGCGCGGCGGCGGGGCGAGGTGCCCGCGGAGCTCGAGCGTCTCGGCGACCTCGCGCGCGGTCTCCTCGGCGGAGCTGATGAGGCGGACCTGCGCGCCCACGACCTGTTGGATCGCCGCCTGCAGGAGGGGGAAGTGCGTGCACCCGAGTACGAGCGTGTCGATACCGGAGCGTTTGAGCGAGTAGAGGTAGTCGCGGGCGAGTTCGTAGAAGGAGGGCCGGATGAAGACGTCGGAGGACTCGGCGAGCCACTCCTCGAGGGTGCCGGGGCCGCGGCGCAGGCCGGCCTCGACGACGTCGACGAACTTGGGCGTGGCCACCGAGAAGACGGTCACCCCCGCGTCGATGGCGCGGGCGGCGCGGCTGTAAGCGCCCGACTCGATGGTGCCCACGGTGCCGATGACGCCGACGTTGCGGTTGACCGTCGCGCGCACCGCGGCCCGCGCGCCGGGCTCGACCACGCCGATCACCGGCACGTCGAAGGTGCGCTGCGCGAGGGCGAGCCCTGCCGCGGTGGCGGTGTTGCACGCGATCACCATGAGCTTGACCGGCCGCTGCTCGAGCCACGTCCCGATCTCGAGGACGAAGCGGCGGACCTCGGCGAGGTCACGCGGGCCATAGGGGCAGCGCGCGGTGTCACCGAGGTAGACGATCCGCTCGTGCGGAAGGGCGCGGGTGACCTCGGACGCGACGGTCAGGCCCCCCAGCCCCGAGTCGAAGATGCCGATCGGCAGGTTCTCCATGCGCCGAGTATACCGCGCCGGAGGTCCGGCCGTGTCACGGTTCAGGCGCGCGAGACCACCCGCTCGAGCTTCTCGGCGATCTCGTGCACGGGCAGCACCACCTCGGCGGCACCGACCTCGGCCGCCGCCCGCGGCATCCCGTAGACGGTCGACGTCGCCTCGTCCTGCGCGATGGTGAACGCCCCGGCGTCCCGCATCGACTTGAGGCCCATCGCCCCGTCCGCCCCCATCCCGGTGAGGATGACCCCCACGGCCGTGCGGCCGAACGCGCGCGCCGTCGTCTCGAAGAGCGTGTCCGCCGAAGGGATGTAGAGCTGGCCGGCGCTCGGCTCGCGGAACCGCATGGTGGCGCCGTCCATCGCGAGGTTCAGTCCGGTCGGGGCGAAGTACGCGACCCCCGGCTCCACGTTCGCGCCGTCCTCGGCGGCCGCGATCTTGAGCTTGCAGCCCGAGTCGAGCCAGCTCACGAGACCCGGCACGAACCCGTCGGCGATGTGCTGGGCGACCACCAGAGGGACCGGGAAGTCGGCCGGCAGGCGGCCGAGCACATTCAGCAGCGCCGAGGGCCCGCCGGTCGACGAGCCGATCGCGACCAGCGCGGTGCGGCCCCCGCGCACGTCGGTGGCGGCGCGGGCCTCCTCGGCGGAGCGCACGGCGCGCTTGCCTTTGATGTGCGTGATGACCCGGACCCGAGAGAGGAGCTTCACGCGGCGGATGACGTCGCGACCGATGCGCTGCAGGTCGGCCCAGTCAGAGGGCTCGGGCTTCTTGATGACCTCGAGGGCACCGGACTCGAGCGCGTCGAACGCGCGCCCCATCCCCTCGCCGTAGACCGAGGACGATACCACGAGGATCGGCGTGGGTGTGTACGCCATGATCTGCTCGGTGGCCATCAGCCCGTCCATCTTGGGCATGTGGATGTCCATCGTGATGAGGTCGGGGCGCAACTCGGCGGTCTTGGCGATGGCCTCCTCGCCGTTGCTCGCCGTCCCCACGACCTCGATGTCGGGGTCGCTCGCGAGGATCTGGGCGAGCATCTCGCGGGCGACGAGCGAGTCGTCGACGATGAGCACGCGTACGGTGGCTCCCGGCACGGCGGTGCGCTCCCCTCTCGGCTAGCGGATGAGCCGCTCGACCGTGTCCAGCAACGTGTCCTGGTTGAAGACGGACTTGGTGATGTAGGCGTCCGCGCCCGCGGCGATTCCCTCGGCCTTCTCTTCCTCGCGCTCGAGCGAGGTGACGATGATGACCGGGATCTCCTTGAGCTTGGCGTCGGCCTTGATCGCGGCCGTGAGCTCGAAACCGGTCATGTGCGGCATCTGCACGTCGGAGACCACGGCGTCGACGTCGAGTCCCTCTTTGAGTTTCGAGAGCCCCTCGGCGCCGTCCATCGCGACCTCGACCTCGTAGCCGGCCGCCTCGAAGATCGAACGCTCGAGCTCGCGGGTCGTGAAGGAGTCCTCGCAGATGAGCACCTTGCGCGGCCCGGTCCTCGCCTCCGCCGTCTCGACGGCCGCCCCGCGCCGACCCGCCTTGCGGCGCGCGTTCTTCATGAGATCGGGCACGTTGAGGATGGGGACGACCTCTCCCGCGCCGAGGATGGTCACGCCGGCGATGTTGTCGACCTTGCGCAGGTGGTTGCCGAGCGTCTTGATGACGATCTGCTGCTCGCCCACGAGCGCGTCGACGATGAAGCCCATCCGGTGTCCGGAGAAGCCCACGTTCGCGATCGGGATCTTCGCCTTGAGCGTCTCGTCCCCCGGCACCCCGAGGATGTCGGCGAGCCGCACGAGCGGGATCGTCCTGCGCTGGCGACGGATGACCTCGCGGCCCTCGACCTTGATGACGCTCGAGGGCTCCGCGCGCAGCGTCTCGTCGACCGAGGCGGTGGGAAGCGCGTAGACACGGTCCCCGACCTTGAGCATGAGCGCCCGGATGATCGCGAGCGTGAGCGGGATCGTGAGCCGGAACGTGCTGCCCTGGCCGAGCCTGCTGTCCACATCGAGGGAGCCCTTGAGCTTCTCGACGATGAACTCGCGCACCACGTCCATCCCGACTCCTCGGCCGGAGATCTCCGTGATGATGGCACTCGTGGAGAAGCCCTTCTCGAAGATGAGATAGGTCGCCTCCCGGTCGGACATGGCGTCGGCCTCGGACTGCGAGATGTAGCCCTTGCGCACCGCCGAGGCCCGCACCTTGTCCGGGTCGATCCCCCCGCCGTCGTCGGCGACCTCGATGACGATATGGTCGCCCTCCTGCCGGGCCGACATGCGGATCGTCCCCGTCTCGGGCTTGCCGAGGGAGCGGCGCACCTCGGCCGGCTCGATCCCGTGGTCGACCGCGTTGCGCATGATGTGGACGAGCGGGTCGTTGATCTCCTCGAGCACCTTCTTGTCGAGCTCGGTGTCCCCGCCCTCGATGATGAGGTCGACGTCCTTCTTGAAGGAGCGCGCGAGATCGCGCATCGCCCGCGGGAAGGTGGAGAAGACGGTGCTCACCGGGAGCATCCTGAGGCGCATCCCCTGCTCCTGCAGGTCGTTGACGACCACGCTCGCGCGCGAGGTGTCGTCGGCGAGGTCTTTGGCGAAGGTGGCGTGCGTCTTTCGCAGGTCGGCGAGGAGCGCCTCGACGACCGAGAGCTCGTCGATGAGTTGGGTGCCCACGACGTCCTCGGAGTGCGGGATGGAGGCCAGTGAGCCCTTGAGCCGCAGCCACGCCTGCCACAACTCCGTGTGCTGCGCGGTCGCGTGGCGCAGCTCCGTCGCGCGCTGCTCGGACTTGATCTGCGAGATGACGACCTCGCTCACGAGGTTGAGCAGCTCGTCGACCTGGGAGGTCTTGATGCGGATGGTGTGCTGGACCTTGGCCTCGAGGGTGTCGTCACGCTTCGCGCGCTGCGGCTGGCCCGGCACCGGAGCGGGGGTCGACGCAGGCCCGGGGGCGGCGGCGGGCCCGGTCGCACGCGCGGGCGCGGTCGCCCGCTCCGCGACGGGCTCGGATTCCGCGGGGTCATCGGCATCGCCCGCAGGTTCCGCGGCGTGATCGTCCTCGATCACCTCGTCGGCGAGCGGCGCCCCGGGCGCCGCGGACTCCGCGGCCTCTTCGTCGCCGCCGGTCGCCTCGCCCGCGGAAGGCGCGCCGCCCGGGCCGTGCTCGGCCACGGCGGTGAGGCTCGCCTGCAGCGCCGGCAGGTCGACGGAGGGCTCGGCGTCGGTCCCCGCGATCTCGGCGAGGTGCACGATCGCGTCGAGCGCCTCGAAGAAGTGGTCGCTGATCTCGGCGGTATAGGCCATCTCTCCCTCTCGCACCCGCACCATCACGTCCTCGAGGCGGTGCGCGATGTCGGAGATCTCGATAAGCCCGACCATGCGCGAAGAGCCCTTGAGCGTGTGGGCGTCGCGCAGCCACCGGTCGATGAGCTCCCGGTCGCTCGGCGTGGCCTCGAGCATGATGATGCCTTCGTTCAGGCGTTGCAGGAGGTCGGTCGCCTCCTCCTGGAACTTGCCGATGAATGCGCTGCGGTCGAACTCGACCATCCGTCTGCTCCTCTTCGCGGCCCGGTCGGTCCGACTACCCGACGATCCTGAACGCCGAGCCGATCTGGCTCGACTCCTTGGCGATCGCCGAGAGCTGCTCGGCGTTCCCCGCGACCTGCCTGCTGCCGGCGGCGGTCTGCTGCGCCACGGCGGCGACCTCGCGCATCGCCTTGACCACCTGGTCGGTCGCGCTCTTCTGCTGCTGCGTGGCGGCGCTGATCTCCTTGGCGGCCACGGTGGTCTGCTCGATCATCTCAAGGATGCGGTCGAGGTTCTCGCCGGTCACATGCGCGAGGTCCACGCCGCCCTTGACCTGGTTGAGCTCCTGCTCGGTCGTGAGCACCAGCTCGTTGGCCGCCCCCTGGATCTCGGTCATGATCGCCGAGATCTCGCCGGTCGAGTCCACGACGGACTCCGCGAGCTTGCGGATCTCGATCGCCACGACCGAGAAGCCTTTGCCGGCCTCGCCCGCGCGGGCGGCCTCGATCGCGGCGTTGAGCGCGAGGATCTTGGTCTGGTCGGCGATGCTGTTGATGATCGCGAGCACCTGCCCGATCTGCTGGCTGCGCTCCCCGAGCGTGAGGATCTTGTTCGCCGATGACTGGCTGTGGTTGCGGATCTCCTCCATCGCGGTGAGCGTGTTCATGACCGCCTGCTGCCCGCTCTCCGCGCTGCCGAGGGACGCCTCGGCCATCTCCACCACCTGGTTGGCGTTGTCCGCGATCTGGCGGTAGGTCGCGGCGAGCTCCTCCATGGTGGCGGTCGTCTCGCTGATCGAGGCGGCCTGCTCGGCGGAGCCGGAGGCCTGCTGCTCGGTCGCCGAGAGGATCTCGTTCGCCGACTCCGAGAGGCGGTTGGACGACTCCTGCGTCTGGCGGACGAGATAGATGATGAGGTCGAGCATCTGGTTGTAGGAGCGCGCGAGCACGCCGAACTCGTCGGGGGTGTCGAGCTCGACCTTGTGCCCGATGTCGCCCTGACACGCCGCCTTGACCGACTCGACGACCTCCTCGAGCGGCCGCATGAACCGCGCGCCGATCATCACGAGCGCCACCATCCACACCGCCGCGATCACGACGAGAGAAGCCGCCACCATGATCCAGTTCATCGTCTCGACCTCGGAGACGAACTCGGAGATCTGTGCCCCGAAGATCGAGAGCACCACGAACCACTGGATCACGTTGAACACGAGCGCCAGCACGATGTTGGCGGCCGTGTACTTGTAGAGGAACCTGCTGCGGAATCCGGTCACGAGTCGCTTGAACATCGTTTCCTCCCGATCGCTATCGGTCTTCGGCGTCGATGGGCTGCAGTACTCGGTCCACGTTCACCAGACCGATAAGGCGCTCTCCCAGGTAGATCGATCCGGCGACGTACTCGGCGTGCGCCTTGTCCATGACGGAGAGCGGCGGCTCGATGCTGTCGGCCGGCACGTCCGTGATGTCTCCGATCTCGTCGACCACCATCGCGGTCGTGCACTCGTTGTTCTGGATGACGATCGCCGGGGAACCGTCCTCGACGGCGCTCGCCCCCAGGCGCATGAGCGCCGCGATGTCGGTCACGGAGATGATCTCACCCCGGATGTTGACCACCCCCAGGATGAAGGCAGGCACGCACGGGACCGGCGTGATCGTGTACTCCTGGTAGATCTCACGGACGTCGGCGACCTTGACCGCGTACCACTCCTCGTCGAGCCGGAACAGGAGGATCCCCATGCGGTCGTCGGTCTCGTCCTCGACGGCCTCGTGCGCGAGCGAGTCCGCGCGGCGGCGCAGGACCTCCTCGGCGACCGAGGCGAGACGGATGTCGCGCTGCTCGTCAGTCATCCGTCGGCACCTCCCCGTCTGCGCAGACGTCGAGGTCGACCGGCTCGAGCAGGCGGTCGACGTCGAGCAGGAAGACCATCCCGCCTTCAAGGCGGCAGACCCCCACCATGCGGCCCGCGAGCGAGTGCATCGCCGGGGCGGGCTGCAGGCAGCCCTCGGGCAGCTCGGTCACGTCGTCGACCACGTCGACGATCAGCGCCACGAGCCCCTGCCCGGAGCGGCAGATCACCATCGGGGTCTCGAGCGTGTACGCGCGCGGCTCCATCCCGAGGAGCAGGCGCAGGTCGACCGCGGGCACCACCTGGCCGCGCAGGTTCACCATGCCGAGGACCGCGCCGCTCTCGTCCGGCACCTCGGCGAAGGCGACGATCTGCTGGATCTCCTGCACGCTGTCGATCGGCAGGCCGTAGCGCTGGCTGCCGAGGTGGAACGCCACCATCCGCGAGACCTCGGGCAGCGGCGCCTCGATCGCGGGCGCTCCTGCCGGCGAGGTGTCCGGCGTCTCGACCGGCTGCTCCGCCGGTGTCTCGGGCTTCTTGCGGGGGGTCATCGCTTCCTTCCGGCTCACTCGGCGAACCGCAGCACGCGGTTCAGTTCCTGGGCGCTCACCGTGCCGTCGGTCACCCGGGCGAGCCCGGACGCGACCATCGGCCGCATGCCCGCGGCCCGTGCGGCGTCGCCGATCCGCTCCGCGGAGCCGCCGCGCGCGATGGTCGCGCGGACCGGCTCCGTGAACGGCAGCACCTCGAAGATCCCGGTCGCTCCGCCGAACCCGCTCTTACCGCAGTTGGGGCAGCCCGTGCCGATGCGGGAGGTGATCCCTGCGGGCGCGCCCGGGATCGCAGCGGCGAGCGGGGACGTCTCGTCTTGCGAGCAGTTGGGGCAGTTGGTGCGGACGATCCGCTGACCGACGCCCAGCGTGAGCGCCGAGGCGAGACTCGTGGGCTCCGCGCCCAGGTCGAGCATGCGGCGCACGCCCGCGATGATGTCGCCCCCCGAGAAGGTGGCGATCACGAGCTTGCCGAGGCCGGCGGCCTCGATCGCGAGGTGCACGTCCTCCACCGACTGCAGCGAGTCGATGGCCATCACGTCGGTATCCTGGCGCATCCCCGCCGCGAAGTACGAGGCCGCGCCGACCGGCGACCCCGGGTTGACGAGCACCTGCGCGACGGCCGGGAGTTCGAAGTCGACCGAGGACTCCACCGAGTAGGCGGTCTTGCCGGCGGCGGCGGCGTGCGCGAGCAGCGCGTAGTAGGTAGAGCTGCGCCCGCCGGCCACCGGCGCGCAGACGAGGAGGATGCCTCGTCCACGCTCCACCATCGCGTGCAGCGCGCGCGACTCGGCCTCGGACATGCCGAGGTCGAGCAGGGTCCGCGGGCTTGAGTCATAGGCGGCGAACGAGATCACCACGCGCTGGCCTGCCACGGTCGGGACCGCGGAGACCGTGACCACCAGGTCGCGGTCGGCGACCTTCGAGCGCAGTCGGCCGAGCGCCGGGAGCGTCGCGGGCACGGAGCTCAGGCGGGCGTAGGACTTGATCGCGTCCACGAGCGCGGCCTGCATCGAGAGCGGCGCGCTCGCGATCTTCTCGAGGCGTCCGCCCACGCGGTAGACGAGGAAGAAGTCGTCCTTGTAGGGCAGCAGATGTATCCGGTTGGCGCCCGCTCGCACCGCGTGGTCGAGGATGTCGCCCACGAGCATCGCGACCTTGGCCGCGTCGGCGACCGCGAGCACGTCGAGGTCGATGGCGGGCGGCCCCGCCGGTGCCTCGGTCTCCACCACCTGCTCGATCGTCTCGGCCGGCACCTCATCGAGCGCGGGCCCGGACTCCGCATCCGACGGCGCCTCGGGCACCACCGGAACCGCCGCGACAGGCGCGACCGGCGCCGTCGCGCTCTCGGCGCCGACCTCGAACAGGTCGGCAGCGTCGAAGACGGGCTCCTCGGCGTCGGGCACCGCACCTGCCGCATCGGCTGCGACCGGCGGCGGCGGCACGTCCTCAGGGGCGAGCGCCGGAGCGGGTTCTTCGGCCGGATAGTACTGCGCGATCGCGTCGGCGATCGAGGCGGGGTCGGCGAGGACCGCCTCGACCTCCACCCCGAGCCGCGCGCCGAGCGCGTCGAGCTCGAAGACGTCGAACGGCTCTCCGATCGCGACGGTGAGCATCCCCTCGATCTCGAAGAGGGGCAGCATCCCGAACGCGCGCGCCTCGGTCGCGGGCAGCACCACGAGCGCCTCGTCGTCGGGCGCGTAGCTCGCGAGGTCGACGCGGGGGATCCCGAGCTCGTCCTCGAGGACGGTCGCGAGGTCGGCCCCGGTGACGAGCCCGCGCTGCTGGATCACGGCGCCCGGCGTGGCGCCCGGCGCGGCCGCGGCCTCGTTGAGCGAAGCGATCTGCTCGACGGTCACGAGACCCGCCGAGGCGAGCGCGTCGAGGACCCTCGAGGTTATCGTGGGCGTCTCAGCCATCGGCCCGACCCCCTCAGCCCTGCGCTTTGTCGAGTTCCTCGGCCACCGCGGCCAGGAGCTTCTCGGGCTCGACCGGCTTGGTGAGGTACTGGTTGGCTCCGGTTCTGATGCCGGTCGCCATCGCCTGCTCCTCGGTCTTGGCGGTGAGCATGATGATCGGGATCGCCTTGTACTTCTGGTCGAACTTGAGCAACCGGCACACGCGGTAGCCGTCGAGTTTCGGGAGCATGACGTCGAGCAGGATCAGGTCGGGCATCTCGGCTCGCGCCGTCTCGAGCGCCTCCGCGCCGTCGACCGCGGTGATCACCTCATGACCGCCTGCCACCAGGATCGCCTTGATCATCTCGAGGATGGTCGGACTATCGTCGACCGCGAGGATCCTCGCCATTCGTGCTCCCTCCCCTGACCGCTCTATCCCTAGGTGTATCGCCCTGTTCGCGCTCCACCTTTATGCCTGTTCACGGACTAGCGACACTCTATCAGACTGCGCTCGCACGTCTTGGCGAGCAGATCGGGCCGAAACCCGCCGAGGAACACCGTCCACGGGCCCTCGGGATTGCGGTAGAGCGCGCGCAAGGTGTTCTCGTACTCACGGCACGCCTCGCGCGACTCGCCCCGCGACTTGTGCAGGTTCGCGAGGTTGAAGTGGGCGAGGACGAAGTCCTGGTCGGTGTAGATGGTCCGCTTGAACTCGCGGATCGCGTCGTCGGGCCGCCCGGTCCGCTGGTAGATCAGGCCGAGGACGTAGCGCGCGGCCGCCAGCAACGGGTCGATCTCCAGCGCGCGGTGCACCTCGATGAGCGCCTCGTCGAACGCCCCGGTGTCGGCGTGCCCGTAGGCGGCGAGGAGGTGCGCGTCCGCGCGGTTGGGGTCGACCTCGAGAGCGGCCTGCGCGGCCTCGAGCGTCTCATCCCCACGTCCTTCGCTCCCGGCGAGTCGAGCGCGCGCGAGCAGCGCATCCGCGTCCGCCGCCAGAGAGACGCCCGAGGCCGCCGCCTGATCCTGCGCGCGCCGTCGCGACAGTCGGCCCCGGACCGATTGCGGCGCCCCGCCCCCGGCCGCCTTCTTCGAGTCCCGCCCGTCGCGACGCTCCTCGAGCCGTCGTTCCCGCACGCGCTCGACGAACGGGCGGCCCGCGGTGCGGTTCCTCGGCTTGCGGTAGAGGAAGACCCCGCCCACCTCGACCGGCTCGAACCGGTCGGTGATGCTCGTGAGCGTCTCCGAGTGCCCGATGAACAGGTACCCGCCCGGGTTGAGCGACTCGAAGAAGTTGTCCACGACACGCCGGGTGGACTCGAGCCGGAAGTAGATGGTGACGTTGCGGCAGAAGATGATGTCCCAGTTGCCGACGAGCGCAAGCGGATACGGCTCCTTGATGAGATTGTGGTAGTTGAAGTCGACGAGCCTACGAACGTGCGCCGCCACCTGGTGACCGTCGGAGGTGGGCTCGAAGAACCTGCTGACCACGGGGTGCGGCACGTTGTGGAGCGCGCGTGCCGGGTAGACGCCCCGGCGGGCGCGGTCGAGCGCGTTGGTCGAGACGTCGGTCCCCATCACCTCGGGCCGATACCCGAGCCCCTCGATCCCGGAGTCGATGAGCGTCATCGCGATCGTGTACGGCTCCTCGCCGGTGGAGCATCCTGCCGACCACACCCGAAACGCCCGGTCCTCCGCGGACTTGCCCTCGAGCAGCTCCGGGATGACCCGGTCGCGCATCGCTTCGAACTGCGCCGGGAAGCGGAAGAAGCTCGTCTCGTTGATGGTGACGAGGTTCATGAGCTCACGGAACTCCGCCTCGTCGGTGCTCAGGAGGTCGAAGTACTCGCCGAGGCCGTGGAGCCCGAAGCGCGTGGCACGCGTGACCAGCGAGATGCGCAACGAGTCGATCTTGGTCTCTTCGAGGTAGATCCCGGAGTGCTGGTGGACGTAGTCGCGGAACCGCTGGAACTCCTCGGCGGTCAGGTTCTTGGAGAGCGGTTCGCCGGACGGCACGTTCATCGTCTACCCCGTCACGGGTTCGCCGTCCGATGCCCCGACCTTCTCGATGAGTCCGGCAGCGCTCATCCCGTAGAGGATCTTCGCGGTGTCGAAATCGTTGTAGCCGGTGAGCTCGGTCAGCTCGCGCACGGACCGTCCGCCGTGCAGGTAGCACAGCAGCATCCACTCGCGCGGCTTGAGGTGTATCTCGATCGACTTCTCGCCGGGCGCCGAGGCCATGACGAACCGGGTCTCCATCGAGGGGATCTGCTCGCGGATCCGGTTCCACATCTCGAGGCGGCGAGACGACTCCATGATGATGTTCTCGACCGAGACGGAGATACCGATGTCCTCGGCGTCACACGCCTCGTCGGCCTCGAAGCGCAGGTCGCCCTCCTCCCAGCGGAAGAGGTCGAACAGCGTGTCGTTGATCTGCTCCTGGATGAAGCCCTCGAGCACCTTGCCCTCGAGGTACCCCTCGTCGACGAGGATCTGGCCGAGGCGCCGCCCCGCCTTCTCCTTCTTCTGGATCTTCTGCAGGCCGAGCGCCTGTCGGAGCTGCTTATCGGAGATCACGCCGGCCTTGACAAGCCGACGGCCGAGAGACTCGCGATTGTAGTTCGACGAGGCGAAGAAGACGCGGCCCTTCTTGAAGCAGACCTTGCCCTCCGCCTGCGCGGCCGTCATGTGGAGGGTTCCCGTCTTGCCGCCCGAGGAGAGCAGCCGGAACATGTCCGCGAGCGAGAAGTCTTTCAGGTTGCCCTCGAGCGCCACGGATTCCCTCCCGGTGGTCCCTGTCATGTCCTTGCGCCGCCGAGCGGATCGGCACGGCGTCGGGGAGCGGCGCGCACGGCGCACCGGCGTCGCAATCGTAGCACGGTGCCTGCGGAGGGCAAAGGAGCGGCACGCGGCGGACGAGCGGCTGCTCTCAGGGCCGCGAGCACCCGTGACGTGCCGCGCTCATCGTTCTCGCTCCCGGAGCAACCTCCGGCCCCCTGCGCGAGCCGCCCACCCCGTCGCGGGATCGAGGATCCGGGGAGCAGCCAGCCCTGCCAGGGCGCCGGCGGTCCACGCGACGCCCCACGACACGGCCCGGGCTCCCCGGGGCTCCTCGGCGAACCGGAGACCGAACAGATACATGCCGATGGTGCGGCCACGCAGGAGCACCTGGAGCGCCGCGGCGAGGACGGCCGCCGCCACGGCCGACGCGAAGATCGACCCGACGAACACCGGCAGCGGCAGCGCCGCCCGCATGATCGGGAACGGATAGAGGAGTACCGCCGCGAGCAGTCCCGCGACCGCGTCCGTGAGCGCGGCGGCGCGCATCCGCGCGACCTCCACCGGCCGGTCGTCCGGTGTTGCGACGGTCATCCTCGGCCACCCTGCGCGGGGCCGCGCGCCGCCTGGAGGGCGACCACGAGCATACCGAGCTCCTCACCGGTCGACACCCCGCCGTCGTCGCAGACGAGCAGGCCGCCACCTGCCGCGAGCACTCCCGCGCCGATCCCCGCACGGACGACAGCAGGACCGCCCGCCCGCAACGCCTCCCCGGGGATCCCCCCGAGCACGGCGAGCCCGTGCTCGCGAGCGGCTGCGAAGACCTGCCCGAACTGTTCGGCCCCCAGGCCGCCGGGATGGATGGCGTCGAGCCCGACCCGCGCCGCCGCGGCGATGAAGGGACGGGGGTCCCCGTCGGTGTGCCAGATCACGGGAAGGCCCTCCTCGGCCGCGGCCACCGCGATCCGGCCGAGGCGCGGCACGATCTCGGAGATGATGTAGTCCGGGGAGAGCAGCGGGCCGTCCGCGCCGGCGACGTCCTCGGCGATCACGACCCCCGCGACACCGCACGCGGTCGCCTCCCGGATGCTCGCGCGAGCCTCACCGACGGCCGCATCGAGCTGCGCGTCGAGACGTGCCGGGTCGGCGATCGTCGCCGAGATGCTCTCGCGCCAGCCTTCGCTCGAGGCGACGGCGTCG
Source organism: Coriobacteriia bacterium (assembly GCA_030603745.1). Taxonomy (GTDB): domain Bacteria; phylum Actinomycetota; class Coriobacteriia; order Anaerosomatales; family SLCP01; genus JAUVXE01. Next base: position 88,361 of record JAUVXE010000005.1, on the reverse strand, counting down.
AACGGGCCGCGAACGACCCACAGTGGCGCGGTGCCGCACGCCGCGACCGCCTCGCAGGTCCGCGTCGCGTCGACCTCCCACGACGGCACGAACGCGAAGTCGGGTCTCAGGCGGCTACACACCGCGGTGAGCAGCGGCTGCTCGCGCTCCCCGCCCCAGGCGAGGGAGTCGATCGCCGCGGACGGCAGGAACGTGACGCCGACGCAGACCGGTCCGACAGCGCCCGCGAACGCGCCCGCGAGACACGCGTGCCCGCCACCGTTGGACCCATGCGACGCGCCGGCCATCCGATCCCCCCGACTCAGAGCAACGCCCGGAAGGCCACGACGCCGGCCGCGACCGCCTCGGACAGCCCCCACACGACGAAGAACGCGATCAGCACGCCGAGGCTGACCGAGAAGAACGCCTTGCGCCAGTCCATGTCGAGGAGCCACGCGGCCGCCGAACCCGAGTAGGCGCCCGTGCCCGGGAGCGGCACCGAGACGAACACCGCGAGCCCGAGCACCCCGTACCGCTCGACGAGCGGGTGCGCCTTATGCCGGATCCGCTCGAGCTTGCGATGCACCCAGGTGTCTTCAGGGATGAGCTCGTAGAGCAGCTCGAGTCCCCAGTAGGTGGGCCAGAAGATGAGTTGGTTGGCGATGAGGATGAGTGGCAGGTAGAGGCGATCGCCTTGCTGGACCGCCCATGGCACCGCGCCTCTCAGCTCGATCGTGGGAACGAACGCGAGTACGAGGTATTTGAGATACGGCGGCAGCCCTGCGACCAACTCTTCCATCGACGACCCTTCCGTGCGACCCTCCCCCGCGGGATGCGGGGCGATGACACGTCGATTCTAGCCGAGGAACCCGCCGGACGCTCCAGCCGTCACCGCACGGTCACTCCGGGATCGCGCGCGGGCGGGCCACGTCGAACCCCTGGACGTAGCGGAAACCCGCGGCGCGGACCCGCTCGAGTACCCGCGGGTCCTCGATGCGCGAGGCGACCACAGTGAGCCCGTGGGCCTCGACCACCCGTCGGACCGCCTCGAGGTACTCCGATCCGCCCCCCTCGTCGGTGAGCCGGGCCAGCGTCGAGACGTCGAGCTTGACCTGCTCGAAGGGCAGCTCACTCACGAACTGCAAGCCGCGAGCGCCGGCGCCGAACCGGTCGAGCACGAGCGGGCAGCCGAGGCGGGTGAAGCGGTCCGCCCACTGTACGACGGCGTCGTGGTGGGTGGCCACCACATGCTCGGCGATCTCGAAGGAGAGCCGCCGCGGATCGACCCCACGCTCGCCGAGCCCGCGCTCGATATGATCGGGCAACGAGCGGTCGAGCAGGTCCGAGCCGCACAGGTTGACCGAGGTGCGGGCACCCGAGACCGTTGCGAGCGCGTCGGAGACCGCGGCGAAGACGTGGCGGGTCAGTCGGGGCATGAGTCCGAGGCGCTCGGCGACGGAGAGGAACGAGGCCGGCATGAGCACCTCCCCGTCCTCGGCGACGAGCCGGACGAGCGACTCGAAGTAGGCGGTCGACCCGTCGAGCAACCGGATCACGGGCTGGTAGTGGAGCCTGACGCGCCCCGCGGTGAGCGCCTCGCGCACGAGGGCCGCGGCGCGCGGATCGGCCGAGGACCCCTCGCCCGAGGCGGTCCGACGGACCACGACCCGGTTGCGGCCCGCGTTCTTCGCCTCGTAGAGCGCGGCATCGGCGGCGTCGGTCAGCTGCGGCACCTCCTCCGTGCCGTCGAAGGGTACCACGCCGGCGCTCATGCCGAGGTCATAGGCGCGGGCGTCCGCCACGAACGCCTCGCTGGCCGCGGCCCCCCGCATGCGCTCCGCGATCTCGGCCGCCTCCTCCACGCTCGCGCCCTCGAGCACCACCCCGAACTCGTCGCCGCCCACGCGCGCGAGCATGTCGCCGGCACGGACGTGGGTCTGGAGGAGCAGGGCGAAGTTGATGAGCGCCTGATCGCCCCGCGCGTGGCCGAGCGCGTCGTTGTACGACTTGAGGTTGTCGATGTCGAGCATCATGAGCGCCCCTGGTTCGCCCCGGCGGGCACGCGCGAGGGTGCGCACGAGCGCGTCCTCGAACATCCGGCGGTTGGGCAGTCCGGTCAGGACGTCGTGCGTGGCCATGAACGCGAGCTGGGCCTCCCGGCGCCTGATCTCGGTGATCTCCATGAGCGTGCAGAGCATCGCCGAGGAGCCCTCGAGCGCCCCGCAGCGGCCGACGAACGACCGGGGCTGGCCGTCCTCGCCCCGGACGGTGACCTCGATGGCGCCGCCCCCGGCGTGCGCCGCCCGTTCGAGCTGCGCGGGGAGGTCCGTGGTCGCCTCGGCGAGCCCGTCGGTTCGGAGCGCGGGGCTGAGCGCCGCGTCCCACTCCCGGTTCGCGGCGACGAGCGCCCCGGCACGGTCGAGGAGCGCGGCAGGCACGGGCAGCGCCTCGAGGTCGATCGTCCCCGGCTCGTGGGACCGGGGCGGTCGCGATCCGTGACCTGTCACACCCCTCGCCTCCCGTCGCGCGGCACCGGCGGCTCCACGCCGCGGGTCCCGCTACGGTGTAGATTCCCCGTTCCGGCTCCCGAGCGCGTCGGCCGTGAGTCATGCGCACCCGACACGAACGCGACGAGCGGGACCCCTGGAGGGATCCCGCTCGCATGATTCGCTGGTGGAGGCGCGGAGAATCGAACTCCGGTCCACGATACCCCCCTGGGAAGCATCTCCAGGCTCAGTCACCGATCGGCGTTCGGTCCGGGTGAGGCACGGTGACCCGCGAACCCGTTCCTAGACGGCTCGGATGTCCCTTACGAAGCGCCGTCAGGCTTCGGTCCGGTGAGTCTCCTTAGTGGCGCCGGGAACCGGTGTCGGAGACGCACACCGGGCGGCGTCGCTGCTCTATCTAGGCAGCGAGTGCAAAGTCATTGTCGACGCTTAAAGGCGTCTTACCCCTGTTTAACGAGGTGAGGAGACCTCGGCCTGCTTCTTCCCTCAGGACTATCGTGTCGAAACCAGTCGCCCCCACATCGGTGGGCACCTGCTTCCAGCTCTCTCAAGGTGCGTCGCGGACCGCCGCCGAGGCGGAACCGTCCGGCTAGTATACCCGTCACGCAAGCGCCGTGCCGAACGCGCGGTCCGCGAGGACGCGCTCAGCCCTTCTGCCGGTCACGGAGTGCCCGCTCGACACCTCGCTTGTGGTCGCGGTCCGCGATCGTCGCCCGCTTGTCGTGGAGCTTCTTGCCGCGGGCGAGCCCGAGCTCGACCTTCACGAGGTTGCGATCGCTGAAGTACATCTTGAGCGGGACGAGCGTCGCGCCCTTCTCAGCGGCCTTGCCCGAGAGGTAGCGGATCTCCTTCTTGTGCAGCAGGAGCTTGCGGGGGCGCAGCGGGTCGACGTTCGCCCGGTTGCCGTGACTGTACGGGGCGATGTGCACGTGGTGCAGCCAGACCTCCCCCTTGCGCACGGTCGCGAACGAGTCCCGAAGGCTCGCCTTGTTCGCGCGCAACGACTTGACCTCGGTGCCGGTCAACGCGATGCCGGCCTCGAACGTCTCGTCGATGAAGTAGTCGTGGTACGCCTTCTTGTTCGTGGCGATATGTCGGTCGCTCCCGGCCATGGTCAGCGCATGCTCCCGCTTCAGGGCGTGTAGTCGGTCTCGGGGTCGAGGCGCAGCACGAACTCCGTGAGGAGTTCTATCGTCGCCTCGACGTCGGCGAGCGCGAGGGCCTCGACCGGCGTGTGCATATAGCGCAGCGGCACGCTCACCAGGGCCGCCGCCTTGCCGCCCCGGGCCAGCTGGATCGCGCTGGCGTCCGTGCCGGTCGCGCGCGGCTCGCCGTCGAACTGGTGCGGGACGCCGGCCCCCTCGGCAGCCTCGACGAGCAGCCGGAAGACCGTCGGGTTGATGTTGGCGCCGCGGGCGAGGATCGGTCCCTTGCCGCAGCACGCCTCGCCGTGCTTGCGTTTGTCGACATCGGGGAAGTCGGTCGCGTGGCCCACCTCGACGGCGATGCCCACGGTGGGATCGACCCCGTACGCGCTCGTGATCCCGCCGCGCAGGCCGATCTCCTCCTGGACCGTGCCGGCCGCGACGAGGTCGACCTTCGCCCCGCCGCGCTCCTTCACCAGGCGGAGCACCTCCGAGCAGATGAAGGCGCCCATCTTGTCGTCGAACGCGCGGGAGACGACCATGCCGTCGCCGAACTCCTGGAAGCCGACGTCGAACGTGATCGGGTCACCGACACGCACGAACTCCTTGACGCGCTCCGCACCCATGCCGAGGTCGATGAAGAGCTTGTGCACCTTCGTGACGGCCTTGCGCTCGTCGTCCTCGAGCAGATGGATCGGCAGCCTGCCGAGGATACCCAGCTTCGCGCCCTCCCGCGTGTGCACGCGCACCCGCATGCCGGGCAACACCGCCTCGTCCACGCCGCCGATGGGCTTGAAGGCGATGAACCCCTCGGCGGTGATGTAGGTGACCATCATGCCGATCTCGTCGATATGGCCGGCGAGCATCACGCTCACGCGACGGCCGTCATGCTCGGCGTCGCTGCCGCGGAGCAGTCCATGCACCGAGCCCATGACGTTGGTGGTGACCTCGTCGGCGAAGGGAGCGAGGTACTCACGCATCACGCGCGCGGCCGGCTGCTCGTAGCCGGACGGCGACGGCGCCTCGACCAGTTCCTTGAAGTACGCGAGTGACTCGGAACGCACGTGGATCATCCCTCCGAAGGATCGACAGCATGAAAGCCCAGTCTACTCCCGGACCGCACGCCATGCCACCGCCGTGCCGCTCAGCACGTGCCGACGCCCGCGACGCGCCTGTCCTCGCGGGTAGGGCGGATCGCGGTGACGCCGCTGCGCATGAGGGCCCGTCGCGCGCGCCCCTCGTAGATGACCCGGGACTTGACCATCTTGCCGAGCGCGTCGGCGACCGTGGGGCCTGCGGCGATCCGGTAGCGCGCGGCCGCCCCGTCGAGCCCGCCGGCCAGCGCCTCGGCCAGCGCGCGCCCGCTGCGGAGCGCGTAGCTGATCCCCTCGGCGGAGCTCGCGCTGATGAGCCCCGCGGCCTCTCCGACCAGCAGCAGGCCCTCCCCGCCGAGGCGCAGCTCGCCGGGGTGGGACGGGCGCAGCAGCGGGGCCGACTCGCGACCGAGCTGCGTGCCCACGTGCTGCCCGCTCTCGGCGAGCCTCCGCACGAACGCGTCGAACCTCGAGGCGGCTCCCGCGCCCCGCGGGCACGCGACCCCGATGGAGAGATACCGGCCCTTGGGGATGCTCCAGCCGTAGAAGTCGGTGTTCTCCCGGTCGAAGTACGCGCCGAACGACGCGTCGTCCGACCCTCCCTCGAACACGCCCTGGACGGCGACGTAGCGGGCCGCGCTCCGGCGGGCGCCGAGCGTCGCGGCGACGATCGAGGCAGCGCCGTCAGCGCCGACGACCAGCCGTGCGGCCACGCTGGCCGGGGCGCCGCAGGACGCCCTCAGGCGCACGAGCGGCGAACCGTGATCGCGGTCGATGGCGTACGCCGAGTACCCGAAGAGGCGGCTCACCGAGTCGGGGATCATCGACACGAGCCAGCGGTCGAGCGACTCCCTGTCGACGTTGAGGTAGTAGCGCTGGTAGTGCTGCTCGATCCGCGCGTCGAGGTCGACCGCCCGCACCGCGAAGAGCTGCGGGCCCGCGATGACGCGGGACGGCACGCCGAGGCCTTGGGTCGCGAGCTCCCGTTGCGCCGAGGGCGCGAGCAGCCCGCCGCACGGCTTGGCGGCCGTCCCCCGGACGTAGGGCCGGTCGAGACGCCTCCGGTCGACCAGGAGCACTCGCAGCCCCGCGGGCAGCAACCGGGCGAGCGTGGACCCCGCGGGTCCGGCGCCGATGATGCAGACGTCGTACATGGCGACCCCCTCACAGACGGTGACGTCCCCACTGTGAGCCCGTCGGCCGCCCTCGGGCCGGACCGTGACCGGGCCGTACCCTACGGTTACCCGCCTGTGAACAGGGGGCGCGACGCACGCGCCGGCCGACACCCCCGCTGAACCGGCGCTCACGCCTCACGCCAGCTCGAAGTCGATCCGTCCCGCGGGGATGCTCACGCCGGCGACCCGCACCCGCACGCGCTCACCGAGTCGGAAGAAGCGTCCGCGCTCCTCGCCCACCAGCATGAAGCGCTCGGGATCGAGGTGGTAGTAGTCGTCGCCCATGGCGCTCACGTGGACGAGTCCCTCGGCGGTGTTGTCGAGTTGGATGAACAGGCCGAACGAGTGCACGCCGGTGATGAGCCCCTCGAAGACTTCGTCGATATGCTGCCCCATGAGCTCCGCGAGCTTCACGCGCACCGAATCGTCCTCGGCGGCCTCGGCCTCCCGCTCCATGGTCGAGCAGTGCTCCGCGAGCCACTCGAGGTCTTCCACCATGGAGCTGACAGGCTCTTCACGCAGCGAGCCGCTGAGCTGGGCTTTCAGGAGCCGATGGACGAGCAGGTCGGGATAGCGCCGGATCGGGCTCGTGAAGTGGCAGTAGGCCTCGCTCGCGAGCCCGAAGTGCGCTCCGAGGTAGTCCGTGTAGCGGGCGCGCTGCAGCGCCCGGAGGAGCAGCGAGTTGATCAGCACCTTCTCGGGCCGGCCGTGCGCGAATCGGATGATGCGCTGGAAGGTCGCCGGGCTCGCACCGTGCACGTCTTTGATCGGGTAGTCGAACTCCTTCAAGACGACGGCGACCTGCGCGAGCGCGTCGGCGTCGGGGTCCTCGTGGATGCGGTAGACCATCGGCGCCCCGGCGCGCGTCATGTGCCCGGCGACGACCTCGTTGGCGAGGATCATCGCTTCCTCGATCATGTTGGTGGCCTGGGTGCGCTCCCGCACCTTGACGTCGACCGGCGTGACGCCGTCCTCGGCGAGGACGACCTTCGCCTCGACCGTCTCGAAATCGAGACCTCCTCGGCTCACCCGACGCTCGCCGATCCGCGCTGCGACGCGGGCGAACTCCGTGAGCAGCCGCTCGCTCGGCTCGTCGGGGAACGGCCGCGCGCCGTCGAGGCACGCCTGGACCGTCTCGTAGTCGAACCGGCGGTCGGAACGGATGACCGACGGGGTGAGCCGGTACGAGCCGACCGTCGCGTCCTTGTCGAGATCCATGATCACCGAGAAGGCCAGTCGCTCCTCGCCGGGGTTGAGCGAGCAGATGCCGTTCGAGAGCTCCTCGGGCAGCATCGGCAACACCCGGTCGACGAGGTAGACGCTCGTGGCACGCCGGCGCGCCTCCCGATCGAGCGCCGAGTCGACCGGCACGTAGTGCGAGACGTCGGCGATGTGCACGCCGAGGCGCAGACGGCCCTCGACGTACTCGATGCTGATCGCGTCGTCGAAGTCGCGCGCGTCGGTCGGATCGATCGTGACGGTGAAGACGTCCCGCAGGTCCGCGCGGTCCTCCTCGGCCAGAGCGGACTCGATGTCGAGACGGGTCGCGGCGGCCTCGGCCTCGGTCTCGTCCGGGAAGACGGTCCGCAGCCCGTGCTCCCGGATGATCACCTCGATCTCGATGCCCGGCTCGCCCTCCCTGCCGATGACCTCCTCGACGACGCCCTGCGCCGCGTTGTGCCGCGAAGGATAGGCGGTCAGGCGAGCGACGACGAGGTCGCCGTCGGTCGCGCCCTCGGCCTCCCGGCCGGGGACGAAGACCTCGGTGCGGATCCGCGGGTCGGTGGGCACCACGATGCCGATGCGGCCGTGCCGCTCGAACCGTCCGACGACCGTCTCGTTCGCGCGCTCGATGACCTTGACGACCACGCCCGAGCGGCCCTGCTTGCTTCTGCCGGGAGTGAGCCGGACGCCGACGACGTCGCGGTGCATCGCGCCCGCGATGTCGCGCGAGCCGATGTAGATGTCGCCCTCCTCGGCCTCCACGAAACCGTACCCCCGCCGATTGACGGTGATGCGGCCTACGATCAGACCCGAGCCCTTCGCCTTCTCGACCCGCTTGCGGCGCGCCACGCGCAGCTCCTTCCGTCGTCATGGTGAGCCTACCGTACCGGCCGCCTCCACGCGACGGCGGGGCGCTTTTGACCGCCCCCGGCAATCCGTGTATGCTGCTTGCCCACCGTCTACCCCTGGAGTACCGGATATGGAATCCATCCGCCCGCTCGCCCCGAGCTTCATCGGCAGCGGAACCGTCTCGAACCCCCGCGACATGGTGCGCGCGCTCGAGACCCTCGAATCCCTTGAGTTCTCATACGTGGTCGATGGCATGGAGGTCGTCGCCGGCCAGGTCACGCTCGTGAAGATCATGGCCGACCTCGAATCGGCGACGATGGCCGTGAACGGCTGTCTCTTCCTCAACGTCGCGAGCTTCCGCTACCTCGAGTTCGAGACCGACGCCGACGACCGCTGCACCGTGCGCCTGTTCGGCGACGGCTCGGTGCTCACGCTGACCACCACCGGGGAGACCACCGCCGAGATCAGCGTGGGTCAGATGCGGCTCATCGAGGAGTCCGAGTTCGACATCTCGCTCTTCGTCGGGGACGACGAGGACGAGTAGCGCCGCTGGTCCGCCCCGCGCGGCGAGCGACTAGCGCGAGGCCTGACGGGCGAGCTCGAGCGCACGCTTCAGCTGCACGTCGCTCTCCTCGTCGACCTGCTCCGACGCGTCCATCTCGACCACGACGTCCGGCGTCAGCCCCTCCCCGTCGATGGCGCGGCCCTTGGGCGTGAGGTAGTGCGCGATCGTGAACTTCACGCCACCGCCGAAGCTCAGCTGCTCGACGGTCTGCACGCTCCCCTTGCCGAAGGTCTGCTCGCCCACGAGGCGGGCGCGGCCGTAGTCCTGCAGCGCTCCGGCCAGCACCTCGCTCGCCGAGGCCGAGTAGCCGTTGACGAGCAGCACGAGCGGCGCGTCGGTCACGACCCCGGGGCGCGCCCGGTGCTCGACCTGCGGCCGGTCGCGCTCCTCGACCCGCACGATCACGCCGTCGCCCACGAACAGCGAGGCGACATCGACGGCCGAGTTCAGCAGCCCCCCGGGGTTGTCGCGCACGTCGAGCACGAAGGCGGTCGCGCCCTCGGCGGACAGCTCCTCGACCGCCTCGGCGACGCTCTCGGCCGACTTCTGGTTGAAGGTGAGCAGCCGGACGTAGCCCACGCCGCCGTCCTCGAGGCGGGTGAGGACGTTGGGGATGTCGATCTTCGCACGGGTGATGCGGAACGTGAGCAGCTCGGACTCCTCACCGCGCTTGACGCCGAGCTCGACCTCGGTCCCCTCCTCGCCACGGACGCGAGTGACCACCTCGTCGACGTCCCATCGGTCCCGGCGCTCGCCGTCGATCGCGACGATGATGTCGTCGGCCCGCAGGCCCGCCTCGGCGGCCGGGGTGCCCTCGATGGGCGAGACGACGTAGACGGTGCCCTCACGTTCGGCGATGGTGATGCCGATCCCGAAGAACTCGCCGTCGGTCTGGTCGTTGAAGTACTCGAAGTGCCGCGCATCGAGGTAGGACGCGTACGGGTCGCCGAGCGACTCGAGCAGTCCTCTGATCGCCCCGGCGGTCATCGACTCCTCGCTCGAAGGCTGGAGCGCCTCACGGTCGAGCAGACGCCTGACCTCGTCGACGTGCGGGCCGATGTTGGCGCCCCCGGTCGGCTCGGGCACGGCACGGAACCACGACGGCCAGTCGACCGCCTGGTCGAACGCCACCCCGCCGAGGAACGCGGAGGTGAGCAGGAGTACCCCGATGAGGGACAGGGCGATGTAGGTGCTGGTGCGATTCATGGCGTGCCTGTCCTCGTGTGCGGAGCCGACTAGACCTTGAGATAGCGACGGAGCGCGAAGCCCGACCCGATGAGTCCGATGAGGACGCCGGCGAACACGAGCACGACCCCGAGCTGGACCATCGCGCTTCCCGTGATGTCGACGGGCAGGAACGGGAGCGCTTCCGCGAGCCGGGGCAGGATCGCCGCCTGGATCGCGAGTACGGTCAGGATGGCGAGCGCCGCCCCGATGAGGCTCTGGATGACGCCTTCGAGCAGGAACGGAGCCCGGATGAACCAGTTCGACGCCCCCACGAGCCGCATGATGCCGATCTCCTTGCGGCGCGCGTAGATGGCGAGCCGGATGGTGTTGTTGATGAAGATCAGGCTGACCACGGCGAGCATCGCGATGAACACCACGCCGATGATGCGGATGACGCGGGTGAACGCGAAGAGCCGGTTGACGATCTGCTGCCCGTACTTGAGAGACTCCTCGGGATCGTCAGGACGGTCGCACACCTTGAGGAAGGTCTCGTTCGCCTTGATCCGCTCGGCCATCTCCTCGACCTGCCGGGGATCGGTCAGGGTGACGTCGAGGGACGCGGGCAGCGGGTTCTCCCGGATGTTGTCCACGATCTCGGAGCTGCCGGCCATCTCCTCCTTGAAGCGCTCGAGCGCCTCCTCCTTGGAGACGTAGTTGACGGCCTCGACGAGCTCGTCGCGCAGCAGCCACGCCTGGAGCTCCTCGACGTCCTCGGTGGCCGCGCCGTCTTTCAGGAAGATCTGGATCGAGACCTTGTCCTCGACGGAGCGCACGACCTCCGAGATCACGTACCCCGTGACCATCGAGACGCCGACCAGCAACAGCGAGAGATAGATGGTGATGACGGCGCCGAGGCTCATCACCCAGTTGCGGCGGAAGTTGGTGACCGACTCCTTGACGAAGTAGCCGACGTTAATCCCCATAGCCGTAGACTCCTCGATGCTGGTCGCGGATGATGTGGCCGCCCTCAAGCGCGATGACGCGCTTGCGCATGGAGTCCACCATCTCCCGGTCGTGGGTCGCCACCAGCACGGTCGTGCCGGTCTTGTTGATGCGGTTGAACAGGCTCATGATCCCGAGCGACGTCGCCGGGTCGAGGTTACCGGTGGGCTCGTCGGCCAGCAGGATCGGGGGCCGGTTGACGAACGCGCGCGCGATCGAGACGCGCTGCTGCTCGCCGCCCGACAACTCGTCGGGGTACGAGCCGATCTTGTCCTCGAGGCCCACGAGCCGAAGCACCTCCGGGACCTGTGTCCGGATCACGTGCTTGGAGCGACCGATGACCTCGAGCGCGAACGCCACGTTCTCGTAGGCGGTCTTGTTGGGCAGGAGCTTGAAGTCCTGGAAGACGCAGCCGATGTTGCGGCGCAGGTAGGGCACCTTCCAGTTCTTGAGCCGCACGATGTCCTGGCCCGCCACCACGATCTGGCCCCGGGTGGGGAGCAGCTCCCGCTGGAGCAGCCGGATGAAGGTCGACTTGCCAGAGCCGGAGTGGCCGACCAGGAACACGAACTCGCCGGCCTCGATCTCGACGTTGACGTCGGCGAGAGCGGGCGCGTCCGGCGTGTAGTACTTCTCGACGCCGCGCATCGAAATCATAGTGTCTCCGAATCAGGTTCGGTGCCGCGATACGTTCGGATGCCACCGCGTATGGTAGCAAACAGCGCACCGCCGGAACGCTCCGGCGGTGCCGACTACATCGAATCGTTACAAGAACGGTGCCAACAACGCGAAAGCCCTCCTACGCCCGTGCGCGAACCGCCCGGGCCGCCTCGGCGACATGGTGTGCCGTCAGCCCGAAGTGCGCCATCAGCTCCTCGGGGTCACCCGAGGTGCCGAAGACGTCCCGCACGCCCACGCGTGCGAGCGGCACCGGGACGTGCTCGCCGAGGACCTCCGCGACCGCCGAGCCGAGCCCGCCGATGATGGAGTGCTCCTCGCAGGTGACGACCGCGCCGGTCTTGGCCGCCGAGGCGGCGATGGTCCCGACATCGAGGGGCTTGAGCGTCGCGACGTCGATCACCTCGGCCGAGACGCCATCGGCGGCGAGCAGCTCCGCGGCCGCGAGCGCGCGCTCGACCATCACGCCGCAGGCCGCGAGCGTCACGTCGGCGCCCTCGCGCACCACGTACGCCTTGCCGAGCTCGAAGGTGAAGTCCTCGCCGTGCACCAACGGCACCGCGGCCCGGCCGAGCCGGATGTAGAACGGTCCCGGTTCCCGGGCCGCCACGCGGAGCGCCTCGCGCGCCGCGTGGAAGTCCGCCGGCACGAGCACGCGCATACCCGGCAGGACCCGCATGAGCGCGATGTCCTCAAGCATCTGATGGCTGCCGCCGTCAGGGCCGACGGTGATGCCCGAGTGCGTCGGCGCGAGCTTCACGTCGAGCTCGGAGTAGCAGACGGTGTTGCGCACCTGGTCGTAGGCGCGGCCGGTCGCGAACACGGCGAACGAGCCCGTGAACGCCACCTTCCCGCTCGCGGCGAGGCCCGCGGCGACATCGATCATGTTCTGCTCGGCGATGCCGGCGTTGAAGAAGCGCTCGGGATACGCATCGGCGAAGACCGCCGTGGTGGTCGACTTGGAGAGGTCGGCCTCGACCGCGACCACGTCCACGCCCTCCCCGGCCAGCTCGACCAGGGTGGCCCCGAACGCCTCACGAGTGGCACGCTTGCTCACAGCGAGACCCCCTTCGCCTCGAGCGCCGCGGCGAGCTCCGCGAGCGCGGTCTTGGTCTCCTCGGCCGACGGCGCCTTGCCGTGCCAGCCGGCGTCACCCTCCATGAACGACACGCCCTTGCCCTTCACGGTGCGCGCCACCACGACGCCCGGGCGGTCCGGCGTCGAGCGCACGCGGGCGAGGGCGTCGGCGATGGCCGCGACGTCGTGGCCGTCGCAGGCCGTGACCTCCCACCCGAACGCGGCGAACTTCGCCTCGATGTCGCCGAGACACATCACCTCGGTGCATGCGCCGTCGATCTGCAGGCCGTTCTGGTCCACGATCGCGACGAGGTTCCCGAGCTTGTTGTGCGCGGCGAACATCGCCGCCTCCCACACCTGGCCCTCCTGGCACTCCCCGTCGCCGAGGAGACAGTAGACGGTGCGCTCGTCGGCGCGGTCCGGTGCGAGCCCGAGCGCGATCCCGCACGCGATCGAGAGTCCCTGGCCGAGCGACCCGGTCGAGACCTCGACGCCCGGCGTCTTCTTGCTGTCGGGGTGCCCCTGGAGCAGAGAGCCGAGGGTCCGCAGCGTCACGAGATGCTCGCGGCCGAAGTAGCCCGCCTCGGCGAGCGCGGCGTAGAGGACCGGCGCCGCGTGACCCTTCGAGAGGACGAAGCGGTCCCGCGCGGGATCCGCGGGGTCGGCCGGGTCGTGGCGCATCACGGCGAAGTAGAGCGTCGCGACGATCTCTGCTGCCGAGAGCGATCCCCCGGGGTGTCCGGAGCCGGCCGCCGCGACCATCTCGATGATGTCGTAGCGCATGCGGGTGGCGACCGTTTCAACGGCTGCCAGGTCGAACGCGTCGGTTCTCATCGCACTCCCATCTCCTTGAATCCTTCACCGATCGCCTCGTGCACATCGGAGATGATGAGCAACGCCTGCGGATCGATGGTGTTCACGATCTGCTTCAGGTCGTCGATCTCCTTGCGGGAGACCACGGTGAAGATCATCTCACGCGGCGCGCCCGAGTACATGCCGCGCGCCGCGAGCGCGGTGGCGCCTCGGCCGAGATCGTGCATGACCGCCTCGCCGATGCGGCCGGAGTGTTCCGAGACGATGAAGGCGGCCTTCTCGACCGGAAGCCCCTCGAGGACGAGATCGATGGTCGAGCCCATCACGAAGACCGCCACGGCACCGTAGAGCGCGAGCTCGGGTCCGAACTTGAGCGCGGCGAGCATCACGACGAACGCGTCGACCGCCAGGAGCAACTGTCCCTGGCCGAGGGAGATCCTCCGAGCGAGGAGCTGGGCGACGATGTCGGTGCCGCCCGTGGTACCGCCGGCCTTGAACACCATGCCGATGCCCAGGCCGGTGAGTGCCCCGCCGTAGAGGGCCGCGAGCAGGTAGTCACCCGCCGCGAGATGCGGCGTGAAGGGTGCCGAGAGATCGATGAGCACCGAGAGCCCGACGATCCCGTAGATCGTCTTGGCCGCGTAGCGCCAGCCGCGCGCCCGCGTCGCGATCGCGAGAAGAACGATGTTCATCACGAGCATCTGCACGCCCACGGGAACGGTGATACCGAGGTCGAGCCCCGTGTAGTAGAGCACGGTGGCAAGACCCGACACGCCGCCGGCCGCGATCCGGTTGGGGATGAGGAAGGCGTTCAGCGCCCATGCGGTGAGCGCGATGCCCGCGGTCATCCAGAGGTAGTCCCGCACCGGGCGATGACGCAAGACGCCACCCGGGCGGATCCGCTTGAGACGGCCGACCATCAGCGCTCACCTCCGAACGAGCCGCTCTCCCACACGCCGCCGTGGTCGAGACGGGGTCGCTCGCGCCGGGAGAGAAGGTGCTCGAGCACCCTCTCCGGAGTGTGATTGATGATGCGCTCCTCGGGAAGCCCGATCCGGCTGGCGACCTCGAGCGCGGCCTCCATCCGGCCCACCTGGCTCGCGAAGTGGGCGTCCGAATTGACCGCGACCGGCACGCCAGCCGCGAGCGCGGCCTCGGCGAACTCCTGCTCGCGATGGTTCGAAGCGGCGCGACAGCTGGTCGGGGCGAACGAGTGGTCGTTGAGTTCGAGGATCACCCTGTGCTCCGCGGCGGCCGACACCACCGCCGCGAGGTCGAGCGGGAACTCGTGGTCGTTGCCAGGGTGGGTGATCATGTCCACGAGTGGATTGGCGATCACCCGCAGCAGCGCCTCGGTGTTGCGGGCGCGGTCACGCTGGTCGAAGCCGGTCTCGGGGTGGAATCCGGCCGCCACGAAGTCGAGCTGGGTGAGGATCTCGTCGGGCAGGTCAAGACCCGAGTCGGTGTCAGCGGGGTTGGCCTCGACACCCTTCAGCACGCGCACTCCGTCGATCACCGACGGGATCACCTTGAGGTTCCAGAAGTACCACGGATCGGGCGCGCCCGGGCAGGTCGGGCCGTGGTCGGTCACGGCGATCAGTCCGAGGCCGGCCCGGCGAGCTGCGACCGCGAGCTCGGTGACGGTCGAGTAGGCGTGCCCGGAAGCGAGCGTATGGGTGTGCAGGTCGGCGGCGAGAGGGCTCATCACCTACGAGCCCGCTCCCGCGAGCGCGCCCTGCTGTTCGGCGACCCGCCAGCGATGATAACCGACCACGAACTCCTCGAGGTCCCCACCGAGGACCGCATCGACGTTGCCCGTCTCGGTTCCGGTGCGATGGTCCTTGACCATCTGGTAGGGGTAGAGCACGTAGCTGCGGATCTGGCTGCCGAAGGTGATGTCCTGCTTCTCGCCGCGCAGCTCGTCGAGTTCGGCCTCGCGCTTGGCCTTCTCCAGCTCGTAGAGGCGCGCGCGGAGGATCTTCATCGCCGACTCGCGGTTCTTGAGCTGGCTCTTCTCGTTCTGGCAGGTCACCACGAGTCCCGAGGGCGTGTGGGTGATCCGCACGGCGGAGTCGGTGGTGTTCACCGACTGCCCGCCGGGGCCGCTCGACCGGAACACGTCGATCCTCAGGTCCTCGTCGCGGATCTCGACCTCGATCTCATCGGGCAGCACCGGCAGCACCTCGACGCGGGCGAAGGTGGTCTGGCGACGCTTCTTCTCGTCGGTCGGGCTGATGCGCACGAGCCGATGGACGCCGGCCTCGGACTGGAGCATGCCGTACGCGTTGCGGCCGTGGACCGTGAAGACCGCGCGGTCGATACCCAGCTCGACGCCGGGTGGCGCATCGTGCAGGTCGACCTTCCACTTCCGGGCCTCGGCGTACTTGGTGAGCATGCGCAGGAGCATCTCGGCCCAGTCCTGCGCCTCCAGGCCGCCCTGGCCGGGGACGATGGTGATGATCGCGTCACCGGCGTCGAACTCGCCGGTGAACCAGGATGCCAGCTCCAGGCCGTCGATCCGCTTGGCCAGCGCCTTGAGGGCGGCCCCGACCTCGGCGGCGAGCTCCTCGTCGGCATCGGCGAGCGCGAGCTCGTTGGCGACCTCGGCGTCCTCGAGCTCCGCGATGGCGGACTCGTAGCCCGAGACCTCCTCCCGAAGGTCGGCGGCACGGGCCATCACCTGCTGGGCCGAGGACTGGTCGTCCCAGAAGCCGGGTTCGGCCGCCCGAGCCTCGAGTGCGCTGATCTCGGCGCGCTTGGAGTCGAGGTGGAGGTACTCCCCCATCTTCTCGACCCGCGCCCGCAGGGCCGACAGTTCGCTGGTGCGGTCGGCGATCACCTAGACCGCCGCCCCGTGGCACTTCTTGAACTTCTTGCCGCTCCCGCACGGACAGGGATCGTTGCGGCCCACGTCGGCGAACGGGTCCTCCTTGTCCTTGACGATCGTGGCGACCTTGCCGCTGCCGCCAGCGGCCGCGCTCGCGGCCGCGATCGCGTCGGGAGAGGGGCCCGCGGGACCGGCAGCCGTCGCGGCCGCCTGCGCCGCGCCGGAGAAGATCGTGGACTCCGAAGGAGCGGAGTATGAGACGTCCCGAACGGCGGGCTGCTCGGCCCGCTGCTCGGGCCGGATCATCTGGATATGGAAGATCGTGCGCAGGAAGTCCTCGTTGATGGCGCCCACGAGCTGCCCGAACATGTTGTACGCCTCGGACTTGTACTCGACGAGCGGGTCGCGCTGGCCCATCGCCCGCAGACCGATGCCGTCTTTGAGGTAGTCCATCTCAAGGAGGTGTTCCATCCACCTCGTGTCGATCACGCGAAGCATGACCTGCCGCTCGAGCTCCCGCAGGTTCTCGGGGCCGAGCTGCTCCTCGCGCTCGGCGTAGGTGGCGAGCGCGGCCTCCGCGAGCTCGTCGGCGAGCTCGTGCGGGTTCTCGGTCTCGCCCTTATGCCGGGCGACCGCGCCTTCGAGCCCGGTCAGGTCCCGGTACCACGACGCGAGACCGTCCCACTCCCACTCCTCGGCGTACGTGTGCTCGGGGCAGTACTCGAGCACGTTCGCGAGCACGATCTCCCGAACCAGCTCGTCGACCCGCCCGTGGATGTCCTTGCCGTCGAGGATGCGGTTGCGCTCCTGGTAGATGACCTCGCGCTGCTTGTTCATGACGTCGTCGTATTCGAGCACGTGCTTTCGCGCGGCGAAGTTCATCGCCTCGACCTGGCGCTGGGCGCTCTCGATGGCCTTCGACACGAGGCCCGCCTGGATCGGCATATCGTCCGGGATGTCGGTCTTCTCCATGAAGCGCGAGATGCGGTCCATCCGGTCGCCGCCGAACAGGCGCATGAGGTCGTCCTCGAGCGACAGGTAGAACTGCGAGAGACCGGAATCACCCTGACGACCGGAACGTCCGCGCAGCTGGTTGTCGATGCGGCGCGAGTCGTGCCGTTCCGTGCCGAGGACCGCGAGCCCGCCCGCGGCGACCACCTTGTCGTGCTCGACGGCCGTGATCCGCTTCGCCGAGGCGAGGGCCTCGGCGCGCTGCTCCTCGGTCGCCTCCTCGGGCTGGATGCCCTTCTCGCGCAGCAGGTCGTCGACGAGGAACTCCGGATTACCGCCGAGGATGATGTCGGTGCCTCGGCCGGCCATGTTGGTCGCGATCGTGACCGCGCCGAGGCGACCGGCCTGAGCGACGATGTGCGCCTCGCGCTCGTGGTGCTTCGCGTTGAGGACCTCGTGCGGGACGCCGCGCTTGGCGAGGAGCCGCGAGAGCCGCTCGGAGTTCTCGATCGAGATCGTGCCCACGAGGCACGGCTGGCCCTTCTTGTGGGCCTCGGCGATCTCCTCGACGGCCGCATCGAACTTGGCGCTCACGGTGCGATAGATGAGGTCGTCGCGGTCCTCGCGGACCATCGGCATGTTAGTGGGGATGACCTGCACCGGCAGTTTGTAGATCTCGCGGAACTCCGCGTCCTCGGTGACCGCCGTACCGGTCATGCCGGAGAGCTTCTCGTACATACGGAAGTAGTTCTGCAGCGTGATGGTCGCGAGCGTCTGGTTCTCCTCGCGCACGTGCTGCTTCTCCTTGGCCTCGATGGCCTGGTGGAGTCCCTCGGAGTAGCGGCGGCCGTACATGAGGCGACCGGTGAACTCGTCGACGATGATGACCTCGCCGTCCTTGACGACGTACTCCACGTCCTTCTTGAAGAGGAACTGCGCGCGGAGCGCCTGCTGGAGGTGGTTCACCATCTGCCCGCTCGGATCGGAGTAGAGGTCCTCGATCCCGAGGGCCTGCTCGACCTTGCGGATGCCCTCCTCGGTGGGCGCGACGGTCCTCTTGGCCTCGTCGATCTCGAAGTCGGACTCGGGCCTCAGGCGCGGGACCACCTTGGCGAACTGCTTGTAGGTGTCGGCCGACTTGGTTCCCGCACCGGAGATGATGAGCGGCGTACGGGCCTCGTCGATCAGGATGGAGTCGACCTCGTCGACGATCGCGAAGTGGTGGCCGCGCTGCACTCGCTGGTCCGGCCGTACGACCATGTTGTCGCGCAGGTAGTCGAAGCCGAACTCGGCGTTGGTACCGTAGGTGATGTCCGCCTTGTATGCGGCGATGCGCTTGACCGGGTCCATCTGCGACTGGATCAGGCCCACTTCCAGGCCGAGAAACCGGTAGACCTGGCCCATCCACTCGCTGTCGCGTTTGGCGAGGTAGTCGTTCACCGTCACGACGTGGACACCGGCATCGTCGAGAGCGTTGAGGTACGCAGCGAGGGTCGCCACGAGGGTCTTGCCCTCACCGGTCTTCATCTCGGCGATCTGTCCGGCGTTGAGCACCATGCCGCCGATGAGTTGCACGTCGAAGTGACGCATGCCAAGGGCACGTCGCGCGGCCTCCCGGCAGTTCGCGAACGCCTCGGGCAGCAGCTGGTCGATGGTCTCACCATCGGCGCGGCGCTGCTTGAAATCCGCGGTCTTCGCGCTGATCTCGTCGTCGCTGAGCGCCGCGAACTCCGGCTCGAGCGCGTTGATGCGCTCGACGATCGACTCGTACTGCTTGAGCTGACGTCCTTCGCCGAGCGTGAAGAGTTTGGCGAGGATACTGGCCATGAAGAACAACACCTCTCAGGTGAGAATGGGGCCTGTCGGCAGGAGGAGGACAACGAACGATTCTAGCACACGGGCTGACGCGAAGAGGTCGGCGACACCACCGTGTCACCGACCTCTTACCGAGGCGTTCTCGGATCCCCCCAGGGTCCGGAAGGTGGGCATCTCGACCGGCATAGGTGCCCCTCAGGAGTCTCCCCGGCTCCTCACCCTGCGGTCCTACCGCACGCTGTCCGCTCAGCTCCTTGTCGGAGAACCCAGCGAAGACCGTTCGCCCGCCCCGCCGGGACACTGACGCTGCCCCGATACGAAGTAGCATACACAGCAGTCCTTAGCAGGTTCTTAACACCGTCTGACCATCGAGTGCGGCCGCTGTGCGACACATCTTCTGCAGACATCGGCGGCCTCAGTCCAGAGCCGGACGGGGTCCGCCGGGTCCTTCCTCCATGGCGAGAACCTGCTCGTAAAGGGTCACCGTCTCCCTGGAGGGGTCGAGGCCAAGGTCCTCGGCGAGGCGGGTCCTGCAGGCCAGGTACGTGTCCACTGCCGCTCCACGTTGACCCATCGAGATCTGTGAGCGCAGCATCGCCTGGTAGAGGTCCTCGCGCCACCCGTCCGCACCGATCGCCCGACGTATCATCCTGAGCGCGGCAGCATGATCACCCTGAGAGGTGAGGATGCGATGGCTGGCGAGCATCGCATCGCCGAACTCCTGCCGGTAGCGGTCGCGCGCGGTGGAGAACCAGTCGTCGTATGCGTCACCGGGGAGGAGTTCGCCCCGGTACACGTCGACCAGCATCTCGTAGCCCCGGAGAGCCGCGGCCGCATCGCCCGCGCTCTCGGCCGCCCTGGCCTCGGCGATGATTCGGTCGAACTCCGCGACGTCGGAGTGCACCAGCGTGGTCGAGATTCGGCAGACCCCGCCCTTGTGGCTGACGTACGGACATGAGGCGCCCTTGACGCCACCCGGCTCCAGCGCCGCCTTCATGGCGCTCCAGATCACATACAGGTTGTTCCGGGCGCGCGACTCGTCCATCTCCGGCCACAGGTGCTCGTAGATCGCCTCACGCGACACATCAGTGCCGTACTGCAGCACGAGCATCGCGAAGAGGAGGCGCGCCTTGCGCTTGCGCCAGTCGCCTTCGGCCACTTCCCGGCCGCCCACTCGGACCTCGAGTCCCCCGAACAGGCGAACTCGGCAGGGCGGTGTAGTGTCGAGGGCGGCGATCCACTCACTGGATCGAGCACCGAGGAGTCTCGACGAGAGGATTTCCAGATCCACTCGACGTAGAATCTCCGCACCGGCCTGCAGACTGCGATCCGCATCCTCATCCGACAGCATACGCAGAAGATGTGCAGGAAGGCTCTCGGCCCCAAGTGCGGCGGCAACCATCGGGATAACCGCCGGGAACGCCCTCGAATACACCGCAATCGCGAAGTTTGCGGCTCCTTCAAGTATGTACTCCTCATGCTCGAGGAACCGGTTTACGCCCTCGTTCAACCTACCGCAGCGACGGGCAGCTTCTGCCAGCACAATATCGGCGCGCATCACATGGTAAGCCGCACCCCTGGTTGAACATTCCTCACGCACTCGCGATGCGTGCTGGACGGCAGCGAGATCATCGCCCAAAGCGAGGAAGTTGGCCGCGAGTTCGACCTCGGCGAGCAGCTGATGGTAGGCGATGTCCTGGTTGGCCGCGTACCGCAAGACCACTTCGATGTCTGCCATCGCATCATCGACACGGCCACTTGCGCGCAAGAGCGAGGCCCTGTAGAGCCGAACGTGCGCCTCCGTTAAGCGGTCGCCCGCGTGCTTCAGAATTTCGAGCTGGTCAGCCATAGTCTCAAGAGCAACTCCCGGTGCCTCAAAGTACCCAATGCACGCTCGGGTACAATCCCCTGAGGCACGATAGGTCTCCAGCCCGAAGCCCTCGGATATCTGATGGTGTTCGTTCAGCACAGATGACGCGTGCGGGAAGCGGCCCATCTCCATGAGGACAGTAGCTAGGTCCCCAAGAATCATCGCCCGCAAGAGCACTGGGACGCTGGCAGTTTCTGCAGCCTGGGAGAAGTACGCCACCGACTCATTGATACGCCCAAACAGGAACGCCGCGACTCCGAGTTGCGCACGTAGTCGTGCCTCCACGTCAAGCGAGACGTCGTGGGCAAGAAGTGCGGCACGAACCTCCGCCTGGTGTTTCGCGACCATCGACTGATCCAACGAGCCCGATGCGTACGTGATGAGACGCGCTGCTGTCAGCATGGCTCTCTCTCGGCCAACCGTCGCCTCAGGAAGCTCCTTGACTGCCTGCAGCGCAAGGCACGCATCCCTGATTCTGCCCATGTCCTTTGCGGCCTCTGCTTTCGCGAGCAGTGCGTCCGCGAGCGTCCCAGTATCGCCCTCACACCTAGCCAAGTCTGCGGCTGCAGTGGCTCGTGCCGCACGCATCATCACATCGCTTGATGCCTCGCCATACTCGGCGCTCATGAGAAGCAGTCTCGGGTGGGACAGCAGTACCGTCGGGGTCAGGGTGTCGACTGCCTGTCCGACGGCATCAGCGTGACCAGCCGCAACCGCTCGGGAACCCCTGGTCAACAGCCAATCTGCGAGTTCCTCTTCCGGTAGGTTCTCAGCCAAGAGCGGAACTACGCGCGAGTACTCCTCCCGGTCTTCAAGAACCGTCACGCAGCTACTCAGCAGGTTGTTCATGTCGCCAGACACGTGGGCTTCGGCAAAGGATGAAGACGCGTATACTTCTTGCGCGAGCGCATGGACCGACGCTTGGGCCAGTCCCGAGGTCCGACCTGCCGTGACCTGCACGAGGGGGATGCACCTAGAGATTCTCACGAGGTCAACCCGCTCAAGACCTTCTCTCACCTTCCCGAGCTCCCGCAGAGTGGCCGTGCCCAATATCGATAGCGCGACGAGCGCTTCCGATTCCTGGACGGTCAGCTGGCTCTCCGCGAGCGAGGTGAGCAAGCTTCTCAGATCGATTCTCGAGTCCAAGCCGGCACCCTCGCCAGCGCCCATGACCAAGTGCTTGGCCATCACGCCCAACAGCGCCGCCTGCCCGCCAGCGAGCTGCGTCACCCGATCGACGGTCTCCGCCCGTTCTGACTCCGGCAGCCACTCCCCAAGCAGTGCGTCCACTTCGTCCCGGCTGAACTTCAGATCCTCAGCCTCAACACTCGTGAAATGTCGGAGCCATCCAACGTCGACGTCGGAGACCAGGCGCGTAGTCACCACTAGTGTGTGTTTGCCGCCCCACATCGAGAACAGTCTTCCAAGTTCGGCAACATCGGTGACGGTTCCCTCAAGGCACAAGTCGTCGATGACCACGCACGTGCGCTCAGCTTCCTCATCCAAGACCCGCGCCACCTCAGCCAGACTGTCCCTCGAATCACGAGACGAATCTCCCGTGGCCGAGCATCCCCGTTTCGCCTGAACTTCTGACGCCACCAAGGAGAGAAGCGCGTCGGCAGCGAAACGGCTACCGCAGCACTGAACCCACACCCGACGACCGAAGCAGTCCATTCGGGCAATCTGTGCCGCGGAGATGGACTTTCCGTATCCAGACGGAGCGCAAATCAGGACTGCCGAAGGAGAAGCCCGTTCTGTGTAGCGAAGAATCCTCCGGCGCTTGACCTCGATGCCACCCCGGTACAGCGCAGATCTGTCGGACACAGACGCATCCATTGGTAACCTCCAAACCTGGAGGGAGTCCTGGGGGCGGCAAGAATGGTAGCAGCAACGCGACAGAATCGGAATCCTAGTCTGATCGATGCGGCATTCCGTATCGATCATCACTCATTCACAGTCTTCGGCCACCGCCCT
The DNA here is from genome assembly GCA_030603745.1 of Coriobacteriia bacterium. Classification (GTDB taxonomy): domain Bacteria; phylum Actinomycetota; class Coriobacteriia; order Anaerosomatales; family SLCP01; genus JAUVXE01. Next base: position 65,649 of record JAUVXE010000005.1, on the reverse strand, counting down.
GTTCGAGGCCGCCCAGATGATTGCAGTTGCCACACCAACAACGAGCAGCATATCGCCAAGACTAGCAACGCCCCTCATCGGGAGCGGCCCCGGAACGGGCAACACATCACCAAGGACCACCAGCCGGGTTCCCTCTTCGGCGATTTGATAGAGAGTCCCCGGCAGGACCGCCCCCAGGGGGTCGGCACCCAAGACTAGAATCGCCTGTTCGTCCGTAGGCATTCCCCGATTCGCTGCGATTACCAGCGCGTTGCACGTAATACCAAGACTGGCCAGCTGCAGACCAAACACTCGTGAGTTCAGCTGACACGCAAGCACAAGAATGGCCGCGCCTAGGAGCCAAGCATATGCAGGCGCATTCGGAACTCCAGCCCGCCCAAGAACGGGCGCGAAGGCGAACTGGGTCGCCAGCCCCACGACAAAGAGCGCGGGCCACCGGAGGTTAGCTTCTCCGAGGCGCCGGTAGCGACCGCCGGTGGGCCATACGAGGAGGAGCGCCCCTGCGATGAACAACGGCATCAGCATGCCTCACACCCAGCATTCTTGAGCGCGTTCTCCGCACGCCTCAGCCAACCGTCAGACCCCAAACACTCGCCGATTGCCTGGCTGGTTTGGGTGCCCCTTTCGGGCGAGTGAGTCTCCAGCACCCGAGCTGCCACGTACGCAAGTTTCAGATCGGAACGGCGGACACTCGAGCTGCCTCGTCCTTCAAGCATCTTCAGCACAGGCAGCACCGGTCTCAGGAAGGCAACGTCCCGCAACGGGTAACGGGTCAAACGACCGGCTACCTGCTCATCGTCAGGGCCGACCGTGAGACCGTAGTGGTTCAAGAGAACCGCGTAACCGAGCCGTTCAATCCTTGAGCCGAACCACCCGAGTGCAATCCCGACGGATCGAGCCGAAGAGACAACTCGGTCTCCCTGGCCCCGCTGGCCTGAGTGTTGGGCCTCCATCGCTCCTGTCAGTGCCTCAATGGTTGCCCGGTACGAAGCACGAATGTCCAGTAGCAGTGCAAAGGACTGGCGCATCGAGATGAGAAGCAGCAGGGTAAGAGCTATCCCCCAGGCACCCATGTCTGGCGTAATCACAACGGCCAGCACCGCGACCGACACCCCTGCAGCCAGCAGCGGCCCCTGTAGCGAAAGGTTCCCCGCCAAGAGTCTCAGGAGCGAGTCTCCTCGCAAGCCCACTCGCGAGACTTGCCCGGCAACGAGTTGCGTTAGGGCAAACACAGTCCCAAGCCCCGCCACCGCCAAGTAGACGCCAGACTCCGAGGAAGGTGGAGCAGAGTTCAGCACGCCCAGAATTGGCACACAGAGAAGGATTGCCGCCACACGCCTGGACAGGCCCGAGATCAAGTCCGCAATCGCGCGCCGACTCGGCACAGCCAGATGGACCAGTATTCGGGCCAGCAGCACGGCGAGAATCATCTCGTGCGCACCGAACAGATACATTCCGGAAACGAGAAGTGCCGTGTCGGTGTCCGCTGTGTCGCCATGCGACAGGGCCACATCCAATAGGCTAGTCAGCAGTAGAGCAACGGCAAGAACAGCTAGTTCAAGAGAGGGCACGGTCTGACGGACCCCAGCGGACGCATACGCCACTCCTCCAGCCAGCACAAGCACCTGGCCTAGTAGAACTGCGACAGCATGCGCGCCTCGCCCGGCAATCACCGCTGTTCGACCTCCTGCCTCTGCTGGATGAAGAATCCCACCAAACTGGGATCGAACTGGCTTCCTGCACAGTTGGCGATCTCGGACAATGCCTCTCTTGGGGCGAGCGCCTCCCTATACGGTCGCGCAGTGGTCATCGCGTCGTAACTGTCCGCGATTGCCAAAATGCGGGCCTGCAGTGGAATTCGGTCGCCGGACAAGCCGACCGCATAGCCGGTCCCATCCCAGCGCTCGTGGTGAAACCTCACAACCTCAGTAAGCGCCGCCAGCTCGGGTACACGAGCAACAATCTCGGCGCCGACTTCAGGGTGTCGTTGAATCGCTTCGTACTCCGGTGCTGTCAGCTGCGATGGCTTGTGGAGGAGCTCGCTGTCAATCGCGACCTTCCCAAGATCATGTAGCTGCGCCGCCATTCGAACCTGTTCGATTTCTCGCTCCTCAAGTCCGAGCTCTTCAGCCAGGCTTGCTGCGTACTCCGCTACCCTCTCCGAGTGCCCCCTCGTGTACGGATCCTTCGCCTCCAGCGCAGCGACCAGCGAGCGAACCGTGTCGAGGTATGTCCCCTTGAGCACCAGATAGCGCTGATAGAGCTGACGAGACACGACCAATGGAAACACCAGGAGGATGAATGCTGCAGGGTGAACCGTTAACACCTGCGCGACTGCAACCCCCAGGACAACCAGCGACATGTAAGACGAGAAAGTCCATGCGATGTTTGAACGCAAGACCTTGAGTGGCGAGACCCTGTTCTTGAGTCCAATGCCGGCGCTGACGAGCGCAGCGTTCACCAGGAATGTGGCGAGCCCCAGCGTAGCCAAGGGCAACAGCATGTCGGGAAAATCGGCAGCTGCGAGTGGTCTCACGGCGCCATCCGGTGAAAGCAGTATCCTGCCTCCCAGAACCACGTACATCCAGGCCGGCAGGGTAGCAGACAAGCCAAGCTGCCCAGCGTTGATGGCTGCCACATTCATTTCGACGCCACGACGAAGTTCGCGCAGGGTCACCGTACACGACAAGGCAACGACTCCAGCTGCCGCGGGCCCCAACAGCATCGCGGCCGCAGTAATCATGGGGTATGCGAGCGAGGTGGTACCGCCTCTTGGGAGCGGTAATGCTGCGTTCTCCGAAGCGATAGCAGCAATCAACAGAACGGCGAACGTGGCACTCAGGGCGAAGGGCCGGGCGGCGAATGAGACCAGTACCGTCACCAAGCCGACAGCAAGAACAGTATATGAAAGGACGGAAAACCAGCGGGAGGCTCGATGGCTCACCATCACTTACCCCCCGCTGGCTTCCGAATCTTGGACCGACAACCCCAGCCAGATGTTCTCCCTATCCAACCTTCATGATGGCACCGCCGCTGAGAACCAGCGCGGTAAGCGAGCTGAGAAGAATGATGATCCGCTTCATAGTGAGAAGACCCCCTATCCGGTGCAAAGGTCTTCTCCCATCCCGCTAGCGATGGAAGAACGCTGTCCGCTCCGCTCGATTGTGTGCGTACAGTGTTCGTTGCGGCGGCCACGGCATCGGTCCAAACCGTGATTATGTCGTTGTCAAGAAGCCCACGCGCCTGTTGATCGCGTCCAAAGTCGCTCGGACTATGGAATCGTTGTCGCTCTGGCGCACCAGCGCGGAACCGGCGAACGACTGCTCGCCGAGGGGCGACACGAGAGCGATACATGAGACGGCCACGTCCTCGCGGCCGAGGCGCATGATGGCGACATCCTCAAGCGCGAAGCTGTACTCCCCGCCCGTGTACCCGTCGAGTGCGTCGAGCGCGGCCTGCGCCACCACTCTCAGGCGGCCCGTCTGGCTCGCGGGGCCGGACGCCTCCCCCGTGTAGGTCACGCCCTCGATCTCGAGAACGACGGTGGCAGCAGCTTTCAGCCCGCTGGTGTTCGCGGTGATAGAGGATATCCTCGGCCGACCGAGTTGATGCGGTTCAGGCGCGCTGACCTGCGGGACGGCATCGGATCCGAGCTGTGCGATGGAGATCTTCTTGTGGTCGACGGGGATGCCGAATCGAGCCATGATCGTCGACTCGATGTCACGCACGAGTTGCTTGGGCGACTTCGCAGGAAGAGCGAGCACGTGGATCTCCTGTATATGTCCCTCGGGAGACGCCACGACACGCGCGGCCTTGATCTCGGATACCTGCCCGAGCGCGTCCTCGATATCATCGATCGATACGTGCGACACGTGCTGGTCCACCAGGCGCCCCTTGCTTCGATGCGATGCTACAACGCTCCAAGCGTCCTACCAGCAGAGCGCCGCGCACGGCACCCTTCCACCACTTTATGTCCGGCTCATCGAGCGTGTCAACTTGCCCCCGGAATCCCGAAGTGCCGCAACTCCCCTGCCGCCGATCTCCTCGGCGTGCATAACGGCCGATGGCGGCACCCGGAGGCACCGCCATCGACTCGCGCCCATCGCTGCTGGTCAGACTCTCGGCTCGATGAGGCCGTAGTCGCCGTCGTGCCGCCGATACAGCACGCTCACGGACTCCGTCTCCGCCGAGGTGAACACGAAGAAGTCGTGGCCGAGCAGCTCAAGCTGCAGGATCGCCTCCTCAGGCGTCATCGGCTTGAGCTCCAACGCCTTCGTCTTCACGATCGCGGGCTCGGCCTCCTCCTCGAAGCCGATCGGCTCGACCGCGGGCATCGGAGGCATGGGGGCCTTCGATGAGTGGCGGTCCTGCATCTTGCCCTTGTACTTGCGGAACTGACGCTCGAGTTTCTCGGAGACGAGATCGATCGCGGCGTACATGTCGGGGGCGGCCTCCTTGGCACGGATCACCGGACCCTTGGTCCACACCGTCACCTCGGCGACCTGACTGTTCTCGATCGAGGGGTTCTTCTCGACGAACAGTTCGACCTCGGTGGTCATGTGCTCGCCGTCGAGGATCTTGCTGACCCGGCCGATCTTCTCGTCCGCGTAGTCGCGGATCGCGTCAGTGAGCGCCATGTGGCGACCTTTGATGATCATCTTCATCGTGGGACCTCCTTGAGAGCTTGTGTCTGTACCATGAAGATACCCACCGCACGGGCCTGGCGGCGCCATCGCGGCGGGCATCGGTGGATCGTCACCTGATGTGGCCGAGGAAGTCCTTCGTCCGCTCGCTCTGCGGGTCGTCGAACACCTCGTCGGGGCTCCCCTGCTCGACGATCACGCCCTCGTCCATGAAGATCACGCGGTCGGCGACGTCACGCGCGAAGCCCATCTCGTGCGTGACCACCATCATCGTCATCCCCGCCTGCGCGAGCGACTTCATGACCTCAAGCACCTCTCGGACAAGCTCAGGATCGAGCGCCGAGGTGACCTCGTCAAAGAGCATGACATGCGGATCCATCGCGAGAGCCCGGGCGATCGCCACGCGCTGCTGCTGGCCGCCGGAGAGTTGGATCGGGTAGGCGTCGACCTTGTCGGACAGCCCCACCTTGTCGAGCTGCTGCCGAGCGATGCGCTCGGCCTCCTCCCTGGAGCGCTTGAGCACCTTGCGCTGTGCCAGCATCACGTTCCCGAGCGCGGTGAGGTGCGGGAAGAGGTTGAACGACTGGAACACCATCCCCACCCGCTCGCGCACCCGGTTGATGTCGGTCTTGTGGTCCGTCACCTCGATGCCCTCGATGAAGACCTTGCCGCCGGTCGGCTCCTCAAGGCGGTTCACGCAGCGCAACAACGTGGACTTGCCCGAGCCGGACGGGCCGAGGATGACCACGACCTCGCCGCGGGTCACCTCAAGATCGACCCCCTTGAGCACGTCGAGGTCGCCGAAGCTCTTGTGGAGATCCTCGATGCATACCATGTGGTCGGTCTGTGTCATCGGTCCTTCACCTCGTCCGACGCGATCGGCGTGACGGCCTCACGGCCCAGCTTGAGCGGCAGCCGGCCACGCCTGCCCCCCCGCTTCTTGGTGTCCGGCCCGCGACCGGTCTCGGCGACCGAGAGTCGCGCCTCGAGGTTCGCGACGAATCGCCCGAGCGGGATCGTCAGCATCAGGTAGAAGCCGGCGGCCGCGATGTAGGGCGACATGTTGAACTTCGCCGCCTGGATCGTGCGCGCCTGCAGCGTGAGCTCGAAGATGCCGACCGCGAACAGGATCGACGTGTCTTTGAACAGTAGGATGAACTCGCTCATCATCGTGGGGAGGATCCGCCGCACCGTCTGCGGGATGATCACGAACGCCATCGACTTGGGCCACGTCATGCCGAGCGAGCGCGCCGCCTCGAGCTGGCCCTTGTGGATCGACTGGATGCCCGCCCGGAAGATCTCGGCCATGTACGCCGAGGAGTTCATCGACAGGACGAGGATCGCCCGGAGGAACTGGGTCGCGTCGATCGAGTACAGCTGCCAGCTCGCGAGCGGGCCGAGGGCGTTCATCAGCTCCCGCCACCCCGGCACGAACGTGATGCCGAAGTAGACGAGCAGCAGCTGGACGAGAAGCGGCGTCCCCCGCACCACGTCGATGAACGCCGTGGCAGGCCACCGAAGCAGCGGGAACCGCGCCATCTTCATGAACGCGAGCGTCAGGCCGAGCGGGATGCCGAACGTGTAGGAGACCGCGAGGATGAGCACGGCCACCTGGAAACCACGCCACAACAGCGGGAGCGCGCCCCAGATGATACTCGGCGAGAAGAACTGCCGGAGGAACGGCACGCGCTCCATGGCGCGGAACATCGCCTGGAGCGGATTGGGTTTGGGCACATCGATCCCGAACTCGCCGAGGGGCGCCTCGGCACCCTGCTCGCCGAAGCGCGCGATGACGGTGTAGACACCGGGCTCCTCAGGAGTGGTGAGGCCGCCGATCCTGATCGAGAGGATCGACCCCGGAGCGGGCGCCGGGTTCATCGTGAGCGTGATCCGGTCGTCGGCCGAGGCCACAGCAGGCGGCCGGATGTCGCTCGTGATGCGGACGTCGGTGCCGCGGATGCTGCCGGCCCGTAGCTCGGGCGGGAACTCGAACATGAGGACCGCGGGCGCCGCGACCTCCTCGGCGGGGACCACGAACTCGACCGTGACCTGATCGATCGTCGCGGTGACCGGTATGTACGTGACATCCGCCTCGGCGGGGAGCGCCGCGCCGGCCGCCGTCGGCAGCAGCAGCGCGAGTGCGAGCGCTATCAGCGCGATCGCCGTCCAGCGGGTCGTGCGGGTGGCGCCGTCGTGAACCATCCTGTCGTTGTCCTTCGTTCAGGGGCAGACTTCAGACGCTATGCACAGTTACGGGGCGGGACCCCGAAGAATCCCGCCCCGTATCATGTCATAAACGCGTCGTACGCGTCGGCTCCGCGCTTACGGAGTCTCGCCGAACCACTTGCGGTAGATGTCGTCGTAGGTCCCGTCGGCCTTGATCTCGGCCAGGGCGGCGTTGACGGCATCGCGCAGGCCGGGGTTGTCCTTGTTGAAGGCGAACCCGTACTGCTCGTCGGTGATGAGCTCCTCGACGATGACGAGCTCACGGGTCTCGTCGAGCACGATGTCGGCGGAGATGGGCAGGTCGTTGACGACACCCTCGACCTCGCCGGCCTGCAGGGCCTGCATAGCCTGCAGGATGTTCTCGAACGGAACCACCGTGGCGCCCTCGGGGAGGTTGTTGCGGGTGTACTCCTCGCCGGTGGTGCCGGACTGGACACCGATGCGCAGGCCTGCAAGATCGGCGAGCGTCTCGATGTCACTGTCGGCGCGAACGGTCAGCGACTGGTTAGAGTCGATGTAGGGATCGGAGAAGTCGATCTGCTGCGCGCGCTCCTCGGTGATGGTCATCGCCGAGGCGATCATGTCGAACTCGGTCCCACCCTGGAGGCCGACGATCAGCGCGTCGAAGTTGTAGGTGCGGAACTCGTACTCGAGACCGAGGCGCTCGGCGATCGCGGCGACGAGATCGACGTCGAAGCCCATGACCTCGCCGTCCTCGATGAACTCGAAGGGCGGGTAGGCCGTGTCGGAACCGGCGATCAGGCGACCCTCCTGGATGAGCGTGAACTCGAACTCCTCGGCGGGCTCGTCGGCCGGCTCGTCGGCCGGCTCATCGCTGCCGCAGCCCGCGAGACCCATGACGCCCAGGGCCAACACGACCGCCAGCGCAAGCAGGAGCACCTTCTTTGCGTTGAGCATCGTTCCTCCCTCATATCTATGAACGGTTCCGTGCGCGAAACGGATGCGCGCGGTCCTTACCACCGAGGGATAACGATACACCAAACGCGCGAGTATGTGAAAACGACGTGCAAGTATACGTGAATGCGCTGATTCTATGCGACTAAGATTCGCCGAGCTCGCCGGTCTCGAGTACGGGCAGGTCGTCGACCCACTTGGCGCGGATGGTGTCGAGCACGCCGGCGGCTGCGAGGGCATCGAGCGCCTCGCTGACAGCGGTCCCGAGCGTATCGGCGTCGGTCGCCACCGCGATGCCGATCGGGGTCGCCGGGCCGTACTGGCCGGCGAAGCCGAGGCCTTCGAAGTCGCGGAGCAGGTACGCCCCGGTGAGCGCGTCGCCCACCACCACGGAGACCTCGCCACGGTCGAGGGCCTCGAAGGCATCGCGCAGGCTGTCGGTCACGACGAGTGCCGCCTCGCCGTACTCGAACGAGAGCGCCCAGTACGCCTCGGAGCCCTGCTGGACAGCGGTCGTCTGGCCCGGGGCGGGCTCGGCGGTGAGCGTGTCCTCGACGCTCGAGAATACGGCGGGTCCGCTCGCGGTGTACCAGCCGGCGAAGGAGACCTCGAGCACCGCGGACTCGGTGAACGGCACCGACATGAAGATGTCGACGTCTCCCGAGCTGAGCGCCTCGGCGGCCGCGGACGCCTCGATGCTCACGAGCTCGAGTTCGAGGCCGAGCTCGGTGGCGAGCGCGGAGGCGACGTCGATGTCGATCCCGGCCTCGCGGCCCTTGTCGGTCCCGGCGTAGGGCGGGTAGCCGAGGTCGACGCCGACCCGCAAGACGCCCTCCTCTGCGATGACGGGAGGCGCGACCTTGGGCTCGAGCGCAGGTCCGGGCTCCTCGGCAGGTGCACACCCGACGACCGCCACCATGAGGGCGAACGTCAGCGCGACGAGACCGATCCTGTGCAGAACCATTCCGTGCCTCCTCGTGTCGGATTGCGATGCTTTCACCCGGCTGACCTGGTCTTTGACCCCACACTCGCATACCGGGGCTTCCGCTTGATGCTATCTCACTACCGGCCCTCTCGTCCGCCCGCGACTCTGTGGGCCGCAGGTCGGACGGTACGACTTACCCCTAAGGCGCGCCATGCTCGCGCGAGGGCATACGCCCCCGGCTTACGTGGATCCTTTCGGCCGCGCCTACCATGGACTGAGGTGCTCGCGCACCCGCAACCACAGACCCGGGTGAAAGCAGGCGTATTCTACCATGCACGGGCGATGGCACCGACCCTCACCCGCTCGGCGCCGGCGGCGAGCAGTGACGCCGCGGCAGCGTCAAGCGTCGAACCCGTGGTCATGACGTCGTCGACGCACAACACCCGCGGCGGCAGCACGAGCCCCGGTCGCGCGACGAACGCATCGGCCACGTTGACGGCCCGCGCGAGCCGACCGAGGGCACGCTGGTCGCGGGCGCCCGCACAGCCGAGCGCGTCGAGCCGCGGCACGCCGAGGCGGGTGGCGACGTGTGCGGCGATCAGGGCGGTGTGGTCGAAGCCCCGGCGCCGGACCGCCTCGGCGGAGGCGGGCACCGCCACCACCGCCTGCGGCCAGCCGTCCCACGGCTGCAGCGACGCGGCGAGCAGGTCGCCGAGGACGGGCGCGAGGCGGCGCTCGCCGGAGTCCTTGTAGAGCGTGATTGCGCGCGACAGCGGCGGCCCGAGCGCGCCCGCGCACGTCCCCGCCTCGAACGCCGGCTCGCTCGTCCAGCACTCGGTGCAGGTCAGGTAGCCGAAGGGGGCACCGCACCGGGGACACGCCCACGCATGCTCGATACGCGGGAGCGCGTTGGCGCACCGGTCGCAGAGCAGCCCGCCCGGAAGGTCGCACCCCGCGCATCGCGTGGGAAGGATCGCCTCGAGCACCGCGTCGAGCACCAGCCCCATCCCGGCCCCCTCTCCGGCGGCGGGAGCCGGACACGGGCGGCCCCCCTCCTCAGCCGACGATCAGCTGCATGAGCGGGATGGTGGCCACCGAGGCCACGGTCGTGAGCACGACGGCTGACGTCAGGAACTCCCGGTCGAGACCGAACCGCGCGCCGACCACGATCGAGAGCATCATCGCCGGCATCCCCGCCTCGAGGACCACGAGCCGGAGCGCGGCGGGGTCGTCGAGCAGAAGGGAGCCGACGACGATCGCGACGAGCGGCGCCACGAGCAGACGGATCACAGCCAGCATCCCGAGCGCGATCGGCCGGTGCGCCATCCGCCGCACCTCGAGGGTGAGTCCCACCGAGAGCATGATCAACGGCACGACCAGCATAGCGAGGGCGTCTATCCCGGAGCTGACCACTTCCGGAACCGGCAGCGGCCGCGTGAGAACGGCGACACCGAGGGCGATCACCGCGGGGAAGGTGAGCGCCTCGCGTAGCGGGTTGACCCGCCCTGCATGGCGCGACACCCGGGACGCGACCGGCTCGAGCGCCGGTGCGCCCCCGGCCTCGCTTCCCGACTCCCCGATGCGTCCGTAGTGCTGCGCGATGACGAGCCCCACGAACAGCAGGGCCCCCACGGTGCCGAAGACGTCGTAGAAGATCGCCCGCACGAGGCCCGCATCGCCGAGGAGCGCCTGCGCGACCGGGTACCCGATGTAGCCGGTGTTACCGAGAGCCGCCGCGATGATGAAGCCGCCCGCGACCCGGGGCGGGAGCCGGAGCGCGCGCGTCGCGCCCCAGGCGAGCAGCGCGGAGAGGGCGAACACGACCCAGGCCACCGCCGCCACGAGCGCGAGCTCGGTCGAGAGCTCCGCGCCGTGGACCGAGCGGAACACGAGCGCCGGCAGGCCGGCGTACACGATCACCGCGTGGATCGGCCGGGAGTCCTCGGCGGAGAGGACCCCGAAGCGCTTGAGCAGCCAGCCGACCGCGACCAGGCCGAGGAGAGTGAGGACGATCTCCGTGAGCCCGGTGACGTCCATCCTCCGACCGCCTAGCCCCGGCGGATCTCGTCGAGCCCTCCGGCCCCGGAACACGTCGCGGCGAGCGACGCGGCGTAGTCGGCACGGGCGACCCCGCACTCGGTGATGATCGCGGTCACGTAGGCCGCGGGCGTCACGTCGAACGCGGGATTGAAGACGTCGACGCCGGGAGGCGCCATGCGGAACCAGCCGTCGAACTGGTACGCCCCGCCCTTGCGCGTGATCTCCATGGCGTGGCCCTTGGCGACGGGCAGCGCGTACGCGCCGCTCTCCGTGAGCAGGTCGAACGCGCGGCTCGCCGCCGGGCTGTCGGGCTCGAAGGTGCCCGAGACCGTGAAGCCGGTCACCTCGCGCGGGTCTCGCTCCTCGATCACGATGTCGTCACCGCTCGCAAGCGTGAGGTCGACGGTGGACGTGGGCGCGGCGACGTAGAACGGGATGCCGTGCTCCTTGGCGAGCACCGCGAGCCCGTAGGTGCCGATCTTGTTGGCGACATCGCCGTTGGCGGCGATCCGGTCCGCGCCGACCACGACCGCGTCGACGAGCCCCGCGCGCATCACGCTCGCCGCCATGTTGTCGGTGATGAGCGTGCTCGGCACGCCCGCGATCTTGAGCTCCCACGCGGTCAGGCGCGCGCCCTGCAGCACCGGCCGGGTCTCGTCGACCCACACGCCCTCGACCTTGCCCTGCTCGTGCGCGGTGAAGATCACGCCGAGCGCGGTGCCGAAGTACGCAGTGGCGAGCGAGCCGGCGTTGCAGTGCGTGAGGATGCGCGAGCCCGGCTCGATGAGGGCCGCGCCGGCCGCGCCGATCGCGCGGTTACGCTCCTCGTCCTCGGCCTGCATCGCGAGCGCCTCCGCGATCACGAGCTCCTTCAGCTCAGGCAGCGGCAGGTCGGCGTTGTCGCGCGTGAGCGCCTTCATGCGCTCGGCGCCCCAGAAGAGGTTCACGGCGGTGGGGCGCGTCGCGGTGATCTCGTCGGCAACGCGATCGAGCTCGCCGAGGAACTCGTCGACCGTGGCGATCCCGTCGGACTCGCTCGCGACCCACAACGCCACGCCGAGGGCGGCGGCCACGCCGAGGGCCGGCGCGCCGCGCACGGCGAGCGTGCGGATCGCGGTGCAGACGCCGTCGTAGGTGTTGCACACGAGCACGTCGCCCACGAGCGGGAGCCGGGTCTGGTCCACGAGCAGGACCTTGCCGTCCTCCCACCAGATGGTGCGGGGGATGTTCCCGATACCGGACGCCACCTAGACGGTCCCCTCCTGCCAGGAGCACAGGTACGCGACCTGCTCCTCGGTCAGCTCGTCGATCTCGATGCCCATGGTGGCGAGCTTGACCGCGGCGATCGAGGCGTCGATCTCCTCGGGGACGTCGTAGACGCCCGGCTCGAGGTCGGCCGCGTTGGCGACCATGAACTCGGCACACAGCGCCTGGTTCGCGAAGCTCATGTCCATCACGTTGGCGGGATGACCCTCGGCGCACGCGAGGTTGACGAGCCGGCCGTCGGCGAGCAGGTAGATGAGCTTGCCGTCCGCCATCGTCATCTCCTCGACCAGCGGGCGCACCTCACGCACGCTCGTGGCCATCTCGCGCAGCTTGGGGATGTTGATCTCGGCGTTGAAGTGGCCCGAGTTGCAGATGATGGCGCCGTCCTTCATGGCGGCGAACATCGCCTCGTCGATCACGTTGATGTCGCCGGTGACCGTGACCCACACGTCGCACTCGGCGGCGGCCTTCACGGCCGGCATCACGCGGAAGCCATCCATGACGGCCTCGAGCGCCTTGAGCGGGTCGACCTCGCACACGATGACGTTCGCGCCCATCCCCGCGCCGCGCATCGCGATGCCCTTGCCGCACCAGCCGTAGCCCGAGACCACGAGCGTGCGGCCGGCGAGCAGGCGGTTGGTGGCACGGATGATGCCGTCGAGGGTGGACTGGCCGGTGCCGTAGCGGTTGTCGAACAGGTGCTTCGTCTTGGCCTCGTTGACCGCGACGATGGGGTACTTGAGCGCGCCGTCCTCGGCCATGGCGGCCAGGCGGATCACACCGGTGGTCGTCTCCTCGGTGCCGCCGATTATCTCGTCGAGCGCCTCGGGGAAGTCGGCGTGGATACGGCCCACGACATCTGCTCCGTCGTCCATGGTGATGTGGGGGCGGTGCGCGATCGCGGCGTCGATGTGCTCGTAGTAGGTGTCGGTGTCCTCACCCTTGATCGCGTAGGTGCGCACGCCGTACTCGGCGACGAGCGCCGCGGCCACGTCGTCTTGGGTCGAGAGCGGGTTGCTCGCGCAGAGCACCACCTCGGCGCCGCCCGCGGCGAGCGTGCGCATCAGGTTCGCGGTCTCGGTGGTGACGTGCAGGCAGGCCGAGACGCGCACGCCGTCGAGCGGCCTCTCCTCGGCGAACCGCTCACGGATGGAGGCGAGCACGGGCATGTCACGGTCCGCCCACTCGATACGGGCCTTGCCGGCAGCGGCGAGCCCGAGGTCTTTGACGTGGTGATCCATACAGAAGGTCCTCCTCGGCAGAGTGACGCGTGCGGGCCCAAGGTGCCCGCCGGTCGTGGTCGTGGCTAGAGCCGCTCAAGTATAGCAGGGAGCAGACGCATGAGGTCGTCGGTCGCGGCGCGTCCCGCGGCCAGCACCTCGTCGTGCGAGAGGTGCGCGTCGCCGGCCACGTTGGTGACGAGCGAGATGCCGAGGACCCGCATGCCGAGAGCCCGCGCGGCGATCACCTCGGGCACGGTCGACATGCCGACCATGTCGGCTCCGGCGAGCCCGAGCGCGCGCACCTCGGCGGGCGTCTCGTAGTTCGGGCCGAGGACCGCCGCGTAGACTCCCTCGCCGAGCGCGATGCCGAGAGAGTCGGCGGCCTCGTGCGCGGCGGCGCGCAGCCGCGGGTCGTACGCGTCGCCGAGGGGGACGAACGGGGTGCCGCCCGCCGGCCCCGGCCACCCGGCGAGCGGGCTGTCGCCCTGCAGGTTGAGGTGGTCGGTGATGAGCACCAGCCCGCCAGTGGCCAGCCGGGACCCGACGCCGCCCGCGGCGTTGGTCACCACCAGGGTGTGGGCGCCGAGGGAAGCGGCGAGACGCGCCGTCCAGGCGGCGTCACGAGCGGAGAGCCCCTGGTAGCGGTGCACCCGGCCGGCGAAGACCGCCACGCGCCGGCCGGCGATCGTGCCGACCACGAGACGGCCGCGATGCCCCGCGACCTCGCCCACGCCCGGGAACTCCGGGAGCTCGCCGAAGGGAGCGTCGTACTCCGCATCGACCGCGTCAGCGAAGACCGAGAGCCCCGAACCGAGGACGAACGCGACCTCGACGGGCTCGAGCGATGCGAGCGGGTGTGACTCGAGCGCTAGCGCGAACTCTGTGCTGCTCATATACCGCTCCTCACATGCGACGGTGGGACTCCGGCCAGGTGCCTACTACGTCTCGCAGGCATCCGCGCCCATCTCGCGGCGAGCCAGGACCTCCCGGATCACGACGAGCAACCCCGCGAGCGCGAGTCCGGCTATGGCACCGCCGACCGCAGCACGAAGGAGTGCCTCTTCGCGAGTGCGTGTGACGACGCTGACGGTCCCGTCGTAGAGGTATGCCTGCTCCATCTGAGTCAGGTTGAACCGCTCGCTCTCCACGCTTCGCCGAACCGTCCAGACGTTGAAGCGGGCCAGAGGATTCACCTCGACCAGAGGCTCGAGGACGTCGAGCGTCTCAAAACCGTCCTCGATGAGGGAGTGCTGCATCTCGAGGAACGGGCCGACCACCTCGTATCCATACTCCGAGACGGCCTGAGCCGCCGACTGGGCGATCCGTTCGGCGAGATCCCGGTCGTGCGCCGCGTAGCCTACGATCACGCGCTCCTGCGCGGTGCCGACGGAGAAGGCGTTCAGCTCCGACTCCACCTCTTCGACCGTCAGCCCGTGGCGGTCGGCCAGCTCGCTCGCGAGCGTCGCGCTCTGTGCGTAGGCGATGAGCTGATCGGCCCGCGGGAATCGTGCGTTCTGGCCGATGCTGACGGTGTCCAACTCGATTCGTGCCTGCGCCTCGTAGACCGTCTGCGCACCGAGGCTCGCAAGGGTCGCCGTGGCGATCGCGGCGATCATGCACGCGAGCACGATCAGCCAGTCTCGCCGCACGATCCGCATCGTCGTGCCTCTTGTCATCCTATCCGTCATCACGCGCCTCCTCATCGGCTCGTGCGAGCCGGTTTCCGACCACGGCCAACGCGACCATGAACCACAGATACTCGAAGTACAGGTAGTACTGGAACCACGACTGCACCGCCACCACACTGACAAGAGCGGCCGCAGCGTAGGACTCCATCGCTGTCCACCCGCCTGAGCGCCGTCGCCAGAAGGTCGCGACGAGGCCCACGATGAGGACCACTTCGGCGATCAGGCCCGCGATGCCCATCTCCGCGACCAGGGCGATCGGGAGCTGGTGCGGCTTGGTGATGTCGGCCCGCGAACCGATCTGCCGGTAGGCGGGGTACGCCTCGTCGAACGCGCCAAGCCCGGTCCCGAAGACCCAGTTGTCGCGGGCGATCTCGATCGCCGAGGTGAACATGTGGTAGCGCGTCGCGACCGACATGTCGCGCTGGGTGTCGGCGATCGAGGCGACCCGGGTGGTCAGGCCCTCCGGATTGAGCGCGGCAACGACTAACCCGAGCGCGATCAGCGCCCCCATGAGGGGAAGGCGTCTGCGCGCCGGCGCCGTGAGGGCCAACACGACAACACCGGCCGCCGCGCCGACCCAGCCGGTGCGAGAGAACGAGACGAACAGGCCCGCCGCAGGTACCGCGGATGCGGCGAGCCACGCGAGCGCGGCACGGGGTCGCCTGGCATGGATCGCGGCTCCGAGAGCGATCAGCACCACGATGCTCAGGAACGTTGCCATGTAGTTCGGATCGAAGAAGAAGGCTCCGACCCGCCGCAGGAACCGTCCTCCGCCCTGGTTGATCATGAGGATGTTCCCGACCTCGAACCCGGGCAGGAGGTACTGCGCGAGCGCGAGACCTCCGGTCGCCACCCCGGTCGCGACCAGCAGCGCCGCAGCCCTGTGGGCCGCTCGCCAGGTCGTGAGCCCGTTCGCGACCACCACTACAAGAAGCCACATGAATGAGAGCCTGACGATCCCCATCGCCGTGGCACCCATGTTCAGCGAGTTCGGCAGCGAGATCACTGCGGCGGCGAGCAACGAGAGTATCCCGGCGTCCACCGCCGACAGACGGAACGCGGCGCGGCCGCGCAGCAGGCTCAGCCCGTACGACACGATCGTGAGAACCAGTGCGATCTGAAAGAGGGTCACGACGACCGGCGAAGTCAGCACCCTGCCGGCGACCTGGAGAGGCATCGCGGCGACGATCAGCGGTATCCCCCACTCGAAGCGCCACAGCACCAGCGCCGCGGCCACCCCTCCGAACACCGCCGCCACGACACGCACAGGATCGACCTCGGCACCCACGAGCAGACCGGCTGCGGTTCCCGCGGCGATGGCGACGACGAGCCAAGCCCGCGCGGGAATCGTGCCTATCGTCCTACTCTGCTGAGCGATCTCGGTCATGCGGACGTGCTCTCCTCATCGATGCGCCAACGCCTGGGAGATGACATCGGCGTAGAACCGCGTCTGGGTCCTGCGTTCGAACGAGTCGACGACCTCGCGACGCGGCGAGATGCGAATCCGGCCCTCGACCAACTTCTGAACGGCGAGGCTCGCGAGCAGCTCGCCGATCGCCTCGCTGTCGCCCGGCGGGATCACCCAGCCGGCGCACGCCTCTCGGACGAGCCGCGCGGCAGCGCCGTCGGCCGGCCCCACGACGAGCACTGGGAGTCCCATCCCGAGGTACTCGAACAGCTTGCCAGTATACACAGCGTCCGCTCCCGGCACATCGGCGAGCGACACGAGTCCTACGTCTGCATGGCTGACCTGCGTGAGCGCGGCATCGTGTGGCAGGAACCCGTGAGAGGTCACCCGGTCGGCGATCCCGAGCGCACGGACCAGCGTCTCGAAGCGCTCGTTGGGCGGACCGATCGAATCGAAGCGGACGTCGCCGGCCCCCCGCGCGAAGGAGCCGGGTCCACGGGGGTCGAGCGTCGCGAGACCCCGCAAGAACGGCTCGGGATCGGTCAGCCCGTAGTAGCGACCCATGAACGTCACCCGAACCACGCCGTCGGGAACAGGCTCCCACCGGGGGATCTCCTCGGCATCGAATCCGTTCGGGATCACCTCGACACGCCTCGCACCGGCACGGCGGGCCTCGACCGCGATCGGCTCGGACACGCACAGCACCGCGTCCGCGCGCCTCATCACCGTCTCGAGAAGCCGACGCTCGACGGCCGCACGGCGCCCCGTGGACGCGCCCGGGTTCGCGGTCCACGCGTCTCGCATGTCCGCGATGAACGGAAGGCCGAGCGCGTCGGCGGTCCTCGCGCCTGCCACCAGCACGGAGAACGGCGGACCCGAGGCGATGACCACTCGCGCACCCGTCGCGCGGCCCAGCCGCACCCCCGCTCGCGAGGCGACCCGCGACCACAGGGAGGCGTCGTCCATCGTCACCCACCTGGCGAGCCGGATGCTGAGCGGGACGCGCGAAGGCGGCGAAACCGGGTTCGCGTCCGGGATGTCGGGCTCTTCGAGGGCGGGGCGCCTCCGGGCTCCTCGGCGGACCGTCTTCAACGGCCTGAGCACCCTCGCGATCGCCACGGAAGGGTTGCGTGACGGCAGCCGGACCACCCCCACTCCGGTCACATCGGCCTGAAGCGAGTGATCGAGCGGCTGACCGGCTGCCGGCAGCGTCGAGACCACGTGTGGTACGAATCCCGACTCCGGCAGGTACTTGCAGAGCTTGGCGATCCGCTGCACCCCGCTGCCGGCGACCGGCGGGAACTCGTGCGCGAGCACCAGGATCGGCGTGGGGGACGTGACCGGTGCCGCGGTCAGGGCGTCAGGCGTCCGCATCGCGACGCTCCATGCGCGAGTAGGCATCCACCAGTCGACCGGCCGCCGACGCCCAGTTGAGCTCGCGCTCCGCGATCGCACGACCCCGGCGCCCCATCTCGCGGGCGGCTTCGCGGTCGGTTGCGAGGTCCGCTATCGCGCGACCGACATCCGCGGGGTCCGTGTCATCGACCGCGTAGCCGATGCCGTGCTCCTCGACGAACGCTCCCATCCAGCTCCCCTTCGATACCAGGACCGGAAGGCCCAGAGCCATCGCTTCCATCGCTTTGACCGGAAGACTCGTGCGCCAGTTCAGGAGAGACGTGTCGTAGCAGGCGTAGACGGCGTCCACCGTGCGGTAGAGGGCGGGGATCTCTTCAGGCGGGACCTGGCCGCGGGTCTCGACACGCTCCATGCCGGCGGCGAGGCGCGCGACCTCGGCCTCCGAGGGTCCGCCTCCCACGAGCACGGCACGGACGTCAGGGTACGGCTGAATCGCACGCATGAGCGTCTCGAGCGACGGCACCCACCGCTTCTGGCCGATGAACCCGACCACGAACTCACCGGACGCGGCCGGACCGCCGTACACTGCGTAGCGCTCGAGATCGGGGGCGTTCTCGACGACCACGACCTCTCGCGCGCCGAGCTCTTCGTAGTAGTAGACCTGTCCTTGGACCACGGTGATCACGAAGTCCGCCTGCGGGATCGATCGACGCTCGAGACGGCGAGCCGCCCACCTCGCCAGAACGCCGACGACCCCACGCCCGGGCAACGCACGACTCTCACGATAGATCTCCCAGAAGTCGAGGACCAGCCAGGGCCGCTCGCCGAGGAGCCTCATCGCTTTCAGGGCAGCAGGGACCGTGTCGAGGTTGTGCGCGTGCACGACGTCGGGCTTCAGTTCGGCGACACGGCGAGCGGCGGCAGTCCAGTACCGGCGATACCCGAGGATGTTCCGCGCTCCGGCCCCGTGGCGCGCCGGCGGGCCGTGGGCCTCGATGCGCCACCCCTCGCGTTCGATCACGCGCGGGTTCTCGCCTGCCCGATCCCAGGCGAGGACCACGATCCGGTGACCGGCCGCGACGAGCGCCTCGGCCTCCTTCGCGATGCGGGGATCCGCGGTGCCGTTCCCGCTCGCGAGCATCACGATGTACCGACTCACGGCCGGCCCTCCTCGGCGAGCGTGCCGGAGACGGGCTCACCCGCGAGCACCTCTCGATAGAGGCGGACGAGCCGCGTGCCGACCGCTTCGGGGGAGTAACGTTCAGCGGCGCGCATCGCGATCCGCTGCGTGTCGAAACGGTCGAGGTTCGCGACGACGTCGGCGATGCCGTGAGCCAGCGCGCTCGCGTCTCCCGCCTCCACCAGCACGCCGTCGTCGGGGCCGACGATGTCGGCAGGTCCACCCGAACGGGTCGCGACGACCGGGAGACCTGTCGCAAGCGCCTCGATGAGTGCGACGCCGAAGCCTTCCGAGCGGGATGGCAACACGAACACGTCAGACTCGGCGAAGGCCGAGGGCACGTCGGGTCCGAGGAGCGTGCCTGTGAAGGTCACATGGTCGCCGACTCCGAGCTCGTCGGCGAGGGCCTCGAGCGCGGGGAGCTCCGGGCCGTCTCCGATGAAGGTCAGCTTGAGCGAGGAACCGGCAGCGAGTCGCATGGCCAGAGCACGAAGCAGAAGGTCGTGGCCCTTCTCCCTCGACAGGCGACCGAGTGTCGCCAGACGGATGGCGCCGTCCGCACTCCGCTCACGCGCAAGCGGCACGAAGCGCGTCGTGTCGTAGGTGTTCGGGATGACGAGAACGCGAGCCGGGTCGACACCCAGCTCCGCCACGCAGTCTTGAGCGAGCGGGGTCCCGACGCACACGATCGCCGCCGCCCCCCTGGCTGCCGCAATGATCTGGGAGCGCCAGCGAGGGTTGGCCAGGTTCGAGTAGAGGTCCAGTCCGTGAACCGTGAGTACATATGGGAGCCGAACCTCCTCACACAGGCGCCATGCGGCCGCTCCGCTGGGATAGAGGTCATGAACGTGAACGAGGCGGGCATCGACCTCGGCGACCGCACGCCTGAACGCGCCGCGCGCCGTCCTCCGTATGAGTGGCGCGACCGTCGCGTACAAGAGCCGTCTCGGAAGCACCGGGTAGCGGGGGTGAAAGAGCGTCCGGCCCTCGAACGACCTGTTCCCCTTCACGTAGGGCTTGCCGAAGAGTCTTGCTGCGAACCGTGGTACCCACGGAACCGGTGCGACCACCGTCCAGTCGACTGCCCACGCGGTCGCACGACACTGGTCGGCCACGAAGATGCCACGATACGGCTCGGCGGGGTTCGGGAACAGCTTCGCGAACACCACTGCGCCGAGACGGTCACCCATCGGTCGCTCCCTGCGGCATCACGGTGCTTCGCTCTGACATGTGGATGGTCGCCAGGCGCAGCCGCCTGGCGCGGACGGCGTCTCTCACGGTTGCAGGGCCGCCGCCATCGACGAGATCGCCCCGTAGCCCACCGCTGCAGGTCCGCCGATGACCTGGAGAAGCTCGATTCGCGCTCGTTCCTGAGCGAGGAGCGTGGCCGTACCCGTGGGTGCGGTGTCCCTGCGCACATAGAGCAACGGGTTGCGAGTCGCGCCCGCGAGCACGCCACCCGTGACGGCGTCCGGCGATGTGGTCCCGCTCGCGATGTAGGGCCGGTCGATCGTGTAGCCCTGGGTGGCGACCGCCCACCTTGCCACGTCGGCGGCGAGCACGTAGCGGTCGCCGGTCATGCCGAAGCGGCGCACGGGCGGGACTCCAAGCTCGGAGATGGTCGCGGCGGAGATCACCGCAGGCCCGCCGAAGACGATCGTCTGCGTCGCCCCGAGGTCCGCGAGTGCCCGCACGCTGCCTGCCGGAGCCGAATCCCGTGCTACAAGCACGATCGGGCGCGCGGTCCCGGCGGAGATCGACGCTGCCACCGCGGCATCCGGCCAGTTCTCGCCTGAGGCGACGAGGACGCTCCCGTCGAACCCGCCTGTCTCCTTGATGGCCATCGCGACCGTCGCCGCGGTGCCATATCGGTCCGTGCCGTACCGCTGATCCCCGGCGAGACGCTCGACGGTCAAGCCGCGAGACTCGAGCACGCCCTGAACCGATGGCGCGATGGCCTGCGGACCCCCGACCAGGTAGACCTTGTTCACGTTGAGGCGGGTCAGCTCACTGAGGACCTCGCCCCGGATCGAGTCCTGCTGGACGAGCAGGACCGGGCCGTTGACGGCCCCGGCGAGACCCGCCGCGGTGAGCGCGTCAGGGAACCGGTGGTCCTCGCCCGCGGCGATGACGGCGGCACTGGCGGGTTTCCCGGCAGGATACAGCCGCTGCGAGATGGCGACCGCGGTCGTGTAGCGGTCGCTGTGAGCGGTCCGCTCGAACGGGAACGTGGGACCGAACCGCGTCGACCGCAGGCCGAGCGCGCTTCGGAGTGTGTCGCCCGGGAAGCCCAGGGTCGCGGCACCGTTGGACCACGAGATGTCGATCGTCCGGACATGGCCGGAGGGGGCGATGTCGTAGCGCAGCGAGGACACCCAGACGGAGGTACCCGCCCCGGCCGGAGCCTGGGCCGCCGCATACGTCCGAAGGGCGTTCGCCAACGCCTTGCCGTCGAGCTGCTTGACATCGGCGGTCCTCCATGGCGTGTTCGGGCAACCCGCTGCCTCGACGAACGGGTCAGGCACGCCACGCCGATACGGGAACTTCGAGGACGGCTCACCCGTGCGGAGCCACACGTCCTCGATGTTGGCGGTGTGCCCACCCGACGAGCTGTGGAAGAACGTCTGGACGACCGCGCCGCTATACATCACCACCCGGTCGCGCGTCTGATCGACCGCCTGGTTGGTGCGGCTCGCCTCGTGGGGGGTGGTGGCCCCCCGGTTCGATCCGGCTGAATGGCCGTTGTAGACCTGGCTCCACGTGGTGGAGTAGAGCTCCCCCGGGCTACGGTGCGCGTACGAACGTGCGACGATCGCCTGGGCCTTGAGAGCTTCGAGGTGCCATGAGGAAGGACTCTCCCGGGGGACGACACCACGAAGGTAGTCCTCCATCCCGATCTGGTTCAACAGCTTGAGCCTCCCGCTGCTCGCCGTGATCCGCATCGTCCCGCGATACCGGACGAAGGTGTGCCCGAACGGGCCCGACGCATCGACCACCTGAGTGAGCGCAGGAGTGCCGCCCCCGACGGTGCTCACGTCGACCGCGCCGGTGAACGACCTGAGGACCGATCCGGCCGAGTTCCTCAGCTGGATCTGACTCCCGCTCACCTGGAACGTGTAGATCCCGTCGGCGTAGTTGACCCCGTTGACTCGCAGCGAGGCGCCGTCGTATCCCGGGCGGAGGCGCCACTGGGACCGGGTGAACCCCGCGTTGTATCCGGAGGTCCCGACGCGGTAGTTGGCCGCGGCGTCGAGGTTCACCTGCCGGGTGGTCTGTGCGACGTTCCCGATCGTGGTGCCAGGGAAGTAGTAACGGGCGATCCACTCTCCGTCTCGGCCTGCCTCGGCGAACCCTTTCGCCCCCCACTGCGAGAGTCCGATACCGTGACCCCAGCCGGTGCCCTGGAAGGTGAAGGTGGGGACGGTCGCCTCGGCGGCCGAAGGGGCGGCGAGCGAGCCGAGGAGCAGCGCGGTCGTGAGCGCCAGGACGCCCGAGGCGCGTATCAAGGCCGAGATTCTGCTGCGACGTGTGCTGCGACGAGACATGACGTACCCCCGATATGCGGTGCAGTCCTGTGTAAAGTATAGCACCGCAGACAGTCCGGGCCCGCGGTGGGGCCAGCCTTCACTGCATCTTCATCTTGCGCAGCATCGGCTCGAGATAGGCCGAGACGGCCGCAGGGCCGCCCACCACCACCGGATCGCTGACCTGTGCATGGTTCGCGTAGTACCACGGCCGGAAGGACTCCGGGAGCCGGGTGTTGCCCACGAGCAGGAGCGGACGCCCTTCCCGAGCCGCCCACGGGCCCGCGACGAGAGCGTCAGGGAAGTCCGTGCCCGAGACGAAGACTGGCCTTCTTCGCTGCTCGTTCGTATACCGGTCACTGAAGACCTGCCAGTTCGTCTCGAAACGATCAGCGCCGCCGAGACGCTGATGCGGCAGGCCCGCGACCACGCTCTGAGGGATCACCGTCTGTCCACCCACGACGGTGAGCACACGCGGCGTGCCGCCGTTCAGTATGTACGCTCGCACCTCGGGTTGCAGTGCGGCATCGTTCGTGAGCAGGATCGGCTGGTTCCTCGCGGCGGCACTCGCCGCGACACTGAGCGCATCCGCGAACCCCATGCCCGAAGCGAGCACTGCGCCGGTCCCCGCTGGAGCGCCCAGCTCGTGCGCGACCGCCAGCGCGGTGGCGTACCGGTCAGGCCCGGCGACCCTGCGGACCGCGGTGGGATCCGAGGGATTCAGTCCTGCCGCGTTCGCCGCTGCCGCGAGTACCGCGTTCGACACGCTCTCCGATCCGCCCACGACGATGAGCGTCCGGGGCCGCAGTCGCGCAAGCTCGACCCGCGTGGGATCGGGCAGGACCGAGCGGGACGCCGTGAGGATCGGAGCCTGCCGTGCGGCGGCCAACGGCGTGGCCACCAGACTGTCGGCGTAGGTATCGCCGGAGGCGAGGATCACCGTGTCGGCCGAGGGATACCTGGCTCGCACCAGGCTTGCCGCCGTCTCGTAGCGGTCGGCTCCCGCGTACCGCGTCAGGCCCTCGTTCACCGGCCGCTTGAAGTACACCTGCAACCCATCGGCGACGCCGGCGGCGACCTGGCGCTGGTACGCGGGGTCACGGAGACGCGCCAACTCCGCAGGATTGGACATGAATCCTGCCTCGAGCAGGATCGCGGGCTGGTTCGACCAGCGCAACACGTAGAAGCTCGCTGAGAACGCTCCCCTGTTGCGTGCGCCCGTGCGCGCGACGACGCCCGCCTGGACGTCGAGCGCCAGCTGGCGAGCAGCCGGGTCGTTGGAGGCCCAGTAGGTCTCGGCGCCGTTCGCGCTGCTCGATCCCGCGGCGTTGCAGTGGATGGAGACGAACACGTCGGCACGCGATCGGTTCCCGATGTTGGCCCGCTGCTGAAGATCACATCGGAGCAGCGAGGTCGCGTCGCTCCCGCCCCAGTCGCGGTAGATGTAGCGCCCGGTGGAGGAGTCCCATCGCCAGGTGGGGATCGAGTTCGCCGGTCGCACGGTGACGTCACCCGTCCGGGTCATCGAGGCCCCGATCCCCCTGCGGGCGAGTTCCTCGGCGAGCCTACGCGAGATCTGGAGGTTCAGGTCGGCCTCGGTCACCCCACCGTAGACAGCGCCGGGATAGACCCCCCCGTGCCCCGGATCGATCACCACCGACGGGTTCGCGGGAGTCACCGGGGCCCCCACCGCGATCGCCGGCGAGCCGGCGGTGAGCAGGGCGACCAGGAGGGGGATCGCAAGCAACCGCGCGCGGGATCGCGCGCCACCAGCACGTCCGATATACACGACAGCTACTCCTCGGCTACGACGTCGTTCGGCTCCGTACCATGATAGCAGGGGTCTGGTCGATCGCTCGCACTTCAGGGCAGCAAGCTGCGCATGTCGGTCCGAACCGCCTCGGTCACGCTCGCCGGACCGCCGAGTACGGACAGGCGGGAGATCGCGCTTCGGTTCGAGAGGATGGCGTTCGCGGTGACGGGTGTCAGCCGGTCACGATGCGTGAGCAGCAGTACCCCTCCCCTGCTTCCGGCCATGGCTCCCCCCGCGACTGCATCGGGGAGCGCCGCCGCGACAGTCGTGAACCCGTACGAGGAGTAGCCGGCATCGACCGCCCGCGATGCGATCACGGCTGCGGTGGCGTACCGGTCCGGCCCCGACCATCGATCCGCCCCCAAGGTGGAGACGACCGAATCGCTCACCACGGCCGGACCCCCGCCGACGATCCGGTCGGGCAGGTCATGATCTTGAAGGGCGGCCGCTGTCTCGGCAGGGACACGGTCGCGCTCCAGGAGCAGGACGGGGAAGTGATTGTTGGCACTGACCGCTGAGAGCGCGAGCGCGTCGTAGAACGCGTGGGCGTCCGCGCCGTTGGCGAAGAGCGCCGTCTCGGGAATCGGTCGACCCTGATGCTGAAGCTCGGCCCTCATGCGGTCGGCGATCCTCCGCGCTGTCGCGTAACGGTTCGGCCCCTCGATCCGCTGCACCTCGCTCACGCTCGAGAGGCCGAGGAGCTCGGTCTCGAGCTGCTTGGACACCGCGACACCGCCTCCGATCACGATGACCGTCACGTCATCGGGCAGACCTACGAGCGTGGAACGGACGATCGGCGGCAGTCCGCCCGACCGGACGAGAAGGAGCGGAGCCTGGAGTACCCCCGCGAGCCCTGCGGCGGCCAGCGGGTCGGCGGCCGCGCGATCCTCGCCCGAGGCGACCACCACGTACTCGACACCTTCGAAACCAGGGTAGGCCTCTTTCGCGAGCGCGACGGCGGTCGCGTAGCGGTCCGAGCCCCACAGGCGCTCGACATCCGTCGCCCGGACGGTGAAGAGCTCACGCGTGTCGATCCGGCCTCCGGTGGCGACCTTGCCGGCAAGGGCCGGTAGCGGGTTGCTCGACCCCCTGAGGATGTTCCGCAGATCGGGTGCGTTCAGCCCGGGTGCAGCCGCGAGCGCCAGCGCCGCGACACCTGCGGCATGCGGGGCCGCCATCGACGTCCCCGACAGGTACGCATGCCGGTTCGAGGGTCCGGACGAGGCAGATGAGACGATCCTCAGGTCATCGATGTGGACACCCTGCCCGACGATCGTGTCGTCTGAGAGGAACTGGAACCCGACTCTGACCTGTCGGCCCTCGTAAGCGGACAGGTCGACCACGAACGAGTCGAACGACCCGCCGGTCGAACCGCTCCAGGTCGCGTCATTCGGATCCGTCCAGGATATGCCGTCGTGCACCCGGAGCCGCACCCCGTCGAAGCCCGACTCCGTGTCGAGCAACATCTCGAACTCGAGCCTCGCGCCGACCGCATCGGTCAGATCGATCGGCTCACGCGTACGGACGAACGAATCCTCCTCGTTCGCGTAGTGCGCGCCGGGCGAGTCCGCAAGGGCGCTCGATGAGCTCGTGAAGTGATCGCTGGACAGACCCCACTCGTTGGTGCGGCCGAACTCGGAGACCCATGCGCTCAGATCAGAGAAGTCGTCGTAGAAGTGCACGTCCTCGCGGCCGGGGATCGCTCCGAGGATGTCGACCCCGGGTGCGGCGACGTCGACGGAGTTCGCGCCCCGGTTCGAGAAGCCGGCCAGGGTGTCGTACCGATCGGTCGCGGCGACCGCCAGGATGTTCTCGTCGTTCCAGGCCGCAGGGTAGCGGCCGAACATATCGATGTCCGCGTTGTTGTTCCCCGCCGCAGCGACCACCAACGCCGAGGAGCCCGCGATCGCCTCGCGCAGTGCAGCATGCTCGGTGTTGACTACCCACGATGCGTTCACGATGTCCGCGCCATGCGCTTCAGCGAACGCGAAGGCGTCGACGAGACCTGCGACCGTCGCCCCCTTTCCCGAATCGTCGAAGACCCTGAGGGCCATGATCCGGACGTCGGGCGCGACCCCGGCGACCCCGAAGCCGTCATCTGCAGAGGCCGCGATGATGCTCGCCACGTGGGTGCCATGCCCGTGTCCGTCCATCGGATCCGCATCATCGTCGATGAAGTCGTACCCCAGGCCTTCCACCATCCGGGACGCCAGGTCCACGTGCGTGTGGTCGACACCCGTGTCGATCACGGCGACTATGACGTCAGCCGAGCCCCGGGTCGTCCGCCACGCCTCGAGGACCCCTATGTCGGCCTCGGGCGTGCCCCCCCGCTGTCCGTCGTTTCGCAGACCCCACTGTCGGCCGAAGTAGGTGTCGTCCGGGACGGCCACATGAGCGGACCCTGCGGCCGAGGCGAGCTGGACCTCGGTGTCGGGCTCCGCGTAGAGCACTCCCGGCTCGCGGGCGTATCGCTCCGCCAACTGCCGGGCGGTCAGGCCGGGAGGAACCTCGACGACCTCGAAATCGCGTGCGAAGCGCAGCGGGCGGGCCGACCTCCCGCCTGAGCGAACGTGGGCCTGGGACCGGCCCGACGCCCCGGGGCGAACCCCCTCGCGAAACCGAACAATGACCGTGCCGGCCTCAGCGCGCGAGCCCCCCTCGGCATGCGCGGGAGCAGGGTCGCCGGTCGTCGTCGCGAGCGGCTCCACGACCGTGAAGCGGCCCTGTCCGGCCTGGACAGCGCCCGACTTCCCGGCTTCATCGGTCGCGCCGGCGCTCGAGGCGCCGAGGCTCGGGTTCCACGAGAGGGCGATCGCGAGAACCAGCAGTGACGAGAGGTGCCGCCGCCAGGCGGCACGCGAGCGGGGGTTCCGGATGCTCACGGGGTCTCCTCAGGGTCGACACCTGCACTCATGTGCAGGCGCGACGACTGTGTGGTCGGCTTGGGCTATGCAAGTATCGAGCCGGGTCACGCACCGGGCCCGGATCGACTACTCCCGGGTGACGACGATGGTGCCGAGAGGGACTTGGGGGTACAGGCGCAGCACGTCCGCGTTGTGCATGCGCACGCAGCCCGCGCTCACCTTGGTGCCGATCGCCCACGGCTGGTTGGTACCGTGGATGTTGTAGGCAGTGTAGACATAGCGCGAACCGACCTTGCGATACATGCGCATCTTCCTCGGACCGTACACGCTCGTCGGAGGAGTGTGATACTTGCTGTCGATGCGCCACGTGCCCACGGGTGTCTCGGCGTTCGTGCGCCCGATCCCCACCGGGAACGCCTCGACCAGGACGTCTTGCCGCACCCAGTACAGCCTGAAGTCGGACTTGTCGACCACGATCGATGTCGCAGCAGGGTAGACCAGGCGTCGCATCCGCTGCTCGGTCGCCGTCGCTCTGCCCAGCGGGTTCCCGGCGACCACGCGCAACGTGCCATCGGGCAGGTCGATGACTCCGAGATCCACCGTCGCGTACGACGCTGCGGAACGTGTCGTGACGAGACGGTCTCCATGGTAGACCTTGAGTTCTGTCGTGTTACTCCCGGTTCGGACCGACACGCGACCACGCTTCCCGACATAGCCGGCGACCACCGGCCCCATGATGGCGGGACGCGCCGGGGCGCCGCGCAGTTCGTTCAAGACCGCCTCCGAGACACCCACAGATCCTCCGAAGAGGGCGACGCGCGTCGTCGAAGGCCGGCCGGAAAGGGCCTGTGCCGTTCCGCGCGGCAGAGTCGCCGGATCGGTGAGCAAGAGAGTGCCTCTTCGCACGCCGAGGAGCGGTCCTCCACTCAGCGCATCGGGCAGACTCGCAGCCATGCCGAACTCGTCACCGGTCGCCCAACCTGAGGCGATGGCCCGACGGGAGACCTCTACGGCGGTCGCATATCGGTCCACGCCCGCCCAGCGCTCGGCGCCGAGCGTCCCGAGCACCTGTGCGGAGACGACCCTGTCGCCGCCCGCGACGATACGGCGATCGAGCCCGAGGTCCCGAAGCGCCGCGGATGTCGCGGCGGGCACTCTCGAACGCTCCAGGAGCAGCACGGGTGCCCTGGTGGACGCCGAGATCGCCGAGAGCGCGAGCGCATCCGAGAAGGCCGACCGGTCGGCGCCGTTGGCGAGCAGGGCGACGGGTGGAAGCGCCTCTCCCCGAAGTTCGAGTTCCGTCTTCATGCGCCCCGCGATGCTGCGAGCGGTCCCGTACCGATCCGCGCCCTGAACGCGCTCGACCTCCACGACGCTCGGTATCCCCTCGATCTGCCGGGCCACGTGCTCGGGAACGACGGAGGCACCTCCGACGACGATCGCCGTCAACCCGGGGGGCATCTCCGCGATCGCGGCGCGCACGCTGCCCGGCAGGCCGCGAGAGTCCACAAGAAGGAGCGGCGCCCCGAGGACGCCGGCAAGCCCGGCCGCGGTGAGTGGGTCACTGAGCGCGCGATCCTCCCCCGAGGCGATCACCACGTGCGTCACGCCGCTCCACCCCGGGTATGCGACCCGGGAGATGTTCACCGACGTGGCGTAGCGATCGGGACCCGCTATCCTGCCGGCGTTGACCAAGACCCTCACCGAGCCCGCGGGCCACGCGCCCGAGGCGGTGGACGATTCGGGGCTCGCTCCCTGGATCGTGCCCGCCAGCAGCAGCGCCGCCAACAGCACCCGGATCGATCTCCAGCTCACCACGACGACCACCCCCTATCTGGCTCGCTCCGGATGGCCGTCCGAACACCGAGCCGAAGGTCTCGCCACCGACACCCGACATAGCAGTATAGTGATGGCAATCTGCCCAATCGTCCATCCGCACCCCCCGGCATGACCGCATCGAGTCAGCCCAGGGCGGCACGCGTGTGTCGGCGAGCGATACCCGAGGAGAACCCTGTGCGCATCGGCATGCTCCTTCCGAACCACCCGTACCCTCCCGACATCCGAATCGAGAAGGAAGCGGAGGTTCTCGCCGCGCACGGACACGAGGTGCTCCTTCTGTGCCGCGGCGACGCCTCGACCCCCACCGTCGAGCGCATCGGTCCGCTGACGGCCGTGAGGCATCGGGTGCATCCCGAGAGCCGGACGCGCCGCCGGCTCGACTCGGCGATCTTCCACGCGACGATGGACTCGCCATCATGGCGCAGGGCGATGATCTCGCTCGTGACCGACCACGGGGCGCAGGCGCTCCACCTGCACGACCTGCCCTACGCCCCCTCCCTCCTGAAGGCCGCCCGGGTCACCGGTGTCCCGGCACTGCTGGACCTGCACGAGAACTATCCCGCGGCGCTCGCGCAGTGGAATCGCTCGCTCGTCCAGCGTCTCACCTTCTCTCCCGAACGCGCCGCACGTCTCGAGCGCCGCGCGATCTCCGATGCTGACCGCGTCATCGTCGTCGTGGATGAGGCGCGCACCCGCCTCACCTCCCTCGGTGTGGATCCCGGGAAGGTCACGGTGTTCGGCAACACCGAACCCCTGCGGCTGGTTCCGAGCGAGCTGGATCCCCCGGACTTCTCCCAGGGTCTTCGGATGACCTACGTCGGGGGGATCGCCCCGCATCGCGGGCTCGACACCGTCATCGATGCGATGCCGCGCATCCTCGAGTCCGATCCTCGTGCCGGACTGACCATCGTCGGCTCGGGCGAATCGCTCGACTCCCTCAAGGAACGCGCCGCCCGGATGGACGTCGGTGATGCCGTACGGTTCACCGGCAGGTTGCCGAAGGACGAGGCGATGGAGTACGTCCGTGCGGCCAACGTCGCTCTCGTTCCGCACCGCCGGTCTCCCCACACCGACTCGACGATCCCACACAAGGTCTTCCAGTACATGGCGCTTGGAAGGCCAGTCGTCGTCAGCGACTGTGCCCCGCTCGCCCGGATCGTCCGAGAGGCCGATGCGGGCGTGGTGTTCGCTTCCGGCGATCCCGCTGACTTCGCTGCGAAGGTTCTCGAACTCGCGAGCGGACAGACCGGGGCGCGCCTCGCGTCCGCCGGACGACAGGCCGTCCTCGACCGCTGGAATCTCGAGGCCGAAGCCTCCCGCCTGAGCGACCTCTACGACGAGCTTTCGGCCTCTGTCTCCGGCTCGGACCGCTCCCGCGCATGAGACCCGTGATCATCTCCGGACCGCTACCGGGCTCCAGCGCGGGAAGCATCGGCGGTGTCGCCATCCACACCGAGTCGATCGCTGGGGAGTTCGCCCGGACAGGCCGCGAATCCCTGGTCCTCGACGACTCTCACGTCTACGGTCGCGCACCCGAGCCCGCGATCGGCGTCCGGGGAGCGAGTCTGGCGCAGACGGCACGTATCGCAGCACGGCACCCCGCGCTCGCCGCTGGGATCGCCACGCGGGTGATGCGCTCCTCCGAACGCGGACGACTCGGGATCCCGCTGCCCACGGCGCTCGTCCGCCCGCTTCTTGTCGCATCGGGCGCGCGACGGTTCCCGAACGCGGTCCTGCACGTCCAGCAGGCGGACTATCGGCCCCTCTACGCCGACTGGGCAGGACTCTCCGCTCCCCGTGTACTCGTCGTCCACGGACTCGGCCTCCTCGACACCTCACCGGTCCCCGGACTCACGCAGATCGTCAGGGACAACATCTCGACCGCCACCGCGCTCGTCACCCCGTCAAGAGCACTCGCCGAGGAGGTCGGCGCGCTCCGGGGAAGCTCCGACCGTGTGACCGTGATCCCGAACGCGGTCGACCACGCCGTGTTCCGCCCACATTCCCGGGACGCATGCCGCGCCGAACTCGATCTCGACCCAGCGGTTCCCCTGATCGTCTATGTGGGGAGGATCACGGAGCACAAGGGCGTGAGGGAGCTCATCGATGCATGGCAGCTGCTCCGCTCGTGGCACCCCGACGCTCGCCTCGCCCTCGTCGGACCTCGGACCGAACCGATCGTGCCCCCCTCGCCCGGGATCCTCACACCCGGGGCGGTCGGCGCGGACCGGGCCGCCCTCTGGTTCGGCGCGTCCGACGTGGTCGCGGTACCCAGCCGGTACGAGGGCTTCGGCCTGACTGCGCTTGAGGCCATGGCCTGCGCCCGCCCGGTCGTTGCGACCCGTGTCGGAGGTCTGGCGGAGGTCGTTCCGGAAGACGTGGGCGTCCTCGTGCCGCCGCGTGACAGCGAGGCGCTCGCGGCGGGCGTGCGGTCCCTCCTCGACGACCCCGACCTGGCGCGACGTCGCGCCGCCGAGGGAGCGCGCATCGCGGCCGGATACTCGTGGGAATCCACCGCACGCGCCTTCGGCGCCCTCTACGACTCGCTCTAGACGATCGTCGGCGAGATCAGGGTCGCTGGGCGGACTTGTTCGACTGCAGTATCTCGCCCACGCCTTGATGTGAGGCGGGAGACACGGCCATCGGCCCACCGACCGTGTACGCCTTCAGAACCTCCACCGCATCGTCGAGGAGGAACCCCGCGGTCGACTCGGGCAGTTCCGCCTGGCGTGTCAGTACGATCGGGCCACGGAGTCGCGCCGCGAGGACTCCGCCAGCCAGAGCGTCGGGAAAGACCTCTCCGCTCGCGATCACGAACCGATCCATGCTCAAGACGCCCGAATCACCGAACACCCCGGTACATCCCACCTTCGCGACCTCCACGGCGGTCGCGTAACGATCATCCCCTGCTATACGGCTCGTATAGCCGGGGACCACGAGATCAATCTCCCACATGACTTCCGGCGAGACGGCACCGTCGCCCCCCACCACGAACACCGCGGTGGGCTCGAACTCGCTCAGGACGGCGCGAGGGTCGTCGTTGAGCGATTCCGGTCTCGTCAGGAGCATGGGATACCCCTTGACGGCAGCGACGGGAGCCGCGGCAAGCGCGTCCGGGAAACTCGTTCCGCTGGCGACGAAGACCCCATCCGGCGTGCCGACCAGCTGCTCGAGCTCCAGCGCGACCTTACGGGAGACCTCGTAGCGGTCGCGTCCATCGATGCGACGCACCAGTCGTGTGTGCGCGTGTGCCTTCAACTCCGCCTCGATGGATGCGGACACGGCCGAGGTGCCGCCGAGGATCACGACGTCGAGCGCCCGCGAGTGAGTGCCTCGCAGCCGCGTGATCTCCTCGGCCACGGCCGAAGGGAGTGTCGTGCCGGAGACGAAGAGCATCGGGGCCCGGGCGGCGTGGGCAAGCGGCACGGCCGAGAGCGCATCCGCGAAGTCCAGGCCGGTCGCGACGAACACGGTGCGGCTCGCCCGCGGACTCCCGAGCGGCACAAGAGGAGGGCCGAGCGGGAACGATCGCTCCGAGACGCGCACCGCGGTCTCGATCCGATCCTCGCCCCAGACTCGCTCCAGCTCTGGCAGGAACTCATTCTGCGCGAACACTCCGTCCTCGCCCCAGAGGAACACCTTGTTGATGAAGTTGTCGCCGTCGCTGTCCCACTGGCAGAACAGCAGGCGCGCCTCGCCCTGGAACGGCGGGTCACCGGGAGCGGCGGAGCGGACGATCTGAGGGTCGTTGTAGAGCACGCCTCGCGCCGCGTCGGCACGGCGAACCGCGACTCGGTCCCAGTTCACCCCGCCATCCATCGACCAGTAGCGCCAGATGTCGCCGCCCCGGTCGACGTAGCGTCGGTCCGCGGTCCCTGCGCCCGTCGAACCCTCGACCACCAGGAACGTCTCGACATGGTCAGGGTTCCCGGAGTCGGGGAAGTCGAGTGAGCCGGAGTCCATGAGATGGTCCGTTCGCGCGACGGCACTCGCGGTCCACGCGCCCCCGTCTCCGGCCGCTTTCGGGTCCCAGCGGGCGAACATCCACGTGTGCGATTCGGTCCCCGTGGCGTGCTTCTCGCCGGTCAGGAACACGAGGCCCGGCGCGCCCTGGCCGTCGATCGCCAGGGAGACCTGGTTCTGGCTGTCGCCCTCCTTCTCGAAGACGAGAGCCGGCGTCCCGTACATGTTCGCGCGCTTCGGCGTCGGATCATCGTCCGTGCCGATCAACCCTCCGGTCACGTCGCGCCACCGGGTCTCCCCCGGTTCGCGATAGAGGTAGTACACCTCCTCGCGGTCGAACGGGCACGCCGAACCGTTCTGTAGCTGGGAGATGGCCGCCAGATGCACCCTCCCGCTCGCCTCCGCCTCGACCGTCGCATACCAGCCGCGACCATCCGGTTGTTGCCCGGCACTCCCCGCAAGCACGGGGATCTCGGGAGCGTCCGGAAGCCCTTCCGGGGTGCTTGCTTCGACCGTCCTCGATGCCCAGCCGAGCGTCACCGGGACCCGGTAGAAGAGGTCGATTCGAGGCCCCTGCGTAGTCTCATACGAGACCACCTGCGGGTAGGTCGCATCCCCCGCGAAGGCCTGATGAGCACTCCAGCCGCCCTCCTCGATGACGGGGCGCCCGAGATCTGAGACCCCGGTCGTGAACGCGTGCCTGATCTCGCCGCGATTATGGCCTCCCCACAACACATGAAGCCGCCGGGCGTCAGGATCGACGTGGAGTGCGGGCGCACCGTGGGTGTTGAGCGGGTTCGGCCCGTCTTTCAGCGGGTTCTCGCCGACCTTGTACGGCCCGTCCCACGTTCCCGTCCCGTGATCGTATGCCGCGACGTAGGGATCGTTGAGCCAGCCCTGATAGGCGACGTAGGTGACCCCTCCGAGGTGGACCGCCTGGGGCTTGATCGCCATGTCCTCGTACACGGCCTGGCCCGAGGTGTCGCTCACGAAATAGTCGGCACGGAACGCTTGAGCGAACGTCGTAGGCATGGCCGCGAGGACCAGGGAGAGCGCCACCAGGGTGGCGACCAGCCTCGAGATGGACATCCGTTGCGGCTCCGTTCCTGACCTGTTGCCGATGCGACCGTGTCGAGTCATCCTCAGACATGTATGCTAACACGCGCCCGCGAGGGCGCTCGTACGGTCGCCGCCGTGCGAGAGACGCCGCGCGACGACGGCAGTCGCCCCAGCCGATCGAACGAGGTACGCAGATGCTCCGCACAACCGACGCATCGCACGGAGCCTGGCTAGACCGATGCTGAAGACCTTCCTCAAACGAGCGGGCTCCGACGCCTTCAAGTACCTGCCCGTGCGCCTCGTGCCCGCCCTCACCTCGCTGATCACCGTCCCCGTGTTCACCCGTGCCATCGGCGCCGAGGACTACGGGAACTTCTACCTGGTCTCCTCGGCGGTCTCGTTCGGTGCGGCCATCGGATCGGCGTGGATCTCCTCATCGCTCGTCCGCTTCTACTGGCCGAGCCAGAAGGACGGGAGGCTCGACGAGTACGTCTCGACGGTCCTGTGGATCGGACTCGCGTCGCTCAGCGCCGTCGGCGTCGCGGGCGGGATCCTCGCATGGCTGTTCCGTGATGCTCTCGGTGCCAATCTGTTCGCCCTCGTTCCGGCGGGCATCGCATTCCTCGTACTGAGCAACCTCTCCACGACCCTGCTCCAGATCCTTCGCGCCGCGAATCGCGCCTCTCCGTTCGCGCTCCTAAGCGTGATGACGACCATCGCGACGACCGTCGCCTCCGTGGTGCTGGTCGCGGTCTTCGGCTGGGGGTCCCTCGGTATCATCGTCGGCGGGGTCACGGGGAGTCTGCTCATCTTCCCGTTCATCCTCAGACAGGTCAGCTCGGAGGGGAGTCTCTCCCCCGCTGCGGCGAGCCGCCCGATGCTGAGGGAGTTCCTCTCGTACGGCATCCCGCTCGTGCCGGTCGGCCTCTCGGCGTGGGTACTCGTTCTGGCGGACCGTTACGTGATCGCCGCGCTCCGGGACTCGACGGAAGTCGGGCTGTACTCGGTCACCTACGGCCTTGGAGAGAAGATCATGCAGCTCGTCGGGATGCCGCTCCTCATCACGATGACGCCGATGCTCATGGAGGCCTACGAGAAGCACGGGCAGGAGCTCGCGCAGCAGGTCCAGACCCAGTTCACCCGCTACTACCTCATGGCCGGCCTCCCCCTCGTCGCGGGACTCGCCGTCGGAGCCCGGCCGTTCATGCAGGTGTTCACGGGTCAGGAGTACTGGGTCGCAGCACCGATCATGGCCATCGTCTCTGCGAGCGTGCTCTGCTACCAGCTCGCGAACATCGCGGGAACGGGGCTGGGGATCCACAAGCGCTCCAAGCTCATCATGTACAACACGCTCACCGCCGCCGGCTTCAACGTTCTGGCCAATATCGCCGTCGTGCCCAGGTTCGGCTATCAGGGGGCCGCGTTCACCACGCTCGCTTCGTACCTGCTGCTTCTGGGCCTCACCTATCTCCGGTCCCGGCGCTACATGGAGTGGAGGCTCCCCTGGTCGATGCTCGGACGAACGGCGGTGTCCGCTACCGCGATGGCACTCCTGTTGCAGACCGCGTTCGGTTCTGCCACCGCATCCCCCGCGCTTCTCGCCGCGATGCTCGTGGTCGGGCTCGGAGTCTACGCCGTCGCCCTGCTCGTGACAGGGGCCGTCCGCCCGGACGAGCGAGCGTACCTCGGCGAGCTCGCCCTCAGGTTCCCCGGCCGACGGCGTGGCCGAGGATGAGGGCCGCGCCGGACATCCCGCGCCGCCTCTCCCCTGTGTTACCCTGACGCGGCACCGAACCGTCCCGATCCCGGACCCGTGGAGTGCCCGATGCGGATCGTCTACGTACACCAGTTCTTCGCCACCCGCGACTCCTCGCTCGGGCTCATCCGCTCCTACGAGTTCGGCCGGCGGATGGTCGAGGCGGGACACGAGGTCACGATGATCACGAGCAGCTCGCGGTTGCCGAAGAGCTACTCCGAACGGCTGTTCTCACGCGGCGACGTCGACGGTATCGACGTCCGTTCGGTACGCGTGTCCTACTCGAACTACATGGGATACGGACGACGGATCCTCTCATTCCTCGCCTTCACCTTCGGCGCTACCTGGCTCGCGATGACCGCGCCGCGCCCGGATGTCGTCATCGCGACCTCCACGCCGCTCACCGTAGGCATCCCCGGCTGGATCGCAGCCGCGCGCCATCGCGTGCCGTTCGTCTTCGAAGTCCGCGACCTGTGGCCCGAGGCGGCGATCCAGATGGGCGCGCTCAGCCGCACGGGGGTCCTCGGCAGGGTCGCGAAAGCCCTCGAGCGGTTCCTCTACCGGCGCTCGGCCGCCGTGATCGCGCTCTCCCCCGGCATGGCCGAGGGCGTCATCGCCGAGGGCTACCCCGCCGAGCGGGTGCACATGATCCCCAACTCGTGCGACCTCGACCTGTTCCACCCCGGGCCGAAGGATCCCGAGCTGGTGGAGCGGTTCGGGCTCGAAGACCGGTTCGTGGTGGGGTACGCGGGCGCCATCGGCCCGTCGAACGCGGTGGAGGCGTCCGTTCCCGAGGCGGCGCGGCTCCTGAAGGAGCGCGGGCGAGACGACATCGTCTTCCTGATCGCCGGGGACGGGAAGTCCCTGCCGTTGGTGCGGGAGCTGAAGGAGCGCCACGGACTCGACAACCTGGTGCTCGCCGGCTCGATGCCAAAGCGCGACGTCCCCCGCGTGACGCGCACCGCCGACGCGCTCATGACGCTCTTCGCCGACGTGCCGATCCTCTACACGAACTCGCCCAACAAGTTCTTCGACGGACTCGCGACCGGCAAGCCGATGATCGTCAACTCGCCGGGATGGACCCGCGACCTCGTCGAGGAGCATGGCGCCGGGCTCTACGTGCCGCCCGGGGACGGAGCCGCGCTCGCCGACGCGATCGAGCGGCTCGCCGACGACCCGGACGCCACGCGCGAGATCGGAGCGCGGGCGCGGCGCCTCGCCGAGGAACGCTTCGGCAGGGACGACCTCGCCGAGCGGTTCATCGGCGTGCTCGAAGGGGCGAGGCGCTAGACCTAGCGGTCGGAGCCGTCGGCTCCCACGAGCGTTCGCCAGTCGGATCCGACCACGACGAGGATGTCGGTCTCGAACGAGTACATCCCCCGGCTCGGCACGAGGCGGTCGGTCTTGAGCTGACGCGCCACCATGCCGGCGGCCTCCTCGTCGTCCCGGTAGACGACGAGCGTCTCCTCGTACACGAACTGGTTGGCGTTGCCGACCTCGCGGATGTCGAAGCCACGCGCCCGCAGGCGCTCCGCGGCCATCGCCGCCGAGCCCGCGATTCCGCCGCCGTTCCGAACCGTGACCGTGATGTCGCCCGGCGCGCGGGCGGGCTCCTCGGCGTCAGGACGATCCTCGATGTCCTCGCCCGCCATGACGCGCTCGACGAGGTACTCCTTGTGCTCGGCATCCGCGATGACGTAGGGACTGCGCCACTCGCCGGGCAGCGTGGTCGTCTGGACGTTCGACTCGTCGATACCGCGGAACGCCTGGGCGAGCGAGACGATCTGCCCGACGCCCATGTCGGTGGTCACGTTGCGGGCGAACTCACGGGCCATCCCCGGCAGCTTGAGCGCGTTGCTCCATCGCATCGACTGCGAGGCGAGCGCCTTGAAGAACTCCTGCTGGTGCTTCATCCGGGTGAAGTCGGCGTCGGGGAAGTCGCGGCTGCGCATGAACACGAGCGCACGCTCGCCGTCGAGGAGCTGATAGCCAGGCTCGATGATGCGGGCGTCACGGTTCGCGGTATGGCTGGCCGCGCGCCAGTCGTCGATCCGTACGTCGACGTTGACGTAGATGCCGCCCATCGCGTCGACGATGTCCTGGAAGCCGTTGAAGTCGACCTCCATGTAGTGATGGACCGGCATGCCGAGGAACTCCTCGACCGTGTCGATCATGAGCGCGGCTCCACCGTAGAAGGTGGCCGCGTTGATCTTGTTCACCCCGTG
This sequence comes from Coriobacteriia bacterium, assembly GCA_030603745.1. Taxonomy (GTDB): domain Bacteria; phylum Actinomycetota; class Coriobacteriia; order Anaerosomatales; family SLCP01; genus JAUVXE01. The sequence goes on along the minus strand of JAUVXE010000005.1, from coordinate 27,736 downwards.
GTCGGGGATCTCGACGCGCGTGTCACGGGGTATCGAGATCATCCAGATGCGTTTGGCCTCGGGGTCGATGCGGGCGACGATGATCGTGTCGGCCCGGGCGGCCTCCTCCGACGGTCTCGCGTCGCTGCCGAGGAGCAGGATGTTGAACGGCTCTTCCGGCGCCTTCTCGGTGAGTGCCTGCGTGAGCCCGGGATCGCGCGCAACTTCGCTTCGCATCTCGCGCTCAAGGCCCTGCACGAAGACGACCGCCGCCGCGACGCCGGCGACCAACAGGACGCCGAGGGCGATCAGCGCCACCACCGCGGCCCGCTTGGCGGTGCGTCGACGGCGCTGGCGGTCGGAGCGCATCTTGGGCGCGCCCTCCATGGCGACGCCGCTTCGCGTGGTGCGGCGCCGGTCGCCTGACGGGCGCCGGTCGCGGCCTCCCGCGGCGCGTCCCCCTCTGCTGTTCGCGGAGTGTCGTCCCAAACTGTCTCAGCCTCGTTTCTCGGTCGTTCACGACACCGCCGGGTCCTTCTCGGGCCCGGCGCATGCCCCTTGATGAGCAACTCCCCCGCCAGCACACGCATCCGGCGGGTTACGCGTCGGTTACGCCCTACAGCCGTACGATGCTCTCGCCGCGTTCGCCCTTGAGCGCGTTACGGGTATCGAGCACGAGCCTGGCGTGCTCGACGACGAGCGGGTAGTCCACCCCGGTGTGGTTGGTGACCAGCACGACGGCGTCGGCGGACGCGAGCTCCTCGGCGGTGAGCCCGACGAACGGCACCTCGGTGCCCGAGACCGTGAACGAAGGCACGAACGGGTCGTGGTAGACGATCTCCGCGCCCTTGGCGAGAAGCAGTTCTGCGACCTTGATCGCGGGCGACTCACGCATGTCGTCGATGTCGGCCTTGTAAGCGACGCCGAGCACCATGACCCGCGAGCCAGCCAGCGGCTTGCGCTGCTCGTTCAAGGCGTCCATGAGGCGGCGGACAACGTAGTAGGGCATATCCTCGTTGATCTTGCCGGACAGCTCGATGAACTCGGTGTGGAAGTCGTACTGGCGGGCCTTCCAGGAGAGGTAGAAGGGGTCGATCGGGATGCAGTGGCCGCCGAGGCCGGGTCCGGGATAGAAGGGCATGAAGCCGAAGGGCTTGGTCTTGGCGGCGTCGATGACCTCCCACAGGTTGATCTCCATGCGCTCGGAGAGGCGGAGGAGTTCGTTCATGAGCGCGATGTTGACGCTGCGGAAGATGTTCTCGAGGAGCTTGGTCATCTCGGCGGCTCCGGTCGACGAGACCGGGACGATCGTGTCGATGAAACGGCTGTAGAGCGCGACCGCGTGGTCGGTACACGCCGGCGTGCGCCCACCGACCACCTTGGGGGTGTTCTTCGTCTGGAAAACGGGGTTACCGGGGTCGACCCGCTCCGGCGAGAAGGCGAGGTAGAGCGTCTCACCCACCACCAGGCCGGACTCCTCGAGGATCGGCTGGATGACCTCCTCGGTGGTCCCGGGATAGGTCGTCGACTCCAGCGTCACGAGCATGTCGGCGCGCAGATGCGGGGTGATGGAGCGCGCCGCGGCCTCCATATAGGAGGTGTCGGGCTCCTTCATCTCGTCGAGCGGGGTCGGCACGCAGATCGCGATCGCGTCACACTCGGCGGCACGGGCGAAGTCCGTGGTGGCCGAGATCAGGCCGCGGGAGACGAGCTCGGCGAACTCCTCGGCGGGGACGTCGGGGATGTAGCTCGTGCCGGCGTTGACGAGGCCGGTCTTCTCCTCGGAGACCTCGAGCCCGACGACCCTATGTCCCGCCGCGGCCATCTCGACCGCGAGCGGCAGGCCCACATAGCCAAGCCCGACCACGCCGAAGACGGCCGAGCCGTCCTCGATACGCTGCAGCAATCCCATGTGCGAACCCTTCATGACAGTACGGCCGGCATGTGCCGTCGCACGCCTCCACAACCGAGCTATTGTATCGCGAACATCAGCTCTCCGGCGCAGGCGACCTGCCCGTCGACGGTCGCCTTGGCCTCGCCGAACCCGATCGGGCCCCGGCGCTTGGTGATGCTGACCTCGAGCACGAGCGTGTCGCCGGGGCGGACCTGCCGCTTGAAGCGCACCTTGTCGATGCCGGCGAAGAGGGCGAGCTTGCCGCGGTTCTCCTCGAGAGAGAGGAGCGCGACCGCGCCCACCTGGGCGAGCGCCTCGACGATCAGCACGCCGGGCATGACCGGATAGTCGGGGAAGTGACCGGGGAAGAACGGCTCGTTGGCGGTGACGTTCTTCACCCCGACGGCACGCTCCCCCTCCACGAGCTCCTCGACCCGGTCAACCAGCAGGAACGGGTAGCGGTGCGGGATGATCTCCTTGATGCCGTCGATGTCGAGCATCGGCTCCTCCTACTCCTCGCGGGTCTCGATGTCGGCGCCGAGGGCGGCGAGCTTGTCCACGAACCGCTCGTACCCCCGCTCGATGTGCGTGGTCTCCATGACCTCGGTCTCGCCCTCGGCGGCGAGGCCGGCGAGCACGAGGGCGGCCCCGGCACGAAGGTCGGGACAGCGGACCGGTGCGCCGGAGAGTGAGTCGACACCCTTGACGAGTGCGTGATGGCCCTCGATCCGGATGTCGGCGCCCATGCGGACGATCTCGTCGGCGAACATGAACCGGTTCTCGAAGACGTTCTCGGTGATGACGCAGCTTCCCTCGGCGAGGGCCATGAGCGCCATGAACTGCGCCTGCATGTCGGTCGGGAAGCCGGGATAGGGCAGCGTCTGGATGTCGGCGGGCAGGATGGGACCCTCGCGCAGGACGGTGATGGCCTCAGGCTCGGTCTCGATGTGACAGCCGGCCTGCTCGAGCTTCACGAGCACCATCTCCATGTGCGCCGAGTCGACGCCGCGGACGGTGACCGGCCCGCCGGTGAGCGCCCCGGCGACGAGGAACGTCCCCGCCTCGATGCGGTCGCCCACCACCCGATGGTCCGCGGGGGTGAGCGATTCGACGCCGGTCACGGTGATGGTCGGGGTCCCGGCGCCCTCGATGCGCGCGCCGAGGGCGCCGAGGAACGCGGCGAGGTCGGCGATCTCCGGCTCGCGGGCCGCGTTCTCGATCACGGTCGTGCCCCGCGCGAGCACGGCGGCCATGAGCAGGTTCTCGGTCGCGCCGACACTCGGGAACTCGAGGGTGACCGTAGCGCCGTGCAGGCCGTCCGGCGCGGTGGCCTCGATGTTGCCGTGCTCGAACGCGAAGCGCACGCCGAGGGCCTGCAGCCCTGAGATGTGCATGTCGACCTTGCGGGACCCGATGGCACACCCGCCCGGCATCGCGACGCGCGCCCGGCCGAGACGAGCGACGAGCGGGCCGAGGACGGCGATCGACGCGCGCATCCTGGAGACGACCTCGTAGGGAGCCTCGTAGGAGGTCAGCTCGGTCGCGTCGATGACGAGGGCGTGGTCCTCGCGCTCGACGACGGCGCCAAGACCGGCCACGACGTCGGCCATCGTGGCGACGTCGCTGATGTCAGGGACGTTGGTGATGCGGGAACGGCCGGGAGCGAGCAGCGCGGCGGCGGCGAGCTTGAGCGCGGAGTTCTTGGCCCCCGCGACGACGACCTCCCCGGCCAAGGGCCGTCCCCCTCTGACGATGATCGGACCCACTCGGCTTGATCGTCTCCTCTCGGTGGTGCCCGCCGGGCGGCGCCCCGGGCACGACCTTCCTACCGTAGTGTACGCGCTTCCCGGGCGGCAAGCCCGCACCGCGGCGCGTCACCGGATGGTCACCCCGCGGATACGAGAGAGCGGCGAGCGCTTGCGCGCCCGCCGCCCGTCCGTGCTTCGATACCGGCCACCCGTGCTAGGCGCGGTCCTTCGACGCGACCGAGAGCTGCGCCTCACACCAGTTGAGGTCGGCCATACAGGCGTTGACCCCGACCTCGTCCTCGGCGGGCAGCTCGGCCATGCGGTCCTTCGCGTGCTTGAGCGCCTGGCGCGCGCGTTCGACGTCGATCTGCGAGGCAGCCGCCGCGTGGTCGGCGAGGATGATGACCTTGTCCTCGTGGACCTGCACGTAGCCGCCCGAGATCGCGAACCACTCCACGCGGTCGTCCCCGTACATGACGCGGATCTCACCGGGCTTCAGCGGGCTCACGAGCGGCGCGTGGAGCGGCAGGATGCCGATCTCACCGTCGATCGTGGGCGCCACGACCATGCGCACCTCGTTGGTGTAGACGATGCGCTCGGGCGTTACGATCTCGCACAGGAGAGTGCGTTCCATACCTCAGTCCAGCTCCTTAGGCCGTCGCGGCCATCTGCTCGGCCTTCTCGAGGGCCTCCTCGATGGTGCCGACGTAGCGGAATGCCTGCTCGGGCACGGAGTCGTGCACGCCCGAGACGATCTCGTCGAAGCCGCGGATGGTGTCCTCGAGCTTGACGTACTTGCCTGCCATGCCGGTGAACTGCTCGGCCACGTGGAACGGCTGGCTGAGGAACTGCTGGATCTTGCGGGCGCGCGAGACGATGAGCTTGTCCTCCTCGGACAGCTCGTCCATGCCGAGGATGGCGATGATGTCCTGGAGGTCCTTGTAGCGCTGGAGGACCTGCTGGACGGCACGCGCCACGCGGTAGTGCTCCTCGCCGACGACCTCGGGGGTCAGCGCGCGCGAGGTCGAGGCGAGCGGGTCGACCGCCGGGTAGATGCCGAGCTCCGCGATCGAGCGCGAGAGGACGGTGGTGGCGTCGAGGTGCGTGAACGCCGTGGCCGGCGCGGGGTCGGTGAGGTCGTCGGCGGGGACGTAGATCGCCTGGACCGACGTGATCGACCCGTTCTTGGTCGACGTGATCCGCTCCTGGAGCTCGCCCATCTCGGTCGCGAGCGTGGGCTGGTAGCCAACGGCACTCGGCATACGGCCGAGGAGCGCGGAGACCTCGGAGCCCGCCTGGGTGAAGCGGAAGATGTTGTCCACGAACAGGAGCACGTCCTGGCCCTGGTCGCGGAAGTACTCGGCGGCGGTCAGGCCGGCCAGACCCACGCGCAGGCGCGCTCCGGGAGGCTCGTTCATCTGACCGTAGACGAGCACGGTCTTCTCGATGACGCCCGACTCGCTCATCTCGAGGTAGAGGTCGGTGCCCTCACGCGTGCGCTCGCCCACGCCGGTGAACACGGAGGTACCGCCGTGTGCCATGGCGAGGTTGTTGATGAGCTCCATGATGATGACGGTCTTGCCGACGCCCGCGCCGCCGAACAGGCCCGTCTTGCCGCCCTTGATGTAGGGCTCGAGGAGGTCGACGACCTTGATGCCGGTCTCGAAGATCTCCGTCTTGGGCTCGAGGTCCTCGTACTCGGGGGCCTCGCGGTGGATCGGGTAGTAGTCCTCGGCGGTGACCTCAGCTCCACCGTCGATGGCCTCACCGAGCACGTTCCAGATGCGGCCGAGGGTCGACGGACCCACCGGCATCTTCATCGGGCTCCCGGTGTCGGTGGCCTCCATGCCGCGGGTGATGCCGTCGGTCGACGACATGGCGACCGCGCGCACCTGGTTGCCGGGCAGGTGCGCCTGCACCTCGGCGACGGTGCTCACGTGACCCACCGCGGTCTCGGCTTCCACCGTGAGCGCGTTGTAGATCGCGGGCATGGCGTCGGGCGCGAACTCGACATCGAGAACGGGGCCGACGACCCTCACGATTCGTCCGACGTTCATAGGGGTTTCCTTACCTTCTGTGGCTGCCATCTAATCCTCCAGTGCGGCCGCGCCGCCGACGATCTCTGCGATCTCGTTCGTGATCGACGCCTGGCGCGCGCGGTTGTAGCTGCGCGTGAGCGTCGTGATCATCTCCGAGGCGTTGTCGGTCGCCGACTTCATCGCCGTGCGCCGTGCGCCGTGCTCGGACGCCGCCGACTCCATGAGCGCCCGGAAGATGAGCGTCTCGACGTAGGTCGGAAGGAGCCGGACGAGGACCGACTGGGCGTCGGGCTCGAAGGTGTACTCGGCGCTCACGTCGCTGCCTTCGGCGGCCTCGTCGACCACCCGGCGCTCGATCGGGAGCAGCTGGTGCACCTCGGGCTTCTGCTCGGCGACGTTCTTGAACCGATTGAAGGCGACGTAGACCGCGTCGACCTCCTCGGCGGCGAACGGGCCGATCACGTGGGCCGCGATGGACTTCGCGTCGGTGAACGTGGGCTTGTCGGAGATGTCACGGTAGACGGCGATCGGCTCGATCCCGCGATAGCGGAAGTAGCCGGCGGCCTTCTTGCCTACCGCGATGACATCGACCCTGACGCCCGCGTCACCCTCGTCACGGATGATGTTCTCCGTGAGACGCAGGATGCTGCTGTTGAACGCGCCGGCCAGGCCGCGGTCGGAGGTCACCGCGATGACCACCACGCGCCTGCGCTCGTCGTGCTCCTCGAGAAGCGGGTGCTCGGCGCCCTTCGCGTACCGGGCCACGTTGCCGAGGACCTCCATCATCGAGAGCGCGTAGGGACGCGCGGCCTCGATCTTCTCCTGGGCCTTCTTGATCTTGGCGGTTGCGACCATCTCCATGGTGCGCGTGATCTGGCGCGTCGACTCGACGCTCCCGATCCTCTTCTTGATGTCGCGCAGGTTCGCCATCGATGAGCCCCTAGCTTGCCGAGAACGTCGCCGAGTACTCCTTGAGAGCCTCGGTGAGCTTCGCGGTGGTCTCGTCGGACAGCGTCTTCTCGTCGCGGATCGCGGTGCCGATCTCGGGATGCGCGTTGGCGATGAACTCGAGGAGCCCGTCGCGGAAGCGGAGCACGTCCTCGACCGGGATCTCGTCGAGGTAGCCTTTGGTCCCGGCGAAGATCGCGATGACCTGCTGCTCGACCGGGTAGGGCGCGTACTGGCCCTGCTTGAGCAGTTCGACGAGGCGAGCGCCGCGGCTGAGCGTCTGCTGCGTCGACTTGTCGAGGTCGGAGCCGAACTGCGCGAACGCGGCGAGCTCGCGGTACTGCGCGAGGTCGAGGCGGAGCGATCCGGCGACCGACTTCATGGCCTTGATCTGCGCCGAGCCACCGACTCGAGACACCGAGATACCGACGTTGATGGCCGGGCGGACGCCCTGGAAGAACAGGTCCGTCTGCAGGAAGATCTGGCCGTCGGTGATCGAGATCACGTTGGTGGGGATGTAGGCGGACACGTCGCCGGCCTGCGTCTCGATGACGGGCAGCGCGGTGAGTGAACCGGCGCCGTTGTCGTCGTTGAGCTTGACCGCGCGCTCGAGCAGGCGGCTGTGCAGGTAGAAGACGTCACCGGGGTACGCCTCGCGGCCCGGCGGGCGGCGCAGCGTGAGGGACATCTGGCGGTAGGCGACGGCCTGCTTGGAGAGGTCGTCGTAGATGCAGAGCACGTGGCGGCCCGGGTTATCCTTGCTCGCGGGCTTGCCGTCCTCGCCGTTGTACATGAAGTACTCGCCCATCGCGCACCCGGCGAGGGGGGCGATGTACTGCAGCGGGGCGGGCTCGGAGGCGGCCGCCGAGACGACGATGGTGTAGTCCATCGCACCGTAACGCTCGAGTGTCTCGACCACGCCGGCCACGGTGGAGGCCTTCTGGCCGACCGCGACGTAGACGCAGATGACGCCCGTGCCCTTCTGGTTGATGATCGTGTCGAGCGCCACGGCGGTCTTACCCGTCTGGCGGTCGCCGATGATCAGCTCTCGCTGGCCTCGGCCGACAGGGATCATCGAGTCGATGGCCATGATGCCGGTCTGCATCGGCTCGTGCACCGGCTTGCGCTCGATGACGCCGGGCGCGCGGAACTCGACCGGGCGGTAGCCCTCGGCCGCGATCGGACCCTTGCCGTCGAGCGGCTCGCCGAGCGGGTTGACGATCCTGCCGAGGAGCGCCGGGCCCGACGGCACCTCGACGGTGCGGCCCGTGGTGCGGACCGTGTCGTTCTCCTTGATGGCGGTCGCGTCACCCATGAGAACGGCGCCGACCTCGTGTTCGTCGAGGTTCAGGGCCATGCCATAGATGACGGCGCCGTCGCCGCCGACGAACTCGAGGAGCTCACCGGCCATGGCGCCACGCAATCCGTCGACGCGGGCGATACCGTCTCCGATGGAGGTGACGGTTCCCACTTCGCGGACGTCGATCTCGGTCTCGAAGCTCTCGAGCTGCGCCTTCAGTACGTCGCTGATAGCGCGTGCGGTGATCTCTGCCACTTACGCCTCACCTCCCTGCGATGCGTTCGAAAGGTTCTGGCGAACAGCGTCGAGCTGGGAGGAGATGCTCCCGTCGAGGACACGGCCGCCTACCTTGATGATGACGCCACCGACTATCGACGCGTCCACCCGCTCGCGGAGCGTGACGGGGCGCCCGAGCGCGGCGGCCAGCTTGTCGATGATGGAGGAACGGAGCCGCTCGTCGAGAGCGACCGCCGTCGTGACATCGGCCACGACGATCCCCCGCTCGGCCTCCGCGATCTCGTCGAAGAGGCGCGCCACCTCGCCGAGGGAGTCGCCGTGACCCCGCTCGACGGCGAGCGTCACGACGGCGAGGACCTCAGACGTGACCGCCTCGCCGAAGATCTCCCGCAGGACAGCGCGCTTCTTCTCCACCGGCACGCCCGTGTCCATCAGCGCGGTGCGCAGGTCCACGTGCGACCGGACCGCCTCGGCGGCTGCACGGATGCCCTCGTGGGCACCGTCCACCGCGTCGGCAGCGGAGGCGAGGTCGAAGAGGACCCGTGCGTAGGTCCTTGCGATCCCGCTAGTTGTCATTGAGGCTCCCCACCTCTGCTACGTAGCGCTCGATGAGCTTCGCGTGCTCATCGGCGGAGAGCTTCTCTCCGAGCAGCTTGCCGGCGACGGCGACGGAGAGGTCGGCGACCGAGCCCTGGAGCTCGGCCATGGCGGCCTTCTTCTCGGCGTCGATGGCCTCGCGGGCCTTCGCGACGATCCCGTCGGCCTCCTCGTGGGCCTTCGCGACGATCTCGGACTTCATCGACTCGGCGACCTTGCGGCCCTGGTCGATGACCTTCGCGGCCTCGCCACGCGCCTCGGCCATCTGCACCTTGTACTCCTCGAGCAGGCGCTCGGCCTCGACCTTGGTCTCCTCGGCCTTCTCGAGCGACTCGCGGATCGTCTCGGCACGCTTGTCGAGCACGTTGCCGATCGGTCCGAACGCGAACTTCTTGAGCAGGAAGAACAGGACCAGGAACGCGATGATCGACGGCCAGATGTCCGCGAGTACCGGGACGACCGAGATCGAGGCGCCTTCGCCTGACTCCGCTGCGTATGCGACTCCTACCAGCATGGGTCTACTACCTCCACTCGTGCGGGTCGGGGGCCGCTTAGGCGCTGAGGATCAGTGCCAGAACGAAGCCGAGGAGCGCGAGCGCCTCGGTGAACGCGATGGCGATGAACATCGTGGTCTGGACCTTACCGGCCATCTCAGGCTGGCGAGCCATGGCCTCGACGGCCTTGCCGCCGATGATGCCGATGCCGAGACCGGGGCCGAAAGCGGCGAGGCCGTACGCGATACCTGCGCCGAGGACGTTCAGAGAGCCTTCCACCAGTGATCCTCCTTCATTCCGGGACCCGCTCCGGGTCCCCCTTGAACTACCGACCGATACATGCCGGCACGTGCCGGCCAGAAGCCTGTACTAGTGATCCGAGGCGTGCAGCGCCCCACCGATGTAGACGGAGGTGAGGATCGCGAACACGTACGCCTGGATGAACGCCACGAACACCTTGAAGCCGTACATGATGATCAGCATCAGCAGGCCGAAGCCGGTCATCGTGATCCCGAGGGCGCCGAGCTGCTTGGCGCCGAGGATCATGAAGATGCCGAAGATGCCGAGGATGATGCCGCCGGCGAACATGTTGGCGTAGAGACGGACGGCCAGCGTGAGCGGCCTCAGGAAGTGGCCCACGATCTCGAGCACGAAGATGAACGGCCCGAGCGTGTAGCGGCCGCCGGGGCCCATCTCACGGACACCGCTCGGGACGAAGCTCTTGAGGTAGCCGATGAAGCCGTTCTTCCGGAACCCGATCGCGTTGTAGACGATGAAGACCATGACGGCCCACGTCGCGGTCACGCCGATCGAGCCGGTGCCCGGCAGCGAGCCCGGGATGAGGCCGATGACGTTGTTGAAGAGGATGAAGAAGAAGAGCGTCCCGATGAACGGCGCGTACTTCGCCCCCTCCTTGCCCATGTTGTCGATGCACAGGTTGCGGATGAAGTCGTAGCCCGCCTCGGCGACGTTGCCGATGCCCTTGGGGACGAGGTTCACCTTCTTCGCAGCGACGAGGAAGAACGCGAGCGTGACCACGAACGCGATGATCAGGAAGAACGTGTAGTTCGTGAGCACGAACGGGTCGAGCGCCTCCACCGTTCCGTAGGTGTCCTCGAACGGCAACACCGAGTAGTGGTGGAGCTTTGACGCGAGCTTTTCACCGAAGCCTTCCACGCGGTTCCTTCCTCCTTTACCGGGACCGGGACAAGACCTTCCCGTACCTGACCAACTCGACGGTGTAGAGCACGAAGAAGCCGCCCGCCAGACCGATGGCGAACGGCAGGAATCCATCCCTGACGAAGTAGTTGTAGGCGACGAGCGCCACGCCCGCGAGGACCATGCGGACCGCGAGCGCGACCGCCGCGTAGACGAGACCCGCCTCGGGGTTCTCCGGGGTGAACGCCTTGAAGCTCGCCCGGGAGATGAGCAGCAGCACGGCACCGAGGCCGATGCCGAGGAGTGCCGCCACGACCGGGTTGGCGAGCAGCGCGAGCGGAGTATCGACGAGTGCTGGGGACAGAGCGGACCCCTCCGGGAGTACTCATCGGAACCGGACATGCCAGCGTGAGACGTCCCGGTCAGAGGCGGTACCGAAGCGACCTGCGCGGCGCCTGGCCGGACCGGGGTCCGGTGCGTCACGGATCGCGTTTCCGGCCGGGGGTCTCGGAAAGCGTGCCCATCGTACACGAACCCCATCCGTGTAACAAGCACATGGCCGACGGTCGGCGGGCGGTGCCCACCACCCGGCCGGGACGCGTCAGTCCGCGCCCGTTTCGAGCGCCGGCGTGTCCTCTTCGGCGTGATGGTGGGCCGCCTCGAACAGGCCGAGCCAGTACGCCATCACCGCGGTCAGCACCGCGAGCACCGCGAAGGAGAAGAGCTTGACCGGGGTGGCCGCCCAGCGCATGGCGTACCCCCCCACCGAGAGCGCCGCCGACCATACGTAGATGATCAGCACCGTCTGGCGCTGGCCGAAGCCCCGGCCGAGCAACCGGTGGTGGATGTGCCCCTTGTCGGCCTCCTGGATCGGGCGCTTATGGAGCATGCGGCGCACGATCGCCGAGGCGGTGTCGAAGATCGGCACGCCGAGGATCATCAGCGGCACCGCGAGCGCGATCGCGGCGACCGACTTCATGATGCCGAGGAGCGAGATCGTCGCGAGCGCGAACCCGAGGAACATCGAGCCCGAGTCTCCCATGAAGATGCTCGCCGGGTGGAAGTTGTGCCGCAGGAAGCCGAGGCACGCCCCGATGAGCGCCGCGGCGAAGAGGGCGGCCTCCGGCTGGTTGCTCTGCAGCGCGAGCACGAGCAGGGAGATCGCCGCGATAGCGGTGACGCCGGAGGCGAGGCCGTCGAGGCCGTCGATGAGGTTGATGACGTTGGTGAACGCGACGATGTAGACCACGGTGACCGGCACGCTCAGCAGGCCGAGCAGGATGAGCCCCCCGAACGGGCTTCCCACGAAGTCGATGCTCACGCCGGAGAGCACCACGACGACCGCGCCGGTGATCTGCCCGATCAGCTTGGGCCCGGCGTTCAGGGTGACGACGTCGTCGACCAGGCCGACGATGAAGACGATCGCGAGGCCGGCGAGACACCCGATCACCGGCGCCCTCCCCTCGGCGAGCGAACCGGGCCAGCCGAAGTAGAGCTCGCCCGCCAGCTGCAGGCCGAGCGCCGCGACGAAGCCGAGCACGATCCCGACCCCGCCGAGGCGAGGGATCGCCGCGGTGTGCACCTTGCGGCCGCCCGGCTGGTCGACGAGGCCGAAGCGCAGCGAGAGCGCCCGGACGAGCGGGGTGGTCACGAGGGTGACCACGGCCGCGACGGCGACGAGTGCGAAGACCTGACCGGTTCCCACGCCTACGCGCCCCCGGTCACGCGTCGCGGCGCGATGCCCGCCTCTCCGAGGAGCTCCTCGGAGAGCGGGTCGGGATAGGGATCACGGAAGGCGATGTCGACGACGCCGGCGTTGATGAGGATCTTGGCGCAGAGCACGCACGGCTGATGGGTGGTGTATATGACCGAGCCGTCGATGGAGATGCCGTGCCTCGCGGCCTGGATCACGGCGTTCTGCTCGGCGTGGATGCCCCGGCAGAGCTCGTGATGGCTGCCCGAGGCGATCCGGCGCTGCTCGCGCAGGCAGCCGACCTCCTCGCAGTGCCGCAGCCCCGCCGGCGTGCCGTTGTAGCCGGTCGCGAGGATGCGGCGGTCCTTGACGAGCACCGCCCCGGTCTGGCGGCGCAGGCAGGTGGAGCGCCCCGAGACCTGGGTCGCGATCTGCATGAAGTACTCGTCCCAAGACGGGCGTGGCATGGCCTCCCCCGGCCTACTTGGTGCCGAAGAGCCGGTCGCCCGCGTCGCCGAGACCCGGCACGATGTAGGCGTGGTCGTCGAGGTGGCTGTCGACGGCGCACGTGTAGATGCGGACGTCCTCACAGGTGCGCACGACCTCCTCGATGCCCTCGGGCGCGGCGATGAGCACGAGCAGGTTGATCGCCTTGGCGCCCTTGTCGCGCAGGAACTGCACGGCGGCCGCGGCCGAACCGCCGGTCGCGAGCATCGGATCGACGATGAGGATGTCCCGCTCGCCGATGTCCTCGGGAAGCTTGCAGTAGTACTCGACGGGCTCGAGGGTCTCCGGGTCGCGATAGAGCCCGACATGCCCGACCTTCGCCGCGGGGATGAGTTGGAGGATGCCCTCCACCATGCCGAGGCCCGCCCGCAGGATCGGGATGACCGCGACCTTCTTGCCCGCGAGCACGTAGGTCGTGGTCTCGGTGATCGGCGTGGTCACCGTGGTCTCGGCGAGCTGGAAGTCGCGCGTGGCCTCGTACGCCATCAGGGTCGCGAGCTCCTTGACGAGCTCACGGAACTCTTTGGCGCCAGTGTCGACGTCACGCAGGATCGAGAGCTTGTGCTGGATGAGCGGGTGATCCATGACCACCACGTTGGGGTGGTCAACTCGGTGTGCTGACGACATCGGGCGCGACACCTCCGGTCGAGTCGTGTCGGGACCCGCGGGTCCCGTTCGGTCAGGACGCTACAGCTCAGGGTACAGCGGGTGGGCGGCGAGCATCGTCGATACCTGGGCCGCGATGTCGGCGAGACGCTGCTCGTCGTCGCGGTGGAAGATCGCGTTCGCCATGAGGCAGCCGACCGTGTGCGCCTCGCCTTCGGTGAAGCCGCGGGTGGTCATCGCGGGTGATCCGACCCGGATGCCGCTCGTGACGAAGGGGCTCTCCTTGTCGTTGGGGATCGAGTTCTTGTTGACGGTGATCCCGACCTCCTCGAGGAGCGCCTCGGCGTCCTTGCCGGTGATGCCGGCAGGGGTGAGGTCGACGAGGAGCAGGTGGTTGTCGGTGCCTCCGGAGACGAGGCGCAGTCCGCACTCGTCCATCGCCGCCCCCATCGCCTTGGCGTTCACGACCACCTGGTCGATGTAGGAGGCGAACTCGGGCTGCATCGCCTCGCGGAACGCGACGGCCTTGGCCGCGATGATGTGCATGAGCGGGCCACCCTGCATCCCCGGGAACACCGCCTTGTCGATGGCGGGGCCGAACTCCTCCTTGCACAGGATGAAGCCCGAGCGCGGACCGCGAAGCGTCTTGTGGCTCGTCGAGGTCACGAAGTGCGCGTGGGGGACCGGCGACGGGTGCGCCCCGGTCGCCACGAGTCCGGCGATGTGGGCCATGTCGACCATGAGGTAGGCGCCCACCTCGTCGGCGATCGCACGGAAACGCTCGAAGTCGATGGCGCGCGGGTACGCGCTCGCGCCGGCGACGATCATCTTCGGCCGGGCCTCGTGCGCCAGGCGGGCGACCTCGTCGTAGTCGATCGTCTCGGTCTCGGGGTCGAGCCCGTAGGGCACGATGTCGTAGAGCTTGCCCGAGAAGTTCACCGGCGAGCCGTGGGTCAGGTGGCCGCCGTGCGCGAGGTTCATGCCGAGGATGGTGTCGCCGGGGTCGAGCATCGCGAAGTAGACGGCCATGTTGGCCTGCGCGCCGGCATGCGGCTGCACGTTGGCGTACTCGGCGCCGAAGAGCTCCTTGGCCCGGTCGCGGGCGAGGTTCTCGACGATATCGACCTTCTCGCAACCGCCGTAGTACCGCTTGCCGGGGTACCCCTCGGCGTACTTGTTGGTGAGGACGGTACCCGCGGCCTCGAGGACGCGGACCGAGGTGAAGTTCTCGGACGCGATCAGCTCGATGGTGTCGCGCTGGCGCCGCAGCTCGGCGTCGAGGGCCTCTGCGACCTCGGGGTCGAAGCCGGGGATGTGAGTGAGGGCCATGTGGTCGTCGTTCCCTTCTGTCCACGCGGCGCGGAGCGCCACTGTCTTGACCGTCGTCGCGGGGCCTGGCGCGTCAGGAGCGCTCTCGCTCGAGCGCGGTGATCTTGTCGATGCGGCGCTGATGCCTGCCGCCCTCGAAGGACGTCTCGAGAAAGGCGTCGACGATCTCGCGGGCGAGCTCTTCGGGAAGGTAGCGGCCTCCCATGGTCACGATGTTCGCGTCGTTGTGGAGCCGCGACATGCGCGCCATCTCCGGGTCGGTGACGTTGGCGGCGCGCACCCCGTCGATCTTGTTCGCGGCGATCGCGACGCCGATACCCGACCCGCAGACGAGCACGCCGCGCTCCGCCTCCCCCGCCGCGACCGATCGGGCGACCTCGGCGGCGAGGTCGGGATAGTCGACGGAGTCGCCGTCGTGCGTGCCCACGTCGAGGACGTCGTGACCCAGGTCGCGAAGGTGCTCCTCGAGCTTCTCCTTCATCTCGAACCCGGCATGGTCGCTGCCGATTGAGATACGCATACGGAGGTCCTTTCGGGCGGGGACGGCTCGGCGGTGGCACCGGTGAGCGCCACCGCCGATTGTATACCAGCGCGGGAGCGGTGTCCCC
Organism: Coriobacteriia bacterium; assembly: GCA_030603745.1. Taxonomy (GTDB): domain Bacteria; phylum Actinomycetota; class Coriobacteriia; order Anaerosomatales; family SLCP01; genus JAUVXE01. The sequence goes on along the minus strand of JAUVXE010000005.1, from coordinate 12,599 downwards.
GCCTCCGCACGGACCGTGGGACGCTAGACGCCGCCGCGCGCGGCGGCCATGATCTGGTCGACCGGGATCGCGCCTTCTCGGATGATGCGGGGCTCCTCGCCCGTGCAGTCGACCACGGTGGAGGCGGTGCGATGCTCGGTCTCGCCACCGTCGAGGGCGACGTCGGCGGCGGCGATGATCCGCTCCTCGACCTCCTCGAAGTCACCGGGGGCCGGCATGCCGGCGGTGTTGGCCGAGGTGGCGATGATGGGACCGCCCGACGCCTGGATGAGCTCCATGACGACCTCGTGGGCGGGGCTCCTGAGGCCCACGGTGCCGTCCTCGGCACGGAAGTCCTTGCCGACCGCGTCCGACGCCTTCACCACGAGGGTGAGGGCGCCGGGCCAGAACGCCTTCGCGAGGTTGTGCGCGAAATCGGGGACGTCGACTCCGTAGATGTCGAGCGCGTCCTCGTCCTCGACGAGCCAGGGCAGAGGTTTGTCGAGAGGCCGGACCTTGATGTCGAAGATCTCGTGGGGGCCGAAGCACGAGTGCGCGGCGGCCCCGATGCCGTACACGGTCTCCGTGGGGAAGACGACGATCCCGCCGTCACGAAGTACCGTGGCGGCGAGATTTATCACTTCCGCTGAGGGCTTCTCCGGGTCGATGTGGAACACTTTGCTCATCGCGATCCGCCTCCGTTCGATAGGGACTGCCCTGGCCTGACGGACTTCACGGTCTCCTGCCGGTCACGATCCTCCCGCGTCCGGCGAGATCCCGTATGACTCCTACTTCTTGATACCACTCTTGAGCTCCTGCGCACGCGGCCTCCACACGACCCTCATCGAGTTCGAGCGCGAGCACGCCTCCCGGCCTGAGCCACTCGAGCGCGCCGGTCATGATCCGCCGGGCGACGTCGAGCCCGTCCGGCCCGCCGTCGAGTGCGAGGCGCGGCTCGAACCCAAGCACCTCGGCGGGCAGATCGGGCAGATCGGCGGTGGGGACGTAGGGCGGGTTGGAGATCACGAGATCGACACTCCCCTTCAGTGTCTCAGGAACACCGCCGAAGAGGTCTCCCTCGATCACCGCGAGCCGTTCGGCGACCCCGAGCCGGGCGGTGTTGGCCCGGGCGACCTCGGCGGAGCCCGCCGAGAGCTCGGTCGCGCAGACGGTGGCGCCGGGGTGCTCGGTCGCGATCGCGCACGCGACGCAGCCCGACCCGGTGCACAGGTCGAGCACGACCGGCTTCTCGATACCTTCGATGGCCGCGAGGCCGACGTCGACGAGGACCTCGGTCTCGGGTCGCGGGATGAACACGCCCGGGCGGACGTGTACGACGATGTGGCGGAAGGGCATCTCGCCGGTCACGTACTGGAGCGGCTCGCCGGCCGCCCGGCGGCGCACGCCCTCGCGGAGGGTGGCGCGCTCGTCCTCGGCCAGCGGGCGGTCGTGATACGCGTAGAGCTCGACCCGGGAGAGCCCGGTCGCGGCGGAGAGCAGCCACTCAGCGGAGCGTCGCGGCGCGTCGACGCCTTCCCGCTCGAAGTAGCCCGCCGTCCAGTCGAGCGCGTCTCGGACCGTCCAGACGCGCTCGGCCATCTAGACCACCGCCGCCAGGCGCTGGGCCCGGTCCGCCGCCGCGAGCGCGTCGATCACCGGCCCGATCTCACCCATCAGGATCGCGGGGAGGTTGTGCACGGTGAGCCCGATCCGGTGGTCGGTCAGCCGGTCCTGGGGGAAGTTGTAGGTCCTGATCTTCTCGGAACGGCCGCCGGACCCGATCTGGCTCCTGCGCGCCTCGCCGAGCTCGGCCTGCCGGCGCTCGAGCTCGAGCTCGTAGAGACGCGCGCGCAGCACCCGCATCGCGTTCTCGCGGTTCTGCAGCTGCGATTTCTGGTTCTGCGACTGGACCACGAGCCCGGTGGGCAGGTGCGTGATGCGGACCGCGGAGTCGGTCGTGTTGACCGACTGGCCGCCCGGACCGCTCGACCGGTAGACGTCGATGCGCAGATCGTTCTGGTCGATGACGACCTCGACGTCCTCGGCTTCCGGGAGGACCGCGACGGTCGCCGTGGAGGTGTGGATGCGCCCGCCGGACTCGGTGGCGGGGATCCGCTGCACGCGGTGCACCCCCGACTCGAACTTAAGGCGCGAGTAGACACCCTTGCCCTTCACCATGAACGAGACCTCTTTGAAGCCGCCGACCTCGTTCTCGGAGGCGTCGATCTCCTCGACCTTCCACCGCTGGCTCTCCGCGTAGCGAGTGTACATGCGGTACAGGTCGCCCGCGAACAGTCCGGCCTCGTCACCGCCCGCACCCGCACGGATCTCGACGATGACGTTCTTCTCGTCGTTCGGGTCGCTCGGCAGCATCATGACCTTGAGCTCGTCCTCGAGCACCGGTTTGCGGACGCGGAGCAGCGCAAGCTCCTCTTTCGCGAGCTCGCGCATCTCTGCGTCGGCCTCGGCCTCGACGATCTCCTCGGCATCCGAGATCCCGTCGAGCACCGAGAAGTACTCGCCGATCTTGGCGATGAGCGGGGCGAGCGACGCGTGCTCGCGGGCGAGCGCGGAGTAGGCACGCTGGTCGGCGAGGAGCGCCGGATCGCCGAGGCGGCCGGTCATCTCCTCGTAGGAGTCGAGTATGGACTGGAGCTTGTCACGCATCAGGGAAGGGCTCCTCGCGAAGTGGTCGGTTCCGGCCTCAAGCGTAGCACGTCAGCGACGCGCTGCGGCGACCTCGATCTCGCTCCAGCCGTAGGCATGGACACGCCAGTAGGCACGGCTCGCGATCAGCAACGCCGAGGCGATGGCGACGTAGAGCACGCCGAGGACGGGGCGCGGCGCGGCGGTCAGGCGCAGCGCATGGCCGCCCGCCATCATGAGCACCACCACGACCCACGAGCGGATCGACAGGAAGCCCGCGACGGGAGCCGCCGGACCGCGGTCCCGGATGCGCTCGATCACCTTGCGCGCGACCGGCCGCAGGATGTAGCGGGCCTTGAGCGCGCCGAGAGCGATCCCGCCGAGAAGCAGCGCCGGCCAGGACGCGAGCGGCAGCAGCCAGCTCACCCCGCGGCTGGCGAGGATGACCGCCGCGACGGCCCAGAGTACGCCGGCCAGCACGAGCTGGAGTCGTTCACCCCGGCCGATCGAGCCTGCCAGGGGCGTGGCGGAAGCCTCGGCCCCGGGTTCGGGCACCGTCGGCGTTGGATGGATGAGTGGTGTCATGGGAGAGGCCGTGAGCAAAGAGCGCGCCGACGAAACGGCGCTAACTCGCGGTGGCCGGGACCGGAGATGCCTCGCCACGGGCGACGGCGTCCTCGAGCCGTTCGCGGTCGACGACGCGCTGCATCGCGGTCACGGCCACCTCGACCATCGAGTCCTCGGGCTCGCGGGTGGTCATCCGCTGCAGCTGGAGCCCCGGCCAAAGCACCACCCGCACCACCGGGTTGTCGGGCGCCTTGCCCGCCCACTTGATGACCTCGTAGGCGAGGCCGGCTATGAGCGGGAGGAGCAGGATGCGGAAGGAGATCGCCACGAGCAGCGTCACGAGCCGGTGGTCCGTGCCGAGCAGGTCGGTCACCGTGCGCACCGGGATCACCGAGAACACGAGGATCGCGATCACCATGACCATGAGCAGGAAGGAGGTCCCGCACCGGACGTGCATGGTCTGGTGCCGCTGGATGACCTCGGCGTCGAGCGGGAGCCCGCGCTCATAGGCGTGGATCGTCTTGTGCTCGGCCCCGTGGTAGGCGAAGACCCGCTGGATGTCGCGCATGCGGCTGATCGCCCAGATGTAGAGGAAGAAGGCCACCACGCGCAGCAGGCCGTCGACGACGTTCCAGGTGAAGGGCCGCTCGGTCGCCTGACCCACCATCAGGTTCGTGAGGACCGCCGGCAAGATGATGAACAACCCGACGGCGAGCGCCACGCCGAGGGCCATCGAGAGCGCGATCTCCTTGGAGGAGAGCTTCTCCTCCTCGGTCTCCCCCGCCCACTCCGCCGAGATGGCGAACGCCTTCATCGCGAGGGCGAGGGACTCCCACAGTCCCACCACGCCGCGCACGATCGGCTTGCCGAGCCACGGACGCTTCGAGACCGCCGTCTTGAGCTCGTGCTCCTCGACGTGGATCGATCCGTCCGGCGTGCGGATCGCGACCGCCCAGTTGTGCTTGCCGCGCATCATGACCCCTTCGAGGACCGCCTGGCCCCCGATGTGCGTGTGCTCGACCGGCATCAGCGTGTTTCCTTCCTGCCGAAGAGGCCCGCCCAGCCCGCGCGCACCTCGACCGGCACGCGGGCGTACGTGGCGAGCCACACGAGGTAGACCGCCACGCCGGCGAGCATCAGCCCGGCATCGGGCTGGTTGGTCCAGTGCGGGGCGCCGGGCAGCCTGAAGACGTCCATGATGGCGAGGCCGAGGACGGCCATCGCGATGAGCGCGGTGTTCGCGGAGTTGTCGCGCCGCTCGAGCAGGCGCGCCCGCGCTGCCTTGCCGCGGCTGCGCGAGCCGGCGAGCACCGACCAGACCGCCGGCCGCAGGCCGAACGCGAAGAAGGGCAGCACGGTCGCGAAGACCGTCCATGACCACCCCTCGGCGAGCAGGCCGGTGTAGAACGACGCGAGGCCGAGCGGGACCGCGAGATGGGCGATGACGATGGAGCGGTCGACCCGTCCGCGGAGGGCCTCCTCGCCGGGGACCGGGACGCGCGCGTGGAGGTCAGTCACGTCTCGGCGCCCTCTCGTAGGGGTCGCCGCAGGTCAGCTTGCCCTCGCGGCACGGCCCGCGACGGCACGAGGCGCCGGCGTCCATGAACAGATAGGGCGCGGTGGGCTCGGCGAGGGCGAGCATCGCGAGCGCGAGGTCGCGGATCTCCCACTGTGCCCGCTTGCAGCAACGAAGCTCGAAGAAGTGGAGCAGCTCGCGCACGTTCATGGTGACCACGATCTTGGTCTCCATCGCGTTGGGGAGCAGATAGCGGGCGTCCTCGGCGGGCACCCCTGCATCCACGAGCGCACGGTACGCCTCGAACGCCGCGCGCGTCGCCTGCTCGAACCGCTCGAGCGCCGCACGGTCCGCGGCCACGCTCGGCGGGACGATGAAGCACGGTTCCTCGGCGTAGGAGACGTAGCGCTGCGACTGCTGGTTGTAGGAGGCGAGCCGGTGGCGCACGAGCTGGTGGGTGAGCGCGCGGGAGACCCCGTCGATGGCGAAGGTGTAGCTCGCGTGCTCGAGCGCGGAGAAGTGGCCCGAGGTCATGATGGTGCGGAGCACCGTGCGAACCGCCTCGTCCGACAGCCCGTCCATCAGCTCAGCGGCGCCTACCGGGGCGTAGCACAGGCGCGCGCCGACCGCGACGGCCCGCTCGGGCTCAGGCGTGTGGTAGAGCAGACGGACGTCCACGCACGACCTCTCTCGGATGCGACGGGGGCCATCCGGACCCAGCGGCCGGATACGGCACGGGAGGCGAGTCGCCTCGCCTCCCGATTCTAGCAGTGCGTCTGGCCGAAGGGGCCGCCTACTCGGCGGTCTCCTCGGCGGGAGCCTCCTCGGCGGCGGGAGCGTCGCCCACTGCGTCGGATTCGCCGGTCTTGGTGGCCTGCTCGGCCTCGAACTTCGCGGCCTTGGCGGCCTTCTCGGCCTCCTTGGCCTCGCGGGCCTCGCGAGCGGCGAGCGCGGCCTCCTCGTGCGCCTTGCGGCGGGCCTCACGCTCGGCGGCGTCGCGCTCGAGGACGCTCTGGGCCGAGGTGCCGAACTTGTCGGCGAAGCGCTGCACGCGGCCGCCGGAGTCGACGAGCTTCTGGGTGCCGGTGTAGAACGGGTGGCACTTGGAGCAGAGCTCGACGTGGAGCTCGGACTGGGTGGAGCGGGTCTTGAACGACTGGCCGCACGAGCACGTCACCGTGCTCTCGGCATAGTCAGGGTGGATTCCCTTACGCACGAACGGTCACCTCCGGGTCAGCGGCACTGGTTTCCGACCAGCGCCTTCGCACAAAGCCGAGCAAGTGTAGCACGGGTCACCACGCCGGGCAACGAGGGCCGGTGGCGCGGGCTGCGGGCGCGCTACAGGTCGACGCCGTTGCTCTTGTCGGCGGCCTTCTTGGCCATCCGGTGCAGGAACTCCTGATTGCTCGGAGTCTGCTTGAGGCCCTTGATGAGCATGTCCATCGCCCGCTCCGAGCTGTCCACGCCGTGCAGTACTCGGCGCAGGCCCCACACGAACGGCGCCTCCATCGGGTCGAGGAGCAACTCCTCCTTGCGGGTGCCGCTCGTCACGACGTCGATGGCCGGGAAGATCCGGCGGTCTGCGAGGCGTCGGTCGAGGCGCAGCTCCATGTTGCCGGTGCCCTTGAACTCCTCGAAGATCACCTCGTCCATCTTGGAGCCGGTCTCGACGAGCGCGGTCGCGAGGATCGTGAGCGAACCACCGTTCTCGATGTTGCGCGCCGCGCCGAAGAAGCGCTTGGGCGGATAGAGTGCGGTCGAGTCGACGCCGCCGGAGAGGATCCGGCCGCTCGCCGGCGTCGCGAGGTTGTACGCGCGCGCGAGGCGGGTGATCGAGTCGAGCAGGATGACGACGTCCAGGCCGCTCTCGACGAGCCGCTTGGCGCGCTCCATCACCAGCTCGGCGACGGCGATGTGGTTCTCGCTCGGCATATCGAAGGTCGAGGAGACGACCTCGCCCTTGATCGAGCGCTCCATGTCCGTGACCTCTTCAGGCCGCTCGTCGACGAGCAGACACATGAGGTAGGACTCGGGGTTGTTCGCGGCGATCGAGGCCGCGACCTCCTTGAGGATCGTGGTCTTGCCGGCCTTGGGCGGCGAGACGATCAGGCCGCGCTGGCCCTTGCCGATCGGCGCGACGAGATCGATGATCCGCGCGGTGAGGCCGTCCGTGCCGATCTCGAGGCGGAACCGCTCGTCGGGGTAGACGGGCGTGAGGTCGCGGAACTGCTTGCGGCCCTTGAGCTCCTCGGCGGGGCGTCCGTTGACCGTGTCGATGCGCTGCAGGGCCGGGTACTTCTCGTTGTCCTTGGGCGGGCGGACCTGGCCGCGGATGAAGTCGCCGCGCCGCAGCTCGCCCCGGCGGACCTGAGACATCGAGCAGTAGACGTCGGCATCGCCGGGGAGGTAGCCGCTCGTGCGGATGAACCCGTACCCCTCGGGCAGGACGTCGAGGATGCCGGAGATCTCGACGAAGCCCTCCGCCTTGACCTTGGCCTCGAGGACGGCGTCGACGAGCTCGTCCTTCTTCTTGAGCGGCTTGTGGTCGATGCCGAGTTCGGCGGCCATCTCGCGGAGCTCGACGACCTTCTTGGCCTCGAGGTCCTCCCGCTTCACGGACGGCTGCGGCGGCTGCTGTTGCTGGCCCCCGCCGCCGCGGCGGCCGCGCTTGCGTGGACGCGCGCTCATGAGTTCTTGACCTTCTCCCAGTCGGCGAGGAACGCTTCGAGTCCCCGGTCGGTGAGCGGATGCTTGACGCACTTCTCGAGGGTCGACATCGGAACGGTCGCGATGTCGGCGCCGATGAGGGCCGCCTGCAGCACATGCTGCGGATGGCGCACCGAAGCGGCGATGACCTCGACGTCGTGGCCGAAGTCGTAGTTGTTGAGCGCGGCGACGACGTTGGCGAGGTGCTCGGAGCCGTCCTCGGAGATGTCGTCGAACCGGCCGATGAAGGGCGAGACGTACGCGGCGCCCGAACGGGCGGCGAGCAGCGCCTGCGGCACGGTGAAACAGAGGGTCATATTGACCTTGATCCCCCGGTTCGCGAGCTCACGGGTGGCCGCGAGCCCCTCGGGCATCGTGGGCACCTTCACCACGACGTTGTCGTGCAGCGCGGCGAGCTCGACCCCCTCGGCGACGATCTCTTCACGCTTGAGGCCCACGGTCTCGGCCGAGACGGGCCCGTCGACGATCTCGCAGATCCGCACGATGTGATCGTGGAACTCGGCGAGCTTGCCGCCCTCGCGGGCGTAGAGTGTGGGGTTGGTGGTCACCCCGGCGAGCACGCCCCAGCTCGCCGCCTCCTCGATCTCGGAGATGTTGGCGGTATCCAGGAAGAACTTCACGGTCCCTCTCTTTCCTACGTGCTGTCGCGCCCGCGGTCGCGGGCGATTTCCTCCGTGCCTGTGCCGAGCACCCGGTTGACGACGTGCTCGAGCGTGTCCGCCACCGTCCGGTCGAGCTGGTGGCTGTGGATGACCGGGATCCCGTGCTCCCGGGCAAGGTCCTCGATGTAGTGTCCGAGCATGCGGATGCTGTCGAAGTTGGACCGGTACCGCTCGAACGGCCTCAGCCCGTCGGTCTGCACCTCGCGGATGTAGAAGTGGCTGCGGTGCGCCTCCTCGTCCTCGACGGAGATGAGCAACTGCACGACCCGGGCATCGGGGAAGTCCGAAGGCTCGATGTATCCGGGTACGAGGTGCACTCCCTCGATGACGAGACTGACACCCTCCTTCATGCTGCGATCGATGAGGGCCTTGACGCCGGTGGCGACCACTGCCGCCTGCTCACGGAACCCGACGATGACGGGATCCGCTCCGTGGGGTACCGGGACTCGCAGGCTGCGCCACGCGTCGAACGCGCTCTGGTGGATCGCGGGCATGAGTTCCTCGGTAAAGATACCACGCATGACCTCGCGAATGGAATCGGTGCTCATGAACCGGGTGATGCCGAGGCGGTGGGCGACCTCGGCGGCGATGGTCGACTTGCCCACGCCCGTGGTCCCGCCGATGAGCACGATGACCGGCGTGTCGAGCTTGCCGACCTCGGCCATCCGCCGGTAGCGCCCGGCGTACTCGTCGCCCGCCATCCGCTCGAGGTACTCGATCGCGAGTTCCTTGAGCCGCTGCATCGAGATCGCGAGCTCGTCACGGTCGCGCAGGTCGTCCTGGATGGCCTGGGCGACCTCGTAGGCGCGGGACGGGGCGAGCCCGGTGGCCGTGAACGACTGGGCGAGCAGGCCCTTGGAGAAGGGCAGGCCGTGCCGCTTGTCCGACAGCGTGATCGTCTTGGTGTGCGGGATGCGGGTCACCTACGCTCCCCTCGTCGCCGCGCGCTCGAGCGCGAGGGCGGCGGCCTCGTCGAGCGCGCCGTCGAGGTCGCCGCCGTCGACCGGGACCGGGACGTTGTCGCAGAGCACGGTGGGCACTCCCGCCTCGTCACCCGCGGTGGCGACCACGTCGATCGCGGCCGCCTTGAGCTCGGTGAGCAGCAGGTCGTACGCGCCGTCGCATGAACGCATGTCGGCACGGAGCAGCGAGCGGTTCGACAGGTGCGGGCTCGCGCCCACGACCGTGCAGCCGAACTCGGCCTCGAGGTGGGCGGTGAGCTTGGGCAGCACTCCCTCGGGGGCGGTGGTCGCGAAGAACACGCGCGCGCCCTCCACCGGCTCGATCGGCGCGGGCCGGAAGGTGGTCGCGACCACCGGCACCCCAGGCCGCATCTCGCGGACGGCGGCGGTGAGCGCCGCGACCTCCTCGGCGGAGGCGTTGGGCTCCTCGGCGGTGGCGAGCACGACGGCGTCGGCGAGACCGAGACGGAAGGGGCCGAAGTAGTCGCGCACGTAGGTCATCCCGCGCCCCGCCCCCACCACGAGCACCGACGCGTCGGCGTGCACCGGGGGGATCGCCGCGCCGGAACCCTCGAGCACGAGCAGCTCCTTGCCGAGGGAGTCGGCGAGCGTGGCGCCCTCGGGGACGTTGCTGAAGAAGGTCTCGCCCGCCATCCCGCCGCCGCAGCGGCGGCACCCGACCGTGGTCACGCGACTCATGACCGCGTCCTCGTAGTTGTCCGAGGAGGCGTGCTTGCCCTGACGCGCGAGCTCGAGCAGGTCGGGCGTGGTGAGCGCGACCTCGTCGCCCCTGATCAGCTCGGGCTCCGCGGGCCCTCCCCTCCCCATCGCGAGCACGACGATATCGCGGCCGGCCGCCTTGAGATGTCGCGCGAGGTAGGCCGAGATCGCCGTCTTCCCCACGCGCTTGCCGGTGCCGATCAGCGCGAGCGCGGGTGTCGCGGTCCGCAGGGCCGCGGCGGGCGGCGAGAAGTGGAAGTCCGCGCCGCGATACTCGACGCCGTGCCCGAGGGCGATCCCGGCGAGCCGGAAGCGGTCCGCCGAGGTCACGACCGGCTCGTCGGAGAGATCGATGACGGCATCGGGCCGGAAACGCTCGATGGCGGTGGTGACGGACTCCTCGGCGGAGTCGGCCGCCACGAGCGGCAGGCCGTAGGTGTCGAGCCCGGCGTCGAGATCGACCTTCTCGGTCCCGCCGAGGAACGCCGCTCCCACGACCTCGTACTCGGCGGCGAGACCGTCGAGGGCGAAGCGTACCACCGGCGGATAGTGCTCGCCGTCGATGAGTGCGACCACGCGTGTCATGCGTCGGCCCCTTCCTCGGAGTCGGGTCTCCAGCCGCAGTAGCGGCGGTGGACGTCGTGGAAGTCGGCGACGCACTCCGGTTCGGCGAACGGCTCCTTGAGCAGCACGCGGACCCGGCTGAGCTCGCGGACCTCGATGATGTTGTAGCAGGGACGGACCTTGCCGCGCAGCCGGTGCGAGCACGCGGTCCCGGCGTTGACGATGAGCATGTCCTCGAGGCGCCACACGTTGGGCACGTGTTTGTGGCCGCAGAGCACGAGGTCGGTGTTGCAGTTCGAGAGCACGCGCAACAGGTCGCCCGCGTCGTAGACGATGTTGCGCTCGCGACCGGTCCCCGGTACCGGGACGAGGTGGTGGTGCATACAGACGACCTTGAACTCGTCGGGCTCGCTGAACCGCTCCTCGATCCACCGGTAGCGCTCGCGGCCCACGCGGCCCGAATCGAGGTCGGGCTCGGACGAGTCGAGGCCGAGGAAGCGCAGCCGGTCGACGATGAGCTCCTGGCTCCGGGCACCGAACAGCTCCGAGAAGTGCTCGTCGCCGACGTTGCGCGAATCGTGGTTGCCCATCATGACGAGCCGGTGCGGGCACTCGAGCCGGTCGAGGAGCCGCTGCGCCTGCCGGAACTCCTGCCGGAACCCCATGTCGGTGAGGTCGCCGGTCACGACCACGACGTCGGGCTCGAGCACGTTGAGCTCGTCGATCACCCGGGTCGCGAGCGAGGGTATGTGGTAGCGCGAGCCACAGTGGAGGTCGGAGACGTGTGCGATGACGAACGTGTCGCGACTGCCCATCACTCCTCCTCTCTGCCGATCACCGCGGAAGGGACTGCCGGAGCGTGTCGCCCTCGAGCGCCGACCCGCCGAGGCGGTCCATCGGCGACGTCAAGCCGATCAGCGACTGGAACAGCCAGCTCAGGTCCGGCTCACGGTAGCTGATGATCCGCGGCTCGCCCTCGATGCCTCCGAGCTCGGCCGCGCGGTCGAGGGCGTCGTTGAAGGTGCCGGTCGCGTCGACGAGCCCCATCTCCTCGGCGACCGCACCAGGCCAGATCCACCCGTTCGCCATCTGCTCGACCTCGGACTCGGGCATCCCGCGTCCCTCCGCGACGATGGAGATGAACTCGCGGTAGGCGAAGTCGAGATGCTGCTCGAACAGCGCGGTCTCGGTGGCGGTCAGGCTCCGGTACGGGCTTCCGGCATCCTTGTACTCGCCGGAGGTCAGCACGGTGAACTCGATGCCGAGGGTGTCGAGGAGGCCGGCGACGTTGGGGATCTGCGCGATCACGCCGATCGACCCCACCGAGGAGGTGGGGGCGGCGATGATCTCGTCGCACTGCGAGGCGACCATGTAAGCGCCCGAAGCGGCGACGTCACCCACGCTCACGACGATCGGCTTGTCGATGCGCGCGGTCTCGATCGCGATCTCCTGGGAAGCGGCCACCGTGCCGCCGGGCGAGTCGACGCGGATGAGGATCGCCTTGACCCGCGGGTCCGCCTCGGCCTGCTGGAGCTGGTCGACGAAGTACTCGGGGGTGACGATCCCGGAGTAGATGCTGCCGGTGCCGGCGATCACGCCGTCGAGGTGGAGGAGGGCGACCGCGTCGCCGGAGCCGCGCGATGGACCCGAGTCCGGGCCGAGCATCGAGACGACGGCGAGCCCGGAACAGGCGAACAGCACGAGGAACAGCGCGACGACGATGCCGACGACCCACTTCCAGCCCGTGCTCGAAGCCGTGCCACGCCCGGCGGGCGCGCGGTCGGACCCCGGTGTGACCCGGGGGGCGGCGTCGGGGGTGATCGGTCTGCTGACCTGCTCATCCATGGGGAGTCCTCCGCATCGGGGCCGGACGGGCCGCGCGTGTTCGGGAGTGTCCAGTATCTTCCCCGACCGGCGCATCCCGGTCAACAGAACCGCAGGACGGGGGTGTCACCTCAGCCGACGCGCGCACCGGCGCGGTCGACGGCGAGCACGAGCGGGGCGCGGCGGCCCGGCATCGCCTCGAGGCGCGGTCCGATCGCCTCGGCGACCAGCCGCGCTCGCTCAAGGGCGGCGGAGTCGTCCGCGGCGCAGACGAGCCCGAGCACCGTGGGGCCGGCGCCCGAGAGCACCGCGCCGGTCGCGCCGGCTTCGAGGAGCGCCGCCTCGATCTCGGCGAGATCGGGGATGGCGGACGCACGGAAGCGTTCGTGGATGCGGTCGACGAGCCCGGCGGCCACCGCGTCGGGGTCCCCG
>JAUVXE010000019.1 GCA_030603745.1 Coriobacteriia bacterium | reverse complement strand
CGCCGCGGCGCCTCCCTGCGCGAGCGTGCCGGGCGAGAAGGGGGCCAGCCCCGTCCACACGAGCCACGCGCTCGCCGCGGCCGCGCCCGCGCCGCTGCCGGCGCGCGCGTAGGGGGCGAGGCGGTCCCACAGGCCGAGACGCTCGAGGGCCTCCTCGGCGGAGTCCTCGCCGAACGCGTCGGTGACGAGCGCGGCGAGCGACTCCCGGCCGGCCGCGGGGTCGCCGAGGAGCGGCAGGAGGCGGTCGGCGAAGGAGCGCACGTCGGGGTAGCGGTCGTCGGGGTCGGCCGAGAGCGCCGCGAGCAGGATGTCGTCGATGGCGGGCGGGAGGGCGTCGTTGAACTCGCTCGGGGCGGGCGGGTCGATGATCTCGGCCTTGAAGACGGCGCCTTCGATGGTGTCGGCGTGGTAGGGGTTGGCGTCGGCGAGCACCTCGTAGGCGAGCGCGGCGAGCGCCCAGACGTCGGTGCGCTCGTCGAGCTCCTCGCCGCGCAGCTGCTCGACGGGCATGTGCCCGAGCGTGCCGCCCACGCCGTGGCCGTGTCCGGCCGCCGAGGAGAGCGCCGCGACCCCGAAGTCGGCCACCTTCACGCGGCCGTCGCGCGTCACGAGCACGTTGGCGGGCTTGATGTCGAGGTGGAGCACCCCGTTGTCGTGGGCGCAGGCGAGCGCCGAGGCCACCGCGCCGAGGACCGCGGCGCACTCGTCGGGCGTGAGCGGACTGCCGGCGGCCTCGAGCAGGTCGGCCACGGAGGCGCCGTCGACGTACTCCATGATGAGGAACGCCTCGTCATCGTCGCTGTCCCACTCGTGAACGGTGACGATGTCGGGATGGTTGAGCAGCGCGGCCGTGCGGGCCTCGGCGAGCCCGGCCGGCACGGTGGGGCGGCCGGCGCGGTCGGCGGGGAAGGGGAGCCGCTTGATCGCGACACGCCGCTGCATGCGGGTGTCGTACGCGAGTACCACCGTCCCGTACCCCCCCTCGCCGAGCGGCTCGAGGGGGCGGTACCTGTCGAGGATCAGTTGCTGCTCCACGGCCTCCCCTTGACGCGTCGCCGACCGCGCCTATTGTACCGGCTATCGCGCCGCCATCCGCGCCTGCATCCGCCGGGCGAGCAGCACGATGAGCGGCAGCATCGCCGCCACGATCGCGAGCGCGATCCCGAGCTCGAGCCAGACCGCCGAGAGCGGCTCGCCCATCACCGAGACCTGCCAGATCGGCTCGATGATCCAGTAGAGCGGGAAGAGCTTCGCGATCCACTGCGGCCAGTTCGGGAAGAGGTACCACAGCACCGGCGCGAAGAGGATCACGCCCGCGCCCTTGATCAGGCCGAACATCATCGTCGAGTCCTTCGAGATCACGCCCACGAGAAGGCCGAGCATCGCGGTGAGCAGCGAGGCGACGAACACGACGACCACCGAGTCGAACGGTCGCGGTCCGATCGCGCCGTTGAGCAGCAGCGTCATGACCGCCATCAGGAACGTCAGCACCAGGCCGAGGAGCCACTTGGCCGCGAGCACCTCGCTCACCTTGACCGGCGAGACGAGGATCGCCATGAGCGTGCCCTTCTCCTTCTCCTCGACGAGACTCGAGCCCGGCACCGCCACGCCCGCGAGCACGAGCGCGTAGAAGACGATCACGGGCACGAGGCGCAGCGTGAGCGGCAGCCCCTCCTCGCCGAAGCTCACGACCTCGACGGTGACCGGCGCCGAGCCGCCCTCGACCTCGCGGATCGTGTCGAGCGCCGTCACCGTGAGGATGATGCGGTTCGACGCGTAGCTCTCCCCGCCGATGTAGAACTCGAGGGGCGGGCGCGAGCCGTCGCGCACCGCCTCGTCGAACCCGGCCGGGAGCACGAGGCCGGCGTCGAGGTCGTTCGCTTCGACCTGTCGCCTGAGCTCCTCGGCGGAGTCGAAGAGCGTGAGCTCGATCCCCTCGGCGGACTCCATCGCGGCGGTGATCTCCGAGCTGCCCGCGTCCACGATACCGAGGCGCGGCTTGGGCTCGAAGAGCGAGCCGAACGCGAACTGGAAGAGCACGGTGAGCACGACCGGCAGCACGAGGGCGTAGAGGAAGAACGGCGAGCGCGGACCCATCGCGAAGTCCTTGCGCAGCACCTTCCAGATGCGTGCGAGACTCATAGCGACTCCACCTTCCGCTTCAACGTGAACAACCCGGCGCCGTAGAGGACCGCGACCCAGGCGGCCGCGAACCCGAAGGAGCGCCACACCTCGTCCCAGCCCGCGTCGTAGAGCGTGATGTTCACGAGCGAGTCGAGCACCGGGAACGTGGGGATCACCTGTACCCACAGCGCCGCCGAGCCGGGCCACAGCACCGAGAGCGCCGGCAGGATGAGCGGCACGGTGAACGCCATGGCGTAGAACAGCTGGCCGAGGAAGTCCTTGCCCGCCGCGCCGACGATCATGGCCACACCGGTGAACATCATGGAGCCGAGCAGGAGCGCGACGATGAGCAGCCACCAGTTCTCGGCCGTGAACGCGCCCACGAGCCCGAGCACGATCACGCCCTGCGCAAGCGCCATCCCCGTGCCGAAGATCGACTTGGACGCGAGCACGTCGCCGATCCGGGCGGGCGTGACGAGCACGGCCGTCACGGTGCGCTGCAGGACCTCGACACTGATGAGCGAGGCCATCGAGAAGGTCTCCATCAGCAGGATCATGAACGCGAGCATGGGCACGAGCTTGTCGCG
This sequence comes from Coriobacteriia bacterium, assembly GCA_030603745.1. GTDB lineage: Bacteria > Actinomycetota > Coriobacteriia > Anaerosomatales > SLCP01 > JAUVXE01. Next base: position 31,308 of record JAUVXE010000019.1, on the reverse strand, counting down.
GTAGGAGACCTGGTCGCCGGCGCGGTCGACGCCGAGCACCACGGTCTCCTCGTCGGGCATGGTGACCGGCAGGTCGCGACCGGCGAGCTGGTAGGCGGCCTCGCGCACGAAGCTCGTCATCGCGTTCTCGATCTCGGGCGGCACCGCGGCGTCGGAGTAGACGGTCACGGTGACTCCCCGGTCCCCGCGCGCGACCTGCGCGATGAAGTCGCGGGGAAACCCGATGCCGATGTCGACGCCGACCCGCCGCGCGCCCTCGGGCCTCGGATCGTCGGCCGCGGCGTCGCGAAGGACGAGGTCGCCGGCGTCTGTGCGCCATGCCTCGAGCGTGCCCTCGATGACCGCGGTCATCTCTGCGGCGTCGTCGAAGCCGACGAGCTCGACGCCCTCCTGCTCCCCGCTCAGCTCGGTCTCCTGCAACTCGGCGAGCTGTTCCTCGGGCACGCCCATGGCGCGGAAGGTCTCGATCCCCTCGGCGATGATGGTCTCCACGGGAGGCGAGACGGCGAGCGTGATCGTCTCGTCCACGCTGTCGGGCATGATCCAGAAGATGGCGACGACGAACACGAGCGTGAGCAGCGTCAGGAACAGGTAGAGCTTGTCGCGCGAGTACGCGATCAGCTCCTTCTTGAGGAGCGCGCGCAAGATCGCGCCCCGGGATACGGTGCGCTCCATCTACTCCAGCCCCCTGCCCGTCAGCTTGATGAAGATGGCTTCGAGGGTCGCTTCCTCGGTGTGGATGGTCATGAGGTCGGGCGAGGCCGCGAGCTCCGCGATCCTGGCCGAGGAGCCCGGCTCGTCGAGCGCGATGCGCTCCTCGCGAACGCCGTCGCCGTCGCGCAGACGTACCTTGACCGAGCGCTCGCCGTACTTGAGCTTGAGGTTCTCGGCGGTGTCGAGCGCGACGATCCGGCCCTCGTTGATGAAGGCGACACGGTCCGAGAGCTGGTCGGCCTCGTTCATGTCGTGCGTGGTGAGCAGGATGGCCGCGCCCCGGTCCGCCTCCTCCTTGATGGTGGTCCGGATCTGCGCCGCCGTGGTGGGGTCGAGGCCGTCGGTCGGCTCGTCGAGGAAGAGCACCTTGGGCTCGTTGATGAAGGCGCGCGAGATCATCATGCGCTGCCGCATGCCCTTGGAGAAGCTGTGCACGCGGTCCTTCGCCCGGTCGGCGAGGCCCACGCGCCGCAGGATGCCGAGCGAGTCGGGGTTCCTGATCCCGTAGAGCGACGCGAAGAAGTCGAGGTTCTCGAGCGCCGACATGTTGAGGTAGAGGTTCTTCTCCTCGAAACAGACGCCGATCTGCGCCTGGATCTCCGGGTCGTCGCGCCCGGTCTCCCTGCCGAGGATCTCGGCGCGCCCGCTCTTGGGCGGCATCTGGCCGGTCAGCACCTTGATGGTCGTGGACTTCCCGGCGCCGTTCGGGCCGAGGAAGCCGAGGATCTCCCCCGGCATCACCTCGAAGCTGACGTCTTTGACCGCCTCGATGTCGCCGTAGGAGAAGTGCAGTCCCTCGACCTTGATGGCAGGCGTGGTCATCGTTCGTTCCTTTCGTTGAACCGCTTCATCACGTCTTCGAACTCCCGTTCGAAGAACGAGTACACGTCGTGCATCTCCCGGAGCCGTTCGCGGGCGGCGGGGGAGTCGACCGTCTCCATCGCGTCCTCGGCCACCTGCCGGATGTAGGAGGTGGCGGCGAACTTCCTGCCGAGGATCTCGCCCCACACGCCCTTGAGCATCCGGTAGTGGGTCTCGCGCGATCCCGGGACGCGGTAGCGCTGGACGAGCTCGGTGCCCACCAGGAGGTGCATCGCGTTGCTCACCGACGCCTTGGAGATCCCGAGCTCCTCCACGATCTCGCTCGTGGAGAGCCCCTCGCCCTCGGCCAAGGTGAGCGCGGCGTAGATGCGGGCCGTGGTGTGCGGGAACCCTACCTGCTCGAGGACGCGCGCCAGCGCGTCGAGCATGGCGGTCCGGCGTTTCTCACGTTCATGGGCCGACTCCATCTCTCGCTCCTTCTGGTCGGGGTGCGGCCAGACCGGACACTCCGGATATCCTTCCCAACGTTCAGGAGTTTCTAAACGTTGCGAATGTTCAGCGGCGCACGCCGCGGCGACCGGTCGCGTGAACGAGTTCACGATGCTTGACGTAGGTCATGGAACCGCCGGGAGCGGGCGGCTACCGTGCAGGGTGCCGGAGTCCTTCGAGAGGAGTGCGCGTGACCACCCAGACAGAGACCGCAGCCCCGCGACTGCTGGACACCTACGGTCTGACCTACGCTTTCACCGCGCTGCTCTTCCTCCCGATCCTCGCGCTCATCGACCGCCTCGGCGTGGAGTACTTCTCGGCGGGTTATCTCGGGCTGATGGCCGCACCCTTCCTGCTCGGACCCGCGATCGTCTTCGCCATCGACTCGAAGGACGGCGCCCGCACCGTGGCTGTCAGGAGCGCCGTGCTCGCGCCGCTCGTGGCGTTCACCGGCATGGTGATCGTGTTCGTGGTGATGATGACCGCGCTCCCGCTGCTGAGCGTCTTCATCGAGCCCCAGAGCTTTGGCGGGCTCACGATCCTGTTCTCGCTGCTCGTCCCGTTCTTTGCGCTGCCGATGGCCTACTCGTTCGTGAGCCGGGTGCGGGAGGGCGTGAGTCTCTCGGGCCTCGTGCAGATGGCCGCGCTCGTCGCGGTCCTCGGCGTGGTCGCGTGGGTGGTCGTGATGACGCTCGACGACGGCGACGCGCTCGCGACCTTCATGCGCCGGGACATGGTGATCCAGTTCATCACGGCATTCACCTGGTACCTGCCGGCGCTCGGGCTGGCCTCGGGCGTGTGGCGACGCGTCGGGCTGGTCTGAGGGGCGCCGTGGGCCGAGGGGTTCTCCAAAGGGGCTTGGAGACCGCGCATCCGCTGTATCATTGTGTATAAGGACAAAATCAGGTATATTTGTCATTGCACATATGGATAAAAAAGGGGGTTCCCGGTGGACTCGGCACTCCAGCGCGTACTCGACGAGCAGGCGGCGCGACCGCTCCCGGCGCACACGGTGCGTGACGTGCGCGTGCCGAGCGAGGAGGGTATCGCGACGGCGCTCGTGGGCATGCGCCGGGTGGGCAAGAGCTACCTGTTGTTCCAGCAGATGCAGCAGCTGCTCGCCTCCGGGGTCCCGCGCAGTTCGATGCTCTTCGTCAACCTCGAGGACGACCGGCTCGGCGCTCCCACGACACGGACACTCGACGAGGCACTCGAGCACCTGTTCCGAACCGGGCCACAGCGGTACGAGCAGACGGTCTATCTCTTCCTCGACGAGGTGCAGGCGGTGCCCGGCTGGGAGCAGTTCGTCCTGCGTGTGCTGAACACCGAGAACGCGCGAGTGTTCGTGACGGGCTCATCGGCGAAGCTCTTGAGCGTCGAGATCGCGACGGGCCTGCGGGGCCGGAGCACCGCGGTGGAGGTCCTGCCGTTCGGTTTCACCGAGTATCTCCGCCACGCGGGCCGCGGTCCCGCGAGCGACCCGGTGGGCGCGGACAGACGCTCCGAGATGGAGTCCGCGTTCGATCGCTACCTGCGCGTGGGCGGGTTCCCCGGCGTTCAGGGCCTCAACGACATCGATCGCGTGAGGATGCTGCAGGACTACGTGGAGCTGGTGATCTTCCGCGACATCGTCGAGCGGCACGACGTGGCGAACCTTGTGGCGCTCAGGCACCTGACAGGCAGACTGCTCAGCGACTTCGCGCGTGAGTTCAGCATCAACAGCATCTACAAGTCGATGCGCTCGCAGGGGATCTCAGTGGGCAAGGACACGCTGCACGCATACCTCGACCACCTGCTCGACGCACGACTGCTCCACACGGTGGGCGTTCGTCGCGCCTCGTATCGCGCGCGGCAGGTCAATCCGCGCAAGGCGTACGCGGTCGATCCGGGACTCGCGGCCTCGGTGGCCCACCCTCTGGTCGAGGACATCGGCCCGCTGCTCGAGAACGCGGTCTACATCGAGCTCCGCCGCCGGCACGGGCGGCTGCACACCGATGCCGTGAGCTACTTCGCCAGCCCGGCAGGCGGGGTCGACTTCGTGGTCGACTCCTCAGGGGCGCCACAGATCGTACAGGTCAGCGCCTCGCTCGGTGCGACCGTGACGAGGGAGCGGGAGGTCAGGGGCGCGGTGGCGGCGATGGGTGAACTCGGCGTGCGCGAGGCGACGATCGTCACCCTCTACGAGCGCGACACCATCGAGACCGAGGCCGGGACGATCCACGTGAGTCCGGCGTGGCGCTGGATGCTGGGGCTCGAGTGATCCTTCGGTCGACCGGGGAGCCTTCGAGGAACCGGGTGACCGGCTTGCGGCCCCACCGTTTCCCCTGTTCGCCCCATGTGGTACCATGCCTACCTGCTACACACGCGGGTGTGGCGGAACGGCAGACGCGCATGGTTCAGGTCCATGTGAGCTTCGGCTCGTGGAGGTTCAACTCCTCTCACCCGCACCACCCGATCCTCGCAGGGCCCCGGCGACGTCCGGGGCCCTGTCGTTTCCGGGACCGGGCTCGTTCGCTCGACACCATCGCGGCGCCCCCGTCGCGCGACACGGCGCGCGAGGCCGAGCGCGCGTGCGGGTACACTTACCCCGGGAGGGGTGAAGGGACGCTCATGGACGGGTTCTCGCCGGTCAAAGGGAAGTGCACGTGGTGGCGCGAGGTCCTCGTCGAGGAGGACGCGCACGACATCACGATCAAGGCCGAGGAGAAGCGCGTGCGGTGCACGTGTTTCGTCGAGGGCCACTTCTGGGTGCACTCGTGCGCGGAGGTGCCGGCCGACTGCCCCAACGCGCGGCACTGCCGCTACTACATCAAGAGCGGCTGACCTGCGGGAATACCGTTCGTCGCAGCACACGGTAACGGGAAGATGACTCCCCCTTGCGCGCGGCCCTCCTCGGCCCGATACTGCTCGCTCGTACCTGTTTCACGCACGCACGAGCGATTCGGAGAACCCCCCGCGATGCACGCACTCCGCCACACCCTCTCGCGCGCCGTCAGGCCGCGTTCGAAAGACGAGATCATGCCCCATCTGGAGCGGGCCATCTTCGGCCTCGGCATGGTCAATCCGCTCACCGCGATCCCGCAGCTCTATCAGATCTGGGGGATGCACGCGGTGGGTGGCCTCAGCCTGGTCACCGTGGGCGCCGCGCTCGCGATGTCGGTGCTGTGGACCGCGTACGGCGCGCTCACCCGCCAGACGGCGCTGTGGGCCACGAGCGCGGTCTGGATCGGCATGAACGGGGCGACCGTCGCGGGCGTGATCGTCCACTCGTAGCGCGGTCAGACGGCGCGGTCGAGCGGCTCCGTGGTCAGTGGCTCCGGCTTGAGCGGCAGGGTCACGATGAAGCGCGACCCGCGGCCCGGCTCGCTCTCGACGCGCAGGTCCCCGCCGAGGGCGAGCGTGAGCTCTCGGGCGATCGCCAGCCCGAGCCCCGTGCCGCCGTGTTTCGCGTTCCGGTCGGGCTGCAGTTGGTGGAACGCCTCGAAGATCCGCTCGTGGGCCGAGGGGTCGATGCCCGGGCCGGTGTCGGCGACCACGATCTCGACGCGGTCCGGGGCGTGGCTCGCGGTGAGCGAGACCCGGCCGTTCTCGGTGAACTTCACGGCGTTGGACATCAGTGCGAGCACGATCTGCTCGAGGCGGCCCTCGTCCGTCTCGACGGCGGGGAGCTCGTCCCACTCGCAGTGCAGGTCGAGCCCTTCCTCCTCGGCGAGGGGGCGGATCGTCTCGCAGGTCTCGTCGAGGAAGCGAGCGAGGTCGATCGGTGCGGGAGCGATGCGGATCTCGCCCGAGCGCGCCTCGTTGAGCTCGAGCGCGCTGTTGACCACCGAGAGGAGCTGGCGGCCGGAGCGGTTGGCCATCTGGAGCTGGCGCTGCGCCTCGGCCGATATCGGTCCCGCGAGCCCCTGCGCCACGATCCCCGTGAAGCCGATGATCGAGTTCAGGGGCGTGCGCATCTCGTGGCGGACGTTGGAGAGGAACTCCTCCTGCGCGCGGACCGCCTGCAGCAGCTCCTCGTTCACGCGCCACAGCTCCGACGTGCGCCGCCTGACGAGCACCTCGAGCTCCTCGCCGCGTGAGGCGAGGCGGCGTTCGATGGCCTTGCGTTCGGTGATGTCCACGCACGTCACGAGGACCCGGTCGAGCGTCTCCTCGGCGCCGGGCACCACCGCCACGGTGACCTCGAGGTCGATGATGCGGCCTTCGGCGGCGTAGGAGGGGAGCTCGGCACAGAAGAGGGTCGCGCCGCCGGCGAGCGCCGCGAACTCCTCGGCGAGGACCGGGCGCGCGTCGGGGTGGATGTGCGCCGCGATGCCGGTCGCGAAGAGCCGCTTGTCGGCCGTTCCGTAGAGGGCGAGGGTGGCGGCGTTCACGTCGATGACGCGGACCTCGGCAAGGAGGCGGTCGAGGAGCGCGGGGTGCTCGATGAGGTGGGCGCGCAGGTCGGCGACCCCGCTCGCGCGCACTTCGTCCAGCGTGCGCTTGGCGACCGAGAAGTCCTGCTCCCACAGCGAGAGCGGCGAGGAGTCGAAGAGCACGCGGTAGCGTGCCTGGGAGCGGCTGAGCTCGAACGCGTCGCGGGCGGTGCGCTCGGCGGCCTCGACCGCCTCGGCGGAGGCGCGTAGCCGGCGCTCGAGCACGCGCACGTGCACGGCGAGGACCACCACGAGCACGAGCCCGAAGACGGTGTAGGCGACGAACAGCGGAAGCGCGTGGGACACGGGGGTTCCTCTCGTATTGCGGGCACCGTGTATCATCGGTGAGGGCGGCCGTGCGGGTGAGGTCCGTCTGATGAGCGGTTTCGGCCGGCCAGCCGGTGGCCGGCGGCATCTTGAGGGAGGCACATGGAGTTCGCAGCGCTCGGCCTGGCCGAGGAACTGCTCGAGGGCGTCGAGGCACTCGGGTACGTGAAGCCCACACCCGTCCAGGAGCAGGCGATCCCGGTCGCGCTCCGTGGCGACGACGTGCTCGCCTGCGCGCAGACGGGCACGGGCAAGACCGCCGCGTTCATGCTGCCCACCATGCAGCGCATCCCCGCCGAGGGGAAGGTCCGCGCGCTCGTGGTCACGCCCACCCGCGAGCTGGCGACCCAGATCGAGGAGGACGCCAAGATCATCGGGAAGCACAGCGGCCACCGCGTGGTCGCGGTCTACGGCGGGGTCCCCTACGCCCAGCAACTCAAGCCGCTCCGCGCCGGCGTCGACGTACTGGTCGCGACGCCGGGCCGACTGCTCGACCTGCACCAGAAGAAGGAGATCGACCTCAGCGGGGTCGAGGTGCTCGTGCTCGACGAGGCCGACCGGATGCTCGACATGGGGTTCTGGCCCGACGTGCGCAAGATCCTGCGCCTCGTGCCCGAACAGCGCCAGAACATGCTCTTCTCGGCCACGCTCACCGACGACGTCCTGCAGGTCATCGGCGTGGCGGTCCACGACCCGGTGCGGGTGGACGTGGCGCCCTCGTCGCTCCCGGTCGACAAGGTCGAACAGTACGTCTACCCGGTGAACTCGGCGCAGAAGACCGAGCTGCTCGTCGCGCTCCTCGCCGAGATCGACGAGTACCGCGCGATCGTCTTCACCCGCACCAAGCAGCGGGCCGACCGCGTGGCCGCCGCGTTGCAGTCGAGCGGGGTCAGCGCCGACATCATGCACTCGGACCGCTCGCAGAAGCAGCGCGAGCGCACCCTCAAGGACTTCAAGTCCGGCAAGCACTCCCTGCTCGTGGCGACCGACGTGGTCGCCCGCGGCATCGACGTCGAGGGCGTGACGCACGTCATCAACTACGACGTGCCCGACCGCCCGGAGGACTACGTGCACCGCATCGGGCGGACCGCGCGCGCCGGGACCTCCGGCGTGGCGATCAGCCTCCTGTCCCACGAGGAGCTCGAGCCGCTCCGCCAGATCGAGCGGGTCGTGGGCAAGGTGCTCGAGGCGCGCGACGTGGAGGGCTTCGACTACCTCGACCGCGCCGTGCCCCGCTCCGACCGGACCTCCGCGACCGCGGCGCCGCGCTCGATGTTCAGCGGCGGCGTGATGCGCCGCGGCCGGGGCGGCCGCACGGGCCGCACCCGCCGGTTCTGAGCGGCGCCGCAGACGTCTTCGCCATGCCGCCGGAGCCGCTCGAGCCGTCCGCGACCTCCGGCCGACCCGATGACGCGGCCCGAGCCCGGTTCCGGGCGCGCGTCCTCGCGTTCCACGCCGAGGAGGGCCGGCACGACCTTCCCTGGCGCCTGACCCGCGACCCGTACGCCGTGCTCGTGAGCGAGGTCATGCTCCAGCAGACGCAGGTCGCGCGCGTGGCGCCCCGCTACGCCGAGTGGCTGGGGCGCTTCCCCGACGTGCGCGCGCTCGCCGACGCCCCGCTCGAGGCCGTGCTCCGCGCGTGGCAGGGGCTCGGCTACAACCGCCGGGCGGTCGCCCTGCAGCGTGCGGCGCGCACCATCGCCGAGGAGCACGCGGGCGAGGTCCCCTCGGCGCGCGAGGCGCTGCTCGCGCTGCCCGGGGTCGGCCCCGCGACCGCGGCCGGGATCCGCGCGTTCGCCTTCGGCCTGCCCGACCTCTACCTCGAGACGAACGTGCGGGCGGTCTTCCTGCACGAGTTCTTCGCCGACGCGACCGACGTCCCCGACTCGGCGATCGTGCCGCTCCTCGAGGCGACGCTCGACCGCGAGGACCCTCGTACCTGGTACTGGGCGCTCCTCGACTACGGGGCGCACCTCAAGCGCGCCCTCCCGAACCCCTCGCGGCGCAGCCGCCACCACACGCGCCAGTCGCCGTTCGAAGGGTCGCACCGCCAGCTGCGCGCCCGCGTGCTGCGCGCGGTGCTCGACGCGCCGGACGCGACCGCGGACGAGATCGCGGTGGATCTCGGCGCCGATCCCGCGGAGGTGGAGCGCGCGCTCGGGGAGCTTGCCGCCGAGGGGTTCCTCGGCGAGGCGAACGGGCGGTTCCGTGTCGGCTAGCTAGTCGGGCGCGGGGCCGGCCGGCTCCGCGTCGAGCCGCCGCTCGGCCTCGGCCTCCACGATGCGGGCCACGCGGTCGACCGGCAGGTCCTCGCGCGACGCGATCGCGGCGAGGTCGTCGTACTCGGCGCGGACCCGACGCGCGGCCCCTGCGCCCGCGACCTTCACCCGGACCCGGCCGAGCGAGGTGTCGACCTCCGCGCACGCGCGCGGGGCGACGTAGCGCACCTGGCGGCGTGCCCGCACGCCGAGCGACCCGGTGAGCTCGAGGGTGAGCGCGGCGAGGCGCTCCTCGGCCCCGGGGTGCGCGAGCACGGTGAGCGCGACGCCGGCGCGACCCTTCTTCATGGTGACCGGCGCCTGCCACACGTCGAGGGCGCCGGCGGCGAGCAGGCGAGCGGCGGCGTTGGCGAGGTGCTCGGCCGAGAGGTGGTCCACGGTGGTCACGAGCTCGGTGACCGGCTCGAGCGCAGGGCCGCCATCCGAGTCCGCGCCGGTCGCGGCCGGGGCGTCGAGCGGGTCGCCCACGATGAGCCGGGCGACGTTGGGCATGCCGGGGGTCTCGCGCGTCCCGGCCCCGTGGCCGATCGCCGAGGGCACCATCGCGGGCAGCGGGCCGAACGAGTGGGCGAGCACGCGGACGAGCGCGGCCCCGGTGGGGGTGGTCGCCTCGCCGGTCGTCTCGCCGGCGGCCACCGGGACGCCCTCGAGCAGGAGCGCGGTCGCCGGCGCGGGAACGGGCAGCGTTCCGTGGGCGGTCCGCACCGTGCCGCTGCCCACCGCCACGGTCGAGCAGACGAGTCGCGTCACGCCGAGGTCGGCGAAGGCGGCGCACGCGCCCACCACGTCGGCGATCGAGTCGATCGCACCCACCTCGTGGAAGTGCACCTCGTCGGGGGTCGTGCCGTGCACGCGTGCCTCGGCCTCGGCGAGCAGCTCGAACACCGCGAGCGCATGTCGCGCGACCGGCCCGGGCAACTCAGCGCGCTCGATCATCGCACGGATGTCGCGCCACGTGCGCGAGGGAGGCTCAGCCGCCGAGGAGACCGTCACCCCGAGTCCCGCGACGCCGCCGCGGACCACCTCGGCGAACACGATCTCGCACGCGGGGTCGACCGCCGCCACCGCGGCGCGAACGGCCTCGGCCGAGGCCCCGGCGCCCACGAGCGCGGCGAGGAACTTGTCGCCGGAGATGCCGCTCGCGCAGTCGAGGTAGCCGATCACGGCCGCTCGCACCCGTCAGCGGCGGCTACGTTGGCGGGGAGCTGGTTGATGCGGCTCGCCATCGCGGCGGCCCCGAACCCGTTGTCGATGTTGACGACCGCGAGCCCGGAGGCGCACGAGTTGAGCATCGCCAGGAGCGCCGCGATGCCCGAGAAGCTCGCGCCGTACCCCACCGAGGTGGGGACCGCGACCACGGGCACCGAGACGAGCCCCGTGAGCACCGAGGGGAGGGCGCCCTCCATCCCGGCGACGGCGATGATGGCGCGCGCTTCGCGCAGCGTGCCTTGCGAGGCGAGGAGGCGGTGCACGCCGGCGACGCCCACGTCGTAGAGGCGCGTGACCCGGTTGCCCATCACCTCGGCCGAGATGGCGGCCTCCTCGGCCACGGGGAGGTCCGCCGAACCGCCGGTCGCGACCACGATGTGGCCCTCGGCGGGACGCTCCTCGCGCCGGTCGACCACGATGAGCCGCGCGGCCTCGAAGTAGCGCGCGTCGGAGGCGACCTGGGCGAGCGCCTGGTAGTGGGAGGCACTCGCGCGCGTGCCGAGGAACACCTCGCCATGCTCGAGCAGCTCTCGTCCGGCCGAGCGGACCTGGCCCGGGCTCTTGCCCTCGCAGAAGACCACCTCGGCGAACCCGCAGCGCAGCGCGCGGTGGTGGTCGATCTTGATGTCGTCGAGGTCGGCGAAGGGGAGCGAGCGCAGGTCCTCGATGGCGGCGTCGACCGGCGTGGCGCCGGAGGCGACCCGTTCGAGCAGGTGGCGCAGGTTGTCGGGGTGCATCGTGACCTCGCTGGTAGATGTTGGCTTCTGGCGCGTGACACCCGGTCGGGCACGCGATACTCTGAGGCAACTATAGCGCGTCCCACGAGGTCGGGTGCAGTGATCCGCCCGGTGTCGAAAGGCTTCGGATCCTCCGATGGACACTGACCGCGCATACCGAGGGCTCCTCCTCAGCGAGCACGTCTACACCGCCAGCCGGGTGGCCCTCGCGGCGGCCGCGTGGGTGCTGCTCGCGGTCGCGCGCGCGGACGACGCCAACAACGTCATGAACTGGTTCACGGTCGCGGGCGCCACGCTCGTGAGCGTGGTCACCGTGGGGCTCGCCGTCGCGGCCCGCGTGCGCGACATCGACTTCCTGAGGGTCCTCATCTGGTCGATCCCGTTCGATCTGCTCGCCCTCGGCGCGCTGACCGTGGGGCTGCACGGGCTCGAGGACCCCGTCTATCCGGCGCTCCTCGCGCTCCCCGTCTTCTACAGCTACGTGATCCGGAGGCGGGAGATCTGGATGCTCGCTGCCGCCTCGGCCGTGACCTACCTCGTCGCGCACGCGTTCGCCCACCCGGTGCTGGAGTGGACCGCCTACCTCGTCTTCGCGATCAAGGCGGTCGCGATCGTCTACGTGGGCTCGATCGCCGCCTTCGCGGCCGCACGCCACCGTGACCGCCAGCTCGAGATCGAGCGTTCCACCGCCGAGCGGGAGGACCTCGCCGAGCAGCTCAGGCGCCGCCTCTCGGAGCTGCAGGCGGTCTCGCAGATCAGCGAGGTGATCCACTCGAGCCTCGAGTTCGACCGGGTGGGCCCGCTCGTGCTGCAGATCCTGCGCAAGGTCATCGACATCCCGTCGTGCTGCCTGTTCGTGATCGACAAGCCCAAGGCCGAGACGCTCTTCAGCGCCTCGGCCGGCCTGGACGGGAGCGCGGTCCGTGTCCCGCCGGGAGGCGTGGGCGCGCTCGACGTGGGGGATGCCCACTTCACCTGCATGTCGGTCCTCGACCACAAGCACATGATGGTCGTGTTCTGCGCGCCCGCGGACGCACTCGAGGAGCTCACGGACGAGGACCGCATCGTGCTCCAGGCGGTCTCGAGCGAACTCGTGGTCGCGGTGGAGAACTCGCAGCTCTACAAGCTCACCCGCCGCCTCGCGATCACCGACGAGCTCACGGGTCTCCACAACTACCGGCACCTGCAGAACCGTCTCGACGAGGAGATCGAGCGCGCGCGGCGCTACCGCAAGGACGTCTCGCTGCTCATGATCGACGCCGACGACTTCAAGCGCTTCAACGACACCCACGGCCACATCGCCGGCGACCGTGCGCTCGCGGAGTTCGGCGACCTGCTCCGCTCTCGGGTGCGCGAGGTCGACCTCGTCGCGCGCTACGGCGGGGAGGAGTTCTCGGTGGTGCTGCCCGAGACAGACGCCGCCGGCGCGTTCGTGGTCGCCGAGAAGATCCGCGAGGCCGTCGCGCACCACGAGTTCGAGGACGCCGAGGGGACCCGCGGCCCCCGCCTCACGGTGAGCGTGGGCGTCGCGACCTTCCCCGCGCACGCGCAGGACCGCGAGAGCCTGCTGCGCCAGGCCGACGGCGCGCTCTACAGCGCCAAGCACGGCGGGAAGAACCGCGTGCGCTCCCCGCAGCCGCTTCGTAACCCGGCGCCGCCGGCGAGCCCTGAGACCCTGAAGACCCCGGCGGGCCCTGCAGCGCCTGCCGCCGCCGGGGAGGACCCGCACGTACGAGAGGACGGATGATGACCCGATACGCGTTCCTCGGCCCGAGGGGCACCTTCACCGAGGAGGCCCTGCTCTCGCTCGGCGTGGCCGGTGTCGAGCCGATGCCGTGCGCCTCGATCGACGAGGTCTTCGCCGCCGTGGACCGGGACGAGGCCGACGCGGGGATCGTCCCGATCGAGAACTCGGTCGAGGGGAGCGTCAACGCCACGCTCGACGCCCTCGCGTTCGACCACGACCTCACCATCCACCGCGAGACGGTGCTCGACATCCGTCACGCGCTCATCGCCGAGCCCGGCGCGACGCTCGACGACGTGCGGGTGGTCGCGAGCCATCCGCACGCCACCGCCCAGTGTCGCCGGTGGATCGCGGCGAACCTGCCCGGGCGCGAGATCGCGGCCGCGAACTCGACCGCCGACGCGGTCCGGCGCGCGGTGGCCGAGCCGGGTACGGCGGCGGTGGGCACGCGTCTGGCGGCCGAGCTGCACGGGGGTGCGGTCCTCGCCGAGGCCATCCAGGACTACCCGGACAACAAGACGCGCTTCGTGGTGGTGGGCCGGCGCATCGCGGAGCGGACCGGGGACGACAAGACCACGCTCGCGCTCTTCATGCACGAGGACCGCCCGGGGACGCTGCTCATGATCCTCTCGGAGTTCGCCTATGGCGGTATCAACCTCACCAAGATCCAGTCGCGGCCCACCAAGCGGCTCCTCGGCGAGTACATGTTCTTCGTTGACCTCGAGGGGCACGCCGCCGACCCGGAGGTCGCGCTCGCGCTCGAGTGCCTGCGGCTGAAGCTGCGCGCGGTGAAGGTCCTCGGCAGCTATCCGAGGGCGCGATAGGGCAGGGGGAGGACGGGCGGCCCTCAGCCGCCGTTCTCGGTGTAGACGAAGCCCGCGTCGTAGAGCGTGGGGTCCCGGCGCATCTGCGTGACGAGCGCCTGGGCGTCGCGGCCCTCGATCGAGATCACGTACGTGCCGTCGCCGAACGCGGCGAACCGGGTGTCGTCGAGTCCGTAGCGGGAGAGCACGTCGGCGATCTGCGTGCCGGGCATGAGCCACACGGCGATGTCTCCCGGCTCGGCGGTGCTGTCGGGGAGCACGTCGACGACGCCACCCCCGCCACGGGCGACCTGGCCGCCCTCCTCGGCGACGCAGGAGCGCCACAAGAGGAGCACGACGACGATGACGATCACGGCCAACAGGACCGTGCCGAGGGTGGTGTAGGAGCGCAGGCGTCGCCGCTCGAGCTCTTCTTCGTCGCGCAGGGCCTCGTCGGCTCCGACCATCCCGTCCTCCCCTCGGGGGCGCCGTCAGGCGCCGGTCGTTCTCTCCCAGGTGTCGAGTATAGCCCAACCGCCCGCACCCGAGTGCGGATTCCGTGTGGAGAGGCGCGGGGCCTGAGGGGGCCTGGCCGAGGCGCGCCCGGGGATGCGTAGCATAAGCCGGTGTGATACACTACATCAACGAAGAATCCCCTGTTCCGGGACGGTCGTCATGCCCGCATTCGTGGCCGATCTGCATAACCATACGCCGGCTTCCGCGGACCACCATCGGCGGAGCGAGACGACCGCGCGTGAGATCGTCGAGTGCGCGCTCGCCGCGGGCCTCGACGTCTACGCGGCCACCGACCACCTGAGCATGGAGTACGCAGGCGAACTCATCGCGGCCGCCGGCGAGGTGGCGCGCGAGACCGGCCGCGAACTGCTGGTCGTCCCCGGCGCGGAGCTTCGGATCACCCACCGAGACGACGAGGCGCACATCGTCGCCCTCTTCGACCAGTCGACCTACGCGCAGCGCTTCGGCGCGCTCCTCGGGATCCTCGGCGTGGCCTCGGACCTTCCCGGCGAGGAGGCGCGCCCCTTCTACACCATCGAGCACGATCCCGCCGAGGTGTGCCGGATCATCGACGCGCTCGGCGGCCTCGCGGTGGTCGCGCATGCCGACCGGGCGTTCGGCGACTACCGCCTCATCGACCGCCCGCTCTTCGAGCGGCTCGTGACCGAGCCGGCCGTGGCCGCGGTCGACCTCGTCGACCCGCGGGCGTCACGCTCCCGGCTCGACGGCTGCCGCCCGGCGGTCATCAGCTGCTCCGACTCGCACTCATGCGCCGCCATCGGCGCCCGGCACGCGGTGGTCGAGATGGGGGAGCTCACCTTCGAGGCGTTGCGCCGGGCGCTCGCCTCCGGCGCGGTCCGCGAGTGCCGCGGTCAGTCGCCCACCCTGAAGCTCGCGTAGTCCTCCGGCCAGTGCAGGCCGGTGTGCGTGCCGAGGCGCGCGCCGAGGTAGCGCGTCGTGCCCCGCGCGTTGAGCAGCAGCGGCATCAGGTCTTCCCCCCGCAGGTGGCCGAGGGACCCCGCCGCGCAGGCGAGCTCGGAGAACGTGGTGACGTGGTCGGCGCGGACCCCGGGCGCCGCGATCAGCAGCGGCACCGGGTCGCCCGAGTGGATCAGTCCGGTCCCGGCCGGCGTGCCGTGGTCTCCCGTGATGCAGAGGATCGCGCCCTCAGGCAGCGCGCCCGGTTCGAGCAGGCCGGCGAGCCCGCGGTCGAGCGCCGCGAAGACGTCCCGCTTGCGCGAGGGGTCCTTGGCGTGGCCGGCCTCGTCGGGCGCCTTGGTGTGCACGTGGACGAACTCCGTGCCGGCAGCGAACGCGCGGGTCGCCTCGGCGAGTTTGGCCTCGATGTCCGAGCGGGGATCGGACATCGTCGCGACCGGCCGGTACTCCAGGCCGATCTCGGCCGCGATGCCCCGGAAGAGCGTGCCCCAGGCGACCGTGGCGCCGCGCATGCCGGTCCGCTGCGTGAACGTGGGAAGGTCGCGCCGCCGCCCGGTCCACTTGAGCAGCGGGAAGATCGACTCGCCACCGCCGGCCGGTTCCGCCGCGCGAAACGCCCGGTATGCCTGGCCGAGGAAGACCGTGAGCGCGGCCGCCGTGCGGGTGGCGGCATCGGGGTCCTGGGCGGCGGCGAGCGGGCGGATGGCGGCGATCGGCCGGCCGGTGAAGAACGGGTCGCAGTCCGTGATCTCGGTGCTCGCGCCGCCGCTGACCGTGACCACGCCCTGGCGGTCGCCGGTGCACTCGAGGCGCACGGTGAGCCCGGCGTGCTCGACCGGCGGCATGAGCGCGGCGAGGTCGCGGCAGGCGGCGTCGTCGATGTCGGCGAAGTGCTCGGTGAGCGTGAGCGAGCCGTCGGCCTCACGCCGCACGCGGCTGAAGAGCGCGCGGAGGGCCACGTCGTCCGGCGAGAGCACGTGCCCGCAGCCGGCGGCCTCGAACACCACGCGGCCCGGGTACTCCTCGGCGGGGTAACCGAAGAGGACGAAGTGCGAGAGCTCGGTCCCGGGCGCGCGGCCGGGGCCGAGCGGGTGCAGCACGCCGGTGGCGCCCGAGGCGGCGAGCGCGTCGAGGGTGGGCGTGTGCGCCGCCTCGAGCGGGGTGCAGCCGTCGAGCTCGGGCCACGGACGGTCGCCCATCCCGTCGAGGACGATCAGCACCACCGGCGGGTGTGCGGCCGCCCCGCCCATCACGCCCCCTCGCCGAGGAGGTCGCGGACGATGCCCACGTAGTCCGGGTGCGGCAGCTCTTCGCCCGGCCCCATCGAGGCGAGCGTCCCGGCGAGCGCGAGGGCGGCGGGGCGGAGGAACCCCTCGGCGTAGGCGAGGTATGCGGACTCGTCGAACGCGTGCGAGCCGTCGGTGGCGAGGTAGTTGCCCGAGTGGACGCACTCGAGCAGGCCGGTGCCCGGTCCCGCGTCCCATCCGTCGCCCACGAGCGCCGCGACCTCGGCGCCGCTCGCGTGGCGCAGCGGCTCGAGCAGCTCGACGCCCGCGACGGCGAGCGCCTCGATGCAGATGTCGATGCTGCGCGCGGTCTGGCTGAGTTTCACGCGGCCGTCGTGGGTCTCGCGTTCCCCCGCGATCACGGGCACGCCGCCGAGGGCGCGCGCGAGCGGTATGCGGCACAGGTGCATATAGAGGTGGCACGCGAGGCACGGGCTCGAGATGGCGAAGCGGCCGGCCACCTCACGCGCGAAGCGCCCGTTGAGCGCCGCCCACATGCGGGGCTCGCCGACCCACACGAGCGGGGCGAATTCGACACCGGGGAGCATTCGCACGAGGTAGTCCACTGTCCGCCGAGGAGAGCCGGGGTCGCCGTACTCGGTGCCGGTGACCACCGCCGTCGGGACGATCACCCGGATGCCGGAGCCCTCGTCGCGCGCGGTGGCGATCACCGCGGCGGCGCTGTCCCTGCCGGCGATCTCGGCGACGGCGAGGCCGGGGGAGTCCGCGTACGCCGCGACGAGCCCGGCGTCGGGCGCGAGTGAGTAGGTGTGGGGGGTGGGCGTCATGTTGTGGGAAGTGTACCCGCACGGCCCGGGATTTCCACCCGCCGTCAGGCGGCCCACACGCCCCAGACCACGCCGGAGCGCTTCGCGTCGTACATCGCGCCGTCGGCCTTCGCCAGCAGCGAGTCGGCGTCGTCGCCGGGCTCGTAGGCGGCGATCCCGATGCTCGAGGTCACCGAGACGAGGGTGCCGTCGATGGTCGTGGGCTCGGCGACCATGCGCGCGAGCTTGCGCGCCGTCTTCTCGAGCGCGTCGGCTCCCGAGAGGCGGGGCAGGACCACGGCGAACTCGTCGCCGCCCATCCGGGCGACCGTGTCGGTGGAGCGCAGCCCGGTCTGGAGCCGGCGCGCGAGGTCGACGAGCAGCTGGTCGCCCGCGGCGTGGCCGAGCTGGTCGTTGACCGGCTTGAAGTCGTCGAGGTCGAGGAAGGCGACCGCGAGGATGTCGCCGTGGCGCCGGGCGTCGGCGATGGCGCGGTCGAGGTCCTTCATGAGCTTGAGCCGGTTGGCGAGCCCGGTGAGCGGGTCGTGGAAGGCGAGGCGGCGGGCCTCCTCCTCGGCGATCACGCGGGTGGTGATGTCGCGGACGTGCGCGACGAGGAGCCGCTCGCCGCAGGCCTCGCCCTGCTTCCACGCGACCTCCACCGGGAAGAGGTGGCCGTCGGAGCGCTGGTGGACCGAGGAGAAGAGCAGGCCGTCGCCGCTCGCGTTGGCGATCTCCTCGGCGAGCATGTCGGGGGAGGTGCGGGGCGAGAGGTCGGCGACGTGCATGCCGACGAGCCTCTCGGCAGGGTAGCCGTAGAGGCGGGAGGCTTCGTCGTTGGCGGCGATGATGGTCGCGTCCGGGGTCATGACGAGGCAGGCGTCGCGGGTGAGGTCCACGAGTGCCTCGATGACGCTTGAGACGCAGCCGTCGCGGGGAGTGCGCCGAGCGCTCATGGTCGTGCCTTTCGTGCGGAGGGGCCACGGACGGCCCCGTTGATTACTCATCGGTAGCAGGTGCGATGCCAATCACGGAAATCCGACGAGCGGTCGGGCCGCGCGCGTGCTGCGCTATACTCGCACGCGAGTCCCGACACGCCCTCGGCCACGACCGGAGGAGCCCGATGCTCGACGCCAGGTACGTCCGTGAGAACCCCGACGCGGTGCGCTCTGCGATGGAGTCGCGCGGCGCTGGGTGGAGCGTCGACGGGTTCCTCGCGCTCGACGCCGAACGGCGGGCCCTGATCGCCGAGGTGGAGACGTTGCAGGCGAGCCGCAACGAGTCCTCTAAGGCGATCGGCGCGCTCATGAAGGAAGGCAGGCGCGAGGAGGCCGAGGCCGCGAAGGCCGCGGTGCGTGACGTCAACGAGCGCATCGCCGCGCTCGAGGGCCGCACCGCCGAGGTGGACACCGAGGTGCGCGAGCTCCTGCTCACCGCCCCCAACCTCCCCGACACGAGCGTGCCGTGCGGCGCCGACGAGAGCGGCAACGTCGAGGTCCGCCGGTGGGGCACGCCGAGGGTGTTCGACTTCGAGCCGGCCGCGCACTGGGACCTCGGCCCCGCGCTCGGCGCGATCGACTTCGAGCGGGGCGTGAAGCTTGCGAAGTCGCGGTTCGTTGTCCTCGGCGGGTGGGGTGCCCGGCTCAACCGCGCGCTCATCAACTTCATGCTCGACACGCACGCGGGGCACGGCTACACGGAGTGGTCGGTGCCCGCGCTCGCCAACGCCGAGACGCTGACCGGCACCGGCCAGCTGCCCAAGTTCGAAGACGATCTCTTCCGGACGGACGAGGGTCTCTACCTCATCCCCACCGCCGAGGTGCAACTCACGAACCTCCATCGCGACGAGGTGCTCGAGGCCGCGGGACTCCCGCTCCACTACACCGCCTACACGCCGTGCTTCCGCGAGGAGGCGGGCGCGGCCGGCCGCGACACCCGAGGGATGATACGCGTCCACCAGTTCGACAAGGTCGAGCTCGTGAAGTTCGCCGCTCCCGAGCACAGCTTCGAGGCCCTCGAGGAGATGGTGCGCGACGCCGAGCAGGTCCTCGAGCTTCTCGGCCTGCCCTATCGGACCGTCACGCTCTGCACCGGCGACATGGGATTCGCCGCCGCCAAGACCTACGACATCGAGGTCTGGCTGCCGAGCTACGGCGACTACAAGGAGATCTCGAGCTGCAGTAACTGCACCGACTTCCAGGCGCGCCGCGCGGCGATCAAGTACCGCGACCCGGGCGCGTTCAAGGGCTCGCGGCTCGTGCACACGCTCAACGGCTCCGGTGTGGCGGTGGGCCGCTGCCTGGTGGCCGTCCTCGAGAACTACCAGCGGCGCGACGGGAGCGTCGAGGTGCCCGAGGTGCTCCGGCCCTATCTCGGCGGCGTGAGCGAGATCGGCCCCGCATGACCCGCACGCTCCGCGTGGCCGCCTGACCCGCTCGACCGGGGCGCGCGTCCGCAGGCGGCAGGCCGGGAATACACCTGCCGAGGAGCCTGTGGCGCTCCGCCCGTTCCCGCGCGTGACTCCCGGGGGTGCCGTCCATGACCGATCAGCGCACGCCGACCGTGCTCACCGTCTTCGGCGCCACCGGAGACCTCATGGCCCGCAAGATCGTGCCCGCGCTCTTCTACCTGCGCGGCAAAGGAGAGTTGCCCGAGCGCTATGCCGTGGTGGGCTTCTCGCGGCGCGACTGGAGCGACGACGATCTCCGCGACCGGGTCCGCGAGATGCTGCTCGCCGCCTATCCCGACACCCCCGCCGAGGAGTGCGAGGAGTTCTGTGCCCGCTTCACCTACGTGCGCGGCACCTTCGCCGAGGAGGAGGGCTACGACGCGCTCGCCTCGCACCTGCGGGGGATCGACGATGCGTGGGGCGCGTGCGCGAGCAAGCTCTTCTACCTTGCGGTACCTCCCGAGCACTACCGCACGATCCTCGAGCGCCTCGCGGGAAGCGGCCTGACCGAGCCGTGCAGCGAGCTCGAGGGGTGGACCCGGGTGCTCGTGGAGAAGCCGTTCGGCAACGACGCGGGCACCTCGCGCGAGCTCGACGAGCTCCTCGGCGGGCTGTTCCGGGAGGAGCAGATCTACCGGATCGACCACTACCTCGCCAAGGAGATGCTGCAGGGCATCATGAACTTCCGGTTCACCAACAACCTCTTCGAGGCGGGTTGGGGCAGAGACGCCATCGAGTCGATCGACATCTCGCTGCTCGAGTCGATCGGGGTGGAGAAGCGCGGCCGCTTCTACGACGGCGTGGGGGCGCTGCGTGACGTGGGCCAGAACCACCTGCTGCAGATGCTCGCGCTCATCACGATGGAGCAGCCGGCCGCGCGCGGTCCCGCCGCGATCCGGCAGGCGCGTGCCGAGCTGCTGCGGTCGTTGCGGCCACCGACCGAGAGCGAGGTCGCGCACGCGAGCTTCCGCGCGCAGCACGACGGCTACGCCGAGATCGAGGGGGTCGAGCCCGGCTCGGACACGGAGACCTACTTCCGGCTGCGGTTCGAGATGACCGGGCGGCGCTGGAGCGGCGTGCCGGTGACCATCGAGGCGGGCAAGCGCCTCGGCCCGGCGCGAAAGGAGATCGTGGTGCGGTTCCGCCACCCGCACCCGTGCCTGTGCGAGCGGGGCGGACACTTCCAGAACGAGGTCGTCTTCCGCCTCGAGCCCACCGAGTCCATCGAGATCGTGTTCTGGGCCAAGAAGCCGGGCTTCACCGCCGAGGTCGAACGGCGGACCTTCGACTTCTTCCTCTACGAGAAGGCCGAGAAGGCGCAGTACGTCGAGGAGTACGCGAAGCTCCTGCTCGACGCGATCGACGGCGACCAGACGCTGTTCGTCTCCACCGACGAGGTCGCCGCGATGTGGGAGTTCATCGATCCGGTCACGCGCGCGTGGGCGGCGGACGCGGTGCCGCTCGAGCGCTACGAGCCCGATTCGCCCGCGGTGGTGGAGCGTGCCGCCGAGGTGGTGGCACGCCCCGCCCACCGCGGGCAGGCGGGCGTGGTGGGCCTCGGCAAGATGGGGGCCGGGCTCGCGCGCAACCTCCTCGACCACGGGTGGGAGGTGGTCGGCTACAACCGCTCGGCGGAGAAGCTCGCCGAGCTCGAGCCGCACGGACTCGTCGCGGCGGACTCCCTCGCGTCGCTGGCGGCCGCGCTCGAGCCGCCGCGGGTCGTGTGGCTCATGGTCCCCGCCGGCCGCCCGGTCGAGGCGATGCTCTTTGGCGAGGGCGGGCTGGCCGAGGTCCTCGAGCCGGGCGACGTCGTGATCGACGGCGGCAACTCGTACTACCGGGACGCCGCCGACCGGGCCGGGCGGCTCGCCGCGCGCGGCATCCGCTTCATGGACTGCGGGACGAGCGGGGGACCGGCCGGCGCCCGTCACGGCGCGTGCCTCATGATCGGCGGGCGGGAGGAGGACTTCGCCGGACTCGAGCACCTCTTCGCCGACGTCGCGCTGCCCGGCGGCTACCGCTTCTTCGAGGGGCACGGCGCAGGGCACTTCGTGAAGATGGTCCACAACGGCATCGAGTACGGCATGATGCAGGCCATCGCCGAGGGCTTCCAGATCATGCGCGAGGGCGAGTTCGATCTCGACCTCGCGAAAGTGACCGACGTCTACCAGCACGGGAGCGTGATCGAGTCGCGGCTCGTGGGCTGGCTCGGGGAGGCGTTCGACCTCTTCGGCGAGGACCTGGCGGGCGTGAGCGGGGTCGTCGGGCACACCGGCGAGGGCGCATGGACCGTCCAGACCGCCGAGGAGCTCGGACTCGAGGCGCGGGTGATCCGGGGTGCGCTCGAGTTCCGCAAGGATTCCGAGCGCGACCCGAGCTACGCGGGGCGGCTGCTGAGCGCGATGCGGAACCGCTTCGGCGGGCACGCGGTGTGAGCGCGAGCGGGTCGAGCCCCGCACGGTGAGGACCGTCAACCCTCGCTTCCGAGGAACGCCCTGGTGGCGGCGATCGCCTCGGCGGCGGTGGCCGCGGTCACGAGCCGCGCGCCGCCAGCGGTGCGGAGGGCCTCGCCCGGATCCCAGCCGACGGCGACCACCGGGCGGCAGGCTTTGAGCGCGTGGGCGACCTCCGAGACCGTGCCCGCGCCGCCCGGCAGCGCGAGGACCACCCGGCTCGCGAGTACGTTGATGACGTTGCGGGCGTCGCCCATCCCGGTGGGGATCGCGATGTCCACGCCGGGAGCCACCCTCGCGAGGTCGTCTCCCGGGAGCACGCCCACCACGAGTCCGCCCGCTGCCGCGGCCCCGGCCGACGCCGCCGCCATCACGCCGCAGTCGCGCCCTCCGGTCAGCAGCACCCAGCCCTCCTCGGCGATGCGACGACCGATGTCGCGGGCGAGCGCCGACACGGCCGGCTCCGCCACGCCCCCGCCCATCACTCCGATGATGGTCCGCATGCGCTCATCCTCCCTGCCACGAGTGTAGCGCAGGCGGGTCGGGCAGGCGCCCGTCGGGATAACGCACGAAGCCCCGCACGGGGCGGGGCTTCGTCGAGATCGAGTGGTGCGCCCTGAGAGATTCGAACTCCCGACCTTCTGATTCGTAGTCAGACGCTCTATCCGGCTGAGCTAAGGGCGCGCGGCCCGCAAACGGGCTAGGCAATCCTGCCAGGATGCAGGCGGGTTGTCAAATGGCGGAGAGTGAGGGATTCGAACCCTCGATGGGGCTTTATAACCCCATACTCGCTTAGCAGGCGAGCGCCTTCAGCCGACTCGGCCAACTCTCCGCGATGCTCGCGCGAGCCGGGACGGCCGCGCGGCGCGCATCATTGTAGCAAGTCGCGCGCCGTGGCGGTATGGCGCGATTCTGGTATCGTTCGAAGCGAAGGTCACGGTGCGTTTCTCGGCCATCTCGGGGAGAGCGAGGACGGTGCAGACCTCAACGGGCAGTATCGAGTTCCACGCGCCTCGCTGGCTGCTGCCCGCCGCCGTCGCGGCGATACTCGTCATCATCGCCGTGGGGGTGTTCGCCTACCGCGACCAGTACGTCGGGCTCAAGACCCAGGCCGAGGACGAGCTCGCCGCGATAGCCCTGCTCAAGGCCGACGAACTCGCCGGCTGGCGGGCGGACAAGGTCTTCGACGGCCAGCGCATGAGCCAGTCCCCGAGCATCACCCTCTTCGTGAACCGCTACCTTGCCGAGCCCACGGCCGAGCACACGAGCGAACTTGAAGGTTTGCTCCGATCCCTGCGGTTCGGGGAACGGTATCGCGACGTCATCTTGCTCGATCCCACCGGGGCGGTGCTGCTCTCCGCGTCGGGTGACGACGGGGTGTCGGTGCAACCCCGCACCGTCGCGGCGCTCGACACCGCGCTCGCCGAGGATCGGGCGGTCATCACCGAGCTCGATCCGGGTCCTCCCGCGGACGCCTATCTCGACGTGGTCACGCCCATCTACCGGCAGGCCGGAGAGGCGGGCGATCCGGTCGCGGCGATCGTGCTGCGGGCGTACGCCGAGGACTCCCTCTACCCGGCGCTCCTGCAGTGGCCGGTCCCCACCGAGACCGGGGAGGTCGTGCTCGCGCAGCGCGACGGCGACGACATGCTCGTCCTCAACGACGTCCGCTTCGCCGAGGACGCCGCGCTCAGTCTGCGGATCCCGCTCGAGCGGCAGGACGTGAGTGTCGTCCGGGCCGCGCGCGGCGAGACCGGCATCGTGGAGGCCGTCGACTACCGGGGCGAACCGGTGCTCGCGTACCTCGTCGGCATCGAGGACTCGCCGTGGGTCATGAGTGTCGAGGTCGACCGATCCGAGGCGTTCTCCGCGCTCATCGTCCGGCTCCGGCTCATCGCGGGCATGACCCTCGCCCTGGTGGTGCTCGTCGGCCTCGGCCTCGTCCTCGTGCGGCACCAGCTGCGCGCCGAGCACCTCGCGTCGCGCCTCGCGGTCGAGCAGGCCGAGCGGGAGGCGCAGAAACGCCTGGTCGCCACGATGCGCAGCATCGGGGACGCGGTCATCTCGACTGACGCGGACGCCCGCGTGGAGTTCATGAACCCCATCGCCGAGGAACTGACCGGCTGGCCGCTCGACGAGGCGCGCGGCAGGCCGCTCGGCCAGGTGTTCGTGATCATCAACGAGGCCACACGGCTGCCTGTTTCAAGCCCCGTCGAGACGGTGCTGCGCGACAACGTCGTGGTCGGGCTCGCCAACCACACCGCGCTCATCGCGCGGGACGGCAGCGAGCGGCCGATCGCCGACAGCGCCGCGCCCATCCACGACGACGCCGGCGCGATCACCGGCGTGGTGCTCGTGTTCCGCGACCAGACCGACGAGCGGGCCGCGAGCGACGCCCTCGCGGCGAGCGAGGCCCGCTTCCGCTCGCTCGTGGAGGGCGCGCCCGATGCGATCTTCGTGCAGACCACAGGCCGCTTCTCCTACGTCAACGACGCGATGTGCCGCCTGCTGGCGGCATCGTCCGCCGAGGAACTCCTCGGCAGGGAGATACTCGAGCGCGTCCATCCGGACTCCCGGGAAGCCGCCCGGGGCAGGATGCGGGCGATCAATGAGGACCACGCGACCCAGGCGGCCACCGATGTCGCGTTCGTGCGGCTCGACGGCTCGACGGTTCACGCGGAGACCGCCGGCGTGCCGATCACGCTCGACGGCGTGGACGGGGCCCTCGTGTTCGTTCGCGACATCACCGAGCGCATCGCGGCGCAGCGGGCGCTGCGCGAGAGCGAGGAGCGGTTCCGCGCCCTTGTGACCGCGAGCTCCGATGTCATCTACCGGATGAGCCCGGACTGGCGCACGATGCAGCAGCTGCAGAGCGGCGGCTTTCTGTCCGAGACCGCGGAGCCCAACACCGAGTGGCTGGCAGAGTACATCCCTCCGGACGAGCGTCCGCGCGTCCAGGCCGCGATATCCGCGGCGATCGAGATGGGGTCGGTGTACGACCTCGAGCACCGGGTCGCGCGCGCGGACGGGACGATCGGCTGGACGCACTCCCGCGCCATCCCGATCCTCGACTCCGACGGAGAGGTCGTCGAGTGGTTCGGGACCGCGAGCGATGTCACCGACCACAAGCTCGCCGAGATCGAGCTCGACCGGCACCGCAACCACCTCGAGGAGCTCGTCGAGGAGAGGACCCGCGAGCTCGCCAGGGCGAACGCGGAGCTCGCCGAGGCGACCGCCGCCAAGAGCGCGTTCCTCGCGAGCATGAGTCACGAGCTGCGCACGCCACTGAACTCGATCATCGGGTTCTCGGGGCTCCTCGGCCAGGGGCTCGCGGGCCCCCTCACCGAGGAGCAGGAGACGCAGATCGGCATGATCAGCCGGAGCGGGAGGCACCTCCTGTCGCTGATCGACGACGTGCTCGACCTGTCCAAGGTGGAGGCGGGCGGCGTCGAGGTGATCACCGAGCCCTTCGACGCGAGGGAGGTGCTCGCGGAGGTCACCGCCCAGCTCGCGCCGCTCATGGCGGAGAAGGGGCTCGCGCTGGAGTCGGTGCTGCCGGCCACACCTGCCGAGGTGACGACCGACAAGGGCAAGGTGCGCCAGATACTGCTGAACCTGCTCGGCAACGCGATCAAGTTCACGGACGCGGGAGGCATCGAGGCGAGGCTCGAGCGCAAGGATGGCGGGGCGCTCGCCTTCAGTATCGCCGACACCGGCCCGGGCATCCCCGCGGAGTCGCTCGAGCGGATCTTCGAGCCCTTCGCGCAGGTGGACCAGCACGGGTCGGAGGCCAAGCCGCCGGGGACCGGCCTCGGCCTGTCGATCTCGCGCGAATACGCGCGGATGCTCGGCGGGGACGTCTCGGTCCGAAGCGAGTGGGGCGGCGGTGCGACGTTCACGCTCACGGTGCCCGATCAGGCATGAGGCGCTGGACGTGAGTGGCGGAGGGGGAGGGATTCGAACCCTCGGAGCCTTGCGGCTCGCTGGTTTTCAAGACCAGTGCGATCAACCACTCTGCCACCCCTCCGCGCGCTGGAAAGTGTAGCATGCGTGCTATGGACGCCGACGAGACCTACATGGCCCTGGCGCTGGAGGAAGCGCGCTACGCCGAGTCGATCGGCGAGGTGCCGATCGGCGCGGTGGTGGTGTGCGACGGCGCGGTCGTCGCGCGCGGACACAACCGGCGCGAGACCGACGCCGACCCCTCGGCGCACGCCGAGTTCATCGCGATCCGCGAGACGGCGCGCAAGCTCGGCCGCTGGCGGCTCTCCGACTGCACCGTCTACGTCACGCTCGAGCCGTGCCCGATGTGCGCCGGCCTCATGCACCAGTCCCGCATCGCCCGGCTCGTCTACGGCGCCGACGACCCGAAGGCGGGCGCGGTGGGCTCCCTCTACGACCTCTCCTGCGACGCCCGGCTCAACCATCGGTTCGAGGTCACCCGCGGCATACTCGCCGAGGCGTGCGGCGAGATCCTGACCGCGTTCTTCCGGCGACTGAGGGGGCGGGAGTGAGCGAGACGCGCGCGCGGACCGGGCAGACCCGGAGCCGGATGACGTTCGCGGTGGGCGCGCTCGCGCTCGGCGTGCTCCTGCTCGCCGGGTTTCTCGCCCCGGCGGCGGCCGAGGCCCGCTCCTACTCGATGGGCCCGGTGCGCATCAGCGCCGAGGTCCGTCCGGACGGCTCGATGGAGGTCGTCGAGCGGCGCACCTTCACCTTCGACGGCTCCTACACGTTCGTGTACTGGGAGCTCGACACCGGCGGGGCCGACGGGCTCGAGGTCCTCGGCGTGGAGGGTCCCGAGGGTCCCTATGCGCTGACCACCTCGCCCACGGCCCGCGACGAAGGCGAGCGCCCGCCCGCCCACTACTGGGTCAAGGAGTGGGCGAACGCCACGGAGGTCTACGCGTTCTTCCGAGCCACCGACGAGAGCCGCGAGATCACGCTGCGCTACGTGGTCGAGGGGGCCGCGGTGCGCTGGGACGACACCGCCGAGCTCTACTGGCAGTTCGTGGGTGACCGGTGGGAGGTCGGGGCCCGCGACGTGGCGGTGGGCGTGGCGCTGCCCGGAGGCGGAGCGCCGATCGTGGCCGGCGAGAACGTCCGGGCGTGGGCGCACGGCCCGCTCACGGGGAGCGTGCGCGTCAACGAGGACCCGGGCTCCTCGGCGGGCGTGGTCGGCGGGGACGTGGTCATGACGGTCGCCGATCTGCCGCCGGGCACGTTCGTCGAGGGCCGCATCGCGTTCCCCGCCGAGTGGCTCTCGCAGGCGCTCTCGCAGGGCGGGGAGCGCTTGCCCGCCATCCTCGCTGAGGAGGGCCGCCTCGCCGAGGAGGCGAACCGGGCGCGCGAGCGGGCACGCCTGGCGGTCGCGATCGCGTGGGCCGGCGGCGTCGGGCTCTGCCTGCTCGCGCTCGCCGTCTCCGGTTTCCTCTTCGTGCGGTGGGGCCGGGAGCACGCGCCCTCGTTCACCGGGAAGTACTACCGCGAGGTGCCGGGGGACCTGCACCCCGCGCTCGTGGGTTCGATCTGGCGGATGGGAACCACGGGCGACGCCGAGGTGGCCGCGACCGTGATGTCGCTCATCAACCGCGGCGTCATCGAGGTCCGGCGCACGCAGGTCGAGCGCGACCGGTTCATCGGCACGAAACAGGTGGACACGCTCGAGATGCGTCTCGACCGCTCGCGCTACAACGACCTCGGCCCGCTCGATCGCGAGCTCGTGCGTTTCTGGTTCCAGACCGTGGGCGCCGGGCAGGACGCGCTCACGCTCGAGGACCTCAAGGCGTACGCCAAGGCGAACGCCGAGACGTTCTCGCGCCAGATGAAGGCGTGGCACGACTCGGTCAAGGCCGAGGCGGAACGTCGCCAGTACTTCGAGAAGACCGGGGCCGCGGGTCAGGTGATCGTGGTCGTCCTCGGCGTGGTCGCGGCCGGCGGGACCGTGGCGCTCGCGGCGTGGTCGGGCGTGTGGGCGCTCATCGGCCTCGCGGTGGTGGTCGCTGTGACCTGCGTGGTGCTCGCGATCGTGATGCCGCGGCGCTCGCCCGAGGCCAACGACCTCCACGCGAAGTACCGCGCGCTCCGCAACTACCTGCGCGACTTCTCGCGGCTGCACGAGGCCCCGCCGATGCACGTGACGCTGTGGGAGGAGTTCCTCGTCATGGCCACGGTCTTCGGCATCTCCAAGCAGGTCATCGAGCAGATGAGCCAGCGGGTGCCCGAGGTCGTCCGCGACTCGGCGTTCGTGGCCGCCTACGGCTGGGCGTACTCGTCCGGGGGCGGTTCGCCCGCGAGCTTCTCCGATCTCGCGGGCGGGTTCTCCTCGGCGAGCTCGATCGCGTCGAGCCAGATGTCGTCGAGCTCGGGCGGCGGAGGCGGCTTCTCCGGCGGCGGGGGCGGCGGAGGAGGCGGAGGAGGCGGCGGGGCCGGGTAGCGCCGCGGGAACACCCGGCGGTCACGTCCGGCGGATGAGGCGCGGACGTGTGACGCGCGTCACCGCGGGGCGGTGCGATCCGGCCGAAGTGGATATCCTGAAGGTTCCACGGGTGGCCGCGGCCTGAGACGCCCCGGCCCGACCCGAACCGCCGCGCAGGCGCGCGTGCCTGCGTCCGATCGATGGAGACGACCGATGGAGTTCGCGATCCCGACCTGGCTCTCGACCGGCATGGGCATCTTCGCCCTCCTCGCCGCGGCGGTGTTGCTCGTGCAGGTGACCGCCTTGCGCCGCGTGGCCGCAGGGGCGGTCTTCGCCGAGCACATGGTCTACGTGACCGGCGGCATCCTGCTGCTCTCGGCCTCGGTGCTCGTGGGCCGGGTGGTCGGGCTCGTCGACCTCGGCATCGATCCCGCCGAGGCGCGCCTGTTCGCCGACGCGCTCGTGGGCGTGTCGATGGTGCTGCTCGGCGTCTACCTCGTGCGCGTACGGCGCGCGATGCAGCGCTACCTCGCGGTGCTCAGCGGCGAGGCGGCCGTGGCGCGTGCGCACGTGGGCGACGTCGTGCCGGATGGGATATCGGCTCCCGCCGGGGCCGCGCCCGGCGACGGCCCGGTGACGGCGCCCGGCGACGGAGAGACGACCGCGGGCGGCGACCGGACCGATGGCTGAGCTGCTCGCGACACGCATCGAGGAGGTCCTGCGACCGGTCATCGGCACCGTGCTCGCAACGGTGTCGGTCGACGTCGAGGCGAAGCGCATCGGCAAGACGACCCTGACCATCGAGCGCGACGACCTCCCCGCGATCGCCGACAACCTCGTCGAGGCGCTCCGGCTCGTGGTGGGGCAGGAGATGGCCGAGGCGGCCGCCAGGCGCGTGCGGGAGCTCTGCTAGGCGGCGCTCACCCTCCCGGGCCGACCTCCGGTGTCCGCGGGAGCGGGACGCGGGCCTCCTCGTAGCCCTCCCACGGGTCCTCCCCGCCGAGGCGTTCCAAGCGCTCGGGCACGGTGCGGATGTCGAACGCGCGCGGGGCGGACTCCTCGGCGAGCTCGTCCCAGGTCAGGGGGACCGCGACCGGAGCCCCCGGCCGGGCCCGGGTCGAGTAGGCGGAGATCGCGGTCGCGCCGTGGGCGTTGCGCAGGTAGTCGAGGAAGATGCGGCCGGGGCGCGCGGACTTGGCCATGCGTGCCGTGAAACGGTCCGGTGCGCTTGCGGCGAGGTGCTCGACGACGCCCCGCGCGAACGCCCGCACCGTCTCGTAGCCGACGGCCGGGTCGGGCACGAGCGGGGTGATCACGTGCAGCCCCGCCCCGCCGGTCGTCTTCACGAACGCCGTCATGCCGAGCGCGGTCAGGAGCTCTCGCACGGAGAACGCGCCGCCGCGCACCTCCTCGGGCGTCACGTCCGGACCGGGGTCGAGGTCGAAGACGATGCGGTCGGGGACGCCGGGCTCCTCGGCCAGGCTGTTCCACGCGTGGATCTCGAGCACGCCGAGCTGGACGAGCGCCGCGAGGCCCTCGGCGTCGGTGAGGTAGAAGTAGGTCGCCGGGTCGCCGGTCCGCTCGATGAGCTCGAACGGGTGCAGCTGCGCGGGGAACCCCCGGGTGTCGGGGTGCTTCTGGAAGAAGCACTCGCCGGCGCGCCCGTGCGGGCAGCGGACCACCGAGAGCGGGCGACCGGCGAGGTGGGGCAGCATCGCGGGCGCGACCGTGCGGTAGTAGGCGACGAGGTCGGCCTTGGTGATGCCCGCGCCGCCGGGACCCTCGCCCGCGGGGAAGAGCTCCTTGTCGGGGCGGGTGAGGCGGGCGGGCGCGACGGCGTCGGGGACAATGTCAGGGACAGCGACCTCCCCGCGGGGGTCGCCGTCCGCCCAGGCGCCGACGCCGGGGCCGGGATCGGTCGCGGCGGCTTCCTCCCGGCGGACGCTCCGCGGGTCGCGGTCCTCGCGCAGGCCCACGAAGCGCGGCTGGCGGAGCACCCCGGAGGCGGTCCACTCGGCGAACTCGACCTCGACCACGAGCTCGGGGCGCACCCACCGAAGCTCACGCCCGGCGATGGCGGGTACCTCGGCCTCGGGAATCGGTGGGGCGTCGGCCGCGCGCTCGTCAAGGCGCGCGGCGATCTCGCGCAGCTGCCGCTCATCGAACCCCGAGCCCACACGGCCCGCGTAGCGCAGCGAGCCGGTATCGTCGTACACGCCGAGGAGGAGCGCCCCGAACCCGGTGCGCGAGCCTTTGGGCTCGGTCGCGCCGACCACCACGAACTCCTGGCGCCGCGCGCACCGCGTCTTGCGCCACTCCGGGCCACGTCCGGGCCGGTACGGGGCGTCGGCGCGCTTCGAGACCGCGCCCTCGAGGTCCAGCGTGCAGGCGGCCGCGAGGAAGTCAGCCCCCCGGCCCTCGACGTGCGGGGCGAACCGGACCGGGGAGCCCGCGGGCGCCTCGTCGAGCAGCTCGCGCAGGACGCGCTTGCGCTCGATGAGCGGCTCGCCGCGCAGGTCGCGTCCGTCGAGGTGGAGGAGGTCGAAGGCGAGATAGACCACACCGGCGGTGTCGCCTGTCGAGAGCGCCTCCTGCAACGCGCCGAAGTCGGGGAGACCCTTGCCGCCGAACACGACCACCTCGCCGTCGAGGAGCGCGTCGCGGGCCGGGAGCGCGGCAGCCGCGGCCGCGAGCGCCGGGAAGCGGTCGCTCCACTCCTCGCCGCCCCTCGTGAGCACGCGCGCGGCGCCGCCGGCGAGCGCGATCCGCAGGCGGTAGCCGTCGTACTTGATCTCGTGCAGCCACCGCGGGCCCTCGGGCGGCGCCGCCGAGAGCGTGGCGAGCTGCACCGGCACGTCCGCGGGATCGGGCAGGGCCGCCGCGGGCGGCCCTGCGGCGGCCGCCCCCACGGGTGCCGCCCCCCGCCGCCCCCCCGGCGCGG
>JAUVXE010000015.1 GCA_030603745.1 Coriobacteriia bacterium | reverse complement strand
GCGGCGCGGATCCCCACCAACTGGCATGCGGCGTGCTTTCCGAGGTGTGGTCATCCCGCGGGGGTGACTCCTTGTCGCTCACCGGAGAGGAACCCCCCTATCGTGGCCTCGCACTCGAAGCTCAACTGCTGGGAGTACCAGGGGTGTGGCCGTGAGCCGGGGGGCAGGCGGGCGGAGGACCCCGCCCCGTGCCCTGCAGCCGTCAGCGTGAAACTCGACGGCGTGCACAACGGCGTGAACGCCGGCCGCGCGTGCTGGCTCATCGATGACACCATGTGCTCGGGGCGGCCCACCGGCGCCTACGACATCAAGATCCACGAGTGTCGGAAGTGCTCCTTCCGCCGCCGCGTCAAGATCGAGGAGGGACTCGGGTTCGAGTCCGACGACACGCTCCTCGACCGCTTCTGCGAGCACGCCGGCGAGTGACCGCGCGCCGGTCGCGCTACACTACCGGCATGCACACCTACGACCACCCCCACCCCGCTCTCAGCGTGGACGCCGTGGTGCTCGCCGGCCCGCCCCGCGACCGCTCCGTGCTGCTCGTGCGCCGAGGCGCCGCGCCCTACGCCGGACGGTGGGCCCTTCCCGGCGGCTTCGTCGACGAGAACGAGCCGCTCGAGGCCGCCGTGCGCCGTGAGCTCACCGAGGAGACCGGCCTTGAGCTCGATGGCCCCCTCGTGCAGGTGGGCGCCTTCGGCGACCCGGGCCGCGACCCGCGCGGGTGGACCGTGAGCGTGGCGTTCCTCGGCGTGGTCGAGACCGAGGAGACCGTGAGCGGAGGAGACGATGCCGCCGAGGCGGCGTGGCACCCGCTCGACCGGCTGCCCGCCCTCGCGTTCGACCACGACGAGATCCTCGCGAGCGCGCGTGAGGTCGCGAGCGAGCGTGCGGCGGCGGAGTCGGCTGCGATGAAGTATCCTGAAAGCCGTTAAGGCTTCGCGCTCGTTCGCCGATGTACCTATGGATGTGGCGTGCGCGACGCGTGCGCGCGAGGGTGGCGCGTGCGCGACGGTCGGTGGCTCGTTCGGGCGGGGGCGGTGTGGACTGCGAGAGAGGGTTCGCCGGGCGATTCACCGGCGCGCGGGCGACGATGGTGCGCGGCATCGCCGTGTTCCTCGGCGTCTGTGCCCTTCTCGTGTTCGGTGTCGCGAGCTCGCAGGCGGCCATCGATGTCCGTCTCGCTTCCGGGCCGGTCGTGCTCTCGGGCTCGGGCGACGTGCAGCCGCCCACCGTGCCCGGCGCGCTCGCGGCGCTGCCCGGGAGCGGCGCGCCGGTCGTGGCCACGCTCAGCTGGACCCCTTCGATCGACGACGTGGGCGTGGCCGGCTACCGGATCTGGCGGGCGAGCGCCGGGGTGGGACCCTACCACGCCATCGCCGAGTCACCCGCACCGGTCTTCACCGACACCACCGGGCTCGTGGGCGAGGCGTACTGGTACCGCGTGAGCGCGTTCGATGCGGCCGGCAACCACTCGGCGCTCTCCGACCCCGCCGGCCCGGTCGTGGCCGAGTGGGGCACCGCGACGCCGCACGCCGCGTACTCGTCGGCCACGGACCTGTGCCGCGGGTGCCATGCGCTGCACGTCGCGGCCGGGCCCAAGCTCGCCCGCGCCTCCGAGCACGCCGAGAACCCCTCGGCGGGCGTGTGCTACGAGTGCCACGACGGGACGGTCGCGGCGACGGACATCCTCGGCGGGTCGCGCAACTCGTTCGAGCTCGCGAGCGGTCACGAGCTCGAGGGAGCGGGCGGCGACGGCGCCGACCTCACCGTCGCGTGCGGCAGCTGCCACGGCGCGCACCGCGACTACCTCACGAACCGCATGCTGCCGCGCTCCGAGATCAACGGGCAGCCGGTGACGGGCGCGGACACGACGTGGTGCCTCGCGTGCCATAACGACACGAACGACTGGTACGGCGAGGGTTATCCCGCACTCGCCGCGCCGGTGCGCGACGGCTCCGGCTACCCGGTGCTCGGCCGGTTCCCCGGCGCGAGCGTGTACGCGGACACCGCGAGCAACGCGCATGCGGCGATCCCGGTCTCGGCCGCCATGCCGAGGCGGGCCGAGGGCGACTGCCTCTACTGTCACGAGGCGCACCGGAGCGCGAGTGAGCACGACGCGCTCTCGGCGCGCTACACGATGCCCACTGCGGCCACCCTCGCCGCCGACCAGGCCACCGGCGAGTTCGCGGCGCTCTGCTTCGGGTGCCACGGCAGCAGGGGCACCGACGCGTTCCCGTTCTCGGCGCCCGACGGTGCGGCCGACATCGAGCGGTTCGTGACCGCGGACGCGCCCGGCGCCGGCCATCGCATCAAGACGGCGGGTGGCACGCTGCCGGCCGGCGCGCCGATGCCCTGCTACAACTGCCACAATCCGCACGGCTCGAGCCGCGGTAACGCCTCGCTCATCTCCGACGAGCGCGGCCAGGGGCTCTCCACCGCGACCCCGGCCGGGGTGCGCGCGTTCTGCTTCACCTGTCACTCGAGCTCCGACGCCACGCCGAGGGTGTGGGACAGCGTCGCCGGCGTCTACGTGCCGGTGGGCGCCGACTCGGTCGAGGGCCTGCGGCGCGACGGCTCCTACCCGGCCGGCACGGTGCTGCGCCTTCCGCCGATCAGCGGACACGCGGCGGGGGACACGCAGGACTGCTACGGGTGCCACGGCGACGACTACTCCTCGGCGGGGGCGAACAACGTACACAACCCTGGCCTCGGCGGGGAGGCGTCGCGCGAGTCGCACACCGCCACGAGCGCGGCGAGCCTCGGCGAGTGCGGGTCGTGCCACAAGGACACGCGCGACAACGACGAGGGCGGGATCTGGATCGAGCAGATCCACGCGTCGTGCGCGCAGTGCCACCCCACGCCGGTCGACCTGGCGGCGCTGCCGAGTGGGCTCACGCCCGAGTGCGCGAGCTGTCACACGGTGCTCGAGGGCGAGGAGCACGTCGAGACGACCACCGGCTTCGCGACCGCGCACACGGCGACGGTGGAGGAGTCGTGCACGGAGTTCTGCCACACCGCCGACATCGTGTCGATGCACCGGCCGTACGTGGCGCTCGTGAACGAGGCGGTGCCGTGGCCGGCGCTGCAGTACTCATCGAGCGGGGTCGACATCCAGGCCAACGAGGTGAGCAACAACAGCTCGACCGACTACCTGGTCCGCCGGGGGACCGCCCAGCAGGGCGGCGTGCTGACCATCGACGTGACCGACGTCGCGACATTGCGCATCACCACCACGCTGCGGACGAGCAACTCCAACGACGCCGCGCGCATGCGGGTCGTCCTCGGCGGGACGGTCGTGGGCACGAGCCCGAGCCAGACGATCAGCGGCGGGACCGTGCTCGTCGACCGGACCACCACGAGCACCTCGTACGTGACCGACACGGTGGTGGTCGACCTCGCCTCGATGTTCCCGCGCCCGACCGGGACGCAGAACATCTACCTGACGCTGGCGCGCGGCGGCACGCGGACCGCGCTCAACAACCGTCTCACGATCGAGCGGAGCTTCCAGCCGCCCAAGCCGGTGCAGTACACCGCGTGCGAGCTCTGCCACGAGAACGCGACCTTCGGCACGGCGGCGGGGCTTCCCGGCGGCAGGCTGCGCGACACGGCCCGCAAGCCGTGGACCGCCGCCGACGGCGACATCTCGCTGCGTCCGGGCGCGCGCTCGGCGTGGACGCCGGTGCCGCCCGAGGGGGGCCACGTCCGCGACTGCGCGACCTGCCACGTGGACGCGCACGGGATCGCCGGGCACGGCGGCTCGGTGCCGGACCTGACCGACCTGCACGTCGCGAACGTGACCGGCACGGTGCGCGGGACCACCTATACGGACGGCAAGAACGTGGGCTGTTTCGCTGGCTGCCATGCCGCGAACCTGCTCTTCGAGCACCTCGATGCGGACTTCGACAGCGAGTGGAGCGCCTCGATCCTCGGCCGGACCTTCTCCGGCACGGGGGAGAACTGCGGACGGTGCCACCGCGACCAGGCCGAGCACCTCGGCGCCGTGGGCGACACCGCGCACCTGCCGGCGGTCAAGGCGGCGCTCGCCTCGCGTGACCGGCGCTGCGAGGCGTGCCACAACGGCATCACCACGGTAGGCCACCCGCAGCGCGGCCTGCCGGCCCCGCACTCCTCCGGGGCGGTGCTGAACACCGCGGCCTTTGGCAACTACACGGGCCCGGCACCGCTCGGCACCACCACGGAGTTCCAGGACTGGCCCGGCGGCGGCGGGCACAACTCGATGGGAACCAACTGGCCCAAGGAGACCTGGGTCGGCACGTTCAACGGGATCACGAACCCGGCGCTCCCGTACAACAGCCTCTTCAAGGGTAGCTGGGGCAAGGGCTCGCGCGTGCTGTGCTCCGACTGTCACGTGGTCGGGCCGGCGAACGGCCCCCACGGCGCGAGCGTGCCGTACGGCATCGACTCCGGCCCCGGGTACGCATCGGCTCCCGGCGACTGGTTCAAGGGGACCGGCCCGTACGACCTCAACGCGACCGGTGGCCTCGGTCCCGCGCCGGTGGGACTGTGCGCCAAGTGTCACGGCAACTTCAACTCGGGCTTCCACAGCGGCAGCAACAACAACCACACGGGAGCGGGCAACACGACCGCGAACTCGAAGTACAACCTGCCCGGCTACTCCTGCGTGAGCTGCCACGTGCGCATCCCGCACGCGTGGAAGCGTCCGCGCCTGATGCGCCGGGTCTCCGGCGGGACGATCGGCGGCGTGCCCGAGGACGGCCCGCCTTACGCGTTCTCCGCAACCGAGCGGCCCGGCGTGACCGCCATCCGAGTCCGGACGTCGACTTCCGTGCTCGGGCAGGCCGACTGTGCCGAGAACGGGTGTGCGGCGCACAGCTCGTCCGGCCCGTACTGGCCGTAGCCGCGGCGATGGACGCGCGCCGCCCGTCCCTCGCGGGGCCCCTGCTCCTCATCGCGCTCATCCTTGGCGTGTTGTTCGCCGGCGCGCTGCTCACCGGATGCTCAGGCTCGGGTTCGGGCGACCTCGCCGGCGACACGCGCGCCCCGGTCACCGAGCCCGCGCCGCCGGACCTCGGCGACCCGGAGTCCGCGGTCCGCTCCTACCTCGAGTGGATCTCCTTCGCCTACGTGCGGATGGACGCCGGGGTGGCGGCACACGCCATGAGCGTCTTCGAGGAGGTGCGCGTCGACTCCTACATCCAGCGCAACCTCCAGGAGCAGGCCCGGGGCATCCATCAGGTCCCGGTCGACGCGGCGTACCGGCTCGTCTCACTCGAGGAGACCTCGGCGGTGGTCGCGGGCAGCGAGTCGTGGGTCTACCGCTACTTCGACGTGCGGACGCGCGACTACACGAGCGGCGTGCTCGAGGCCTCCTACGACGTGACCTACACCGTGGT
The DNA here is from genome assembly GCA_030603745.1 of Coriobacteriia bacterium. Lineage (GTDB taxonomy): Bacteria > Actinomycetota > Coriobacteriia > Anaerosomatales > SLCP01 > JAUVXE01. The sequence goes on along the minus strand of JAUVXE010000015.1, from coordinate 38,397 downwards.
GGTCGAGGAGGGGAAGGGGTGGGTCGTCGACCGCGTCGAGGCCACGCCGAGGGGCGAGGTCGAATGAGGCGGGGCCGATGACGGTCCGGCGGCCGCGACCCGCGCGCCTTCTGCGATCCCGGAGGCTGGCCGTGGGGCTGTTCCTCGGCATCGGCGCGTACGCGGTCGCCGCGACGTTCCTCCCAAAGGCGCTCTCGTTCGGGAACCCGGTCTTTCTCGCCGCGGCCGCGGTCTTCACGGCATCGACGGCCGTCTGCGCCCAGGAGCGCGCCCGCGCCGCGCTCGCGTTGCTGCGCGGGTGGCGCGACCCGGCCTCGCCCGCCGTCGACCGGCTCGCCTCGGCGTCCGGAGCGGGGATCGAGCTCGCGGAGGGCGTGTCCGCCGAGGAGGCGCTCGCGCGGGCAGAGGCGGCGCTCGGCGGCCTCGGCCTGCGGCAGGCGCGCCGCGACGACGGCGTGTGGGCCCGCCGCAACGCCTGGGGCGCCCTCGGCAGCCCGGTCTTCCACTACGCGCTCGCCGGGCTCTTCATCTTCGCCGGCCTCGGCCAGCTCATGAAGTGGGAGGGCGTCATCGGCGTGCCCGAGGGCGGGGTCGCACGCGACACGCCCGCCCTCTACGACCCCTACACCGCCGGGCCGCTCGCGTCGCACGCGGCCGGCCGGGTGATCGCCGTGGACGACCTGGACATCAACCACGTCCACCGCGACGTCGAGCGGGGGCCTTCGCCGCAGGTGCGGCTGCTCGTGGACGGCGAGGAGGTCCGCGCGCAGCGGGTCTACCCCAACCGTCCGCTGCGCTACGGGTCGCTCTCGGTCCACCAGCTCGAGTACGGGATCGGCGCAGTGCTCACCGTGCTCGGCCCCGAGGGCGAGGCCCGGGGCTCGGCGCCCGCGGCGCTGCACTTCGACGACCTGCGCCCCGACGGCACGCTCGTGGTCGAGGCGTCCGCCGAGGGTCGCCCCGCCGAGGAGTACGCGGTCGTGGTCGCGGTCCCGCTCGACGAGGAGGGCGGCCGCTACTTCCGGCGCGTGCCCGAGGACCCGCGGGTGCTGGTGTCGTTCCCGGGCTCGGGCGACCCGGCGACCGAGCGGCCGCGCGAAGCGCGTGTCGGGGAGCGCGTGGCGCTGCCGGGCGGATCGGGCTGGCTCGTGGTCGAGGAGCTCGGGTACCAGGTGTGGCTCTTCGTGGTCGACGACTGGACGATCCCGTTCATCTACGCCTTCCTGACGGTCGCGTGCGTGGGCGCGGCGGTCGCGCTCCTCGCCCCGCCGAGGGCGGCGTTCGTGCGTCACGAGACCGCCGACGCCTCAGCGGGCGTCCCGGCACGGCTCGTGCTCGTCACGAGGTGCCGACGCGTGGACCCGGCCTTTCCCGGGCGCGCGCGAGCGGCGGTCGAGCGGTCGGTCTCACGGCGGGAGGACGAACGGTGATCACGGCTGAGCTGGTCGCGATGTGGGCGGCGGTGGGAGCGTACGCGCTCTCCTCGGCGGGGTTCATCGGCGGGGTCGTCTTTGGCCGAGGAGTGCTCGAGCGCACGGCGCTCACGCTCGCGGGAGCGGGCTTCGCGGCGCACACGACCGGCATCGCGGTACGGTGGGTGCTCACGGGCCACGGCCCCTACCTGGGATTCTACGAGGTCGCGTCGCTGCTCGCGTGGATCACCGTCGCGCTGCTGCTCTGGCTGGCGTGGCGCCACCGGGGACTGCGCGTGGTGGGGATCGTCGCGCTGCCCGTCGCGTTCCTGATCATGGGCGGCGCGATGCTCGTCTCGCGCGAGTCCGAGGCGATCTCGGGCGCGCTCGCGAGCGTGTGGCTCATCATCCACGTGCTCTTCGCGAACCTCGCCTACGGCGGGTACGTGGCGGCGTTCATGCTCGCGGCGGCGTTCCTGCTGCGCGAGCGGGGTGCGGGCCGCGCGGGGGATGCGGGCGCGGGTGCGGGCCGCGCAGGCGACGCGGCTGCGCCCGGCGACGTGGGTGCGGCTGCGGCCGTCGCCGGCGGCCGGCTCGCGGGCGTGCTCGCGCGGCTGCCGGGCCAGGAGGTCATCGACGAGCTCACCTTCAAGTTCATCGGCGCCGGGTTCGTCTTCCAGGGCGTCATGCTCGCCTCAGGCGCGATCTGGGCGAACCAGGCGTGGGGACGCTACTGGGGCTGGGACCCGATCGAGACGTGGTCGCTCATCGCGTGGGGCATCTACGCGCTCTATCTCCACCTGCGGCTGACGCTCGGCTGGAGCGGCACGAGGGCCGCGTGGGTCGCCGTGATCGCGCTGCCGGTGATCGTCTTCTCGCTCCTCGGCGTGCCACTCGTATACGATTCCATCCACGGCGCGTATCTCTACACCTGAGACAGGAGCCCCGCACCTCATGCGACTTCGTGAACTGAACGGCCGCACGCCGCGCGTCGCGCTCGTGACCCCCCACTACCACAGCGGCGTGGTCGAGTCGGCGGGCAAATGGCCCAACGCCGCCTTCGCCTACCTCGGCGGGGAGCTGCGCGAGGCGGGCTTCGAGCCGGTCATCTACGACGCCATGACCATGGACCACGAGATCGACGACATCGCCGCCGAGCTTGCGCGCATCGACCCGGACGTGGTGCTGACCAGCGCCTACACGGCGTCGTACCCCAAGGCGATCGAGCTGCTGCGGACCGCGCGCGAGGTGGTGCCGGGGGTCGTGACCGGCATCGGCGGCGTGCACGCGCACTTCATGTGGGCCGAGGTCCTCGGCGAGTTCGGCGACGTGGTCGACGTGGTGATGCGCGGGGAGGGCGAGGTCACGGTGCCCGAGTTCGTGCGCTGCCTCGCCGATGCCGGCGACCCCGCCGAGGTCGCCGGCATCGCGTTCCTGCGCGACGGCGAGCCGCACGCCACGCCGGCCCGGCCGTTCCTGACCGACCTCGACGGCCGTCCGGCCGCGTGGGACCTGATGGACTGGGACCTCTACACGTTCTATCCGTTCCCTGAGACCAACCTCGCGCTCATCTCGACCTCGCGCGGGTGCGACCAGGCGTGCACGTTCTGCTCGCAGCAGGCGTTCTGGGAGCGAAGCTGGCGGGCCCGCTCGCCCGAGGACGTGGTCCGCGAGATCGAGCACCTGCGCGACACCCACGGCGTGGGCGTGGTCATGTTCGCCGACGAGACCCCCACGCTCGACCCCGTGCGGTGGCGCCGCCTCCTCGACCTGCTCATCGAGCGCCAGACCGGCGTCTACATCCTGATGGAGACGCGCGTGGACGACATCCTGCGCGACGAGGCGATCATGCCGCTCTACCGCGAGGCCGGCATCCACCACGTGTACGTGGGAGTGGAGCGCACCGACCAGGCCTCGCTCGACATGTTCAAGAAGAACACCGTGGTCGAGCAGGGGCGGCGCGCGATCGAGCTCATCAACGAGCACGACATGATCTCGGAGACCTCGCTCGTCCTCGGCCTGCCGGGCGACACGCCCGAGTCGATCCGCGCGACCCTCGAGCTCGCGATGCACTACGACCCCGACCTCGCGTTCTTCCTCACCATCGCGCCGTGGCCGTACAGTGACATCTACCCCGACCTCGCGCCGCATGTGGTCACGCGCGACTGGGAGAAGTACAACCTCGTCGACCCGGTGGTCAAGCCGACCGACATGACGATCGACGAGCTCATGGCCGAGGTCGTCGAGTGCTACAAGCGGTTCTATATGGGCAAGGTCAAGCGGATCCCGCAGATGACCAAGCACAAGCGCGAGTACTTCATCGCGTCGATGAAGCTCATCATGCACAACTCCTACCTCACGCAGCATATGGCGGGTCTCGGCCGGATCCCGGTCGAGATCGAGGCCATGGCCAAACGGTTCCTCTAAGCGGCAGGCGGCCCACCCGTGGCGCTCGACATCCTCATCATCATGAACAACTACTTCCACGACGTGGCGACGGCCGTGCTGCTCTCGTCGGCCGTGGTGCTCTGGGCCCTCTACCGCCTCGCCCGCCGAGGAGGACCGGGTGAGCTCGCCCTGCTCGCGCGCGCCTACCCGCTGCTCACGCGGTTCGCGCTCTTCGCACTCGCATGGGTGGTGCTCGGCGGGATCCCGCGCGTGGTGTTCTTCGGCACGCACGACCTCGGCGCGGTGCGCGACGACCTCGCGGTGCCCATCGCGGTCAAGCACGTGGTCGAGGTGGGGGCGGTGGTGGCCGGCGCGGTGCTGTGGCGGCGCGTGAAGCGGCTCGTGGAGGCGGGTGCGGGCAGCGACGCAAGCGAGGGCGGCGACGCGCGCGCGGCGGGCGGGGGCGTGGGCGCATGAGCTGGCTGCGAAAGACGCTGCTCATCGTGACCGGGCTGCTCGCCCTCGGCGTGGGGCTGACCGGGTTCGTGTTCCCGATCCTGCCGGCGACGCCGTTCCTGCTCGTGGCGACGTTCTGTTTCGCGCGCTCGTCGCGCAAGCTGCACGACTGGCTGCTCTCGCACGGGTTCCTCGGCCCGTATATCAGCGGGTTCCTCTACGGCACGCCGATGCCGGCGCGCGTGAAGCGGATCGCGCTCGCCCTGCTGTGGGTGGGCGTGGTGATCCCGTCGGTGGCGGTGTGGTACCAGATCTCGAGCGTGCGACTCATGGCGATCGCCTACACGCTGCTGCTCGCGGTGGGGGTCGGGTTCAGCGTGTACCTGGTGCGGCTGCCGGTGGGCGAGGTCGAGGTGCGCGCGGGGGAGTGAGTGGGGCGAAGGGGTTCATGACCGCCTATTGTCATGAAGTTCCAGAATCCCCTAAAGTGCGACCGTGTCACCGTCGATACGTGCAGTTAGTCGACGTCGCAGAGATGCGCTTGGCCATGCGGGGATGGCTGGACTGTCGAGTCCTGGCGTCGCAAGTCGCCGTCAATTGAAGAGGGGGAGCATTGAACTGTACATCCTGTGGCGCGCCTCGGGACGGGAATCAGCGTTTCTGTGGTGCCTGTGGCTCGGAACTACCGAAACCGGATGTGCAGGAGGTGACCTCTCAGCCGGCTCCTCAACGCCAACGCCGCTCCAGCGGCATGTATATCGGCGTCGTTGTCCTTCTTGTCATAGCGATGGGCGTCGCCTTCGGGGCCTGGACGCTCTTTGTCAAGCCGCTCTCGGCGTCCGAATATGAGATCGCCGTCGAGGACGGTCTGATGCAGTTGAGCGAGGGCACAGACCTCATGGGCGAGGCGGTGCGTGGTCTCGTGGGGGATGCGCAGGCAGGACTTTCCGCGCAAGACATCTCGCGGTATCAGAGCGATTTCGCCGCAGGCGAGAAGCGGGCACGCGAAGCGTGCGCGAACCTCGACAGCCTGAGAACTCCTGACGAATACACACGCGTCCAGCGCGATCTCGAGCGGTACACGAGCTTCATGGTGGGAGACGTCCTAGATCCCTACGCCTCATTCATGCGTGAAGCGGGATCCGTCACCGATACCGAGGAACTCAGCCGCAGGCTTGTGCGTGCGTCCGAACGCTCGTCGCAGCGGGGTGAGTCGGCCCGGGGGTACCTGGATTCGGTGCTCGGGGAGCTCTATCTCACCTCGCTCGATGATCCCATGTCCGGCCTCGCTCTCCTGCCCGTGTCGGTGACCGTCTCTTGGCAACAGCCGGTTGATGTCGATCTGATCGTCAAGGACGCTGTCGGCGGGCAGTCTTACGGTCACCTCAAGGACCGCGATGCGACCGGAGGAGCCGGGCAGCAGAGCGAGACCATCGTGTTCAGGGATCACGACGGCGAGGACCTGAGCCGCGGGACGTACCAGGTCATCGCCTTCTACGCGGGTCGCGCTGGCACCGACTCGGACGAGGTCCAGGTGACGGTGACGATGACCCTGCCCACGGGCGCGGTCATCGAGCGCCAAAGACTGGTCGACTTCGATACCGGGTCGGACGAGTGGTACGTCTTCGAGGTCGACTCCTTGACGGGTCAGTATGGCGATCTCGACTGGCTCGAGTAGGCCTGCCCGGACGGGTCGTGCGGGGTCTTGCGGAATGGAGGAAGTGTGGGGCTGTTCGACAGACTGCAGCAGGGTGTCGTCAAAGGGCTGAGTCAGACGGAGCGGGCGCTTGAGCTGTCCCGTCTGAAGTCCCAGATCGAGCTTGTGGGCCGCCAACGCGATGAGGCCATCATGGGCCTCGGAAGAGCCGTGTACCGCACTCATAGAGAGAATCGTCTCTCTCATCCCGAGTTGGGTTCCGCTATCGAGCAGATACGCGAGATGGAAGTCGCCCTCGGCAGGCTAGAGGGCCAGGTCGAAGCGTTGAGACAGCAGTCACAGGGTCATCTGTGCTCTTCGTGTGGCGCGCTCAGCGCGAGTGACGCGAAGTTCTGCATCGGGTGCGGTAGGGCTGTCGAACGGGTCGAGACCCGACCGTGTCCGGCATGCGGCGGCGTGATCGGCCTCGATGTCTCGTTCTGTGGGCGTTGCGGTACGGACGTGGGCCGGGGTGTCGAACTCCACGAGCCCGACACTGATCAGGATGCCGGAAGCGCGCAAGGTGAAACCGATGCCGCACCGGCGACGGTGTCGGACGGCGCGACGTCCGGGGAGCCGGTCCGGGGAGTCGCATGCACCTCGTGTGGCCATCATGGGGAGCCTGGTGAGCGGTTCTGCGGCTCGTGCGGCTCCGCTCTGGTTTCCTGAAGCTTCGATGAAAGGTCATGGCATGAAGTACTGTACGGAGTGCGGGCACGGTAATCCTGACGAGGTGAAGTTCTGCGAGTCGTGCGGTCATGCGTTCGCGGCGACCGAGGGTGCGGTTCAGCCGGTAGCGCAGCAGGCGGTGGCCGATGTCTCCGCCGCGGTCAAGAAGACTTCCAAGGCGATAGCCACCGGCGGTCGCCAGCGTACGGTGCTCGTCGTCTCCACGGCGGGGCTCGCGCTCATCCTCATCGTGTGGTTCGCGTTCTTCAGGCCGATGAGCGCCTCGGCATACGAGTCGGCGGCCGAGGACCATCTTGCAGAGATCGCGGACGGACTCAGCCTGATCAGCGAAGGCGTCAGTGGCCTCTACAGCTACGGATCTGATCAGAAGATGAGTGTGGACGAGTACGGCGTGTACCGGGCGGACATCGAGGCTGGTGTGGACACCGCGACACGTGCAGCGAAGAAGCTGCACTCCCTGCGAGCGCCTGCCGAGCACCAGGCCTCGGATCGACGACTGAAGGCGTTCGCGACATACATCCTTGATGGTGCGGCTCCAGCTGCTGTCAAGCTTGTCGCCGATGTGGAACCAGGGATGACGGGCTCTCGCCTCGACGACCGCATCGGTAGATACTTCGATCAAGTATCGAGGGGCTCGGACAGGGCGTATGAGAGCCTCTACAGGGCGGCCGACGATCTGTACATCCCGAGTGGTCTGGGCAGTGATTTCAACGGGGGGTACTGATCGATGGGCCCGGATGACCGGGGGGCTCCGAGTCACCTGACGATGGTTCGAGGCCGGGCGGGCACCCTGCACATCTGGTTTCGCTGCTGTGCGGTCGCTTTCGTGGCCTTTGCGGTCGCACTGCTCGCTGGCTGTTCTGGTACCGGGGTCGGCGTCGACATCGAGCTCGACCTTGCGCCCGACGGTTCTGTCGAGGAGCGTGTGTCCGTCCGGGGAACACAGTTCGAAGGCGACGTGCCTGGCTGGTCACAGGAGTCGAGCTCGACAGCTGGGTACTCCCGCGTCTTCGAGGATCCATCAAAGCTTCCGGATGCCGAGGCCGAACTGCTTGCGGCGGTGCTGGCGGAGGTGTCCGATGAGATCGGCTTCGTGCCGGTGATCCTCGATCGATCCAAGATCGATGTCGTGGTGCAGGAGTATCTGCTGTTCAAGTCGATCGAGGTGACGTACCGACTCCCGGAGATCGACTTCCGCCCGCCGCACTGTCTCGAATGCCTGGGCGCCGGCCGCCACGACTGCCTCAGTTGTGACACCTCGGGGTCGCTCGTCTGCTCGAGCTGCTCCGGCGAGGGGGTCTATCCGTGTGATGAGTGCGAAGCACGAGGCTCCTCTGCCTGTCAGGAGTGTGAAGGTGCGGGAAGCCAGGCGTGTGGCTCGTGCGAATCACGTGGTTGGCGGGAGTGTTTCAGCTGTGATGGCAGCGGTACCGACAGCTGGGGCTATGCCTGCTGGTCTTGCGACGGGGCCGGCCGCACGGAGTGCCGCTCTTGCGACGGCGCTGGACGTCTCGACTGCCGGACGTGCGGGGGCACTGGAAACCTCGAGTGTTCTGCGTGTGACGGCGAGGGAGAGGTCGAATGTGACGAGTGCTCGAGCGTCGGATCCGTCCCCTGCGAAGAGTGCGACGGCCAGGGGGCGGCGACGTGTGATCCCTGTGGAGGGCTCGGCTCGCCCACCGCAGCCGACATCGCACGCTATGAGGGTGCCATCGCTGCGGCCGACGTGCGCCTCGTTGTCCATATGCCTGGCGTCCTTGAGGGTGGCTCCACGACATCGTGGCGCTTCAGTGGCGGCGATCTTCTCTTGCCTGACGAGGTTCGGACAGCATCGCGCGTGCCCAACTGGCCTCTCGCGCTGGGGTCGGGCGGCGGAGTGCTCGTGTTGGCCCTCCTCGGCGTGACGTTGTCGGTCCGTCGCTTCCGGCAGCGTGGGCGAACGGGGGTCTCGGACGTGGTGGGGGAGTCGTGCACAGCGTGCGGAGCTCCGCTGAAGGAGACCGCCTCGTTCTGTACGGAGTGCGGGGCCCGCCGGTGACCTGTCCGGACGACCGTACAGACCCGTAGGGGGGCGCGTGAGATCCTGCCCGCACTGTGAAGCGTCGAATCCTGAGATGAACCGGTTCTGCGGTTCTTGCGGAGAGCCGATCGAAGTTCCGGAGACGAACGACGGACCACCTGAAGCGCTCGCCGCGCCGTCGAAGACCGTCGGTTCGACGGACCCTCGACCGCGAGCGGGAATTCGTGGGCGGGTCATTCGGCAGGCGGTCGCAGCCGTGCTGGCGCTTGCGGTGATGGTCGCTGTCGGGCTGGGATCACCCACAGCCAGGTCGCTTCTTACGCCCGACGCTGGCAGTCTGGACGAGGTCGCGCCGGTTGTCTCGGAGTGGCAGAGGGAGCGCCTGGGGTCGCCCCCTCCGATCGACGAGAGGGTCGTCTCGAGTACCGTCGCGCAGGTGGCCGCTCATCCCGCTCGGTTCCAGGACCGGCTCGTGCGGGTCGAGGGCCGTCTGTCGGGACTCCGCGAGGAGGACCGCGACCTTGCACTCAGTCTCGTCCATGGCGACGAGGCGATCAGCGGGCTCTACCCCGCACACCGCGATGACCTGGCCGTGGGCCAGATGATCAGCGCAGTCGGTTTGGTCTCGCCATCCGGCACCGAGATGGTGATCCTCGCGCTCTCGCCCGAGACACAGGAGCGCGCGGACGATCTGCTCGGCCTCGCGTGGCGCACGCTCTTCGTCGCAGCGGGGTTCCTCGGCGCGGCTCTCCTCGCGCGTGTCCGCCGCGGCATCGACTCCGCTCGCCGCAGGAAGGCCGTTCTGGCCGCCGCTCTCGTCGGGATGCTCGTGACCGGCACCGTACTGGTGGGGTGCGACGTCGGCATCGTGACGACGGTGGGTCACGACGGTTCGGGCAGTGTCGTCACCGAGGTCGGGATCGGAGAGGAGCAGATGCAGGAGATCCTCGGCCTGCCGAACTCCCGGGCGACGGTCGATTCCTGGATCGCCGAGCTTGAGGGACAGGGCGTGACAGTGGCTCGGGGGGACGGAACCCTGCGGATCACGCGGCTGTTCGAGTCCTGCGCGGAGTTCAACTCGGTGCCGCATCGTCCGGGCGAGAGCTGGTCCTACCTTCAGTCGATCGAGATGGGCGACGGCACCCACTTCGTCTACGCAGGACTCCTCGAAACCGATGGCCTCCACGTGAGGCAGGGTGTGTACGACGAAGACGGTCAGGTGTTCGAAGACATGCAGTCGCGCACCCGGGACGTGTCGCTCACGTCGCGGGTAGTCTTGCCCGGCGCTCTGCTCGGGGCGCGCGGAGGAGCCGGGGAGTGGCTGGTCGGACTCGGGGAGAGCGATCGGCTCTTCGCCGAGTCCGTCGTGCGATCGAGTTCTCGGGTCGAGACGCTCGCCCCGGAGATCGTCGACGTGTGGCGCGCGGGCCTCGACTGGGGGCTCGGAGCAGCCCTCGGCGTGCTCAGCTTCGGGCTGTGCTCCTATCCGTGGCGTGCGAGAGGATCGAGATGAGCGTCCGTTCGAGCAGAGTGCTGCGGTCGATCCTGCCGCTTGTCGTACTGCTGTCGCTCTCGCTCGCTTGTGTCGGCGGCGACACCCGCCAGGTCCAGGAGTCGGTCAACACCACCAAGGCCGACTATGAGAACTGGTTACGCACGATCGGCTCCCTTCCGGGCGACACGGTGGGAATGCCGCTGATCGTCGAGCCGGTAGGGGGCGGCACGCACGACGGGGAGACGCTTGTGGTCAGGGGCTGGTCGGTCAGGGCCACAGATAGGGCGGGCGACCCGGGTGCGGTCGCCCGTGTACGGGTGTACGTGATGCCCGACGGGTATCGCACGGCGTCCGCGGAGGCCGTGCACCGATTCTCCGAGGGCCTCGCGATCGTCGACGAGGAGACCGGTGAGTGGGAGTTGGCGCTCGGAGGCGACCGTCTGTTCCGGGGCGCGACGTACATCGCTGCGCGCACGGAGATCGACGGGCTCGGATCGAGCGGACTCGCGCGCATAGCGCTCAACGTACCGCGCGGTCGCGCCGTGGAGGACCTCAGCTCTGAGGCGGGACTTCCCGCAGACACCGCAGACTCGGGTTTCCGGCCCCGGGTTGACGGCTACGACTTTCGCAACGGGGTCGACACGCACCGTCGGGACGACTGGGAGGTGTGGAAGCTCGTGTGCGGGGGTGGCCCCCTGGCCTGGTTCGACTTCCAGCTTCACGACCTTGCCAACAGCGGTGTCTTCAGTGGTGGCCTGTGCTTCGGTTTCGCGGCCTCCGCAAACACCGTCTGGGAAGGCTCGAACGATGTCGCCGACTTCCCCGGATCGGCGGACACGGTCTTTGGCGTGGCGGTCAACAACACGCACCAGGCCTCCGGATCGGTCGAGTACGGTCATGCCACGCCCAAGGTGACCCGCGAGTTCATCCAGCGCTACTACCTGTCGCAGTTCATAGGCGGCGTCAACAGCGGGATCACCAAAGGAACCGAGGCCACGTACGCGCACCTGAAGCGAGTCTTCGAGCGTGGCGACCGGGATATCCCCCTTCTCATCATCAGAGAGAAGTCCTTCGGGGGGAGCGGCCACGCGGTGACACCCTTCGCCATCTCGGAGCTCGCGGAGGGTCAGGCGGTGGTGTGGGTCTGGGACAACAATCATCCCGGGCAGGCGCGGCCTGTCTATATAGACACGGGAAGCTGGTCGTGGTCGTACGACCTGCGCCGGGAAGGGGAGCGGGAGGGTGCGCCCGCCCTCACGTGGTCCTCAGAACAGGGCTGGATGGGGTATCTGTCGACCTCGGGACTGGTCGAGGTGATGGCCCGCACGCCGGGAGGAGCCGGAATCATCCCCACGGATCGCCCCAGTGCGGTCGAGCGGCTCCTTTCCCCCTTCACGGCGGTGTCCATCACGGCTGAGCCGCTGTTCGTGAACGAGTCCGGAGAGCGCTCCGGCTTCGTTGACGGGGAGGCCTACGACGAGATCGAGGGCATCGATCTCTTCTGCCCCGACATCTGGTCCGAACCGACCACGCGGCTGTTCCTCCATCTCGAGGAGGCGTCATACGTTCGCACGGTCGCGCTCGGGGAGGAGGGCGAGTACACGTATGCGGTCTCCGACGAGTCGGGAATCGTCAGGGCGGACGTATCGGGAGAGGCGGGAAGCGACACCCTCGGCACCGATGCCAATGGCGGCGTGCTCGAGTTCGCGGCTGGTGCGGAGCGGGCGGACGTCGACCTGACCATCCACAGGCCGGTCGGCGAGACGGTGCGAACCATGGGCACGGAGGACACGGCGCTCGCCACAGGAGACACGTTCACGGTGGCAGCTTCCGAGGGGGATGAAGGGATGGTCGTCTCGAGCGTCAGCTCCGGCGAGCGGACGTATGTGCCGGTGTTCGGGGTCGATGACACCTCGCTCCTGGTCGCTGCAGCACAGACGATCGCAGATGGCGAGACGCACACGATCATCGTCGAAGATTGGGACGCTCTGCCCGCGTCAGGGGTCACTCTTGCGATCGATCGGGACTCCGACGGCGAGGTTGACGACATCGTGGTCCTGCAAGAGGGCGGCGGGCAGGGGGGTGATGGCGCGCCGCGCTTCGGATCGACGCGCGGCACGGAAATAGCCGCACTGTTGCTCGCCGCCGCAGCTCTCCTGGTAGCCGGCGTCGCGATCCTCGTGTGGCCGCGACGTAAACGTGAGTCGATGTGACGCCATGGACGGCCCCGGAACACCTCCGGCGGCGCCTACCCGAGCGCGACAGTCCATGACACAGACATGTGAGATGGTGGGAACCGATGAACAACGAGGTTCAGCTCATCAGCGACGGCGACGGTCTTGCGGTCATCGGTGACCCGAAGGCTGTAGAACGCTTCCTGATATCTCAAGGCCTGGACCAGCTACCGTCCAGAGACCTCGGACTGCCGAGGCTTGGCAAGATCCTGAGCGCGCTGGCTGTCACGACGGAGACGGCTGCGACGATCGCCAGCGGCTCCGGTCGCTGGGTGCAGATCACCGAGGAGTCGGCTGCGCTGATCGATCGCTTCACCCTCATGACTCGCAGGGACAATGGGTTGAGTCTGGGCGTGATTCAGGATGTCGGTGGTGACGGCAAGATCAAGGGGATCGTGCAGTTCGCCCAGGGCCCAGGCTCGGTACTGGGAAACCCTGCGGTCCTCGGAGGTGTCGCGGGGATCATGGCGCAGGCCGCCATCGCACAGCACATGGACGAGATCGCCGAGTACCTGCAAGAGATCAACGAGAAGGTAGACGACATCCTTCGCGCCCAGAAGGACGCGGTGTTGGCCGACATGAGCGGAGTGGGCCTGATCGTCGATGAGGCCCTGACCGTTCGTGACCAGGTTGGGCGAGTCTCAGAGGTCACGTGGTCGAAGGTCCAGGGGACCGCGATGACGGTCGCGCGCACCCAGGCGTATGCACTCCGGCAGCTCGACGCCATCGCGGAGAAGCTGCATGCGAAAGCGGATGTCGGGGAGATCGCCAAGGTGACAAAGGAAGCCGAGGCCAAGGTCCGCGAGTGGCTCGCGGTCCTCGCGCGGTGTCTCCAGCTACAGGACGCGATCTGGGTGCTCGAGATCGACCGGGTGCTTGAAGTCTCACCGGAAGAGCTCGATCAGCACCGCATCGGGCTCAGCAGTTCGCTCCTGAAGCGGCGCGAACTCATCGCTCTGAGCACAGCGAGTCTCCTGGCCGAGATGGGCGAGGCCGTTGGAAAGGCGAACTCGAAGGTGCTCTTCAACCCGCTCCGGTCGCCTGCGGTCGTGCGCTCAAGCAACCAGGTCGCGACCGATCTTCTTGAGTTCCGAAGGCGACTCAGCATCGAGTGTGACCATCAGTCATCAGAGGCCAGACGATGGGGCGAGGCAGCGGCAGAGGTGCGGGATAGGGTGTTCACTGCAACCGCCGGGGGCGTCGATGCTGCCCGCCGCTTCGGTTCGCAGAGCTTCGAGCAGGCAGCTGGCGCGTTTCGTGCGGTCGATGCTGATGGCGACGGCGTCCCTGGCAAGTCACCGGTTGCTTCAGCCGTGGAAGGTGCCGGTTCCGCGGTCAAGGGTGTGGCGGCGGGTGCGGCTGGCTCGCTGCTCCGGCGAAAGCCGGGTGCCGCTGGCGTGAGTGAGGATCAGGACTCGAGGGCTGAGGACGAGAACCCGCATTCTGGGTGAAGGCTGCGGGCTCTGTTATCTGAGCGCAACGGCGCCTCTAGTCATTCCCCGACAAGCTCGTCCGTCCGGCCACACTAAGGCCCTCGCATCAGGTCGCCGATACCTTCATGCATAGCCAGTGGACCGGGGGAGGGGCATGGAGTTCGACAAGGCGAAGAGCATCGGCGATGAAGCCGAGCGCCGCGTATCTGAGACCCTGAACGGCCTTCAGGCGGAGTTCGGCTTCGTGATGCTTGATGACGTGCTGATCGGCTCAGTCGGGCAGCGGGGGTCGGTCACCGCGCAGATCGATCACGTCCTGATCGATCAGTTCGGGGTGCTGCTTGTCGAGACCAAGGCCCGAAATGGTGCACTCATCAAAGGGACATACGCCGAGAAGAACTGGACCGCGTGCTACCCGGGGCGCCGGAACTACGCGTTTCAGAACCCTCTGCACCAGAACGACCAGCACATCCACCTGCTCCACAAGCTGCTGAAGCAGAAGGGTTTCGATCACTCGCTCGACAGGATCCGCGGTCTTGTGGTCATGGCGGGATGCGATACCAGTCAGCTCGAGCTGGACTCGATCACCGCTTCAAGGGTCGCGGATATCGGCGAGATCCGGGAGAGGCTCCGGATGCGCCATGATTTCGTGATCCAGGCACCGCTCACCGAGGATGAGCGCGCAGCGCTGACGCAGGCGATCTTCGAACTCGATCAGTCTGCGAATGACTCTCTGACCAAGGTGCATGCTGATCACAGGAGTGGTCAGGGCTCTGCTGCGACGGCGCCAGCAGCAGCACGAGCCGCAACACCTCCTCGAACGGGGCCTGCGCGGGGGGCGACAGCCAGTCCCGCGAAGCAGCCCAGCGGCTCGACCGGGGTGTCCAACCGCAGGCTCGTTGCGGCCGGCGCGGTACTCGCACTCATCGTCTTTGTGGGATGGGGACTCAAGCGCATGCTCGAGGGCACGTCTCCGCTCTGGGTCGTTCTTGCCATCCTCGCTCTTGCGATTGCACTCGGCGGTGAGGAGAAGAAGACCAGGCGCAGGAGAAGCGGTGGACGCAGGCAACGTGGGCCGAGTCCGCCTCAGGATCCCCTTGCTGCGCTGAAGGGTCTCGCCACCGCCGGCTTCATGATGCTGGTGTTCCTCGGAGTCGCACTCTGGTTCCTCGGTTCGGGGGCGCGGGCGATGAGCGAGTCGGTCTTCACGGGCACGTCCCCGGGAGCCTCGGCGCAGCAGGCCAACGTGCAGCTCGCGAAGGATCGGATACGCGAGGCAGAACCGGACATCTATGCCCGCATCACGAACGCCGACACTCCAAAGGTCACGAGTGACGGTACAAACGTCTCCTACGAGTGGACGTATGTGGTGCAGCCAGCGGCCTCAGAGATAGAGATTCGTTCGATTCGAGTGACCCTGGATCCGTCAGGACGGATCATCGGGGTGGCGACTCCGTAGCAGCCGACGACCCGACTCTGCTCGACTCGAGTGGGGGCGCCAGCGAGTGGGTCACCGGACGCTACTCCGCGAGCAGGATTGGATTGCCGACGATCATGAATGAGCCCGAGTCATTTCTCAGGAGCAGGAGCCGGTAGGTCTTGCCCTGACCGATCGAGGCGCTGCCGTGGCGCCAGGCCTCGCACATTGAGGGCGTTCGACCGGACGGGAAACGTGTCCTTCGGCCGGTTCAGTGAGGTCCGAAACGTTCGGCGATCGGGCGATGGAGGAGCAGGCACGGGCGCATTCGCTCTTCGAGCGTTCTGCGACACCCGTGCTGCCTGGATGGTTGAGCAGATGCGCGAGTGGCTCGAGGAGCCGTTGCCGCCCGGGGGCGGATGAGTGGCTCGGCGGATTAGGTCACCCAGGCTCGCCGGGTGCGTGACCGCCCCCCTTACCGCCCCTCCACCAGCGCGCGCAGACGCCTCAGCACGCGCTCGGCCTCGGCCACCTGTGCGGGGTCGCCGCTCGCGCGCGCCCGCTGCGCTGCACGCACCGCGCTCGTGAGCGCGACCTCGGCCACGTGGGCCGCCTCGGAGAGCGTCTCGAGATCGTTGTCGTTTGTGAGAAAGGCATCGGGTGGCGTCCTGAGCCTGCTGCCATCGAAGCCGAGACCCATTTCATCCATCCCGGAGAACTGCGGTAGCTCGCTGCTTCGCAGTGCCCCGGTGCGCTCTCTCCGAACCGCTCGCGCCTCCTGTCGAGGCTGCTGGCTGGCGCGGTGGCGGAACCGCTCGGCGACGGCGAGGCGCTCCAGCATGAGCGGGACAACCCCGTAGTACTCGGCGAGCTGGCCGAGCACCTGTGGCGAGGGGGTCCGCTGGTCTCGTTCGGCGCGGGAGAGCATCGCGATGCTCACGCCGGTCGCCTCGGCGACCTCTTCGAGCGTGAGCCCTCTCGCGTGCCGCAGTCCGCGCAGGGTGTCTCCCAGGGTGTCAGGCATGACCCGATTCTACTCCGAGGGCAAACTTCGGGCAAACAGGGTTTGACAGTATGGGCAAATGCGCATAGTATCGGTATGGCACAAGGCAAGAACGAGGCAAACGGCCCGCGGGGGCGGGCCTCCTCGCGACGAGAGGGGGAGTCATGCCAAAGCAGAGGTTCGGACGCGGGCGCGGGCCGCGGGAGTGGCCGCCGGTCGGCACCACGCTCATCAGCTTCGTCCTCGACAAGAGCGGCTCGATGGAGTCGATCCGTGAGGCGACGATCTCAGGCTTCAACGAGTTCAAGCACGAGCAGGCGCGCTGCCCGGGTCGCGCGCTCTTCACGCTCACGCTCTTCGACACCGAGGTCCACCGGGTCTGCACCGCCATCCCCATCGCCGAGGTGCCCGACCTGACCCGAGCGAGCTACCAGCCCGGCTCGTGCACCGCGCTCTACGACGCGGTCGGCTCGACGATCCTCGCGGTCGAACGGCACCTCGTGCGCACGAGCTGCATCGACCAGGTGGTGTTCGTGGTCATGACCGACGGGCTTGAGAACGCGAGCCATGAGTTCGACCGGCATCGGGTGTTCGAGATGATCGCGGAGCGTCAGGCGCGCGGGTACGAGTTCGTCTACCTCGGCGCGAACCAGGACTCGTATGCCGAGAGCGCCCGGATGGGGATCCGTCCCGGCCGCAACCTCGACTACTTCGCGAGCGAGGCGTCTGTGCGAGACACGATGAAGCGTCTCTCGGCCCGCATGAGCGACTACCGCGGCTCGGGCGTGGCGCAGCAGGAGACCTGGTTCGAGGACCTCGGGGAGCCGGACGGGGGGCGTCGGCGAGCGTGAGCCCGGTTGCTGTCAGAGCGCTCGGGTAAGGTGATCTCGGCCAGAGAGTCGAAGGGGGAGGCGCCATGGGTGATCGGTCCGCAACCAGCAACGGTGCGATGCAGGCCGAGGGGGATCTCGGCGCGTACAACGCGGCGGTCCTGCGGGCCGAGGCCATGGGGCTCATCCCGCACCTGCTCGACCTGGCCCGGGCGGACGCGGCCTGGCGCGCGGCGGTAGAGGGGGAGCTGCGTCCCAAGGCCACGCTCGGACACCTGCTCAAAGGCGGAGCCAGCCGGCGGGCGTCTGGAGTCCGAGCCTGCTGCGGGAGCGGGTGGTCCGTGAACTGCAGAGCGCCCCGGAGGCGTTCCGGTCGTTCGCGGCCACCCATCCGCAGGCCGCCCAGTGGGCAGAGCTCGAGGAGCCTGCCGCCGAGGAGCTCATCGAGCGGTTCGGGGCGTTCGCTGCGGTCCTGGCCGCGTGGAAGCTGCGGTGCGTGGACGGTGTCTGCGCCTGCGTGGTCGAGGCCGCCTGCGACGAGATCGAGCAGCTCCGTGTCGCGCATGAGGAGTCGGCGCCGGAGCAGGAGGGGGACGCTGACGTCGAGGTCCCGGCTGCGCTTCGTGAGGAGCTGGCGAGCGCTCAGGCGCTGGTCGAGGCTCTGCGCGCCGAGCTCGCCGCAAGCCGTCGCGAGTCCGAGGAGCGCGTCCGCGAACTCAAGCAGCTGCGGCGCGACCTGCGTGTGCGCACGCAGGAGGTCGCCCGCAAGGACCGCAAGGCTCAGACCGATGCGACGCAGATCGCCGAGCTCACGGCAGCCCTCGAGGAGCGGGAGCGCGCCCTGGGTCAGGTCCGAGCCGAGCGGGACGAGTACGCGCGCCAGGCGAAGAAACTCGAGCGCCGTGCGCGCTCCGACAAGAACGGCATCCAGACGATCGAGGACAAGCGCTCCCGCGAGAACCAGGAGCAGCGCAAGACCATCGACGGCCTGCAGGAGCGCCTCGCCGTGGCCGCCGAGCTCGAGCGGGCGCTCTCGACCAGGGTCGACTCCCTGGAGGGCAAGCTGGCCGACGAGCGGCAGCAGCGCGCTGAGCTCGAGGAGGCGTTCTCGGCGTTCGGGATGGACGATCTCCTCGGCGATGCGCACTCGTTCGGCCAGGCGGTGGACGCGCTGGTGCGGTTCCGCGACAGCGTCTCCGCGTACGCGACGCGCCAGCGGGAGCGCGAGGTCGCCCGCGAGCTGGCGGAGCGCGAGGCCGAGCTCGAGCAGCAGCGCGCCGAGGCTGCCCGCCGCGCGAGCGAGGAGGCCCATCAGGCGTGGGAGCAGCAGGAGCGAGACCGCATCTCAGAGCTCGAGGCCGAGCTGTTCGGCGGCGACCCCGACCACGTCATCATCGACGGTCACAACCTCGTGCACCGCGTCTACCGGCCCGAGGATGAGGCCCGGACGCGGCCGTGGCTGGAGCGGATGATCGTCCGGGTCGCGGAGCGTCTTGAGGCCCAGGGTCGTGATCTCAGGTTCCACCTGGTGTTCGACACCCAGCACGGTTCGAACTCCCGCGGTGCCGGCCACGGGGTCGACATCCACTTCCAGAACAACGCCACTGAGGGCGGCGCTGATGCCAAGATCGGCGAGCTGCTCGATGAAGGCAATCCCGCCGCCCGGTACATGGTCGTGAGCACCGATCGCAAGCACGTGTGGGCCGATGCGTCAGGGCGCATCGACGGCGACGGTCTTGAGATCGACCTCGTGCAGATCGAGCTGCTCGCCAACTACCTGCAGGCCCTGGACCACTCCGAGCGGCAGGCGCCGCCCGTCTGACACCCGCGCCCCGTTTGACCTCATCACCCCGAGCGCGTAGCCTCCTTCGCCAACGCCCCTCGGCGTGTTCGAGATGCGCAGGTGCGTGTATTGTGGAGCGTGCGACCGTGCCGGAGGCCGCCGATGATCGAGACATACCTCTTCATACGCGTCATCGTCGTGGCCGCGCTCGTGGCGATCGCGGTGATGTGCCTCGTGTTCCCGCTCGCGGCCAGGGTCGGCCTCGTGGCCGCCTACCGGGCGCTGCAGCTCGGGCTCTGGGGCTTCATCGCTGTTTCGGCGGCGGCGCTCGGGTGGGCGGTCGCGACCGGTGAGTGGGCCCGCTTCTCGGCGGAGCTCGGCATCGGCGAGCTCGTGCAGGTGGTCGGGTTCTTCGGCCTGTTCATGTTCATCATCTACTTCATGGGGTCGCGCTACCTCGCCGACATCCTGAGAAGGGCCCGGGCCGAGGCGGCCGCCGAGGCGAGTGAGGAAGGGACCGGCTAGCATGCCCGATATCGCGAAGAGGCTCGGCAGCGAGGTACTGGTGGTCGACGGCGCGTTCGGCACCATGCTGCAGCGTGCGAACGTCCCGCCCGAGCAGTGTCCCGAGCAGCTCAACGTGACCGCGCCCGAGATCGTCGCCGGCATCCACCGCGACTACGTGCTCGCAGGCGCCGACTGCGTCACCACCAACTCCTTTGGCGGCACGCGCGCCAAGCTCGCCGAGTTCGGCCTGGCCGAGCAGGTCGTCGAGCTCAACCGCGCCGCCGTGCGCGTGGCGCGCTCCGTGGGCGCCCAGCACGTGCTCGCCGACGTGGGTCCCACCGGGCTCGTGATGGAGCCTCTCGGCGAGGCGACGTTCGACGAGGTGTTCGCGCTGTTCGCCGAGCAGATCGCAGCGCTCGCCGCCGAGGACCCCGACGCCATCATCATCGAGACGATGACCGACATCGCCGAGGCCCGCTGCGCGGTGCTCGCCGCGCGCAGCGTCTGCGGCCTGCCGGTCATCGCGAGCGTGACCTTCGGGCTCGCCGGTCGCATGGACCTTTCCGGGACCGACCCCGCGACCGCCGCGGTGGTGCTCGAGGCCGCCGGCGCGAGCGCGGTCGGCATGAACTGCGGCCTCGGGCCCGAGCAGATGCTCCCGCTCGCCGAGGCGATGGCCGCGGCCACCACGCTGCCGCTCGTGGTCCAGCCCAACGCCGGCCTCCCGCGCCTCGAGGACGGCGCGACCGTCTTCCCGGGCACCGCCGACGAGATGGGCGGCTTCGCGGCCCGCTTCGTGGGTGCGGGCGCCTCGCTCGTGGGGTCGTGCTGCGGCTCCTCGCCGGCCTTCACCGGCGCGATCGTCGACTTCGCCAAGGAGCTGCCCGTCGCCGGGCGCGAGCGCGAGGTCGCGGGCACCGCGGGCGCGACGGGCGCCGTCGGCGGCTTCACGGTCGCGGGCCCGCGCGGCACCGCCCGCATCGGCGGAGGCGCGCCGCTCGCGGTGATCGGCGAGCGCATCAACCCCACCGGCAAGCCCGCACTCGCCGACTCGCTGCGTGCCGGCTCGATGGAGGTCGTCCGCTCCTTCGCCGTCCAGCAGCAGCACGCCGGCGCGGCGCTGCTCGACGTGAACGTGGGCGCCCCGGGGGTCGAGGCGGCAGAAGCGCTGCCCGCGGCCGTCCGCGCGCTCATGGCGATGAGCGACCTGCCGCTCGTGCTCGACACCACCGACGCCGCGGCCCTCGAGGCGGCGCTGCGCATCTACCCTGGCCGCGCGCTCGTGAACTCCGTGAGCGGCGAGACGGCCTCGATGGAGGCGGTCCTGCCGCTCGTGGCCCGCTACGGCGCCGCGGTCGTGGTGCTCGCGCTCGACGACGACGGCATCCCCGAGACCCCCGAGGGCCGCGTCGCGATCGTGCGCCGCGTGCGCGACCGCGCGCTCGCGCACGGCATCCCCGCGAGCGCGCTCCTCGTCGACGTGCTCACCCTCACCGCGGCGACCGACCCCGCGGCGGCCGCGACCACCCTCGAGGCGCTTCGCGCCGTCTCGCGCGACCTCGGCCTTGCGACCATGCTCGGCGTGAGCAACGTGAGCCACGGCCTGCCTGGCCGCCCGGCGCTCAATGCGACGTTCCTCTCGATGGCAGCCGCCGCCGGGCTCGACGCCGCGATCGTGAACCCCTCCGACACCGAGGTGATGCGCGCCATCGCCGCCGCCGACGCGCTCCTCGGCCGCGACGACCAGGCCGCCCGCTGGATCGCCCGGACCAAAGCCGAGGACCTGTCGCGTTCGGGGGGCAGGGGGGCTCCGCACGGAGTTCCGCAGGCGGGGGAGACCCCGCCGGACGCAGCGCGTCCCACGGGGTCGAGAGCCCCCGCCGAGGACTGTCTGAGTACGGACCCCCCCTGCCCCCCGCCCCTCGCACAGACCCTCGCAGCCGCCGTCGAGTCCGGCGACGCCGACGGCGCGCCCGCGCTCGTCGACGCGCTCATCGACCGCGGCCTGGCGCCCGGCGCGGTCATCGCCGACGTCCTCACGCCCGCGATCCAGCGTCTCGGCGACGCGTTCGGCCGGGGCGAGGCGTTCCTGCCGCAGCTCATGGTCGCCGCGCAGGCGATGCGCGTGGCGGTCGACCGCGCCAAGAGCCACCTGCCCCCCGCCGAGGCCGAGGCGAACGCCGGCACCGTGGTCTTCGCCACCGTCAAGGGTGACATCCACTCCATCGGCAAGGACATCTGCGTCTCGCTCCTCGAGAGCCAGGGCTTCTCCGTGCGCGACCTCGGGGTGGACGTTCCCGCCGAGGAGGTCGCCTCGGCGGCCGCCGCCGCTCAGGCCGACGCCGTCTGCCTCTCGGCGCTCATGACCACCACGCTCCCCGCGATGCAGGCGACCATCGAGGCGGTGGGCGAGCGCACGCCCGGCACGCCGGTGCTCGTGGGCGGGGCGGTCGTGACCGAGGAGTGGGCGCGCAGCGTGGGCGCGGGATACTCCGACGACGCGCCGGGATGCGTGCGCGAGGTCTCCTCGGCGATCGCGAAGAAGGGGAGTGCGACGACGTGATCATCACCCGCCCACGCGACTGGGAGCGCATCATCGCCAACCTCGACGAGGTCGGCGCCACGCGCGTGTTCATCATGGGGTGCGGCCAGTGCGCCACCGTCGCCAAGACCGGCGGCGAGGACGAGGTGCGCGAGGCCGCGGCCAGACTCGAGGCCGCCGGGCGCGAGGTCACCGGCTGGGCGGTGGGCGAGGTCGCCTGCCACGAGGGCGGCACGCGCCTGACCACCCGCAAGAACGCCGGCTCGCTCGAGACCGCCGAGGCGATCCTCGTGCTCTCGTGCGGTGCGGGCGTGCAGACGGTCGCCGACGCCCGTCCCGGCACGCCGGTCTTTCCCGGGCTTGAGAGCGCGTTCCTCGGCAACGTGGTCCGGCACGGCGTGTTCGAGGAGCGGTGCCAGATGTGCGGCGAGTGCGTACTCGACCTGACCGCCGGGGTCTGCCCCGTGACGACCTGTCCCAAGGGGCTGCTCAACGGCCCGTGCGGCGGGATGTGGGAGGGCCGGTGCGAGGTCGTGACCGACCGCGAGTGCACCCACGTCCTCATCCGCAGGCGCCTCGAGGCGCAGGGGCGGGGCGGCGGCCGCGGCTCGCTCGCTCCCAAGGACTTCAGCAAGAAGCTCAAGCCGGGCGCGGTGAACCTGCGCGAGGGCCGCGCGCGCGAGGGCCGCGCACGGGGCGGTCGGGACGGCGGGTCCGGGACCACCGGCGGGGAGGATGGCCGATGAGCCGGCTTCGCGAGGCGCTCGCGCGCGGTGAGTTCGTGGTGACCGGTGAGGTCGCCCCGCCGCGTGGCACGGACATGAGCGGCATGCGCGGGGCGGTCGAGACGCTCGGCCCGCACTGCCACGCGCTCAACGTCACCGACAACCAGGGAGCCACGCTGCACCTGTCGAGCCTCGCGGCGTCGCGCGTGGTGCTCGACATGGGTGTGGAGCCGATCTTCCAGCAGACCTGCCGCGACCGTAACCGGCTCGCGCTCCAGTCCGACCTGCTCGCCGCCCACACCCTCGGCCTGCGCAACTTCCTCGCCGTGACCGGCGACGACCCGCGCGGCGGCGACCACCCCGAGGCCAAGGGCGTGTTCGACCTCGACTCGACCCAGCTGCTTGAGATCGCGCGCGGCATGAACGAGGGCCGCGACATGCACGGCCGTGAGCTCACCGGCGCGACCGACTTCTACCTCGGCGCGGCGGTCTTCCCGGAGGCCGAGCCGTGGGACGTCCAGCTCGACCGCGCGCTGCGAAAGGTCGAGTCCGGCGCGGAGTTCTTCCAGACGCAGGCGGTGTTCGACATGGACAAGTTCGCCCGCGCCGCCGAGGACCTCCGGCCGAGCGGCGTCAAGCTGATCGCCGGGATCCTGCTGCTCAAGAGTCCGCGCGTGATCAAGTTCATCAACGAGCGCCTCGCGGGGCTCATGGTGCCCGAGCACATCTCCGCCCGCATCGAGGCCGCCGAAGACCCGCTCGCCGAGTCGATCGCGCTCGCCACCGAGCAGGTGCGCGAACTGCGCGACCTGGCCCACGGCGTCCACATCATGCCGCTCGGCGTCGACGAGGCCGTGCCGCGGATCCTCGAGGGCGCCGGGCTGTAGGGAGCCGGGCTGTAGGGCGCCCGCCCTGCACTCACCGCGGCTCCCGCGTGTCACCCCGCAGGCAGGGCGTCAGGCGATCCAGACGAGGTAGACCGCCACGCCCACGAGCGCCGCGCCGCCCGCGCGCGAGAGCCACACCGAGGCGTTCGAGGCCGTCGTCATCCCCGCGACCGCGCCGGAGAAGAGCGCGACGAGCAGCAGCGGCACTCCTCGGCCGAGCCCGTAGACGAAGAGCAGCGCCGCCCCGGTCGGGATGTCGCCCGTAGCCGCCGCGAACGTCGCGATGACGGCGAGCACCGGCGTGGCGCACGGTGTCACGATCAGTCCGAACACCCCGCCGAAGAGCAGCGCCCCGAGGTGCCCCCGCCGCTTGGGGCGCCGCGCCATGAGGCGGCTGGACTGCGGCATCTTGAGCTCGATCACGCCGAGGAGCTGCAACCCCATCACGAGCGCGATCGCCGCGACGGCCCAGTAGGCCCATCTGCCGATGAGGACCGCCTGTCCGAGCGCGGCGGCCACCGCGCCGATCCCCGCCGACGTGGTCGCGAGCCCGAGGATGAACGCGAGGGTGAGGGTGAGCGAGCGCAGGCGCACCGTGGTCGCGTCGGGCGCCGAGCTCGTGACGCCCGCGTCGGCCGCGCCTGAGCGCCGGGAGGCGTCAGTCGGTTCGCGGACGACCGCCGCTCCCGTGATGTAGCCGAAGATGGCCGGGATGAGCGGCAGCAGGCACGGGCCGAACCCCGCGATCACGCCGCCCACGAGCGCCACGCCGAAGGAGGCGACGGTGATCGCGCCGGCCTCGGCGCCGAGCTGCGCGGCGAGGGACTCGAGCATCTCAGGAGCCCGCGGCGAGCGCGTCGAGGCGGGCGCGGAGCTCCTCGGCGGGGAGCGGGCCGGTGTGCTGGTCGACCACGCTGCCGTCGGGCGCGAGGAAGAAGAGCGTGGGGATGAACTGGAAGTTGAAACGGGAGAACAGCGGACGGGAGCGCGGGTCGTCGGTGACGACGTCGACGAAGGTCACCGAGCCCTCGTAGTCGGGGCGGGCATCCACGCTCGCGGCGGTGATCTCGACACAACTCGGGCAGGTCGCGGAGTGGAAGAGCACGTAGATCGGCAGGCCCGCCTCGAGCGCGTCCTCGTAGGCGGCGACCGGGTCGGGGCCTGAACCGGGAGCGGGCAGGCCGGCGCCGCCGGGGACGGCGGGCTGCGGCGTGGTGGCGGGGGTGCCGGTGCCCCGCAGGGCGAGCGCCGCCACCAGGGCGATGACCACCACGCCGAGGACCGCGATCTTCGCGCGCGGACTGAGCGTGCCCGCGGGCACGGGTGTCTGGTGCTCCGCGGCGGGCGGAGGCGGAGGCGGGGGTGTGGTGAGGTCGCGCTCGTGGTCGGGTGCGGTCACAACTGGTCACTCCTCTTCGCGGGTGGACGGGTCGGCGCGTGCCGGCGTCTGAGGCAGATATACCCTACAGGGCCGGACCGTGGCGCAGCTTGACATCCTCGGCCGCGCCGTACTATCGTTCATCGTCGATATACGATAAGAGGGTATGGCCCGGGGGCGGCCGAGGGCCACGTCCGACATGGCCCCCGCCTCCCCACACCCCGCCACCCCCCGCCACCCCCAGCCACCGCCCGCCGCCACCCGCCAGAGGGGAGCTTCGTGGACGCCGAGCGCACCGCCGCCACCGCCCGCGCGCTCGCGCACCCCGCGCGCGTCCGCATCCTCGAGCTGCTGGCCTCCCAGACCGAGTGCCGCGGCGCGGAGCTCTTCTCGGAGATCCCGCTCGCGCAGTCCACGATCTCCGAGCACCTGCGGGTGCTCAAGGAGGCAGGGCTTCTCAGCTCGCGTCCCTTCGGCACGGCGATGACCTACTGCCTGTCGAGAGGGCCCCTCGATGAGCTCCTCGCCGGCCTCGACGGTCTCCTCGGCGAGCACGCGACCGAGGTCACCTGCACCGACGCCCACCACTGCGACAGCGACTGAAAGGACCACCGGCATGACGACGCAGACACCCGAGACACGTGCCGAGAAGAAGCGGATGGGCTTCTTCGAACGCTACCTGAGCGTGTGGGTCGCGCTCTGCATCGTGGCCGGGACGGTGATCGGCAATGCGTGGCCGGGACTTCCCGCGTGGCTCGACCAGTTCACGGTCGCGTCGATCTCGCTTCCCATCGCCGTGCTGATCTGGCTGATGATCTTCCCGATGATGCTTCAGATCGACTTCGCTGCCATCAAGCGGGTGGGCGAGCGGCGCAACGGCCTCATCGTCACCACGGTCGTCAACTGGGTCATCAAGCCGTTCTCGATGTTCGGCTTCGCGTGGCTGTTCTTCAACGTCATCTTCGTCGACCTCATCACGCCCGAGCTCGCACAGCAGTACCTCGCCGGTGCGGTCCTGCTCGGCGCGGCCCCGTGTACCGCGATGGTGTTCGTGTGGTCCTACCTGGCGGACGGCGATCCCGCCTACACCCTCGTGCAGGTCGCCGTGAACGACCTCATCATGCTGGTGGCGTTCGTGCCCATCGTGTCGCTGCTCCTCGGCATCGGCGGGATCCCCGTGCCGTGGGCGACCATGGCGCTCTCGGTGGTGCTCTTCGTGGTGGTGCCGCTGGTCGCGGGCTACTTCGTGCGAACCCGGACCATCGCCGCGAAGGGCCTGCCCTGGTTCGAGACGGAGCTGCTGCCCAAGTTCGGTCCCGTCACGATCGTCGCGCTGCTCGCGACGCTCGTGGCGATCTTCATCTTCCAGGGCGAGATCATCGTCAACAACCCGCTCCACATCGGGCTCATCGCCGTGCCGCTGGTCATCCAGACGCTCTTCATCTTCGCGATCGCCTACGGCTGGGCCTACCTGTGGCGCATCGAGTTCGCGGTGGCCGCGCCCGGCGGCTTCATCGGCGCGTCGAACTTCTTCGAGCTCGCCGTCGCGGTCGCCATCGCGCTCTTCGGCCTGACCTCCGGTGCCGCGCTCGCCACGGTGGTCGGAGTACTCGTCGAGGTGCCGCTGATGCTCTCGCTCGTGTGGATCGCGAAGCGCACCCGGACGTCCGTGATGCGTCGGAGCGGGGAGCTCGCTCCGGCCGAAGGGAGGGCGTGAGCCATGCGCGTCGTCGTCGCCACCGACCTGTCCGAGGCGAGCCTGGCCGCTGTCGACACCATGACCGCGTGCGCCGCCGCCGCGTTCGAGCGCGTCGTGCTCGTCCACGCGGTCGACCTCGACCTCTACACCGCGGGTGGCACCGTGCCCGCCGTCGTCGAGCTCGCGGTCGAACGCCTCGGCGAGATCGCCGACGACCTGCGCTCCGCGGGCTTTGCCGACGTCGGCGTTCGCGTGGAGGTCGGCCCCGCCGTCGAGACCATCGAGACCATCGCCGCCGAGGAGGACGCCGGGCTTGTCGTCATGACCAGCCTCGGCCGCGGCGCGGTGGCCGGCCGCCTGCTCGGCTCGACCGCCGAACGCCTCGCCGCGCGTGGCCGCGTGCCCGTGCTCATCGAGCGCGTCACCGAGCGCGAGGGCGCGTGGTGCCGCCTCGGCGAGGGCGGGCCGTTCGCGCGCGTGCTCGTGGGCACTGACCTGTCCGGGTCGCTCGCCGACCAGCTCTCGTTCGTTTCGCGGCTGCCGGGAGTGGGCGAGGTGCGGGTCGTGCACGTCGCCGACCCCGGGATGGACCCGGAGTACGTCCGCGAGCAGCTGGCGCAGCGCGCAGCCGAGGTCTCGGCGCCGCCCCCTCATGCCCTCGAGGTGCGCGCCGACGCGAGTGCCGCGGACGGCTTGCTCGCCGAGGCGGTCGAGTGGGACGCGAGCGTCATCGCGGTGTCGCCGGCCGGGCGCGGGGTGATCCACCGGGCGCTGTGGGGCTCGACGGCGCGGCGTGTGGCGCAGGAGAGCCCGGTGCCGGTGCTGTTCGTGCCGGTCGGCGGCGAGCCGAGGGGCTGAGGGCCGTACGGCGCGCGCCGCGGGGCTCTCGGACCTCACCGCGCCGCGCCGGGGCCCGTTCCCGACCGGGCCGCTGCCCGCCTTACGGCTCGTCGTGCCCGAGCAGGATGCGGATCGCGACGTGCGCCTGGTGCGCGGAGGCCACCATCACGCGCGAGGCGAACAGCGGCAGCCCGTGCCGGACATCGCTCACGCAGTCGCCCACGAGGTAGAAGTTCTCGCCGAGCCGCTCGGTGACCACGTGGTTGGCCGAGTCGAACCCGGCGAGTCCCGAGGCGGTCACGAACGGCACATGGCCGGCATCACGCGCCATCACGTCGGCGATCATCGCTTTGACCTCGGCGCGGTCGACCGCCTCGATCACCACGTCGGCGTGGACCACGGTCGCGAGCAGGTTCTCCCCGGTCATGCACTCGCGCACGAGCGTGAGGTCGACCCCGGGGTCGATTCGCAGGAGCGTCTCGGCGAGCGCCTCGACCTTGGGGCGCCCGAGCTGGTCGCGGAAGAAGAGCTGCCGGTTGAGGTTGCTCTCCTCGATGACGTCGAAGTCGATGAGCGTGAGCGCACCCACCCCCGAGCGCACGAGCATCGCCGCGGCGTTGCTGCCGAGGCCGCCGCAGCCGATGAGCGCCACGTGCGCGGCGGCGAGCCGGGCTCGGAGCGCCACGTCGTCGAGCGGGTCGGGCATGCGCTCGCACGTCAGCCGTTCGCGCGGTCCGCCCGGGGCGGCCATCGCGCGCTCAGCCTCCCGCGACCGGCGGGAAGATCGCGAGCCGGTCGCCTTCGGAGAGCGCGGTCGAGTCTTCGGCGTGCCGCCCGTTCAGCAGCACGATGCGCGGCTCGTCGGGCAGGCCGAGGAGGCTCGCGACGTCGCCCACCGTGGCGCCCTCCTCGAGCTCGAGCGGCCGCGAGGAGCGGCCGCCCCGGCCGTCGGGCTGGAAGCCTGAGAGGTGTGCGAAGAGGGCGAGGTCCACTCGCATGACGCTGGTTCCTTCCGTGTGACGTGCGGTTCGCTCCGCGCGACCGTGGAGCACGCGGGCGTGCCGCGTGGACGAGCGGGTGCGGCACCGCGATGGGCGCCGCACCCGTGTCGTCGCAAGCGCTATGCCAGACCCATCTGCTTGGCGGTCTCCGGCACGAAGTCGAACACGCTGTCGAGGTCGGCGTCGCTGACCTCGAAGACCGCGTCGTGCGGCGGGAGCTTCTCGGTGTAGAAGAACTCCGGCAGCCGGTCGTCGGCGGCGGTGAAGCCGGCCTTCTCGTTGAAGACGCGCTCGAAGGTGAGCGTCTCGCGGCCGAGCTGCATGAGCGCGTCCGGGTCCCAGGTCTCGCCCGTGTGGGCCTCGGCGAGCTCATGGAGCGCGGCGAAGGCCTCGGGGATGTCGAGCACCGCGAACGCCACGAAGATGCAGAAGCCGAGCGAGTCGAGCATCGCCGTGGCGATCTGCAGGTTCTTGGAGAGCTCGGCCTGTCCGTCGGGCTTGAGCGGATCGACGCTGCCGCCAACGTTGAGGATGTTGGCGGTGATGGTGTAGCCGGCGGTGTGGTCGGCGCCCTGCGTCGAGGTCGCGTAGGTCACGCCGATGCCCATGACCGGACGCGGGTCGTAGGCGGGCAGCGCCTGGTTCTTGACGACCGGCACCCGTGCCACGCCGAACGCCGCGCCCGTCGCGGCCGCGCCGTCCCACAGCACCCGGCCCGGCTCTCCGCCGTTCGCGCCGCTCATGAGCGCCTTGAGGGCGCCGTCCGCGTCGCCGAACGCGATCTTGCCGGACTCCATGTAGACCGCCATGGTGGCGCCCATCTCGATGGTGTCCAAACCCAGGTCGCCGCAGGCCCGGTCGAGCTCGGCGATCTCGTCGAGGTCGCCGATCCCGCAGTCCGCGCCGAACGACCAGGCGGTCTCGTACTCCGGCCCCTTGGTCTTGTAGTGGCCGTCCTTGTCCACCCAGTAGCGCGAGCACTGGATCGTGCAGCCCGTGTGACAGCCGTGGTGCGAGTGGCCGCCGCGCGCCTTGATCGTCTCGGCCTGGCGCTCTCCGCCGATGTCGTCGGCCTTCTCGAACGAGCCCTCGCTGAAGTTGCGCGTGGGCAGCCCGCCCGCCTCCGAGAGGATGTTGGTGAGCACGTTGGTGCCGTAGGCAGGCAGCGCCTGGCCGGTGACGGCATGCTCCTTGAGCGCCGAGGCGAACCGCTTGAGGGCAGCCTGGAACGCGTCCTTGTCGGCGTGCTCGAGGAAGCCGTGCCCCTTGTCGGAGACCACGATCGCCTTGAGGCCCTTGGCGCCCATGACCGCCCCGAGGCCGCCGCGGCCGGCGAACCGGTTCGGGTAGCCCTTGGGGTCGGAGAACGCGATGCCGGACGCCTTGGCGCCCGCCTCGCCGGCCGGGCCGGTCTGGATCGTCGCGTAGCGGTCGCCCTCGGGCCGCGTCTCGGCGATCTTGTCGGCGAGCTCGTAGTTGCCGAGGCCTGCCCACTCGTCGACCCGCGACAGCGAGGCCGAGCCGTCGTTCTCGATCACGAGGCAGTAGCGAGCGTCGGCATCGGCCGGGACGCCCGTCACCACGAGGGCGGCGATCCCGTTGCGGGCGAGCGCGTGTCCTGCCTGCCCGCCGGAGTTCGACTCCTTGATGCCGCCGGTCAGCGGGCTCTTCGCGCCCACCGAGATGCGTCCGCCGTTCGGAGCGCTCGTCCCGCCGAGGATACCCGGCGCGAACACGAGCACGTTGTCCGGGCCGAGGGGGTCGGCGTCGGGCGGGACCTCGGCGAAGACGATCGCGTCGGTCAGCGCGCGGCCACCGTAGCGGCCCCATGCGGCGGGCAGCGGTTCCCGCTTCACGGAGAGGTCGGACATGTCGACACGCAGGATCTCCCGAGCCATAAGCCACCTCCACGATCGAACGATGACCGCGCACAGGCGGCCAGGGGTGCCGTGTGATCCATCCCCATCGTTTGGTATACCCCAGTGGGGGCGTGAACCCTGTGTGCTTCGCGTGGAGGTCGCCGAGTCGCCCGCCGCCTGCGGGTGCGCCCGCGGTGCGTCACCAGCTCGCCGCGACCGCCGGCACCATGGCGCGGTCGGCCAGGGTGAGCGCGTCCGTGGGGCAGACGGCGCGGCAGATCCCGCACCCCCAGCACGCCGTCTCGTCGTAGGCGACCGGGCCGCCGTCGGCGGGCGGCGCGATCGCGCCGAAGGGGCATGTCTCGACGCACGCCCCGCAGGCGGTGCAGCGTTCCTCGGCGAGGCGCGCGACCCACTCGCCCTTCCACATCACCTTGATATCGTGATTGAGTTGCAGGTTCATCGCCATGCAGCCGCTGCTCAGATCGCAGTTGCAGATCGCCGCGATGAACGGCGTGATGAACGTCCAGACCGTGTGGCACAGCCCCCGCCGCTCGCAGTCGCGCAGCAGCGCGAGCGCGGTCGTTGGTGTGAGGCGCTCGAGGGTGGCGACATCCGGTCCGTCGGCGTAGGACGCCCATCCCTCGGCGAGCACGTCGTCGACGGGGCGCACGGTGGTCACGAGGCACACGCCCTCGTCGGAGCGGCGCTGCCCGCGGCACAGGCAGGGGATGCGCACGACGCTCGTGGCCATGCCGAGGATCTTCTCGCACTCCTCGATCGGAACCGGCTGGCCGAAGTGGTTGCGTTGCATCGCCTTGGACGCGCGCTCGCGCAGCGGGGCGGCGAGCGGGGTGGGGAGGGCGCGCAGCGCGGAGAGCCCGGCGCGGATCTTGCGCTTGTTGCTGTCGAAGTCGCTGATGAACGAGACGACGTAGCCGCGGCGGGCCAGGTCGCTCTCCAGGTCTGCCGCGTAGTTCTCCGCCTGCAGGTACCAGCGCTTGCCGTCACCGTGCTCCACGCAGAACCGGCACATGCGGGTCTCCCTTCGCAGGTCGCGCTCCGTGCACACGTGCAATCTACCCCGCGACGCGGTGCGCCAGTCGCATCCGGTGCTAGAATGCGCACACGCTCTAGACGGGCCGACGGAGATGGGAGCTGTGGCGATGCGCATCGTGATCCTGGGAGGCGGGCCGGGAGGCCACGCGGCGGCGTTCGAGGCCGCGAGGCTCGGAGCCGAGGTCGTGCTCGTCGAGAAGGAGCGGCTCGGCGGGACGTGCCTGAACTGGGGATGCATCCCCACCAAGACCATCCTGCGCTCGGCGCACATCGTGGCGGACACCGCGCGCGCCGCCGAGTTCGGCCTCGATGCGCAGGTCGCCACCGTCGACATCGACCGGCTCCGCGCCCGCAAGGAGGGCGTCGTCGACGAGCTCGTGGGCCAGGTCGAGGCCACCGCGAAACGGCTCAAGGTGCGCGTCGTCCACGGCGCGGGCCGGCTCGTCGCTCCCCGAGAGGTCGAGGTCGAGCTCGCCGACGGCTCCGGCACTGAGCGCATCGCCGGCGACGCCGTCATCCTCGCGACGGGCTCGGTGCCTTTCCGCCTGCCGATGATCGACCACGACCTGCCCGGCGTGTGGACGAGCGACGACGCCGTCTCGCTCTCCCGCATCCCGCACGAGGCGATCGTGATCGGCGGCGGCGTGATCGGCCTCGAGTTCGCCTGCGCGTGGGCGGCGTTCGGCGCGCGGGTGACCGTGGTCGAGCTCATGGAGCAGATCCTGCCCGGCAACGACCGCCGGGTGGTCAAGGCCACGCAGTCCTCGCTCGAGGAGATGGGCGTGTCGTTCCGTCTCGGCGACGCGGTCGAGCGCGTGGAACAGGAGGGCGACCGCGTGCGCGCGACCCTGCGCAGCGGCGAGGTCCTCGAGGGCGACGTGGTGCTCTCCGCTCCGGGCCGCATGCCCAACTCGGCGGGGCTCGGCTACCCCGAGGTCGGCATCGAGATGGACCGCGCGGCCGTGGTGGCCGATGAGCACTTCCGCACCAACGTCGAGGGCGTGTACGCGATCGGCGACCTCATCGGCGGGATGATGCTCGCGCACGTCGCCGAGGAGGAGGGCGTGGTCGCCGCCCGCAACGCCGTCGCCGAGCTGCGCTCGGTGGGAGCGGCGCCGCACCTCGAGACGGTGGCCTACGAGTGCATCCCCGCGTGCGTCTACACCTTCCCCGAGGTCGCGGTGGTCGGCTCGTCGCGCGACAGCGCCAAGGCGCGGGGGATCGACGCGGTCCAGGCGGTCGCGAAGTTCGCGGCCAACGGCAAGGCGCTCGGCGAGGGGGAGGGCGAGGGGTTCGTCCAGCTCGCCGCCGAGAAGGGCACCGGCCGGATCGTGGGCGCCCAGATCGTGGGCCCGCACGCCGTCGAGATCGTCCACGAGGTCGCCCTCGCGATGCGTCACGGCATCGGCGTGCGCGAGCTGGCCGAGACCGTCCACGCGCACCCCACGGTGAGCGAGGTCGTGCGCTTCGCCGCGGCCGACGCCGCCGGCAAGTGCGGCTGCTGAGGCGGGCGGCCGGATGGCCTACGAACACGGGGACGGCGCCCAGGGGACCGCGCGGATGCCGTCGTGGCTGCGGCGTCCCATCGCCACGCCCGGCAAGGCGGTGGCGGTCGAGGGTCTCCTCGGCGAACTGCGGCTGAACACGGTCTGCCAGAGTGCGAAGTGCCCGAACCGCGGCGAGTGCTACGCGAGCGGTACGGCGACCTTCCTCGTGGCCGGCGACGTCTGCACGCGCGGGTGCCGCTTCTGCGCGGTGGAGGCGCGCACGCCTGCGCCGCTCGACCCCTCCGAGCCCGCGCGCGTGGCCGAGGCGGTCGCGCGGATGGGGCTCTCGCACGTGGTCGTGACGATGGTGACCCGCGACGACCTCGCAGACGGCGCGGCCGCGCACATGGTCGCCGTGGTCGAGGCGGTCCGGGCGGCGCTGCCCGAAGCGGCGGTCGAGGTGCTCGTGAGCGACTTCGGCGGCAGGGAGGCATCGGTCGACCTCGTGACCGACGCGCGACCGGACGTCTTCAACCACAACCTCGAGACGGTGCCTCGGCTCTACGCCGAGGTCCGTCCGGGCGCGGACTACGAGCGGTCGCTCCGCGTGCTCGCGCGCGCGGGCGAGCGAGGCGACGGGATGCCGACCAAGTCGGGGTTGATGCTCGGCCTCGGCGAGACGCCCGATGAGGTCGTCCCGGTCGTGCGCGACCTGCGCGCGGCCGGCGTGTCGATGCTCACCCTCGGCCAGTACCTGCGGCCCTCGAAGGACCACCTGCCGGTGGCGGAGTTCGTGGAGCCGGACGTCTTCCGCACGCTCGCGCGGGAGGCGAGGGCGCTCGGGTTCAGCGCCGTGGCCGCCGAGCCGTTCGTGCGCTCGAGCTACCACGCGGCCGAGCTCGCGGGCGGCGGCGCGGACGGCGGCTCGGACGGCTAGGTGCGCTCGACGAGCGCCGAGTCCACGAGCACCGGGGTGCCTGCGCGGTTGCGGCCGGCGGCCTTCGCCTCGTACATGCTCGCGTCGGCGGCGGCCAGCACGAGGTCCACCACCTTGTGCGTGACCTCGATCCCGGGCGCGAGCGCGGCGCCGCCGACGCTCACCGAGAGCTTCACGCAGCCGCCGTCGTCGTCGGGGCAGAAGGCGTCGCCGACGGCGACGAGGATGCGCTCGACGAGCGCGGGGTACTCTTCGGCGTGGGTCTCCGGCGCGACCACCGCGAACTCGTCGCCGCCGTAGCGCGCCACGAGGTCGCTCTCGCGCGTGGCGCCCTCGAGCACCGAGGCGACCGCCTTGAGCGCGAGGTCGCCGATCGCATGGCCGTGCGTGTCGTTGACCGCCTTGAACTCGTCGAGGTCGATGAGGAGCACCATGACCGGGCGTTCGTAGCGGTAGGCCCACGAGATCCACTGCGTGAGGTGGCCGAGCATCCCCCGGCGGTTGTACAGGCCGGTGAGTGGGTCGCGCGTGGCGTAGGTCGCGAGCGCCACGTTGTCGCGGAGCGCCCGCCTGAGCACGCGGGCGAGGAACCGGGAGAGCCCGTCGGCGCCCGCGTACCCTTCGATGGCGCCGACGAGCCGCTCGATGTGGCGTTGGTAGGCGTCGCGGTGATGGCCGGTGCGCGCGGGTTCCGTGAGATCGATGAGCTCGGCGAAGAGCGGGTCGAGCATGAAGTACTCGAGGCGCGCGGCGAGCTCGAGCATGCCGGCGGGGCTGAGCGCGGCGACGTCGCCGGCGAGCGCGTCGGCGACGTCGGCCCTGATCTGGTGCAGGTCGCCGAGGATCGCCTCGGGGTCGGTCACGATGTCGGGGATCAGGCCGTGCTCCCACGAGCGGAGCAGCTCCGACCACCAGCCGACGTGCGCCTCCTCCTCACGGGCCATCTGGCCGAAGAGCCGGGCGAGGTCAGGGTCCTCGCACGCCGAGGAGAGCGCGCGGTACGCCTCGGCCGCCATCGTGTCGAGTTCCACGCACAGATCGAGCACGTCGCGCATGGGGACCTCCAATCGGGAGGTGCAGGTGGTTCGATACTACTCCCAACCGCGCCTTCGCGCTTGCGAACCGGCCCTGGCAGGGCGAAGATAGGCGGATGAGCACCGAGTCGCACACCCACCGCCGCACCGTCGCCCCCGAGGGGCTCACCTGCTTCGAGGTCGCCATCAAGGAGACCGAGCTGCAGGTGTGCGCGTCGCGCGACCTCACGGACCTCGCCGAGGACCTGGTCGTGCGGGCGCGGTGGGAGCTCGAGAACTTCATCCGTACGCACCCGTACTTCCGCGAGACGCTCGTGCCCCTCGATGTGCCCGCAGACGCGCCGGGGATCGTCGCCCGCATGTCGGAGGCGAGCCGGGTGGCGCGCGTGGGCCCGATGGCGGCGGTCGCGGGCGCGATCGCCGAGTATGTGGCGCGCGGGCTGGCCGAGCTCTCGCCCGAGGTGGTCGTCGAGAACGGCGGCGACATCTACCTGATGGGCAAGGCCGAGCGAACGGTGGCGCTGTGGTCCGGCGACGCCGGGCTGCACGGCGTGGGCCTGAAGGTCCGCGGCGGGCTGCAGCCCGTGGCCGTCTGCACCTCGTCGGGCGCGGTCGGTGCGGAGCGCGAGGCCCGAGCGGCGGACGCCGTCACCGTGCTCGCACGCAACGGCGCGCTCGCCGACGCGGTCGCCACCGCGCTCGCGAACCGGGTGCGCGAGGCCGCCGACGTCGAGCGGGCGGTCGAGGCCGCGCGTCACGTGCACGGGGTCCTCGGCGTGCTCGCCACGGTGGAGGGGCACGTGGGCGCGTGGGGCAACGTGCGGCTGGTGTCACTGGCAGACGAGACCGCTGAACGAGAGGCGTGAGATGGACAGCATCGACGAACTGGACATGTACGAGGCCGAGCGGCGCCTCGCGCTCTACAACGAGTACCGTGACGCCACGCGGGTGTTCCGCTACTACGTCGAGACGGAGCTGCGGGCCTACCTCGCCGACAAGGTGACGGTCGAGCCGGTCGAGGCGCCGGGCGGCACCTACTTCAAGGTCACGCTCACCGACGTGTGGATCTACGAGGCCGAGCGGCCCAACCGCTCCGCGCCGGAGGTCACCGTCTACGAGGTGGGCCCCGTGCACGTGCAGCGCCTCAAGGCCGAGGAGTAGGGGCGCCGATGTCGGGCGCGTCGGCAGAGCGTGCCGCCGCCTCGGCCCGCGCCGAGGCGCTCAGGCGCGAGATATCCCACCACGACCACCGCTACTACGTGCTTGACGCGCCCGAGATCGGCGACGGGGCCTACGACGCGCTCGTGCGTGAGCTGCGCGCGATCGAGGCGGCGTGGCCCGAGCTCGTGACCCCGGACTCGCCCACGCAGCGGGTGGGCGCCGCGCCGGACTCGCAGTTCGCCCCGGTCGCGCACGCGCAGCGGATGTACTCGCTCGACAACGCGATGGACCTCGCGGAGCTCGACGCGTGGCTCGCGCGGGTGGTCGCCGCGGTGGGGGAGCGGGAGTGCGCCTTCACCTGCGAGCTCAAGATCGACGGCTCCTCCCTCGCGCTCGTCTACGAGGACGGCGTGCTCGCTCGTGCCGCGACCCGCGGGGACGGGCGAACCGGCGAGGACGTCACCGCCAACGTGCGCACGATCCGCGACGTCCCGCTGAGGCTACGCGCCGGTGCGGCTGCGGATCCGCCCGCCCGCATCGAGGTGCGCGGCGAGGTGTACCTCCCGCTCGCCGCGTTCGAGCGGCTCAACGCCGCCCAGGAGGAGGCGGGGCAGCCGCCGTTCGCCAACCCCCGCAACGCCGCGGCAGGCGCCGTCCGCCAGAAGGACCCCGCCGTGACCGCCTCGCGCGAGCTCGCCACCTTCGTCTACCAGCTCGTCGACCCCCGCTCCCTCGGCCTCTCCCGCCAGAGCGAGGCCCTCGAGTGGTTGCGCGCCGCGGGCTTCCACGTCAACCCTGACGTGGCCACGTGCGCCTCGGCCGAGGCGGTCCACGCGTACTGCGAGGAGGCGGTCGAGAAGCGCGGATCGCTGCCGTACGAGATCGACGGCGTGGTCGTGAAGGTCGACTCGTTCGCGCTGCAGGAGGAGCTCGGCTACACGAGCAAGGCGCCGCGCTGGGCGATCGCGTTCAAGTTCCCCGCCGAGGAGAAGACCACGGTCCTGCGCGACATCCGCGTGCAGGTGGGACGCACCGGCGCGCTCACGCCGCTCGCCGAGTTCGACCCGGTGACGGTCGCCGGCTCCACGATCGCGCGCGCCACGCTCCACAACATCGACGAGATCCGCCGCAAGGACGTGCGCATCGGCGACACCATCGTGGTGCGCAAGGCGGGCGACGTGATCCCCGAGGTGGTGGGCCCGGTGGCGGGACTGCGGCCGGAGGGCGCCGTGGCGTGGGAGATGCCCGCGGCGTGCCCCTCGTGCGCGGGCCCCGTCTGGCGTCCCGAGGGCGAGGTCGTGTCGCGCTGCACCAACGTGGCCTGCCCGGCGCAGCGCCTTGAGCGGCTCGGGCACTGGGCCGGCCGGGGGGCGATGGACATCGACGGCATGGGCACCGAGCTTATCGCGCGCCTTGTGGAGCGCGGGCTCGTGCACGACGTGAGCGACTTCTACGCGCTCGACGAGGCCACGCTCGCCGCGCTCGACCTCGGCCGGGTGAAGAAGGACGGCACGCCGGTCGTGCTCGGCGGGCTCATGGCGGCCAAGCTCGTGGCGGCGATCGACGCGTCACGCACGAGGCCGCTCGCGCGGGTGCTCTTCGGCCTCGGCATCCGGCACGTGGGATCGACCGTCGCCGAGGTGCTCGCCGCCGAGTTCGGCTCGCTCGATGCGCTCCTCGATGCGGCCGCGGTCGAGCCGCTCGCCCTCGGCGAGGGGGTGACGGTCGCCGCAGCGCTCGCGTCCGACCCGGTCGCGCGCGTGGAAGGGGTCGGCCCGGTGATCGCGGCGAGCATCCGCGCGTTCTTCGGCAATCCGGATAACGTCGCGCTCGTGGAGCGCCTGCGCGAGCGGGGGGTCCGCCTGGCCGAGGAGCGCTCCGCGCCTGCGCGCCCGCAGACGCTCGCGGGACTCACGTTCGTGCTCACCGGCGCGCTCGAGCGCCACACGCGCGACGCCGCGGCCGCGGCGCTCAAGGAGCTCGGCGCCAAGGTGAGCGGCTCGGTGAGCAAGAAGACGTCGTTCGTGGTGGCCGGCGCGGATGCCGGGAGCAAGTACGACAAGGCCGTCGCTCTCGGCGTGCCCGTGCTCGACGAGGCCGCGCTCGACCGCATCATCGAGACCGGCGAGCCGCCGACAGCCGACGCGCCCGGCGGATCGCCCGCTGCGGACGCGCCGCCCGTGCCCGGCGCGCCGGGCTGATCCCGTGGGACCCGCACGCATACCCCTCGCCCTCGATCCCTCCCGGTGCGACCGGTGCGGCCGCTGCATGCGGGCGTGCGAGAGCGGCGCGCTCAAGGTGGGCGTGAGCTACATCTACGTCGACTGGCGCTCGTGCGGGGGATGCCTCGCGTGCGCCAAGGCGTGCGACACCGAGGCGATCCGGCCGAGGAGCGCCCCGCGCCCCGCAGCACCCGCGCCGACG
>JAUVXE010000016.1 GCA_030603745.1 Coriobacteriia bacterium | reverse complement strand
CGCACCCCGCCTGATTCCCCCCTTCACCCATGCCGTGCAAGTGGTACACTATCCCTCGCCGTCGGCACCACCCTGGTCCCGACAGGCCACACGGGCGATTAGCTCAGGGGGAGAGCGCTTCCTTCACACGGAAGAAGTCAGAGGTTCAAATCCTCTATCGCCCACCAGCAACGAACGAAGCCCCGGTCAGCTGGCCGGGGCTTCGCGCATCTCCGGTCACCGAGCCTGCCCCTCGGCTACAATGACAGAGGACGCAGACGAGACGGGGGGTCTTCATGGGTCTGGCCGAGGGGATCGTCCTGGTATCGATCGTCCTTCAGTTCGTCGCGGCCGCGCTCGCCATCCGGATGATCGGCGTCACCGGGCGGCGTAGGGCATGGCTGTTCGTCGCCGCCGCCGTGACGCTCATGGGCGTGCGGAGGGCGTTCTCGTTCTACGCCTCGGTCACCGGCGAGAGCGTGCGGCCTCTCGACCTCGGCGCAGAATCCATCGCCCTGGCGATATCGATTCTCATGGTCCTCGGCATGTACTACCTCAAGCCCGTCTTCGAGGAGGCGATCGCCACACGTCTCCGTGCGGATACCTTGCACCATCGCATGGGTGCGCTCTCCTCGCTGATGTCGGACGCGGTGGTCCAGTTCCGTCTTCCCGCGCCCGCGCCCGCTCGAGCGGCCGGGGCAGTCCGGGCCGCACCCTTCGAGATCCTCGAGGCCAACCCGGCGTTCGAGTCTCTGTCCGAGACCTCGACCGGAGACGTGCACCCCACCACCGCCGGGCCATCGCCCGCCGGCGCCCGGACGCTCTCCTCGGCCCTCGACCTCTCCGAGGACGACGAGGCGAGGTTGACCGCCGGCATCGGCCGGATGCTCTCAGACCGCACCGGAGGGCGCGAGACCCACCTGTCCCTACGGTCGCGCGGACGGTGGCTCGGGTGCTCGTTCTACTTGCTCGACTCCGAAGTCGGAGTCGGCATCCTCCGGGACCGCACCGAGGAACAGGCCCACAACGAGTCGCTCGAGGCCCTGGTGCGTGAGCGGACGGAGGAACTCGAGCGGGCCAACACCGAGCTTCGCGAGTCCAACGACGTCAAGAGCCGCTTCCTCGCGGCGATGAGCCACGAGCTGCGCACGCCGCTCAACTCGGTGATCGGCTTCTCCGGCGTGTTGCTCAGCGGCGCGGCGGGCCCGCTCAACGCCGAGCAGTCGCGCCAGCTCGCCATGGTGCGCGCCTCGGGCAAGCGGCTGCTCGCACTCGTGAACGACATCCTCGACCTCTCCAAGATCGACGCGGGAGCCGTCAGGCTCGACCTGTCTCCGGCCGACCTCAACGGGGTGGCCGCCGAAGCCCTCGAGTTCGTACGCCCGGAGGCTGACGGCGCCGGCATCCGTCTTCGCTTCATCCCGCATGAGGGCGATCCCCACCGGTGCTCGGCGTTCGTCGTCGATCGCGAGAAGCTCCAGCAGATCCTCTTGAACCTGCTCAGCAACGCGGTCAAGTACACCTCGCAGGGAGAGGTCGCCGTGGCCGTGGCGTGCGATGGCGCGGGCGGAGCCCGAGTCAGCGTCGCCGACACGGGTCGGGGCATTCCCGCCGAGGACCTCGACCGCATATTCGGCGAGTTCGAGCAGGTGGAGCATCCCGGTGAGGCCAAACCGGCAGGGAGCGGCCTCGGCCTGCCGATCTCACGGCAGCTCGCCCGGTTGATGGGA
Source organism: Coriobacteriia bacterium (assembly GCA_030603745.1). Lineage (GTDB taxonomy): Bacteria > Actinomycetota > Coriobacteriia > Anaerosomatales > SLCP01 > JAUVXE01. The sequence continues at coordinate 35,015 of JAUVXE010000016.1, read as the reverse complement.
GGCGACATCACCGTCTCAAGTCGGCCGGGCGAGGGGTCGACATTCACGGTAGAGCTTCCCGGGCACGGCATGACCGAGCGAGAGGGAACGTAGACGTGGGATCAGGGCGGACCGAACGTGATGAACGACTTGGAGCCCGGCATGTTCCCGCCCTGTTCCTTCTCGCGCTCGTGCTCATCCTCTTCGTGGGTGGGTGGTTCTATGCCGACCAGTCGCGTCTTCTTCGCAGGGAGGCGCAGGGCAACGTCGAGGCGATCGGCGAGCTGAGGGCCGCCGAGCTCGACGAGTGGCTGAGCGCCCGCACCGCCGAGATCGAGGTCTTCCACAACAGTGAGCCCTTCGTCCGGCTCGTGGATCGCGCGATCGCCGAACCGACCGATGCGGACACGCGGCGTGAGCTCCGTCAGTGGCTCGCGAACCTGCAGGCCAATCCTGCCTACGACGGGGTCTACATCCTCGATCCCGCAGGCGACGTGACCGACATCGTCGGCGGCGTGCTGACGGACGAGGCCCACGTCGAGGAGGCCACGCGCGAGCTGCTGGAGGAGCGGTCGGTGACCTGGATCGACCTGCACCGCGACCCGCACGACGGCGCCCCGCACCTCACGCTCGTCGCCCCGCTGCTGGATCCTCCCGCCGCGGGCGGCCGCGTGGTGGGTGCGCTGGTCGTCACGATCGACCCGGACCAGTACCTCTACCCGTTCCTCACCGCGTGGCCGGTCCCGACCGGATCCGGCGAGTCGCTCCTCGTGCGCCGCGACGGCGACCACGCGCTCTTCCTGAGCCCGCTCCGTTTCCGCGAGGACGCTGAGCTCGAGTTCCGGGTGCCGCTCAGCGAGACGCAGCTCCCCGCGGTCCGGGGCGTGCTCGGCGAGGTCGGTCCCGCAGAGGGCATCGACTACCGGGGCGAGCCCGTCGTCTCCACCGTCCATCGGATCTCCCAGACCGGGTGGATACTCGTGACCAAGATCGACACCGCCGAGGCGTACGCCCAGGTGCGCGACCGGCTCGCAGCGATCATCGTCGCGATCTGTGCGATCGTGCTCTCGGCCGCGGGCGGGGCGCTGCTCTGGTGGCGCTCGCGGAGCACACGCGAGCTCAAGGCACGCCTGTGGCTGCGCGAGGTGATCGAGCAGAGCACCGACGAGGTCTATGCCTACGACCCCGAGAGCCTGAGGCTCACCTTCGTGAACCAGGGGATGACCCGCCATCTCGGATACGAGCCCGAGGAGCTCCTCGGCGTGCCGGTGCTCGCAATCAAGCCGTCCTTCCCTGAGCGTGAGTTCCGCGCCATGCTCGACACGCTCAGGTCGGGAGCCGAAGAGGTGGTCGTGTTCGAGTCCGTCCACCGCCGAAAGGACGGATCGGAGTACCCGGTCGAGGTGCGGCTCCACCACTCCGAGACCGACCAGGGCCCGCGGTTCCTCGCTATCGCGACCGACATCACCGAGCGCAGGCGGGCCGAGGAGGCGCTCGCCGAGTACCGCGACCACCTCGAGCGGCTGGTCGAGGAGCGCACCGAGGAGCTCGCGCTCACCAACCGCGAGCTCGACGCAACGAACGAGGAGCTGCAGTCGGCGAACGAGGAGCTGCAGTGCATGAACGAGGAACTGCAGTGCTTGAACGAGGAGCTCGAGGCCTCCAACGAGGAGCTGCAGGTGACCAACGTCGAGCTCGAATCGACCACGAGCGACCTGGCCCAGGCGAACGAGGAGCTCGCGAAAGCGAACGACGCCAAGAGCACCTTCCTCGCGAACATGAGCCACGAGCTGCGCACGCCGCTGAACTCGATCATCGGATTCTCGGGGATCCTGAGCCAGGGCATGGGCGGTCCACTGAACGACGAGCAGCTCACCCAGGTCTCGATGATCAACACCTCCGGCAAGCACCTGCTCTCGCTCATCGACGACATCCTCGACCTCGCCAAGGTCGAGGCGGGGACGGTCCACACGCATCTGGAGCAGGTCGACGTGATCGCCGTCGTCCGCGAGGTGCTCGACACCGTGCGCCCCCTTGCCGAGGAGCGCGGGCTCGCCCTCGAGACGCGACCGGACACGCTCGCCGCGCTCGAGGTGTGCACCGACCCCGGGAAGCTGCGGCAGATCCTGCTGAACCTCGTCTCGAACGCCCTCAAGTTCACCGAGGGCGGATCGGTGTCGGTGACGGTCGAGCCGCCGGCGTCCGGGCCGCTCAGGATTCGCGTCTCAGACACCGGCCGAGGGATCCCCCGTGCCTCCTTGTCCCACATCTTCGACCCGTTCTACCAGGTGGAGACGCCCGGAGAGGTCAAGCCCAAGGGCACCGGGCTCGGGCTCCCGCTCTCCCAGGAGTACGCGCGCCTCCTCGGCGGCGACATCACGGTCCGCAGCCAGCCCGGAGTGGGCTCCACCTTCACGCTCACGCTGCCCGCGCAGGGCGTCTGACGCCGAGGAGACCACGCCGTGCGTCCGGGGCCGGACCGGGAGCGCGCGTGCTGCCGAGGCGCGGCGAGCCGGACCGCGTGCGCCCCTTACTCGCCCGCGTCGCGCGCGGCGTCGACGAAGGCCGCGAGCCGGTCGACCTCGAGGTGGTCGGGGAGGGCCGATCCCGGGGTGGCCACGAAGGGACGTCCGCGCATCACGGCGACCATCTCGCGAGCCGCGGCCGCGAGCCACTCCGCGTCGCGGTCGAGCAGCCGCATCGAGTCGAGGTTGCCGAACACCACCGTGTGGGAGGCCAGCGCCTCCCTCGCCGCAGCCAGCGGGGTGTCCGCGGTGAGCGAGACACCCGACGCGCCGATCCGGTCGATGAGCGGAAGCACGTGCGTTGCCGCGCCGCTCATGTGGATGACGGGGTGGACTCCCGCGGCCCGGGCCTCGGCCACGAGCCGCCGCATCGGCGCCACCCACACGCGCTCGAGCATCTCCTGCCCGAGGAGGACCGCGAGCGGCTCGGCCACCCACAGGATCGCGGGTGCCGTGCCCAGGACCGCCCGGGCGGCGGCGATGGCCGCATCGGTGCCTGCGGTCAGGCCCTCTGTGGCCATATCACCGAGAGCGGCGGAGTCAGGGAAGGCGAGGCCCTCGAGGAAGCCGGTCAGCCCGACGCGGGTCGAGGCGAGCGTCAACGGGCCCCAGATCTGCGCGACGAAGGGGAGCCCCGAACGTCCGAGCTCCGCCGCGGTCGCGGCTTGCCGCCCCAGGAAGCGCTCGCCGGCAGGTTCCCCGGGCAATGCTGCGGGTGCGAGCGGAGCCATCGGGCCGAGGACGAACGCGGACCCCCAGGACTTCGCGTGGTGGAGCGAGAACGCGGGGTTGTCCCAGCGCGCGCGGCCCTGCCCCGCGAACGGCGTGCGCGGCGGGCCGCCGGTCACGAAGACGGGCCTGCCCGGCGCCTTGACCGCGAGATCGAGGAGGGGGACCGTCACGGCGCCGCGCTCAGAAGCTCGCGCGATGCAGCATCTCGCAGTAGGCCGGATGGATCCCGACCACCTGCCGCAGCGAGGTGCGGGTGGCGTCGTGGCGCATCGCAAGCGCCATCGCGTAGATCAGGTCGCTCGCGGTGGGAGCCGCGATGTGGGCGCCGATCAGCCGGTCGTCCTCGGCGCGGAACACGAGCTTCACCATCCCGTCGCGCTCGTCCTCGATCACGGCGGCGCCGGAGTACTCGAATCCCACGCGGGAGACCTCGGTCTCGATCCCGAGCGCGTGGGCCTCGAGCTCTGAGAGTCCCACCTGGGCCACCTGCGGCGTCGTGAACAGGCACGACGGCACGAGCGCGGTGTCGACCGGTTCAGGCCGGCCGGACGCGATCGAGCCCGCGACGGTCCGGCCGAGGTAGTTGGCGGCGGGCGTCTGCATCACCCGGCCCGCGGCGTCCCCGGCGAACCAGACGCGGGGGTTGGTGCTGCACCACGCCTCGTCGAGAACCGGTCGTCCGGTACCGTCCTCGCCGACCCCGGCGGAATCGAGGGCGAGGCCATCGAGCGCGGGCGCCCGGCCCACCGCCATCAGCACGCGCTCCCAGACGCCGGTGCTCTCGCCCGAGTCGGCGTCGGTCACGCGCGCCTCGATCCGCCCGCGCTCGCCCGAGAGCGCCTTGAGGCGGCATCCCGTGTGGAGCGCGACCCCCATCCGCTCAAGGCGGCGCAACGGGACCGCCGCCACCTCCTCGTCGAGCATCTCGAGCATCCGGGTGGCGGCCGTGAGCACGGTGACCTTGGTGCCGAGGGAGGCGAACACCGTCGCGAGCTCGATGCCGACGAAACCGCCGCCAACCACGAGCAGCGTGGCGGGGATCTCCGGATAGCCGAGGGCGTCCACGCTCGTGTCGGCGAGCCCGATGCCCGGCAGCTCCGGCATCACCGGGGCCGAGCCGGTGGCGACGACGGCGTGGTCGAAGGCGAGCGCCTCGCCGTCGACCTCGATGCGGTCGGGAGCGACGAACCGCGCGTCACCGGAGACGAGCCGGATGCCTCGGTCGGTGAAGGTGGCCTCCTGGTCGCCCGCGTACGTCTCCTGCGAGTGCCACTTCCAGGCGAGCGCCGTCTGCCAGTCGATACCGGGGGAGCCGGTGAGCCCCGCCATCTCGCCGCGCACGGCGGTGCGGAGGAGCCGGGCGGAGTGGTAGAGGGCCTTCTTGGGCATGCATCCGTACCAGAGGCACGTGCCCCCCACGCGACCGCGGTCGATCGCGGTCACCTCCCAGCCGTGCAGGGCGAGGGTTCGCGCGGCCGCCGTCCCGGCCGCACCCGTTCCGATCACGACAGCTCGGCCAGGCGCACTCACGGCATCCATCCTCCCTGCTAGACTGACACGATGATTATCTCCGTGGACTCCGTGACGAAAACCTTTGGCGAACGCGTGCTCTTCGAGAACGCGTCGCTGCGCGTGGGCGCCCGCGACCGGGTCGCGCTCCTCGGCCCCAACGGCGCCGGCAAGACCACGCTGCTCGAGATCATCGCCGGCGAGCAGGACCCCGACCAGGGGACCGTCACGTTCGCCCGCGACGCGGTGGTGGGCTACCTCAAGCAGGAGGCCATCGAGATGCACGGTCGCACCGTCCTGGCCGAGGCGCTCACGGCCGCCGCCGAGGTCACCACTCTCGAGCATCGGCTGGAGCTCCTCGAGGCCGAGATCGCCGAGGCCGCCGAGGACGCGGAGCGACTGCTCGCCGAGTACGGGCGGCTCCGCGACCGCTTCGAGCACGCGGGCGGCTACACGCTCGAGGCCGAGGCTCGGGCCGTGCTCACCGGCCTCGGCTTTCGCGAGGCCGACCTCTCGCGGCAGGTCGATGAGTTCTCGGGCGGCTGGCTCATGCGCCTCGCGCTCGCCAAGCTGCTCCTCGGCAAGCCGGATGTCCTGCTTCTCGACGAGCCCACCAACCATCTCGACCTCGAGACCGTGACCTGGCTCGAGTCGTTCCTGCGCGGCTACGAAGGGGCGGTCGTGCTGGTCAGCCACGACCGCGCGTTCATGGAGGGGTTCGTCGACCACGTCGCCGAGATCGACCAGCGCGCGGTCGTCAGCTACACCGGGTCGTACAGCCGCTATCTCAAGGAGCGCGAGCTCGTGCGCGAGCAGCAGCGGGCCACCCGCGAGCGTCAGCTCAAGGAGATCGCGCACATGCAGGCCTTCGTGGACCGCTTCCGGTACAAGAACACCAAGGCCAAGGCGGCACAGGATCGCATCAGGCGCATCGAGAAGGTCAAGGCCGAGCTCGTCGAGGTACCCGAGGAGCGCAAGACCGTGCGCTTCGCGTTCCCGCAGCCCCCGCGTACCGGCGAGGAGGTCGCGCGCCTCGCCGCCGTGCGCAAGGCCTACGGCGACAACGTGGTCTACGACGGCCTCGACCTCGCACTCTACCGCGGCGACAAGGTCGCGCTCGTGGGCCCCAACGGGGCGGGGAAGTCGACGCTGCTCAAGATGCTGGCGGGCGTGATCGACCCGGACGCGGGGGAGCGGCGCTACGGCGTCCACGTCGAGGTCGCCTACTTCGCGCAGCACCAGCTCGAGGCGCTCGACGGGCGCAACACCGTCTTCGCCGAGCTCGACGCGGTCGCCCCCGGCTGGACGCAGGCCGAGGTCCGCCGGCTCCTCGGCGCGTTCCTCTTCACCGGGGACGACGTCGACAAGAAGGTGCGCGTGCTCTCCGGGGGAGAGCGGTGCCGTCTCGCGCTCGCGAAGATGCTCGTGGAACCCGCGCCGCTCCTCTGTCTCGACGAGCCCACCAACCACCTCGACATCGCCTCGTCGGACGTGCTCGAGGCGGCGCTCGCGCGCTTCACGGGGACGCTCGTGCTCATCACGCACGACCGCCACCTCATCCGCTCCGTCGCCAACAAGATCGTCGAGGTCCGCGACGGGGTGGCCACGGTGTTCCCGGGCGACTACGACTACTACCTCGACAAGCGCGCGGCGCTCGATGCCGCGGCGCAGGCAGGGGAGGGGAGCGGGGCGCCGGGGCGGACCGGCGTCCCCGCAGCGGCACGCGCGGGTGGCGCAGCAGGCGCACCGGGGACCGCACGGGCCGGCGGAGACGCCGCCCGAGCGGTGGCCGGCACAGCCCTCGCCGCCTCCGGTCCCAAGACGCGCGAGCAGAAACGGGCCGAGGCCGAGGCGCGCAACCGGGCCTACCGCGCCACGCGCGAGGCGCGCGACCGGCTCGGGGCGCTCGAGAGCGCCATCGCCGAGGCGCAGGCACGCCACGACGAGCTCGTCCGGCTCATGGCGGACCCGGCGTTCTACGAGGACGCTGACGCCTTCTCCGGAGCGATGAAGGAGTACGCTGAGCTCAAACCCTCACTGGCCTCGCTCGAGGAGGAGTGGATCGCTCTCGCGGCGGAAGTCGAGGCCGCTGAGCAGCAGGCCTGAGCGTCTCACCTGCCCATACCCTGAACGAATCTGACTTTGTAACAATGTTTACAAAGTCGCGGATTCATGCAAGAATCACCCAACGTCGGCCGCTATCGCGCATCGGGCATGGCCGAAGGAGAGCTGCAGGGACGTCTACCGGCCGTCCGGGCCTCGGCGCCGCCAGGGCGCCCGCCGGGACGAGACGCCACGGCAGGGGGAACGCATGGAAGGCGCGTACGCCGAGAGCGTACTGTTCGTCATCGGGCTGGCGGCTGCCGCCGTGGCCTTCATCATGGTCGTGTTCCTCGCGAACGCGTTGCTCTCTCCCCGAAACCCCACCCCTGAGAAGATCGAGCCCTACGAGTGCGGCATGCCGCCCGCGGGGCTGCCTTGGGCGCCGGTGCGACTCCGCTTCACCGCCATCGCGCTCCTGCTCGTGATCTTCGACGCCGAGGCGGCGATGCTCTTCGCGGTGGCGACGGGCCTGCGCGGCTCAGCGAGCGGCGTCATCGCCGTCGGAATCTTCGTCGGCCTGCTCACCCTCGGCCTGCTCTACGCGTGGCGCAAGGGGGTCCTCGAATGGCGCTAGTCGACCGCCTCGGCCAGACGCTCGACAGCGGCTCCGGCGGAGGGATCATCCTCACGAGCGTCGACGCGCTCGCCAACTGGTCGCGCGGCAAGTCGCTCTGGGCGATGCCGATGGGGACCGCGTGTTGCGCGATGGAGCTGATCGCGGCGTCGTTCAACAAGTTCGACTTCGACCGGCACGGCACGTTCCCGCGCCCTGATCCGCGCCACACCGACGTCATGGTGGTGGCCGGCACGATCACCCGCAAGATGGCGCCCGCGGTCAAGCGCCTCTACGAGCAGATGGCCGATCCCAAGTGGGTCATCGCCATGGGCAACTGCGCGATCTCCGGCGGCATCTTCTACTACGACACCTACTCGGTGGTCCGGGGCGTGGACGAGTTCCTGCCGGTCGACGTCTATATCGCCGGCTGCCCGCCGCGACCCGAGTCGCTCCAGGACGGCGTGCTGCGCCTGCGCGAGATCATCGCCACCGGGTCGATCTCGCCGGACCGGGTGCGGGAGGCGGTCCTCACGCTGCCCTCGTCGGGCGCGGTCTCCTTCGGCAAGCGTCCGGGGGAGGGCGAGGCGCGGTGAACATACCCGAGCTTCGCGACCATCTCTGCGCGATCCACCCGGACCTCTGTCCGCTCTTCTCCATCGAGTTCGGTGACGGCGTGCTCTCCGTGCCGTGCGAGAAGCTCTACGATGCCGCCGCCGACCTGCGTGAGCTCGGGTTCGATCGCCTCGGCATGGTGACCGCGGTCGATCACGGTACCGAGTTCGAGATGGTCTACCGGCTCCACTCGCGGTCGATGTCCGCCGCCATCTTCCTCAAGTGCGGCGTCTCGCGTGACGAGCCCCGCGTGCGCTCGCTCGTCGACCTGTGGCCGGCGGCGCTGTGGCAGGAGCGAGAGGCCTACGACATGTTCGGCATCGAGTTCGAGGGCCATCCCGACCTGCGCAGGATCCTCCTGCCCGAGGGGTGGGAAGGCTTCCCGCTTCGCAAGGACTACTGCGACGACCGCGTCGTGCGGCGTCCCGACTACATCTGAGAGGGGGTGGGCCGGTGAGTGTCGAGATCGAGAGCAGGGAGTGCGTCGTCCGCGGTGACGGTGGCGTGGTCGAGCAGCTCGTGGTCAACGTCGGCCCGTCGCACCCCTCCACCCACGGGGTGTGCCGGGTGATCGTCCACCTCGACGGCGAGGTGGTCACCAAGGCGGAGCCTGTGATCGGCTACCTCCACCGCGGTATCGAGAAGATGGCCGAGAACCGCACCTACCTACAGGTCGTCCCCCTTACCGACCGGCTCGACTACGTGGGCTCGATGTACGCGAACTGGGCGTACTGCCGCGCGCTCGAGCGGCTCGCCGGGATCCGCGTGCCGGAGCGTGCCGAGTACCTCCGCGTGATCGTCTGCGAGATGCAGCGCATCGCGAGCCACATGATGTCACTCGGCTCGGCCGCCGCCGACTCGGGCGCCGCGACGATGTTCATCTACGCGTTCGACCAGCGCGAGCGGATCATCGAGCTGTTCGAGGAGCTCTGCGGCGCCCGTCTGACCTACAACTACGTGCGCCCCGGTGGCGTGAGCTTCGACGTCCCCGAGGGATGGGTCGAGACCGCGCTCGCGTTCTGCCGTACGCACCGCGCGGCGCTCACCGAGATGGACCGGCTCTACTTCGGCAACGTGATCGCCCGCGACCGCCTGAAGGGCGTGGGAGTGCTCTCCGCGGCCGACGCGGTCGCCTGGGGCGCTTCGGGTCCCGTTGCGCGCGGCTCGGGCGTGAACTTCGACCTGCGCAAGCACGACCCGTACTCGGTCTATCCGCGGTTCGACTTCGACGTGCCTACGGGCAGCAACGGCGACTGCTACGATCGCGCGCGGGTGCGGCTCTTCGAGTGCTACGAGTCGTGCCGCATCCTCGAGCAGGCGATCGCCCAGATGGAGCCCGGACCCTTCCGCACCGAGGGGCTGCCGCGTCTGCTCGCCCCGCGTCCCGGCGACGCCTACGACCATATCGAATCCGCGCGCGGTTCCCTCGGCGTGTATCTCGTGGCTGACGGCACCCCGCGTCCGTACCGCATGAAGGTGCGCTCGCCCGCGTTCTGCAACCTCGCCCTGCTCCCGATGCTCGCCGAGGGCCACATGCTCTCGGATCTCGTGGTCATCCTCGGCAGTCTCGACCCCGTGTTCGGGGAGGTCGACCGATGAGCGCGCTGGCCTGGGGAGCGGTGTGGGGGCTGGCGGCCGGACTCGTGATCGCGCTCGCCGCGCTCATCGGCGTGTGGGGCGAGCGCAAGGTCGCAGGCCGCATCCAGATGCGGATCGGACCGCAGGAGCTCGGGCCCTTCGGACTGCTGCAGACGCTCTCCGACACCGTGAAGCTCGTGCTCAAGGAGGACATCACGCCGCGCGCGGCCGACGTCCGCGTGTTCCGCGCCGCGCCGCTCATCGTGTTCGCCCCGATCGCCATGTCGTTCGCCGTGGTGCCGTATGCCGCCGGGTTCGTGCCGCTCAACACGAGCGTGGGCCTGCTCTTCTTCATGGCGGTGCCGGCGATCTCGGTCATCGGCGTCCTGCTTGCCGGGTGGTCCTCGCGCAACACCTACGCGACCATCGGCGGCCTGCGCGCCGCGGCCCAGATGATCTCCTACGAGCTCTCCCGCACGCTCTCCATCCTGCCGTTCGTGCTGCTCGCGGGCTCCATGCGCCCGCTCGAGGTCATGGACGCGTGGCGCTGGTGGTGGATCCCGCTTACCGCGATCGGGTTCGTGGTCTACCTCATCTCCTCCATCGCCGAGGTGAACCGAGGGCCGTTCGACCTTCCCGAGGCTGAGTCGGAGCTCGTGGCCGGCTACTTCGCGGACTACTCGGGCATCCGGTGGGCGATCTTCATGATGGCCGAGTACGGCGGCATGGTGGTGGCCGCCCTCTTCGCCGCGGCGTTCTTCTTCGGCGGGTATCTCGGGCTGCCCGGGGTACTCGGCCCGATCGCGCTCATCCTCAAGGCCACCGCCATCGTGGTGCTGATGATCTGGGTGAAGTGGACCTTCCCCCGCATGCGTCCCGACCAGCTGATGAAGACCGCGTGGAAGGTGCTCACGCCTATGGCGCTCGTCCAGCTCGTGATCGTGGGGGCGGTGATCCCGTGGCTGTGAAGCGCAACGGGAACGGCGGCGAGGCCCGCGCCACCGGCGTGGAGCCGCGCCACCACGAGGTCGGAGCCCCGGAGCGCACCCCGCACGTCGTGCCGATCACCATCGACGTGAGCAACGACTTCGCGGGCGGCGTTGGCGGCTTCTTCGAGCGGTGGCGCTCGCTGCTCACCGGTCTCGGCATCACGGGCAGGCGCGCGCTCGGCCCGGCGACCACGGTGCGCTATCCGCGCGAGAAGGTCACGCTCTCGCCGAGGTGGCGCGGCGCGCTCAGGCTCCGCGGCGTCCTCGGCCGCGACGATATCCCGATCGTGAGCGGGCCCCCCACCGGCTACAACGCGCTCATCGAGGGCCTCTACCGGGACGACCGGCTCCCGCCGTGCGTGGGGAACTGTCCCGCGAACGTCGATGCGCGCGGCCAGGGATACTTCCTCGGCGAGGGTAAGGCGCCCGAGGCCTACGAGCTCGTACGGGAGCGCAACATACTGCCGGGCGTGCTCGGGCGGATCTGCCACCATCCGTGCGAGACGGCGTGCCGCCGCAACTACTACGACGAGCCGGTGGCGATCCGTCCGCTCCACCGCTACGCCTACGAGGAGTACGCGAAAGTGGCGAAGGAGCGCCTCGCACCGTTCCCGGTCACCCGCGAGGAGCGGATCGCCGTGATCGGCTCGGGGCCGAGCGGGCTCGCGGCCGCGTTCGACCTGCTGCAGCTCGGCTACCGGGTGAGCTGCTACGAGAAGGAGACCAAGCCCGGCGGCGCCCTCTACTCCGGCGTGCCGAGCTACCGGCTGCCGCGCGAGGTCCTGCACGACGAGATCGACAACCTCGTGGCCCTCGGCCTCGAGCTCAAGCTCGGCGTCGAGGTGGGCACGGACGTGCCGATCGACTACCTCCTCGGCGAGTACGACGCCGTGCTGATCGCGGTCGGTCTCCAGGAGAGCCGCATCCTGCCGGTACCCGGGCACGACGCCGAGGGCGTGACCGGCGCTCTCCCGTTCCTGCGCGACGCCAACTGGAAGGGCGACGCGGGCGTGAAGGGCAAGCGCGTGCTCGTGATCGGCGGTGGCAACGTCGCAGTCGACGTCGCGCGCTGCGCGCTGCGCACGGGGGCGAGCGAGGTGCGCCTCGCGTGTCTCGAGGGCGAGGAGGAGATGCCGTGTCACCCGTGGGAGATCGAGGAGGCGCTCGACGAGGGCGTGATCGCGATGTGTTCCCTCGGGCCCGAGGAGGTCCTCGTCGACGAGGCCGGCTCGGTCCGCGGCATGCGGATGCGCGAGTGCATCTCGGTCTTCGATGAGGCCGGCCGCTTCGCCCCGCAGTTCGGCGAGAACTACACCGAGATCGACGTGGACATGGTCGTCTTCTCGGTGGGCCAGGCCCCGGTGCTCGCCGACGTGGTCGCCGGCTCCGACATCTCCCTCACCGAGCGCGGTCTGCTGCCGGTCGACGGCACGCTGTTCACCACCGCGCAGGAGGGCGTCTTCGCCTCCGGCGAGGTCGTGACAGGTCCGGGTAGCGCGATCGCGTCGATCGCGACCGGACACGAGGCGGCCATCTCGATCCACCGCTACCTGCGCGGTGAGGATGTCGCCGCAGACCGCGTCGCACGCCCCGTGCCGGTCTACGCCAAGTACCAGCCGGCCACCCTTGAAGGCGTGGAGGACCAGCGGCGCCGCATCGGGATGCCGATGGCGCGCCCCGAGGACCGGGCGAAGGACTTCCGCCAGGTCGAGCTCGGCTATACGCACCTCGAGGCGCTCGACGAGGCCGCCCGCTGCCTGCGCTGCCAGTCCGAGGTCTGCGTGGGCTGCACCTTCTGTGCGCGGACCTGTCCGGACTACGCCATCGAGGTCGAGCGCATCGACGACCCGGGCGCCCGCACGGTCACCCACTACGAGCTCGACCTCACCAAGTGCTGCTTCTGCGGCCTGTGCGCCGAGCAGTGTCCCACCGACGCGCTCTGCCACACCGGCCAGTACGAGCTCAGCTTCTTCCATCGCGACCTCGCGATCTTCGACCGTCACGAGATGCTCAGGCCCGCCGAGGGGACCCGCGCCACCGGCCGCGACGCCGCGCACGCCGACGCGCCGTCGGGAGGGGAGGGCCGATGACGGTCGCCAGCCTGATCTTCATCCTGCTCGGCGCCGTCGCCACGATCGGCGCCGTCATGACCGTGTTCGCGCGGGACGTCACCCGCATGGCGATCGGCCTCGGCACGTTCCTCGTGGCCGTGGCCGGGTTCTTCGTCTACTGGGGCGCGACCTTCCTCGGCGTTGCGCAGCTCTTCGTCTACGTGGGCGGCGTACTCGTCCTCGTGCTCTTCGCGATCATGCTCGTCCACCGCAACCCCGAGGGTTCGCCCCATCTCGAGACGCGCCACGACGTGTCCGCCCTCGCGGTCGCCGGCGGCCTGTTCATCATGGTGGTCATGGCGCTGCGCGACGACGTGCCCGCCTCCGTGGACCAGGGGATCTCCTCGGGTCCGCAGGAGCTCGCCGAGGCGTTCCTCGGCCCGATGCTCACGCACTTCGAGATCGGCGGCGTGCTGCTGCTCGCGGTCCTGGTCGCGGTGGTCGTCATCGTGGGAGGTGAGGAGCGATGAGCCTGCTCGTGCTCACGATGGGGCTCTTCTCGCTCGGCCTCTACGGGGTGCTCACCCGCCGCGACCTCGTCGCGGTCCTCGCGAGCATCGAGGTCATGCTCGGCGCCGCGACGCTGCTCCTGGTCGGGCTCGCGGCCGCGGGGACCCCGGCGGGCCCCTCCGAGGGCGCGGTCGAGGCCACCGGCGTGATGATCATCGTACTCGCGGCCGCCGAGGCCGCCATCGGGCTGGCCCTCGTCATCTCCGTTGCGAAGCGCTTCAAGACGACCCGGGTCGACGACCTCGCGGAGGTGAAGGGCTAGATGGAGCAGCTGCTGAGCTACGGCTGGACCACGGTGGCGCTCCCGCTCGCCGTCGCGGTGGTGGTCGCGCTCACCGGCCGTCTCACGGGCCGGCTCACGCCCTACGTCGCGGCGGTCGCGCCCGCGTGGGTGCTGCTCTATGGCGCCGTCGCGCTCTCCTCGGCGATCGACGCGCCGGGGGTGCTCGCCTCCGGCCGGACGACCTGGCTCGCCGAGGCGGGACTGTCGGTCGGGTGGGCGGTCGACGGGCTGACCGCGCTCATGCTCGTGGTGGTCGGCCTGGTCGCGATGCTCGTGATGGTCTTCTCGGCGGGCTACATGGCGGGCGAGTCCGGGCTCGCCCGTTACTTCGCCGCCCTCTCGCTCTTCACCGCCTCCATGAGTCTGCTCGTGGTTGCCGACGGGTTCGTCGGGCTGTTCATCGGCTGGGAGCTCGTGGGGGTGTGCTCCTACCTGCTCATCGGCTTCTGGTTCACCAAGCCCGCCGCCGCAAAGGCCGCGGTCAAGGCGTTCCTGACCACGCGCGTGGGTGACGTGGGCATGCTGCTCGCGCTCGCGCTGCTCTGGCGCGAGGTCGGCGACCTCTCCTACGAGGCGGTCTTCGCGGCCGCCGGAGGGATCGCTCCGGGGGTCCTCACCGCCGCGAGCCTCCTGCTCCTCGTAGGTGCGATCGGCAAGTCGGCGCAGTTCCCGCTCCAGATCTGGCTCCCTGACGCGATGGAGGGCCCCACGCCGGTCTCCGCGCTCATCCACGCCGCGACCATGGTCGCCGCCGGCGTTTTCCTGATCGCCCGCACCTGGCCGCTCTTCTCGCTCTCCGCCGACGCGCTCGCGGTCACGCTCGCCATCGGCGGGTTCACGGCGGTGGCGGCGGCCGCGGCGGCGATCGCCCAGCGCGACATCAAGAAGGTCCTCGCGTACTCGACGATCAGCCAGCTCGGCTTCATGTTCGCCGCCCTCGGCGCGGGCGCCTGGGAGGCCGCGGTCTTCCACCTCGTGACCCATGCCGCCTTCAAGGCGCTGCTCTTCCTCGCCTCGGGAAGCGTCATACACGGCTCGGGCACCCAGGACCTCTACGAGATGGGCGGCCTCATGCGCTCGATGCCGGTCACCGGCGTGACCTGGCTCCTCGGCGCCGGGGCGCTCGCGGGCGTCGCGCCGCTCGCCGGCTTCTTCAGCAAGGACGAGGTGCTCCACGCTGCGTGGAGCGCCGACCCCGCATGGGCCGTCGTCCTTTTCGTCGCGAGCGCGTTCACGGCGTTCTACACCGCGCGCACCACGCGCCTTGCGTTCTTCGGCGAGTATCGCGGCTCGGGTCACCCGCACGAGGGCGGACTCGACATGCGCGCCCCCTTGCTCGTCCTCGGCGCGGGAGCGGCGCTCCTCGGGTTCTTCGGCGGGCCGATCGCCGAGCTCGCCGGCGGGCACCACGGCGAGCTCGACCTCACCGTCGCCGCGGTCTCGTCCGTGATCGCGTTGGTGGGCCTCGCCGCCGGCTGGGTCTCCGCTCGCGGCGCCACGGCACCCCGCGATGAGGCGCCCTACGCCCGCGCGCTCGAGTGGGGGGCCGCCGGCTGGAAGGCCGACGCCGCGGTCGACTCGCTGCTCGTGCGGCCGGTGAACGCTCTCTCGCGCGTGCTCGACGCCCGCGTCGACCGGGGCGTGGTCGATCGACTCGCCGAGGGGAGCGCGGTGCTCGCGCGCCGCCTCGGCAGCGGGCTCGCCGCCCTGCAGAGCGGCGACGCCCAGTGGTACGCCATCATGACCGGAGCGGGTGCGGTCGCCCTGCTCGCCCTCGTCGCCTACCTCGGACGGGGGCTGTGATGATCCTCGTCGACCTGCTCGTCGTCGTACCGCTCGCCGGAGTCGCGCTCTGTCTGCTCGCCGGCCGCGTCTCCGACGCCCTGCCGCGCGTCGTCGCGCTGCTGATCACGATCGTGTCCGCCGGCGTGGTCGTCGGCCTGCTGCCGCACGGACTCGCCGAGGGGGCCACCATCGAGGGCGCCCGGCTCGCGCGCGAGCTCGTGCCCTTCTGGGACCTGCGCCTCGACGGGCTCTCAGCGCCGCTCGTGGCGCTCACCGTCCTCCTCGGCCCGGTCGCGGTCCTCGCCTCATGGAAGGAGGCGGACCGTCCCGCGGTCCACCACGCGCTCCTCCTCGGCCTGCTCGCCGCCGTGTCGGGCGTCTTCCTCGCCGCCGACGTCGTGCTGCTCTACGTCTTTTGGGAGGCGGTCCTCATCCCGATGTACTTCCTCATCGGCGTCTGGGGCCACGCCGACCGGCGACACGCCGCCATGAAGTTCTTCATCTACACGTTCGCCGGGAGCGCCCTGATGCTCGTGGGCATCCTCATGGCGGTCTTCACGATCGGGAGCACCGACATCGCCTCGCTCTCCGCGGGACGGGTCGCGCTCGGCCAACCGGCGCTCGTCTTCTGGCTCATCGCCATCGGGATGCTCGTCAAGCTCCCGGCCGTCCCGGTCCACACCTGGCTTCCCGACGCGCACGTCGAGGCCCCCACCGCCGGCTCGATCCTGCTCGCCGGCGTGCTGCTCAAGATGGGCGGGTACGGCCTGCTCCGTCTCGCCATCCCGGTCGCGCCCGGCGTGTTCGACGACGCGCGCTGGATCTTCGCGCTCCTCGGCATCGTGGGCGTCATCTACGGCGCCGCGGTCGCGCTCGTCCAGAACGACCTCAAGCGCCTCGTCGCGCTCTCGAGCGTCTCGCACATGGGCTTCGTGCTGCTCGCTCTCTCCGCGGGCACCGCGAGCGGCTACGGCGCCGCCATGCTCGTCATGGTGAGCCACGGCGTGATCGCGCCGCTGCTCTTCCTGCTCGTGGGACAACTCTACGAGCGCACCCATACGCGCGACATCCCGCGCTTCGGCGGGCTCGGCGCGCTCACGCCGAGGTGGGGGACGGCGCTCACGTTCGGCGCGCTCGCGAGCCTCGGCCTGCCCGGTCTCTCCGGCTTCCCCGGCGAGTTCCTGGCGGTCCTCGAGGCGTTCGGCGCGTGGGAGTGGTGGGTCGTCCCCGCGACCGTGGGCGTGGTCCTCGCCGCCGCATACAACCTGCGGGCGGTGCGTGCGGTCGTCCACGGTGAGGTCGCCGAGGAGTGGCGCGGCATCCCGGACCTGCGCTCCGCCGACCTGGCTCCCGTGTTCGCGCTCGCTGTCGCGATCGTCGCGCTCGGCGTGTGGCCGCAGCTGGTACTCGGGATGAGCGGTGGATACCTCGACCTCCTGGCGACGTTCGCGGGGAGGGGGATGTAGCCATGGCCGAGGTCACGCTCCTGAACTCCTTCGCACCGCAGATCGCCTGCGTCGCCGGCGCGGGGGTCGCGGTCGCGCTCGACGCCTTCGGCAAGCGCGCCGCGGCCGTCGCCTCGGTCGTCGTGGCCACCACCGCCGGCGGCGTGCTCGCGACCGTCGCGGCCGGCGACCCGCCCGCGCTCATCGGCGACGTCGCGCTCTCCGGTGTCGGCTTCTCCGGCGCGGTGGCGCTCATCTGCCTCATCGGCGCCCTCGTGATCGCCGGATCGTATCGTCAGCTGACCGCCGCCTCGCACGGCGGGGGACTGGCCGCCCTCTGTGCGGTGGTGGTCGCCGCGGCAGGTGTGGCCGCGGCCGCGGCCGACATCCTCGTGCTCCTGCTGGCGCTCGAGACCATGGCGCTCTGCGCCTACGCGCTCGTGTGGTCGGGGAGGACCGCGGGTGCGGTCGAGGCCTCGGTGAAGTACTTCGTGCAGGGCGCGGTCGCCACCGGGCTCTTCGTGCTCGGCCTGTCGATCCTGTTCGGCCTCTACGGCGGCTCGACCTCCTACGTCTGGATCCGCGGGGTGATGGGGTCCGAGGCCGGTCCGCCGGTGACCACCGCGTTCGTCCTGCTCGCGGTCGCGCTCGCCTACAAGCTTGGCGCGTTCCCGTTCCACTCCTGGGCGCTCGACGCGTTCGAGCATGCGCCCCCGTACGCGTCGTCGCTTCTCGCCGGCGTTCCCAAGCTGGCGACCGTGGTCGCGGTCATGGTGCTCTTCTCGCGCTCGGTCTTCGCCGGGGTGCCCGACGAGTACCAGGTGTGGGTGTTCGCCTTCATCGCTGTGGCGTCGATGGCGTTCGGCGCCCTCGGCGGCCTCGCGCAGGGCTCCTACACTCGGATGCTCGCCTACTCGGGCGTCGCCCAGATCGGCTACGCGCTCGTAGCCGTCGCCGTGGGAGCCGCCGGGATGATGCCCGCCGCGTTGCTGGTCGCCGCCTACACGGTCGCGGGGTCGGTCGCCTTCCTCGCCACGGCCGCCTACCGTGTCGCGCGCCCCGGATGGGACGGCTCCATCGAGGGGCTCGCGGGCCTCGGACGGGAGCGGCGCCTCCTCTCGGTCGCCCTTGGCGTGGCGCTCTTCTCGCTCATCGGCATGCCGCTCACCGCCGGATTCTGGGGCAAGTTCCTCGTCTTCGGGGCCGCGATCTCGTACGGGTACTGGTGGCTCGCGCTCATCGGCGTGCTGGCCTCGGTGGTCTCGTTCGGCTACTACGGCGCGGTCCTGCGCTCGCTCTTCTTCGAGGAGGCGCCGCCGCCGGGTGCGCGCGCGGTATCGCCGCACCCGGGCGGAGCGTCCGCCGCAGTCGGGGAGGGGGAGCCTGGAGCAGACCGGTTCGCCGAGGGAGCCGTGGTCGCCGGCGGGCTGGTGCTCCTCGCGGTCGGGACGCTGCCGCTCGTCTTCGGCCTCTCGCGGGTGCTCGGGTTCCTCACGTTCGGCTGAGTCCCGCCACCCGTCGCTCGACCCGGGAACCGCACGCCGGCGCGCGTGCGTCGCAGATTCCGCACCGGTGTGAGAATGTTTTCACAAGGCACTTGACGACCGAGGTTCAGGCGCGCTAAGATTCGTCACGAGTTGCATGCGAATGCAACCCCTTACCCCTGAGCCTCAAGGTGCCGGCCTTGGGGCTCCCCCATTTCTCGGGGTCGATCTCCGTCGGCGCGCAGGGTTCAAGTCCCGCGCCACACTCGCCGATACAACCTTACGATGATCATCTCCGAAGAGCAGGTCCGCCTCGCGGTGCGCTACCTGCAGACGCCATCAGTGACGAGCGACACGACCCTTACCTGCGAGGTTCCCCCGGAACTCCTCGATCGGGTGAAGGACGCGCTCGCGTTGCTACCCGAGTGCCGTGAGGAGCGCGTCGTCGACGCGCGCGACCGGCTCGCGGCCATGCCTCCCTCGGCCGATGAGATCGCCGAGAAGATGATCGGCCGCATCATCTCCGACTCGCTGCGGTAGGTCGACGTCCGGGCCTCCGCGCCTGATCAGCCCCGTGTGACGTTCGCGCGTGACCCTGGTGGCGCTGACTTCTCGTTCGTTCCATAATCGCCCTGGAAGCACGTGACGTGACAGGGGACCGATGATGAACGCGCGACGGCGTGCCGGACTGCTCGTGACCGCGGTGATGAACGTCGTGTTCTTCGTCGCGGTCATCGTCGCGCTCAGGGTCATCGTGGACTTCTTCGGCGTACTCGCGTCGTCCTCGGCGGGGAGGACCCTGCTCGACCTGACGGCCGTACTCGTTCCCGACCTCGGGATCGACCCGGTGCGCACGCCTTACGGCGGCGTCTTCGACATCGAGGCGGCGCTCGTGGTCGTGGGCCTTCTCGTGCTCGAGTGGGTGCTCGCGCAGGTGCGGTCTCGGGGATAGACCCAAGGAGGGGTCGCGCCGCGCGGCCTCGCACGACGACGAGAGGGGTTGCCGGTGGCGTACACGCGTGAACGGCTGGGGGAACTGCTGGTCGCCGAGGAGCTGATCACCTCAGACCAGCTCGCCGAGGCGCTCGCGGACCAGGTGCGCGAGGGGGGCAAGCTTGGCGAGATCCTCGTCCGGGCCGGCGTGCTCACCGAGGCGCAGATCGCCCGCGTGCTGGCAGACCAGAAGGGCTATGACTTCGTCGACCTGACGGTCTATCCCATCGACCGCAACGCCGCGAGCCTCCTGCCCTCGCGCCTCGCGCATACGCGCCGCGTCATCCCGCTCGGATTCGAGGACGGCATGCTCTTGCTCGCCATGGCCGACCCGCTCGATGTGGAGGCGGCCGATGACGTCGAGGTGCGCACAGGGCAGCGGGTGCTGCCCGTGGTCGCCACGACCTCGCAGGTCCTGCACGCCATCGACAAGTACATCGCGGCGGCCGACGCGTTCCAGGACCTCGTCGACGCAAGCGAGGAGATCGCGGGGGAGGCCGAGGAGGAGCGCCAGTCGCAGGTCAGCGTACTCATGGGCGGGGAGGACGTCCCCGTCGTGCGCCTCGTGAACCAGCTCCTGCGCGAGGCGGTCAGGGACCGCGCGAGCGACGTGCACATCGAGCCCTCGGAGCATCACGTGGTCGTGCGCTACCGCATCGACGGCGTGCTGCAGGAGGTCATGCGACTGCCGGCCGCCGCCCGCGCGGGGGTCACGAGCCGCGTGAAGATCATGGCCGAGATGGACATCGCCGAGCGCCGCCGCCCGCAGGACGGCAAGATCGCGCTGCGCATCGACGAGCGCCCGGTCGACCTGCGGGTCGCGAGCCTGCCCACGCCGTTCGGCGAGAGCATCGTGATCCGGATCCTCAACGCCGACTTCACGTTCCACTCGCTGTTCGACCTCGGCCTGAACGAGGCCAACCTCGCCATCGTCAACGAGATGGTGCGCAGGCCCTACGGCGCGGTGCTGATCTCAGGCCCCACCGGTTCCGGCAAGTCGACGACGCTCTACGCGGCGCTCCAGGAGATCAACAAGCCCGAGGTCAAGATCATCACCATCGAGGACCCGGTCGAGTACCAGATGGGCAACGTCACGCAGATGGGCGTGAACGCCCGCATCGGCCTGACCTTCGCCGCCGGGCTTCGGACCATCCTGCGTTCGGACCCCGACGTGGTCATGGTGGGCGAGATCCGCGACCCGGAGACCGCCGAGATCGCGGTGCGGGCCGCGCTCACCGGGCATCTCGTCCTCTCCTCGATCCACACCAACGACGCGCCCTCGGCGCTGACCCGGCTCGTGGACATGGGTGTGCCGCCCTACATCACCGGTTCCTCGCTCCTCGGCGTGGTCGCCCAGCGACTCGCTCGCAAGCTCTGTCCGGAGTGTCGCAAGCCGGTCAAGGTGCCGCACGCCGTGCTCACTGCCGCGGGCTACACCCCCGCGGAGGCCAAGGACGTGACAGTGCACGGGCCGGTGGGCTGCGAGCGCTGCTCGGGGTCCGGCTACGGGGGTCGGCTCGGCCTGTTCGAGGTCATGCGGGTCGACGAGGACATCACGCGACTCTTCCTCACGAGCGCGCCGTCGGACCAGCTTCGTGAGCTGGCGCTCGAGAAGGGGATGGTGAGCCTGCGACGGGACGCGCTCGACAAGGTCGCCCAGGGGCTCACGAGCCTCGAAGAGGTCGCCCGGGTGGTGATGTGAGGATGTCACGCGAGCAGGCGCGGGCGATCGTGCTCGTCTTGGACTCGGTGGGCGCGGGCGCGCTCCCCGACGCCGCCGAGTACGGCGACGCCGGCGCGAACACCCTCGGCAACACGGCCCGTGCGGTCGGGGGGATCTCGATGCCCAACCTCGGCGCCATGGGCCTCGGTAACATCACCGGCATCGAGGGCGTGCCGCCCGTCGAGCGCCCGCGCGCCTCGTGGGGGCGCAACGCCGAGGCGAGCGCCGGCAAGGACACCACCACCGGGCACTGGGAGATGATGGGGCTCAAGCTCGAGCAGCCCTTCCCGACCTACCCCGAGGGCTTTCCCGCCGAGGTCATGGACGCGTTCACGCGCGAGACCGGCCTCGGTTGGCTCGGCAACCACCCGGCGAGCGGCACCGTGATCATCCAGGAGCTCGGCGACGAGCACGTCGCGACCGGCGCGCCGATCGTCTACACGAGCGCCGACAGCGTCTTTCAGATCGCGGCGCACGAGGACGTCCTGCCCATCGAGCGCCTCTACGAGATCTGCCGCGTCGCACGCGAGCGGGTCTGCGTGGGCGAGCACGCCGTGGGCCGGGTCATCGCCCGCCCGTTCGTAGGCCCCGACGGGTCCGGTGCCTACGTGCGGACCCACCGGCGCCGCGACTTCGCCGTCGCGCCGTTCGAGCCCACGGTACTCGACCGCCTCAGCGAGGCGGGGATCGTGAGCTACGGCATCGGCAAGATCGGCGAGATCTTCGCCTGGCAGGGCATCTGCGAGTCGCCCCACTCGGAGAACAACATGCACGGTTTCGACAACCTGCTCGCGCGGGTGCGCGGCGACGAGCCCGGGTTCGTCTTCGCGAACCTGGTGGACTTCGACATGATCTGGGGGCACCGCAACGACGCCGAGGGCTACGCCCGCGGCCTTGAGGAGGTCGACGCGCGCATGCCCGAACTGCTCGACGCGATGATCGAAGGAGACCTGCTGATCATCACCGCGGACCACGGCTGCGATCCGACGATGCCCTCGACCGACCACTCCCGCGAGTACACGCCGCTCATCGCCTACGTGAAGGGCGTCGACGCGGGCATCGACCTCGGCGTTCGGGAGACGTTCTCCGACATCGGCGAGACGGTGCTCGACTTCTATGGGCGTGCCGGAGCGTGCGGCCGCGGGACGTCGTTCCTCGGCGAGGTCACGCGGGCCGGTGAGCGCGCGTGAAGACGTTCCTGGAGCTCATCGAGGCCAAGCGGGACGGCCGCGAGCACACCCGCGACGAGATCGACCGGATCGTGCTCGGATTCTCCGCCGGCGAGGTGCCGGACTACCAGATGTCCGCGTGGCTCATGGCCGCCTATCTGCAAGGCCTCTCCGCCGAGGAGACCGTCTGGCTCACCGACGCCATGGTGCGCTCGGGGCGCGTGGTCGACCTCTCGGCGATCCCGGGCGTGAAGGTCGACAAGCACTCGACCGGCGGGGTCGCCGACACCACCACGCTCGTGCTCGCCCCGGTCGTGGCGGCCTGTGGGGTCCCGGTCGCCAAGATGAGCGGCCGCGGCCTCGGCCACACGGGTGGCACGCTCGACAAGCTCGAGTCGATCCCCGGCATGCGCATCGAGCTGTCCGCCGAGGAGTTCCTCGGCCAGGTCGCCGAGGTGGGCGTGGCGGTGATCGCGCAGTCGCCCGACATCGACCCGGCGGACAAGAGGATCTACGCGCTGCGCGACGTCACCGCGACCGTGCCGAGCGTGCCGCTCATCGTGGGATCGATCATCTCGAAGAAGGTCGCGGGCGGGGCCGACGCGATCCTGCTCGACGTGAAGGTCGGCTCGGGAGCGTTCATGCGGACCGAGGCCGAGGCGCGCCACCTCGCCGCCGAGCTCACGCGCACCGGTGCCGCGCTCGGGCGCGAGGTCGTGTGCGTGATGAGCGACATGGACCAGCCGCTCGGAACGGCGGTGGGCAACGCGCTCGAGGTGGCCGAGGCGGTCCAGACGCTCGGCGGGCACGGGCCGGCGGCGCTCACGGAGGTCTGCCTGGTGCTTGCCGCCAAGATGCTCGTGCTCGGCGGCGTGGCTCGAGACGAGGCCGAGGGCCGCGATCGCGCGGCGGCGGCGATCGACTCGGGCGCGGCGCTCGACGTCATGCGCCGCTGGATCGCCGCGCAGGGCGGCGACGCGCGCGTGGTCGACGACCCCTCGCTCCTGCCGGCGGCCGCGCTCAGGCGCGAGGTCCGCGCGACGGGTGCCGGGTTCGTCACCGGGACCGACGCGGCGGGCATCGGGCGTGCGGCGATGCTTCTCGGCGCCGGTCGCGAGCGGGCCGACGACGTGATCGACCCAGGTGCGGGCCTTGTGCTCTCGATCCGGATCGGGGACGAGGTCGCGGAGGGCGACCTGCTCGCCACCGTGCACGCCGCCACGTCCGAGCGCCTCGATGCGGGCGAGGAGCGTCTGCGCGCCGCGATCCGCCTCGGCGGGACGCGGGTCGACCCGCCGCCGCTCTTCCACGAGGTGTAGCCGTGGAGGTCGCGGTCGGACACGCCAACCCTGACTTCGACGCTTACGCGGCCACGGTCGCGGCGACCAAGCTCTTCCCCGGCGCCCGAGGCGTGTTCCTCGGCACGCAGAACGCCAACGTGCGGGCGTTCCACAACCTGCACGAGGACTTCCTCGACTTCGTGGACCTGCGCGGCCTCGACCTCGCCGCCATCACGCGGGTGGTCATGGTCGACACCCGCGACGCGGGAAGGATCGGCGAGCTCGGCGAGGTCGTGATGCGCCCGGACGTGGAGGTGGTCGTCTACGACCATCATCCCCCCGCCGAGGGAGACCTCGCCGGGGTCGACGACCGTTCGCTCGACGTGGGAGCGACCACCTCGATCCTCGTGCACGAGATACACCGGCGCGGGATCGCGCTCGCCCCGCTCGAGGCCTCGCTCTTCCTGCTCGGCATCCATGAGGACACCGGATCGCTCACCTATCCCGGGGCCACCGCCTACGACGCCGAGGCGGTGGCCTACCTCATGGCCGCCGGCGCCGATATGGAGGTGCTCAACCAGTTCCTCACCCGCACGCTCGACCGGGAGCAGCGCGCACTCCTCGAGGCGCTCGTGAGCGGACTGGAGGTGTGGGACGTCAACGGGCAGCAGGTGGCGGTGGGAGTGGCCGAGGCCGAGGAGTACGTGGACTCGGCGAGCGTGCTCACCCACTACATCGTGGAGGACATGGGGTACCGGGTCGCGATCGCGCTCGTGGGGATGCCCGACCGGCTGCAGGTCGTGGCCCGCAGCCGGATGCACGAGGTCGACGTGGGCGCGGTGATGGAGCGCATCGGCGGGGGAGGGCACGCGCAGGCGGCCTCGGCGGCCTTCCGCGACCTCGACATCCCCGCCGCGCGCGAGCGGTTGCGCGAGGCGCTCGAGGCCGTGGTCCGGCCCCCGCTGCTCGCCCGCGACATCATGTCGGCACCCGCGCGCACCATCGACCCGGACGCGACGATGGCCGAGGCCGGCGAGCTCATGTCGCGCTGGGGGCACGGCGGCCTGCCCGTGCTCGACGAGGGCGAGGACGAGGTCGTGGGCGTGGTGACCCGGCAGCACGTGGACAAGGCCGCCCGGCACCGGCTCTCGCACGCGCCGGTCCGCGGTTTCATGGCGCGCGATGTCACCACCGTGCGTCCGGACACCGACCTGCTCACGGTCGAGCGCCTGCTCGCCACGCGCGGCGTGGGCCGGCTGCCGGTCCTCGGCGAGGCCGGCGAGCTCCTCGGCATCGTGTCGCGCAAGGACCTCCTGCGCGCCGAGCACGGCGACGAGTACCTCGACCGCCGCCTGCCGAGGGCGCGGGCCCGCTCGACCGAGCGCTTCCTCGCCTCGGTCGACTCGCTCCTGCCCGCGGAGGCGGCGAGCGCCCTGCACGAGATCGGACGGCTCGCCGAGGAGCGCGGGCTGCGCGCGCACGCGGTGGGCGGGTTCGTGCGCGACATGCTGCTCGGCAGGCGCAACCTCGACATCGACGTGGTGGTCGAGGGCGACGGGGTCGAGTTCGCGCAGGAGGCGGCTCGCGTGCTCGGCGGTCGCGTGAAGGTCCACCACAGGTTCGGGACCGCGGTGCTCGTGCTCTCCCCGGCGCTGCACCTCGACATCACGAGCGCGCGGACCGAGTACTACACGCGCCCCGGGGCGCTTCCCACCGTGGAGCGCTCGTCGCTGCGCCAGGACCTGTTCCGACGTGACTTCACCGTCAACGCGATGGCGGCGTGCGTGAACCCTGAGTGCTTCGGCCAGATCGCCGACCCGTTCGGTGGGTTGCGCGACCTCGAGCGCGGGACCTTGCGGGTGCTGCACTCGCTCTCGTTCATCGAGGACCCCACGCGGGTGTTGCGCGCCGCGCGGTTCGAGCGGCGATTCGGCTTCGCGATGGACGGCGCCACCGAGGAGGCGGCCCACCGCGCGGTCGAGATGGGGATCATCGACGAGGTCAGCGGAGCGCGCATCCGCGAGGAGATGCTCGATATCATCGACGAGGACGCTCCGTCGGTGGTCTTCGAGCGGCTCGCCGAGCTCGGCGTGCTCGACGTGGCGCTCCCCGAGGGGGTCACCCCCGCGGCCGCCGTCGAGGCGCTCTTCGCCACGGAACGGGCCTATCGGACCCTCGCCGACGCGTTCGACCGCCCGCCGCGGCGCCGTGTCGCGCTCGTGGCCGCGCTGCTGGCCGGGTGCGGCCGCCCCGCCGCCGAGCGCTGGCTCAAGCGCATGCGGTTCGGCCGCGAGTACGGCGAGCCGGCCCTCGCGCTCGCCGAGCGGTCCGGTCTCCTCGGCAGGAGACTGCGAGACCGGCGCCGGATGCGCGACTCGCGCCTCTACCGGCTGCTCGAGCCCGTGCCCGCCGAGGCGCTCGTCTACCTGTGGGGCGCGGGCGACGCGCTGACGCGCGAGCGGGTGGAGCGGTTCGTGCGGGTGCTCGCGCGCGTGAGACCGGCGGTGAGCGGGGAGGACCTGATCGCACTCGGACTCGAACCGTCCGCCGCGTTCTCCGCTATACTCGCGCAAGCGCTCGACGCCCGCCTCGACGGCCTCGTCATCGGGAGGGACGCGGAGCTCGCGCACCTGCGCAAGCTCGCCTCGCGCGCCGGACTTGGACCCGGGAGGCCCGCGTAGCGGGCGGCAAGGAGCACGTCGAGGTGGACCTCACTCAGATCCTCTGGCGGTTCGGCCTGCTCGTGCCCGCCATCGTCATCCACGAGGTGGCGCACGGGTACGCCGCGTACCTGCTCGGTGACACCACCGCCAAGGACCGGGGGCGCCTGAGCCTCAACCCGGCCCGCCACATCGACCCGTGGGGGACCGTGCTACTGCCGCTACTCATGGTCGCGGTGCTCGGGTTCGGGTTCGGCTACGCCAAGCCGGTGCCCATCAACCCGTACCGCTTCAAGAACTACCGCCAGGGGATGTTCCTCACCGGGATCGCGGGGCCGATCTCCAACCTCGTGCTCGCCGCGTTCTCGGGCCTGGCGTTCCGCCTCTACGGTGGGGTGCCGATCCTCGGCCAGGCGCTGTTGTTCTTCGCGCTCATGAACCTCGTGCTCATGTTCTTCAACCTCATCCCGCTGCCGCCGCTCGACGGCTCGCGCGTGCTGCCGCTGTTCCTGACCGACCGCGGGATGGCGATCTACGACCAAGTCGAGCGGTACGGCTTCCTCATCATCATCGCGGCGCTCTGGCTTCTTCCGTCGTTCCTCGGCGTCGACCCGCTCGGGTGGTACTTCGACGTGACCGTCTATCCGCTGCTCGGGCTGTTCACGGGGTTGTAGCGCCGCCCGATGCGGTATCATCGGTACCGCTTCGGCCACGTCCGTCCCGCGACCCGAGGAGCACCTCTCGTATGACACGTAAGCGCGCGCTGACCGGCTACCGCCCCACGGGCAAGCTGCACCTCGGACACTGGTTCGGCAACCTGCAGAACATGCTCGAGATGCAGGACGATTTCGACGCGTTCTACTTCATCGCCGACTGGCACGCGCTCACGAGCGACTGGGCGGATACGAGCCGCATCCGCGAGTTCACCGAGGAGATGGTGCTCGACTGGTGCGCCGCCGGACTCGACCCGGACCGCTGCACGATCTACCGGCAGTCCGACGTACCCGAGGTCGCCGAGCTCGCGCTCTACTTCTCGATGGTCACGCCGCTGTCGTGGCTCGAGCGGGTGCCCTCCTACAAGGAACAGCGCGAGCAGGTCACCGACAAGGACCTCGGCAACCTCGGCTTCTTCATGTATCCGCTGCTCCAGGCGGCCGACATCACGATCGTGCTCGCCGACGTGGTGCCGGTCGGCGAGGACCAGCTGCCGCACCTCGAGCTCACGCGCGAGATCGTGCGCCGCTTCAACAACGCCTACGGCGACTACCTCATCGAGCCGGCGGCGCTCATCGCCAAGCAGGGCGCGCGCGTGCCCGGCACCGACGGCCGCAAGATGAGCAAGTCCTACGGCAACGCGATCTTCATCTCGGACACGCCCGAGGAGATCACCGCCAAGGTGCGCGCGATGATCACCGACCCCGCGCGCAAGCTCAAGACCGACCCGGGCGACCCGGACATCTGCCCGCTCCACCAGATCCACAAGCTCGTCTCGCGTGACGCCGACGACATCGCCCGGTGGGACGCGTGCTGCCGCGCGGCCGAGTGCGGCTGTGTCGCGCACAAAGTCAAGATGGCCGAGGACCTCGTGGACTACCTCGGCGAGTTCCGCGCGCGGCGCGCCGAGATCGCCGCGAAGCCAGGGTATGCGTGGGAGGTCCTCGAGGCCGGTGCGGCCAAGGCGCGCCCGGTGACCGCCGAGGTGGTCGCCACCTGTCGCGAGCGGGTCCGTATCGACGAGGGCCGGTAGGGGAGGCCCCGGTGGCGTACCGGGTCAAGATCGACGCGTTCGAGGGGCCGTTCGACCTGCTCCTCCACCTCGTCGCCCGCCAGAAGGTCGACGTCAACGCGATCTCGATCATCGAGGTCACCGACCAGTACCTCGCCGAGATCGACCGGATGGCCGATCTCGACCTCGACGTCGCGAGCGATTTCCTGCTGGTGGCCGCCACCTTGCTCGAGATCAAGGCCGCAAGCCTTCTCCCCGCCGAGGAGGGCTACGTGGGCGAGGACCTCGACGACCTCTCGCCCGAGGAGGCCCGCGAGCTGCTCGTCGCGCGGCTGCTCGCCTACAAGCAGTTCAAGAACATCGCCGCCGAGCTCTCCGCCCGCATGGAGTCGGTCGCGCGGATGCACCCCCGGCAGGCCGGCCTCGAGGAGCGCTTCCTCGGCCTCATGCCCGACTACCTCGAAGGCATCACCCTGCGCGGCCTGGCCGTGATCTGCGCCGACCTGGAGTTCCGGCGCGAGATCTTCCTGCTGCAGGCCGAGCACATCGCGTCGGCCCCCATCAGCCTCGAGCTGCACACGGAGAGCGTCTCGCGCACGCTCGCCCGCACGGGCACCGCGCGCTTCAGCGAGATCCTTGGCGGCGACGCCTCGCCAGAGGTCATCGTCGTGACGTTCCTCGCCATCCTCGAGCTCTACAAGCGCGGCCTGGTCGACCTGCGCCAGGACGCCGTCTTCGACGACATCGTGGTCACCACGCGACAGGGAGATGAAGCATCGTGAGCGAGACCCCCGAACCCACGCCCGCCGCCGCGCCGGAAGGAGCGGGAGCCGACACCGCGCTGCGCGGTGCCATCGAGGCGATGCTCTTCGTATCCGACGAGCCCGTCACCGCCGCGCGCATCGCGGGCGTGCTCGAGTCCACCCCGTCCGCGGTCGAGAAGGTCCTCGAACACCTCGCCGAGGAGTACCGGGCCGCCGAGCGGGGCTTCCAGCTCCGCCACGTGGCCGGCGGATGGCGGCTCTACACCCACCCCGCCTACCACGACCGCATCGAGCAGTACGTGCTTTCGTGGGACACCCGGCGCCTCTCCCAGGCGGCCCTCGAGGCGCTCGCCGTCGTCGCGTACCACCAGCCGGTCACCCGTGCAGGGGTCAACGCGGTGCGAGGCGTGAACAGCGAGGGCGTCATCTCCTCGCTCGTCGAGAAGGGGCTCGTGCGCGAGGCGGGCCGCGACCGTGACGCCGGCAACGCCATCCTCTACGTGACGACCCGCGCGTTCCTCGAGAAGTTCGGGCTGAAGGACCTCTCCGAGCTACCTCCGCTCGAGGAGTTCGCCCCGGATGCTCGCACCGAGGAGGCGATCCGGGACCGTCTCGGCGGGAACCGGCAGGTCGACTTCACCGCGGGCGAGAGCGGCGGCGTCACCGACACGCTCGCCGAGGGCGCCGGGCGCGCGGACTCCGGTGGTGCGCACCCCGGTGATGCGCACCACGTGTTCGACGAGGGCGACGACGATGTCGCCACCATCGACTAGGTGCTGGATGTGACCGCACATGCATGAGACGGCCGGGCACGGGGAGCGCGTGGTGCCCCTTCGGCTCCAGCGGTTCCTCGCGCGCGCGGGCGTGGCGTCGAGGCGGGGGAGCGAGGACCTCATGACCGCCGGCCGCGTCGCGGTCAACGGGGTCGTCGTGACCGAGCTCGGCGCCAAGGTCGACCCGCTCACCGACACGGTCACGGTCGACGGGCGACCCGTCAGCCTCGGCGCCGAGCCGGTCTACGTGGTGCTCAACAAGCCGGCCGGCTACGTCACCACGATGCGCGACCCGCAGGGCCGCCCTACCGTCGCCGACCTCGTGCCGCGCGAGCCGGCCGGCCTCTTCCCGGTCGGCCGCCTCGATCGCGACACCACCGGGCTGCTGCTCTTCACAACCGACGGCGACCTCGCGCACCGGCTGCTCCATCCGCGCTACCACGTCGAGAAGACCTACACCGCCGAGGTAGAGGGCGTACCCGCGCCTGCCGCCATCCGTGCGCTCGAGCGCGGCGTGGTGCTCGACGACGGCCCGACGGCGCCCGCTCGGGCGCGCGTCACGGCGACCGCCGCCAGCGGCGCGACCGTCGAGCTCACCATCCGCGAGGGCCGCAAGCGCCAGGTCCGCCGGATGCTCGCCGAGGTCGGCCACCCCGTGCTCGCGTTGCACCGCGAGTCGTTCGGGCCGCTGCGCCTCGGCCGCCTCGCTCCCGGCGAGCACCGTACGCTCTCCGCCGAGGAGGTCGCCGCGCTGCGTCGCGCTGTCTCCGCGGAGCCGCCGGGGTCGCCCGGATCGTCGGGGTCGTCAGGGACGGAGGCCCCCTGATGGCGCTCGTGGTCTTCACCGGTGGCGCGCGGAGCGGCAAGTCGTCCGCGGCGCAGCGCCTCGCCGCTCGTCGCTCGGCCGAGTCCGGCGCGCCGGTGGTGGTCGCGGTCTTCGGGAGCGGCGACGGCGACCCGGAGATGGCCGCCCGTATCGAGCGCCACCGCTCCGACCGCCCGGACGCGTTCACCACGATCGAAGCCGCCTCCGCGCTCTCGTGGCGCGCCGAGGTCCCCTCGGGCTCGATCCTGCTGCTCGACTGTCTCGGCACGCTCGCCGGTCTCGCCATGGGAGCCGCGACCGACGCCGGCGACGCGCCGATCGCGCCCGACCACCTCGACGAGATACTCGCGACGGTCACGGCGTGGCTCTCCGAGCGCGATGGCGACACCATCGTGGTCACCAACGAGGTCGGCTCAGGGGTCGTGCCCGCCTACGCGAGTGGTCGGGCCTTTCGCGACGCGCTCGGCCGAGCGAACGCCGCGCTCATCGGCCGTGCGGACGCGGCGTACCTCGCGCTCGCCGGACGCCTGCTCGATCTCACCGAGTCGCCCACCGACACCGACTGGCCCGCCCCGAGGAAGGACCCGCGACCGTGACCCACGATCCGACCATGCTCGACGCGCTCATCGACCGCATCACCCCCACGGACCCATCCGCCGAGGAGGCCGCCCGCGCCCGCCTCGACCAGCTCACCAAGCCCCCGGGTAGCCTCGGTCGGCTCGAGGACCTCGCGGCACGGGTCGCGCGCGTACAGGGGACCGAGCGTCCCTCGGTCGAGCGCAAGGCGATCCTGCTCATGGCGGCCGACCACGGCGTGGTCGCGCAGGGCGTCTCGCCGTTCCCGCAGGAGGTCACCTGGCAGATGGTCGCGAACTTCGCCGCGGGCGGGGCCGGGATCAACCAGCTCGCCGCCTCGGTCGGGGCGGAGCTCCGCCTGCACGATGTAGGCGTCGCCGCGGACACCTCGGCGTTCCCGGGGGTCGCGCAGGTCACGATCGCGCCGGGAACCGCCGATCTCTCGCTCGGACCGGCGATGACCCGCGAGCAGGCCGCACGCGCGGTGCTCGTGGGCGCGAGTGCCGCGGATGCGGCGATCGATGAGGGCTTCCTGCTCCTGGGCACCGGCGAGATGGGGATCGGCAACACCACCGCCGCCGCTGCACTGACCGCCGCCTACTGCGGCGTCGCTCCGCGCCTCGTGACCGGTCCCGGGACCGGTCTTCCCGCCGAGGCCCTCGACCACAAGGCCGCCGTGATCGCGCGCGGGCTCGAGGTCAACCGGGTCGCGGATCTCGACCCGCTCGGCGTGCTCGCCGCGGTGGGCGGGCTCGAGATCGCCGCGCTCGCCGGCGTCATGCTCGCAGGTGCGGCGCGACGCACCTGCGTGGTCGTCGACGGCTTCATCTCCGGCGCCGCCGCGCTCGCGGCCACCGCGCTCGCCCCCCACGCGGCCGACTACCTGTTCCCCTCGCACCGCTCGGCCGAGCCCGGACATACCCGCGTGCTCGAACACCTCGGCATGGAACCGGTCCTCGAACTCGACATGCGCCTGGGCGAGGGCACCGGGGCCGCGCTCGCCATGGGCATCATGGACGCCGCATGCCGCATGCTCTCCGGCATGGCCACCTTCGCCGAGGCAGGGGTCGCCGGGGCCGAGGACGCCCCCACACCCGCCGAGGGGCCCGCGCGCGCATGAGCTCGCCGTTGACATCCCGTCCGCGGCGCGATGCGGCGCTCGCCTTCTCGTTGCTGACCGCTCTGCCGCTCCGCGCCGAGTGGCCTGACCGCGAGCGTCCCGATGTGGCCGGCTACTTCCCGCTCGTGGGACTCGTCCTCGGCGGGATGACGGTCGCGCTCCTCTGGCTCGCGGGACGGGTGCCGGTGGTCGAGACGATGCTCGAGGAGCGCTCGGCGCTCATCGCCGTGCTCGTGGTCGCCGCGTGGGCGATGACCACGCGGATGCTGCACTGGGATGGCCTCGCTGATGTCGCCGACGCGGTGTGGGGAGGGAACTCGCCCGCGCGGCGTCTCGAGATCATGGCCGACTCGGCGACCGGAGCGTTCGGGACAACGGCCGTGGTGCTCGTGGCGTTCGCGCAGATCACCGCGCTCGCGCCCCTCCTCGCCGAGGCGTTCCTCGCCCCGATCGTGCTCGCCCTGGTGGCGGGCAGACTGGCCGCGAGCTTCGGCGCGTGGCTCGGGCGGCCGGCTCGTCCCGGGGGCCTCGGCGCGGCGGTCGCCGGGCGTCCGGGAGCGCTTTCGCTCGCCGCGGCGCTCCTCGCGACCGGGGTCGCCGTTGGCGCGTGTGCCGCGTGGCTGCCTCCCGGCTCCGCAGCCGTTCTCGCGGCGGTCGCGCTCGTGGCGGCACCGGTGGTGCCGCACGTGCTCTCGCTTCCGGTCCGCGGCATCACGGGTGACGTCCTCGGCGCGAGCGTGCTGCTCACGGAGACGGCGGTGCTCATCGCCGCCTCGCTGGTGCTCACATGAGCGCGAACGCCACAACGATCCTGATCCTCCGCCACCCCGAGACGGAGGCGAACGTGGCCGGGCGCTTCGTGGGCCGCGGTGACTCCCCGTTCACGCCGAGGGGCGAACGCCAGCTCGACTTGCTCACCGAGCGCATCGTCGAGTTCGCTCCCGACCGGTTGTGGACGAGCCCGCTGCCGCGCGCAGCCACCCTCGCCGAACACGCGGGGTCGCGCCTCGGCATCGGGCCGGTAGCCGACGAGCGGCTCATCGAGCTCGCCTTCGGTCACGCCGAGGGCCTCACCTGGGACGAGATCACCGAGCGCGGCCTTACCTTCGACTATCGCGCCTACGAGACACCGGTCGCACCGGGCGGGGAGTCGCGCGCCTCCATCGAGCGCCGTTCCGCTGCGATCGCCGAGGAGATCGTCGAACTCGGGGGGCGTCACGCTGTCTGCACGCATGGTGGGGTCTTCCGCGCGATGCTCGTGGCGCTGCTTGGACTCTCCCGAAGCGACATCTGGGCGTTTCACATCCGCAACGCCGCGGTGGCCGAGGTGCGCGTGGTCGAGGGCCACGGGATGCTCGAGGAGTTCGGCCAGGCACGAACGATCGAGTAAGACGATCCCGGGAAGAATCTAGGGGCTGCAGAACCTGGCAAGCGCGCCGTATGCTGCGACCAAGAACAGAACACGCCGGCCGGTGAGGGGCCACCACCCGGCGAAGACTCGCTTCTCGAAAGAAGCGGGGGGGGGCTTCATGAACCGGGCTCGCAGGTCGTTTGGCCGCGTGGTCTCATGTGTGCTCACGTTCGTCTCGCCGGCCGCACCACTGAGAGTGTGAAAGCCGCGGGCACGCCGGAAGAGGCGGCCACGAGCTTCTCCTACGACCTGCTCGGACGCCAGAAGACAGCGGCACTCGGCGAGCCGTCCTCAAAGACCTACAACACCCTCTCACAGGTGCTTTCCGAGACCGACTTCGACGGCATCTTGACCACGCGCGTCTTTGACAAGGCGGGCCGCGTGGTCGCCGAGAGTGTGGGCGGCAAGACGACCACGACCGCCTTTGACGGCCTCGGCCGCACGGTGCGCACCACCGATGCGGCCGGGCGCACCGTGCGCTACACCTACGGCGCCTTCGGGCGCATGACCACAGAGGTCCACGAGGTCGCAGGCGCAGAGGTCAAGCGCACCGAGACCGCCTACGACACGCTCTCACGGCCCGTGCAGGTCGTGCAGTCGCCCGCAGGCGTCACGAGCACACTCTCGTATGCGACCGCGGCCAACAAGGTCTCGGTGGCCACCGTCGAACACGCCGGGCTCACCACGCAGATCACCTACGACGAGTTTGGCCGGGAGACGGCCAGGACCGTGACGGGTGCGGGCGTTGCGCTTACGGGTGCCGTCACGGCCCGTGACGCCGAGGGGCGGCGCGTGGCCTGGAGCATCGGAGACGTTGCTTCGAGTGCTGGATACGACGCGGCGGGCAAGCTCGTCTCGCAGACCGCGCCCGGTATCAACGCCGCCTACACCTACGATCCCGAGACCGCGCGAAAGACGGCTGAGAGCATCATCACGACAGGCGCCCCGGTGGCCTCATCCTACGCCTACACCGATGCCGGCCGCCTCCAAGGCGCGACCACCGGCCCCACTCAGCGCGCCTACGCGTTCGATGCGCGTGGCAACCTGGAGCTCCTGACCATGGACGGCGCGCAGACCACGTTCGTGGTCGATGCGAACGACCGGCTCACATCCTCTGTGACCGGTGGCCTGAGCACCAGCTACTTCCACGATCCCGACCTCGGACGGCGCACCTCGCAGACCGCATCGGGGGTCACGACGTTGTGGACCTACGACGACGCGAGCCGCCTCACCGGCTGGCAGCGCGGGACCGACTCGGCGGCCTACACCTACGACGGCAACGGCCAGCGCACGTCGGCGACCGTGACCGCAGGCGGCACCACCACGACGACCGACTACGCCTACGACGGCATCACGCTGCTCTCGCTTGACGCTGCGCGCTCCGACGAGACCACCTACGCGGTCGCCTACCTCTACGACGAGGACGGGCGCCCGTATGCGGGTGTGTACACGGCCGGCACCGCCTCACCCGTGACCTTCCTCATCGCCACGACCGACCGAGGCGACGTCGTCGCGCTCACGGACACCGCAGGCGCGCCCTTCGCCCGCTACACCTACGACCCCTACGGCGCGGTGCTCACGCAGGACTCGAACGCAGTCACCGGTATCACGTCCGACGTGGCCGCCAAGATCGCCGCCCGCCAGCCGCTGCGCTACGCGGGCTATGCTTACGACGCCCACTCGGCCACCTACTACCTCTCGCAGCGCCACTACGACCCGGCCACGATGCGCTTCCTCACGAAAGACCCCGCGCGCGACGACGGCGAGGAGAGCGCCTACCAGTACTGCGCGGG
>JAUVXE010000007.1 GCA_030603745.1 Coriobacteriia bacterium | reverse complement strand
GCCGCCGACGCCCGCTACCGCGCGCTGCGCGCGGCCGAGGGCGACGCGGGCGACCCGGACCTCCTCGCGGCGACCGGCATCGCCGGTCAGCGGGACCCGCTCGCGACCAAGTGCCTGCACGCGCACGTCGCGGCGTTCCTCGGCGGGCTCGACGACCCGGTCGGGGAGGCGCTCGTCGCCCGCATCGGGACAGCGTGCGACGACGCGCGATGCGGGTCGCTCACCTGTCTGAGGGAGGAGTGATCGCCGTGAGTGCTCCGGAACCCCGCCGCGTCGCCGCCATCGACATCGGGACCGTGACGACACGCCTGCTCGTGGCCGACATCGCGCCCGGCTCGATCGCCGAGGTCGCGCGCAGCACCGACATCACGCACCTCGGCGAGGACCTGACCCGCACCGGCCGCCTCTCGGGCGCGGCGATGGGGCGGGTCGAGGAGGTCGTCGCCCGCTACGCCGCCGAGATCGAGCGCACGGGCGCCGACGCCGTGCGGGCCGTGGCGACCTCCGCCTCGCGGGACGCCGCCAACGCGGGGGAGTTCACGGCGATGCTCGCGCGTCACGGCATCGTCGCCGAGGTGGTCAGCGGCGCGACCGAGGCCCGGCTCGCCTTCGCGGGCGCGACGTGGGGGGTCGACGCCGAGGACGTGCTCGTGAACGACATCGGCGGCGGCTCGACCGAGATCGTCCTCGGCAGTGCGGGCGCCGAGCCGCGCGTCGCGTTCGCCCGCTCGGTCGACGTCGGCTCGCGTCGGGTGACCGAGGTCTGCCTGCCCTCCGACCCTCCCGCCCCGGCGGAGTTCTCCGCCGCGCGCGCCTACGTCCGCGACCTCCTCGGGCCCGCGTTCGAGGCGCTTCCGGCGCCGCCGCGCTCCTCCATCGCGCTCGCCGGGACGGCCACCACGCTCGTGGCGATCGATCTCGGGCTCACCGTCTACGACCCCGCGCGCGTGCACGGGGCGGTGCTCGCCCGCGACCGGGTCGGCGCGATCGCCGACCGCCTCGCCGCGATGCCGCTGAGCGAGCGGCTCGAGGTCCCGGGGCTGCACCCGGGCCGTGCCCCGGTGATCGTCGCCGGCGCGCTCATCCTCGGCGAGCTGCTGGATCTGGCCGGTCTTGATTCGACGGTCGTGAGCGAGCACGACATACTGTACGGGATCGCCATCGAGCTGGTGTCCGGCCTCGAGCGCGGACCGGGGCTCATGTGATGGGGCGGTGTATCCGAACTGGTACAGGAGGGGGCCTTAAAAGCCTCTGGCCTCACGGCCGTGTGGGTTCGAATCCCACCACCGCTACCAGCGACCGCATCTCCCGAAGCGGCGCCGGCGCGCTTTGCCCGGCCCGCTCGGGCTCTGCGATACTTGCACCACACAGAAGCGTGTGCGACCGAGCGAGCGAGCGTGGGCCGGCTGAGCCCGGCGCGACGGGAAAGGGGGCGTGACGGATGGCCGATGATGACGCGGCACGCCTCTACCAGGCGTTCGTGAGCCAGGACCCCGCGACCGCGATCTCGGTCATCGAACAGGCGCGCGACGGAGGCATGGACCAGGGCGCGCTCTTCGACACCCTTTTCGCGCCGGCGATGGCCCTCCTCGGCGGGGCGTGGGCGAGCGGCGCGATCGACGAGTACACCTTCACGCAGGCTTCGGTGGTCGCCGAGCAGATCACCTCGTTCGCCACGCCGCCGGCCACCGCTCAAGACACCGGGATCACGGTGCTTGTCGGCTCGATGCACCGCGATCACCACACGATCGACAAGGACATCATCGCGGCGGCGCTCAAAGACGCCGGCCATCGGGTGATCGACCTGGGCGCCGACGTGCGGCCGTCGGAGTTCCTCGAGCGCGCCGAGGAGACCGGCGCGCGCATCGTGCTCGTCTCGGCACAGATGATGGCGACCGCCCGCGCGGTGGCCCGGGTGCGCGAGATGTTCGCCGCCGCCGGGCGCGACGACATGCTGCTGCTCGTCTCCGGCGGCCCGTTCGCGGCCGACCCGGCGCTCGCCCGCGAGGTCGGCGCGAACGGCGTCGCGCGCGGCGCGGAGAGCGCGCTCAAGCTCGTCGCGCGGATCGCACGGGACCGCCTCGGCGCGGGAGAGCGGCCGTGACCGGGCGATCCCAGCAGGTCAGGCTCGCCGAGGGGCTCGCGCGCCAGGGGCACGTCGCGCCCGCCGTCAACGCCTGCTACCAGGCGCTGCGCATCGACGAGTCCGACCCGTTCGTCCACTGCCTGCTCGCCGAGCTCATGCTCTCGGGCGACTTCTACGACGAGGCGATCTCGGCCGCGAGCCGGGCCATCGAGCTCGACCCGGAGTGCGCGCCCGCCTATCTCGCGCTCGGACTGGCCTACGACCGGCGCGGGGGGATGTGGGACCGCTCGATCCTCGTGTGGCACGAGCTCGCCGAGGTGGTGCCCGATCTCGTCACGGCCCACGTGCAGCTCGGGGAGGCGTTCGCGGCCGCGGCCTTCGAGGAGGAGGCCATCGACGCGTGGCGACGCGCGCTCGAACTCGACCCGAGCGAGGCGCGCGCGATGTACAACCTCGCCGTGGCGGCCCTCAAACGCGAGGGTATGGCGACGGCGCTTCCCGGCTTTCGCAAAGCCGGCGAGCTCGACCCGAGCCAGGACGATCTCTTCTTCTCGCTCGCCGGCGTCTACGACGACGGTGAGGAGGCGCCCGACCCCGCGGACGTCCCGCCCGACCGCAAGAGCCGCATCGCCGCGGCCTACGGCCTCGCCTTCGAGGAGGACTACTTCGCCGCCGCCGAGCTCATCCGGCTCATCCTCGACGAGGACGCCGACGACGCCGAGGCGCTCGGCCTGGCGTCCTACCTGTATCTGAAGCAGGAGGCGGCGAACGAGGCGATGGCGTGCGCCCTGCGCGCGCTCACGATCTCGACCCGCACGCCCACGGCGGTCTACTGCCTCGGCGTGGCGTTCGCCCGGCGCCAGGGGCTCGCGCGGCACGCCGCCCGGGTCTTCTCCGCGCTCGCCAAGGCGGTCCCCGACGAGCCCATGCCGCACGTCCTGCTCGCCGAGTCGCTCCTCGCGCTGCAGCGGTTCAGCGCCGCTCGCGAATCGTACCTGACCGCCGTCGCGCTCGACCCGGCGTGCGTGCGAGCGCGCTTCGGGCTCGCCGCGGTGCTCTTCACCGAGGGCCGTCACGCCGAGGCCGACTGGGAGATCCGCCGCGCCGCCTATCACGACACGAGACGACAGGGGCTGTTCTGGGCCCTCTACGACGAGTACGCCGAGGGGAGGTCGTAAGCCGTGCCCACCCGCAGGAAGGGACCGCGCGACCGTCGCAGCGCCGCGCCGCGCACGCCCGCCGAGGCCGCACCCGCGACCGAGGCCGCCTCGGCGGACGACCGTCCGGACGGCGCCGCCGCTCCCGACACGCCCGTGCCCGGAGGACCCGCCGCCCAGTCGGAGGGTATCGCCGCCGACCTCGAGCCGCTCGCCGACCACGGCGCCGACGCGCCCGGCACCCCCGCACCCGCCGACGCGCTGCCCGCCGAGGAGCCCACGCCCGCCGCCGAGCCCGCACCGGCGCCCGGCCGCGCTCCGCGCCGCAACGCGCTCTTCCCCCTCGGCGTGAACCACTACCCGCTCGACGCGGAGACGAGCGGATGGGACGACTGGTACGCGGCGGACCCCGAGGCCGACTTCGCCGCCTTCGCCGAGGCGCGCCTGACGCTCGTGCGCGTGTTCCTCTCCTGGAAGAGCCTCGAGCCGCAGGTGGGGCAGTACGCTGACGCCGCCGAGGACCGCCTGCAGGAGCTCGTGGAGGCCGCGCGCCGCCACAAGCTGCAGCTCATCGTCTGCTTCTTCGCCGACGACCGCCTCGCCGAGATGCTCGACGTGCCGTGGGGCCGCAAGCGCGACCCGCACACCGACCCGTACCTGCTCCAGCGCCAGACCGCGCTCATCCAGCGCGTCGTCAACCGCTACCGCGCCGAGCCGGCGATCTTCGGCTGGGACCTCGCCAACGAGGCGTTCTGCACCGGCTTCACCTCGGCCGACGACCTGGCGGCGTGGGCGGAGACGATGCGCGACGCGGTCCGCGAGGTCGACCCGGACCGCCCCGTGCTGCTCTCGGTCGACCCCGAGACGCTCTTCCGCCACACAGGCGTCGACGCCCGCGCCGCGCTCGGGCCCTCCGAGATCGCCGTCAGCCACGTGACCGCGCCCTACCGGGCCTACGCCGCCGAGGGCCCGCTCACCTCCGGCCCCTCGACCTACCTCGACTCGTTCCTGCTGCGCAGCGCGTCGGGCGGGGTCCCGGTCCTCCTCGACGACGTGGGCGTGCACTCGCTCGACCACTCTCACGCCGAGGAGAGCGCGGCCGTCAGGACGGCGCTCTACTCCGGCCTCATGAACCGCGCGGCCGGCGTGCTCCTGCGCCGGTGGCGCGATCTGGACACCGAGCGGCGCGAGCCGTACTTCCGCGACCCGTTCGAGGTGCTCGTGGGCGTGCGCGACATCGACGACGAACCCAAGCCCGTGATGTCGGAGGTCGCCTCCTTCGCGCGGGTGGCGGCGCGCATCGACCTGCGCCGGTACACGCTCGTGCAGGAGCGCACCGCGGTGCTCCTCCCCGCCGAGCGCTTCGAGCCCTTGCCGAACCTCGCCTCCCTCTACGACCCCCGTGCGTGTCTCCAGGCCTACATCGCGGCCAAGGAGGCGCACGTCCCGGTGACCGTCGTACACGAGGGGGACTCGTTGGACCCCTACTCGGTGATCGTGGTCCCCTCGGCGTTCTCGCTCGAGGACTCCACCTGGGAGCGCCTCTCCGCGTGGGTCCAGGGCGGCGGCTCGCTCCTGCTCTCCTACGGGGGCGGCGACGCTCCCGACATCGTGCGGGAGCTCTTCGGCGTGGAGTTCCTCGGCGACGGCGGTGCGCGCGCGACGCTCTCCTGCCGCATCGCGCAGCCCGACGTCCTCGGGCACCTGACCTCGTTCGACGCCCGGCTCGACGTGCCGTCGTTCGCGCTGCTCGGTCAGGCGGGCGCCACGGTGGTCGCGACGGACGCGACCGGCAGCCCGCTCCTCACGCTCAACCAGGCCGGACAGGGACGGGCGGTGCTCTGTGCCGCGCCGCTCGAGCGCGCCCTCGCGCAGGGCGACCCGTGGGCGCCGCCCGGGGCGGTCACGGCGCTTCTGCGGACCGTCTACGCGGCGGTCGCGAGCGCGGCCGGGTGCGGGGCGCCCGTTGCCTGTGACGCGCCCGGCGTCGAACTCGGCCTGTTCGCGGGCGAGGGCGAGGACATCCTCGTGCTGCTGAACCACGAGCCTGCCACGGTCGATGTCGGGCTCGTGTTCGACCGTGCGGTGACCGCGGTCGCCGACGTCCGGGGCGGACAGCCGGTCGTGGTCGGTTCGACGGACCTCGCCGTGCCGCTCGCGGCGAACGGCGCTCTCGCGCTGCGGCTCTCGTACGGATAGGGTTCGTTGCCCGAGTCGGTGTAGACTGTGCGCGACGACCGCGCGGGATCGGAGGGCACGTGCAATCCTCGCACCATGGAGACGGCCACAACTTCCTGTTGGAGTCGTGGCTCGAGTTCGCCGATGTGATCGAGTCCCACCCCGAGGTCCGGCGCCTGCTCTTCGACCCGGTCACCGGCCTGCCTACCACCCCGCTGCTCTTCCCCCGCATCCAGGTGCTGCTCGAGGAGCGCAACGAGGTCACGCTGCTCTGCGTGAACGTGGTCCGCTACTCCAAGATCGAGGAGATCTACGGGTGGAAGGTCTTCGACGACGTCATGCGCCACGTCGCCCGGGCGCTCGAGTCGATCACCGGCACGGTGCTGCGCGACGCCGACATCATCGCCGAGATCATGATCTCCGGTAACTCGTTCGTGGTCGTCCTCTCGCCGCCCCGCGCGTCGCTGCGCATGGACGCCGACTCGCGCCAGCTCGTGGTGCAGCGGGTCGAGGAGAGCATCCGCGCGTTCCTCGGCGAGCAGGTCGAGCCCGAGGTCTTCCGCAAGTTCGGCTGCTACGTGGGCGCGGCCACGATCACGCACGACCCCAACGCGCGCCTCGAGCGTCTCGTGCATGCGGGGCTCGACGCGGCGCTGCACGACTCGGCCACGCGCGAGGCGGTAGACGCGGAGACGCGCAAGCGGCGCCTGCGCGATATCATCGACGCCGAGGAGGTCCGCACGCTCGTGCATCCGGTGTTCGACCTGGGCGACATGAGCGTCGTGGGCTACGAGGCACTCTCGCGCGGGCCGGAGAAGAGCGAGTTCGAGCGCCCCGACAAGCTGTTCAAGGTCGCCTACGACGCCGACCTCGTCATGCGGCTCGAGCGGCTCTGCCGCAAGAAGGCGGTCCAGGCCGCCGACACGCTGCCCGAGGGGCGCACGATCTTCATCAACATCGAACCCGACGCGGTCGCCGACCCCGAACTGCGCGAGGCGATGACCGGTACCCTGCTCGCCAACTCCAGCGTCACGCCCGACCGCATCGTGCTCGAGCTCACCGAGCGGACCGCGATCTCGGACTTCACGACGTTTCGGGCCACGCTCGAGTACCTGCGGGCGCTCGGCTTCTCCATCGCGGTGGACGACGCCGGTGCCGGCTACGGTTCGCTGCAGTGCCTCGCCGAGGTGCATCCCGAGTGGCTCAAGGTCGACATCTCGCTCGTGCGCAACTGCGACGCCGACGAGGTGCGCTGTTCGCTCATCCACAGTCTCGTCCAGTTCGCCGAGAGCGTGGGCGTCAAGCTCATCGCCGAGGGCATCGAGACCGCCGAGGAGCTCGCGACCGTTCGCGAGCTCGGCGTCCGCTACGGCCAGGGCTTCCTGTTCGCCCTGCCCACCGAGCCCTTCCCCGACGATTCGCTCTACGAGCACCTGAAGGAGTTGTAGGCGGTGACGGGACCCGTTCGGCTCACAGAACTCTCGAGCAAGGCCGGTTGAGCGGCGAAGTGGGGTCCGGAGGACCTCGCGAACGTGCTCTCCGCGATCGCTCCCGGAGCGTCGGAACGGCTCATGGTCGGCTTCGAGACGAGCGACGACGCGGCGGTCTACCTGCTCGGTGACCGTGCCGTGCTGCTCACGGTCGACTTCTTCACGCCCATGGTCGACGACCCGTACGACTTCGGGAGGATCACCGCGGCCAACGCGCTCTCCGACATCTACGCGATGGGCGGTCGGCCGCTGACCGCGATGAACCTGCTCGCGTTCCCCTGTTCGATGGACCCGGCGATCGTCGCGCGCGTGCTGCAGGGCGGCTCCGACGCGTGTGCCGAGGCGGGCGTGCTCGTCGTCGGCGGGCACACGATCGACGACAAGGAGCCCAAGTTCGGCCTCTCGGTCATGGGGGAGGCGGCCCCCGACGCGGTCGTGCGCAACGTCGGCGCGCGGGAGGGCGACGCGCTCGTGCTCACCAAGCGCATCGGCGTGGGCATCATGAACACCGCGCTCAAGGCCGGCCTCGAGACCGCCGAGACGCTTCGCGAGGTCATCGCTTCGATGGCGCATCTGAACGCGGCGGCCGCCGAGGCGATGGTGGAGGTCGGCGTGAACGCGGCCACCGACGTCACCGGCTTCGGTCTCCTCGGCCACGCGCGGGAGATGGCGCTCGGCAGCGGGCTCGCCGTCGAGATCGAGACCGCGGCCGTGCCGGTCTGGGAGGGCGCGCTCGACTACGCGCGGCGGGGCGTCCGGCCCGGCAGGACGATCGACGTCATCACCCACCTCGACCCGTTCGCCGAGTGGGACGGGCTCCAGACCGAGTGGAAAGAGGTCCTCTGCGACCCCCAGACGAGCGGCGGTCTGCTCATGGCGCTGCCGCCGGAGCGTGCCGGTGACCTCGTCGGCGCCCTCGAGCGGCGCGGCGAGCCGGCTGCCGTGATCGGGCGGATGCTCGCGGGGGAGCCGGGAGCGGTGTTCGTTCGCTGAGTCGGGCGCGGGTGTCGCCGCGGCGGCGCTCCGGTATAATCTCCGCTGAATCGGCAACGCGACTCGCACTTATCTCACCGGGGCTGCCCGGGCGAAGGCCGTGCGCTCGCACGACGGCAGGAGGACGCCATGGCCAAGCGCGTGCTCATCCTCACCGACCGCATCGGGAGCTCGGACGCCGAGCTCGGGCGGGTCCTCATGCGCAACTTCGTCTACTCCGTCGCGCGCGCGGGTGAGCCACCCCGGGCGATCATGCTGATGAACGAGGGCGTGCGCCTGGCGTGCGAGGGCTCCGAGGTGCTCGACGACCTGCGGCTGGCGGTCCAGGGGGGTGTGGCGGTCAAGGCGTGCGGCACCTGTCTTGACTACCTCGGCCTGACCGACGCGCTCGCGGTGGGCGAGGTCGGCGCGATGGCCGACGCGGTCGACGCGCTCCTCGGCGCGGATGACGTGGTGACGATCGCCTGACGAAGGCCCGCTTGACGAAGGCCCGCCCGACGCCGCCCCGCCCGACGCCCCCGCCGGGCGCCCGGGCGGTCGGCCGTCGCGGTCACCGCCCGTAACAGGTAGAATCACGCGCATGGACACCCAGGCGAGACTCCGGCAGCTCCCCAAGGTCGACGACGCGCTCCGCGACGCGGAGGCCGCCGGCATGCTCGGCGAGCACCCCCGCGCGCTCGTGCTCGAGGCGGTCCGCGAGGTCCTCGACCACACGCGGTCGCGTCTCGTCGCCGATGAGTCCTCCCGCTTCGATGCCGAGGCGTTCCTCGGCGAGGTCGCCGCGCGGCTCGCGCTCAAGTCCCGCCGCAGCCTGCGCCGGGTGATCAACGCGACCGGCATCGTGGTGCACACGAACCTCGGCCGTTCGGTCCTCTCCGAGCGCGCCGCCGAGGCGGTCGCCGAGGTCGCCCGCTCCTACTCGACCCTCGAGTTCGACGTCGAGAGCGGCGAGCGGGGGAGCCGCCACGTCCACTGCGAGGAGCTGCTCTGTCGCCTCACCGGCGCCGAGGCGGCGATGGCCGTCAACAACAACGCCGCCGCGGTCATGATGGCGCTCGCCGCGCTCGCCCGCGGCAGGGAGGCGATCGTCAGCCGCGGGCAGCTCGTCGAGATCGGCGGGTCGTTCCGCATCCCGGACATCATGCGCGAGTCGGGTGCGACGATGGTCGAGGTCGGCGCCACCAACAAGACGCACCTGCGCGACTACGAGAACGCCATCACGCCCGAGACCGGCATGATCCTCAAGGTGCACTCGAGCAACTTCCGCGTGGTCGGCTTCACGCAGGAGGTCGGCGTCGCCGAGCTCGTGGAGCTCGGGGCGCGCCACGGCGTGACCGTCTTCGAGGACCAGGGTTCGGGCGTGCTCGTCGACCTGCGCCGCTACGGGCTGCCCTACGAGCCCACCGTGGGC
This sequence comes from Coriobacteriia bacterium, assembly GCA_030603745.1. Lineage (GTDB taxonomy): Bacteria > Actinomycetota > Coriobacteriia > Anaerosomatales > SLCP01 > JAUVXE01. Next base: position 98,670 of record JAUVXE010000007.1, on the reverse strand, counting down.
GAGTCGATCGCCGCGGGCGCCGACCTGGTGTCGTGCTCGGGCGACAAGCTGCTCGGGGGACCGCAGGCGGGCATCCTCGTGGGTCGCGACCACGTGATCCGCGCCCTCAAGCAGCATCCGATGGCGCGCGCGCTGCGCCTCGACAAGCTGACGCTCGCCGCCCTCGAGGTCACGCTGCGGGCCTACGCCGACGAGTCGGTCGCCATCGCCGAGATCCCCACCCTCCGCATGCTCACCATGCCCGCCGATGAGGTCGCCGCGCGCGCCTCGGCGTTCGCGGCGCGCATCGCGGACGCGTGCGGCGGCGCCGATGCGATCGCGACAGCGGCGGCCGACGTCGACACCGCACCGGACGTCTCCCGCGCCGGCGGCGGCGCGCTGCCGATGGCCGACATCCCGACCACCGTCGTACGCGTGCTGCCGCGCTCGGTGAGCGTGGTCGAGCTCGAGCGGCGGCTGCGTCTCGGCGAGCCGTCCGTCGTCGCCCGCATCAAGGACGACCGCCTCCTCCTCGACCCACGTACCCTCGGCCCCGCCGAGGAGCCCGAGGTCGCCGCCCGCATCGCGGCCGTCCTCGGCGAGGGGGCGTAGGCGCGCATGCCCTCGCTCGTCCTCGGCACCGCGGGCCATATCGACCACGGCAAGTCCACGCTCATCAAGGCGCTCACCGGCACCGACCCCGATCGTCTCGCCGAGGAGAAAGAGCGCGGCATCACCATCGAGCTCGGGTTCGCGCGCCTCGAGCTGCCGAGCGGGCGGACGATGGGGGTCGTCGACGTGCCCGGCCACGAGCGGTTCGTGCGCCACATGGTCGCCGGCGCGACCGGCGTCGACGTGGTGCTGCTCGTGATCGCCGCGGACGACGGCGTCATGCCGCAGACCCGCGAGCACCTCGCGATCCTCGATCTCCTCGGCGTGGACCGGGGGGTGGTGGCGCTCACCAAGGCCGACCTCGCCGAGCCGGACTGGATCGAACTCGTGACCGAGGAGGTCGGAACGCTGCTCGAGGGCACGTCGATCGAGGGCGCCGCGGTCGTGCCGGTCTCCGCCGCGACCGGCGCGGGCATCCCCGACCTGCTCGCCGCGCTCGACGCGATCGCGGGCGAGGCGCCCGCGCGCCAGGCGAACCTCCCGATGCGCCTGCCGGTCGACCGCGTGTTCACGATCGCGGGCGCGGGCACGGTCGTCACCGGCACGCTGTGGTCCGGCCAGGCCGCCAAGGACGACCCGGTCGAGGTCCTGCCCGCCGGACGCGAGGGCCGCGTCCGCGGCGTGCAGGTGCACTCGGAGGCCGTCGCGAAGGCGAGCGCCGGCCAGCGCGTGGCGCTCAACATAGCCGGGCTCGACCGCGACGAGATCGCGCGCGGGGACGTCATCGCCGCGCCCGGGACGCTCTCGGTCACCGACCGGTTCGACGCGCGCTTCACCTTCCTCGGCGAGCCCGGGGCCACCGAGTCGTTCACCTCCGGCACCCGCGTGCACGTGCACCACGGGACGCGGGAGGTGCTCGGGCGCGTGCTGCTCATGGACGGCGACGAGCTCGCGCCGGGCGGCTCCTCGCTCGCGCAGGTCCGGCTGGAGGAGCCGCTCGCTCCCCGTTACGGCGACCGCTTCATCGTGCGGTCGTACTCGCCGGTCTACACCATCGGCGGCGGCACGGTGCTCGACGTGATGCCGCCGCGCCGCTCGAGGCCCAAGCCCCACGAGCGCGAACTCCTCGAGGCGCTGCTCGCGGGCGACCTGTCGGGGGCGAGCGTGGGCCTGCTCGCCGCCCGCGGGATCCCGATGTCGTCGGCCGAGGTCGCGGCGGCCCTCGGCGTCGTGCGAGCCCAGGTCGCCGACGAGCTCAACAGGGCGTCCGGCCTCGAGCGGGTGAAGGCCGGCGGCGAGACGCTCTTCGTGACCGCCGAGGCGCTCGACGGGCTGGCCGCCGCCATCGAGCGCGAGCTGCTCGCGTTCCACGAGGCGGAGCCGAAGGCCACCGGCATCGCGACGCTCGCGCTGCGCGACCGGGTCGACCGCCGGCTCGCGCCCAAGACCTTCGACGCGCTCCTCGAGGTCGCCGCCGCGCGCGGTACGGCCGTGGCCGAGCGCGGCCAGGTCCGCCACCCCGCGGCCGCGGTCTCGGCGCTCGCCGAGGAGCAGGCCGCCTACGACGCGCTCGCGCCGCTCGTCGCGCGCGACGCGCTCGCCCCCAAGACCGTGGCCGGATGGGCCGAGGAGGCAGGCGTCGACGCCGGTGTCGCGCGCAAGGTGCTCACGCGTCTGGTCGCCGAGGGCGCGGTGGTCCGGCTCGGTCCCGACCTGCACTTCGACGCGGCCTCCGTCACCGCCGCCGGCGAGCGGATGACGGCGTTCCTGCGTGAGCGGGAGGGCGCGACCGCCGCCGAGCTGCGTGACGTCCTCGGCGTGAGCCGCAAGTACGCCATCCCGCTCCTTGAGCACTTCGACGCGACCGGGCTCACCCGCCGCGAGGGGGATCTCCGGGTCCTGCGGAAGGGCTGAGCCCGAGAGCGCGACCACGCCGCGGGGCGTGCGCCCTGATTGACACTCGGCGGCGCCACCAGGACAATCCGCTGCGGAGGCGGATGGGTCCTGGTGGGCTCCGCGGTCTTCAAAACCGTAGTGGGGCGTGAAGAGCGTCCCGGGTGTGTTCGATTCGCACGCGCCTCCGCCATGCGAACGTGCCGACGGGCGGTCCCGACACGGGGCCGCCCGTCGTCGTCCCGGTCCCCGGCCTCGTGTCAGCGGTCCGCCCTCAGGGTCGCGGCCGACCGCGCGGTCGCGGCCGGCCCCGGTCACCCGCCGCGGATCGACGCGTACGCCGCGAGCGCCCGCCGGCGTGCCTCGACGTGGTCGACTATCGGCGCGGGATAGGTCGAACCGATCGCGACACCCGCGCGCCGTGCCTCCTCGGCGGGCAGCTCCCACGGCCGGGCGATCCAGCGCGCGGGCGCCTCGGCGAGTTCGGGGACCCAGGCGCGGATGTAGGTGCCGTCCGGGTCGTGGCGCGTGGCCTGAAGCGCGGGGTTGAACACGCGGAAGTACGGTGCGGCGTCGGCTCCGGACCCCGCGACCCACTGCCAGTTGAACGCGTTCGCGGCCTCGTGGTGGTCGGTGAGCAGGTCGGCGAAGTGCGCGAGGCCGTGCGTCCAGTCGATGAGCAGGTCCTTCGCGAGGAACGACGCTGCGACCATCCTCACGCGGTTGTGCATCCAGCCGGTGGACGCGAGCTGGCGCATCCCCGCGTCGACGAGCGGATGTCCGGTGCGTCCCTGCCGCCAGGCCTCGAGCGCGTCCGGATCGTCTCGCCACGGCATCCGGGCGAACGCGGGCCGCAGCGGCTCGACGCCGGAGCGCGGATGATGCCAGACCACGTGTGCCGCGAACTCCCGCCACGCGAGCTGGCGTACGAACGCGCGGGCCTGTGCGCCGTCACCGCCGTCCGCGGCCCTCACCGCTGCTACGACCTGGCGCGGCGAGAGCTCCCCGAACGCGAGGTGCGGCGAGAGCCGCGAGGTCCCGTCCACCCCCGGCACGTCGCGCGCCTCCGCGTACCCGCCGAGGAGACCGTCGGTGAAGGCCGCGAGCCGCTCCCCCGCGCCGGGCTCGCCGGGCCGCCACCACGTCGTGGGGTCGGGGGCGCCGTCCGCTCCCGAGCGCCGTCCGGAAAGCGGCGCCGAGGACGGCCAGCGCGCGGGCGCCCGGAGGCGTACGGGGGCCGGCAGGGGAGCGTGCGGCGCCCATGCGCGCTCCCACGCGGCGAAGTACGGCGAGAAGACCCGGTAGCCGCTCACGCCACTGCCCGATGCGGGCGAGAGCGAGTCCGGGGTCACGAGCAGCGAGCCCTCGAAGACCTCCAGCCGCACCCCGGTCTCGGCGAGCCGCTCGCCGGCCGCGCGCTCGGTCGCGAGGCCCGCAGGCGACCAGTCGCGGGTGCAGTGGACCGCCGAGGCCCCGCACTCGCGGGCGAGGCGCGCGAGCTCGTCGCCCGCGTTCGTTCCTTCGCGCAGCACGAGGCGCGAGCCGCACGCGCGCAGGCCCGCGTCGAGCGAGGCGAGCGAGTGATCGAGCCACGCCCGCTCGCCATGGCCGCGCGCCGGGGCGCCCGACGCGTGCACGAACGCCGGGACCACCGCGCCGCCCGCGGCCGCCGCGGCCGTGAGCGCTTCGTTGTCGGCGCACCGCAGGTCGCGCCGGAACCAGACGATCGTCGCAGGCGTCACGAGAGTCCTCCTCACGCATAGGTACCCCTCGGCGTGCGGGCGCCACGCGACGGACGGGTACACTCTGCATCGGCGGGGCCGTGCGAGACCGCAGGGCCGACCCGACGCGAGCGGAGGAGCCGTGGCCGAACTGATCACCCGGGCCGTCCCCCTCGGCATCAGCGCGTGCGTGTTCCGCTGCCCGGTTCGCTACAACGGCAAGGCGTTCGACGCGCTCGCGCTCCTCGGCAGGGAGCGGACCGACTTCGCCTTCACGCCGGTCTGCCCGGAGTGCATGGCGGGCTTCGGCGTGCCGAGGATGCCCATCCACCTGACCGGGACCGGCCAGGAGGTGCTCGCGGGCCGCGCGGCCGTGCGCGACCGGCGGGGGCGCGACGTCACCGACGCGCTCGTAGCCGGCAGCCGCGCGTGCCTCGACGCGCTCGAGCGGGCCGGCGTGCGGGCGATGATCGTCAAGGAGTCATCCCCGTCGTGCGGCGTCTACCGGGCGCGGGTCGGCAAGAAGCGCACCGAGCAGCGGGAGGGTTCGGGGGTCTTCGGCGCGATGCTGCTCGAGACCGGCTGGTTCCTCATCCCTGACACGGCGCTCTCCAACCCGCTCATGTGGTGGGACTGGCGCCGCCGCCTGCACGCGTGGCTGTGGCTCGACGACCGCGGGATCGCGCGCTCGCGCGACCTCTACGACGCCTGGCACGTGGTCAAGTTCGTGCTGCAGGAGACCTCCCGCCCCTTCGCCGACGAGATCGGCCGCGAGCTGGCCGCCCTGCCCAAGAACCCCTCGGCCGAGACGCTGCAGGAGCTCAAGGGCCGCATCATGGACGGGTTGCGCGCGCCGTCGAACCGCGCGCGGATCCGTCAGGCGATGTGGAAGACCTACGCGAACGCCCGCAAGAAGGGTAAGCTCGACGGGACCGACCTGCACGACCTGCGCGTCGACTCGCCCGAGGTCACGGCGAACCTCGATCGCATCGTGCGTGACCTGACCACCCTCGAGCGGATCTCGTTCGAGAACGACCTGCTCTTCGGCACGAGCCCGGTCATCGCGCGTGACGCGCGGCGGGTCCGTGCTCGAGACGCGGCGAAGGAGGCGTAGCGGTCGATGGACGCGATCACGGCACTGCTCTCGAGGCGCAGCATCCGGCGGTACACGGGCGAGCCGGTCGCCGAGGAGGCCCTCGAGACGATCCTGCGCGCGGCGATGGCCGCCCCCTCGGCGGGCAACCAGCAGCCGTGGCGCTTCATCGTCGTCCGCGACCCGGAGCGCCTCGCGGCGGTCGCCGGCACGAGCCCGTTCGCGGGCATGCTCGCCGAGGCGGCCCTCGGCATCGTGGTCTGCGGCGACACCGCCGACCTGCGCCACGAGGTGATGTGGCAGCAGGACTGCGCCGCCGCCGTCGAGAACGCGCTGCTCGCCGCCCACGCGCTCGGCCTCGGCGCGGTCTGGCTCGGCTACTACCCCAAGATGGAGCGGGTCGCGCCGCTCAAGGAGCTCCTCGGCATACCCGAGGGCGTCGAGCCGATGGCGGTGCTCTCGATCGGTCATCCCGCCGAGGAGAAAGGCCCTTCGGAGCGCTACGACGCCGACCTCGTCCACCACGAGGGCTGGTAGACCGCGTGACGCTGCTCTCAGCCCAGGGGATCACGTTCCGCTCCGCCGAGGGGGTGCTGTTGCTCGACGGGGTCGGGATCGAGCTCGCCGCCGGTGAGGTCGCCGACGTCACCGGGCCGAGCGGCTCGGGCAAGACCACGCTGCTGCGGGCGCTCGCGCGGCTGCTGCCCGCTGCCACGGGCCGCCTCGTGCTGGCGGGCGAGGACTCCTCGGCGATCCCGGCGCAGGCGTGGCGGGCGCGCGTGGCCCTCCTCCCGCAGACGCCCGCGATCCGTCCGGGGACCGTGCGCGAGAACCTCCTGCTGCCCTGGCGCCTCAAGGTCCACGCCGCCGAGGGCTCCGCATCGGCTCCCGACGACCGGGCGCTGCTCTCGGCGCTGGACTCCGTGGGCCTCGCCGCCGACATCGGCCTCGACCGCGACGCCGCGCGGCTCTCCGTGGGGCAGGCGGCCCGGGTCGCGCTGCTCCGCGTGATGCTCACCGCGCCGGAGGTGCTCCTGCTCGACGAGCCCGACGCCGCGCTCGACGAGGAGAGCGCGACGCTCGTCGCGACCGCGACCGCCGAGGCCGCCGCGCGCGGCGCCGCCGTGCTCAGGGTCCGCCACCGCGGCTCAGACGGGCGCGCCGGCCGCCGGCTGCGTCTTGCAGGCGGCACGTTGGCCGAGGTGAGCGGATGAACGAGCTCGCGGGCGGCGTGGTGGAGATCGGCGCGTGGCAGCTGCTCCTGTCGACCGGCTTCATCGTGGTCGTGGGCGTGCTGTCGCTGCGGCTCGCCCTCGGCCTCGAGCGCGACCTGGCCGTGGCCACGGTGCGCACCTATCTGCAGCTGATCGCGCTCGGCCTGGTGCTGCGATGGGTGTTCGGGGTCGACAGTGCCTGGCTCGTGATCGCGATCCTCGTGCTCATGATGGCGGCCGCCGCCCAGACGATCATCGCGCGCGCCCCCGACGCGCCGCCGGGCATCTTCGGCCCGGGCCTCGTGACGATGCTGCTGACCGGGTTCACGGTCACGTTCGCGGTGACCGGCCTCGTGATCCGTGTCGAGCCCTGGTACGAGGCGCGCTACGTCATCCCGATCGCCGGGATGGTCCTCGGCAACTCGATGAACGGCATCGCGCTCGCGCTCGAGCGGACCTTCGCCGACCTCGACGCGCGCGCGGGCGAGGTGCTCGCGCTCACAGCCCTCGGCGCGACCCCGTGGGAGGCGGCGGCCGACTCGGTGCGTGTCGCGGTGCGCGCCGGCCTCATCCCCACGATCAACGCGATGGCCGCGGCCGGCGTCGTCTTCATCCCGGGCATGATGACCGGACAGGTGCTCGCGGGCGCGGACCCGCTCGAGGCGGCCTACTACCAGATCGTGGTCATGCTCATGGTCTCGGCCGCCACCGCCATAGGGTCGGTGCTCGCCGTGCTCCTCTCGTTCCGCCGCCGCTTCGATGCCGAGGGCATCTACCTGGAGAAAGGGTATCGATCCCATGGGTGAGACCACATCGGGCCCCACCGTCGGCGCCTACGCGCGCATCAGCAACAACTTCCTGCACGACATGGCGACCGGCACGTGGGCGGCGGCCCTGCTCGTCATCTGGGTCCTGTCCCGCCGGACGCCCGGCGTGCCCCCGGAGGCGGCCGAGGTGCTCGGAGAGACCGCGATGCTCGTGTTCTGGCTCCTCGTCGCCGCCCTTGCCGTGGTGACCGTGACCGGGGTCGTCCGCCTGGCGTACTGGCGGGCGGAGACCGCGCAGGCGGATCTCTCCGCCAAGCGGCAGGCGCTCATCGTCAAGCACGTCGCGTTCGTCGTGGTCTACGGCGGCGGCACCTGGTGGGGGTGGACCCTCCTGGCGTGAGCCCGCGAGCTCGCGCGCGCCACGGCGGCCGGCCGGCTTGCCCGCCGTGGTGCCCCACCCGTAGAATGGGCGACGTGCGCCCGGCCTGTGAGCCACCCCCGGAGCCTCGGGGCGGGCGAGTCCAGGCCGTCCGGCGCCGAGGAGACGCATGACCGGTTTCGAGCTCTACCTGAAGCGCAACGCGAAGAAGTTCGACACCTATCTCGCCACCTTCTTCGACAACGGCGCGCACCCCGACATGCGTCGCTACCTCTACGACCCCGTCGCCTCGTTCAGCGCCAACGCGGGCAAGCGCCACCGCCCGCTCATCTGCCTCCTCGCCTGCGAGGCGGTGGGCGGCGACCCCGAGCATGCCCGGGCCTCGGCGGCCGCCATCGAGCACTTCCACACCGCCGCGCTCATCCACGACGACATCGAGGACTCCTCGCTCACGCGCCGCGACGAGCCGTGCATGCACGTCCGCGAGGGCGAGGGCGTGGCGATCAACGCCGGCGACCTGGCGCTCTCGCTCGTCTGCGGGACGGTCGTCCACGACACCGGCCTCGACGACGCGACCAAGCTCCGCGTCCTCGCCGAGCTCGTCGATATGACGACCCGCACCATCGAGGGTCAGGCGCTCGACATCGGATGGGCTCGTGATCACCGGTTCGACCTCACCGTCGACGACTACCTGCTCATGGCGACGCACAAGACGGCGTTCTACTCGGGCGGCATCCCGCTCGCGGTGGGCGCGATCATCGGCGGCGGCACCGAGGAGCAGATCGAGGCGCTGCGCTCCTTCGGCATGGCGGCCGGTCTCGCGTTCCAGATCCAAGACGACGTCCTCAACATCGCCGGCACGCGCGAGGCGACCAAGAAGGACTTCCGCTCCGACATCACCGAGGGCAAGCGCACGCTCGTGGCGATCCACGCGCTGGCGAACTCCGAGCGCCGCGAGCGGCTGCTCGAGATCCTCTCCGCGCGGGCCACCGACCCCGAGCTCCTCGACGAGGCCGCCGCGATCATGGCCGAGGCGGGCTCGGTCGAGTACGCCAACACCTACGCCACCACGCTCATCACCGACGCCCAGGCGACACTCGAGGCCGCTCTGCCGCCGAGTAAGGCCCGCAAACTGCTGCTCTCGATGGCGGAGTTCTTCGTCAAGCGGAGTTCCTGACCTCTTCGCCCCGGCCTCGCCGGGCGCAACGGGTAGATACGACTACGTGCGTCCCGCAGTGAAGCGAGAGGAGCCCTCATGCGGTCAGTCCAGGTGTCCGAGCGGATCCACTGGGTCGGAGCGATCGACTGGAACCTGCGCGATTTCCATGGGTACGAGACCCCCCGCGGCACGACCTACAACGCCTACCTTGTGCGCGGCGCGGAGAAGACCGCCCTCGTCGACACGGTGAAGACGCCCTTCGCAGACGAGCTCCTCGCCCGTGTCGGTTCGATCGTCGACCCTGCCGAGGTCGACCTCATCGTCGTGAACCACGTCGAGCCCGATCACAACAGCGGTCTTCGCCAGATCATGGAGGCGATGCCGAACGCGCGGGTCGTCGCGTCGCGCTCAGGCGTGGCCGGCGTGGCCGAGTATCACGGTGGACTCGAGGTCGAGGCCGTCGGGGCCGACGACGTGATCGACCTCGGCGGCTGCACCTTGCGCTTCCTGCCCATGCCGATGGTGCACTGGCCGGACTCGATGTTCACCTACTGCGCCGAGGAGCGCGTCCTCATGCCCAACGACGCGTTCGGGCAGCACATGGCCTCCTCCGAGCGGTTCGCCGACGAGGTCGGTCTCGACCTCGCGATCGAGGAGCTCACCATCTACTACGCCAACATCCTCATGCCGCTCGGCCGGCAGGTCGCCAAGGCCGTCGAGAAGGTCGTGGCCACCGGCTGGGAGATCGAGACGATCGCCCCGAGCCATGGCGTGATCTGGCGGGGAGACGCCCTCGGTTCGGTGCTCGACGCGTACGCCCGCCTGACCGCGGGGGAGACGCGCGAGAAGATCGTGGTCGCGTTCTCCACGATGTGGGGCTCCACCGACACGCTCGCCCGGGCGGTCGCCGACGGCGTCGCCGCCGAGGGGGTCGAGGTCGAGCTGTTCGACCTCGCGGTCAGCCCCGTCGCCGGGGTGACCCGGCACCTCCTCGACGCCCGCGCGCTCCTGCTGGGTTCGCCGACGCTGCACCATGGCATGCTCTACCGTGTCGCCGGCTATCTGCAGTACCTGTCGGGACTCAAGCCCTCGGGCAAGATCGGCGGCGCCTTCGGCTCGTACGGCTGGTCGAGCGGCGCGTGCAAGCAGATCTCCGAGCGCCTCGGCGAGATCGGCTTCGAACTGCCCTTCGACCCGTACACGCAGAAGTACCGTCCCGGCCCCGAGGAGGTCGCGGAGGCGCGGGAGTGGGGCGCGCGGTACGCCCGCGCGGTCAGGGAGCTTCCCGGGGCCTGACCGGCCCCTGCCTCGCCCCGGTGCGCCCCGGCGCCCGCCGGCCATCAGCGGCTCATACCACACTCATACCAATGGATGATGCCCTTCACCCATCTGCCGTCGTGACCAGCGGGTAAAGTCTCCCATAGGTAGCTGGAGAGGCGCTCTTTCACAATCCCCAGACGCGGGCCTGCGAGTCGTGCAGGCTGGACGCGGGAGGCATGGATCCGTCGCAGCACAGTGCGGTCACCGAACGACGCGACGGGGAGCCAGTGGTGAGACCGGCCCGTTCGTTTTCAGACGGAGCCGGTCTTTTCTATGCACCCCGACCGACTCCGCCGCAGGCGGGGAGGTGGAGTGTCCACGGAGCGGAAGGGGATGAGAGCGATGGCACGCAGCATGAAGCGTCGGTCATGGCTCTCCCGGCTGTTCACGACATACCTCACCATCGTGGTTGTCGTGATGTTCACGGGCATCGGCACATCGGTGCCCGTTTCGTTTGCCGAGGAGAGCGCGACAGAGGGGCTGGTCGAAGCGACACCCCTCGAAGTACCGGTAGAGCCCGCACCGCCCTCGGCGGATGAGGGGCCTCCGTCTGAAGGTGACCCGGCGCCCGCTCCTGACCCTGAAGACCCGCCTGCGGTGACAGAGGCCGATCCGGCCGATGAGCCCGCTCCCGCGCCCCGCTCGGCCCCCGCACCGTTCGCCTCCCTCGCCGAAGAGGTCACCCTCTCCGACATCGGGAGCGGCGACGTGAGCCTTGAGGGCGTCCGCAAGAGCATGGGCTGGACCACAGGCAACCTCCAGGCGTACCAGGAGGGCGAGTGGGTCCCGTTCCGTCTGATCATCGACAACACCAAGGGACAGGCCGTACAGGTGACTGTCCCCGAGCTTTCCGTGGACGCGTTCCACTACAAGTCCGGCCAGGGCATCTACTTCGACCGGACGACGGACTATCTCTACTACCTGACGAGCACCAAGCCCGCCACGGGCGACCCTCGTGTGCCGCAGCCTGGCTGGTCACCGCTCGCGCTCTCGCAGCACGACGTGCCGGTCGGCGGCGCGTACGGCGTCGACGCGTCCGGTCTCCTGACCACGATCGCCGGCGGTCAGGTCGTCATCCCGGCAGGGCAGTACGCGGTGATCTACTTCCGCGCGCATCTGGCGCTCACCATCTACTGGAACCAGCAGGACCCGCCTCGAGACGGCTGGGGACCCTACACCGGCTCGCCGGGCAACATGCAGATCGAGGGACTCGGCCGCAAGACCGTCCCGCTTCCCGCCGTCGAGGCGCCGAGCGGATCGGTCACGGTCTACAAGTACTACGACACCAACCGCAACGGCGTCCGTGACACGGGGGAGAACGAGTTCCTGCCCGGGTGGGACTTCCGTCTCACCTCGACCGGCGGGGACGACGTCTACTCGTGGGACATCCACGGCACGACCGACATGGACGGCAAGGTGGTGTTCTCGCCGTTGCCTCCCGGCTCGTTCGAGGTGACAGAGACCCTCAAGCCGGGGTGGGAGACCGCCACGGTGCTTCCGATGGCCCTCACGCTCGGCTCGGGCGAGAACCTGACTCGCTACATCGGCAACTACCGTCCCGACGTCACCAAGACGTTCGAGCTCACGTTCGCCGGCGCGCCGCAGGGCGCGACGTTCTTCGCCCGCTTCTGGGTGGCAGGCGTCGTACAGCCCGATGTCGCGCTGACGGCCGGGCCGAACAACACCTACTCCGGATCGGTCGACCTGCCCTTCGGGTCCACGATCACCCGGGCGGACTGGTACGCGAGCTTCGGCGGAGAGGACATCTTGCTCAGGAGCGAGATGCTCTCAGAGACGCTCGAGTCGAACCTGACCAACAGGTTCACCTACTCCTCGGCGCTCTCGGGCATGAAGTTCCACGACCTCGACGCCGACGGCGTCAAGGACGCCGGCGAGCCGGGTCTCGGCGGCTGGACGATCCGCCTCCACAAGGGCGGCACGCTCTACGCCCAGACCACCACGGCCGCCGATGGGAGCTTCTCGTTCGTCAACGTGCTTCCGGGCTCCTACCAGATCTCGGAGGTCCTCCAGGACGACTGGTACCAGACGCTCGCGCCGACGAACCCGATCGTGGTGGCGCATGGCAGCGCGATCACCGGGCTCGACTTCGGCAACTTCTACGTCGACTCGAACATCTCGATCGACAAGACCGGTCCCGCCTACGCCTACGTGGGCGAGGAGATCACCTACACGATCACCGTCGAGAACACGGGCAACTACACGCTCTACAGCGTCAAGATCACCGACCCCAAGCTCGGCGTGGACGTCACGCTGCCGACCCTGGCCCCGAACGTCCCCTACGTCATCGACGTGCCCTACACCGTGCAGGCGGACGATCCCGATCCGCTGCCCAACACAGCTTACGTGATGGCGACCGACCTGCTCGACGGGACACTGACCGATGACGACTCGCACCTCGTCGACATCCTCAAGCCCGCGATCAGCCTGGCGAAGTCGGTGAGCCCCGGCTCGATCCTCCTCGGTGACTCGGTGGTCTACACCTTCGTGGTCACCAACTCCGGTGAGGAGACGCTCACCGGCGTCTTCCTCGACGACCCGGACATCGAGTTCGATTCGATGATCGGCATGCTCACCCCCGGTGAGGTCGTCACGCTGACCGCGCCTGCGTACTTCCCCGCCGCCACGATGACCAACACGGCCGTCGTCGAAGGCTACGACGTGCTGCAGACCAAGGTCGACGACACCGACTCCGCGATGGTCTCGGTCTACGATCCGGGCATCTCGATCGACAAGACCGGTCCCGCCTACGCCTACGTGGGCGAGGAGATCACCTATACGATCACCGTCGAGAACACCGGCGACCACACGCTCACCAACGTCAAGATCACCGACCCGCTCCTGGACGTCGACCTGACGCTCCCGAGCCTGGCCGCCGGAGCGACCTACAGCTTCGACGTCCCCTACACCGTGATGGCCGATGACGAGGACCCGCTGCCTAACCGCGCGGACGTCATCGGGACGCACATCCTGCAGGGGACCGTCACGGCCTTCGACACGCATCTCGTCGACATCCTCAAGCCCGCGATCAGCGTCGTGAAGCAGGCCGATCTCACCGGCGTCACCGCCGACATGGAGGTCACCTACTACTACCTGGTCACCAACTCGGGCGAGGAGACGCTGACGGCGATCAGCGTGGAGGACGACAAGCTCGGTCTCATCGGCACGATCGACGAGCTCGCTCCGGGCGCATGGGAGCTGCTCGACCACACCACCATGCTCGACGAGACCACCACCAACATCGCCGACGTGGTCGGGTACGACCCGATCGGCAACCCGGTCGACGACAGCGACGATGAGACGGTCGTGGTCCTGAACCCGGCGCTCTCGATCGTCAAGACGGTCGACCCCGAGGTGGTCCTGCCCGGCGAGATGGTGACCTATACGTTCGTCATCACCAACGACGGCGACACGGAGCTCTACGACCTGTCGCTCGTCGACGACAAGCTCGGCCCGCTCGGGACGCGCGACTTCCTGGCGCCGCTTGGCGAGTGGACCGTGACCGCGACGACGACCATCGACGTGGACACCCCCAACGTGGGCACCGTCGAGGCGTACTACGGCTGGATCGACGAGTCTCGTGAGATCAGCTGGGAGGAGACGCTCACCGCATCCGACGATGCGTTCGTGAGGGTCGTGAACCCGGCCATCTCCGTGACCAAGTCCGCCAGCGCCGACTTCGTGTTCGAGGGCGAGGACGTGACCTACACGTTCGTCGTCGAGAACACGGGCGACGTGCCCCTCTATGACGTGTTGGTCTCAGACGACCACCTCGGCGTGATCGCGACCATCGCGATGCTCGACGTGGGCGAGTCGCAGACCTTCACGGCCACGACCGCGCTGTTCGAGCCCACCCTCAACGTCGTGGTGGCGTCGGGGGCCGACGAGTGGGGCCATGAGGTCTCCGATACCGACGAGGCGTTCGTCGACATCGAGGAGTTCCTCGGCTTCCCGCCCGACCTCGCGGTGCAGAAGTCCGGTGACCGCACGACCGCCGATCCCGGCGATACCATCACCTACACCGTGACCGTCAGGAACGTCGGCGGAGACCCCGCCTACGACTACACGGTCGTCGACGACTTCGACGAGCGGTACCTGACCGTCGTGGATGCGGCCGGTGGCACCGTCGCAGGCGGACGGATCACGTGGAACTTCCCCGGGCCGCTCGTCTTCGGCACGGACCACGTCATCACCTACAAGCTCAAGGTCGCGGACGACATGCCCGAAGGAACGACGATCCTCGACAACGTGGTCGTCGTGACCCACCCGGACGATGACAATCCCGATAACGACCGTGCGACGTGGCGCGTGACCGTCGATGTCGACGAGCCGTTCCTGCCCTTCACCGGAGGGAACCTGCTCGGCCTCATCGCTCTGGCTGCCGCGGCGACCATCGCAGGGCTCGCCCTGCGGCGTCGCGCACGCACTGTCGGCTAGGCCCGCATTCCGGCTACCGCACCGCTCTGCGGGCAGAGACGAGAGGAGCCCCGGTGGGAGATCCCGCCGGGGCTCTTTCGTGCGGCGATGACGGTCAGCCGGTGCCCGTGGACCGCCGTTTCCAGGCGAGCAGCGCCTCCACGGCGCGGTCGATCGAGAGCGCGGGCCGAGGGGCGCCCGCGTCGGCGCGACCGAGCGCGGTGAACAGCTCGGCGAGGATCGGCGGCTTGATGTTGCCCTCGGCGAGCGTGTCGGCCTTCTCGAACACCTCGGCGGGCGTGCCGGAGAGCACGATCGCGCCGCCGGGCGCGAGCACGTACGCGTAGTCGGCGAGCTCCGGCACCGAGTCGATGTCGTGGGTCGACATCACGACCGTGGTGCCGCGCTCGGTCGCGAGGCGCTCGAGGAGCGCGGCGAGCCCGTCGCGAGAGGCGGGGTCGAGCCCCTCGAAGGGCTCGTCGAGCACGAGCAGCTCCGGCTCCATCACGAGCGCGCCGGCGAGTGCGACCTTGCGCTTCTCGCCGCCGGAGAGGTTGTGCGGCACGCGCTCCTTCAGGTGGGCGATGCCGAGGAGGTCCAGCGCCGCATCGACCCTCGCGAGCACCTCGGACTCCGGCATCCCGTACTGGCGGGGCGAGAACGCGACGTCGTCGGCGACGGTGGGCGCGAGGAGCTGTTCGTCGACGTTCTGCAGCACCACGCCGATGCGGGCGCGGATCTCCGGCCACGCGCGCGCCGGGTCGACACCGAGCACCCGGACCTCGCCCTCCCGGCTGCGGAGCAGGCCGAGGAGGTGGTAGATGAGCGTGGTCTTGCCGGAGCCGTTCGGGCCGAGCACCGCGACCCGCTGCCCGCGGCGGACCACGAAGTCGAGCCCGCACAGGTGCACCGTGGTGCCGTCCTCGTAGGAGTGGCGCAGGCAGCTGACGTGTACCACCGTCTCGGCGACCGGTGCCGGCGCGTCCGTCGGCGCGTCCATCGGGTCCGTGCTCATGACGTCCGTCCTCTCGCGGGCCACGTGGAGGCCGCGGCGGCCGCAAGACCGAGGGCCGCCACCGCGAGCACGATCCAGCTGTAGGGGTTCAGGTCGCGCCAGCCCACCCGCCAGAGCAGCGAGGTCGCGGCGAGCAGGAGGGCCCCTCCCACGAGCGCGGCGTCGATGAGCGGGGCCGCGCTCCTCGGCAACGTGACCCGGAGGCGGCCCTCGTAGCCGCGCATCCGCATGATGTCGTAGGAGCGCTGCGAGAGGTCGAACGAGTAGAGGAGCAGCCCGCCGAGGGCTCGGGTCGTCGCGCGGGCGGAGCGGACGGGGTGCCCGGCGTGCAGTCCGGCGCGGAGGCGGGCCGCGGTCAGCAGGTTCCCGAACTTCTCGATCAGCAGGAAGAGCGAGCGGTAGGTCATGAGCAGCGCGTCACCGACGATGCCGGGGACGACCCGCTGGAGTGGGGCGAAGACGTACGGGTAGGGCGTCGTGAGGATGACGATCACCGCGCCGAGGGCGGCGGTCACCGCTTTGAGCACGATCACCGCGCCACCGAGCACGCTCGTGGCGGCGCTGAACGCGAAGATGAGCGCGAAGAGCGCCGGGTAGGCTGAAAGCGAGAACGCCAGGCGACCCTTGAGGCGCGCCGAGACGGCGACGGCCGTGAGCACGAGGGTGATCGACGCGATCACGAGCACGTTCCACGAGAGCACGACCGCGGCCAGCACGAGGGCGAACGCGAGCAGTTTGCTGATCGGGGAGACCTGGTGCAGCCAGGAGTCCCCGAGCGTCGCCGACTCGTCGATGCGGCCGATGTGCACGTCAGTGGCCTCCGGTCTCGTCGCCCGGGATGCGGGCCATCTCCTCGGCGAGCGCGCCCTCGAAGACCATCCTCGGCCGGACACGCGCGACGTACCCGATGATACCGGCGGTCACGAGCGCCTCAAGGAGCCAGCCGACCGGGCCGAGGGTGTAGACCACGAGGGCGAAGCGGCCCACGGACAGGTAGCGCTCTCCCTCGGCGTCCTCGTCCTCGTCCCCGTGTCCGTCGCCGAAGAGCCCGAACTCGAAGAGCCCCTCCTCGAACGGGTTCTCGAAGCGCAGCGTGGACGGGTCGAGCGCGCCGGTCTCGCGCTCCGCCGCCTCGCCGCCGCCGCCGATCCAGACGATGCCCACCACGAGCGTGGTGGTGACCGCGAGCGTCAGGAACGTCGCGATCCCGGCCCCGATCCCGGCGCGGGTGGGCTTGATCACCTTGAGGATCGCGTGGAAGAGCGCCCAGCCGAGCACCATCTCGGCGCCGATGACCATGGTGTTCAGGCCGAGCACCGTGACCCCGCCGTGCCCGAGCATCGCGAGCACGGCCTCGACGATGAACGCGGCGATCACCGCGAGCGCGGGCCCGAGCAGGATGCCACCGATCACCGAGAGGTTCACGTGGTAGGCGATCGGGACGATCTCCGAGGACATGCTCACGATCATGAGCGCCGCCACGACCCCCACGAGCGGCACCTTGCGCCGCGCCTCAGAGCGCCCGGCGACGCGCCCGGCGACACCGACCATCACGAGCGCGATCGCCCATCCGGCCGCCCAGAGCCAGAAGGGGAGTACTCCGTCGGGGATGTGGATGTGTGACATGTCAGCGATCAGTCCTTCCGGGTGGCCAGGGTCGGGGGGTTCGTCCGGTGTTCGGTCGCGCATGCGGGGCAGAGCCCGTAGAGCGTGATCTCGTGGCCGGTCACCGTGAATCCGGTTCCCGCCAGCGCGCGCACCGACTCCTCGCCGAGGGGACACTCTGCGTGCGCGACGCTGCCGCACCCCGTGCACACGAGGTGGTGGTGGTGGGCGTCGGCGTGGCAGCGGACGTAGAGCGCGCTCCCGTCACGCGCGCCCACGCGCTCGAGCGTGCCCGCGGCCTCCATCGCGGCGACGGCCCGGTAGACGGTCGCGGTGCCGGTGCCGGGCGCGCTCTCGCGCACCGCCGAGGAGAGCTCGTCCACCGTGAACGCCCCGGGCATCGCGTCGGCGGCGCGTGCGATCGCGCGCCTGCGCGCGGTGACGCGGCCCTCGCCGAAATGAGAATGGTTCTCACATGCATCCATGCCGGGGATGGTACCACCACCATCGGCCCGCTAAACGTCCCACGGGCGAACCGGTTCAGGTAGCATTACATCTCGACCGGGCGCGCGGGCGCCGGACCGACGGGAGGCGTGCGGTGAACCTCGCACAGATCAGAGCGTTCGTGATGGTGGTCGACCACGGCTCGTTCTCCGCGGCCGCCCGGCAGATGGGCATCTCGCAGCCCGCGGTCACGATGCAGGTCCAGGCCCTCGAGTCCGACCTCGGCGTGACGCTGCTCGACCGCGGATACCGCAAGATCGAACTCACCGAATCGGGCACCGCCCTGTTGCCGCATGCGCGGGCGGTCCTCGGCGAACTCGAGCAGGCGCGTGAGGACCTCGCGCGCATGAGCGAGCAGGTCACCGGGCGGCTGACCCTGGCCGCGAGCACCACCCCGGGACAGTACGTGCTGCCGCGCCTGCTCGGGCGCTTCCTGCGCGCCAACCCCGAGGTGGCGGTCTCGATCGCGGTCGCCGACACCGCGCAGGTCGTCGACGCTGTAGTGGCGGGCGAGGCCGACCTCGGCGTGACCGGCGCGGTCGTCAAGGGAGCGCGTGCCGACTTCGAACCCATGGGCACCGACGACATCGTGCTCATCTGCCCGCCCGACCACCGGTTCGCCACTGCGGAGCGGGTCGATATCGCGGAGGTGACCGCCGAGCCGTTCGTCATGCGCGAGGAGGGCTCGGGCACGCGCCAGATCGCCGAGGGGGCCCTCCGCTCGGCGGGTGTGGACGTGGCCGAGCTCCACGTGGTCACCGAGCTCGGCACCGGCGAGGCGATCGTGAGCGCGGTCGAGGGAGGACTCGGGCTCGGCATGGTGAGCTCATGGGTCGCCGAGAAGGCGCTCGAGCTCGGCACCGTGGCCACCGTCAGGGCCAAGGGCTTTCCCGTCTCGCGCCCGCTCTACATCGTCACCCCGCGCACGACGCTCACCCGCGCCGCCGAGGCGTTCCTCGGCCACCTGCGTTCCGCGGTGGAGCGGTAGGGTACCCGCGAACGCGCTCCTCCGGTCGGGAGAGTTGTCGCGTCGCGGACGGATGCGGTATCGTCTTCGTGCGGTCGCTTCAGCGGCCACATATCTCCGAGTCCGGATGCCCTACAGCCCAGCCGAGCGGGCCACGGGTCCCGGACCGATAGGGTGGGGAAGGGAAACCTCCTCGCCTCCCGGTGGAAAGGAGACCCATACATGCTCGAGCTTCGTCCTTCGCCCGCGCTCAAGCGGCAGGCACTCGCACTGCTCCTCTCGCTCGTACTCGTATCCGGTCTCGCCGCGTGCGGCGCCGAAGAGGTCGCCGAGGAGCCGTCCGCACCCGAACCCGTCGAAGAGGTCGAGGTCACGAACGTGATCATCGCCTCGACCACCTCGACCGAGGACTCGGGCCTGTTCACCGAGCTGGTCCCGGCCTTCGAGGACGCCTATCCGCGGTACCGCCTGAGCGTGGTCGCGGTCGGGACCGGCCAGGCGCTCGAGATCGGCCGAGCAGGTGATGCCGACGTCCTGCTCGTGCACGCCAGGTCGCAGGAGGAGGAGTTCGTCGCCGAGGGCTATGGCGTCGAGCGCCGCGACGTCATGTACAACGACTTCGTGATCGTCGGCCCCGAGGCGGACCCCGCCGGCATCGCCGGCACGAGTGACGCGGCGGCGGCCCTGACCGCGATCGCCGGCGGTGCGCACGTGTTCGTCTCGCGTGGCGACGATTCCGGCACCCACACCACGGAGCGCTCGCTCTGGTCGCTCGCGGGCATCGAGCCTGCCGGGGAGTGGTACCTCTCGATCGGGCAGGGCATGGGCGAGGCGCTCACCATGGCGTCCGAGATCGGGGCGTACACGCTGGCGGACCGCGGCACGTACCTGGCGATGCGGGACCGCCTCGACCTCACGGTCGCGGTCGAGGGCGATGAGGCGCTCTTCAACCCGTACGGCGTGATCGTCGTGACCGACGCGGGCAACCTCGAGGGCGCGCAGGCCTTCGCCGACTGGATCGTCTCGCCCGCCGGCCAGGCGATCATCGAAAGCTTCGGGGTCGACACGTACGGCGAGCCCCTCTTCATCCCCGACGCGGAGTAGGCCCACGCCATGCAGGTGTTCGCCGAAGCAGTCGTCACAGCGGTCACGTTGCTCTTCCAGGGCTCGACGGAGCTCTGGAACGTCATCGCGGTGACGTTCGAGGTCGCCATCGTCTCCACGGCGGCCGGAGTCGTGCTCGGCGCTCCCATGGGTTTCGTCATGGGGGCGACCCGGTTCCGGGGACGCAGGCTCCTCGTCGCGCTCATGAACACCGCGATGGCCGTGCCCCCGGTGGTCATCGGCCTCGTCGTGATGATGTTCCTCTCTCGCCAGGGTCCGCTCGGCTTCCTCGGCCTGCTCTACACGAAGGACGCGATGTCGATCGCGCAGACCCTGATCTCCGCGCCCATCATCGCCGGCCTGACCGCCGCAGCCGTGGCGTCGGTGCCGTACAAGCTTCGGCTGCAGGCGCGCTCCCTCGGCGCATCGAGGGTCCAAGAGGCCCTCCTCGCGCTGAGGGAGGCGCGCCTGGGCGTGCTCGCGGCTGTCGCGAGCGGGTTCGGCGCCGTGGTGCGCGGTGTCGGTGCCGTCATGATGGTCGGCGGCAACATCGAGGGGCAGACCCGCGTGCTCACCACGGCGATCGTGCAGGAGTCGCGCAAGGGCGACTTCGGCCTCGCGCTCGCGCTCGGACTGATCCTCATGACCATCACGTTCGCGATGAACGGGTTCCTCACGTGGTACCAGCACTCGAACGAGCGGTTCGAGAGGAGCTGAGATGACCACGCGAACCACACCCGCCGGCATCTCGCTGCAGGCGACGGGGATCCGCAAGACCTACGGCAAGCGTACCGTCGTCGACGTGGCCGAGGTGCGCATCGAGCCGGGCGAGACGCTCGCGCTGCTCGGCCCCTCCGGTGCCGGCAAGTCGACGCTGCTCGCGATCCTCGGCCTGCTCGAGCCGGCCGACGAGGGCACCGTCCTGCTCGACGGGCGCGAGGTCACGCATCGCGACAAGGCGGCCCGCCTTCAGATGGCGGCCGCGTTCCAGAGTCCGTACCTGTTCAAGGGCACCGTCGCCGACAACGTCTCCTACGGCCTGAGGCTCCGCCGCATGCTCTCCGGGGCACGGCGGAGCGCGGTCGCCGAGGCGCTCGAGCGGGTGGGGCTCGCGGGATGGGAGGACCGCTCGGCGCTCACGCTCTCCGGCGGCGAGGCGCAACGGGTCGCGCTCGCTCGCGCGCTCGTGCTGCGACCGCGGGTGCTCCTCCTCGACGAGCCGCTCTCCTCGCTCGACCCGCTCATCAAAGGCCGGCTCGCCCAGGACTTCGCGCGGATCATCCGCGAGGAGTCGATGACCACGCTCTACGTCACGCACGACCAGAACGAGGCGATGGCGGTCGCCGACACCATGATGATCCTGCGCGACGGTGTCGCGGTCGCGAGCGGCCCGGTCGACGAGATCACCGGGCTGCCGCCCGACGCCTGGACCGCGACCTTCCTCGGCGCGGGGGAGCCGCTCGAGGGCGAGGTCGTCTCCTCGGCCGAGGGGCTCGTGGGGGTCGACATCGGCGGGGCGGTCGTCTTCGCGGCCGGCTCGGAGGCGGTCGGGACCCCGGTGCTCCTCGGCGTGCGTCCGGAGGACGTGCTCCTGTTCGAGGGCGACGCGGAGATCCCGCAGTCGACCGCGCGCAACCGCTTCGCAGGCACGGTCACCGAGGTGCAGTCGTGGGGGGCCATGCACCACATGACGATCGACGTCGCGGGCAGTCCGTTCGCCTCGCGTGTCTCGCGCGCCTCGGTGCGCGAGCTGGGACTCGAGGCGGGCTCGTTCGTGCAGGTCGTGTTCAAGGCCTCGGCGGTGCGGGTCAGGGTGCGAGGAGACCGATGATGGCCGGTGGCAACGGGAATGTAACAATGGTTACAATGTGGTGCGCTCCGCCCGGGACGGCCGGCGCGCCGGCGACGAGAGGACGACTGGATCCGTGACCCCCGAACCCGCCATCCTTCCCTGTACCGCCGCGGTGCTGGCCGGTGGCCGCTCCATGCGGATGGGTGTGGACAAGACGCTCCTGCCCGTGGATGGCGAGGCGCTCGTAGCCCGTGTCGCCGCCGCGGTCGGCGAGGTCTGCGCCCACACGATCGTCGTCACGAACCGTCCCGAGGCGCTCGCCGACGCGGGCCTGCCGTCCGACGTGCGGGTCCTCACCGACGAGATACCCTATCAGGGCCCCCTCGGCGGGCTCGTCACCGCGCTCGCCGAGGCACCCGACGAGTGGGTGCTCGCCGTGGCCGCCGACATGCCGCACGTCTCGGCCGCGGTCGTCCGTGCGCTGTGGGAGGCCCGCGACGGCGCCGACGTGGTCGTACCGGTGACCGACAAGGGTCCCGAACCGCTGCTCGCCCTCTACTCCCGCGCGTGTCTGCCGGTGGCCCGCACGGTGCTCGCGAGCGGCCGACGCCGCCTCGTCGCGGTCTTTCGCGAGGTCACGGTCGTCGAGGTCCCGGTCGACTCGCTGCGTGGCGTCGACCCCGGGCTCAAGAGCTTCCTGAACGTGAACACGCCCGAGGAGCTCGCCGACGCCCGCGAGCAGGCGCCGAAGCGGCGTGACGCGCGCGACGCCGAGCGGGTCGTCGTCTCGGTGATCGAGGTCGGAACGCGCCGCCCCCGCGGCATGCCCTCCGAGCGCCCGATCACGCTCTACATGAACGACGTCGAGGTCGCGACGGTGCAGGCCACGCCCGACGACCTCGAGGAGATGGCGGCGGGCTTCTTCGTCGCCGAGGGGCTGATGGCCGACCGCGACGCGCTCGCCTCCATCGACGTCGACCACAAGCGCGGCCTCGTCTACGCGAACACCGCCGAGGCGGTCCCCGACGACATGGTCTACAAGACCCGCTACGTCACGAGCGGCTGCGGCAAGGGCGTGACGTTCTCCTCGGTCGGGCACGCCCGCGGGCTCGCCCGCGTCGAGAGCGGGCTGCGGGTCGACAGCCAGGACCTCTACGACCTCATGGGGCAGATGGCGCGCGCGGCCACGTCGTACCGGGACACCGGCGGCATGCACGCGTGCGGGCTGGCGCGCGGCGGCGAGCTGCTGCTCGTGCGGGAGGACGTGGGGCGCCACAACGCGCTCGACAAGCTCCTCGGCCGGGCGTGGCTCGATCGCGTCCCCGCGCGCGACGCGGTGCTGCTCTCCACCGGCCGCATCTCCTACGAGATGGCCGTCAAGGCCGCCAAGGCCGGGGTGCCGGTGGTCGTCTCCCGCACCGCGGTCACCGACCTGGCCGCCGAGATCGCCGCCGAACTCGGCATCACGCTCGCAGGGTATGCGCGCGGCGGCAAGATCACCGTCTACACGCACCCCGAACGCATCGTCACGAACCCCGCCGAGGAGGATGCCCGATGACGCTCACCGTGGAGCAGGCCCGCGACCTCGTGCTCGCGCGCTGCCGAGTCCTCGCGACCGAGCGCGTGCCGATCCTGGAGGCCCTCGGCAGGGTGCTCGCCGCCGACGTGCGCTCCGACATCGACATCGCGCCGTTCGACAACTCGGCGATGGACGGCTACGCGGTGCGCGCCGCCGATCTCGCCACGGCAGTCGACGGCGTGCCGGTCACGCTCGACGTCGTCTCCCACATCGCCGCCGGCGACCACTCCGACCTCGAGGTCGGTCCCGGACAGGCTGCGCGGATCATGACGGGCGCGCCCATGCCTCCCGGGGCGGACTCGGTGGTGATGGTCGAGTACACGACCCCCGGCGAGGCCGCGGGCTCCACGGGCGGCACGGTCCACGTGAGCCGCACCGTCGCGCCCGGCGAGAACGTCCGCCTGAGGGGCGAGGAGGTCGCCGCGGGAGACGCGGTGCTGCTCGCGGGCGAGGTCGTCGGCCCGGCCGCGGTGGGACTGGCCGCCTCGGCGGGGCATGCGACGGTCGAGGTCCACCGCCGCCCCCGTGTGGCGGTGCTCTCGACCGGCGACGAGCTCGTCGAGGTCGCCGAGCAGCCCGGCCCGGGCAAGATCCGCAACTCGAACTCCTATTCGATCGCCGCCCAGGTCCTCGCCGCGGGCGGCGAGCCGCTGCGCTTCCCGATCGTGCGCGACGACCCCGACGCGACCCGGGAGGCGTTCGCCCGCGCCGCCGCCGAGGCCGACTTCATCGTGACGAGCGGCGGGGTGAGCGTGGGCGACTTCGACTTCGTCAAGCCCGTGCTCGAGGAGCTCGGCGAGATGGAGTTCTGCAAGGTCGCGATGCGGCCGGGCAACCCGCAGACGCTCGGCTCCATCGACGGGGTGCCCTTCTTCGGCCTTCCGGGCAACCCGACCTCGACCTACGTGGGCTTCGAGGTGTTCGTGCGTCCCGCACTGCGCTACATGCAGGGGCACACCGCGCTCGACCGCCCGCGCTCGGTCGCCACGCTCGCGCACGACGTCAAGAAGAAACAGGACCGCCGCTACTACCTGCGCGCCCGGCTCGAGCGCGGGGAGGACGGCGGGCTCGTGGTCGCGCTCTCCGGCTCGCAGTCCTCGGCGCTGCTGACCGCCGCCCACAAGGGCAACTGCCTGCTCGTGCTCCCGCAAGGTGAAGGGTTCTTCGCGGCCGGCACCCCGGCCGAGGTCGTCCGACTCGACATGGAGGAGGGATCGCCGTGAGCGGTTCACCCAAGCAGATCGACCCCAGGTGGGCCGAGCAGGTCACGCCCGAGCTGACAGAGGCGGTGCGGGAGAAGGCCCGCGAAGGCCGCATCACCTGTCCGGTGCTGAGGAAGCTCGCCGAGGACAGCGGTGTCCCCTACAAGGTGGCGGGCGCGGCGGCCGACTCGATCGGGATCAAGGTCCACAACTGTGACCTCGGCTGTTTCTGAGATGAGCGGGCTGGCGCTTCCGGTGGTCAGCGTGGTGGGCAAGAGTAAGTCGGGCCGCACGACCCTGCTCGAGGGCGTGATCGCCGAGCTCGCCTCCCGCGGCTGGCGGGTCGGCACCGCGAAGCATCACGCGCACGAGACCGACATCGACGTGCCCGGCAAGGACACCTGGCGCCACGAGCGGGCCGGGGCGGTCATGACGATGGTGAGCGCCCCGAACCGCCTCGGCGTGATCCGGCGGGTGGACGGCGAGCGCTCGCTGGCCGACCTCGCGTCGCTCGCCGCCGCCGAAGGACTCGACCTCCTGCTGACCGAGGGGTTCCGCGCCACCGCCCCGGTGCTCGTCGAGGTGGTGCGCGCGGCGCGCTCGGCCGAACCGATCTGCGCCGCCGAGGAGCTCTTCGCCCTCGTCACCGACGTCGAGGCGCTCGCGGGCTCTCCGGCGCCGGTCTTCGCGCTCGACGACGCGGCGGGCGTCGCGGACCTCATCGAGGAGCGGTTCCTCGGCGGGGCCGAGGCGCGGTCGCGGCGGACCGGCACGGGCCCGACGGCGACGGGGGGCGGGGCGTAGTGGCGATCGACGCGTTCGGCAGGCGCATCGACTACCTGCGCATCTCGCTCACCGACCGGTGCAACCTGCGGTGCGTCTACTGCATGCCCGCGGCGGGCGTCGCGTGGAAGGACCACGACGAGATCCTCTCGCTCGAGGAGATCGAGCGGTTCGCGGCGATCGCGGTCGGGGAGGGCATCTCCAAGATCCGCCTGACCGGCGGCGAGCCGCTCGTGCGCAAGGGGGTCGTCGGCCACGTCCGGCGGCTCCGCGCGCTCACCGGGCTCGAGGCGATCGCGCTGACCACCAACGGCACGCTGCTCGCGCGCTACGCCGCCCCGCTCGTCGAGGCGGGCCTCACGCGCGTCAACATCTCGCTCGACTCGCTCGACCCCGCGGTCTTCGAGCGCGTCACGCGCGGCGGCAAGCTCGCCGACGCGCTGGCGGGCCTCGACGCCGCGTTCGCGGCAGGCATGGGCCCCGTCAAGGTGAACGCGGTCGTGGTCCGCGGCCTCGACCAGGACCTGCTCGCCTTCGCGCGGCTCACGCTCGACCGCCCGGTGCACGTGCGCTTCATCGAGTACATGCCGGTGGGCGGCGCGTCCGAGGGCGGGGAGTGCGAGCCGGCCGGAGAGGGCTGGACGCGCGCCGACCACGTCTCCGCCGAGGAGATCCTCGAGCGCCTCACCGCCGAGGGGACCGCGGCCGGCCTCGGCGCGCTCGAGCCCGTCCGGCGCGGCGACGCCCCGGGCGGTTGGGGGCCGGCGCGCTACTACCGCTATGCGGGCGCCCCGGGGACCGTGGGCGTCATCACGCCGCTCTCGCACCACTTCTGCGGCGAGTGCAACCGCCTGCGCCTCACCGCCGACGGCCGGCTGCGCGCCTGCCTCTTCTCCGACGAGGAGATCGACGTGCGCTCGGTGCTGCGAGGCGGCACCGACGCCGATGTCCGTGACCTCATCCGCACCGCGCTCGCGACCAAGCCCGAGAGCCACAGCTCCCGGGTCGGCACCGCGCGCGGCATGTCCCAGATCGGAGGGTGACCGCCCGATGAGCGCCACCGAACCTCCCGCCGTGCCGCCCGCCGCGGCCGGTGCCGCCGGCCCCCACGGGCGGCTCACGCACCTCGACGAGCGTGGCGAGGCCCGCATGGTCGACGTGGGCGCCAAGCCCGACACGCACCGGCGCGCCGTGGCCTCCGCTCGCATCACGATGCGTCCCGAGACGCTCGCGATGATCGTCGAGGGCCGCGCGCCCAAAGGAGACGTATTCGCCACCGCGCGCATCGCCGGCATCATGGCCTCGAAGCGCACCGCGGACCTCGTCCCGATGTGTCACCCGATCGCGCTCACGCACGCTTCGGTCGACCTCACCGCCGAGGAGCCCGATCCGACCGGCGACGGCCTCGCCGCGGTCCGGATCGTCGCGGTCTGCGAGACCACCGGGCCGACCGGCGTCGAGATGGAGGCGCTCACGGCCGCCGCGGTGGCCGGGCTGACGCTCTACGACATGTGTAAGGCCGTCGACCGGGGCATGGTCCTCGGCGAGGTCATGCTGCTCGAGAAGGAGGGCGGCGCATCCGGCCGCTGGACCCGCGAGGAGGAACGATGAACGAGAACGAGACCGCCACCCCTGCGCTCCCCGGTCCCGGGAAGGTCGTGTCGGTGAACCTTTCCGAGAAGAAGACGGTGCGCAAGACCCGCGGTGAGGAGGGCACCCTCGTGTTCGACCGCGGCTTCGCGGGTGACGCGCACGCCGGCGACTGGCACCGGCAGGTGAGCCTGCTCGCGCAAGAGTCGATCGACTCGATGGTCGCCAAGGGACTCGACGTCGCCGCAGGCGACTTCGCCGAGAACATCACCACCGAGGGGATCGACCTCCTCGCGATGCCGATCGGCACCACGTTCCGCGTCGGCGAGGAGGCGGTGCTCGAGGTGAGCCAGATCGGGAAGGTCTGCCATACTAAGTGCGCCATCTACTACCAGGCCGGCGACTGCGTCATGCCCCGCGAGGGCATCTTCGCGGTCGTGCGCGAGCCCGGAGACGTCCGCGCCGGCGACGCCATCACGGTCCTCGCCCTCGGCGACGGGACGTGCGACCGGAAGGAGTGACGTGGGACGCGACTTGAGGGTCGGGATCCTGACCTGCTCGGACACCCGCGCCGCGGGTGGCGCCGAGGACACCGCCGGCCAGGCGCTCATCGAGCTCGTGGAGGAGCGCGGGTGGCTCGTCATCGCCTACCACGTCTGCCCTGACGAGGACGAGTGCATCGCCGACTCGCTCATCCAGATGGCCGACCTCGACGAGGCCGACGTGGTTCTGACCTGCGGTGGCACCGGTTTCAGCCGGCGCGACATCACGCCCGAGGTCACCGACCGGGTCTCGGACCGGCGCGCTCCCGGCATCGCCGAGCACATCCGGGCCGAGAGCCTCAAGGTCACCCCGCGCGCCATGCTCTCCCGCGGGACCGCCGGCCTGCGCGGCACCACGCTCATCGTCAACCTTCCCGGCAGCGAGAAGGCCGCCCGCGAGTCGTTCTCCTTCATCGCCGACCAGCTCACGCACGCCGTCGAGATGATCGCGGGCGGGGGCCACTAGCGGTGTCGCCCGCCGAGGAGACCCGCCCGCCGGTGGCCTACTTCGACCATGGCGCGAGCTCGTGGCCCAAGCCGGGGCCCGTCGTCGACGCGGTGGTGCGCGCGCTCACCGAACTCGGCGGCAACCCGGGGCGCGGGGCCTACGCGCTGGCGCTCGCCTCGTCGCGCGCGATCCTCGAGGCCCGTCGCGCCTGTGCGACGCTCCTCGGCGTGCCAGACACCCGCGACCTGCTCTTCCAGTCCGGCTGCACGGCCGCGTGCAACCTCATGCTCAAGGGCTCGTTGCGACCGGGCGACCGGGTGGTGGTCGGCTCCATGGAGCACAACGCCGTCGCACGTCCCCTCGCGCACCTCGCCCGCGCCGGCGTGGAGGTCGTGGTGGTGAAGGCGGATCCCACCGGGCTCGTCGACCCGGCCGACGTCGAGCGCGAGGTCGGCGCCGCGCCCACCCGCGCGGTCGTCTGCCAGCACGCCTCGAACCTGACCGGCACGGTCCAGCTCATCGGCGACCTGGCCGACATCGCGCACGAGCACGGCGCGCTCATGCTCGTGGACGGCGCCCAGGGCGCCGGGCACCTCGACGTCGACCTCGCCTCGCTCGCCCCCGACGCCTACGCGACCTCGGGCCATAAGGGCATGCTCGGCCCGCAGGGGATCGGGCTGCTCTACCTCGTCCCGGGCCTCGAGCTCGAGGTGCAGATCGAGGGCGGCACCGGCGGAGGAGCCTCCGACTCGCTCGAGATGCCTGCCGAGCGTCCCGACCGCTACGAGGCCGGTACCGCCAACACGCCCGGGATCGTCGGACTCGGCGCCGCCGCGGCCCTCCTTAAGGCCGAGGGCGCCACGCTCCGTGCCGCCGAGGCCGAGCTCGTCCGTCGCCTGCACGAGGGGGTGCTCGCGATCGAGGGCTTCCGAGTGCTCGGCCCGCCTCCGGGCGTGCCGAGGGTGCCGATCGTCACCGTCGTGCACGACACCCTCGACTCCGACAGGATCGCCTACGAGCTCGACCGCGCATACGGCATCGCGGCACGGGCCGGGCTGCACTGCACCCCCTGGGCGCACGAGACCGTGGGAACGCTTGAGTGCGGCGCGGTGCGTTTCGGCGTGGGGTGGGGCAACACCGCAGAGCAGGTCGACACCGTGCTTTCGGCACTCCGGGAGCTGGCATCGTGACCGTGCGCGAGCCGCGCCTGTTCACCGTGCTCGGGTTCGGGTCGACCCACCGGGCGCTCTCGGCGGAACAGCTCCTGAAAGACCTCGGGATCGACGTCGTCCCCGTGCCGGCCCCCAAGACCCTCGGGACGGGGCTCTGCGGGATCGCGTTGCGCCTTGAGCCCGCCGAGGTGGACCGGGCGCTGGAGCTCCTCGGCAGGGCGGATCTCGAGCCCACGGCGTCCGCTTCGTTCGAGGACGTCTGACGGCCGCCGAGGGCGGTTCCCGCTTGCCTCTCACGGGGGGCTATGGTCAAATGTAACTGCTGTTACGAACTCACCCACGACCGCTCGCGTCCGGCATAGCGCGGCGGTTCTGCCGCGCGAGCGGATCGACGCGACAGGGCGGGACGGGTTCTCGAGGTTTCGCGTCGTCGCAGCGTGCGATGCGCGTGACAGGGAGTAGGGGGTGTCGGAGATCAGTCTGACCGGGTTCAACGTATGGCTGGACGTCGTCTTCACGAGCCTGTACGTGGTCGTGGTGCTCGGCCTGTCCGGCCACTTCATCGGCAACGTGCTCACCGGACGCGTCAAGAAGCGTTTCATCGGTAAGCAGTGGCCCCACCACGAGGGACCGCCCGTCCCGTTCCTCCCGAAGTTCCTCCACTTCCAGCACGTCTTCTCGATGTTCGCGCTCGGCATCTCGGGGATGTACATCCGGTTCCCGTTCTTCGACGGTGGCCGTACCCCGATGCGCTACGTGCACTACGTCTTCATGATCATCGTCACGATCAACCTCGTGTGGCGCTTGTGGTACGCCTTCTTCTCGCGGCAGCGTGACTACAAAGAGTTCGCGATCACGAAGGAAGACATAGTGACCGCGCCGAAAGTAGTGCTGTACTACATCTTCGTGAAGTCCTCCAAGCCACACCTCGGGAAGTACAACGTGATGCAGAAGGGCACCTACACACTCTTCGTGCCGCTGATGATCCTGCAGGCCTACACGGGCTTCGCGCTCGTGGCCACGCCGATGATCTTCGGCTACAGCCCGCGCGAGGTCCTGCTGAGCTGGTGGCTCGGAGCGCTCGTGGGCTCGACCGACCTCGCCGGATGGTACGCGCGTACCGCCCACTACATCATCAACTGGCTGTTCATCATCCTCACCACGGTGCACGCCTACCTGTCGATGACGGAGGACTTCCCCGCCTTCCAGAGCTTCTTCGGACTGGGCGGGGCCGACCACCACGACTCCCACGGACACGGAGAGGCCCACGGGAGCCCGGCACTGAGCCCCTCGACCGGAGAGGCAGAATGACACCAGCGCACCGGACACTGACGATCACGCTGACGGTCCTCGCCGTCCTGATCGCGCTTCCCGCACTGGCATACGCGCAAGAGAGCACGGTCGGGACCCACACCATCGAGTTCGACGGCTACGACGTCGACTTCACGCTGCCCACGGCGGCCAAGGCCGGCTGTCTCGTCTGCCACGGCGATGAGAACCTCATCCGCCTGCGGGAGGACCGTCTCGTGAGCTACTACGTCGACGCGGCCGAGCTCGAGGCCGGTCCGCACGCCGCCGTGCAGTGCGCCGGGTGCCACATCGACTTCGCCTTCACCGCGCCGCACACCACGGCGTCCCAGGACTGGCGCCGCGAGGCCGGGTCGGCCTGCAAGAACTGTCACCAGGACCAGAACTTCGAGGTCGGACAGGGGGTCCACCGCATCGAGGTCAACGGGAACGGCAACGGCGTGCCGGGTCCGGACGCGGCGGAGAAGCCGATCTGCAGCAGCTGTCACGGCGCGCACGACATCGTCGAGATCGACGATGAGGGCCGCGCCGCGCTTCACGCGAACGGCTGGGAGGTCTGCGGCCGCTGCCACGAGGACTACTGGGAGAGCTACAACGACTACTACCATGGCCGCGCCTACAAGCGGGGCGCCGAAGACGCCCCGGCGTGCTGGGACTGCCACGGCTGGCACGACATCCGCCCGTCCTCGGACCGTGACTCGATGGTCCATGAGACGAGGCTCACCGAGACGTGCACCGCTCCCGGGTGCCACACCGATCCCAACGTGGACTACGTCGCCTACGCGGAGCTGATCCACGGGCAGCGCGACGTGCTCGAGGCGAACCCGCTCTACTCCCTGTTCCAGCGGGTGCGTTCGGCGATCGCCGGGATCTTCGGAAGGTAGGTCCGGGCGAGGGGACGCCCGTTCAGCTGACAGGAAGGGTAGGGGACGATGATCCTAAGGATCGAGGCGCGGACCGGCATCCACGTCTCGGCGATCGTGGCGGCAGCGCTCGCGTGCATCGTGATGCTCGCGTTCGCCGCACCCGCGTTCGCCCAGGGGGGCACGGTCGAGGTCGACACGGGTGCGCCGGTCTACGGCAGCACCTGCAAGGTCTGTCACGGCACCATCGCGGACGGAAAGGACCCGCGGGTCATCTTCCGTCACGCGTCGCACATGCTCTACGCGTGCAGCAGCTGCCACACGGTCTTCCCGCACAGCCCGGCCGGCACGGTGAAGCCCACCATGAAGGACTGCTGGAACTGTCACGACCTGCGCCACGGGCCAATGGGCACCATCGCGACCGGCGAGTGCGAGAAGTGCCACGGCGCCTATACCGGACGCATGCGGCCGGAGAGCCACACGCCCGACTGGGCCGAGACGCCGCACGTCGAGCCCTCGCTGACCGAGCTGCGCACCCGCTGCATGATGTGCCACACGCGCACCGACTGCGACGAGTGCCACCGGGCGGTCGGCGTCGAGTGGCGCACCGCCGAGGAGTTCACCTACGACGTGGAGAACGGCTGCCTCGCCTGTCACGGCGACCCGAACCTCGCCAAGTCCGACGGCGGGGCGACCCGCTCGCTCCACGTGACCGGGCTCGACCGCACCGCGCACCGCGACAACACCTGCGTCGAGTGCCACGTGGACTTCAACTACCACGACCGCCCCGACGCCACGCCGGTCTGGCGCGTGAACGCCGGACTGGCCTGCGCCGCCTGCCACGAGCACTCGACCTCCGCCGAGGAGTACGCCGGCTCGATCCACGCCGAGCTCATCGCCGAGGGGGACTACTCCTCGGCCACCTGCGGTTCGTGCCACGGCGGCCACTCCATCGCGAGGCTCGACACCGAGGCGGCCCGTCGGCAACTCCACTTCGCCTCCGAGCAGATGTGCGGCGTGTGCCACGCGGCCGAGTGGGAGAACTACGACGACTACTACCACGGCCGGGCCTACAAGCGCGGCGCCGCCGACGCGCCGTCGTGCTGGGACTGCCACGGTTCGCACGACGTGAGGGCGGTGGCCGACCCCGATTCGATGGTCTACCCCGTCAACGCGGTGGACACCTGCGGCACCGAGGGCTGCCACTGGGGCTCGGGCGAGTCGTTCATCGAGCAGAGCGCCTCGCTGATCCACGGACGGTACGAGGTGCAGAGCGCCAACCCGGTGATCCGCTGGTGGCGCGCACTGAGAGGCCGGGGGTAAGCTCACGGCATGCAGCGCACGCGCAAGGCTCTCATAGCAGGCGCGGCGGTCGTCCTCCTGGCGACCGCCTTCGCCTTTGCGGGCCCGCTCTCCGGCATCGGCCGCGAGACCACGGGTGAGATCGACCTGACCGCCGAGGTCAGGGCGTCGAACTGCGCCGCCTGCCACGCGCGTATCGCCGAGTCCCGCTCCCCCGGGCTCATCTTCAGCCACGGGGCGCACCTCACGGTCGCGTGCACGTCGTGCCACGTGCGCCCGGCCCACGAGGCGGGCAACACCTACAGCCCGCCGATGCAGACCTGCTTCGCCTGTCACGGCCTCGTGCACGGCCCCCAGGGCATCTTGGCGACCGGCACGTGCGAGGACTGCCACACGCCCGCCTTCGAGCTCAGGCCCGCGACCCACGTCGAGACCTGGGCCGAGGAGCCCCACGCGCTCGCTGTGGAGCGGGGCGGCACGAACGAGTGCATGCTCTGCCACGACGCGCGCCTCGACTGCGACTCCTGCCACCGCGAGCTCGGGCTCGACACCGCGCCCGTGCCCCCGGTCTACCTGCGCACGATCCCCGTGCCCGAGCCGCGGCCGTCGGTCACCGTCGACCCCACGGGCGAGGCGACGATGGGACAGTGCGTCTTCTGCCACCCGGACATCGACGCGGGCGAGCAGCCCGGCCTCATCTTCACGCACGGCGTCCACATCGCGCGCGACTACCGGTGCCAGGCGTGCCACGAGTCGTTCCCCCACAGCCCCGACGGGACCGTCATCCCCGACATGCTCTCGTGCTACCGCTGCCACAGCCTCCAGCACGCCGCCCAGGGCGAGGTGGCCACCGAGGAGTGTCTCGCCTGCCACACCGCCGACTTCGAGCTCATGCCGGCCGACCACACGCCCGCGTTCATCGCCCGGGAGCACGCGGAGCCGGCCAACGAGAAGATCATCGAGTGCACCATGTGCCACGCGTCGTCGCTGTGCTCGGAGTGTCACCGGGGAGAGCGGGTGCTGGCCGACGGCTCCACGAGCGAGCAGATCGTCCCCGACGACCACTTGACGCCCGAGTGGATGCAGGAGCACGGGGCCGGGTTCCTCGGCGGGGAAGGGGCGTGCTCGATCTGCCATACCTCGGCGTCGTGCGAGCGGTGCCATCAGACGCCCATGCCGCACCCGACCGACTGGCTCGCGCGGCACGCGGCCAACGGCTACCCGAGCGACGACTGCAAGGTCTGCCACACCGACCGCGCGTCGTGCCAGGAGTGCCACCACCAGGGCCTGCGGAGCACCGAGCTCCTCCAGCCCAACTGCGTCGACTGCCACGAGGAGATGCGCACCGAACCGCCTACCGACATCCAGAACATGGCGCTCGTCACCCACGCCGTGCACTTCGAGGTCGAAGAGCGCGTGGGCCGTCCCTACATCTGTGACGACTGCCACGTCGGCTTCACGATCGCGCGTGTTCGTGATGTAGGTGTGCACCAGTTCGAGACTCAGGCACACGACTTGCGTATCTGTTATGACTGCCACGGCGCGCTCGATCTCCGCAACATCCAGATCGCGCCCTGGCCCGGTTCACAGCTGTGTCGCCGCTGCCATACCGACATGCGGTTCTAGCCGCGCTCTGACCCCCCGTACCACCTCGACCGCACAGAAACGAGGCGCGCGTGAGATTCGGATCCGACATACGCTGGCTCGACGTGGCGCTCAAGTCCGTCGTCGCCCTGCTGCTCGTCGCACTCATCTACCTCGCCTACACGGTGACCGCCTACCAGCTGCAGGAACGCCGTGCGCAGCCGGCGTCGCGTGCGGTCGACAACCTCATCGAGGCCGTCCGCGAGAACCCTGACGACGCGGAGCTCCGTCTCCTGCTCGCCGAGGCCCTCGCGGCGTCCGGCCGGCTGCGCGAGGCGGTCGAGCAGTTCAACGCCGCGCTCGAGATCCACCCCGACCATCCGAGCGCGCTCTCCGGCCTCGCGCTGGTCGCGATGTACCAGGGCGAGTGGGAGACCGCCGAGGAGTACTGGCTCACCGTCATCGACCAGCTCGGGGGCAGCGAGTACGCGATGCTCGACACCCGCCTCGAGGTCGCCTACTACCAGCTCGGCGTGACCTACATCGAGCTCGGCCGCTACGAGGACGCCGTCGCCTATCTGCGCGAGGCGCTGCGGATCCGCCGGAGCGCCTCGGACACGCACTACGCGCTCTCGGTCGCCTACGGGCGCCTCGGCTCGGACTCCAATCAGCGCCTCTACCTGCAGAACGCCATCATGTTCGACCCGATCATGCCCGAGGCGAACTACGACTTCGGCCTGCTCTTGCTCGAGGAGGGCGACATCGCCGGCGCCGCCGAGCACTTCCGCACCTCGGCGGACCACGCGCCACCCGGCCGCGACGAGCCCCGCGACGAGCTCGCGAAGATCGCCGCCGAGGGAAGCGCGACCGAGCGCCTGGAGCGCGCCCGCTCGCTGCGCCCCGCCGACCCGGAAGGCGCCCTTGCCGAGGCTCGCATCGCGTTCGCCCTCGACCGGGGCCTCGCGGAGGCGGGTCGCATCGCCGCCGAGCTGCACGAGGAGCTCGGGAACCCGGAGTCCGCGCTCGTGACGTGGCGCAAGGTGCTCGAGATCGACCCGAACGACGAGACCGCCTCGGCGGCCGTCGAACGCCTGAGAGACTGACGAGGAGTGTCGATGGATCATCAGACGCAACCGGAACGGGCCTCGTTCGGCCGCGCGGACGCCGGCCGTGCCGCGTGGAAGAAGTGGGTCGCCCTCGCGCTTCTGCTGGCGCTCCTCGCGCTCGTGCTCTACTCCATCTACTACTTCTCGGTGAACCGCACCCTGCCGATCCCCGGCCTCGGGCGGACCTTCGACGAGCAGGTCGATCCGCCGCGCTATCTCTACTCGATCTCGGGTCCCGCCGGAGAGAACGCGCTCACCGCGCCGATCGGCGTCGAGGTCAGCCGTGACGACCGGGTCTACGTCACCGACTCCGCGTCGCGCGTCGTGCGTGTCTACACGGTGGACGGCGACTACCTGTTCACCTTCAACGAGATCGCCGACGGCGAGAACACGGAGCTCGGCACCCCGGTCTTCCTCGCGATCAACAGCAAAGACGAGCTCTTCGTCACCGACCGCCGCCACCGCGCGATCTACGTGTTCACGCTCGATGGCGATTTCTTGCGCAAGGTCGTCCCCGCCGATCCTGAGGAGGCGCGCCTGTGGGGCCCTCTCGGCCTCGGGTTCGATGAGAACGACAACCTCTACGTCACCGATGTCGGTCGCGTGGAGCTCCACCAGGTCATCGTCTTCGACGAGAACGGTCAGGAGCTCCGGCGGTTCGGCGCGTTCGCACAGGCCGACGAGATCTCGCAACTCCCCGGGCGCTTCTACTTCCCCAACGACGTGCTCGTCATGGGTGACGAGATCTACGTATCCGACAGCAACAACCGCCGCGTCCAGGTCTTCGACCTGAACGGGCAGTTCGACCGCATCATGCGGACCTCCGGTATCCCGCGCGGCATGGACATCGACGCCGAGGACCGCATCTACATCGCCGACGCGCTCGCGCACCAGGTCGACATCTACCAGTCAGGCGGTGAGCGGATCACCGGGTTCGGCCAGAGCGGGATCGGCCCCGGGCAGTTCCGCTACGCGAACGACCTCGCGATCGACCGCCGCACGCGGATCTTCGTGACCGACCGCCTCAACCATCAGGTGCAGGTGTGGGGCTGGCCCGAGCCGGTGCCGCTCGTGCCCGACGCGCTGCCCGAGACGCCCTCCCAGTGGGCGCTCTGCCTGAGCCCGCTCCTTCTGCTGCCCCTCCTGCTCCTCCTGCGCCGCCGGAAGTTCGCGGTGACCGAGGACTTCCTGGTGGCGATGGCGGAGGCCGGACTGCTCGCCGAGGCCGCGTCGCGCAAGCGCTGGCGCTGGATCGCTCCCGAGGAGCATGCCGCGACCTACGCCGGCCGTGAGCTCGACGGGGTGCGTCTCGACGAGATGATCACGCTGGTCAAGCACTCCGAGTCCGACGTGCGCGACCTGATGAAGCGGGTCGGGGTGACCCGGGACGAGGCACTGATGCTCGTGCTCGCCCGGACCACCAAGCGGCTCTGCACCGAGGACGCCGCGCTGGCCGTCGCGGCGCGCGCGCTGGGCGTGGACGCCTATGACGCGCGGCTCTTCATCGAGCAGTACCTGAGCGACGCCGAGCAGGGTGGCCGGGAGTAGGCCGCCGGAGTGTGGGGAATGAAGGATGACAAGGTCTCGACCGCCTGTCCGCTGAGTGTTGACAGGGTCGGGCGGTCGGGATAATCTTGCGAGTGAGCGTATTGTAACAATTGTTACAGGGTCCCGGGATCGACCGGCAACGTCCCGCGGACCGTGAAAATGGAACATCGTCTCCGAGCCCCGGACGCCTACCGCGAAAGCCATGGCGCCGCGGCCGATAGGGTGTCCGGGGAAACCCTGGCGCCTCCCGTCCTTCCGGACCTTGGAAAGGAGACTGGTGCTGTGGCGGACCTCCCGGCAATGGGGTCCGTCCCATCGGTGTACGGGGTAAGGGAGGCGAGACAGATGAAGACCGACCGCTTTCAGGGCGTCCGCGCTCTGTCTGTCGTCGGTCTTTTCCTTTTCTCACCCCCTCTGTCTGCACGGGAAGGGAGGTCGAAGCCACGACGTGTTCGGTGATCCGCCCCGGGTCACGCTCCGTATTCGCGAGGTCTCGAAATCCTTCGAGGACCGCGGAACCTAAGAGAGGGAAGAAGCATGGGTAAACTTGATAAGGACCAGGATGGAGGTAAGGGTCTGCAGCTGACTCGTCGTCAGTTCTTGAAGGCAGGCGCGGCAACCGCTGCGGTAGGAGCAGCGGGTCTCGAGTTCGCCGCCGCGCCTTCGAGCGCTAACGCAGCTGAAGTGGACCACACTTACCACACCACCTGTCCGTACTGCTCCGCGAGCTGTGGCCAGCTCGTCGACATCGACGCCGACGGTAACGTGCTCGATGTCTACGGCGACCACATGGCTCCGTGGAACGCAGGCGGCCTGTGCGCCAAGGGCGCAGGCACGTTCCAGCTGGTGACGAACTCGCGGCGCCTCGGCGCCTACCCGGGTCCGCACCCGGCCAACCCGAAGTTCGCCTACGACCCGTCTTTCACGGACGGCGTGGCGTACAAGCGCACCGGCAACGACGACTGGGACAAGATCCCGCTGGCCACCGCGATGGACGAGATCGCCCTCGCGATGAAGGACGCTCGCGGTGACGTCACCCCGGCCAACGGCCACAACTCCAAGTCGGTTGCGTTCTTCGGCTCGTCGCACCTCAACAACGAGCAGAACAACCTCTACCGCAAGGTGATCGCGAACTTCGGCACGAGCAACATCGAGCACCAGGCACGTATATGACACTCGTCCACGGTGGCCGGTCTGGCCGCCGCATTCGGACGAGGCGCCATGACGAACAACTGGGCCGACATGGCGAACTCGACGCTGTTCGTGTTCATGGGCTCCAACGCCGTCGAGAACCATCCGGCGAGCATCGCCCACATCCTCCGCGCGCATGACGAGCGCCCCGCTGCCAAGATGATCGTCATCGATCCTCGCAAGACCCGCACCGCGGTCCTTGCCGAGCAGAAGGGCGGCCGTTTCATCCGCATCCGTCCGGGAACCGACATCGCCTTCGTGATGGGCCTCGTCCGCGAGGTCATCCGTCGCATGGAGGGTCTCTCGGGCAGCGTGCCGCAGCCGGTCCGCGACCTGTTCTTCGAGTTCCTCAACGAGACTCAGAGCAGCGACACCGACACGACTCGCAACCAGTTCTTCAACATCGGTGACGAGACCACGCCGAGCACGCTCAGGTTCGTGCCGGGCGGCTCGAAGTACACCGACGCCCGGTTCGTGGTGAACTCGGCCGGCACCGACTACGAGCGCTTCGACTACAAGGCCGATCCGGGCGACCCGGACGCCACCGCCGTCGAGTTCCTGCCGGTCAAGGCGGGCGACTGCCGTGACGCCGGTACCGCGTACAGCGCGCTGAAGGCGCACGTCGCGGCCTACACCCCGAGCGTCGTCGCGAACATCTGCGGCTGCACCGAGGAGGAGCTCCTCTTCGTGGCCCAGGCGTACGTGGACAACAGCCGCGCGATGAGCTCGTACCTCACCGGTCAGCCGGTCGTCGGCGCGTCCGACCGCCAGCAGGACCCGCGTGACAAGGCGAACTACCGTGCGACCCAGATGCTCTACGCGATGGGCCTCACCCAGCACACCCACGGCTCGCAGAACGTCAAAGCGTTCGCCACGCTCATGGCGCTGACCGGCAACGTCGGTCGCGCCGGTGGCGCGATCAACGCGCTGCGCGGCATCCACAACGTGCAGGGTTCGACCGACATGGGTGTGCTGCAGCACCTCATCCCGGGTTACTCCGGCAACCCCGGCCTCATGGCCTACGGGCACGCCACCCCCGCGATGAACGACGCGAACGCGTTCGGCAAGTACATGGACCGCCTCTGGGGTCTCCCCGTCCGGGGCGCCAACGGCCGTCAGGTCATGAACGACTCGTACGAGGATGCCTATCGCACCAGGACCGAGGCCGGGGCGCTGGACAACGCCACCCACGGCCTGCAGGGTCGCGGGTTCTACAACATGACCCTCAAGTGGTTCGGCGACTTCGACGTCATCGACGCGATGCCGTTCAACGACGCCGCAGCCAAGGCCGCCAAGCGCGCCGCGGTCGACGCGATCTACAACCTGTGGCCCAAGACCAACGGTGACGACCACATCACGATGTTCCGCAAGATGGCCGCCGGCCAGATCAAGGGATGCGTCGTGTGGGGACAGAACCCCGCGGTCACCGAGCCCAACCAGAAGTACGTCCGCGACGGCCTCGAGGAGCTCGACGTCCTCGTGGTCGTGGACATGTTCGACACCGAGACCTCGGCGGCCAAGCGCAAGAGCGACGGCGTCACCTACCTCCTCCCGGCGTGTTCCCACGTCGAGGAAGCAGGCTCGACCGCCAACTCCGGTCGCGTGCTCCAGTGGCGCGAGCGGGCCATCGCCCCGGTGGGCAACTCGAAGGCCGACCTCGAGCTTCTGCTGAGGCTCGCGTACGCGTTCGACAAGGCCGACGCGTTCAGCCACATCCGTGCGGTGTGGAACAGCGCTCCGCTCAACTGGGGCGTCTCCAACAACCCGGCCGACACCGCGGTCTACAACAAGCTCTACAAGGACCAGCACGGCTGGAGCCCGGCCGATGCCGTGGCCTTCGAGGACCGTTCCGATACCACCGAGATGTGGTATGCCAACAAGACGGCACCCGAGTCCGCGACCGTCTACGGTTCCGAGCTCGTCGCCGAGTCGCTCTACATCCAGTGCACCCGCCCCGTCTACACGGGCGGCACCATGTGGCTCTACACCGGCGCGTGGGACTCCACCCGCAGCACCAACGTGCATGTCGGTCAGGGCAACTGGGCGGTCGACAACCGGGCCAAGAGCCGCAACAACGCGGACCCGAACCAGACGTACGCCTACCCGGCGTGGGGCTACTCGTGGCTCGTCAACCGTCGTGTCCTCTACAACAACCTGGACATCCCGGGCGACGTGGTCGACTACTACATGACCCCCGACTCGGTGGCACGCCTCTTCGTGCCCGCCCAGCCGGCCACGATCCACTACTCCCGCTGGTGGCGCTTCGTGCACGGTCTCGCCGACCGTCCCGACGTGGTCCTGCCGGCGACCTCGAACCCCGCAAGCCCGCACTACGTCTCACCCGGGCTCAGCTACTCCGGCCGCTTCCCTGGCCACACCGAGCCCTATGAGACTCCGCGCGAGGATCTTGCGGCGCTCTGGGGCCGCAACACGCGTGGCGTCGCCAAGTGGGACCTCATCCACAGCGGCAACTCGGACAACGGCGGCTACAGCGGCACCACGATCGCGACGTCCGATGCGAGCTACCCCGGACCGACCGCCGATCCGACCCAGTTCCCGCTCGTGCTGACCACGATCCGGTGCGTCGAGCACTTCCAGGGCGGACCGATCACCCGCAACAACCCATGGAACGTCGAGATCGAGCCCACTCCGTGGATCGAGATCAACTCCGCAGACGCGGCGACGTACCAGATCAAGACGGGCGACATGGTCAACATCGTCACCGCTCGCAGCAACAGCACGAGCGACCAGGAGGGCCGCACCGAGGGTGAGGTCTTCGCGAAGGGCTTCATCGCCCGGGTGGGCGTGGGTGCGAGCAGCAACCAGCGGGTCGGTCGCGGCGTGGTCGCCATCCCGTGGCACTGGGGCGACAAGGGTCTCTCGACCGGTAGCCGGGCGAACGACCTGTGCATCGACGCGTTCGATGCGAACACCCGAATCCCCGAGTACAAGGCCTGCACCTGCAGGATCGAGAAGGCATAAGGAGGTGGTGAACGATGACTAGGATGGCAGTATTCCAGGATGTCGACAGGTGTGTCCGATGCAGCGGTTGCGTCATCAGCTGCAAGCGTACCTGGCAGATGAAGGCGCTCAGCGACGGCGTCCACAAGGTCGATCCGGGGACGCGAGTCATGATCAAGTCCCAGAAGCGCGTGGACATGGGTCCGTTCGTCCGCTTCAGCTGCTGGCACTGTCCCGATCCGCCCTGCGTCCGCCGGTGCCCGTTCAAGGCGCTGACCAAGCAGGCCAACGGCGCGGTGTCGATCGATCCCGACAAGTGCAACCCGAGCCAGTGCAACCGTCAGTGCGTGGTGGACTGCAAGCGCTCCGGCTATCCCAAGGTCGGCGAAGGTAGCGACCTGTTCGCCGCCTCGAAGTCGTGGAAGTGCACCCTGTGCTGGGGCCGCGCCGGTTCCGATGCCGACATCGCCGCTGCCACCACGCAGCGCGGCGTCGCCTACGGCAACCCGCTGCCCACCAACGGCCAGCGGCTGCCGGGTAGCCCCGCGATCCCCGAGATGGACCACGAGCCGAGCTGCGTCTACACCTGCCCGGCCAAGGCCATGAAGTGGGACACGCGCGACGCGGTCGTCGCGTGGGTGAGCAACCCCGCCAACGGCTACCTGTCGGCACACGGCGATGGTAGTATGGTCTGGGCAAGCAAGACCGCCCTGCTCGTACAGCCCAAGGCTGATCCGTTCGTCGAGGATCACATCACGCCGATGGTGTCGAACCTGCTGAACAGCCCGTTCGCCAAGGCAGCGCTCGTGCCGACGATCTTCGCCGGTGGCCTGCTCGCGGTGATCGCCCGCCGTCAGCGGAACATGGAAGAGTCGGCCGGAATGAGAGAGGGGTGATAGGTATGCGGAAGCTGTCAATCGCATTCGCGATCGCCGTTGTGGCGGCGGTCATGCTCACCCCCGGCATCGCGCTCGCTAACTTCGCGATCCACGGTGGCTACTCGATGGACACCGACGCATGCGCCGGTTGCCACCGGGCCCACACTGCTGCGAGTCCCATCACGTGGACGAACAGCGCGAACGAGCAGCGCAGCGCCCTGCTCATCTCCACCGCCGACGAGGTCTACGAGTTCTGCCTGACCTGCCACGGCTCCGCTGCCGCCGGTGCGGCCACCAACGTGGTCGACGGTGTCTACGAGAGTGACGAGTGGGGCGACCTCGGTGCTCCGTTGAACTCGGGTCTTTTCGACCTGAACAACGAGCACGGCGTCGGCGACAGCAAGCACTCGGTCGCAGGCTCCTGGCCGGCGTGGGGCGGTGGCCCCGACGGCGGTCCCTTCCCGTTCAGCACGGGTGCGGGTCCCGCCATCCCGATGAGCTGCACCTCCTGCCACGACGTGCACGGTAGCTCCAACTACCGCATCCTCAAGGATGTCGTGAACGGCGTGCGGGTCGGCGGTTACGACGAGCTCGTGCCGGGTGAGTTCACTCCCACCCCGTACGTGATCTCGAACGAGACCAACTATCCGGCCGGCGGCTGGCTCCTCCACGAGCCCGGCGCGGCGCAGATGAACGACTACGAGCCGAACTACACCACCCCGCAGTACGCCAAGGCGCCCGGCGGCGATGCCAACAAGGGCATCAGCAACTGGTGTGCGGCGTGCCACACGCAGTACGTGGTCGAGTCCGGCACCACCAACGTCGGCGTGTACGACGCTGACGGCTACAAGGTCAGGACCATCGATCCCGCCGGCGCCTACGACGCCGCAGATGGCTTCGGCATGGTGACCCGTCACCGTCACCCGGTGAACGTCCCCATGTCCAACTACCTCGGGCCGCGTCCGCTCATCGGTAACCCCGGTGTGCCGCTGGCGACCGATGGTGGCGTGGTCGGCTCGGATTCCTGGGTCGACTGCCTGACCTGCCACGTTGCGCACGGCTCCGCAGTCACGATGGAGGGCTACGCCAACGTGTGGAACAGCACCGATCCTGAGCCCGACTCCGGTAACGGTGGCGTCGATCCCACGCAGAGCAACGCGCTGCTGCGTCTCGACAACCGTGGTGTCTGCCAGGAATGCCACAACAAGTAATCGCAACAGCACCAGATCGGGTTCGCGCGATGTGGACTCGAGGGAAGGGCCGGGCAGTGCCCGGCCCTTCCCCTACGTCCGCGGTGGCTGACCCTGCTGCCGCATCCGCACGCACCCGGCTCCCCCGACCCTCGACCGTGGTGCTCGCCGTCGCCTGGGTCCTTCTCGCGCTGGCCGCCGCGGCCACCTTCGTGTTCGAGACGGCCGTCACTCCGTTCGTCGAGGACCCCGCGCTCGTGCTCGCGACCGCCGTGTTCACGGCGGTCCTCCTCTTCCTGATGGGCGGGCTCCCCGGGCGCGGCGTGCTCGCGTCACTCGGTCGGGCGCGGGCCATAGCGCTTCTCGGTGCGGGGGCGCTCGGCGGGACGCTCGCGCCGGCGCTCGTCGCGCTGAGCAGGTACTCCGATTCGCCGCCCGGCACCGTCGTCGCGTTCTGGACGACGAGCGTGTGGGGCGCGCTGCTCGTGCTCGGCGCCGCGCTTCGCCAGCGTCGCTTCGGGCCCCTGTCGGCGGCGCTGCTCGCCGTCGTGGGCACCGCGGGGATCCTCGGCAACTGGGAGCGGCCGAGTTCGCTCTCCCTC
The DNA here is from genome assembly GCA_030603745.1 of Coriobacteriia bacterium. Classification (GTDB taxonomy): domain Bacteria; phylum Actinomycetota; class Coriobacteriia; order Anaerosomatales; family SLCP01; genus JAUVXE01. Next base: position 55,263 of record JAUVXE010000007.1, on the reverse strand, counting down.
TTCGTCGCCCACACCTCCCAGGAGGTCGCGTTCGTGGTCGCGGGGCTCGCCTGGGCGCTCTCGGTCCTGGTCGCCGTGTACGTGGCCCGCGATCACCGCCCGGCGCTCGTCTATACGCTCTCCGGCGTCGGCACGCTGGTCTCCGCGCTCGCATGGGCGCTTCCCGCGGCCGGATGGGACTCCGCGTCGCTCATCGACGCGTCCGTGCTGCCCGCGGCCGCGAGCCGTGCGCTGCTGCTCGCGCTCTCGCTCTACGTCGCGATACACGCCGGCCCACGGCGCGCGGGCGCCGCCTGGATGCTCGCCGTGCCGCTGATCACGAGCCTGCTCTTCGTCGAGGAGGCGACCGGCGTCTTCGGCCCGCGGCCGATCCTGGTCGATGCGGCCGGATGGGCGAGCGTCCTGATCGTGATCGCGGTAGTCCTGCTCGTCGTTCCGGGAGGCTCGGGGCGGCACTCGGCGAGGAGCGCGGACCGCCCGGCTCGCGCGCCGCTGCCGCATCTCTCGCTCGTTCTCGCGTCGCTCGCGGCGGCCTCGGCGCTGGTCGCGTTCGCGTCCCCCGGTGTCGAAGTGGCGGTGCGGGCGACGCTCGACGGGGGCGGGGACTTCGCCGCAGACTTCCGGATGCTCGGCGTCCAGACGGTGGGAGGCTGGCTTGCGTTCAGCGTCGCGTGCGTGGCGATCGCCGCCGCGGTGGGGTCGCCGACCCGCACTCAGGCGCTCGCGGGTCTCCTCGGCGCCCTGACGGCGCTGGGAGGCCACGCGTCACTCGCGTTCACCCCCCTGCATGTGTGGATGAGGTGGATTCCGCCCCAGGTACAGCAGGACTACGGGTCCGAGTATGCGACGATAGTGTTCACGCCGGTTCCGGCACCGGCGCAGCTTGCGGCCCTGGCACTTGCGGCATGCGCGCTCGCCTGGATCTCGGCACGCCGCATGCTCGCTCACACGGCGGGCACCGACGCATCAGCGGGTACCGCAGGAGGTCAGGATCGATGAGGCACATCTGGAAGCTCGTACTCGTTCTCGCGCTCGTGGCCGGACTGGCGGTCGTTCCCGGTTGCCGGAAGCAGATGGTCACCGTCCAGACCGGTGAGGTCGTGATCTGCACCCAGGGCGAGATCGTCTCCGACACCACCGAGGAGATCGAGGTCCCGGTCGACCAGGTCGCCGACCATGGCGTGACCACCGAGGTCATCACGTGCGATCTCCACACCAAACTCGCCGCGCTCTACGCCGAGGCGCTCGACGCGATCGCCGAGGGCGACCTCGAGGCCGCCGAGCGCGCGCTCGCCGAGATCGCCGCGAGCGACGGCGCCTACCGCGACACGGGCACCCTGCTCGCCGACGTGCGCGCCAAGACCGGCTCGACGGCCGGCGCGACCACACCGCCGGCATCGACCCCCGGTAGCGGCGGCCAGACCGGCGGTCAGACGCCGGGCGCCACCCCGCCGGGCGACGATACCGGACTGCCGGTGGGCCCCATCGCGAACCTCGTCAACTACATCCCCGACCGCCTCCCCGGATTCGTGGGCCAGCGCATCTACTCCGACCCCTTCGCCCTGTTCAGGGACTATCTCCCTGAGTCGAGCGGGAAGATGGGACGCCTCGCGGTCGAGGTCGAGCAGTTCCAGGACGCCGAGATGGTGAAGCGCCGCGTGGACGAGCGGGTCCGGACCTACTACTCGGTCAACGGACAGAACGTGAAGGTCGGCACCAAGGACGCCTACTTCGGCACGCGCGACGGTCTCGCGGTGGTCGCCGTCCCCGACGGCGCTATCCTGGTGTTGATCGAGGTCTCGACCTCGTCGAGCAACCCGGCTGAGCACCGGGACGCGCTGATCGCCGTGGCGAGGGCGTCGACCGGACAGTAGCCCTCCCGCGCAGTCGCCTGAGGGGGAGCGAGTGCCGAAGCGCAGCGATCGTCCGAGCACGCGAACCGTGCGCGCATACCGGCGCAGACGGCAGGCGCGCCATATCGCCGTCGTCCTGCTCGCACTCCTCGGCCTGGCGGGGCTCGTCCCCGATGTGCTCCGCGCCCTCGGCGGACCGATCACGCCGCGCCCCGACGCCGCCGGACGGCCCACGCCGCCCGCCTACGCGTTCTCTCTCCCGCGGACGGGCGACCCGGCACTGCTGCGCCCGCTCTCCGTGACCGTCGCCGACGACCGCGTCTACGTTGGCGACTCCCTCGCGGGGCTGGTCGCCGTGTTCCGGATCGACGGCGCCGCCGAGGAGCCCCTCGGCGAGACGGAGCTCGAGGTGCCGCTCTACCTCGCCGCCAACGAGCGGGTCGGCGAGCTCTACGTGACCGACCGCGCGCTCTCGGCGGTGCTCGCGTTCGACCTGGCGACCGGCTCGTTCGTCGAGACGATCACCCCCTCGCTCGAGACCACGCCGGTGCCCGACCCCCTCTGGGCGCCGCTCGCGGTCGATGTCGCCGACGACGGCACGCTCTACGTCACCGACGTCTCCGGCCCGCACCGGGTCTGGCACCTGGCCCGCGACGGCGAGGTCCTCGGCGTGCTGCCGCGCTCCGCCGAGGAGACCGGCGCCCCCGACGCCGGTGACGGGTTCGACTATCCCAACGCGGTCAAGGCGCTCGGCGGGCGCGTGTGGATCGCGGACAGCAACAACCGCCGGCTCGTGGAGTTCGACGGCGAGGGCGAGCAGGTGCGCTCGCTGCCGCTCGGCCGGCTCGTGCGCGGCTTCGACGTGGTGATGGCCGAGCCCGGCGCCCCGGTCTACTTCGCGCTCGCCGATGCCTTCTCGCACCAGGTCGTGCTCGTCTCCGAGAGCGGGAGCGAGGTCGCGCGCCTCGGCGAGCCGGGGGGCGCGGCCGGGCAGCTCGCCTTCCCGAACGACGTCGCGGTCGCCGGGGGCGTCGCGTGGATCGCGGACACCGGCAACGCGCGCGTGCAAGCGTGGGAGTGGGACGGGGCCGCACGTGCGGGCATGCTGACCCTGTGGCCGGGAGGACCGGGCCTGCTCGCCGCGCTCTCGGCGTTCCTGCTGTTCGGCGCGCCCCTGCTGCTCCTGTTCGACCTGCGGGCGGTGACCGTCGCGGTGAGCGGACCGGCCCTGCCCGCGCTGCGCGACCTTCTCGCCGGGCGTCGCGCCCGGTGGGGAAGGGTCCGGCTCGTCGCGGCTCCGGCCTCCGCGGTGGTGCCGGAGGCGTTCCCCGGCCTGCCGCCGCTCGAGGAGCGTGAGATCTCGCGTCCGGACGTCTCGATCGTGGGGCGCACCTACGGCCTCGATCCCGACCAGGCGGAGACGCTCACGCTCGCGCTCCGGACGCGCTCGCTCCTCACGGGCGACCCCACTCTGCAGGTCATCGGCAGGGCACGCGGGCTCGACGTCTACGACGCCCGTTCCTTCGCCGAGGAGTTCCTCCTCCCCGGCGAGACGGAGGGGCGCAGACGGCCCCCGCGGGGCGGCAGGGACGGTGAGGACGGGCAGGATTCGCCTGTCCCTCGGGGAACGTGAACGGTATACTGTCGTGAGGGTCCTCGGCGGAGGGACCGGCTATCCCGCGCCGAACGACGATTCCGGGACGGAAGTTGCGTATGACGTTGGGTCGAGTCGCGTCCCCGCTCGCGGGACGAACCGGCACGGGGTATCGGGGTGTGCGATGGCGCGTCGCTCTCGGCGCTGCCGTCTTCGCCATGCTGCTCGTCGCCCCCGCCGCCTCGCTCGCCTCGGACGCGCCCCACGTCAGCCCCGAGGACGGGCCCGACGCCTGCGCGATGTGTCACCGCACCCACACGGCCCCCGGCGTGGTGTCGTACCCGATGGCCGGCTCGTGGGAGACCACCGGTTCGGCGCTGATCGTCGCGCAGCCGTCCGACACCGGTGACCAGGCGCTCTGCCTGACCTGCCACGGGGTCGACGGCCTCGGCTCGGTGCTCGACGTCCAGGGCGAGCTGCTGCGCTCCTCGGTCCATTCGATGGCGCCCGATCCCTCGGCCTACGGGCCCTCGCCCAAGCAGTGCAGCTCCTGCCACGACGCGCACGGCGCCGAGAAGGACCCCGTGACCGAGCAGCCCTTCGCACGCCTGCTCCGCGCGTTCACCTCGGACGGCACCGCGTTCTATCAGGGCGAGGAGTACTGCGCTACCTGCCACTTCGAATCGCGCACCGCCGAGGACAACCGCTTCGGCGGGCTCGACGTGTACGCGCAGACCGCGCACGCGGACCGGATCGCCAGCCCGGCGTCGGGCACGGAGATCACCTGCTCGGCCTGCCACGCATCCCACGGTTCGGACATCGCGCCGCTCATCCGCGCCGAGCTCCTGCCCCCATCGGCTCCCGCGACCTGGACCGTCGACCCGGCCTCGCCGCGCACGCTGTGCTACGGCTGCCACGAGGAGGCGCTCGTCACCTATGGGGGCGACGGCCCGTACGAGGACTCGATCCACGGCCTCTCGGGCGTGAGCGTCGCGGTCAGCGCCGAGTGGACCGGTTCCGAGGAGACCACGCGGGCCGCCGGCGAGTGCCAGAACTGCCACAACCCCATGGGTGTCGACGACGGTGACGGCGGCCTGGTGCCCAAGCTCGCCGAGGTCGAGGGCCGTGAGCTCTGCTACGGCTGCCACAACCCCGCGCTCGCCGCATCGGACGGCGTGGTCGACATGGCCTCCATCGGCGTGCGCCCCTACGAGCCCGGCGAGGAGGGCGCGGAGCTTCTCGTCTCCTGGGACCCCGAGCGCCTGCCGCTCGCCTACAGCGCCCTGCACGTCTACACGCAGGAGCGCGGGACCGCCGCCCCCCGGGCTCTCGAAGGGCCCCGGCGCTACCTCTCCGGCTATCGTTCCGGCGCGCTCGCGGCAGGTGACATCGACGGTCTCGGCACCCTCGAACTCGTCGTCGCCGACCCCGCGGCACCCCTGCTTCGGGTCGCGCGCTTCGACGACCTCGCCGGCCTGGCGACCACGGCTCACAGCATCGAGGAGACCGCGGCGGCCTCGGTCCTCGCGGTCGGCGACTTCGCGGCCGGCGGCACCGTCGAGGTGGCGGTCGTCAGCACCGAGGGGAGCGGCGCGAGCCACCTGACCATCTACCGTTTCGACGACATCCTTGAGAAGTTCGACCGCGTCGCGGGGCCGGTGGGTGTCGGCCTCAACGCCTCGGGCCTCGCCGCGGGTGACCTCGGCGGCGCGCGTCGCTCGCTGGTGGTCACCTCGCTCACCGCCGACGAGACCCAGCCCGGCGAGGTGCGCGTGATCCGCGAGTCGGGCGTCACGCCCGGCCAGCTCGTGGTCGAGGGCCCGTACGCCACCGGCCGTGCCCCGAGGGGCCCCTCGGTGGGCAACGTCTGGTCCGCGACCCCGGCGGCCAACGAGATCGTCTACGCGAACTCCGGCGAGACCACCGGGACCGTCTCGATCATCAGCGCCGCGGGCAGCGAGCTCGCGTCCATCGATGCCACGCTCACGCCCGGAGGCTCCTCGGCATGGGACACCGCGGTCGGCGCGTTCCTGCCCGGCGGTTCGACCGGGATCGGCGTGGCGATGCGCAGCGAGACCGGCCAGAACGGGGTCGTGGTGTTCGAGGCCGACGGGGTCGCGTTCGGCAGCCCGGTGCCCACGGGCGCGCGTGCGGTGACGAGCTCGCTCGCCGTCGGCGACGTGAACGGCGACGGCACCGTCCAGCTGATCGCGGCGGGCGCCGGCGTGCTGTCGGAGGTCGCCGGGCAGTCCGTGACCCCGGCGGTGCACGTGCTCGCGATCGACGGCTCGTCGACCGCGCTCGAGATCGTGGATACCCGCTGGGCGGGAGGGACCGAGATGGCGGGCGGCACGCCCGCGCTCGCGGTGGCGGACCTCGGGGCCGTGGGCCGCAGCCGCCACCCGGCGAGCGCGATCCCCGGTGCCCACGACTCCGCCGAGGAGGCCGGGTTCGCTCGCCACGCCGAGTGCGTCGACTGCCACAACGTGCACGCGATGACCGCTGATGCCGCGAGCGCGCCGGCGGCCTACGGCCTGATCGCCGGCACCTGGGGCGTCAGCGCGACCGACCAGCTCGTGGAGGGCATCGACCACGAGTACCAGCTCTGCTTCAAGTGCCACGCCTCGGCAGGGTGGGGCGGCTCGCCGCGCGACATCGCCGCCGAGGTCGACGAGGGCAACCTCTCCGTCCATGCCACGTTCGGCCCCTCGGCGACCGCCGAGAACGCGCCGGTCACCTTCGAGGCGGGCTGGAGCGTCGACTCGGTGCTCTACTGCGTCGACTGCCACGGCAACGCCGCCGCGCCTACCGAGGCCGCCGGTCCGCACGTCAGCCCCGCCGCGCCGCTGCTGCGCGGGGGCTTCCTCGCGACGCGCCCCGCCGAGGACGCGCTGCTCTGTTACGACTGCCACCGTCGCGACGTCTACCGTGAAGGCGTGGCTGGAAGCGGGTTCCGCGACCAGGTGGCCGGTGAGCTGCACGAGCTGCACGGCGGGGGCGCGTCGGGGCTCGGGATCGGGTGCGAGGCGTGCCACGTGAGTCACGGGAGCCCCACGGAGTACCACCTGATCCGCGGGGGGCTCGGGTACGCGCACGCCGCCACCGGCGGTTCATGTGCGGCCGCCGGCTGCCACGCGGCGCCACGGACCTACGAGCGGTAGACGGCCGACCGTCCGGCTAGCGGGTCACGATGAAGACCGGCGTCCCCACCTCGACGAGGTCGTAGAGCTCCTCGACGTCACGGCGGACCATGCGCACGCACCCGTGGCTCGCCGCGGTCCCGATCGAGCCCACGTCCGACGTGCCGTGGATCCGGATGCCCGACACGTTCAGGTTCATCGCACGCGTGCCGAGGGGGTTGTTCGGCCCGGGCGGGATGCTGCGCGGCATGTTCACGGCCCAGGCGCTCCCGGGGTTGCCCCAGGTGGGGAGGTAGCGCTTCGCGACGATCTTCCAGCTCCCCCTCGGCGTGCCGTGGCCGGGCTTGCCGACGGCCACCCGGTAGGTTCGGTCGATGGTCGCCCCGTCGTAGAGCTCGAGGGTGCGCGAGGCGAGGCGGACCACGATCGTGGCGCCGAGGTCTTCGGCGGCCACGGCAGGCTCGACCGGCTCGACGGCGAGGTCGACCGCGGGATCCCCGGCGAGCAAAGCCGCCTCGAGCGAGGAGACCGCGGCCTCCCTGGCGAGACGGCGACCCTCGACGGGCTCGGTCAGCCGGAACTCGCCGTCGATGACCCCGACGGCCGCGTCGACCGGCTCCGAGTCGACGTCGCTCGCGAACCCGGCGACCGCCTCGGCGAGCGCCGCGGTGTCGACGGTGACCTCGGGCTCGACCACGTGGTCGACGACATCGCCCGTGGCGAGGCGCAGCGCGCGTGCTGCGAGGGTGGAGCCGGTGCGCGGCTCGTAGACGCGCGCCAGTGCCGACTCGATGTCGACGGTGACGTAGTCGGCAGGGTCGATCTCGTACCGGTCGCCGTCGGCGGTCACGGTGAGCGGCTGGGAGAGGGGCTCGACGGTGGCACGCTCGATCGCGAGGCGGACCTCGGAACGCGTGAGGCCGCCTACCTCGACCCCCGCGACGGACACGCCCGCGGGCGCCTCGTCACGGCTCGCGTAGTCCGCGGCCGCCGCGAGCGCGAGCCCGCCCGACGCCCCGATCATGACGAGCGACAGGAAGCAGACGGTCACCTTCGTGAACGCGGAACGGACGCTCATCACACCAAACCTCTCAGGCCGACGTCATCCCGGTATTCTACAATGGCGGTGCAACCCGGAGTACACCGAGGTGGGAGGCGCAGTGGTGGGGCGGGGGGAAGTCGAGCGGGTCTACCGCGGCAGTCTCGACCGGCTGCTGCAGCGGATCTGCGTGGACGGTGTCGTCGACATGACGCGATACCGCCCGCAGTACGTCGAGCGCAGGGTGGCCACCCGGCTACGCGCCCTCGGCCTGCACTCGTACCGGCAGTACGCGGACTACATCGAGACGCACCCCGAGGAGTACGCCAAGCTCGTCGACACGCTCACCATCAATGTCACCGAGTTCTTCCGCGACGCGCCCGTCTTCGACCTGATCCGTTCGCAGGTGCTGCCCGAGCTCGTCGCGAGCCGGCTGGCCGCCCGCCAGCGGATGATCCGCGTGTGGTCCGCGGGGTGCGCGACCGGCGAGGAGCCATACTCGATCGCGATGGCTCTCCTGGAGGCCCTCGGTGACGACGCCCGGCATATGCGGGTGAGCGTGCTCGCGACCGACCTCGACGAAGGGGCGCTTCGCAAGGCGCGCGAGGCCACCTACCCGATCGAGCGCCTCGGCAGCATCCCCGAGGCCCTTCGGCTAAAATACGTTGAGGTAGATGCCGATGTGTTCCGTATACGCCCGGAGATCACACGGCTCGTGAAGTTCAGGAAGCTCGACCTCTTCTCGGACCGGCCACTCTCCGTCGTCGACATGGTGTTCTGCCGCAACGTATTCATCTACTTCAACAGGGAGCAGCAGGAGGCGGCGCTGGAGGCGTTCTGGTCGGCGATCGTGCGCGGGGGGTATCTGGTGCTCGGCCGAAGCGAGAAGCTCGCACCCGCGATGGCCAAGCGGTTCGAACTGGTGAGCGGGCGGGAGCGGATCTATCGCAAGCCGAAAGGGCTGTGATCCGCTCCACGGGGGCGGCGTGTGACCGGTGACATGCGTCGATCAAGGAGGATCCGATGGAGCAGGAGCACCGCAGCAGCAGCATCCGGGGTGGACTGGCGTTCACGTTCACGGTGCTGACATGGGTCACCATCGCGCCCGCCGTGGCACTCGGCCTCGGCGCGACCGCGGTGTTCGCGTTCTACTTCCTCGAACTGAGCGTCGCTCAGATGGTGCCGGTCATCCTCTTCGGCGCGGTCGCGATGGGCGTCATGGCCATCCCCGGCCAGCTCCTCTGGCGCTGGCAGTTCAAGCAGCGCATCCTCAGGCCGCTGCGCTGGCTCGGCGGCACGATGGTGCAGGCGGGCAAGGGCGACCTCACCGTCAGGGCAGAGGTCGTCCGCGCCGACGAGATCGGCCTGCTCGCCGAGGAGTGCAACTCCCTCGTGTCCTCGCTCGCGGGGATCGCCTCGGGGGTGCGCCGCTCGGCTGAGTCCGTCTCGGCGGCGGCCGCTCAGCTCTCGGCCTCGTCGCAGGAGATCTCCTCCTCGACCGTGGAGATCTCCTCCTCGGTCCAGCAGATCGCCCACGGGGCCGAGCTGCAGTCGCGCAAGGTGGAGGAGACCACGAACTCCATCGACGCGATCCACACCACCACCACCGACGTTCTCGGCCAGGCCAAGGAGGCTGCGGACACGAGCGAGGAGGCCGCGCGCATGGCGGCCCAGGGCGAGGAGACCACCACGCAGGCGATCATGAAGATCGCCGAGGTCCAGCAGGCCATCGAGACGCTCGCGGAGTCGGTCGAGCTCCTCGGCAAGCGCAGCGACCAGATCGGCTCCATCGTCGACGTCATCACGACCATCGCGGACCAGACGAACCTGCTCTCGCTCAACGCGGCGATCGAGGCCGCGCGCGCCGGCGAGTCGGGCAGGGGCTTCTCTGTGGTCGCCGAGGAGGTCCGCAAGCTCGCCGAAGGCTCGGGCAAGGCCGCCGAGCAGATCGGTGACCTCATCAAGGAGGTCCAGGAGGAGACGGCCAAGGCCGTCCACTACATGGAGATCGGCACCCGCGAGGTCGAGCAGGGGAGCGAGGTCGTCGGCAGGACGGGAGAGTCGCTCCGGCGCATCACCGACGCCGTCTCGCGCACCGCGGTCCTCGCCGAGCAGATCTCCCACGCGATGGGCGTCCAGGCGCAGCGGACGAGCGTGGTCGACAAGGCGATGCACGACATCGCGGCGGTGGTCGAGCAGAACGCCGCCTCCGCCGAGGAGACCGCCGCCGCCGCCGAGGAGCAGACCGCGTGCATGGAGGAGGTCTCCGCCTCGGCTCAGGAGCTCTCGGACATGGCCGAGCGGCTCGAGGAGTCGGTGCGCACCTTCAGGATCGACCGGGGGCCCGCCGATGAGCGCCTCGAATGACGTGCGCGGATCGGCGTTCGTGCTCTTCCGGCTCGGCGACGAGGAGTACGGGGTGTCGATCGAGCGGGTGCGCAGCATCATCCGCTACGAGGAGCCCACGCCCGTGCCGCGCGCGCCCGAGGCGGTCAAGGGCGTCGTGAACCTGCGCGGTAAGGTCGTGCCCGTCCTCGACCTCATGCACCGGCTTCGGCTCGGGACGTTCGTGCCCGGCCCGACCGCGCGCATCGTGGTCGCCGAGGGAGCGGGGGGCATGCTCGGGCTCGCGGTCGACGCCGCGAGCGAGGTGATCACGATCCCCGACGACGCGCTCAAGCCGGCGCCCGAGGGGGCGGTGACCCAGGAGAGCGCGGCGATGCTCGCCGGTGTCGCCGAGCTCGACGGGCGCCTGGTGATCCTGCTGGAGTTGGACGCCGCCGTTCCCGGCAGCGAGTACGCCCACGTCGGAGGCGACGTGGGCATCGGAGAGGACTGAACAGATGTCGAAGACGATCCTCGTGGTGGATGACGCGGCGTTCATGCGGATGATGATCCGGGACATCCTCGCGAAGGAGGGCTACGTGATCCACGAGGCGGTCAACGGGCGGGACGCGGTCGAGAAGTACGCCGAGGTCTCCCCCGACCTGGTCACGATGGACATCACGATGCCCGAGATGGGCGGCATCGAGGCGTTGCGGGCGATCCGCTCGGCCGATCCCGCCGCGCGTGTCCTCATGGTGAGTGCGATGGGCCAGCAGAGGATGATCGTCGAGGCCCTCGAGGCCGGCGCGATGGACTTTCTCGTCAAGCCGTTCCAGCCGACCAAGGTGCTCGAGACGGTGAAGAAGTGCCTGCAGGCCCACTCGTGACAGAGCGGTGAGATGCGATCCACCATCAACGTACTCATCGTCGATGACTCCGCGCTGATCCGGCAGATCCTCTCGCGGGCGCTCGCGCTCGACCCGCGCATCGAGATCGTGGGGGTGGCCAAGAACGGCGTCGAGGCGATCGAACAGGCGAAGCGGCTCGACCCCGACGTGATCACGCTCGATATCGAGATGCCCGAGCTCACCGGCCTCGAGGCGCTCGAGCAGCTCCCGCGCTACTCATCGGCGCGGGTGGTCATGCTGAGCTCGCTCGACGACCCGGAGACCACCTACCAGGCGCTCTCCCTCGGCGCGGTCGACTTCATCCCGAAGCCCCGCAGCGGGTTCGCCACCTCGATCGGCGAGCTCTCCGATCAGCTGCTCAAGACGATCAAGACCGCCTACCGGGCCACGCCGCGCACCGTGCGTGACGCCGAGGCGCCTCCTGCCGATGCCGAGGCCGCCTCCGTGGCGTCCGAGGCTCCCGCGGAGCCGGCACCGCCCGCACCGGCGGACACGCGCGGCGCGGTCTCGGCGGTCGTCGCCATCGCGTCGAGCACCGGTGGTCCGCCCGCGCTCGAGCGCGTGTTCGCCGGGATCGACCCCGCGCAGTCGGTCGCCTACCTCGTCGTCCAGCACCTGCCCGACGGCTTCGCGACCTCGTTGGCGCGGCGGCTGGCAGCGGTGGGCAGGGTCCCGGTCGAGATCGCCGCCGACGGGACGGCGCTCGAGCCCGGGCGAGCGTACCTCGCGCCGTACGGGGCGCACCTCCGGGTCCGCCTCGAGGCCGGTCGCCCGGTCCTGCGCCTCGATCGCGAAACGTCCGCGATCCACGGAGTGCGGCCCGCGGCCGACCCCCTGTTCGAGAGCGTCGCCGAGGTGTTCGGCGAGCGGGCGGTGGGCGTGGTGCTCACCGGGATGGGCACCGACGGCGCCGCCGGCCTCGACGCCGTGCGCGCCGCCGGCGGGGCGACGATCGCGCAGAACGAGGAGACCTCGGTGGTCTGGGGGATGCCGGGCGCCGCGGTGAAGCGGGGCGCGGTGCGGCACGTGGTCCCCCTCGGCCTGGTGGCCGTCGAGATTCGGCGGTCGCTTCGGGGGAGGGTGTGACCGTGGGCGACATGGACGCCTATAAGGAGATCTTCCTCGAGGAGAGCGCCGAGTATCTCCAGTCGGTCACGGAGGGGCTGCTCGCGCTCGAACGCGCGCCGCACGACCGCGCGCCGGTCGAGACGGTGTTCCGGGGAGCCCACAGCCTGAAGGGGATGTCGGCCACGATGGGCTACGAGCGGACCGCCGACCTGACCCACCGCATGGAAGGGCTCATGGACCGGGTGCGAAGCGAGTCACTGCCCGTCACGCCGGAGCTCATCGACCTCATGCTCACCGCGGTCGACCAGGTCCGCACGCTCATCGAGGAGGAGTCCTCGGGCGGGAGCGGGCTCGACGTGACCGGCCTGGCGGCGGCGCTCGAGGCCGCCACTCTCGGCTCCGGCCCGGGCGAGCAGCCGGAGTCCGCCGGGCCGGCTGGCCCGGAGCCGAAGCGGGCCCCCGACGGAGGGGCGACGCGGTTCGAGGTCCGGGTCACGCTCGAGGAGTCGTGCGTGCTCAAGGCGGTCCGCGCGTACATGGTCATCAAGCGCCTCAGCCACATGGGGTCGGTGATCGACACCGTCCCCTCGGCGCGCGACCTTGAAGACGAGCGGTTCGAGCGGGACTTCGCGGTCATCGTCGAGTCGGTGTCGACGCCGCGCGAGATCGAGACCGCCGTCCTCGGCGTGAGCGAGGTCGAGCGTACCGAGATCGAGGCGAGCGAGGCCGCGCCTGCCTGCGTGCCCGACACCTCCGCCGGGGACGGGACGTGCGCCCCCGGCGCCCCGGAGCCCGACCCCGCGGCCGGCCAGCCTTCGCGACGACGCCGGGCGACCATCCCGAAGCTCTCGGAGACCCAGACGGTGCGCATCTCCATCGGGCACCTCGACACCATGGTCGACCTTGTCGGCGAGATCGTGACCGTGCGCGCCCGGCTCGACGCGCTCGCGGCGCGGATCGACTCCCGTGAACTCGACGAGGCGCTCGAGGACCTGCACCGGGTCTCGGGCGAGCTCCAGCACGAGGTCATGCTCACGCGCATGGTGCCGGTGGGCAACATCTTCAACCGCTTCCCCCGCATGGTGCGCGACCTCGCGCGTGACCTCGGAAGGGAGGTCGAGTTCGAGCTTGGAGGCGTCGACATCGAGCTCGACCGTACGGTGCTCGACGAGATCGGTGACCCGATCGTGCACCTGCTGCGTAACAGCATCGATCACGGTATCGAACCGGCCGCCGCACGCGAGAGTCAGGGCAAGCCTGGCTGCGGCCTCATCCGCCTGGAGGCGCTCCGCGAGCGGGACACCGTCCGGATCACCGTGTCCGACGACGGTAAGGGCATGGACGTCGAACGCATCTGGGCGAAGGCCGTCTCGCTCGGCCTCGTCGCCGAGGAGGACCGTCCGGCCCACTCGGACGAGGACATCCTCCTGCTGACCTGCGCGCCGGGCTTCTCGACGACCGAGGAGGCCACCAAGGTCTCGGGCCGAGGCGTGGGGATGGACGTGGTCAAGGGCAAGATCGAGCACCTCGGCGGGACGCTCACGATGCGTTCAAGGCTCGGGGAGGGGACGTCGATCACCCTCACGCTGCCGCTCACGCTCGCCATCATCCAGGCGCTGCTGGTGAGCGACGGCCGCCAGCGCTATGCGCTCCCCCTCTCCTCGGTCGACGAGGTGGTCGGCCCGCGCGAGCTGCCGGTGCGGACCGTGGACGGCGCACCGGTGGTGATCGTCCGCGACGGGTGCGTCGTGCCGCTCAACCGCCTCGACGCGCTCATGGGGGAGGCGGCGCCGCTCGCGCCTCCGCGCGACGACGAGCACATCGTCCTGCTGCAGAGCGGGCCTGGCGTCACCCGCGCGCTCACCGTCCAGGACCTCCTCGGCAGGACCGAGATCGTGGTCAAGCCGATGCCGCGCGTCTTCCGCGAGATCAAGGGCCTGGGCGGGGCGGCCGTCCTCGGCGATGGGGGCATGGCGTTCGTGCTCGACCCGAGAACCCTGTTCGTCGGTCGTGAGGAGGATCCCCGGTGAGACTCGAGGACCTGAGCGAACTCCAGCTCGACGCGTTGCGCGAGGTCGGCAACATCGGGGCGGGACATGCGGCGACTGCCTTGTCGCAGCTCCTCGGCAGGCCCATCGACGTCGCGCAGCCCGCACTCGAGATCGTCCCGCTGGTCGAGGTGCCCGCGGTCTTCGGCGGCCCCGAGCGACTGGTGGCAGCCGTCTACAGCCGGCTGCTCGGCGAGGTCGAGGGCGGCATCCTGCTCATGGCCTCCCGGGGCGACGCGCTCGACCTGGTCGACCTCATGCACGACCGTCCCCGGGGCACGACCGTGAGCTTCGGGCACGCCGAGGAGACCTCGGTCACGCATGTGTTCGCGATCCTCCAGGCCGCCTACCTCGCCTCCATCGGCCGGCTCGCGGACCTCGAGGTGCTGCCGGCCGAGCCGGCGTTCGCGCTCGACATGGCCGGGGCGATCCTTCAGGTGGCTACGACGGAGGTCGGCATGTTCGCGTCCTCCGCGGCACTCGTGCGGACCCGCCTGTCCGACGAGGAGACGTCGGTCGGGATGGGCCTGTTCTTCCTGCCAGAGCCGCGCAGCCTCGAGGTCATCCTCGGCAAACTGGGGATGGTGTGAGCGTGCCGCCGGAAGAAGACATCGGGATCGGCTGCGAGCCGGACCCGAACCGCGTCGAGGTCGGGATGGGGGAGCTCCGCGCCGCGAAGTACCCGGACTACCTGATGACTCCGGCGCTCGGGTCGTGCGTGGGGGTCGCGGTGTACGATCGGTTGCTCCGGCAGGGCGCGCTCGCCCACATCATGCTGCCGAGGCCGTCGGACACGGTCATGAACGGGGCCGAGTCGCGGTTCGCGTCGATCGCGGTCGACCGGCTCGTGGAGGAGCTGGTGGCGCGAGGATCGCTGCGCCGCCGGCTCGTGGCGAAGATCGCCGGAGGCGCCGCGATGTTCGCGAGCGATGCGAGCTTCTCGGCGATCGGGAAGCGCAACGCCGAGGAGGTCCGCGAACGACTGGCACTCGCGAGAGTGCCCCTGATTGCCGAAGATGTAGGTGGGTCACACGCGCGAACGGTCGAGTTGCACCTCGATTCCGGCGAGTTCGTGGTCCGCAGCTACCTTTACGGCATCAAGCGTCTGTGAGAATGTTAAGGATTCCAACTCGTTCGGGAACGTGATCATGCAGCACGAGAGAGGCACAGTGAGCCCGGCAGCCCGGGCGGACACCGCCCGTCTCACCATCGCGATGGTGGGCGGGAACCTTCGCGCTGCCTCCATCCTGCGTCTCCTGAGCGAGATCGAGAACGTGTACGTCGCGGCGGTGGCCTGCGCGGCACCCTCCGCGCCCGCCGCGCGTCTCGCCGAGGACCTCGGGGTCTTCGTGACCCCGGACCACACCGAGATCTTCCAGCTGCGGGGGCTCGACCTTATCGTGGACATGTCCGAGGACCCCCGGATCCACGCGGCGCTGCACGCCCAGAAGCCGGCCGGCGTCGAGATCTTCGGTTCGGCCGGGTCCGAGCTCGTGTGGGACCTCCTGGTCGCGCGCAAGCGGGGCGAGGAGCAGGAGAAGCTCTTCGTCGAGCTGCAGGTGGCCTACGACAAGATCCGCAGCCACGAGCGGCGCCTCCAGTCGAGCAAGGAGGCGCTCGAGCGCTCCAACACCGAACTCGAGAGCCGGCTCGCCGAGATCTTCTTCACGCACGAGTTCTTCAAGGCGCTGACCTCGTACAGCACCGTCGACGACGTCTGCAGTCTCATCGTCGACGGAGCCAACGGTATCCTCGGCGCGGAGATCTCGTGCGTCTACCTCTACGAGTGTGACGAGGCGGTCTTCAGGCTCCGGGCGTCGCAGGGCCGGTCCGAGAGGGCGTACCGTCAGGAGGTCGGCGTCTCGGAGACGATCCTCGGCGAGACGTTCCGGCGCGGGCTCGTGCAGGAGCACGACGTCGCGCTCGGGGCGAGCTCGGCGGCGTGGGCGATCGACCCGGCCGACGTGCGCTCCCAGGCCGCGGTCCCGCTCCGCAGCGGCGAGCAGGTGATCGGCGTGCTCGTCGTGGCGTCGTCGACCTACCGCGAGCTGTCCGAGACCGAGCTCGACCGCCTCCAGGTGATCGGCAACCAGTCGGCGCTCTCGCTGCAGAACGCGCTGCTCCACCAGGAGCTCGAGCGCCTCTCCGTGACCGACCGGCTCACCGAGCTCTACAACCACGGCTACTTCCACCAGCGCCTCGAGGCCGAGGTCGAGCGGGCGGCCCGTTTCAGGCACCCGCTCTCGCTCGTGATGCTCGACATCGACGACTTCAAGGAGTTCAACGACCGCTACGGGCACCCGAGGGGCGACGAGGTGCTCCGCGCCGTCGCCGACATCGTCCGGGAGAACCTGCGCGAGATCGACGTGGCCGCCCGGTACGGCGGCGAGGAGTTCGTGATCGTGCTCCCGGAGACCGACACGCAGGGCGCGCTCTCGGTGGCAGAGCGGGTCCGGCGCAGCGTCGAGGAGTCGGTCTTCCACGTCGCCGAGGAGCCCGCCTCGGTGAGGAAGTCGATCTCGGTGGGTATCGCTACCTATCCGGTCCATGCCGCGACGAGCACGCAGCTCGTCGACGCCGCCGACAAGGCGATGTACGATGCCAAGCGCGACGGCAAGAACCAGGTGAGGATCGCACAGTGAAGCCTATCCTGCCCGGCGGGCGGGGTGCGGCGGTCGAGGACGTCCAGCGGCGGCTGCTCTCGCTCGGTCACGATCTCGGCCCCACCGGCGTCGACGGGGTCTTCCTCGGCCGTACCCGGGAGGCCGTGGTGAGTTTTCAGCGCCAGGAGCTGCTCTCCGAGGACGGGATCGTCGGTCCGGAGACCTGGGCGGCGCTCGTGGACGCCACCTTCACCCTCGGCGACCGGATGCTCTACCTCCGCGTCCCGTACTTCCATGGCCGGGACGTGCGCGTGCTCCAGGAGGCGCTCAACGCCCTCGGTTTCTCATGCGGCGCGCCGGACTCGATCTTCGGTCCGTTCACCGAGCGTGCCGTGCGCGAGTTCCAGCGAAACAGCGGGCAGCCCGCCGACGGGATCGTGGGCCAGGAGACCGTGCGCGCGCTGGAGCACCTGCGCCACGTATGGGAGGGCAAGGGCGACGTCACCCTCGGCGCGGCCACGGTCGCGGCCGCGCGTGCGGCCGCCGTGCTGGGGGAGCGGTCGATCGCGTTTCGCGCGACCGGCGCGCTCGCCGGCGAGGTCGCGGCCCGATCGGTCAACCTCGCCCTGGCCACCGACCCCGCGGCCCGCGTGTTCCTCGCCGACGACGGCGCCGCCGGGGCGGACATCGTCCTGTGGCTTCGTCCGGCAGGCGATGCGCCCGACGCGGCGGTCCCGGTGGTCGGGCTCGACATCGACGACACCGCGATTCTCGCGCTCAGATTCCGCACCGCGATCGAGGCCCGGAAGGGTCCCGGCACGGCGATTGCTCTCGAGATGCCGGCCGTATCCGAAGGCGAGCGCGAGGCCCAACAGCTCGCCGTCCGGTTGCTCGACTCGCTGTGCGCCGCGTTGGCCTGAGAGGCCGTGCGTGGTAGAATCAGACGGTTGTGTGTTCCGGAACCAAGACATGGAGGTAGCGTTCTGAGTACCCACAGACGCACATTCCTCGTAGTACTTCTGGTGTTCATCCTGACCCTGGGCGCGGTGCCCGCGTACGCCAACCCTACGACCGCCGACAAGCGGGAGCAGGCACGAGCGGTGAAGCAGCAGGTCGACGCGCTCGACCGAGAGGTCGAGATCGCGGCCGAGGCCTTCAACGAGGCCCGCGCCGCCCACGAGGCCCTCACCGTCGAGATCGCCGCCACCCAGGCCCTCATCGCCGAGCAGAACGAGATCATCGCCTCGCTGCAGGACTCGCTCGAGGCCCGCGCGGCGTCGATGTACCGCACCGGCCCCTTCAGCTTCATCGAGGTCCTCCTCGGCGCCCGTGATTTCGAGCAGTTCGCGGCGACGTGGGACTTCCTGCGTACCCTGAACGAGCGCGAGGCCGCCAACATCGAGGCGCTCGCAGCCGCGCGCGCCGAGGCCCAGGCCGCCGAGGAACGCCTCGCGGTCAAGCAGGCCGAGGCCAAGACCGCGCTCGACCAGATGGCGTCGAACAAGGCCGCCGTCGAGCAGCGTCTCGCCGAGCGCAAGCGGATGCTCGCCGGGCTCGAAGAGGAGATCGCCCGCATCGAGGCAGCCGAGCGCGCCCGTGCGGAGGCCGCGGCCCGCGCCGCGATCTCGCGCAGCACTCCCGTGGTGGCGAACGATCGCGAGTTCCCGCCGCCCACCCGCGCGCCCCGGACCGAGGTCGTCAACATCGCCAAACGCTACCTCGGCGCCCCGTACCGCTGGGGCGCTTCCGGGCCCAACGCCTTCGACTGCAGCGGGTTCACGATGTTCGTCTACCGCCAGGTGGGCGTCTCGCTGCCGCACTCCTCCCGTGCCCAGTACGGTGCCGGAGAGCGTGTCTCACGCGCCAACCTCCAACCCGGCGACCTCGTGTTCTTCGGCAGCCCGATCCACCACGTGGGCATCTACGTGGGCGGGGGCAGCTACATCCACTCGCCGCGGACCGGCGACGTCGTCAAGATCGCGTCGCTCGGCTCACGCCGCGACTACGTGGGGGCGGTTCGCCCGTAGGCCACCCTGTCGGTCGGCGCACCGGGTGCGGTATGCTTTCCGTGTCTCGCACACGCGTACCGGGGTGAGGTTCGATGGCAGAGATCGACGGCCTGCTCAAGCTGATGACCGAGAAGGGGAGCTCCGACCTGCACGTGAAGGTCGGGAGCCCTCCTGCGATCCGGCTCAACGCCAAGCTCGTGGTCTTGCGCGAACTACAGCCGTTGACCGCCGAGCAGACGAAGGTCCTCGCGCTCGGGATGATGGACGAGCGCCAGCGGGCCTCGTTCGAGAACCACCGCGAGATCGACTTCGCCTACTCCCTCTCGGGTGTCGGGCGCTTCCGGGTCAACGTCTTCCACCAGCGTGGCAGCGTGGGAATGACGCTGCGCCGGGTGGCGACCGACCGGGCGTCCATCGAGCAACTGGGCCTACCGCCGGTCGTGCGTCGGCTCGCCGATGAGCCCCGCGGGCTGGTGCTGGTCACCGGGACCGCGGGATCCGGCAAGACGACCACCCTGGCGGCGATGATCGATCACATCAACGCGACGCGCGAGGGCCACATCGTCACGGTCGAGGACCCGATCGAGGTCCTGCACGCCGACCAGAAGTGCATCGTGAACCAGCGCGAGATCGGCATCGACACCGAGAGCTATGCCGATGCGCTCCGGCACGTGGTGCGACAGGACCCGGACGTGATCCTCATCGGCGAGATGCGGGACCACGAGACGGTCTCCGCCGCACTCACCGCCGCCGAGATCGGCAACCTCGTCTTCTCGACGCTCCACACGATCGACGCGACCGAGACGATCAGCCGCATCATCGACTTCTTCCCGCCCTACCAGCAGAAGCAGATCAGGCTGATGCTCTCCTCGACGCTCAAGGGCATCGTGAGCCTTCGGCTCATCCCGTCGATCAACGGGGGGCTCGTCCCGGCGGTCGAGGTCATGGTCATGACGGGGACGATCCGCGAGTACATCAACGATCCCGACAAGACCTACCTGATCCGGGATGCCATGGAAGAGGGCGAGTACTACGGCATGCAGACGTTCGATCAGAGCCTGCTGCGCCTCTACCAGGACCGACAGATCACCCTCGACGACGCGATCGCCATGGCGGCGAACGCGCACGACTTCAAGATCAAGGTCCGCCAGCTCGGCGTCGACCCGCAGCGGGCGGCCGAGAGCGGCATCTACTGATCGATCAGGGATGCTGCCGGGGATGCGGTGACGACCCGGCGCTGCGACCGCGAGGCCTGCCCGCGCGCGGCTACAGGTAGCGCTTGAACAGCGAGTCGACCTCGGTCGGCATCTTGCCGAGGCCGCCCATGTGCTGGCGCAGGTAGCTGTTCTCCATGAGCAGCTTCATCGTGATCATGAAGTACTCGCGCTTCACGCGGCTCATCGACGGGACGCGCTTGAGCTTGCCCATGTAGAAGTTGCGATAGCAGTCGATGACCAGCTTCATGAGCTCGTCGACCTCCATCGCCTTGGGCTTGACCACCGGCGCGACGAGGTTGTAGTCCTCGTAGTCCCACGAGACGATGTGCGGCTTGAGGTCCTCGTAGATGTCGGCGTAGGGCCACGGGGCGATGGTGAGGAAGAACGCGAGGTCAGGGTCGTAGTGGACCGCGAGGTCGAACGTGGCCTGGATCGTCTCGGGCGTGTCGTCGGGCAGGCCGAGGACGAGACTGGTCTCGGTGATGATGTCCTGCGCGTTGATGAGGTCGAGCGCGCGCTTGCCCATCTGGACCTCGGTGTTCTTCTTGAACATGTCCAGGGTGGCCTGGTCGGTGCGCTCGACCCCGACGTAGATGTGGTCGATCCCCGCGGCACGGTAGCGCTCCATGATGTCCTCGTCGCGCAGGATGTCGTCGACCCGGGTCTCCATGAGCAGGTCCAGGCCGAGGTCGCGCTCGATGAGCAGGTCGAGGATGCGCTCCCACCGCTGCCGGTCGAGGGTCGGGGTCTCGTCGGAGAGCATCATCACGCCCACGCCGTACCGCTCGTGGAGCATCTGCAGCTCGTTCACGAAGTGCTCGGCGCTTCGGGCGCGCCACTTGCGCATCCAGAACGCCTGCTGCGAGCAGAAGGAGCACGCCTGGTCGCAGCCGCGCGACGAGGAGACCACGGCCAGGTTGGTGTCGGGCTTGGGGAAGAACTGGTAGATCGACCAGTCCACGAGGTCCCACGCGGTCTGCAGGGTGTCGAGGTCGGCGACGAAGGCGCGCGCCGGCGTCGCGTGCACTGCGCCATCGCGCATGAAGGCGATGCCGGCGACCTTTGCGGGATCGTCCTTCGCGTCGAGGCAGCGGACGAGCTCGGGCAGGGTCACGTCGCCCTCGCCCCGCAGCACGAAGTCCACCACGTCGCCGTCGCGGGTCAGCACCTCCTCGTACATGAAGTGCGCGTGCACGCCTCCGATGCCGGTGGCGACGCCGGGGACGACCTCCTTCGCGATCCGCAGCAGGTCCACGGATTTCGGGTACGACGGCGTGTAGGCGCTCGTGACCACGATGTCGGGGCGGATGCGCTCGAGCTCACCGGCGATATCGGAGAGCGTGTGACCCATGGTCATGGCGTCGTAGATGACGGGCTCGAAACCCGCCGCACGCAGCGCGCCGGCCATGTAGACGAACGCGACGTTGGGCCACCGCCCGGCGGTCTCGACGACCCCGCTGTGGTAGGGGGGAGTGACAAGAGCGACGCGCATGGTCATTCGGCGGGCCTCCGGTGCTCGGTGAAGCGGGCGATCCGGCGGTGGCGCCGGCCGGGAGTTCGGGGCGATTCTATCACTCAGCGCGCCGCCCGATGTTTCTGTGAACGAACCTGAGGGCGAGCAGCGTCACCGAGGCGCCGAAGGCCGCGCCGAGCGTGTCGACGCCCCAGTCGAACGTGTCGGGCACCCTTCCGGGCACGAACGCCTGATGGAGCTCGTCGGTCACCGCGTAGAGCGAGGACGCGAGGATCGCGTAGGCGAGCGCCCTGCCCGCCGTCTCCGCCTCGTTGAGGAACGCGAGCAGGAGCAGCCCGCCGAGGAGGGCGTAGACGCCGAAGTGGGCGAGCGTCCCGCCGCCGCTCGGCACCTGTGAGCCGGGGATCGACGAGAGCGCGAAGATCACCGCCATCCACGCGATCGAGGCCATCCACGCCTGGCGACGGCCGAGCGGCGGCCTGAGCGGGGGTCTCACGGGACGTTCGTCCTCTCATCCTCAGTGTCCGGACGCCCGAGTCTACCACGCGGCGTTGACCCGGCAGGCGCGCGAGTGGCATGGTGTGCTCCCGTGGCCGAGGTACCCGAAGGGAGTCGCATGCAGCGTCGCACGGCACTGATCGCGGTCGCCGTGTCGGCCGCGTGCTTCGGGACGCTCGCCATCTTCACGAGCCTCGCCTACGACCGCGGCGCCGAGCCGCTGCAGCTGCTCGCCTGGCGTTTCGGCCTGGCCGCGCTCCTGCTCGGCGGATACCTCATGGTGACTCGTCCGCGCTCGCTGCGGGTGTCAGCCGGTGACCTGGCCCGCTTCGCGGTCCTGGCGGTCGCAGGCTACGGCGCCGCCTCGCTCTGCTTCTTCATCGCGCTCCGGTTCACCGACGCATCGGTGGTCGCCGTCCTGCTCTACACCTACCCCGCGATGGTCGCCGTGCTCGACTGGGTCTTCGGCTGGGGGCCGATGGACGGGACGAGGATGCTCGCGGTGGGTCTCGCCTTCGCGGGCTGCGCCCTCGTGGTCGACCCGTTCTCGTCGACCGGGAGCGTCAGCATGGCCGGCGTGCTGCTCGGGCTCGGCGCCGCTGCCGCCTACACGAGCTTCACGATACTCTCCCACCGCTGGATGCCGGGCCGCTCGCGCCCGGTGCTCATGACCTACCTGTTCGCCATCTGCGCGGTCCTGTTCGCGGTCGTCGCGGCGGGCACGGGGTCGACGCTCTCGACCACCTCGTGGACGTGGGAGGTGTGGGCCCTTCTCGGCGGGATCGTCCTGCTGCCCACGTTCGCCGCGATCATCCTCTACCTGCGCGCGCTCTCCCGGATCGGCACCGCGCAGGCGTCGCTGCTCTCGACCTTCGAGCCAGTGTTCACCATCGCGCTGGCGGCGGTGGTCCTCGGCGACCGGCTCTCGCCGGTGCAGCTCGCGGGGGCGGCGCTGGTGATCGTCGGCGTGGTCGTCGCCGAGATGCGGGCCCGGGCGGCGGACACGATGCCCGCGGTCTGAGCGCCGGCTTTCGGGCTCGGTCACGCGGGGAGGATGATCCGTCCCGCGAGCACCACGTTGCGGGCGAGCCACACGGTCGCGACGGCGGCGACCTGGAACCCGTAGACCCACGCCGTGAGCGTGACCGCCTCTCGCGGACCGGCGCCCCTGCGGCGCAGGACGAGGGCGCACACGCCTGCCGAGGCCACGAAGGCCGCGGCGTGCAGCCACGGCCCGACCGCGACCACGAACGGGAGCAGGCTCCACGCCCATGCCTCGACCATCACCCCGCGTGGCACCCGCACCGTGCCGGGTGAGACGATCCTGAAGACGACCAGGCGCACCGCCGCCCACAGGGGCAGGCCGAGGGCCGCGCGCCAGGCCGTCACGGGATCGGGGGCCCCCGACAGGGTGCCGGCCGCGAGCGTCCCGGCCGCCAGGGCGGCGAGTCCGCAGGTGAGCGCCGGAGCCGTGCGCACGGTCCGCACGGTCGGGTGCAGGAGGGCGTCGAGGGCCCGCCGCCACCGGGCGAAGACGCCATGGGTCAGCGCCGTGAGGTCGGTTCGGGGCCGTTGGGGCCGTGCTACCATACGGGCATCGGACTCCTTCACTCCGGGCCGCGGCACTCCGCTCCCGCACCGGTAGTGTACTCGACCCCGAGCGTGTGGTGGGTGCCCCGTGCGCGTCTCCGATCGACTCATGACCGTCCTCACGGTGACGGCGAGCGTGTTGGCCGTGTTCACCCTCATCTCGCTGGCCGGAGGGCTCTACCTCTACCGGCTCTCCCTCACGCTGCCGGACTTCAGGGGTCCCTCGGCGAACTACGACACCTCGCGCACCTCGGTGGTCTACGCAGCCGACGGATCCGTCCTCGCGGAGTGGCACGGCGAGCAGGACCGGACCATCGTCCCCATGGAGGCGGTGCCCCAGGTGCTCCGCGACGCGGTGGTCTCGATCGAGGACGAGCGGTTCTACGAGCACGGCGGCGTGGACCTGCGCTCGGTGATCCGCGCCGCCGGCGTCAACGCCGGGGCCGGCGAGGTGCGCCAGGGCGGCAGCACGATCACGCAGCAGCTCGTGAAGTTGCTCTTCACGGACGGTGAGCGGACGTTCGGCCGCAAGGTGCGGGAGGTCTTGCTCGCCTACCAGCTCGAGAGCGAGGCCGACAAGGACCGGGTGCTCGAGGCGTACTTGAACGTGGCCTACTTCGGCAACGGGGCCTACGGCGTGCAGACGGCGTCGCGCCGGTACTTCGGCAAGCCGGTCTCCGAGATCGAGCTCACCGAGGCGGCCCTCCTCGCGGGGGTCATCCGGGCGCCGGGCCGCTACTCCCCGATCGGCGACCCCGAGGCCGCGCTCGAGCGACGCGACACCGTCATCCGCAAGATGGCCGAACTCGGGCACATCTCGCCCGCCGAGGAGCGTGAGGCGCTCGCAGCCCCCCTCGGCCTGGCGCCGCCCGCGGCGGTCCCGGCCCGGGCGCCCTACTTCGTCGAGTGGGTGAAGCAGGACCTCATCGGGCGACTCGGCTCCGAGGCGGTCTACACCGGCGGGCTGCGAGTCTACACGACGCTCGACCCCGCGTTGCAGCAGAGCGCGGAGCAGGCGGTCGCGTCCCGCCTCGGCGGCCCTGACGACCCCGAGACCGCGGTGGTGACGGTGCAGGCGTCGACCGGGCGCGTGTTGGCGCTCGTGGGGGGACGGGACTACGCGAGCGACCAGTACAACCTCGCGACCCAGGCACGTCGCCAGCCCGGGTCGGCGTTCAAGACGTTCGTGCTCGTGCGCGCGCTTGAGGAGGGCGTGACGCCCGACAGCGTCTACGCCGGGACGCCCTACTCGGTGCAGGTGGCCGACGGCGTGTGGAACGTGCAGAACTACGAGAACGACGCCACCAGCGCCTCGCTCACGCTCAGGGCGGCGACCGACTGGTCCGTGAACGCGGTCTACGCGCGGCTGATCATGCAGATCGGCGCCGAGGACGTGGTCGACGTCGCGAGGCGGATGGGCATCACGAGCCCGCTTGAGCCCAACCCGGCGATCGCGCTCGGGGGGCTGTCGCAGGGCGTCACGCCGCTCGAGATGGCCTCGGCGTACGGGACGATCGCGACCGGCGGCCTCGCTCATCCGCCGACCGGGATCGACCGCGTCCTCGACGACCGCGGCGAAGTCGTCTGGGAGCCGGAGGGGGGCGAGCCGCTCCGGGCACTCGAGGCGGGCGTCGCGCGGACCGCGGCGGAGATGCTCCACGGTGTGGTCGAGAACGGCACCGGCACCGCCGCGCGTCTCGACGAGGTCTGGGCGGCAGGCAAGACCGGCACCACCCAATCCTATCGGGACGCGTGGTTCGTGGGCTGGGCCGAGGGCCTCTCGACCGCCGTATGGGTGGGACACCGTGAGGCCCAGGTGGAGATGGTGGACGTGCGGGGCATCCAGGTCACCGGGGGGAGCTTCCCGGCTCAGATCTGGCGCGACCACATGGCTCGGGCGGTCGCCGCGGCCCCGGCGGGCGCGGTCCCGGGCGCGGCGGAGCCGGTCCTCGTGGCCGTATGTGCCGAGAGCGGGGCGCTCGAGGGTCCGCGGTGCCCGCGGGTCGAGCGGATGCTGCTCCTGCCCGAGCAGGTCCCAGCGGCCGAGTGTCCGATCCACTGAGCGGGGGCGACAGGAGACACATGGACCACTATCGCACGCTGCAGGTGCGCCCCGAGGCCGAGCCCGAGGTCGTCGACAAGGCGTACCGCGCGCTGTGCTTCAAGTACCACCCGGACCGCACGCCGGAGAGCGGACGCCGCCGGGCGACCGAGCGGATGCACGCCATCAACGAGGCCTACCGCGTGCTCTCCGACCCGCAGCGCCGCGCGGCCTACGACCGGGAGCTCGGCGCGCAGGCCGGCGCGAGCGCGTGGGACCAGTTCATGTCCAAGGGCCTCGTCGGCATGTTCCTCGATCGCGTGCGGCCGAGAGGGTAGTCCGGCCGGACGCGGTGCTCGTGCCGCTTCAGGCGCGCGTGCGCTCGAGGCGCTCGCGCACGGCTCGCAAGATCCCCGGATAGGACACCGCGCCGTCGTATACCGGCACGCCGCCGATCACGGTGACCGGGTAGAGCAGCCCCTTCCGGTCGATCTCGTCGAGGACCGCTGCGTGCTCCGCGCGCACTGACTCCTCACCGACGTCGTGGTAGCGGATGGTCGCGGCGTCGCCGAAGCGGCGCTCCATCTCGACGCGGATGATCTCGGTGATCTCCTCCGGAGACCACGAGGGCCCTCATCCGCCGCTGTAGCACGCGGTCTGGCTGGGCAGGTCGAACACGTCGACGACGACGTTCGGATCGGTCATGGGGACCCCTTTCATCGCGCGGAGACCGCCCGGGCAGGGCAGGCCCTCATGCACGCGCCGCATCCGGTGCACCGCTCTTCAATGACTGTGTACCCCGCGCCTCCCGGATACGCTCCGCCCTCGACCGGGACGATGGCGCCCTGGGGGCATGCGCGGCGTGCCGGACAGCCCGGCGATCGGTCGCAGATGGACAGGTCGATGTGGTACGTGGTCATCGATGCCTCCTCGGCGCGGTTCCGTTCATCGGAGCAGAATACCCCAAGGGGTATCAACCCGCAACATCGGGTATGCCGATGAACACCGTGTGCTGCTACGATTGCCGGAGGATCCGCCCGGCACGGGCCATCAGACGGGGGTCGATGTGGGAAACACGAAACTGGCGAGACGCTCCATGCGCACCCTGCTCGCGCCGATGCTCCTCGGCGGAGCGGTGGTCGGCGGCCTCTTCCCGCTGGTGGCGGGCTTGTTCGTGGATGCGCGGAGCACCGCGGCGCTCGTCGCCTTCTGGGCGACCTCCGTAGGCGCGGGCCTCGTGCTCGGATTCTTCTGCTATCTGATCTCCGACCGCGTGTCCCGCGGGCTCCTCGGCGAGGTGCTCGACGAGGTCGCATCGCGGATGGGGGTCGCGGCGACCGCCGAGGGGGACACCGCCGCGATGCGCGCCGCGCTGCTCGAGGCCGTGGGGCGGGCGAGTGGACTGCTGCAGCGCGTCCAGTCGGTGAACAACGACATCCGGTCGCTCACGGCCCAGGTGCTCGCGGCGACCGAGCAGCAGGCCTCCGGGGCCGCCGAGCAGGCGGCCGCCGTCTCGCAGACCTCGGCGACGGTCGAGGAGCTCGCGCAGACCTCCAAGCAGATCGCCGAGAACTCCTCCTCGGTCGTCGCGGTGGCGGAGCGGACCCTCGCGAGCGCCGAGGAGGGCATGCAGACCGTCGCAGACACCGCCGACGGCATCGACGAGATCCGCGCGACCACCCAGGCGTCGTCCGACCGGATCCTCGCCCTCGGCGAGCGCAGCCAGGAGATCGGGCGCGTGCTCACCATCATCGACGAGATCGCCGAGCAGACGAAGATCCTCGCGCTCAACGCCGCGATCGAGGCCGCGCGCGCCGGTGAGGCGGGCAAGGGCTTCGCGGTGGTCGCCGAGGAGATCCGCAAGCTCGCGGAGTCGGTCACCGAGTCGACGCAGGAGATCGGCCGGGTCGTCCGCGAGATCCAGGCGTCGACGTCCTCGCTGATCATGTCGACCGAGCGCGCCGCCAAGAAGGTGGAGGAGGGCAAAGAGCTCGCCCACCGGACCGCCGACGCGCTCGACCGCATCGTGAGCCAGGTGGAGGAGACCACCGACGCCGCGAAGCAGATCTCGATCGCGACGCAGCAGCAGCGGACCGCTTCGGACCAGGTGGTGGTCTCGATGCGCGAGGTGGCACAGGTGAGCCGCCAGGCCGCCGAGACCTCGCGACAGATCTCCTCGGCGATCATGGATCTCGACCGCCTCGCCGACTCGCTCGGGAGCGTGCGCTCGTGACGGGCGGGGTGGCCCGGCGGCTCGCCGAGGCCGGCCTCTCGCTGCCGGACCCGCCGGTCGCGCTCGGCGACTATCTCCCGGCGACGCGCGCCGGCGAACTCGTGTTCACGGCCGGCCAGCTGCCGCTCGTCGGCGGACGGCTCATCACGAGCGGGACCGTGGGCGGCGAGGTGTCGCTCGACATCGCGCGTGAGTGTGCCCGCGCGTGCGCGCTCAACGCGCTCGCGGCCGCCGCGACCGTCTGCGCGCTCGACGAGGTCGCCGCCGCCGTGAGGCTGACGGGATACGTCGCCTCGGCGGACACGTTCGTGGATCAGCCATCGGTGGTCGACGGGGCGAGCGCCGTGCTGCTCGCGGCGTTCGGCGACGCGGGGCGCCACGCGCGGGAGGCAGTGGGCGTGGCCGCGCTGCCCAAGGGGGCCCCCGTCGAGGTGTCGCTCGTGCTTCGGCTCCGGGGCTAGGCTGTCGGCAGGAGCGGAGGGGTCCGTGCAGAAAGAGTAGTACGGAGAGGAGTGTCTCCCTCCGAAGCGACCAGCGGTTTTCGTATTGAGTGTGGAACCCGCTTTCGCTATCGTTGTTCCGATGAGCGGCATCGTGCCGTGATTCACAAGATAACGTCGTCGTAGTACCGAGGCAGAGCGAGGAGAGATGTCTATGGCGAAAGTATCGCTGGCCGGATTCAAGGATCCGGTCCGTCGACCGCGGTACATCATCTGGACCGGTGTGGTGGTCCTGGTGCTGGCCGCGTTCGTCGTCACAGCATTGGGGGTGACATCGACTTACTGGTTCTGCGCGGAGGTCTGCCATAAGGTCCAGGACGACTCCATCATCGCCTATGACAGGTCCACGCACTCCCAGGTCTCGTGCATGGCGTGCCATGTGCCCGTGGGCATCACTCCGATCGGGTTCGTACTCAAGAAGGCCGAGGCGCTCGGCGAGCTCTACCTGACGGCAACGAACAAATTCCATCTGCCGCTCAACCCCGGCTCGCACCTCGCTCTCAGCAAGAAGTACTTCCCGGAGAAGCAGTGCACCCAGTGCCACAACCTGGAGAACCGCGTGATCACGCCGAGTCCCGGCATCCTGATCGATCACGATGTGCACTCCGAGGCGGAGATCTGGTGCACGGTCTGTCACAACCGTGTCGGTCACAAGGAGGACTTCGACCTCACGCTGACCGACCCCAACACCGGCGAGCCGAACCAGAAGCATGACGACTTCATGCTCATGACGGCCTGCTTCCGGTGCCACACGCTGACCGACGAGTCCCCGGGCGGCATCCCCGCACCGGGCGCGTGTTCGGCGTGCCACACGCCCGATTTCGAGCTCAAGCCCTCCAACCACCTCGTCGCGGACTTCTATCCGCGCGGTCACGCCGACATGGCCCTTGAGGACATCGAGGCCAAGGCTGCGGCGACCGGTTCAGGAGAGGCCGCCGAGGACGAGGCGGCGGAGGACGAGGGCACCGAGGAGTCGGCGCTCGGCGTCGCTTCCGCGTACGCTGCGGATGGCGGGGAGCTTGCCGACGATGCGCCGATGTACCAGCGCATCGAGCACCTCCCGGCCCCTGCTGCCGTCGGATACTGCTCGACGTGCCACATCGAGTCGCAGTTCTGCATGGACTGCCATGGCATGGAGATGCCGCACCCGACCGAGTTCCGCACCAAGACCCATCCGGAACTCGTCGCGACCCAGGCCGAGAAGTGCGAGATGTGCCACACCTCGGTCGACCCGTACTTCTGCGACAGCTGCCACCACGGCACCGCGTCGAACTGGGAGTTCCAGACCGACGTCGCCTGGGAGCAGGAGCAGCACGCCGCGGCCGTTCGCACGAACGGCGTGCCGGGCTGCCTCGAGGCATGCCACGAGATCTCCTACTGCCAGGAGTGCCACACGGCGCTGAACCCGATCCCGACCTCGCACCAGGCCGCTGACTGGCTCAGGAAGCCTGCCGCTGAGATCGGCGTGCACGCCGAGTCCGCCAAGACCGAGATCACCGCGTGTGAGGTCTGTCACGGCGACGGCGGTGCGAACTCCACGTTCTGCCAGGGCTGCCACGTGCTGGAGATGCCCCACCCGCAGGACTTCAAGGAGTTCCACGCCGCGACGGGTCGTCAGGATCCGGACGTGTGCTCCAACTGCCACACCTTCGTCGAGCTGTGTAGCGACTGCCACCACGAGGGCGCGATCGACGGTCAGCCGTGGCTGAGGGTCCACGCCAACGTGGTCAACGACATCGGCGGCGAGGGTTGCTTCGACAAGTGCCATAACCGCGAGTTCTGCGTGGACTGCCACAACAGCCTCACCGTGGTGCCGACGTCGCACCAGGCCGCGGACTTCGTCCGCCGTCCGGCGCTCGACACCCCGGCCGCGCACCCGCAGGCCTTCAACGAGAAGCCTGAGAACTGCGCGTACTGCCACGGAGAGGGTGGCCTGCAGGCACAGTTCTGTGTCGACTGCCACCGCATCGAGATCCCGCACCCGGCCGACTTCAAGGACACGCATGCCACCGGATTCCAGGATGGCAGCCTGACCAAGCCGGTCTGCACGAACTGCCACGTCCAGCTCTTCTGCGACAACTGCCACCACGAGGGCGCCACCGGTGCCCGCCCGTGGACGCTCGAGCACCCGGCGATCGTGCGCCAGACCGGCGCCCAGCCGTGCTTCTCGTGCCACGAGCCCACCGAGTGTGCGCAGTGCCACGTCGGGCTGAGCCGCCGGTAGGACGTCCGCACCAAGAGCGCGTAGCGTGAACGGAAAGGCCCCCTCGCCGAGGGGGCCTTTCCTGTGCTCTGGGCGCGACCGGAGCGATCGCGAGATCCGCTCTTTGCCCTGGAAGTCGGGAGCGTGTATCATACCGCCTCGTCGGGATGTGGCTCAGCTTGGTAGAGCGCTGCGTTCGGGACGCAGAGGTCGTGGGTTCGAATCCCGCCATCCCGACCATTCGAACGCACGACGGCAGGCCGGTTCTCGCGACCGGCCTGCCGTTTCGTTTCAGGAGGACGCGTGCTTGAGTCGCTGCTCGATGCGGTGGGTTACGGCCTGTGTCACCAGCTCCCCGAGCGGTCGTTCTTCGGCGCCTCGGTCCAGCTGCCGGTGTGCGCGCGCGACACGGGGATCTACCTCGGCTTCATGATCGCGTTCCTCGTGCTGCAGTGGACCCACCGGGACCGGCCCACGCGGATGCCCCCGGCCGTGGTGAGTGTCCTGCTCGCCCTGGGGGTTGCGGCGATGGTCTTCGACGGGGTGACCTCGTACGCAGGCATACGGCCGACCACCAACGCTATCCGGCTCGTGACCGGCCTGCTGACCGGGTACGCGATCTCCGCCTGGTTGCTCCCGGTCCTCAACATGGAACTGTGGGCCGAGGCGGGGCGTGACAGGGTTCTCGGGAGCCCCTCGCGGTTCGCCGCGTTCGTGGTGTCGTTGCCGCTCGCCTTCGCCGCCATCTGGTGGCTCGCGCCGCTTGCCGGTGCGCTCTACCCGGTCGTGGTGGCCGGCTCCATCCTGTTCACCTTCATCGTGGTCAACCTCGTGATCGTCTCGCTGTTGCCGCCGTTCGAGCGCCGGGCCCGGTCCGTCGGCGATCTCGGGACGCCGCTCCTGATCGCCTTCGTGCTCACACTGCTCGAGCTGTGGCTGAGCGCGGTCCTCAAAGGGTGGGTCCTCGGCCTCGCGGCGTGAGTCCCTTCCTCGGCGGGCCGCGATGCGCTAGATTCGGCGGTAGGGTCGAGAGGAAGGGGTCGGAGTGGTCTACACGGACAAGGATCGGGTACGGGTCATCGTCGCGACGCCGGTCTACCGGATCGAGGGCGACATGCATGTCCTCAAGGACAGCCGCCTGACCGACGCCCTGAACTCGAAGGCCAAGGAGTTCTTCGCGATCACCCAGGCGCAGGTCTTCGACCTGCAGACCGCGGAACTGCTCTACGAGGCCGAGTACGTGGCGCTGAACCGCTCGGCGATCTCGGTGATCATCCCGCTGTAGCGTTCCTGTCAGACCGGCATCCTATGCTCTTCGAACAGGTGTTCGGAGAGAGGAGTCAAGATGCCGGTCCAGACCACGCTCACGGCCCCGGGGCTCGAGGAGTTCCTCGACGCCCTCGTCGCCCGCGTGCAGTGCGAGAGCGGCGTCCCTGGCGCCCTTGCCGGTCAGGCGCGTGCGGTGACCGCCAGGAACCTCGCCCATCTCGGACCGCTGCTGTCCGGGCGGGATGACCAGAGGCGGGTGTCCGCCTACTTCGCAGGGGTGCTCAGGCGCGCGGCCGTACGCTCGAATGCGCCCGGGGCCGCGGAGTACCGCCGCCGGATCATCGCGGCGTCTCTCGCCGCCGACCTGCGCCGTTCGGGAGCGGACGAGGCCCGTGTCACGGAGGAACTCGCCGCGTGCCTCGGCGCCGGACGCGCGGGACTACGGCTCGCGGGGTGAGATGAGGCCCCCGGCGAGGGTCAGGGCCCGGAGGCGGAGAACAGCACGGCGCCCGATTCGCGGTCGAACGCCCAGGCGCGCGTGTTCTCGAGCACGGATTCCTCGGCCCCCCAGATCTCAAGGAGCACCCAGGCGGGGACGCCGTCGATGACCGCGGCTTCGCCGTAGTAGGGTACGGAGCGGCCGTTGTCTGGCACCGTGCGTGTCACGAACTCCGCGAGTTCGGCACCGGTGGCTCCGGCGCCCCGAGCCTCGATGAGCGCTTCCCTGCGCAGCGCGGCGGCTTCGGCGACCGGGCGGCCTTCCGCGGCGGGACGGTCGACGGTCGCCTGGAGCGCAGCAACCTCGTCGAGGGTGTAGGATCGTCCTTCGTCGACAAGGACGAACGTGGGGCTCGAGCACCCGGCGGCGGCGACCGACATGATCGCGGACAGGGCGGCGACCGATGCCAGCCTCATCGCCTGACGTGCTCCCCAGATGCGCATAGCAGCCTCCCCGCGTGAGTTCCTGGGTCCATGGTAGTCCATCCGTGCGCCCGGCACACATCCTGCCAGCGGTGTAGTATCAGAGTCGACCGGAAGTCGCTGCTGCCGAGGAGTGTGTGCCCGTGCAGAACATCGTGTGCTTCGTCTCCGATTTCGGACTCGAGGATACGTGGGTCGGCGTGTGTCACGCCGTCATCCATCGCGCGTGTCCGCTCGCCCGCATCGTCGATCTCGGTCATCAGATCCCGCCCTTCGACATCCGCAAGGGGGCCAGCGTCGCGGCGGCGGGGGTCTACCAGCTCCCCGAGGCGATCCACTTGGTCGTGGTCGATCCCGGCGTCGGGGGAGGGCGGAAGGACCTGTGCGTGCTCACGGGCGCGGGTACACGGCTCGTCGGGCCCGACAACGGGGTCCTCATGCTCGCCGCCGAGCGCGCGGGCGGCGTGGAGGCGGCCTACGCGGTCGACCCCTCGAAGATCGACTTCCGGCGGCCCCTCGGCACCTTCCACGCGCGCGACGTGCTCGCTCCGGCCGCGGCCGCGCTCGCCTGCGGGGTGGAGCCGGCCTCGCTCGGGACCCCGGTACCGCCCGATGAGCTCACCCCTGCGCCTTTCGCGAACACGGTGATGGACGGCGAGTGGGTGGTCGCCGAGGTACTCGAGTGCGACCGCTTCGGCTCGCTGAGGCTCAGGGTCGCCGCCGAGGACCTCAAGGACCTGGGGCTCGCCACCACTCGTCTCGAGATCGGGCTCGGCCATCTCGCCCTCGAGGTCCCGTTCGGGCAGACGTTCGCCGACGTGGGGGAGGGCGAGCCGGTGGCGCTCGTCGACTCGTCCGGATGGCTCACGCTCTCCGTGCGCACCGGGAGCGCGGCTGACCGCTACGGCATCGAACCGGGTGCCACCGCGAGGATCAGGGGGCTCGCAGGCTGAGCCCGGTGTCACACCGCATCGATACCATCGGGAGAAAGATGGATCGATGCGAGGAGGCTCGTCATGAAGCGCCAGTTCCTGCGAGAGCTTGCTGAGGGCTCACGGGTCGACAGCGTGTTCCACCTGAGCTCCAAGGAGATGCGCTCTACCAGGACCGGAGAGGCGTATCTCGCGCTCGAGCTCGCTGATCGCACCGGTCGGATGTCCGC
This sequence comes from Coriobacteriia bacterium, assembly GCA_030603745.1. Taxonomy (GTDB): domain Bacteria; phylum Actinomycetota; class Coriobacteriia; order Anaerosomatales; family SLCP01; genus JAUVXE01. Next base: position 21,568 of record JAUVXE010000007.1, on the reverse strand, counting down.
GGTCTTCTTCCGGCCGGACCCGTCGGCCGCCTCCGTGCCCACGGGGACCGTCGTGAGGGTCAGCGGCGTGGTGACCCGGTTCCGGGGCGCCAAACGCGTCTCGGTCGACGCCTTGGCCCCGGCCGGCGAGTACGACCCGGCCGACCTGCTCCAGTCGTCGCGGCGCGAGCGGAGCGAGGTGCTCACGGAGTTCAAGGCCGTCGCGGCCACGGTGCGCGACAAGGAGCTGCGGCGCCTTCTCAAGGCGGTCTTCGGCGACCAGGAGTTCTTCGCTCGGTTCGTGAGCTGCCCGGGAGCCCGGACGCATCATCATGCGTACCTCGGCGGACTGATCGAGCATACGATCGCCGTCGCAACGCTCTGCCGCACCCTGGGCGAGACCTACGAGCGGGTCGACGGCGACCTGCTCGTCACGGCAGCGCTCCTGCACGATATCGGAAAGGTCGATGAGCTCACGTACGACACCGCGGTCGGTTACACCGACGAGGGGCGGCTGCTCGGGCACGTGGTGCTCTCGGAGCGGCGGGTCCGCGAGGCGGCGACACGACTCGGGCGACCCCTGCCCGCGGACCTCGTCACCCGACTCTCGCACGCGATCCTCGCGCACCACGGAGAGTTGGAGTGGGGCTCGCCCAAGCGGCCATCGACCATCGAGGCGCTCCTTCTTCACCACGCCGACAACCTCGACGCCAAGGCGGACGGCTTCATCGCGCTCACGGGAGGGCCGGCGCTCGTGGAGGAGCGGTGGACGGATGCGAGCAACCTCTTCCGCAGACCGCTCTACGCGCCTTCCGCACTCGGGAATGGCACTGAGATCCCCGACCTGGAGGAGGCTCACGGACTGATCGGCGCCTGAGCGTCCGGGAAGCGGATGGACTACAATCGCCCGTGGGCGGGAACACCGTCATCGGATGTCGTCGTGAAGGAGCGAGTCACATGCAGTACCCCAAGGCCGAGATCGGTGTCTTCGGCGGCAGCGGCTTCTACGAGCTGCTCGACAACCCGCGGGAGTTCAAGGTCACCACGCCCTACGGTGCGCCGTCCTCCCCTGTGATGTACGGCGAGATCGGCGGCCGGACGGTCGCGTTCCTGCCGCGGCACGGCAAGGACCACTCGCTTCCGCCTCACAAGATCAACTTCCGGGCGAACCTGTGGGCGATGAAGGAGCTCGGGGTCGAGCGCATCATCGGCCCGAACGCCTGCGGCTCCCTGCAGGCCCACATCGAGCCCGGACACTTCGTGATCTGCGACCAGTTCGTCGACCGCACCAACGGCCGGGCCGACACGTTCTACGACGGGCCGGTCACCACGCACGTGTCGGCCGCAGATCCTTACTGCCCCACCATGCGCTCCGTCGCCTATGACACCGCCGTCGACCTCGGCATCACGGCGCACCCCGAGGGCACCGTGGTCGTCATCCAAGGACCGCGGTTCTCGACCCGCTCCGAGTCGCGCTGGTTCGCCTCGCAGGGCTGGGAGGTCATCAACATGACCCAGTATCCCGAGTGCTACCTCGCACGGGAGCTCGAGATCTGCTACTGCAACATCTCCCTCATCACCGACCATGACGCCGGTGCCGAGGGAGCCGAGCCGGTGACCAACGACGAGGTCGTCCGCGTCTTCAACGAGAACAACGAGAAGGTCAAGAACCTCCTGTACCGCATGATCCCCGCTCTGCCCACCGAGCGCGAGTGCGTGTGCGCGAGCGCCCTGCAGGGAGCGAGCTTCTAGGTGTTCAACCTGCCCTCACTGCGTCTCGGCCGGCTCTTCGGCATACCGCTGGAGATCAACCCGACGTGGCTGATCATCTTCGTCCTGGTGGCGACGTCGCTGTCGTTCGCCTACTTCCCGGGCGAGTTCCCCGATCGCGCGCCGGCCGTCAACGTCCTGAGCGGCATCATCACCGCACTCCTGTTCTTCGCCTCGATCGTGGCGCACGAGCTGAGCCACTCGCTCGTCGCGCGCACCGGCGGCATCAAGGTGGAGAAGGTCACACTCTTCATGTTCGGCGGCGTGGCCCAGATGGAGGAGGAACCGACGAGTCCCGTTCGCGAATTCGTCATGGCGCTCGCCGGCCCGCTCGCGAGCTTCGTGCTGGCGGCCCTCTTCTATCTGGGCTACGTGGTCTTCGCGGCGGCGGGGATCAGCGATGTCGTCTGGGCGCCCTTCCAGTACCTGGCCTTCATCAACTTCTTCGTCGCGCTGTTCAACCTGCTCCCCGGATTCCCGCTCGACGGTGGACGGGTGCTCCGCGCCATCCTGTGGGGCATCACCGGCGACCAGCTCAAGGCGACGCTGTGGGCGAGCCGGGCCGGCCAGTTCATCGGCTACACCATGGTCGCACTGGCGGTGCTCGGGGTCCTCGGCGGCTCGCTCGATCTCATCTGGTTCGGGCTCATCGGCTGGTTCATCGCGATGATCGCGGAAGGGTCCTACCGGCAGCAGCTGCTCAAGGCGACGCTCGAGGGTGTCCGCGTGGGCTCAGTGATGTCGCCCGACCCGGTCATCGCGCCGGGCGCGATCACGCTCGACCGGCTCGCCGAGGAGTACTTCCTCGGCGGTCGGCACAGCCGGTACCCCGTCGAGGTGGGCGGGTCGGTGGTCGGGCTCGTCTCGCTCTCCGACGTGAAGCGGGTTCCCCGCGACGAGTGGGCGACCACGACCGTCGACGAGGTCACCGACCGCGACCTCGCCCGGCTCCTCGTCGACGAATCCGCGCCCGCCGAGTCTGTCTTCTCTAGGCTCTCGGCGACCGAGCCGGGCGCGCTGCTCGTGGTTCGCGACGGGCGCCTCGTCGGCATCATCACCCGCGCGGACCTCGTCTCGCGCATCAGGCGCGCATCGCTCTGAGCGCCACCGGCCGCGACCGGTCGCCTCCCTCGAGGAAGTACCTTGTCCGAACCTTGTAACTATTGTTACTATATCGGTGGTTCTTCGTACCAGGGGGTAGGGGTTGAACGGCGATCACGCGGCGCGGATCCCCGAAGGGGTGATCGAGCGCCTACCGGCGTACCTGAGCGTGCTTCTCCAGCTGCGGCAGCAGGGGGAGACCACGACCTCTTCGGCGCGCCTCGGAGAGCTCACCGACGTCAACCCCGCACAGATCCGCCGCGACCTGACGCACTTCGGGCAGTTCGGGAAGCGGGGCGTCGGCTACGACGTGCTCCTGCTCATCGAGCACATCCAGTCGATCCTTGGCTCCGACCACATGCACCGCATCGTGCTCGTGGGCGCCGGGCACCTCGGCTCGGCGATCGCCTCCTACGACGGGCTGCGCGCCCGGGGGTTCTCGGTGGTCGCCGTGCTCGACAAGGACCGCGCCAAGGTCGGATCGCGGGCGGGCGGCCTCGTCGTCCGGCACATCGACGAACTCGAGCGCATCGTGAGCGAGCAGCAGGTCAGGATCGGGGTCATCGCCGTGCCGCAGGACGCGGCGCAGGAGGTCGCCGACCTCATGGCCTCCTCCGGCATCCGGGTCATCCTCAACTACTCGTCGGCGATGGTGCGCGTCCCGGATCACGTGATGCTCCATAACACCGACCCGGTGCGGGAGTTGCTGCATACGCTGTACTACCTGTCCCGGGCGGAGCGAATAGCACCGGTACATGCGGAGTGATATCCTAGCGGGCGGGTATGGGAGCAACCGGCCCCCGGCAGGGGCCGCGTACGATTCGCACAGGTAACCGAAGGATTTGGAGAACCGATATGGCAGTCTTGGGTCTTCCCGGCGGAATGGAGTGGGTCATCATCCTCGTGGTGGTCCTGCTTCTCTTCGGCCCGAGCCGTCTTCCGCAGCTCGGCAAGTCGATCGGCAAGACGATGAAGGCGATCCGTGACGGGGTCGACGGCAAGGGCGACGATCTCGAGGACGACGAGGACGAGGCTCCCGTCTCCAAGGCATCGAAATCTGACGAGTAGCGGGTCCTTCCCTCCCTTCGCCTTGCGAAACGCGGGTGATGGGGTATACTCTCGTGGACATTCACGCGGGCTGTCCGTTCATCGGGCAGCCCGTGCGTTACTGCTGAGGCCGGGCGCGCGGCGCGCGCGACATCGCTTTGAACGGGAGTCCGCAGGTCATGCACAAAGAAGTAGTCCTCACCCCCGAAGGCCAAGCACGGCTCGAAGAGGAGCTCCACCACCTCGAGACGGTTCGCCGCCGAGAGGTGGGCGAGCGCATCAAGGAGGCCAAGGAGTTCGGGGACATCTCCGAGAACTCGGAGTACGATGACGCCAAGAACGAGCAGGCCTGGGTAGAGAGCCGGATCGCCGAGGTGAACCAGATCCTCTCGCACGCCACGATCATCGAGTCGCCGGCGAAGTCCGACCGCGTGAGCCTCGGCAGCAAGGTGGAGCTCGAGGACGCGGAGACGGGCGAGGTGCACCTCTACCAGATCGTCGGTTCGGCCGAGGCGGACCCCGCCCGCGACCGCATCTCCAACGAGTCCCCGGTGGGCCAGGCGATCATGGGCGCCAAGAAGGGCGAGAGCGTCAAGGTCTCGACGCCGTCAGGGCGCGTGCTCGAGTACACCGTCAAGAAGATCTCGCGTTAGGCGGACCATGGGCGCCGACGACCGCGCCCCGCACGCCGGGGACATCGAGCAGGGCGAGGCGCAGGCGTCGCACGAGGACGCCGCTTCGGTCCGCCGCACGAAGCTCGACGCCCTGCGCGCGAGCGGCGCGGAGCCCTACGTCTCCCGCTTCGAGGTGACCGACCGTGCCGCCGGGCTCGCCGAGGGCTACGGCGCGCTCGAGCCCGGGGAGGAGACCGGCCGGACCGTCTCCGTCGCCGGTCGTCTCGTCGCAAAGCGCGACCAGGGCAAGGCGGCCTTCCTCGTCATCCGGGACGCCACGGGCGACCTCCAGCTCTTCTGTCGGCAGAACGTCCTCGGCGAGGACGCGTTCGCGGCGGTTCGCGAGCTCGACCTCGGCGACTGGGTCGGCGCCACGGGCGAGGTGCTCCGAACGCGCCGTGGGGAGCTGTCGGTCGCCCCGGTCGAGGTCACGCTCCTCAGCAAGTCGCTCCGCCCGCTGCCCGAGAAGTACCACGGGCTCACCGACACCGAGACGCGCTACCGTCAGCGCTACGTCGACCTCATCGCGAACCCCGAGGTCCGGCAGGTCTTCGAGACCCGGTTCCGCGTGATCTCCGCCATCCGCCGCTTCATGGACGGCCGCGGCTTCCTCGAGGTCGAGACCCCGATGCTGCACCCGATCCCCGGCGGCGCCACCGCACGTCCGTTCGTGACACACCACAACGCGCTCGACATCGAGCTCTACCTGCGCATCGCCCCCGAGCTCTACCTCAAGCGCCTGCTCGTGGGCGGCTTCGAACGCGTCTACGAGGTGAATCGCAACTTCCGCAACGAGGGCATGTCGCCTCGGCACAACCCCGAGTTCACGATGCTCGAGGCGTACCAGGCCTACACCGATCTCGAGGGCATGATGGAGCTCACCGAGTCGCTCATCTCCTCGATCGCCGAGGAGGTCCTCGGCACCACCGTGGTGGAGTACCAGGGCACCGCGCTCGATCTGGCCGCGCCCTGGCCGCGCCGCACGATGATCGAGCTCACGAGCGAGGCCGCGGGCGAGGACGTCTCCTTCGCGCGCTCCCGCGAAGAGCTCGCCGCGCTCTGCGCGCGTCACGCCGTCCCGGTCGAGGACGGGTGGGGCCGGGGCAAGCTGATCACGGAGCTCTTCGAGAAGCTCGTCGAGCACGCCCTCACCGGTCCCGTGTTCGTGACCGACTACCCGCTCGAGACCTCGCCGCTGGCGCGGAAGAAGCCGGGGGAGCCCGAGCTGACCGAGCGCTTCGAGCTCATCGTCCTCGGCCGCGAGATCGCCAATGCGTTCAGCGAGCTCATCGACCCGGTCGACCAGCGCGAGCGGTTCGCTGCACAGGCCGAGGCGAAGTCCATCGGTGACGACGAGGCTATGGGTTTCGACGAGGACTACCTCCGCGCGCTCGAGTACGGTATGCCGCCGGCGGGAGGACTCGGCATCGGCATCGACCGCCTGGTCATGCTGCTGACCGACAGCGCGTCCATCCGCGACGTGCTCCTCTTCCCTCAGATGCGGCCCGAGTCGACCTGATGCGATCGCGCTCTGGGTACGGCGCTCCGTCGTCCTCCCGGATGTGAGTCGCAGACGCTCACATCCATGGCACCCGAGTTGCTTCCTCGTCGTCAAGGCCCCGCCGTCAGAGGGTGCGGGTATACTATCCATATCGGGGAGACCACGCCGACCCGTCGAACGGGTCGTGACGATACGAGGAGCATCCACGCATGTTCGAGCGATTCACCGAGAAAGCGCGCAGGGTCGTCGTGTACGCCCAGGAAGAGGCGCGCATGCTCAACCAGAACTACATCGGGACCGAGCACCTGCTGCTCGGCCTCATCCGCGAGCAGGACGGCATCGCCGCCAAGGCGCTCGAGAGCCTGAGCATCTCGCTTGAGGACGTGCACGCGCAGGTGGAGGAGTTGATCGGCCGGGGGACCTTCGTGCCCACCGGTCACATCCCCTTCACGCCGCGCGCCAAGAAGGTCCTCGAACTGAGCCTGCGCGAGGCGCTCCAGCTCGGTCACAACTACATCGGGACCGAGCACATCCTGCTCGGGCTCATCCGTGAGGGCGAAGGGGTTGCGGCCCAGGTGCTGCTCAACCTCGGCGCCGATCTCGACAAGGTCCGCTCGGCGGTCATCCAGCTTCTCTCAGGTCACTACGGCAAGCCGGGCGACGTGGCCGAGGAGCGGCGCGGTGGTGGCGGCGGCGGGTCGATGCTCGACGAGTTCGGGCGCAACCTGACCCGTGCGGCCCTCGACGGCAAGCTCGACCCCGTCATCGGCAGGGCGACCGAGATCGAGCGGGTCATGCAGATCCTGTCCAGGCGCACCAAGAACAACCCCGTGCTCATCGGTGAGCCCGGGGTGGGCAAGACCGCGGTGGCCGAGGGGCTCGCACAGGCCATCTCTTCGGACCAGGTCCCTGAGACCATCAAGGACAAGCAGCTCTACACGCTCGACCTCGCGGCCCTCGTCGCCGGCTCCAAGTACCGGGGCGAGTTCGAGGACCGGCTCAAGAAGGTCATGAAGGAGATCCGCGAGCGCGGTGACGTGATCCTGTTCGTGGACGAGATGCACACGCTCGTGGGCGCCGGCGCCGCCGAGGGCGCGATCGATGCCGCGAGCATCATCAAGCCGGCGCTCGCCCGGGGCGAGCTGCAGACCATCGGTGCGACCACGCTCGACGAGTACCGCAAGTACGTCGAGAAGGACCCGGCGCTCGAGCGGCGCTTCCAGCCCATCATGGTGGGCGAGCCGAGCGTGGCCGAGACCGTCCAGATCCTCGAGGGCCTACGCGACCGGTACGAGGCGCACCATCGAGTCTCGATCACCGACGGCGCGATCGAGGCGGCCGCCACCCTCGCGGACCGCTACATCTCCGACCGGTTCCTGCCGGACAAGGCGATCGACCTCATCGACGAGGCCGGTTCCAAGATGCGCATCAAGATGATGACGGCACCTCCGGGAGTCAAGGAGGTCGAGGACCGCCTTCGCCGCGTCCGGGCGGAGAAGGAGGCGGCCATCGAGGCGCAGGAGTTCGAGAAGGCGGCCGCGCTGCGCGACACCGAGAAGCAGGTCATCGCCGAGAAACGCGCGATGGAGGAGGAGTGGCTCAAGCCCGAGGTCCGTCGCCTCGTCGAGGTGACCGAGAGGGAGATCGCCGACGTGGTCTCGATGTGGACCGGCGTGCCGGTCTCCGCTCTCACCGAGGAGGAGACGCAGAAGCTGCTGCGCATGGAGAGCTCGCTCCACGAGCGGATCGTGGGGCAGGACGAGGCGGTCGTCTCGGTGAGCAAGGCCATCCGTCGCGCTCGCGCCGGACTGAAGGACCCCCGCCGTCCCGCGGGCTCGTTCATCTTCCTCGGCCCGTCGGGCGTGGGCAAGACCGAGCTCTCCAAGGCGCTCGCGGCGTTCCTGTTCGGGAGCGAGGACGCGCTCGTGCAGCTCGACATGAGCGAGTACATGGAGAAGCACACGGTCTCGCGGCTCATCGGCTCGCCTCCGGGTTATGTCGGCTTTGACGAGGGCGGTCAGCTGACCGAGATCGTGCGTCGCAAGCCCTACTCGGTCGTGCTCTTCGATGAGATCGAGAAGGCGCACCCGGACGTGTTCAACGTCCTGCTCCAGATCCTCGAGGAGGGGCGCCTCACCGACGCCCAGGGGCGAAAGGTCGACTTCAAGAACACGATCATCATCATGACGAGCAACATCGGCGCCCGTGACATCGTCAAGGGACAGAGGCTCGGGTTCAGCGCCGATACGGCCGAGGGACTCGCCTACGAGGACCTCAAGTCGCGCGTGACCGACGAGCTCAAGAAGGTGTTCAGGCCGGAGTTCCTCAACCGAGTCGACGAGGTCATCGTCTTCCACGACCTCACGCATGAGGAGATCGCGAGCATCGTCGACGTCATGGTCGACCGGCTGCGCGCGCAGCTCCTGCAGCGCGGCATGGGCATCACGCTCACCCCCGAGGCGCGCGACCTGCTCGCCCGTGAAGGGTTCGATCCCGCGTTCGGGGCGCGCCCGCTCAGGCGCGCGATCCAACGTCTCGTCGAGGACCCGCTCTCCGAGCAGATCCTCGCCGGCCAGTGGCAGGAGGGCGCCGTCATCGAGGTCGGTGTCGACGCCGAGGGAGCCATCGCGTTCGGCCTCGGCGAGGGGCCGGCGCAGCTGGAGCCCGCCGACTCGGCTGGGGGATCGTCCGGCACCGCGCCGTCGATGCCGCCGCGCGGACGTCGGCGGAGCGCGCCTGGCGCCGCTACCGGCGGCGCGGCCGGAGAGTAGCGGCAGGTGGCGCGCGCCCGGAGCGTCTGGCGATGTCAGTCGTGCGGTGCGACCGCGCCCAAGTGGTTCGGCCGCTGCTCGGACTGCGGTGAATTCGGCACCTACGTCGAGGAGGTCGTCACGCAGACGGCCACGGTCGGCGGGCGAGCGGTGAGCTCCGGAGCCGCCGCGACCCGGGTCCCGCTCGGCGAGGTGGGCCTTACCGGGGAGCGTCGCGTCTCGACCGGCATCGGCGAGGTCGACCGGGTCCTCGGCGGCGGACTCGTGCACGGTTCGCTCGTGCTCCTCGGCGGGGAGCCCGGCATCGGGAAGTCCACGCTGCTGCTGCAGGTCGCCGCTGGGCTCGCGCGCTCGGATCAGCGGGTTCTCTACGTGTGCGGCGAGGAGTCCCCGGCCCAGGTCGGGATGCGGGCGCGCAGGACCGACTCCTCGGCCGAAGGGATCGAGCTCGTGCCCGAGACCGACATCTCCGCGGTCGAGCGGGCCGTGCGCGACGAGCCTCCCGGGCTCCTCGTGGTCGACTCCGTGCAGACAGCCTACGACCCCGAGCTCGCGGGCGCGCCCGGCAGCGTCGGGCAGGTGCGCGCGACCACCGCGCGGCTCATGCGGATCGCGAAGGACCTCGGCGTCACGACGGTACTCGTCGGGCACGTCACCAAGGAGGGCGCGATCGCCGGGCCGCGGGTGCTCGAGCACATGGTCGACACGGTGCTCTACTTCGAAGGGGACCGTGACCACGCGTTCCGGGTGGTGCGTGCCGTGAAGAACCGGTTCGGCCCGATCTCGGAGATCGGGATCTTCGAGATGGGCGAGCGCGGACTCAGCCCGGTGGGTGACGCGGCCGCCCTGCTCCTCGGTGAGCGCGAGCGCGCGGTGCCCGGCTCGGTGGTCATGGCGGCGATGGAGGGGTCTCGGCCGCTCCTCGTCGAGGTGCAGGCACTTGTCACGCCGAGCTACCTGCAGGTGCCCCGGCGGCTCGCGACCGGGCTCGACACCGCGCGGCTCCTCCAGGTGATCGCGGTGCTCGAGCGCCGGGCGGGGCTCGCCTTTTCCGCGCACGACGTCTACGTGTCGATAGCGGGCGGCGTACGCGTGGCCGAGCCGGCCGTGGACCTGCCGCTCGCGGTGGCGCTCGCCTCGGCGCTCGCGGACCGCGCGGTCCCGCTCGAGGTCGCGGCGTTCGGCGAGGTCGCGCTCACGGGCGCGATCCGGCCGGTCTCGCACGGCGAGACCCGGTCGAAGGAGGCCGCGCGGCAGGGGCTCACCACCATCGTCGCCTCGCTGCCTCTTTCGGTCACCCTACCGCCCGGCGCGCGCCGTTCCGCGGTCTCCACGGTCGCCGATCTGGCCGGGCTTCTCGGCTGAGGTCGCACGACGCGGTGGCACGGGGCGCGGCACTCTGGCAGAATCCGGGGTGAGACGATGCAGGCCCCGGCCGGAGGGAGCGCGTGATGGATCCGCAGACCGATCCCCGGTGGCGGGCCGCGCTCGAGAAGGTCGCCCCCGGCACCGCGCTGCGCGAGGGTCTCGACTACATCATCGCCGCGCGTACGGGCGCGCTCATCGTCATCGGCGACGACGAACCCGTGCAACCGCTGTGCAACGGCGGGTTCACCATCGACACGGAGTTCACGCCGCAGCGCCTCTTCGAGCTCGCGAAGATGGACGGCGCCATCATCCTCGAGGCGGGCTGTGACCGGATCCTGCGGGCCAACGTGCACCTGGTGCCCGACCCCTCGCTCGAGACCTCGGAGTCGGGGATGCGTCATCGCACCGCTGAGCGGGTCAGCCGTCAGACCGACGCGCTCGTCATCTCGATCTCGCAGCGACGGGAGGTCGTCAGCCTCTACCTCGGCGGCGAGCGGGTCATCCTCGACCAGATCGAGGTGCTCCTCGCCAAGGCCGACCAGGCGCTCCAGACCCTCCAGCGCTACCGCTCGCGGCTCGAGGACACGCTCGACCGGCTCACCGAGCTCGAGTTCGACGACCTCGTGACCCTCGGTGACGTCGCCGAGGTGATCGGCCGCTTCGAGCTCGTCCAGCGCACCGCCCGCGAGGTCGCGCGCTACATCGCCGAGCTCGGCACCGAGGGCCGCCTCGTGCGGATGCAGGCCGAGGAGCTGACCGCCAACGTCGACGAGGAGTACGTGCTCGTCCTGCGCGACTACGCGCGCGACCGCGCGCCCCGCCGCGTGAGCGCGATCCGGACCCAGATCGGTGCGCTCACGACCGAGCAGCTCCTCGAGCCGACGATCGTCTCCGCGGTACTCGGGCTCGACGGCGAGATCCACTCGGCCGAGGACCACCTGCGGCCCCGGGGCATCCGGGTCCTCAAGCGCATCCCGATGCTGCCGGCCTCGGTCATCACGCGGATCGTCGAGCGCTACTCGACGCTCAGCGGCATCCTCTCGGCGACGGTGGCTGACCTCGACGAGGTCGACGGCGTGGGGGAGCGCCGGGCGATCGCGGTCACCGGCGGGCTTGAGCGCATCCGCCGGCAGGCGCGCGCCTGACGGCGCCCGGCCCGCCCGGTCCCGCCCGGCCGCAGCCCTCCGCGTGCTAGAATCCAGGCAGGAAACCCGTGTTCCGCCGCACCCGCGCGTGCGGCTTGCGACTGGAGGGAGGTGAGGGCGCAACGGCGGCATCCCCTCTGCGCCTCTGCGTCAGACGCCCATGATCGTCCACATCACCCGGTTCGTCTTCGTGTCAGCGGGTGCGCTGGGCGGGTTCGCGGCATCGAGACTCGTCGACTGGTCGGACCAGATCGGCTACCCCGAATACCTCGTCATCTTCATCTTCATCATCCTCGGGTGGTCGATCGGGTACGTCCTCGGCGGGATCTTCGGCCGTGAGCTCGCCGTGGCGTTCCGCCGCGTCGAGGAGCGGCTCCACGAGATCGCTCCGGCCGACATCGTGCTCGCGGTCGCCGGGCTCGCGACCGGCCTCGTCATCGCGTGGCTCGTGAGCCAGCCGCTCCGCTTCATCGAGCCCGTCTGGGTCGCCGCCTTCGCGACCGCGGTGCTCTTCTTCATGCTCGGCTACACCGGCATGCGGATCGCGCTCATCAAGCGTTCCGACTTCGCTCGCGTCGTGCCGAGCCTCGCCGAGGAGCCCGCACCCTGCGACGGTCCCCGGACCAAGGTCCTCGACACGAGCGCCGTCATCGACGGACGCTTCGCCGAGCTGCGCGCCCTCGGCCTGCTCGAGGGCGACGTGCGGGTGCCCCGTTTCGTCCTCGGCGAGCTGCACACGCTCGCTGATTCGGCCGACGACACCAAGCGCGCCCGCGGCCGCCGGGGCCTCGACCTGCTCGCGCGGCTCCGCGCCGACGATGCCACGCGGGTCGAGGTCTTCGAGACCGACTTCCCCGAGGTCCCCGACGTTGACAGCAAGCTGCTCGAACTCGCCTCCGCGACCGGCGCGATGATCGTCACGGCCGACCACAATCTCACGAGCGTCGCCCGGGTCCGAGGGGTGGCCGTCCTCGGCCTCGCCGAGCTCGCCACCGCGCTCAGGCCCAACTACCTGCCCGGCGAGCGTCTCCGTCTCCGGCTCGCCCGGGAGGGGAAGGAGCGCGGTCAGGGCGTCGGCTACCTCGAGGACGGCACCATGGTCGTGGTGGCCGAGGGTCAGGAGCACGTCGGTTCCGAGGTCGACGCCGAGGTGACCTCGGTCCTGCAGACCTCCGCCGGCCGGATGATCTTCGCGCGGTTCCTCGGCGCAGTGGAGGAGGACACCGATGCCTGATCGCGACCTCGCGATCGTCGTCGTGGCCGGCGGGCGGGGCGTGCGCTTCGGCAGGCCGGGCGGCAAGCAGCTCGCCGAGGCGGCGGGTCGCCCCGTGCTCGCGCTCACGCTCGAGGCGTGCCTCGGCGTCGCCCGGGCCGGACTCGTGGTCGTCGTCTGTGACCCCGGCCGGCTCGAGGAGTACACCGCCGCGCTCGGGCCCGTTCAGCCCGCCGACGCCGAGGTGCGGCTGGTGGGCGGGGGCGAGCGCCGCCAGGACTCGGTCGCCGCCGGTCTCGCCGAGGTGCCCCCGGGCGCCTACGCCCACATCGCGGTACACGACGGCGCACGGCCGCTCGTGCAGCCGGCGACCTTCGACGCCGCGCTCGCGGTGCTCGACGCCCATCCGGACCTCGGCGGCGTCGTGGTGGGCCATCCCTCGTTCGATACGCTCAAAGTGGTCGAGGCCGGCCGCATCGTCGAGACGCCCGACCGGAGCCGGTACTGGGTCGCCCAGACCCCGCAGGTCTTCCGCGAGCCGGTCCTGCGCGCCGCCTACGAGCGGGCGGCCGCCGAGGACCGCGAGGGGACCGACGACGCCAGCCTCGTCGAGCGCTCCGGCGCGACCGTGGCCATGGTCGAGGGGCCACGTGACAACATCAAGGTGACCGTCGAGGGCGATCTGCCGCTCGTCGAGGCGGTCCTGCGGGCGAGAGGGCATGGTGAAGGCCGATGAGGGTCGGGATGGGCTTCGACGTGCACGCGTTCGCCGAGGGCAGGCCGCTCGTCCTCGGCGGCGTCGAGCTCCCCGCCGAGACGGGCCTCGCGGGACACTCCGATGCCGACGTCCTCACGCACGCGCTCATGGACGCGCTGCTCTCCGCGGCGCGCCTCGGCGACATCGGCCACCACTTCCCCGACACCGACCCGGCCTTCGCGGGGGCCGACAGCATCGCGCTCCTCGAGCGCGTCGTCACCCTCGTCCGCAGTGCCGGATTCGAGCTCGAGGACGCCGACACCGTGCTCGCTCTCGAGCGTCCGCGCGTCGCTCCCTATCGTGAGGCGATGCGCGACCGGTTGGCGGCCGCGCTCGGCGTCGACCGCGAGCGCGTGGGCGTCAAGGCGACCACCACCGAGGGCCTCGGCTTCACCGGCCGCGGTGAGGGAGCCGCCGCCTGGGCCGTGGTCCTGCTCGACGAGGTATGAGGGTTTGACAGCGGCCCGCCCCGGGGCGATAGTCTGAATCCATAGTGTTCCGGTAGGGAATCGGCACGGTCGGGTCGGCAGGCGCGCGGCGCCGGGAGGAAGCATGCCCCAGCGGCTCAGAGAGGATATCCGGGCGGTCAAAGAGCGCGACCCCGCCGCCGTGTCGACGTGGAGCGTGCTGCTCAACTACCCGGGCCTTCACGCGGTGTGGTGGCACCGCGTGACCAGCTGGCTGTGGCGGCACGGCCGGCTCGGGCTCGCGCGGTGGCTCTCGCAGCAGGCCCGCTTCCTCACCGGTGTCGAGATCCACCCGGGCGCCCGGATCGGACGCCGCTTCTTCATCGATCACGGCATGGGAGTGGTCATCGGCGAGACGAGCGTCATCGGCGATGACGTGACCATCTATCAGGGCGTCACCCTCGGCGGGACCGGCAAGGCACGCGGCAAGCGCCACCCCACGCTCGAGGACTGCGTGGTCGTGGGCGTGGGCGCGGCGGTACTCGGGGACATCACCATCGGCGCGGGCAGCCGCGTGGGTGGCGGCGCGGTCGTCGTCAACGACGTCCCGCCCAACTGCACGGTCGTGGGTATCCCGGGCCGGGTCGTGGTGCGCGAGGGAGAGCGGATCGACGCCATCGACCTGCACCACGAGGACCTGCCCGACCCGGTCGTCGAGATGTTCCGGTGCGTGCAGCGGCGTATCGACCGGCTCGAGGCGCGCCTCGCGCGCGACGAGGCCGAGGGGGCGGAGCGAGGCGAGCCCGCATTCCCGGTCCGCGGCGCGGTATCATCGGCAGGAGAGGTCGGCGCCGCGGCCGGTGGGGGCGACGCCACGCCGCCGGCGACCGAGGGCGAGACCTGCACGTTCTAGCATCCGCGACCGACGGTGAGTGAGGGACGAGATGACGATCCGCGTGTACAACACGCTGACGAGGCGTAAAGAGGACCTGGTCACCCGCGAGGCGGGGGCGGTCTCCTTCTACGTGTGCGGGCCGACCGTCTACAACCACATCCACATCGGCAACGCCCGCACCTTTCTCTCCTTCGACGTGCTGCGGCGCTACCTGACATGGCGCGGCTTCGACGTGACGTTCGTCCAGAACATCACCGATGTCGACGACAAGATCATCGCTCGCGCCGCCGAGGAGGGCTCCTCCGCCGAGGAGGTCGCCCGGACCTACACCGAGGCGTTCCTCGACGCGATGCGGCGCCTCGGCGTGCGCCGTCCCGACGTGCAGCCCCGGGCCACCGAGACGATCCCCGAGATGATCGACATGGTCGAGCGGCTCATCGAGGGAGGACACGCGTACGAGGTCGAGGGTGACGTCTACTTCTCGGTGCGCTCCTTCCCCGGGTACGGCAAGCTCTCCGGCCGCGACATCGACGAGATGCGCTCGGGCGCGCGTGTCGACGTGGACGAGCGCAAGCGCGACCCTCTCGACTTCGCGCTCTGGAAGTCCGCCAAGCCCGGCGAGCCGCACTGGCCGAGCCCGTGGGGAGAGGGGCGCCCGGGGTGGCACCTCGAGTGCTCGGTGATGTCGGAGAAGGAACTCGGGCCCTCCTTCGACATCCACGGTGGCGCGACCGACCTCATCTTCCCGCACCACGAGAACGAGATCGCCCAGTCCGAGGCGGCGACGGGCCGGCCCTTCGCGACCTACTGGCTG
The DNA here is from genome assembly GCA_030603745.1 of Coriobacteriia bacterium. Classification (GTDB taxonomy): domain Bacteria; phylum Actinomycetota; class Coriobacteriia; order Anaerosomatales; family SLCP01; genus JAUVXE01. The sequence continues at coordinate 6,126 of JAUVXE010000007.1, read as the reverse complement.
CACGGAGGCCTGCTGCAGGTCAACGCCGAGAAGATGAGCAAGTCCCTCGGCAACTTCATGCTCCTGCGCGACGTGCTCGAGCGTTACGAGGCCCCGGTGGTCCGCATGCTCATGCTGCAGACCCACTACCGCAGCCCGCTCGACTTCTCGCTCGACCGTCTCGACGAGGCGCAGGCCGCCTACGACCGCATCGCGACGCTCGTGCGCAACATCCGGTGGGCCCGTGGCACCACGCCCTGCGTCGACGAGTGCGAGACAGGCGACGCGGCGCAGCTCGCCGGGGACGCGGCCGCCGCCCGCGAGCGGTTCATCGCCGAGATGGACGACGACTTCAACACCGCATGCGCGCTCGGGGTGCTCTTCGACCTCGCGCGGGCGGCGAACACCTTCATGGGCTCGCAGACCGCGTTCACCGCGCCGGCGCTCGCCGCGCTCGGCGAGGTGGAGTCGGTGCTCGTCGACTCCCTCGGCGCGCTCGGCCTCGAGATCCAGGCCGCCCGGCGGACCGCGTACCCGCGCGAGGTGGTCGACCTCGCCGCGCAGCTCGCCGACTACTCCGGGGACGACCCGGCCGCCGCGGTGGAGGCGCTGCTCGCCGCCCGCGCGGCTGCCCGGACCGACCGTAACTGGGCCGCCGCCGACGCGGTGCGAGACGGGCTGGCGGGGCTCGGCTTCGTGATCGAGGACACGCCCCACGGCGCGCGCGTCACCTTCGGTCAGGGGGGCTGAGTCCGTGAGCTCGTTCGTCGAGGGCCGCAACGCCGTGACGGAGGCCCTCCGCGGCGAGGTCCCGGTCTCGGCGGTGCTCATCGCCAAGGGGCTCGAGGGCGAGCCGATCTCGCGCATCCGCGCGCTCGCCGCCGAACGGGGCGTGCCGGTGCGCCCGGTCGCCCGCCGAACCCTCGACGAGCGCAGTGTCCGCGGCGCCCATCAGGGCGTGATGGCCGAGGTCTCCACGTTCGAGTACACGCCCCTGGCAGAGGTGCTCCGCGCGACCGAGGGCCGGGAGCGCTCGCTCCTGATCGCGCTCGACCACATCACGGACGAGGGCAACCTCGGCGCGGTGGTCCGCAGCGCCGAGGTTGCGGGCGCGGACGGCGTGATCATCCCCAAGGCCCGCTCGGCGGCCGTGGGAGCGGTCGCCCACAAGACCTCGGCGGGGGCGGTCAGCTACCTGCCCGTCATCCGCGAGCCGAACCTCGTGCGGGCGCTCGAGCGCTGCAAGGAGGAGGGCTACTGGATCGCGGGAGCCTCCGGGGCCGCCTCGCAGTCCGTGTGGGACGCGCCTCTGGACGGCCGGATCGTGCTCGTGCTCGGCTCGGAGGGGGCAGGACTGTCCCGCCTCGCTGAGCGCGCCTGTGACTTCCTGGTGGGACTGCCGGTCGCCGGCAGGGTCGACTCGCTCAACGTCGCCCAGGCGGCGACCGTGCTCGCGTTCGAGTGGGTCCGGCGAGGGGCGGATCGCCGATGAGCGGCAGGACCGTCCTCATCGTCGACGGCTACAACGTGCTGCGGGCGGCATCGGGCCCGTACGCCGCGCTCGCCGACGAGGACCTCGACATCGCGCGCTCCCGGCTCGTCACCGACGTCGCCTCCGCGCTCGACCCCGGGACCTCGGCCACCGTGGTCTTCGACGGGGGCGGCAACCCCGCTTCCGACGGCGCCGAGCATGAGGTCGCCGGGGTGACCGTCGTGTTCTCGCCGTTCGGCGTGACCGCCGACTCGGTGATCGAGCAGCGCGCCGCGCGTCATCGCGCCGACGGCGACAGCGTCACCGTGGTCACCTCGGACGCGCAGACCCAGTGGGCCGTCCTCGGGGCGCGGGTCGTGCGCCTCTCGGCGGCAGGCTTCGCCCGTGACCTCGCGGTCGAGCACGCCGAGCGCGCCGAGGCCAACCCCGTGGGCCGGCGGCGGACCACGCTTGCCGAACGGGTCGACCCCGGGATCTCCGAGCGGCTCGCCGAGTGGGCGCGCGGCGGCGCCTCGCCGGGAGACTGACCGCTCCTGCGTCGGGCCGACCGCTCGTCCGGTCAGGATTCTTCAGTATCGTGAGAATCCGTTGACACCCCGTTACCGTACTGGGATGGTCGAGGTGCGGACCGTCCACGGTGCCGTTGCCGGCGGCGCCATCCTTCCCCTCATGGATACCACGGGGGTGCTACGGGAGGGATTGTGAGTGAACGCACAAGGGCATGTCGCGCGCACGCCTGGGCCTGCGCGCGGATCGGAGCTTGAGCTCGTCAGAGCGGCGCAAGGGGGATGTCAGCAGGCATCCAGCGCGCTCATCAGGAAGTACCGCACGCTGGTCAGATGCAAGGCGCGGTCGTACTTCCTGGTGGGGGGTGACCGAGACGATGTCATCCAGGAGGGCATGATCGGCCTGTTCAAGGCGATCAGGGACTACGATCCCACGCGGCAGTCGAGCTTCCGCTCGTTCGCGGACCTCTGCGTCACGCGCCAGATGATCACCGCGATCAAGACGGCCACCCGCCAGAAGCACACGCCGCTCAACGGCTACGTGTCCCTCAACCGTCCGGCGACCGCCGAGGAGGACGGCGAGCGTCTGCTCGAGGACATCCTCGCCGCCAAGCAGGTGTGCGACCCCGCCCAGGTGGTCATCGCGGCGTGGGAGACGGACTTCATCCGTAAGGGTTTCACCGAGTCGCTCTCCTCGTTCGAGGCGAAAGTGCTGCGGATGTACATGGACGGGCGCTCCTACCAGGAGATCGCCGAGGCCCTCGGGCGTCACACCAAGTCCGTCGACAACGCGCTCCAGCGCGTGAAGCGCAAGATCGAGACGCAGATCGACCGCTGCCGCATGTGCTGAGCCACGGTGACAGGCCCTCGGTGGCGCGTCTACAATAGGGCGCGCCGCTGGCGTAGCTCAACGGCAGAGCAACTGCCTTGTAAGCAGTAGGTTGTGGGTTCGAATCCCTCCGCCAGCTCCACGGGATCGCCGAGGCTCTCGTCCGAAGGACGGGGGCCTCGCTCTCTTCCCGGGGGTCGGCACCGCGGGCGTCGGCGCGCCGCCTCGCTACCCGCACGCGGGAGCGAGCGGCTCCTGCCCGTCGTACCACAGGACCTCGTCCACGCTCACCGGCTCGGTGATGTTCTTGAGCTCGAACGTGCCGTGTGCGGCCGTGCGCGCCCCGGCGGCCCGGGCCGCCTCTCCGACCGGGTGAGACACGAGGATCTGTCCGCCGTCGCCGAGACTCATGATGCGCGCCGCGAGGTTGAGCGCGGTCCCGATGAACGGTCTCCCGTTGCGGTCGAGGACGACCTCGCCCGACGCGATGCCGACCCTGATCACGATGTCGCGCTCGAGCGGGTGCGAGTCGTTGTGCTCACGGAGCCGCCGCTGGAGCGCGACTGCGGCTCCGACCGCCGAGGCGTGGTCCGGGAATGCGGCGACCAGGCCGTCCCCGCCGGTCGACTTCCCGCTCCCGCCCGCCTCGGCGATCAGGGGCATCAAGAGGTCGCGGTGGCGCTGGATCGCCTTGGCCGAGTTGACGCTGCCGTCCTCCTCGGTCATCTCGGAGAACGACTTCATGTCGGTGATCATCACGGTCGACTCGACCGTGTGCTTGCTCGCGAGCTCCTCCTCGGCTTTCGAGATGAGACTGAGCAGCTCGTCGACGTCGGCGTCCTCGGCGCTGATCGAGGGGCGCGCCGCAGGGCGCGCGCACGCCGGCACCGGGGGGAACACCCACTCGGAGAGCGCGGCTACCGCGAGCGCGACCGCGAGCGAGGCGAGTGCCGCCGGAGCGATGTCGGCCATCGCCGGAGCCCGGTCGAACGCGCCGAGCACGGCGAGGTGTGCGAGCATCGCGACGAGGACCCCCGCCGCCGCAGCCAGCAGGCCGAAGGGCGCGCGCGGCCGTTCGCCCGCGTCACGTCGGAGCAGGCCGGCGGTGGCGGCTCCGGCGGCCCATGCGAGCGGCTGCAGGAGGAGGAGCGGCGCCGCGTCGATGGCGCCGAACGCCTCGATCAGCCGCGAGGGACTCAGATCGGCGACCGCCGCGCCGAGCCAGCCGAAGCCGAGGACCGTGGTGCCGGGCTCGAGCGGGACGAGCACGGCGGTCCCGTCGGTGGCACCGCTCGAGACGAGCCCGATACCCGGCTCCCCTGCGACGATCGCCGCCACCTGGACCGCGATGCACGCGACCATCGCGGCGATCGCTCCCTCCGACGCGCCGAGGATCAGGCCCGCGAGCGCCGCGGCGGCCCAGAGCGGTCCTGCCCAGGAGAGGAGGACGGCGACGGCGACGAGCAGGAAGACGCGGGCGCGTCCCTGCGAGAGATACTGGATCGCCGCGAAGCCGACGACGAGGAAGACGATACCGGTCACCAGGTCGCCCGCGAGGACGGGGAGGGAGAGCGCGGCGATCGCGGCGAGCACGGCGCTCCCCGGGGACAGCAGCGAGAGGATGCCCACGGCGCCCGCGAACAGGGGGGTGGCCGCGGCAGGGGTGGACCCGAGAAGGGCCAGCCCGATCCAGACGACCGCGGCGAAGAGCGCCGCCCTGAGCCAGCGCAGGACCGGCTCGTTCCTCCGTCTCGGCGCTCCGCGCACGCACGCTCACCTCTTCGCTGGTCGGGGTCGCGGGATGTCGGGTGTTATTGTGCCCGATATCCGGGGGAACGTCTGCAGTACAGGGTCGAATCCGACGACACCTAGAAGGGGTACCCCCGATGTCCCACACGGACTTCCTCGCCCGGGTCCCGCTCTTCGCGAACTGCGCCGCCGAGGAGATCGAGGCCATCGAGGCGCTCTCGCAGCGCGGTGAGTACCGGCAGGGTCAGATCATCGTGACCCAGGGCACGCCGGGCACGGCCTTCTACCTCATCATCTCCGGGAGGGTCGAGATCGTGCGGGACGGTGCCTCGCTCGGCGCCCTCGGGGCCGGGGATTTCTTCGGCGAGATGTCGCTCCTGGACAACGCCCCGCGCTCGGCGACGATCCGCGCGCTCGACGACACGGTGTGCCTCATGCTCTCGAGCTGGGACTTCAAGGCCCTGCTCGAACGGCATCCCTCGATCGCCATCAAGCTGCTCGAGGTGCTCTCGCGGCGACTGCGGGTGACCGACGAGCGGGTGGGGAGGTGAGTGGCACGAGAGCTGGCTCCACCGGCGCCGGGATAGGCACGCCCGGAGGCGTGGTCGTCGTTGACACTCGTAGAATCGATGGAGTACTATCCGTATGCCTTTCGGCCGGACCGGCCGGGACGCACGCAACTTGAAAAGCTCACAGCGAGTCTATTTTTTTGTGGGGGTGTGCCCGAGTGGCTAAAGGGGACGGGCTGTAAACCCGTTGGCTATGCCTACCCAGGTTCGAATCCTGGCGCCCCCACCAGCGATCCATCAGCGTGGAGGAGCACCGTTCCTCCCGCTGTCCCATGCCCACATAGCTCAGTCGGCAGAGCACTTCCTTGGTAAGGAAGAGGTCACCGGTTCAAGTCCGGTTGTGGGCTCCAGGCGACACTCGACCCGAACGTCCGGCCGGCCTGAACGGTCCGCGGCGGGTCGATACGGCGGTGTAGCTCAGCGGTTAGAGCACACGGTTCATACCCGTGGAGTCACTGGTTCGAATCCAGTCACCGCTACCAGGTCACACACGCAGGGCTCGTGTGGCCCGCGCGTTCACGGTAGATGTCAGCAGGACGAGAGACAGAGTATCTTAAGGACGGTTCTTGACCGGTCAGGCGGCCGGGCCCGTCGGAGAGGTCTCGTAAGGAGGAGCAATGGCCAAGAAGAAGTTCGAGCGCACCAAGCCGCACGTCAACATCGGTACCATCGGTCACGTCGACCATGGTAAGACCACGCTGACCGCGGCGATCACCCGCACGCTGTCCGAGAAGGGCTTCGCCGACTTCACGGCGTTCGAGGACATCGACAAGGCTCCCGAGGAGCGCGAGCGCGGCATCACCATCGCGATCGCCCACGTCGAGTACGAGACCGAGAACCGTCACTACGCGCACGTCGACTGCCCCGGTCACGCTGACTACGTCAAGAACATGATCACGGGTGCCGCCCAGATGGACGGCGCGATCCTCGTGGTGTCGGCCGCCGACGGCCCCATGCCGCAGACCCGCGAGCACATCCTGCTCGCCCGTCAGGTCGGCGTGC
>JAUVXE010000023.1 GCA_030603745.1 Coriobacteriia bacterium | reverse complement strand
GGCGACAACGTCGAGCTGCGCGGTGAGCTCATCGCCCCGATCGCCATGGAGGAGAGCCTGCGCTTCGCCATCCGCGAGGGCGGTCGCACCGTCGGCTCGGGTCGTGTCACGAAGATCCTCAAGTAACGATTCGCAAGAGCAGCGCGAACGAGCGGGGCCCGGCCTCAGAGCCGGGCCCCCTTTTCGCCCTCGGCCCCGCGCCGACGGCGGTTTGACAGTCCAGAAAACGGGGTGCTACAGTACCCTACCGCGCCCGATGCCCGCCTGGCATCGCCGCGCCTGGCAGGAGGACCTATGAGGACGTTGGTCACGCTGGCGTGCACCGAGTGCAAGCGCCGCAACTACACCACCAAGAAGAACAAGCAGAACAATCCCGAGCGGATCGAGTTCAAGAAGTACTGCAAGTGGTGCAAGACGCACACCGTGCACAAGGAGACCCGTTAGTCTCTACGTGCCGCACCCCGCTCGGGTGCGATACAGGCCAGTAGCTCCAATTGGCAGAGCGCCGGTCTCCAAAACCGGATGTTGGGGGTTCGAGTCCCTCCTGGCCTGCCAGGACGACACGCTGCCGCAGCGGGCATCACGCCCGTGCGGCGGCTTCGACTGAATGCCGCCTCGGCGGCGCTGGAGGAATGAAGACATGGCGAAGGCGACGAACGCGCCAAAACCGAACATCTTCGCGCGTTTCGTGGGGTACATCGGCGACGTGCGAATCGAGTTGAAGCGCGTCGTGTGGCCGTCGAGGCCCGAGGTCATCAACTCGAGCCTCGTGGTCATGGCCACGCTCGCGTTCTTCGTCCTCTTCACGTTCACGGTCGACTCGATCGTGTTCTACCTCGTGACCCTCATCGGCCGGATCGGCGGCTGACCATGGCGAAACGCTGGTATGTGATCCACACCTACTCGGGCTACGAGAACAAGGTCAAGGCCAACCTCGAGCACCGTATCGAGTCGATGGGCATGGGCGACAAGATCTTCGAGGTCTTCATCCCCAAGGAGAGCGTCACCGACATCAAGGCCGGTGGCAAACGGGTGACCTCGGACAAGAAGGTCTTCCCCGGATACATCCTCGTCCAGATGGAGCTCGACGACGACTCGTGGTACGTGGTCCGCAACACCCCCGGGGTGACCGGGTTCGTGGGCTCCCAGGGCAAGCCGGTCCCGCTCTCCCGTCAGGAGTACGCGAGGATCGCGCAGCGCACGGCGGTCGGTCCCAAGGTCAAGACCACGACCACCGACTTCGTGGAGGGCATGTCCGTCAAGGTCATGCACGGTCCGCTCGCGGAGTTCGACGGCGTGATCTCGGAGGTCAACCTCGACCAGGCAAAGGTCAAGGTCATGGTCTCGATCTTCGGTCGGGAGACCCCGGTCGAGCTCGGGTTCGATCAGGTCAGCAAGGTCTAGCTCGGCACGACCGTGCGCGTCGGGTGATGCCCCGTCGCGGCTTCTCGCGGTACGGAACGCCGGAGACGGAAGTGCAGGAACGGCAGCGCGAGCAGCGCGGCCCACTGAACATAAGGACGTGACGTACACCGATGGCCAAGAAAGTCGTAGGCTTCATCAAGCTGCAGATCCCGGGCGGGCAGGCCAACCCCGCACCCCCGGTCGGTCCCGCGCTCGGTCAGCATCAGGTCAACATCATGCAGTTCTGCCAGGCGTTCAACGCCGCCACGCAGGACAAGATGGGGACCATCATCCCGGTCGAGATCACGGTCTACGAGGACCGCTCGTTCGACTTCATCACCAAGACCCCTCCCGCTGCCGTGCTGCTCAAGCAGGCTGCGGGTATCGAGTCCGGTTCGGGCGTCCCGAACCGGACCAAGGTCGCGACCGTCACCAGCGCGCAGCTGCGTGAGATCGCGGAGACCAAGCTCCCCGACCTCAACGCGAACGACGTGGAGGCCGCGATGCGCATCATCGCCGGCACCGCGCGTTCCATGGGGATCGAGATCGAGGACTAGACGCGCACGACCGCGCGTTCTACGTGGGAGGGCGCCCCGGGCGTCCGTTGACCACAGAGGAGGAACCACAGATGGCTCACGGCAAGAAGTACACGGAGGCCGCGGCGAAGATCGACCGCGACACCCTCTACGCCCCGCTCGAGGCGATGCGCCTCGTCAAGGAGACGGCGACCGCGAAGTTCGACGAGACGGTCGAGGTCCACTTCCGTCTCGGCATCGACACCCGCCAGGCCGACCAGCAGGTCCGCGGCAGCGTGTCGCTCCCGCACGGCACCGGTAAGACCGTCCGTGTCGCGGTGTTCGCCGAGGGCGACAAGGCTCGCGAGGCCGAGGCCGCCGGCGCGGACGTGGTCGGCTCGGACGACCTCGTCGAGCGGATCCAGGGCGGGTTCCTCGACTTCGACGCGACGATCGCCACGCCCGACCAGATGAGCAAGGTCGGTCGCCTCGGCAAGATCCTCGGCACCCGCGGCCTCATGCCCAACCCCAAGCTCGGCACCGTGACCATGGACGTCGGTCGCGTGGTCGGCGAGCTCAAGGCCGGCCGGGTCGAGTACCGCGCCGACAAGTTCGGTATCGCGCACGTCGGCATCGGACGGGCGAGCTTCGACGAGAAGGCGCTCGTGGAGAACTACGGCACGGTGCTCGACGAGATCCTGCGCGCCAAGCCCGCCTCGGCCAAGGGTCGGTACCTCAAGTCGATCACCGTCGCCTCGACGATGGGTCCCGGCGTGAAGGTCGACCCCGCGCGCACCCGAAACCTTCTCGAGGAGCCGGACGCTTAGGCGAGCTCTCCGGTCCTTCCGGCGACACGGGGCTTGCGCACGCTCCCTGTCCCGTGCATACTGCAGTGCGCGCATGACAATCACACAGTGCATCACGATCGCTGCCGAAGACAGCAGGTGCCCGGGCGTCCGGGCTTGAAGGGCCGAATCATCGCAGGCCCGCCAGCCGAGGTGGAAGCCGGAAGACCGGGCGTTTCGCCTGGCTTGCGAATCGAGCATCCGCTCGTGGCCTCCGCTGACACTCGGCGGGGGCCACGTACTTTTCCGGGCAGATGTCCGGAGTGGCCCGTGCGGCGGGAGGGATCCCGTGTCGCGATCGGGCCGCGCTGGAAGGAAAGGAGGGAAGCGAATGCCGACGAACGCAAAGACCGACAAGGTCGCCGAGATCAAGGATCGGCTCACCGGCAGCGGCGGCGTCATCATGGCCGACTACCGGGGGCTGAGCGTCAAGGAGATGCAGGAGCTGCGCTCCAAGGTCCGCGAGGCGGGTGGCGAGGTCAAGGTGTACAAGAACACGCTGACCGAGATCGCCGTCCGCGAGCTCGCGCTCCCGAGCATGGACGAGTTCCTGAGCGGCCCCACCGCATTCATCTTCGCCGGCGAGGACCCCGTCGCGCCCGCAAAGGCGCTCATGGGCTTCGCCAAGGAGCACGACGCGCTCGAGGTCAAGGGTGGCTTCGTCCAGAACGCCATCGTGGACGCCGCCGCCGTCAAGGCGATCGCCTCGCTGCCTTCGCGCGAGGAGCTCGTCGCGAAGCTGCTCGGCACCATGCTCAACCCGCTCACCAACACCGTTCGCGTGCTCAACGCCCCCGTGGGCGCCCTGGCGCGCGCGATCAACGCGGTCGCACAGCAGAAGGAGGCGGCTGCCGCTTAAGCGCGCATCCGCGACGACAGGAACAGTCGCGTCCGGGCAGGTGCCCGGGCGCACCGATCGAGAAGGAGACACCATAATGGCTGTCAGCAAGGATGAGGTTCTGGAGTATATCAAGCAGGCGCCGGCGCTCGAGCTGGCTGAGCTCGTCAAGGAGCTCGAAGAGGTCTTCGGCGTGTCGGCCGCCGCTCCCGTGGCTGTCGCCGCCGCCGCCCCGGCCGCCGGTGGCGACGCGGCCGCCGCCGAGGAGAAGGACTCGTTCGACGTCGTCCTCGCCGGTGCGGGCGACAAGAAGATCCAGGTCATCAAGGTCGTGCGTGAGCTGACCTCGCTCGGTCTCAAGGAGGCCAAGGACCTCGTCGACGGCGCCCCCAAGCCCGTCCTCGAGGGCGTCAACAAGGAGAAGGCCGAGGAGGCCAAGGCCAAGCTCGAGGAGGCCGGCGCCGCCATCGAGCTCAAGTAAGACCGCTCGACACCGTACTGACGCGGCCGTGCCTGGCCGTGACGCTACGTGCAGGATGGCCGGGACGCATCCCTGATGCGCCCGGCCATCCGTGCCACGTCGCAAAGGATTTCAAGGGTTGACCTTCTCGGAGCGTCTGGGTATCCTGATTCTTTGCGACTATACTACGCCGCCTCTACGCCTGAAGGAGGAATCGCCTGGTGCCCCGCGGAGAAGGTTCCCCCGTTGTCAGCGCAGGTATTCGCCAGCGCCGTACGTTCGCGAAGATCCCCGAGATCCTCGAAGTCCCCAACCTGATCGCGATCCAGAGAGACAGCTTCACGTGGTTCCTCGAGGAGGGCCTGCGTGAGACGTTCTCGGACATCTCACCCATCGAAGACTTCACCGGCAACCTGGCCGTCGAGTTCGGCGGTCACGAGTTCGGCGACCCCAAGTACTCCGTGGAGGAGTGCAAGGACAAGGACATGTCCTACCAGGCGCCGCTCTTCGTCGAGGTCCGGTTCATCAACAAAGAGACCGGCGAGATGAAGGAGCAGCAGGTCTTCATGGGCGATTTCCCGCTCATGACCGACCGAGGCACCTTCGTCATCAACGGCACCGAGCGCGTGGTCGTCTCGCAGCTCGTCCGCTCCCCGGGCGTCTACTACGCCGAGGAGGTCGACAAGACCACCGACAAGGCGATCTACACCACCAAGGTCATCCCGGCACGCGGCGCCTGGCTCGAGCTTGAGACGGACCGCCGCGACATCGTGAGCGTGCGGGTGGACCGCAAGCGCAAGCAGCCGGTCACCGTGCTGCTCAAGGCCCTCGGCATCGCCGAGACGCGCGATGAGATCCTCGATCTCTTCGGCAACGCGGAGTGCATCGAGCGCACGCTCGAGCGCGACTTCACCGAGACGCGCGAGGAAGCGCTCATCGAGATCTACAAGCGCCTGCGTCCGGGCGAGCCGCCTACGGTCGAGTCCGCCCGAACGCTGCTCGAAGGGCTCTTCTTCAACCCGCAGCGCTACGATCTGGCCAAGGTGGGCCGCTACAAGGTCAACAAGAAGCTCGGACTCGAGCTGCCCGACAGCCAGTCCACGCTCACCAACGAGGACATCCTCGCCGCGGTGCGCTACCTGGTGAAGCTGTGGGAGAGCGCCGACGGTTACGAGGTCGACGACATCGACCACTTCGGCAACCGCCGTATCCGCAGCGTGGGAGAGCTCATCCAGAACCAGTTCCGGATCGGCCTCGCGCGCATGGAGCGCGTCGTCCGCGAGCGCATGACGACGCAGGACGTCGAGGAGATCACGCCGCAGTCGCTCATCAACATCCGCCCGATCGTGGCGTCGATCAAGGAGTTCTTCGGCTCGTCGCAGCTCTCCCAGTTCATGGGCCAGACGAACCCGCTCGACGGGCTCACCCACAAGCGCCGCCTCTCGGCGCTCGGCCCCGGCGGCCTGTCGCGTGAGCGCGCGGGCTTCGAGGTCCGCGACGTGCACCCGAGCCACTACGGCCGCATGTGCCCGATCGAGACGCCGGAAGGCCCGAACATCGGTCTCATCGGCTCGCTCGCGACCTTCGCGCGGATCAACCGCTACGGCTTCATCGAGACGCCGTACCGAAAGGTCGTCGACGGCAAGGTGACCGACGACATCGAGTACCTCACCGCCGATCAGGACGAGCGCTACGTCATCGCGCAGGCGACCGAGCGCTTCGACCCGAAGACGCGCGAGTTCGTCAACGACCGCGTCGCGTGCATCAAGAAGGGCGGCGTGCCGATCGACGTCGAGCCGGGCGCGGTCGACTACATGGACGTGAGCCCGCGCCAGATCGTCTCGGTCGCGACGGCGCTCATCCCGTTCCTTGAGCACGACGACGCCAACCGCGCCCTCATGGGCTCGAACATGCAGCGCCAGTCCGTGCCGCTCATGCGGCCGGCCGCCCCGCTCGTGGGCACCGGCATGGAGCATCGTGCCGCGGTCGACACCGGCGAGATCCTCGTGGCCAAGCGCCCCGGCACCGTCGAGTACGTCGACAGCGCCAAGATCGTCGTGCGCGCCGCCGACAACAGCATCGACGAGTACCGCATGCCCAAGTTCATGCGCTCCAACCAGGGCACGTGCATCAACCACCGCCCGATCGTCGCCGAGGGCGACATCGTCGAGGTGGGAGACGTGCTCGCCGACGGCCCCTCCTCGGAGATGGGCGAGCTCGGCCTGGGCCAGAACCTTCTCGTGGCGTTCATGCCGTGGGAGGGCTACAACTACGAGGACGCGATCATCCTCTCCGAGCGGCTCGTCAAAGACGACGTGCTCACCTCGATCCACATCGAGGAGTACGAGGTCGAGGCGCGCGACACGAAGCTCGGCCCCGAGGAGATCACCCGCGAGATCCCCAACGTCGGCGAGGACGTGCTGGCGAACCTCGACGAGGACGGCATCATCCGCATCGGCGCCGAGGTGTTCCCGGGCGACGTGCTCGTGGGCAAGGTCACGCCCAAGGGCGAGACCGAGCTCACCGCCGAGGAGCGCCTGCTGCGCGCCATCTTCGGCGAGAAGGCGCGTGAGGTCCGCGACACCTCGCTCAAGGTCCCGCACGGCGAGACCGGCCGCGTGATCTCGGTCCGCACCTTCTCGCGTGACGCCGGTGACGACCTGTCGCCGGGGGTCAACGAGCTCGTGCGCGTCTACGTCGCGCAGAAGCGCAAGATCTCCGAGGGCGACAAGCTCGCGGGTCGCCACGGCAACAAGGGTGTCATCGCGAAGATCCTGCCCGTCGAGGACATGCCCTTCATGGCCGACGGCACGCCGGTCGACGTCATCCTCAACCCGCTCGGCGTCCCGAGCCGCATGAACGTGGGTCAGCTGCTCGAGACGCATCTCGGCTGGGCGGCCCAGGTGGGCTGGAGCGACTCCGACAAGCAGAAGGAGCCGGTCGAGGGCCCGATCCACGTCGCCACCCCGGTGTTCGACGGCGCCCGCGAGTCGGAGATCTCCGACGTCATCGAGCGCGCCAACCAGAACATGCGACTGCAGGCCAAGGCCCGCTTCGGCGACGCGGCCCGCGAGGACCTCGTGCCGGCGCTCTCGCGCGAGGGCAAGACCACGCTCTACGACGGCCGCACCGGTGAGCCGTTCCGCGAGCCGGTCACGGTGGGGCAGATCTACATCCTCAAGCTGCTGCACCTGGTCGATGACAAGATCCACGCCCGCTCGACCGGCCCGTACTCGCTCATCACCCAGCAGCCGCTCGGTGGTAAGGCGCAGTTCGGCGGTCAGCGCTTCGGTGAGATGGAGGTCTGGGCGCTCTACGCGTACGGCGCCGCCTACGTCCTGCAGGAGATCCTCACCATCAAGTCCGACGACGTGCTCGGCCGCGTGAAGGCCTACGAGGCGATCGTCAAGGGCGACAACATCCCCGAGCCGGGCATCCCCGAATCCTTCAAGGTCCTCGTCAAGGAGATGCAGTCGCTCTGTCTCGACGTCGAGATCCTCTCGGAGGACGGCGGCGAGATCGAGCTCAAGGAAGAGGACGAGGACATCTTCAAGACGGCCGAGGAGCTCGGCCTCGACCTCGGCGACGACGCCGGAGTGGGGGAGACCGACACGGACGCGCTCGAGCAGCTTATCGAGAGTGACATCTCGGCGCTCGATCTCGGTGACGCGTTCGATTCCGGCGACACGGACGAGGAGGAGTAGACCTTGCTCGACGTCGATGTGAACAACTTCGATCGGCTCAGGATCGGCCTTGCGTCATCCGAGCAGATCCGCCAGTGGTCCCGCGGTGAGGTCAAGAAGCCCGAGACCATCAACTACCGCACGCTCAAGCCTGAGAAGGACGGACTCTTCTGCGAGAAGATCTTCGGCCCGACCAAGGACTGGGAGTGCTACTGCGGCAAGTACAAGCGTGTCCGCTTCAAGGGCATCGTGTGCGAGCGGTGTGGTGTCGAGGTCACGCGCGCCAAGGTGCGCCGTGACCGCATGGGCCACATCGAGCTCGCGGCGCCGGTCAGCCACATCTGGTACTTCAAGGGTGTGCCGTCGCGCCTCGGCTATCTGCTCGACATCGCGCCCAAGGACCTCGAGAAGGTGCTCTACTTCGCGAGCTCGATCGTCACGCACGTCGACGACGAGGCCCGCGAGGAGGACCTCGCCATGCTCAAGGACGAGCTCACGGCGGACCTCGAGGGACTCGACGCCGAGAAGACCGAGGAGATCGCCGAGCTGCTCGAGGAGCGGGACCGGCAGATCGCGCTGGCCAAGGGCGAGATCGAGCCCGAGGAGGGCGACGACGTCGATGACGAGACGCCCGTCGCCGACCGCGTGAAGAAGCTCGAGAAGGAGGCGGACCGCGACGTCCGCGACCTCGAGGAGGAGTACGCGGACCGCAAGGCGCTGCTCACCGAGGCCTTCGACACGTTCCAGAAGCTCTCGGTCAAGATGCTCATCAACGACGAGACGCTCTACCGCGAGATGAAGGTCCGCTACGGCACCTACTTCCGCGGGGGCATGGGCGCCGAGGCGGTCAAGGACCTGCTCCAGCAGGTCGACCTCCAGGAGCTCGCCGAGGAGCTGCGCACGCAGATCCGTGAGGGCAAGGGGCAGAAGCGCGCCAAGGCGGTCAAGCGCCTCAAGGTGGTCGCGGCGTTCCGCGGCTCGGAGAACAAGCCCTCGTGGATGATCCTCGACGCGATTCCCGTGATCCCGCCGGACCTGCGCCCGATGGTGCAGCTCGACGGTGGTCGTTTCGCGACCTCGGACCTCAACGACCTGTATCGCCGGGTCATCAACCGCAACAACCGCCTCAAGCGCTTGCTCGATCTCGGCGCGCCCGAGATCATCGTGAACAACGAGAAGCGCATGCTCCAGGAGGCCGTCGACGCGCTCTTCGACAACGGCCGCCGCGGCCGCCCCGTCACGGGTCCCGGCAACCGTCCGCTCAAGTCGATCAGCGACATGCTCAAGGGCAAGCAGGGCCGCTTCCGTCAGAACCTGCTCGGTAAGCGCGTCGACTACTCGGGCCGTTCGGTCATCGTGGTCGGCCCGGAACTCAAGCTCCACCAGTGCGGCCTGCCCAAGGCCATGGCGCTCGAGCTCTTCAAGCCGTTCGTCATGAAGCGCCTGGTCGATCTCGACCACGCGCAGAACATCAAGAGCGCCAAGCGGATGGTCGACCGCGGCAAGGGCGTGGTCTGGGACGTGCTGGAAGAGGTCATCTCCGAGCACCCGGTGCTGCTGAACCGCGCACCCACCCTGCACCGTCTCGGCATCCAGGCGTTCGAGCCCGTGCTCGTGGAGGGCAAGGCGATCCGCGTGCACCCGCTCGTGTGCACCGCCTTCAACGCCGACTTCGACGGTGACCAGATGGCGGTCCACGTGCCGCTCTCCGCCGAGGCGCAGGCCGAGGCCCGCATCCTCATGCTCTCGACCAACAACATCAAGTCGCCGGCGCACGGCCGCCCGCTCACCACGCCCACCCAGGACATGGTCATCGGTCTGTACTACCTGACCGTCGCCCGTGAGGGGATGCCGGGCGAGGGCCGCACGTTCTTCAGCTTCGACGAGGCCATGCTCGCCTACGACAGCCGCAGCGGGCTCGACCTGCAGGCGTCGATCGCGGTCCGCCTCGGCGAGGACCTGGTCATCGAGACCGCTCCGGGCGTCTTCGAGGAGAAGCGTGCCGGCGAGCGCATCGAGACCACCGTCGGCCGGATCACGTTCAACCGCTCGTTGCCGGCGGACTACCCCTACGTCAACCACGAGATCGACAAGAAGGGCATCTCCCGCATCGTCGAGGACTGCGCCAACCGGTATTCGACGAGCCAGATGGGCGTGACTCTCGACGAGCTCAAGCGCCTCGGCTTCCACTACGCGACCCGCGCCGGCCTCACGGTCTCCGTCTACGACGCCGTGATCCCCGACGAGAAGGACGCGATCCTCGAGAGCGCCCAGGGCACGGTCGACACCATCCAGGGCCAGTACGACCGCGGCCTCATCACCGACGACGAGCGCCACCGCCAGGTCGTGGACGTCTGGACCCGTGCCACCGACGAGGTCGGCGAGGCGATGGCGGACAACTTCGAGCAGTTCAACCCCATCTACATGATGGCGAACTCCGGGGCCCGCGGTAACATCAAGCAGATCCGTCAGCTCGCCGGGATGCGTGGCCTCATGGCCAACCCGAAGGGCGACATCCTCGACCGTCCGATCAAGGCGAACTTCCGTGAGGGACTCTCCGTCCTCGAGTACTTCGTCTCGACGCACGGCGCCCGCAAGGGTCTCGCCGACACCGCGCTGCGTACCGCCGACTCGGGGTACCTCACGAGGCGTCTGGTCGACGTCGCGCAGGACGTCATCGTCCGCGTGAGCGACTGCGGCACCGACGAGGGCGCACAGTTCACGCTCACGAGCGCGCTCGCTCCGGAGGCGCCCGACACGAACCTCGTGGGTCGCTGCCTGCTCGAGCCGGTCGCGCATCCCACGACCGGCGAGGTCCTCAAGGAAGCCGGTGACTACCTCGCGAGTGAGGCCGACATCGCCGCGCTCATCGACGCCGGCGTCGGGTCGGTCACGGCCCGCACCGTCATGACCTGCCACGCGACCCACGGCATCTGCCAGGCCTGCTACGGCTGGGACCTCGCGAGCCGCCAGCCCGTCGACATCGGCACCGCGGTCGGCATCATCGCAGCCCAGTCGATCGGCGAGCCGGGGACGCAGCTCACCATGCGTACCTTCCACACCGGTGGCGTCGCGGGTGAGGACATCACCCACGGCCTCCCGCGTGTCACCGAGCTCTTCGAGGCACGTAAGCCCAAGGGCCAGGCGGTCCTCGCGGAACTCGCCGGCACGCTGGTCATCGAGGACGGCGACAAGAGCCGTACGCTGATCATCAAGGGGGCCGAGGGCGAGGAGAAGTCCTACCAGGTCTCCCGCCGTGCCCGCCTGCGCCCCGGTGTCGCCGACGGCATCGAGGTCGCGCTCGGCCAGCAGCTCACCGAGGGTTCGGTGAACCCGCATGACCTGCTGCTGCTCAAGGGTCCGAGCGACGTGCTCCGCTACATCGTCGAGCAGGTCCAGGACGTCTACCGCAGCCAGGGTGTCGACATCAACGACAAGCACATCGAGGTCATCTCGCGCCAGATGCTGCGCAAGGTCACCGTGCTCGAGCCGGGCGACACCGACTTCCTGCCCGGCCAGCTCGTGGGCAGGCTCGAGTTCGAGCAGGCCAACGAGGCGGCCATCGCCGACGGCGGAGAGCCCGGGTCGGGCGTCCCCGTGCTCCTCGGCATCACGAAGGCCTCGCTGGCCACCGACAGCTACCTCTCGGCGGCGTCGTTCCAGGAGACCACCCGCGTCCTCACCGACGCGGCGATCGCGGGCAAGGAGGACAACCTCCTCGGCCTGAAGGAGAACGTCATCATCGGTAAGCTGATCCCGGCCGCGACCGGCATGAAGCGCTACCGCTCGGTCAAGCTGACCTACAAGGGACAGTCGGCCGAGTGGACCGGAGGGGACGAGGGCCCGCTGCCCGAGTTCGCCCCTGAGGAGCTCAAGGAGCTCGAGTCGCTGCTGCCGATCCCGGCCGTGGAGGAGGAGGGCATCTCGGCGAGCGACGCCGCGGCGTTCTTCGCGGACCTCGAGTCGCCCGTCGCGCCTGCCGAGGAGGCCGAGGCGATCGACGTGTCGTCCTTCGCTGACACGGTCTTCGAGCCCGAGGCCGCCACGGCGCCCGCGGAGGTCTCGGTCGACGAGGCCGTGCCGGCAGCGGCGCTCCCCGGCGACGTGGCTTCGATGCCCCTCGCGGAGCTCGGCGTGTCGACCCGGTGGGTCACCAAGTTCGTCGAGGCGGGGATCGTGACCGTCGCGGACGCCCGTACGAAGTCGCGGCAGGAGCTGCTCGACGTCGCCGGTATCGGAGAGAAGGCCGTCGCTGAGCTTGAGGAGAAGCTCGCCGAGCACGGAGTGGTGCTCGCGGAGGCGTAAGCGCCGCCCGCTCCCGCACCGATCGTCACCACGCAGGGCGCTCCGAGTCGGGGGCGCCCTGCTCTTCGTGGGCGGCGCGCGACGGGCGGGCCGGGGGAGGGTAGATACGCCCGGGCGCGTGGCGTTTGACAACCACGGTGGGGATTGCTAGAGTTCCACCTTGTGACTTTATGCTCGGCGGCGTGCGCCCAGCGCGCGGCCGTGTGAGGACGCAGTTCGAGCACCGAGAAGAAGGAGAGCACGTTGCCCACGATCAACCAGCTGGTCCGCAAGGGCCGCCAGGCCAAGATCGCGAAGAACGCGACGCCGGCCCTCAAAGGCAACCCGCAGAAGCGCGGCGTGTGCACCCGCGTGTACACCACCACGCCCAAGAAGCCGAACTCGGCCCTGCGCAAGGTCGCGCGTGTGCGCCTCGTGCACGGCATGGAGGTCACCGCCTACATCCCGGGCATCGGCCACAACCTGCAGGAGCACTCGATCGTGCTCGTCCGCGGCGGCCGCGTGAAGGACCTGCCGGGTGTGCGCTACAAGGTTATCCGCGGGACGCTCGACGCCGCCGGCGTCTCGAACCGCAACCAGGCCCGTTCGCGCTACGGCGTCAAGAAGGGCTAGTCCGCGACCGTGAATCGACCGCGAGCCCGTCGCACGGTGCGACGGGCCGCTGAGTGAAGAAGACCGAAGGAGACCGAGTATGCCCAGGCGCGCTGCAGCCACCCGTCGGGAGATCCAGCCCGACGCGGTCTACAACAACAGGCTCGTCACCCAGCTGATCAACAAGGTGCTGTGGGACGGCAAGAAGTCGACCGCGGAGCGCATCGTCTACGGTGCCTTCGAGATCATCGAGAAGAAGTCCGGCGGTGACCCGCTCGCGACCTTCAAGAAGGCCATGGACAACGTCCGGCCTACGCTCGAGGTCCGCCCGAAGCGTGTCGGCGGCGCCACCTACCAGGTGCCGGTCGAGGTCAACTCCCGCCGGTCCACCACGCTCGCGATCCGCTGGATCGTCGGCTACTCCCGCGCCCGTCGCGAGAAGACCATGGCCGAGCGACTCGCCGGCGAGATCATGGATGCCGCCAACGGCACGGGTTCCTCGGTCAAGAAGCGCGAGGACCTCTTCAAGATGGCCGAGTCCAACCGCGCGTTCAGCCACTACCGCTGGTAGTCCCTGGCCGCCCGAGAAGACGTAAGGACGAATCACCACATGGCGCTTAAGACGTACCCTCTCGCCAAGACCCGCAACATCGGGATCATGGCTCATATCGACGCCGGCAAGACCACGACGACCGAGCGGATCCTGTTCTACACGGGCAAGTCGCACAAGATCGGCGAGGTCCACGACGGTGCCGCCACCATGGACTGGATGGTCCAGGAGCAGGAGCGTGGCATCACCATCACCTCGGCGGCCACCACGTGCTTCTGGAAGGACCACCGGATCCAGATCATCGATACGCCCGGCCACGTGGACTTCACCGTCGAGGTCGAGCGCTCGCTGCGCGTGCTCGACGGCGCGGTCGCGGTCTTCTGCGCGGTGGGCGGCGTCGAGCCGCAGTCCGAGACCGTGTGGCGCCAGGCCGACACCTACGGCGTCCCGCGTATCGCCTACATCAACAAGATGGACCGCACCGGCGCCGACTTCCATAACGTCGTCGGGATGATGAAGGACCGCCTCGACACCCGCGCGGTGCTGCTGCAGCTCCCGATCGGCGCCGAGGACCAGTTCGACGGCATCATCGACCTCGTGGAGATGCACGCGATCCACTTCAACGAGGACGACAAGGGCATCAACCCCACGGTCGGCGAGATCCCCGCCGAGCTCGCCGACGAGGCCGAGATGTACCGTCAGGAGCTCGTGGAGGCCGCGGCCGAGTACGACGACGCGCTCCTCGAGAAGTTCTTCGCCGAGGAGGAGATCTCGGCCGACGAGCTCAAGGCCGCCATCCGCCAGGCGTGCATCGACACCGCCATCACGCCGGTCGTCTGCGGCGCCTCCTTCAAGAACAAGGGCGTCCAGCCCCTGCTCGACGCCGTGCTCGACTTTCTTCCCTCGCCGCTCGACATCCCGGCGATCAAGGGTACCGAGATCAAGACCGGCGAGGAGACCGAGCGTCCCGCGGACAAGAAGGCCCCCTTCGCGGCCCTCGCATTCAAGGTCATGACCGACCCCTACGTGGGCAAGCTCACGTACTTCCGCGTCTACTCGGGCACAATGGACGCCGGGTCCTACGTCCTCAACTCGACCAAGGGCCACAAGGAGCGCATCGGCCGCCTGCTCGAGATGCACGCCAATTCGCGTGAGGACATCCAGGCCGTGGGCGCCGGCGACATCGTCGCGGCGGTCGGCCTCAAGAACACCACCACCGGCGACACCCTCTGCGCCGAGGACGCCCCCGTGCTCCTCGAGTCGATGGTCTTCCCGGACCCGGTCATCGACATCGCGATCGAGCCCAAGACCAAGGCCGAGCAGGAGAAGCTCGGCACCGCGCTCGCCAAGCTCGCCGAGGAGGACCCGACCTTCCGGGTCCGCACCGACCACGAGACCGGCCAGACCATCATCGCCGGCATGGGCGAGCTGCACCTCGAGGTGCTCGTCGACCGCATGCTGCGCGAGTTCAAGGTCGAGGCCAACGTCGGTAAGCCGCAGGTCGCCTACCGCGAGACCGCAGGCAAGCGCCTCGACAACGTCGACATGAAGTTCGCCCGCCAGACCGGTGGCCGCGGACAGTACGGTCACGTCGTCATCAACGTGGTTCCCCAGGAGCCGGGCGCGGGCTACGAGTTCGAGAGCAAGATCGTGGGTGGCTCGATCCCCAAGGAGTACATCCCGGCCGTCGACAAGGGCATCCAGGAGGCCATCTCCTCCGGTGTGCTCGCCGGCTACCCGGTCGTCGACGTCAAGGTCGAGCTCGTCGACGGCTCCTACCACGAGGTCGACTCCTCGGAGATGGCGTTCAAGGTCGCCGGCTCGATGGCGATCAAGGAGGGTCTGCGCAAGGCCGCCCCGAAGCTGCTTGAGCCGATGATGGCCGTCGAGGTCGTCACGCCCGAGGAGTTCATGGGCGACGTCATGGGTGACCTCTCGAGCCGGCGCGGCCACATCGAGGGCATGGAGCCCCGGGGCAACGCCCAGGTCATCCGGGCCAAGGTGCCGCTCTCCGAGATGTTCGGGTACGCCACCGACCTGCGCAGCCGCACCCAGGGCCGCGCCGCCTACACCATGCAGTTCGCGGCCTATGAGGCCGTTCCGAAGTCCGTCGCCGATGAGATCGTCGCCAAAGTCGGCGGCGACGTGAGCTAGGGGATACCGATGGCGAAGCAGAAGTTCGAGCGCACCAAGCCGCACGTCAACATCGGTACCATCGGTCACGTCGACCATGGTAAGACCACGCTGACCGCGGCGATCACGTCGTGCCAGGCCTCCAAAGGCTTCGCCGACTTCACGCCGTTCGAGCAGATCGACAAGGCTCCCGAGGAGCGCGAGCGCGGCATCACCATCGCGATCGCCCACGTCGAGTACGAGACGGAGAACCGTCACTACGCGCACGTCGACTGCCCCGGTCACGCCGACTACGTCAAGAACATGATCACGGGTGCCGCCCAGATGGACGGCGCGATCCTCGTGGTGTCGGCCGCCGACGGCCCCATGCCGCAGACCCGCGAGCACATCCTGCTCGCCCGTCAGGTCGGCGTGC
>JAUVXE010000027.1 GCA_030603745.1 Coriobacteriia bacterium | reverse complement strand
CCGCCCGCGCACCGGCCCCGCACCGCGTGCCACTCCCGCCGCCGTCCCCTCAACCATCTCCGGCCTCCTCCTCGGGAAGCAGCCTGAGCTCGGCGGCGCCGAGCAGCGCGGCGGGGTCGTCGGCGTCGATCGCGGCGCGGGCGGCGCCTCCCTCGGCCACGACCTCGAGGTAGCCCTCCCCGCCCGCGAAGACCTGCACCACGTACTCGTCCGCACGCGGGTACGCCTGCGCGAGCGTGGCCATGCCGGTCTGCCAGGCGATCGTCACGTCCCCCGCCGAGGAGACCGTGGGCGCCTCGAGGCGCACGATCGCGCTCCCCCGCTCCTCGCCCACCACCGCGCGCTCGATTCCGGCGAGCCGAAGCGAGCGCAGCACCGTCTCCTCGGCGTTCGACGGAGCGAGGAGCGCACCGGCGCCGGGCGAGAGGAACGAGAAGGCGCGAGGGACCGGCCCGCCGCCGCGGGCGTAGAGCACGAAGAGGACCGCCGCGAACACGGTCACGGCCGCCGCCGCGAACACGGCGATGCGACCCCGCGGATGCCCGCTCATGCGCACGCCTCCTCCCGGCGGCCGACTCTCGTTCTGACCGGGAAAGCGTACCACGCGCGACCTGCGCGAATCACGCGCCCGGACGCGGTCCGGCCGCCTCGGGGGCGACGGTGGCCGCGCGGCCCTCGAGCACCGGCTTGAGGAACCGTCCGGTGTGCGAGCGCTCGCACGCGGCGACCTCCTCGGGCGTGCCCGAGCAGACGATCTCGCCGCCGGCGTCGCCGCCCTCGGGCCCGAGGTCGATGATGTGGTCGGCGCTCTTGATCACGTCGAGGTTGTGCTCGATCACGAGTACCGTGTTGCCGCCCTCCACGAGGCGCTGGAGCACCGCGAGCAACTGGCGCACGTCGTCGAAGTGAAGGCCGGTCGTGGGCTCGTCGAGGATGTAGAAGGTGCGTCCCGTGGAGCGCCGCTGCAGCTCGCTCGCGAGCTTGACGCGCTGCGCCTCACCGCCGGAGAGCGTGGTGGCGGGCTGGCCGAGGCGGATGTAGCCGAGCCCCACGTCGTAGAGGGTCTGCAGCTTGCGCCTGATTGGCGGGATGTTCTCGAAGAAGTGCAGCGCCTCCTCCACCGACATGTCGAGGATGTCGGAGACGGTCTTGCCCTTGTAGGTCACCTGCAGCGTCTCGCGGTTGTAGCGCGCGCCCTTGCAGACCTCGCACGGCACGTAGATGTCGGGCAGGAAGTGCATCTCGATCTTGATCTGCCCGTCGCCCTTGCACGCCTCGCAGCGCCCGCCCTTGACGTTGAACGAGAAGCGGCCCGGCGCGTAGCCGCGCGCCTTGGACTCGGGTGTGGACGCGAGCAGCGAGCGGACGTCGTCCCAGACCCCCGTGTAGGTGGCCGGGTTCGACCGCGGCGTGCGGCCGATGGGCGACTGGTCGATGTCGATGACCTTGTCGATGCCCTCGAGCCCGGTGAGCGAGCGGTGCTTGCCGGTGCGACGGCGCGCCCGGTAGACCTTGTTGGCGAGCGCCGGGGCGAGGGTGTCGGTCACGAGCGAGCTCTTGCCGCTCCCCGAGACGCCGGTCACGAGCACCATCGCGCCGAGGGGGATCTCGACGTCGATGCCCTTGAGGTTGTGCTCGCTCGCGCCGGTGAGCCGGATCGAGCCCTTGCCGTTGCCCTCCACCCTGCGCTCGGCCGGGACCGGGATCGTGCGGCGCCCGGCGAGGTAGGCCGCCGTGAGCGACTCCTCGCACGCGAAGAGCTCCGCCGGCGTGCCCGCGCACACGATCGCGCCGCCGTGCTCGCCCGCGCCCGGCCCCATGTCCACCACGTAGTCCGCGGCGCGGATCGTCTCCTCGTCGTGCTCGACCACGATCACCGTGTTGCCGAGCTCGCGCAGGCGCTCCATCGTCGCGATCAGGCGGGCGTTGTCGCGCTGGTGCAGCCCGATCGACGGCTCGTCGAGGATGTAGAGCACGCCCATGAGGCCCGAGCCGATCTGCGTGGCGAGCCGGATGCGCTGCGCCTCGCCGCCCGAGAGGGTCGCCGTCGCGCGCTCGAGGGTGAGGTAGTCGAGCCCCACGTCCACGAGGAAGCGCAGCCGCTCGACGATCTCCTTGATGACGCGCCGCGCGATCTGCTCCTCGCGCTCGGAGAGCTCCACGCCCTCGAAGAACGCGAGCGAGCGCTTGGCGCTCATCACCGTGACCTCGAAGATGTTCTTGCCGCCAAAGGTGACCGCGAGGATCTCGGGCTTGAGGCGCGCGCCATCGCACGTCTTGCACGGGATGACCGCCATGAACTGCTCGAGCTTCTCCTTGACCGACTCCGACTCGCTCTCCTCGAAGCGGCGCATCACGCTCGCGAGCGCGCCCTCGTAACGCGAGTACCAGTGCGTCTCGCGCCCGTCGCGCGTGACGTAGTCGACCCGGATGCGCTCGTCGCCGAGGCCGCCCATGAGGATCTCGCGAACCTCCTCGGACAGCTCGTCCCACGGGACGTCCGCCGATACGCCGAGGTGCTTCGCGGCGGCCAGCACGAGCTGCGGGTAGTAGTTGGTGCCGCTCGAGAAGGGCTTGATCGCGCCCTCGGCGAGCGAGAGGGAGCCGTCGGGGACCACGAGGTCGGGGTCGGCCTCGAGGCGCGAGCCGAGGCCGGCGCAGTCGGGGCAGGCGCCGTAGGGGCTGTTGAACGAGAAGTCGCGCGGGGCGAGCTCGTCCATCGAGATGCCGTGCACCGGGCAGGCGAGCGCCTGCGAGTACGCGGTCTCCTCGCCGTCCACCACGGCCACGAGCACGCTGCCCGCGGCGAGCCGCAGCGCGGTCTCGACGCTGTCGGCCAGGCGCCCGCGCACGCCCTCCTTCATCACGAGGCGGTCGACCACGACCTCGATGTCGTGCTTGAACTTCTTGTCGAGCACGATCTCCTCGTCGAGGGTGCGCATCTCCTTGTCGACCCGCACGCGCGTGAAGCCCTCGCGCTTGAGCTCCTCGAACAGCTTGCCGTACTCGCCCTTGCGCCCCTTGACCACCGGCGCGAGCACGAGGAACTTGGTCCCCTCGGCGAGCTCGAGGATGCGGTCGACGATCTGGTCGGAGGTCTGCTTCTCGATGGGCCGTCCGCAGATCGGGCAGTGCGGGATGCCCACGCGCGCGTAGAGCAGGCGCAGGTAGTCGTAGATCTCGGTGACCGTGCCCACGGTCGAGCGCGGGTTCCTGCTCGTGGTCTTCTGGTCGATCGAGACCGCCGGCGAGAGCCCTTCTATGTGGTCGACGTCGGGCTTGCTCATCTGGCCGAGGAACTGGCGCGCGTAGGCCGAGAGGGACTCGACGTAGCGCCGCTGCCCCTCGGCGTAGATGGTGTCGAAGGCGAGCGAGGACTTGCCCGAGCCCGAGAGCCCGGTGATGACGACGAGCTTGTCGCGGGGGATGTCGAGGTCGAAGCCTTTGAGGTTGTGCTCGCGAGCGCCTCGGACGGAGATGGATTCGAGTGACACGGGGCGAGACCTGCCTTTGGTGATCGAGGGGGAAACAGGCAAGTCTCTATTGTACCCCCGCACGGAAACGAACGCACGTTCGGGGTCGGGAGCTCGGGGTATGTATCATCAGACGCCTGAGAAAGGGGTCGCCCATGACCGATGTGCATGACGCGATGGCGTGGATCGAGGCGAACGCCTCGGCGGAGGCGCGCGCGTCGCTCGCCCGCTACAACATCCCCGACGACCACGCGCTCGGCGTCCCCGTGGGCGCCCTCAAGTCGTACGCGAAGACGATCGGCACCTCGCACGCGCTCGCGCTTGAGCTCTGGGAGACCGGCGTCTACGAGGCCCGCACGCTCGCGGCGTTCGTCGACGACCCCGCCGAGGTGACCGAGGCCCAGATGGACCGGTGGGCCCACGAGTTCGACTCCTGGGCGATCTGCGACACGGTGTGCTTCCACCTGTTCGACCGGACCCCGCTGGCCTGGGACAAGGTGCACGAGTGGGCCGCGGCTCCGGAGGAGTTCGTGCGCCGGGCCGCCTGGGCGCTGCTCTGGGCGCTCTCGGTACACGACAAGGCCGCGCCGGACGACCGTTTCACCGGGGCGCTGGCACTGCTCGAGGCCGCCGAGCCGGACGCCCGGCCGCTCGTGAAGAAGGCGATGGACATGGCGCTGCGCGCGACCGGCAAACGCAACGAGGTTCTGCGCGACGCCGCGATGGCGACCGCACGCCGGCTCGCCGCGGAGAGCGACCCTCACCGCGCCTGGATCGGCCGTCACGCGCTCAGGGAGCTTGAGAGGCTCGCCTGACGGGGATGTCGAAGTGCAGGACCTCCTCGCGCGTCCCGAGCGAGCCATAGAGCGCGATCGCCGCGGGACTGTCGAGGTCGGCCTGCACGTAGACGACCCACGCGCCGCGCTCGGCGGCGACCCGCACGGCCTCGGCGATCAGCGCGGTGGCGATGCCGCGCCGACGGTGCGCCTCGGCCACGCCGAGGTCGTAGAGGTAGAGCTCACTGCGCTCCTGCTCGAACTTGCGCAGTTCGTAGGCCGCGA
This sequence comes from Coriobacteriia bacterium, assembly GCA_030603745.1. Classification (GTDB taxonomy): domain Bacteria; phylum Actinomycetota; class Coriobacteriia; order Anaerosomatales; family SLCP01; genus JAUVXE01. Next base: position 5,797 of record JAUVXE010000027.1, on the reverse strand, counting down.
GCCCGCCCACCACGGAGCCGCCCTCGTCGAGCGCCACGATGGCGACGAAGCCCTCCCCGCCGAGGAGCCCCTCGAGGTAGCCGCGCGAGGGCCGCTTCGCCGTGTAGGTCTCCGGCTCGGCGAACACCTCGGCGAACAGGTCGTTCATCGCCTCGACGAGCGCGGCGTCCCCGGGACCGAGGGTGCGGATGGTGTGGCTCATCGGGTGCCCCGCAGCCCGCGCGACGCCATGAGGCGCGCGCCCGGCGGCGTGCCGGGGATGTGGTCGGACCGTGCGTGACTCATGACGCTCCCTCCGCTTCTGCGTTCCCCCCGCCTGACGTCGGCGTAACGGGGTGCGCGGCGATGCTCGCGCAGTCCTACGCCTCGAACACGACCTCGAAGCGCTCGCAGACCACGAGCGACTCCGCCGAGAGGGTGTGACCGGATCCCGCCAGCTCGCGCGTGAACGCGGCCTCGTGCGCCCGTCGCCAGTAGTCGAGCGAGCCGTCGCCCTCCCCCTCGACCGCGGCGAACTCGGCGGTGACCTCGCCAAAGGGGACGACCTCGACGGCGGTGGCGCGGATCACGCACCGCGCGCGGCCGCTCCACTCCGTGACCACGCTCAGGTCGCCCGGCCGGGGCACGTCCTCGCCCTCGGCCTCGTACGACCAGAGCAGGCCCGCGGTGGCCCGCTTCACGCCGGCCAGGACGAGTTCGACGAGCTCGTCGGCGTCGGCCTCGTTGTCGCAGAAGTGCCACGCGGAGTAGGTGGTGTCCGGGCCGACGAGATCCGGGCGGGCCTCGGCGAACGCGGCCCACAGGGCGGTGACGGATGGCGAGGTGCTCACGTGGCTCCTTGCGGTCGGGGCCGGGACACGGGGGGCGGAACAGATGCCCGGGTGCGCTCTCAGCCTAGCCTAAGTCGGGCGCGTGTCCACCGCCGGAGTCTTCGGGCAGAACCCGTTCCCGCAGCGAGACCCTCTTGGCCCCGCCGGCCACCCGCTGTGTCCCGACCTCGACGAACCCCCACCGCCGGTGGAACGCGTCCGACGCGGCGTTCAGCGGCTCGACATCGACCTCGCACACCACACGGCGGGCGCCGATCGCCCGGGCCCGCTCGAACACCCTCGCGTAGAGCGCGTCCCCGATGCCCGAGCGCTGGGCCGCCGAGGAGACCATCACGCGGTCGATGTAGAGGAAATCGCACGGCCCGGAGTCGAACCAGCGGTAGTTCGGGCTCGCGTAGTCGACACCGGGTCCGAACGCGAGGGCGAAGGCGACGACCGCCTCGCCGACGGCCGCGACCACGCGAAGCACGGCGATCCCGTGGAGGCGCTCGAGCTCATCGAGCGTGAGCGGGCTTGCCACATGCTCCCACTCGCAGTTGAGGGCGAGAACGGCGGCCAGATCTCCGGGCAGCATCTCTCGAAGGCAGGTCTGGGAATCGAATGTCGGGTCGGGCATCAGGGATTCCTCTGGGTGAGATTGTCTCGCAGGCGTAGGTCGGCGAGGCGGAGCACCGCGAGGGCTGAGACTCAGACCCTCAGCTCCCGGGGCCAGATGAAGTACGGTCCGGTCCGGACTTCTTCGAGTACGTGAACTCGCCACCGGCCTGCTTGCCGGCATCGGTCAGCTTGTACAGCTTACCCTCTGAACGAGCATGCCCTTCGCGATCAGTCGATCAGTCGGCTCCCCGGTGCTGACCCCCAAGGACTTGGCAAGATTCGAGGTGGTGACCTTCTCATACTCCGTGGGGCCGTTGGTGCGCCTGGGGGCATCTTCGACCTTTGCGGGACTGGACGCCACATCGCCCCGTCGTCGCCCGGCCAACGACGTCTGCGTGGACTGGGGAGGCGATGACACCCGGGTCGTTCGTCTCCCGGGACGTGTCGCCAAGGATGCCCGGGTTAGCCACGCGGCTCCTCATCCGGCGGTTCAGGCAACTGACGGGCGTGCCACACCGCGATGATCCACACGGTGTCGTCGATGATGCGGTAGAAGAACCGGTATGGCGGCACCGCAAGCTCACGATGCGGCATGTCCGGGTACTCCGGAATGGCGTGGCCAGAATGCGGTTGCTCTCGCAGCTGTGCGATCACCGCCTCAGCGCGACGCATCACAGTCAGGGCACCAGCCGGACTCTTCGCCCGGATGTAGCCCAGCGCATCGAGGTATTGACGGTCCGCCTGTCGCGTGAAGCGCACCCAAATGCGGCTACTCGACCTCCAGCAGGGCGCGAGCCTCTGCCATCACGTCGTCAGCGTTCCGCCCAAGTCCCGCGGCAGCCTCAGCATCACCTCGAGCCAGAGCACGCAGAAGCTCGTTCTCGTACTGTGTGCGCTCGTAGGCGTCTGCACTGACGAGTACCGCCGACGCGCGTCCGCGCTGCGTGATCACGACCGGCTCATCCGTGGCGACGACTCGCCTGATGATGCCGGCGGTATCCTGGCGAAGGTCCGAGATGGGGATGATCGCGGGCAAAGCACTCATTGGAAGCACCTCCTAAGGTACAACCAATAGTACCATACACGACGCTGTGGCTAACGTGTTTGGGGCTGAGCGGCGAGCGAAGCGAGTCCGCTGGATGCCCGGGTTAGGCGTTTCCCCCGAGGCCAGGATCCATCAGTCGCTCGCTGCGCCACACCCGGACGATCGTCACCGACGACTCGTCGCGCCGGTAGACGATCCGGAATGGCGGATGCTCCAGCTCGCGCAGCCACGTGGTGTCGAACTCAGGAGCAACCTTGCCGCTGTCTGGGAACATCTCGAGTTGACGGGCGCGGTCGATGATCTCCGTCGCCAGACGCCGCCCGACTTCAGGAACGTCCTGCGACGCGTACCAGGCCATCATGTCGCGCAGGTCGTCTCGCGCAGAGTGCGCGAACTCGACATGGATACGCGCGCTCATCATTCAAGCCCGAGTGAGCGTACGACCTCATCGAGCGCCATGACCCGGCCAGCTTCGATATCCGCGAGACCAGCGACCACGGCACGCATGAAATCGCGCTCCTCCTGGGCGGCCTCGAACTCGTCGAGCCCCTGCACGACAGCGACACCGCGTCCGTGGCTTGTGAGCAGTACAGGTCTGCCAGTCTCATCAACGCGACGCACGACCTTGCCGGGGTTGATCTTCATGTCCCCGAGCGGGACGACGTCCTCCGAGAACTTCACTGCGGAACTACGCATAGCGGACCTCCAACCAGCACTCATCTTCTGGTGCTGATTGTAGCACCTGCGCAAGAGCCATGGGAACACGCCTAACGATGTAGCGCATCACCCGCAAACCGCGGCCTGTGCGCTCCCGTTCAGGTTACCGCTCCCGCCGCGGCTTGTCGGCGTGGATGCGCGGGTTCGACGGCTAGACTTCGCGTGCAACCTCCCTGCGCACAGCATCAACCGCTGCAATTGTAGCCGTCGCGTATGCTTCAGAAGCATCGCTCCAACAGTGAGTGCTCGGATCAATCTTCGAGTATTCCGCCATCATAGTGTCCAGCGCTTCAAGTACACCAGGAGATGCGGCGATCTCTCGCTTCGCGATAACCTCGCGGATGGCAGTCATCGCCGCAGCGTGTCTGACCTCCCACTCCTCGTCCGCTGCACGTGCCTGCTCTTCCGCCTGCTCGCCACCGAACTCGTGATACTCGAAGCGCAGCCGTCGCTGGTCATACATGAGCACATCAGCGAGAGCTGGGAGCAGCTCACCGTACGATCGACGACGCTCAATCATGCGATGGTCGAGGCGCGTCTTCCGGACCGAAAGCCAGTGAGTGAGCAGCGCGCTCACTACGCCAATCACGATCGGCACGGCGACGCTTGCGATGAGCCACTGTCCACTCATGAGCCGAATACACTCCTCTGGCACTTGGCAGCACGTGATAGGGCTTAGCTGCGATCGAGCCTCCGGGCTCCAGCTTAGCGCTCGCATGAACCAGCCGGAAGCACTCCGGCGGACACAAAGCGCGAACCATTCTGGATGGCTCCTCAGTTACCGGTCCCCGCTGTACATCGTCACGTCTGTCATACGACTCAGAGCGAACAGTCGCTCCGCCTTGCGAAGCCAGCAGTAGCCTCGCACACATTGCGTCCTACCGGCGACCTCAAAGCGAATTGGGGTCATAACTCGATCCGCGGAAGTGTCGTCGGGCTTGCGGTAGACGAATCGCAGCTGCCGATTATTATCCATCGCCGACTGAATCACCCTGGCAAGCTCCGATTCGGCTCCGAGATACTCCAGGGTCAGCGAACCCTCTGCAACAGCATCCCAGTCGCCGTCGAACAGTCGCTCCAGAAGGGACTTCAGCCTTGACCACTCATAGTCGGCGTCCACGACAATGAGGCGACAACCGTTGGCTTCACACAGTTGCCGCTTCCTGAGATCGCGCTGGCGTTGTTGAGTGAATGCAGTCTCGCCTCCGAAGTAGTCAGCAGGAACGAAGTGCTGGGTCCCGTGAAATTCTATCGCGGCATTGACATCAGGTAGCCAGATATCGAGATGCTGCGGCTGGAGCCAGTCGGGTCTTCCGTGCGCCAGCACACTGTGAACGTGACCGAACGTGCGATTGACGCGCTCGTACAGTATACGCTCCTGCATAGCGCCCACATCTGAATCGCTCATCCCAAGGAAGGCGCGAGCGTCCCGAACGGATTCCTCGAAAATGTCACGCCAGAGATGCTTAACCTGGCGCACCGCATCTAGAGTGAGAGGCACACCGGCGAGTCTCTGGCTGCCGAGCGGAAAGTCCTTGGGCCAACTCAGTGACTGGCAGCGGTGGTTTTGGGCACAATACTCAACCAGATTCGCGTCGTGCGTTTGTCTGAACTCGTCGAGCTTCTGCGTCGCGAGCTCTGCGACCAGGTCGGAATACTCCTGAAGGAAGGCCGAGCTGAGGTGCCATTCAAGCGCGTCGACCATCGTGCGGAAGTCCAAGCGGACCACGCCGCATATCCGTCCGCAGCGCCTTGTGGTTATGAGTTGTACGGGGGCACTGGAGTGATGCGTCAGAGTCGTCCGATGCGGCTGATAGGAGTGTTGTTCCGCGATGGCGAGAAGCTCCGCTCCGGGAGGACTATCCGCAACACCTGCAGCCTCCTTCCTGGAAAGGTACCGTTCACGAAAATCCACATACTTCCAGCACGACCAGTCATCGTCCAGGAGAAATCGAAGGGGCGCCCACAGGTCCGCAAGGTTCGAGCCATCCAGGCGCACGTCGCTGAAGATGTATCGGTACCTAGCCCTGCTCGCGAGGCCGAGTGCATGCCCGCGACCGATGAAGTACTGCGTGATGTTGGACGAGGGATTTGCAATGCGGCCTCCCCCGTCCAAGAACACAAGATCCCAGCTGCAAGCGCAATCGCGCTGGTACTGACTGCCCTTGCGAGACAGTCTCTCGTAGCTGATCAGAGTCATGCTGTCTCGAAACAGGCAGCGGTGGTCCGTGGTGAGCTCCACAATTGCCCGTTCCCACAACGAGAGTTCTGAAGATGGCGCCACCAGGAGCGCGCGTCCAATTGCGCCGGACAACACGAGAGCGCCGACGTGCAGCAGAATTGGCAGGGTTCTTTCGGCACCCAAGTCACCGGCGACCAACAGTCTCTCGCGCGAAGAGACAGCCTCCCACATGTCCTCTTGAAGGCTCGTCAGCCGGATGGTTGCCTCTTCCGCCACCGCCATACCTCGCGAGTCCGTCGAACGTTGTAGCGCGTAACCTGCAACGCGGCCCGTTCGACCGCCGCATCCAAGGATACCCTCGCGTGGCCGCGTTGTCTGGTTGACGCGCGTGTTAGCGACGCGGCCGCAAGAACGAGGCCGGATCGG
>JAUVXE010000026.1 GCA_030603745.1 Coriobacteriia bacterium | reverse complement strand
CGCCGCGTTCGCCTCCGCGGCCCGCCGCGCGCTCGAGGACCTCGGCCCCGCGTTCATCAAGCTCGGCCAGGTCGCCTCGGTGCGGCCCGACCTCGTGCCGCCCGAGTACGTCTTCGAGTTCGAGCGCCTTCAGGACCGTGTGCCGCCCGCTCCCTTCGCCGAGGTCGAGCGCGTGTTCGCGGCCGAGTTCGGCGCCACTCCCGCGGAGCTCTTCGCCGAGTTCGACCCCGAGCCGATCGCCTCGGCCTCCATCGCCCAGGTCCACCGCGCGATCCTGCGCGAGCCGGTCCGCCCCGTGGTGGGCGACCCGATGCCCGCCGGGACCCCGCTCGCGGTCAAGGTCGTGCGTCCCGGGGCCGCCGAGTGCATCGAGGCCGACCTCGCCGAGGCCCGCCGCCTCGTGGCCCGGCTCGATCGCCTCGGCCTGCGCCGCCGACTCGACGCCGCGGCGCTGCTCGACGAGTTCGCCTGCTCGCTCAGGGGCGAGGTCGACCTGCGCACCGAGGGCCGGGAGTCCGACCGTTTCGCCCACGACTTCCGCGACGACCCGCACGTCTTCACGCCGAGGATCGCCTGGCCGCTCTCCTCCCGCAGCGTGCTCACGATGGAGTTCGTCGAAGGGTGGCGCCTGACCGAGCTCGACGACGCCGCTCGCGCGGGCGTCGACGCCTACCGGCTCGCGCTCCACGGGGCCGAGGTGTTCATGCGCGGCGTGCTCGTGCTCGGCCGCTACCACGCCGATCTGCACCCGGCGAACCTCTTCGTGACGCCGGACTCGCGGATCTGCTATCTCGACTTCGGCATCTTCGGGCGCACGGAACCGGCAGAGCGCGCGGCGATCGCGCAGGTGCTCGCCGCGACCGTCTACGGCGACGCCGACCGGGCGCTGCGCTACTCGGCCGAGCTCGGGCTGGCGATCCCGCCGCATCGCGAGGCGCACGTGCGCGAGCGGGTGGGGGAGCTCATGGGCCGCACCCTCGGCGTGAGGGGGCGACCGGCCGACGTGAAGGGGTTCGCCACCGGGTTCCTCTCGATCCTCGCCGACGAGCGCATCCCGATCCCGGCGGGCTACGGCCTGCTCGTGAAGGCGCTGGTGACGGTCGAGGGGGTCGCGCGGGCGATCTATCCCGACATCGACATCACGCAGGCCGCCAAGGGGTACGCCACGCGCCTGATCGCCGCCCGGATGCTCACGCCCCACCGGCTCGCCGAGCGCCTGCCGCACGCGTTGCGCGCCGCGATGCGCGAGCTCGTGCGGTAGCGGGGCGGCGCCTGCCGGGGGGCCGGCCGCGAGGGCGAGGCCCGCCTACGACGGGCTTCCTACGAGCCGGTGACGGGTGCGGCCGCGCGCTCGGCCTCGGTGAGCGTCTCGTTGAGGCTGCCGGAGCGGTAGCCGTCGAGGTCGGCCGCCACGAAGGTGAAGCCGGCGTCACGGATCGCCGAGGTCACCTTGGTGCGGAGCTGCCACGCGCGGTCCATCTCGGCGGGGTCGAACTCGACGCGGGCGACCTCGCCGTGCGTGCGCACGCGGAACTGGCGAAAGCCCATGGCGCGCAGCGCCTCCTCGGCGGCGGCGACACGGGCGAGGTCCCCCTCGGTGATCTCCTGGCCGTAGGGGAACCGCGAGGCCAGGCACGCCATCGAGGGCTTGTCCCAGTTGGGGAGCCCGAGCATGCGTGCGAGGTCGCGGATGTCGGCCTTGGTCATGCCCGCGTCCTGGAGCGGGTGGATGACACCGTACTCGCTCGCGGCGATATGGCCGGGGCGATGGTCGTCGAGGTCGTCGACGTTGCTGCCGTCGGCGACATGCGTGATGCCGCGGTTGTCGGCCACCCGGCGCAGCAGGCTGAACAGCTCACCCTTGCAGTGGTAGCAGCGGTCGGGGTTGTTGGCGCGGAAGCGCGGGTCGACGAGTTCGTAGGTCTCGACCATGTGCAGCGGGATGTTGAGCTTGTTGGCGATGCGCCGGGCGTACTTGGTCTCGCTCTCGGGGTAGGTGTCCGAGACGGCGAGCACCGAGAGCGCCCCGGAGCCGAGGACCGCATGCGCCGTGAAAGCCAGCAGCGTGGAGTCGACGCCGCCCGAGTAGGCGACGAGCACGCTGCCGAGTTCGGAGATGTTGCTGCGGAGCAGGTCGTACTTCGAGCTCACATCCACGCGATCGATTCCCCCTCCAGGACCGGACGTCAAGTATATCCTGAGACGACGATCCCGGGGGAGACCGGTCGCCGTACGGTCCATGGGTATGTACCCTCTGTGCGCGGACCGAACGTATCCAGACCACGGGAGGACCCATGGCCGACACCACGCCCGAGACCGGGATCGAGCACCTCGGCAGCGACGAGACCGTCGTCGAGCCGCCCGGCTGGTTCGCCGAGCAGGCCATCGTGAGCGGGATGGAGTCCTACGAGGACCTCTACCGCCGCTCCGTCGAGGACGCCGACGGTTTCTGGCTCGAGATGGCCCGCGAGCACCTGACGTGGATGCGCGAGCCCACCGTCGCGCTCCAGGGCGGTTTCGACGACCTCGACCACACCTACTTCGCCGACGGCACCCTGAACGTCTCGGCGAACTGTCTCGACCGGCACCTCAAGACCTGGCGGCGAAACAAGGCCGCGCTCATCTGGGAGGGCGACGACGGCTCGACCCGGACCTACACCTACCAGCAGCTCCACTACGAGGTCAGCCGCTTCGCCAACGTGCTCCGCAAGAAGGGCATCGAGCGCGGCGACCGCGTGGCGCTCTACCTGCCGATGATCCCCGAGCTCGCGATCGCCATGCTCGCGTGCACGCGCGTGGGCGCGATCCACTCGGTCATCTTCGGCGGGTTCTCCTCCTCGGCGTTGCGCGGGAGGATCCAGGACTGCGGCGCGCGGCTGCTCATCACCGCCGACGAGGGCATCCGAGGCGGGCGCAAGGTGCCGCTCAAGGCCAACGCCGACGAGGCGCTCTTCGAGTGCCCGAGCGTGGAGGCGTGCGTGGTGGTCAAGCGCGGCGCGGGCGACGTGGACATGGAGCCGGGGCGCGACACCTGGTGGCACCAGGAGGTCACCGCCCCCGAGGTGCGCCGTCCGTGCGTCCTCGAGGAGATGGGGGCCGAGGACCCGCTCTTCATCCTCTACACCTCCGGCTCGACCGGCAAGCCAAAGGGCGTGCTGCACACCACCGCCGGCTACCTGCTCTACGCCGCGCTCACCTTCAAGACGGTGTTCGACTACCGCGACGAGGACGTCTTCTGGTGCACCGCCGACATCGGCTGGGTCACCGGGCACAGCTACATCGTCTACGGCCCGCTCGCCGCGGGCGCGACCACGCTCATGTTCGAGGGCGTGCCCACCTACCCGGACCCCGGCCGTTTCTGGGCGGTGGTCGAGAAGTACCGCGTGAACTCCTTCTACACCGCGCCCACCGCGATCCGTGCCCTCATGCGCCATGGCGAGGGGTGGCCCGCGCGCTACGACCTCGGCAGCCTACGGCTCCTCGGCACCGTGGGCGAGCCCATCAATCCCGAGGTCTGGCAGTGGTACCGGGACACCATCGGCCGAGGAGAGCTGCCGGTGGTCGACACCTACTGGCAGACCGAGACCGGCGGCTTCCTCATCACGCCGTTCCCCGGGGCGACGCCGCTCAAGCCGGGCAGTGCCACGGTGCCGTTCTTTGGCGTGGAGCCGCGGGTGGTGGCCGAGGACGGCAGCGACGCCAAGCCGGGCGAGGGCGGCTACCTCGTGGTGGACAAGCCGTGGCCGGGCATCCTGCGCGGCACGTGGGGCGATCCCGAGCACGCGCGGATGCGCGAGGTCTACTTCGAGCGGTTCCCGGGACGCTACTTCACGGGTGACGGCGCGCGGGTCGACGAGGACGGCTACTACTGGCTGCTGGGCAGGGTCGACGACGTGATCAACGTGAGCGGGCACCGTCTCGGCACCGCCGAGATCGAGAGCGCGCTCGTGAGCCACGAGGCCGTGAGCGAGGCGGCGGTGGTGGGCTTCCCGCACCCCGTCAAGGGCGAGGGCATCCACGCGTTCGTGCTGTTGCGTGACGGGCACCACCCCTCGGAGGACCTCGCGAAGATCCTCTCGGGGCACGTGCGCAAGGTGATCGGGCCGATCGCCAAGCCCGACCGCATCCAGTTCGCGCGCGACCTGCCCAAGACGCGCTCGGGCAAGATCATGCGGCGCATCCTGCGCAAGCTCGCGGCAGGCGAGCGCGAGATGGAGGCGTTCGGCGACGTGTCGACGCTCGCCGAGCCCAAGGTGGTCAAGGAGCTGCTCGGCGGCGGGGAGACGTACTAGGCGCAGGGTCCCGGACCGACGCAGAGCGTCTGACGCACGCGGGCCGGCCGCACGCCGGTCAGCGCTTGCGCGCGTCCCAGAAGACGTCGCCGGAGCCGGAGACGCGGTTCGCCGCGCGCGCCATCGTGAAGAGCAGGTCCGACAGGCGGTTCACGAACGCGAACGCCTGCGGGTCGACCTCGCCGGGTTCGTCGGCGGAGAGTTCGATGATGCGCCGCTCGGCGCGCCTGACCACCGTGCGCGCCACGTGCAGGCGCGCGGCCGCCTCGGAGCCGGCGGGGAGCACGAAGTGATCGATCTCGCCGAGCGAGGCGGTGAGCTCGTCGATCCAGCACTCGAGCCGTTCGACGTCCTCGGCGTGGATGGCGGGGTGGCGGTGGCCTGCGGGTCGGGCAGCAGCAGGGGTCGCCAGCAGGCTCGAGCAGTCGAAGAGCCGGTGCTGGACGAAGTCGAGCATCCGGTCGAGCGCGAGCTCCTCGGGAGCGGCGATACGCAGCGCGGCGCGCGCGAGCCCGACCGCGCTGTTCGCCTCGTCGACGGTGCCGTACGCCTCGACGCGGGCGCTGTTCTTGGGCACGCGGGTGCCGTCGGCGAGCGAGGTCTCCCCGGCGTCGCCCCGGCGGGTGTAGATCTTGGACATGGGCGCTCCTCGGTCGAGGTGGCTGCGGTCGCAGTGTCGCCGTGCTCACGGCGTTCGCGTGCGGTCATCCGGCATGCTGGCTTCAGGATAGCGGAGTGGGGGAGTTCAGCGCTGCCTGGAGGCGCGCCTGGCGGGGGCTGTGCGCGCCGATCGGCCCCGGGGCGGGTATGATGTACGCATATACATCACGGTGCACCACACAGGATTCAGGTTCTGGAGCGGACCGGCTCGACCGAGTCAGAGCTCATCCGTGCCGCGATCGATCGTGCGTACGATCGGGATGACGATGAGCGCCTCCTCTCCGAACTCTGGGAGCAGTGGGAGCTGAGCTCGGATCGGTTGGGAGAGGCTGTCTCGCGCGCCGGAGGGATCGGGTCGTGGACCCGCGGGGACGCGCACCGCAGGCACGGTCGTTGATGGGCCGCACCTTCATCGATACGAACGTCTTCGTCTACGCGGTCGACCCCACAGAGCCGGCGAAACACGATCGAGCGAGAGAGGTTCTTGCGCGGCTCGGGCGGGAGCGCACGGGAGTGGTGTCAACGCAGGTCGTCGCCGAGTTCGTCAGCGTGGTCGGAACCAAGGTGCGGGGTGACGCTGCTCCCGATGTAGGCGCACATGCGCGCATGATGCTCGAGCTGTGGCCGGTTCTGCCGGTCGGCTCCGCGACAGTCGCGCTCGCTCTCAAGGCCCGCGAGCGTCACGGCCTCTCCTACCGGGACGCGCAGATCCTCGCCTCCGCGATGCTCGCGGGTGCGACTCGATCCTCACCGAGGATGTGCCGGCATCACGTTCGATAGCGGGCCGGTACCAGAACCCCTTCTAGGGCGCCGTCACCCCGCCCGCCCTACAGCTCCCGCAGGCGCATCGCGAGCTGGCCGAGCGCGCCCGTGCCACCGGCCCCACCGGCGCCACCGCGGGCGGAGGGTGCGAGCCGGAAGGTGTCCTCGGCGATCCCGGCACGTGAGGTCACGGTGAGCGAGACGACGTCGAGCTCGCTCTCGGCGATCGCGCGGGCGATGTCGTGCAGGAGGCCCACCCGGTCGGGCGCGCGCACGTGCAGGATCGCGCAGGGGCCCTCGGTGTCGATGGTGCACTCCATGCTGGCGGACGCGCCGCGGGTGTCGGAGGTGCCACGGGTCGTGCTGGCGCCGCGGGCGCCGGGCGAGTAGTGGCGCCTGCGCTCGGCGAGCCTGACCGAGACGGCGAGCCGGTCGGAGAGCGCGGCGGCGAGCAGGCGCTCGAAGCGGTTCCACGTCTCCGAGCCCACCGCGGCGAGCGTCGCCGAGGTCACGATGAAGGTGTCCACCGCCACGTCGGGCCGGGTGGAGGCCGAGCGTGCCGAGAGGATGTCGAGCCCGGCGAGCGCGAGCACGCCGGTGATGGTCGCGAGCAGGCCGGGGCGGTCGGCGGCTGCGATCAGGACGCGGAACGCTCCGGGGATCGGTCCGGCGCCGATCTCGACGACGTGCGCGCCCGGGGTGCGGTCGGCTGCGATCCGATCGCTGAGCGCGGCGACGTGCGCGGGGTCGACTGCGCCGGTGGCGGAGTCGGCGGGGGTACCGGGCCGGCGGAGGACGCCGTCATCGCCGGGCAGGCCCCCGCCCGCGGCGAAAGCGGTGTCGAGCCGGGTCACGAGCGTGCCCACGAGCGCGGCGTGCCACTCGCTCCACGCGCCCGGGCCTGTCGCGAGCGAGTCGGCGACGGTGAGCACGTGAAGCGGGGCGACGAGGACGGGGTCGGCGAGGGTGCGGGCGACACCGTCGATCACGGCCGGGTCCTCGAGGTCCGCGCCGGTCGCGGTGGCGGGCAGGAGCAGGTGGTGCCGGACGAGCGCCGCGACCGCCTCCGCGCGGTCCGCCGAGAATCCGCACCGCAGGGCGACGGCGCGCGCGGGAGCGGCTCCGCGCTCGTCGTGCCCGGGACCCGCCTCGGCCTTGGCGGCGTCGTGCACGAGGGCGGCGAGCAGGAGCACATCCCGGTCCCCGATACGCCGGGCGGAGAGCGCCAGCGCCGCGTCGGAGGTCGCGGCGCGGGCGACGGCGCCGCTGATCGCGCCGTCGGCAGCGCCGCCGGATGCGGTGCCGATCGCGCCGATGCCCGACCCGGGACCGGCCCCACCGCGCCTCGGGGCCGTGGTGATCCGTGCGGCGTGCGTAGCGCACGCGAGCGAGTGGGCGCCCACGGTGCGCGTGTGCGCGATCCCCGGTCGGCGGAGCGTCATCAGTCCGCTCATGCCCGGCACGAGGTGGTCGGCGCGGCCCGCCCACGCCGCGTGCTCGAGCGTAGGCAGGGCCGCCGGACCGCCGCCGAGGAGGTCGAGCAGCTCGCGCGGCGAGAGCGGGCCGCGCTCGGCAGGACCGCCGCCCCGCGCCCGGCGGCGCGTGCGCAGGAGGAGGTGGTGCGTGTCGGCGAGCGCGCGCTGGACCGCGTCGGGGCCGACCGCCGTGAGCTCGGCGGCGGACTCCTCGGCCAGGAGCGAGCCGCCGCCGGCGAGCTGGAGCTCCCAGCGCGCGGCGGCCACCGTGTCAGCCGCGCGCGTGAGCGTGTCGAACTCGCCGGGCTCGATCAGGCCGAGGGTCACGAGCGCGCCGGGGTCGGATTGGGGCGCGCCGGTGAGCACCGCCGCGGTCCAGGTGAGCTCGTCGAAGTCTCGCCTGCCGCCCGCGCCGTCCTTGAGGTCGGGCTCGAGCAGGTAGGGCGAGCCGTGGCGGGGCCGCGCGCGGAGGGCGCCGAGCGCGTCGTCGGGCCTGCGAGCCGCCTGGGCCGCGCACGCGCGGAGCACCTTCAGGCCGAGGGAGTCGTCGCCGGCGAGCACGCGGCCCGTGAGTGTTGCCGTGAGCGTGGCGAGGTCGTCGCGCACCGCCGCGAGCTGCTCGCGCTGCGACCGCACCTGGTGGCCCACGGAGAGTCCCGCGTCCCACAGCGGGTAGAGCAGCGCCTCGACGAACGGCTTGAGTGTCGCCGCCGAGGCGTTCGAGATCACGAGCAGGTCGAGATCGGAGGCGGGCAGGAGCGCGCCGGACCCGTATCCGCCGAGGGCCACGAGCGACCAGCGCACCCGCGAGGGGAGGCGGGTGGCGGACTCCTCGGCCAGGGTGCGCAGCATCTCGTCGGTCAAGCGCGCGAGCCGCCGCGCCGAGGGCGTCCCCGGTACGGCGGCTCGCAGCAGTTCCTCCCGCTCAAGCGTGTAGCGGCGCATGGGCGGGCCGCTCGCGCTAGAGCGCTTCGGGACCGCGCTCGCCCGTGCGGATGCGCACGGCGCCTTCGCAGTCGTAGGTGAACACCTTGCCGTCACCGATCTTGCCGGTGCGGGCCTGCTCGATGATCGCCTCTTCCACGGCCGCGGCCTGCTCGTCGTCGACGACGACCTCGATCTTGACCTTGGGCCGGAAGTCCACGGTGTACTCCGCGCCCCGGTAGATCTCGGTGTGGCCCTTCTGGCGGCCGTACCCCTTGACCTCGTAGGCGGTCAGGCCGGCGACGCCGAGCTTGGTGAGGGCGTCTTTGACGTCCTCGAGCTTGTGCGGCTTGATGATCGCTTCGATCTTCTTCACGTCTCGCTCCTCAGGTTCGGATCGTGTCTGTCTGCCGTGCTCTCGCGGCCGCGCCGGTCGGGGCGCGGGTCCGCACCGGGCCTCCTAGAGCACGTACCCGCTCTCGGCGTGCTCGGAAAGGTCGCAACCCATCTCCTCGGCCTCCTCGTCGACACGAAGGCCGATCACGAGGTCGATCAGCTTGAGGAGCACGAAGCTCACCACGAACGAGAACACCACGGTCACGACCACGCCGATGGCCTGCTCGAGGATGAGCCCGCCTCGGCCCGCCTCGGCGAGCACCTCGGTGAGGTCGGGTGCGATGAGCGTGCTGGCGAACACGCCGGTCAGGATGGCGCCGATGGTTCCGCCCACGCCGTGGATGCCCACGACGTCGAGCGAGTCGTCGAAGCGGAACCGCTCCTTGAGCATCAGGCCGAAGAAACAGCCCGCGCCGGCGGCCAGGCCGATCGCGATGCCGGCCATGGGGGTGACGAAGCCGGCGGCCGGGGTGATGCCCACGAGGCCCGCGACCGCACCGGATGCGGCGCCGAGCGTGGTGGGCTTGCCGCGCTTGATCCACTCGACCGCGAGCCAGCCGAGCATGCCGGAGGCGGCGGCGATGTGGGTGGCGAGGAAGGCGGTGCCGGCGAGCTCGTCGGCGGCGAGCGCGGAGCCCGCGTTGAAACCGAACCAGCCGAACCACAGCATCCCGGCGCCGAGCACGGTCATGGGCAGGTTGTGCGGGGTGAAGGCGGTGGTGCCGAAGCCCTTGCGCTTACCGAGGGCGATCGCGCCGGCGAGCGCGGCCGCCGCCGAGGCGATGTGCACGACCGTGCCGCCCGCGAAGTCGAGCGCGCCCCGCTCGGCGAGGAAGCCGCCGCCCCAGACCATGTGCGCCATGGGCGCGTAGACGAGGATGGACCACAGCGCGATGAAGATCGCGTAGGCCGAGAACTTCATGCGCTCGGCGAACGCGCCGCTGATGAGCGCGGCGGTGATCACCGCGAACATCCCCTGGAAGGCGATGAAGACGGAGAGCGGGATCGTGCCCTCCATCTCGCCGAGGGTCCCGGCCAGGCCGAGGTACTCGAAGCTGCCGATGAACGCGCCGAGCGCCCAGTCGGTCGAGCCGAAGGCGATCGTGTAGCCCACGAGCACCCACACGATCGAGATGATGCCCATCGCGAAGAGCGAGTGCATGATCGTCGAGAGCACGTTCTTCGAGCGCACGAGGCCCCCGTAGAACAGCGCGAGCCCCGGCACCATGAACAGCACGAGCGCCGAGGACATCAGTATGAACGCGGTGTCTCCGTAGTCGATTCCCATCCCTTGTCTCCTTCTCCGCTCCCGTCGGACGACGCGTCCGTTTCCGTCGCGTACGTGCGCCCTTTCCAGCGCGTTGCGCAGACGTTACGGGGGGTGTGTTTCGGCGGCGTTTCGGCGGAGTGTCGGGGTGGTGAAAGGTTCGGGGGGCTTTCGCTTATGCAGCCTGGAGACGGTGGGACCTGGGTGTGGGGCGGCGGATACGGGCGTGCGGCTGGGGGTGGGTTATGCAGTCTGCGTACGGCGCCGTATGTGGCATACTCAGACTGGGCATTTTGGGGTTAGGCACCTTCCTACACCACCAGGCATATGGTAGGACTGAAACCGATCGAGTCGAGGATTCGAGCCAGGGAGAGGGCGCAATGTCACTGGAGCAGGAGATTGAAGTAGCGCGAAAGCAGGTCGTTTCGGACGGGTATGAGATGTCCTTCGGCGAAGTGATGAATCTGTACCAGAACCGAGAGATCGTAATCAGCCCTGATTTCCAGCGACTGTTTCGATGGGATCCCTCAAGGAAGACGCGCTTCATAGAATCCCTGCTTCTGGGCATCCCGATACCGCCTATCTTCGTGTATCAGGACGAGAGCGGAATCTGGGAGCTGATTGACGGCCTACAGCGGTTGTCGACCGTCCTGGAGTTCGCAGGGCTACTCCTTGGTGAGAACGGCGAAGCGAAGGAGCCGTCAACACTAGAAGGCACCAACTTCCTGCCCAGCCTTGCGGGCAAGCGGTGGGAGCCGTCTTCTGAGGAAACTGGTGACGGCATAGGTCGTTCACAACAACTACAGATTAAGCGCGCGAGAGTGAGAGTCGAAATCCTGAAGCAGGAGAGCGACCCGCAGGCCAAGTACGAACTGTTCCAGAGACTGAACACCGGCGGCGCCTCACTCTCCGAGCAGGAGGTCCGCAATTGCATTGCCGTCATGATCAATCGTGAGTTCCACGAGTGGCTGCTTGAGAGAGCTGCGTTGGCGGAGTTCCAGACGGTTGTTGCCCAGACAGATACTGCGCGCGAGCGCCAGTCCATTGTTGAGTTGGCCCTCCGCTTCGTTGCGTTTCGGAACATTCCCTACTCGCCCGGCCTAGATGTCCACGAGTACCTGGATGACGCGCTGTTTCGGCTTGCGGGCCCAGATTCGACCCTGAATCTCGACATAGAGGCGGATGTGTTCACACGTACATTCGTCACTCTCGAGGAGGCGCTCCATGATCGAGCGTTCAGGAAGTGGGACGGAAACAGCTTCTCTGGCAAGTTCCTCATGAGCTTGTTTGAGGTGGTTGCAACGGGCGTGGCCGCGAACATCGATGCGATAGAGCAGCTCGGCGAGCCAGGGGCCGGGGCCTTCATCGAGCAACGCTGTAAGGATCTTTGGAATGACCCCACGTTCACCCGCAACAACGGCGCAGGTATCCGTGGTACAACACGGCTCGCCAACCTCCTTCCATTGGGTCCCGATTTCTTCAGACCGTGACACGTCTTCGCACCATCACGGACTTCCAGGACGCCATCGACGCGGAACACGCATGGCGCCTGAAGGAGCTCGCAAACTACGTGCTGACGATTCGCACTAAGGAATCGCCAGCACGACGTGTCCTCGTGCGCGCTGGGGTCCCCCTTGTGTACGCGCATTGGGAAGGATTCGTGAAATGCGCCTCTCTCACTTACCTCAAGTATGTTGGTGACCAGAGGCTGCGGTATGCTGATCTCTCGCCCTGTTTCGTGGTCTTCGGCGTGAAGAGGCATCTTGGCCACCTCGTGAGCTCCAAGAAAAGTCGGCTGAACATCCAGGCGGTCGAGTTCTTCACCGAGTCCATGAACGAACGTGCCAATCTGGTCTTGGCCAAGGCAGTGAACACGGAGTCCAACCTCAGCTCCTCAGTCTTCGAAGACATCGCCTTGTCTCTTGGCATCGATTCCGAGCCGTACAGAACGAAGTTCAATCTCATTGATGAGAGTCTGCTCAACAGGCGAAATCGCATCGCACACGGCGAGTTCTTGGATATCGAAGCTGACGAGTTTCGAACCTTGACTGATCAGGTCATTGGTCTGATGCGGTGCTACAAGAACGACATCTTGAATGCGGCGTCATCTAGCGCTTATCGGCGATAGACGTGCCTAACCCGGAGATCGAGCCGACTCGCTTCGCTCGCGGCTCATCTCCAAACCAGTTAGCTTGAATCCTAGGGAGCGTGATGGAGTCGGACGAAGATGGGCGCCCACCCCAGCGCTTCGGCCTCGGCGGCCTGCCGCCTGAACTGGACCGAGTATGTTGGCCAGCCGTACTCCTGCCGTTCCTGTGGGCATTGGCCTGGGGTCTATGGCCCTGGTTGGCCCTCTTCGCTGCCGTGCGTGTTGCCTCAAGTCTACTGTCCGTGTACGTCTATGCTCCGCTCGCGGGTTCTTCGTTCGCTCTTGATGCGTTGGCCAATGTGATGTTCATGCTTCTGGCGCTGGCACCGGCTGTGGCCTTCGGGCTGAAGGCCAACGCGACTCTGTGGGACTACGAGGAAGACCGCATCTATGGTGAGCGCAGAAGCTGGCCGCTGCGGCCACCGGCCGTCGCTTCGTATCTCGACTCCCAGCGAGCGTGGGCACAAGTAGGTTTGCTGCTGCTCCTCGCGGGGTTCATGGGGGGCTTGTGGCAGACGTTCGAGTCGGACTCTTCCCAGGTGCCCGCTGTTCTAGTAGGCAACGCGGTGGAAGCGGCGATCCTGATCGCGCTACTCATTATGGATAGGCGCAAGCGCGGCGGATCAAGCTAACCAGCGCATCAAGCTGACGCGCACGAGGTTGGGCGTATCCTGAGAGCGCGCGGCGCGCAGCTTATGCGCCTCAACGTTAGGTGCACACATGAGCGAGGGGGAGCATCATGCCGTTGCTGATCAGCGGAATCTCGGCGCTGGCCGCGTATCTCCTCAGGGGGACTGGTCTCTTCTGGATAGCGGTGGTGAACACCGTCGTGTGTTTCTGGAGTCTCGGCGTCCTGTCGAACTTTGCCGGCGCGCCGGTCAGCGGCAACTATGAGCGGATTGTCGGCCTCATCTCAATGGTCACCAGTCTAGCGGGCGTGGTCCTGCTGATAACCGCGTTCTTCATCTAGTAGCCGAGACTGAATGGGAGACCCTCGATGGAATGGTATATCGGTGCGCTCAAGAAGTACGCGGTGTTCAGCGGCCGTGCTCGTCGCAAAGAGTACTGGATGTTCACTCTCTTCAACATCGTGGCAATCTTCGCGCTGACCGCGATCGAGTTGATGCTGGGCATCGCACCATACAGCGAGAGATACGTTCTCGTAGACATCTATACGCTCGCAGTCTTGCTGCCAGCGCTCGGGGTTGGAGTGAGACGTCTGCACGATACAGGCCGGAGTGGTTGGTGGCTCTTGCTCGCCCTTGTGCCGCTTGTCGGACTGGTCTTGCTGGTGTTCTTCCTCGAAGACAGCCAGCCTGGCAACAATCAGTACGGTCCAAACCCAAAGGGAATGGAAGTTGCGCAACGACCAACCGACGTTCCGGCTGGCTGGCATCCTGACCCCACCGGGCGACACGAGTTTCGCTACTGGGACTCGAGCGCTTGGACCGAGCACGTGTCGGATTCGGGCGCGCCGTCAACCGATCCTGTTCAGCAGAAGGAATCCGCCTCGTGAACCCGCGATGGGGCACCTAACCCCGGCGTCCAGCAGACACCGCGCCCCGTGAGGTATTCTCGGCTTGTGAGTCGGCGTCGGCGCGGTGCAGCTGACGCCGAAGAGCGTTAGCGCGACGGCCGATTCGCACTCGTGGCCGCACACGGAGCGCGCACACACAGGACGCACGCGCACACCCTCGGCATGAAGAGATCTCCGCATTCTGCGAGGCTTATCTGCGACGTCGTGCGTGGCGCTCCGTTCCAGGGCGCATCTTCGTATCCTCAAGCACACGCCCGAGTTCGCATGTGGCGGTCGGTGCTGTGTCGCGGAGCGCCACCGATCCGGCCTCGTTCTTGCGGCCGCGTCGCTAACACGCGCGTCAACCAGACAACGCGGCCACGCGAGGGTATCCTTGGATGCGGCGGT
>JAUVXE010000018.1 GCA_030603745.1 Coriobacteriia bacterium | reverse complement strand
TTAAGAAGCAAGGCTTCAAGGCCGGCATGCGCGCCACGTGGCAAAACACCAAGAAGTCGTGGAGCTGGAAGGCGTTCGGCGGCAGTGTCGCACTCGGCGCCGCCACAGGCGGGCTTAGCATGGCGGCGAACTCCACCAAGGGGGCGGCACTTGTAGCCAAGGCGGCGACCGGCGCGCGCGCGGGACGCTGCCGCGTGCTCACGAGCGGGGCCAAAGCCGCCAACCGTGTCAGCCGGGGGCGCGTCCCGGCGAAGACCTTCTGCTTCGTGGCCGGCACCCTCGTCGTGACCGCGATAGGCCCGGTGCCCATCGAGGCGATTGCGGTGGGCGACCACGTGCTCTCACGTGACTCGGCCACCGGAGAGCAGGACTGGCGCCCCGTCACCGAGCTTTTCCGCAACCAGACACGCGAGCTCGTGCACGTCGACATCGGCACCGAGACGATCACCGCCACGCTCGAGCACCCCTTCTGGGTGGAGAGCGCAGGCTGGGTGGAAGCGGGCAGGCTCGCTGCGGGTGACAAGGTCGCGAGAGCAGAGGGTGACCCGGCCACGATCGTCTCGGTCACGCGCGAGCGTCTCGAAAGCCCGCAAGACGTCTACAACTTCGAGGTCGCGGAGTTCCACACCTACTTCGTGGCCAGCGCGGGCGTGTGGGTGCATAATGCGTGTGGCAAACCCAACTCCGGAGTCTACGAATTCGTCGTTGACGACAAGGTCTACGTCGGACAATCAAAGGACATTACCAAACGGCTGGCGACGCATGCCAGGACGTATGGCAAAGAGGCAGTGAGCCGGGCTAAGCGATACAGCGTTACCGGTAACAAGACGCAGCGCGAGATCTTCGAACAGGGGCTTCTCGACAAGCGGATTCGAGAGGGCAACAAGGTCTTGAATGTCCGGAACCCGATTGGGAAGAAGCGTGTCCACCTGATGGGGAAGGGCTACAGGCGCCCATGATTCGCGAGCATCCGGTAGTTGAGCGCGGCGCAGGTTTCAATGTCGAGTTGTGGCCGGAAGGACTCAACCTGGACTGCATCGGCCCCTGGACTTCCGAAGCCAACGAAGTGCTCAGAAGTGGTCGCGCAAGAGGGCTAACACTAAGCTACACATCAGGTATTGTTGAGCAGAGCCTGGACTTCATAGAGGACTGGCCACTTGAGTGGGTCATCGTGATTGACCGTACTCTGAAGGACATCTCACCCCTTCAGAGGCTCGGCCAGACCGTACGCTCGATGACAGTTCACGCAGACGTGAAGGCCAGTCTCGATTTGTCGTGCTTTCCTCGACTAGAGTACCTCGACTCCTTCTGGTCGCACGTTTGCGCCAGTATCGGACGAGCCACCTCAATCAGAGAACTAAGTGCGTGGAACTACTCCGCCGAGGACATGCGCGCGCTCAGTTCACTGGTGAACCTTGAGCAGCTGGACGTTCGAACTGCGATGAGATTGCGCTCCCTCGAGGGACTTGAGGGACTCGGAGTCAAGAGACTCGGACTCGGAATCGCTCCGAAACTGGAGGACGTCTCCGCGATCGAGCAGTTGCATTTGATCGAGGAGTTGGTCCTTGAGTCGTGTCGCGCCGTCTCCGGCCTAGGGCCTTTGACCCGACTAGGGCAGTTGCGAAGGCTGCGAATCATCAACTGCGGTCGAATCGAGAGCCTGAAGCCGCTCGCCGGTCTCGGAACGCTCGAGGAGTTGGTTCTTGCTGGGGATACGACCGTAGTCGACGGCGACTTGCGGCCCCTCAGCGCGCTGCCCGCCCTACGTACGCTCCGTACGACTTATCGGCGGCACTACAACATGGACCCTGCGGGAATCGCTCTCCCGGACTAGTCTATTGCCTGCCCGGCCCCGATTGAGGCGGTCTCGCTTGGGGAGCTGGTGCTCTCACGCGACTCCGCCACCGGCGAGCAGGAGTGGCGTCCCGTCACCGAGCTTTTCCGCAACCAGACACGCGAGCTTACCCACATCGACATCGGCGCCGAGACGATCACGGCGACTCCCGAGCACCCCTTCTGGGTGGAGGGCGCAGGCTGGGTGGAAGCGGGCAGGCTCGCTGCGGGGGACAAGGTCGCGAGGGCAGACGGTGACCCGGCCACGATCGTCTCGGTCACGCGCGAGCGCCCCGAAAGCCCGCAAGACGTCTACAACTTCGAGGTCGCGCAGTCCCACACCTACTTCGTGGCGAGCGCGGGCGTGTGGGTGCATAATGCGTGTGCGGCAAAGTGGAGTGTCGGTGACGACATCACGAAGGCGACCGCCAAGGGCAAGCCACCGGCGTGGTCTACGGTTCGACAGCGCTACTGGAAGAACGAGGCCGCAAAGGGCGGGAACTGGAGCCAGCCGAATCTGGAGCGCATGAGAAAAAGCAAGGCCGCAATCGGTCGTGACGGGCGTTCGATGGAGCTGCACCACATCAAGGGGCGCAAGGGGCCGAACCCGCATCGTTATGGCAATCTGCGGAAGATGAGTCGCAGTGACCACATCGGGTACCACAGGCGACACGGCTCTCGATAGAAGGAATCAGATGGCTGCAGACATCAACAGCATCCGCTATCCGAACCCGGACTGGCCAAGCGGCTCCGGAGTGTACTGCTGGGACGTCTTAGATGCTTCGGGCTCCACGAAGGTGGTGTTTCGGGCAGTCGAGATTCGCTCCCGTTGGAGGCAGGGAATCACTCTGGATTTGTCGGCCAAGGGTAGACTTCGGCTTGATGGCGGCCCATGGCAGAACCAAGGCATCGATGTCTGGTTCAACAAGCAGAGCGAGGCGCATACCGTGGAGATCGAACCGCAGGTCCCCGGCATTCTGCGCGTGAAGAACGGGTGGCTGCAAGAGGAGTACGGAGTCACTGTCGAAGATTTCAGCGGCACCGACTACTCGGGCATGAAGATCGTAGACGAAACCCCTGCAAGGCGGACCTATCACTGCAACGGTGAAGGTGGCGAGGACTTCTCGGTGTTCGTCTTCTCCTTGGAGGTAATGGGCTAGAGAGTGCTGCTCCAGACCTGCGGCGCAAGGTTGTATTCGGCTTCGCCGCCGCCTACGAGGCCGAGCGCTCGGGCGAAGTCACCTCTGTGGTGTTCGGTCTGTTGCCGACCGACCACGGCGACGTGGGCTCGACCGACCTCACTGTTAGTAACATCGGTTGTTACTGACATCGAATGTGAGTATGATGTCTGGCATGAAGGAGTTCGTCAACAGAACGCGTGAGCTTGAGGCTCTGGAGTCGTGGCACTCGAGGTCCTCGTCCCGCCTTGGAATGGTCTGGGGACGGCGCCGTGTCGGAAAGACCATGCTCCTTCAGCGATTCGCGTCACACAAGCGCGTCGTGTTCCACACCGCGGCAGGTCGTCCCGCTGCCGATGAGCTCAGGATCCTCTCCGACTCGGTGGCCAGCATGAACATCGATGCGGTTCGCGATCTGCAGCGCAGGCCGTTCGCCGACTGGGATGACGCGCTCGAGTTCCTGGCGGGCGTCGCGCGCACAGAGCGCCTGCTCGTCGTGATCGACGAGTTTCAGGAACTCAAGGCGACCACCCCCGAGATCGAGGGCATACTGCGCGCGTTTCTGGATCGGGTCGGAGACGACACGCAACTGAGGATCCTCGTCTGCGGTTCTGCGGTGCGCACCATGCAGGCGATGCAGGAGGAGCGCGCACCACTGTACGGTCGGTTCGGGCTGTCGTTGCAGGTGCATCCGTTCGATCCGCACGAGGCCGCGCTGATGCTGCGCGACCTGGATCCCGCGGAGCGGGCGGTTGTCTGGGGGCTTGTCGGCGGCGTCCCGCTCTACCTGAGTTGGTGGGACCAGACAACCTCCATCCGGGACAACCTGGAGCGTCTGTTCTGCGTGCCGGGTGCTCCCCTCCTGACCGAAGGACAGCTGCTGCTTGCCACGGAAGGTGATGCTGGAGGATTGGCCGGCATCGCACTGAAGGCGATCGCTGCGGGCCGGACACGGCACAGCCAGATTCGCGACGCAGTGGGTGTCGAGCCATCCCGGCTCCTTGCCCGTCTGGTCGAGCTGCGGCTGGTCGAGCAAGTCGTGCCGGTGACGGAGCGCCCCGATCGCACCCGCAGGAGGATCTATCGCATCGCGGACAACTACCTCGCGTTCTGGCTTGGACGTGTCGAGCGATACCGCTCGCAGATCGAGCGCGGTCTCGGGCCGTCTGTCGCGACCCTCCTCGAGTCGGGCATCGACGATGCCATGGGCATTCCGTGGGAGGAAGCGTTTCGACGCCATCTGATACGCGAGGTGACCGATGGCGCGCTTCGCTCCGACATCGTCGCACTGGGTCAGTGGTGGAACGAGGACAGCTCAGTAGAGATCGACGCGGTCGGGCTGGCCGGCCGTTCCTCGACCCCGGTGTTGCTGGGAGAAGCGAGATGGGGTCGCGTCGAGAGTGCGTCGGCCATGCTACGCACGCTGCGGGACAAGGCGCGCGCCTTGCCGACGGTGGCTGACGACCCGACGCATGTCGTGTGCGCCCGCGAACGCCTCACCGACGTGCCGACGCGTGTCAGGGCGTTCACGGCCGCCGATCTGTTCGATGTGTAAGAGTATCTCCGGCACTACGCACGCCACGACCGAGGGGGCATCATGACGGACATCGTTTCACTGCTCGACCGCATGAGCGTCTCGACCGATCAGTTCTTCCTCGAGGAGGCGGCTGCAGAGATCGCCGCGGCTGGCGACGGCGTCGCGACCATGATCGCCGATCGCTATCCCTCGGCAACGCCCGAGGCACGGACCCTCCTCCTGCGGACCCTCGAGCGCACCGGGGACGACGCAGTTGTTCCGGCGCTCGTGGCGGCTTGGGATACCGAGCCCCTCGACGAGTTGCGCCGGGCCATCGAGTGGACGGTCGCGTGCCTCGGCGCGCATGCCGAGGCGGCAGCGCTCGCCACGCGGGGTCTCGAGACGTGCACAGAGGACGAGTTCGCTGTCCGGGTGCGGATGGGGCTCCTGGCCGACCTCGGTGATGCGTCGGTCCTGCCGGCGCTCGAGCGGACGGCGGGAGACGATCCCGGACTCAGCTCTCAGGTCGAGGTCGCCCGGCTGAGGCTGGAGAAGGGGTTCCCGGCCATCGCGGCGGAGCACCGCGCGCCCTCGCGCGACTACGATTCCGACGCCATCGCGTTCCAGGTCTACAACTCGCTGCCGCGGCCAGAGGTCTTGCAGGTCATGAAGGAGGACCTCCAGGCGTCGGACCCGTCGCTGGTGCTCAACGCGGCCATGCAGTTCGAGCAGGGCACGTTCCCCGAGGAGTGGGTCGACGACGAGGTCAAGACCACGCTGCTGGATCTCATCGAGCACGACGTGGGCATCGACGCACGGCTGGTCTTCCTCGGCGCGCTGGTGAGCGTGATCGCGCCGGGGGACGACGCTCACGTGGCACGGCTCCGCAGATTCGCCGAGGACAAACCGTACGTCTCCAAGCTCAAGGTCTGGCGTCGTCGCGAGGAGGATGCGCTCGGCGCGGCTCTCACGCACGCGCTGCAGGTGATGGCGCGCAGGACCTCGGCGTAGCGGCCTACCAGCTCAAGGCGTCTCGCACCAGTTGGACTGCCCGCGCGAGAAGCTCCTCGGTCTCCTCGTCGCCTACCAGGGCCGCCCAGGCGTCGAGCTTGCCTTCGAGCAGGCGGGCACCGTGACCCCAGCGCGTCGCTTCGATCGCGTCGAGCGCCGCTGCCCGCACGAGAGGGTCGCTCTCCTCGAGCGCGCTCCGTATCTGCGGGCGCACGCCCTCTGGGTCGAGCCGCGCGTGGGCGAGCAGGGCTCCCGCCTGCACTTTCGGATCCTCATCGGCATGAAGAGCGAGCACCGCGTCGAGCGCCCCCTCCCCGCCGGTCACGCCGAGGATGAGCGCCGCGCGTGACCTGGCCTCGCTGTCGGCGTGGCGGGCGAGCGAGAGTGCGCGTGGGTGGATGCGCTCCAGGAACGGGGCGGTGTCAAAGCCCGCCTCTCCGATGAGGTCGAGCATGGCCGAGAGGATGCGTCCCGGATTCGAGTCGTTCGCATCGAGAGCCTCTTCCAGCCGCGTGAGCGTCACCTCGTCGCCTCGGCAGAACGCGAACGAGGCTCCGAACCACTCGGGCTCAGGGAGTCCCAGCAGACGCGCGAGCGCGAGATCGAAGCCGTCGCGGCGACCTGAAGCGACGATCAGCATGAGGGCGGCGTCACGGGCGAGCGCCGCCGGCATCTCAGGCGAGTCTTCCTCGGCCAGGGAGAGGATCTGCGCGAAGAACTCCGGCTGGTCGTCGAGAGCGTTGCGGAGCGCCTGGGTCACGGTCGCGCGGTGCTGGCGCACGTTGAACTCGGCCGCCTCGAAGTCCTCATCGAGCGCCCGCATCAGGTCGCCGTCGACCTGGGAGTCGCGCAGCTTCATGACTCCGCTGTCCTCAAGGTGCCAGCGGAAGAGAACGTCGGCGTCCGGTCCCCATACTCGCCAGAGCGCGACCGCCGCGGCTGAGCGCACGAGGTCGCTCTCGTCGGTGCAGGCTTTCACGAGCCATGGGATCGCACGAGGCTCGTTCCACGTCGTGAGCAGCTCGGCGGCCCCGTATCGTCTCGCGGGGTCGGCGGATCGGAACGCGCTCTCGAGCATCTCGAGGCTCGGAGGGTTCCTGAGTTCGCGACGTACGGCGAGGATCCCCCAGACGCCCGCCGCCGCGAACCCGGCGCCGATCAGCAGGATCGCCAGCCACTCGGCACCCTCGGGCACGACCATGAAGAGAGGAGGCGCGGCCACGAGCGCCCCGGCGAGCACCAGGTGCCGGACCTGCCCCGAATATCCGAAGAGGGCCACGGCGGGAAGCGCGAGCGGGCAGCCTGCGGCGAGCAGCGCGGACGCCGGTGACGTCTCGGGTATCAGGCCGGGCATCCAGCCGAGCACCGTGCCGGCGACGAGCAGGGCAGCCAGGCCGGCCGAGTGCGCCCACTGCGGTGTCCGAGCGCGTGACAGCGCGCCCGCGCCGAGAGGGCCGAGCAGCCGCCGGTAGAGCACCCACGGCGCGTTGACAACGACCGCGATAGCGGCGATGCGCAGCACGAACATGCCGTTGTCAGCCGCGAACCATGAGGCGGGCAGTGCTGCCGTGATGCCTGCCGTGGCGGCCACGAGCAGGACGCCGATGGCGAGCGTGGATTCGGGGATGCCGTTCGCCCACCACAGGCGCATGCCCGCCCGAAACGACAGGTCCTCGAGCCGTTGCTCAGTGCGGGCCTCGGCGAGGGCGGTTCGCAGCGGGGTCGCGGCCGGGGTGGTGTCACGTTCGGTCATGCGGCGCCTCTCGACGTGGGTCTCGTGCCGATTCTACGCGCAGCGCGCCGAGGGCGGTACGCTCTTCGGGTATGAACTCGGGGACGGCGGCGGGACCGGCTGGCGGCGGAGGCGGAGATGGAGCACGGCACGAGCGGCCACGACGAGCACGCGGGCCACGGCGGCGACCACAGCGGCGACCACAGCGGCGACCACGCGGCCGCCGGCGCCGCCCACGCCGCGCACGACCGTCACGAAGGCCACGACCCCGGGATGTTCCGGCGCAGGTTCTGGCTCTCGTTCGTGCTCACGGTGCCGGTGGTCTACTGGTCGATGCACATCCAGGAACTCCTCGGCTATGAAGCGGTGATGGTGCCCGGCGCGCGGTGGATCCCGCCGCTGCTCGGCACCGCGATCTTCCTCTACGGCGGCGCGGTGTTCCTGCAGGGCGCCGCCCGGGAACTCGCGGACCGCCTGCCGGGGATGATGACGCTCATCTCGCTAGCGATCTCGGTCGCGTTCGTGTTCTCGTGGGTGGTCGAGCTCGGCCTGATCGAGTCCGAGGCGCTCTGGTGGGAGCTCGCCACGCTGGTGACGATCATGCTCCTCGGCCACTGGATCGAGATGCGGTCGATCACCCAGGCCCAGGGCGCGCTCGCCGAGCTCGCGAAGCTGCTGCCCGACACGGCGACGCGCGTCTCGGCCGGCGGAGAAGAGGAGCGGGTCGCGGTCGACGAGCTGCGCTCCGGCGACGTGATCTTGGTCCGGCCGGGCGAGAGCATCGCCGCCGACGGGCGCGTGGTGCGCGGCTCGAGCGACGTGAACGAGGCGATGATCACCGGCGAGTCACGCCCCGTGCGGCGCGCCGAGGGCGACGAGGTCATCGCCGGGACCATCAACGGCGAGGGCTCGTTGCGCATCGAGGTGACCGGCACGGGTGATGACACCAAGCTCTCCGGGATCATGCGCCTGGTCGCCGACGCCCAGGCCTCCAAGTCCCGCGCCCAGCACCTCGCCGACCGCGCCGCGCAGCTGCTCACCTACGTGGCGATCGCCGCCGCGGTCGTGACCATGGCGGCGTGGACGCTCGCGGGCGCGTCCCTCGACTTCTCGATCGTGCGCACCGTGACCGTGCTCGTGATCGCCTGTCCGCACGCCCTCGGGCTCGCGGTGCCGCTCGTGGTCGCGATCTCCACCACGCTCGGCGCCCGCGGCGGGCTGCTCGTGCGCGACCGGCGCGGGCTCGAGGAGGCCCGCGGGCTCGACACCGTCGTCTTCGACAAGACGGGCACGCTCACCCTCGGCGAGTTCCGGGTGGTCGAGCTCAGCACCGCCGAGGGCATCGCCGAGGAAGAGGCGCTCGCCATCGCCGCGGCCGTCGAGGCCGAGTCCGAGCACCCCATCGCGCGCGGCATCGTCTCGACCGCCCGCGACCGCGGTCTCGAGGTCTCCTCGGCGGACGGGTTTCGCGCGATCACCGGCAAGGGGGTCGCGGCCGAGGTCGCGGGCGTCGAGTACCACGTCGGCGGCCCGGCGCTCCTCTCGGCCGAGGAGGTCGAGCTCCCCGGGGCGCTCGAGGAGGCGGCGGCCCGTGCCGCCGGGCGCGGCCAGGCGGCGATCCACCTGCTGCGCGGCGGCGAGGCGCTCGCGGTCTTCGCGGTGGCCGACGCGGTGCGCGAGGAGAGCCGGGAGGCCGTGCGCGCCCTGCACGATGCCGGCATCGAGGTGGGGATGCTCACCGGCGACGCGCGCGCGGACGCCGAGGCGGTCGCCGCCGAGCTCGGCATCGACACCGTCTTCGCCGAGGTGCTCCCCGAGGACAAGGCGGCCACCATCGAGAAGCTGCAGGCGGGCGGGAGCAAGCGCGTGGCGATGGTGGGCGAC
The DNA here is from genome assembly GCA_030603745.1 of Coriobacteriia bacterium. GTDB lineage: Bacteria > Actinomycetota > Coriobacteriia > Anaerosomatales > SLCP01 > JAUVXE01. Next base: position 25,901 of record JAUVXE010000018.1, on the reverse strand, counting down.
GGCGTGAACGACGCGCCCGCGCTCGCCACGGCCGACATCGGTATCGCGATCGGGGCGGGGACCGACGTCGCGGTCGAGGCGGGCCACATCGTGCTCGTGCGCTCCGACCCGCGCGACATCCCCAAGATCGTCTCCCTCTCGCGGGCGACCTACCGCAAGATGCTGCAGAACCTGTGGTGGGCGGCGGGCTACAACATCGTCGCCATCCCGCTCGCGGCCGGGGCGCTCGCGGCGTACGACATCGTGCTCACGCCCGCCCTCGGTGCCGTGTTCATGTCGGCGAGCACGGTGATCGTCGCCCTCAACGCGCAGCTGCTGCGCCGGGTCGCCCTCTGAGCGCCGGTGCGCAGGGCGTGCGCGGCCGGCGTGCGACGTGCGGCCCGCGCCCGCCCGCGTGACGCCCGCCCGGCCCGCGCGCGACGTGCGCCGGACCCCCGGAAGCGGTATAACGGTAGGGTCCCATCGAGACCCGGGGAGCCGTGAGCCATGGTCGACGAGATCGATCTGCCCTATCCGCAGTACCGCTGCCCCACCTGCGGCAAGGACCTGCCGCTCAACGAGGCGCGCATGACCGTGACCTGCGCCGAGCACCAGCCCGCCGACGCGCTCGACTTCGTGGTGCGCCCGGCCCGTCCGGCGGACCGCCACGACATCGAGGAGATCTGCGACCGAGCCCTCGGCGAGACCGAGATCGACATCTTCGACCGCACCTTCGACGTGCTCGCGGGCGAGAACCTCATCGCGGACGCGGACGGCCACCTCGCCGGACTGCTCTCGCTCGCCATCGACCGCGGCGAGCTGGTGGTCGTGCTGCTCTCCGTCTACCCCGAGCACCAGGGCCAGGGCCTCGGCGCCGCGCTCCTGCGCTCGGCGGTCGAGTTCGCGCGCGAGCGGGGACTGCCCTCGATCCGCGTCGCCGTCTCCAACGACGACATCCCGCTGCTCTACTTCTACCAGCGCCACGGCTTCGCCATCTACGAGATCGCGGTGGGAGCGCTCGCTGACCGCGCCGGCGCCGCCGTCGCCGGCTTCTCCGGCATCCCGTCCCGCGACGAGGTGCGCCTCCGCCGCCCGGTCGAGCCCGGCCGCTAGGCCCCCGCGCGTCCGTCCCGACCCCGCACGAAAGGAACGCCCGATGAACCGACGCACCATCGCCCTGCTCTGCGCCGTGGCGCTCGCCGCGATGGCCGTCACCGGCTGTGCTTCGCCCTCCGCCGAGGAGCCCGTCCCCTCGCCCGAGCCTCGCGAGCCGGAGCCCAAGGCCGTGGTGATCGGCACCCTTCCCACCGAGGACATGCTGCCGCTGTGGGTCGCCGAGGAGCGCGGCCTGTTCGAGGCCGCCGGCATCCCCTCGGTCGAGATCGTGACCTTCCAGGCGGCCCAGGAGCGCGACGCCGCGTTCGTGGCCGGCGAGATCGACGCCTTCATGGGCGACATCATCGCCGCCGCCACGCTCGAGGCCGGCGGAGCGCCCACCACCATCGCGACCGTCATGCTCGGGGCCACGCCCGCCGAGGGACGCTTCGGCATCGTCGCGGCGCCGGACTCCGGCTACGCCGACCTCGCCGCGCTCGCCGGCGTGCCGGTCGGCACCTCGGAAGGCACGATCCAGGAGTACGTGCTCGACGGCCTCATGCGCCAGGCCGGCGTGGACGCCGACGACGTCGTGGTCGAGCCGGTCCCGCGCGTGCCGGTGCGCTTCGAGATGCTGATGCAGGGGCAGCTCGCCGCGGCCGCGCTGCCCGAGCCGCTGCTCTCGCTCGCCGAGCTCGAGGGCGCGGTCCTCCTCGCCGACGACACCGAGGGCGAGAACCTCTCGCAGACCGTGCTCGTCTTCTCCGACACCTACCTCGCCGACCCCGGCGGGGTCGACACGATGGCCGCGCTGCTGCAGGCGTGGAACGAGGGCGCCGCGATCGTCAACGAGGATCCGGATGCCTGGCGCGACACGCTCGTGGAGCAGGCCCGCCTGCCCGAGCCGCTGCGTGACACCTACCGCGTGAACACCTACCCGGCAGCGCAGGTCCCCACCGCCGAGCAGGTCGGCGCGGTGCTCGAGTGGATGACCGCCAAGGGGCTGCTCACCACCACGCTCACCTACGAAGACCTCGTGCTCGTCACGCCGTAAGGAGCCCGGGATGGCGGGACTCGTCGCCAGGGACGTCTCGGTCACCTACGCCGGCGTCGGCCGCGCGACCGAGGCGCTCTCCGGCCTCGACCTCGCGGTCGCCGACGGCGAGCCCGTCGCGCTCATCGGCCCGAGCGGGTGCGGCAAGTCGACGCTGCTCCTGCTCGCAAGCGGGCTGCTCGCCCCGTGCGCAGGCGATATCGCTGTGGGCGGCGAGCCCGTTCGCGGCCCACGGCTCTCGACCGCGCTCATCCTCCAGGACTTCGGCCTGCTGCCGTGGAAGACGGTCCTGCACAACGCGGCCCTCGGCCTGGAGGTGCGCGGCGTCGGCCGGGTCGAGCGTCGCGAACGCGTCGCCGCCTCGCTCGCGCGCGTCGGGCTCGCGGAGTTCGCGGACGCCTACCCCGGCGAGCTCTCCGGCGGGATGCGCCAGCGGCTCGCGCTCGCCCGCGCGCTCGCCCTCGACGCCGACCTGCTCCTCATGGACGAGCCGCTCTCCTCGCTCGACGCGCTCACCCGCGAGGACCTGCAGGACCTCCTGCTCGAGCTCTGGCGCCAGCGCGGCCACACGAGCGTGCTCGTGACGCACTCCATAGAGGAGGCGGTCTTCCTCGGCAGGCGGGTGATCGTGCTCTCGCCGAGGCCGGGACGGGTGACGGCCGTCGTCGACAACCCGCGGATGGGGGAGACCGGCTACCGCGAGACGGCCGAGTTCTACGAGCGGTGCGCCGAGCTCCGGCGACTCCTCGCCGCCGAGGGCGCGCTCGGGCCGGACGCCGGTCCCGCGCGGCCGGGTCCCGCCGAGGAGGGCGCGCACCCGGCCACGGCGTGCGCGCCGGAGGCGTCGTCGTGACGGGCTGGCGCCGCAAGGCGGTCGGGTACGCGGGGGCGACCGTCGCGCTCCTCGTGATCTGGCAGCTCGGTTCGCTCGCCGTCGACTCGCGCGCGCTGCCCGGTCCGGTGCCGGCGCTCGCCGCCTTCGCCGGGAGCTTCGCGACCGAGCTCTGGCCGCACCTCGTGTCGAGCTCGTGGCGCGTGCTCGCCGCGATGACGCTCGGCACCGTGCTCGCGGTGCCGCTCGGCCTGCTCGTCGGCCGCTCGCCGAGGGCCGACGCGGTCTTCGCGCCCCTCATCTTCCTCGTCTACCCCATCCCCAAGGTCGTGTTCCTCCCGGTCCTGCTCGTGCTCCTCGGCCTGGGCGACGCGAGCAAGATCGTGCTCATCACGCTCATCGTGTTCTTCCAGCTCCTCGTGACGGCGCGCGACGCGGCCCGTGCGATCCCGCCCGGCTCGGTGCTCTCGGTCCGCTCGCTGGGCGCCGGGAGGGCGGATGTCTTTCGCCACGTCGTGGTCCCCGCGGCACTGCCGGACATCTTCACCGCGCTGCGCATCGGCACCGGGACGGCGGTCGCGGTGCTCTTCCTCTCCGAGTCCATCGGGGGCCGCCTCGGTCTGGGCTACTACATCGTCGACGCCTGGGGCCGCCTCGCCTACGACGCGATGTTCGCCGGCATCCTCGCGATGGCGCTCCTCGGCGTGGCGCTCTACGAGCTGCTCGAGCTGGCCGAGGGACGCCTCTGCCGCTGGACGCGCGTGGGGCGCTGAGCGAGGTCGTGCGAAGGACGCGGTGTTGCGTCGGCGGCGGGGTCGGGTATGAGCGGAGAGGAGGCGCTTTACCACGAGGCGGTGTGATGCATGTTCCGCGACAGGCGTGATGCCGGACGGCGGCTGGCCGAGGAGCTCGTGCGCTACTCGGGTGACGAGGCGGCGGTGGTGCTCGGCATCCCGCGCGGGGGCGTGGTGGTGGGCGGCGAGGTCGCGCGCCTGCTCGACCTGCCGCTCGACGTGGTGATCGCGAGCAAGATCGGCGCGCCGGGCAACCCGGAGTACGCGATCGGTGCCGTTGACCCCGACGGCCGCGTGACCCCCAACCCCGACGCGGGATACGAGCTGCCTGAGCTCGAGCATCTCGCCCGGCCGGTGCGCGAGCGCACGGGACGGCGCATCGAGCTCTACCGGGGCGGGCTGGAGCCGCTCGACCTCGAAGGCGCCACGGCTATCGTGGTCGACGACGGCATCGCCACGGGGCTCACCGCCGTGGCGGCGCTCCGCTACGTGCGGGCGCTCGGCGCGGCGCGCGTGGTGCTCGCGGCGCCGGTCATCTCGGCGAGCGCGGTGCGGGCGGTCTCGGAGTACGCCGACGAGGTCGTGGTGGTCGAGACCCCCGACATCTTCTACGCCGTGGGCCAGTTCTACCGCACCTTTGGCCAGACGAGCGACGACGAGGTGCTCGAGATCCTCGGCGAGTTCGGCTACGGCGAGGAGTGAGGGCGCAGGGGGCGCCGTTCGTCGGGGGCTCGCAAGCCACGCACCGGACGGGAAGCACGCGAACGGGCGGGGAGTCCCCGCCCGTTCGGTCGTAGCAGATGGTGCCCCCGGCACGATTCGAACGTGCGACACCAGGTTTAGGAAACCTGTGCTCTATCCTCTGAGCTACGGGGGCTCAGACGCGCTCGTACATGGTAGCCGACTCGGGGCGAGCGCTCCAGCGGCCACGACCTCCGCTCAGCGCGCCCAACACGCGGCGTTCTCCTCGGCCCATCGGGCCAGGGTTCGGGGTGGCCGTCCCACGAGCTGCTCGAAGACGTCCGTTGTGCCCGCCGCCATCCCGAACCTCGCGATCGCGTAGATGGAGCCCATCACCTTGACGAGGCCGTCGTCGCAGCCGCTGCGCCGCATATGCGCCCTGAACCGCCTCGCCGAGGGGCTGGGGTAGGTGATCGGCCGGCCACAGGCGGCGGAGAGGACCGTGGCGACCTCGGCGTAGGTGAGCGCCTCGCTGCCGGTGATCTCGTAGGCCGCGCGATCGTGGCCGGGCGTGGTGAGGCAGACCGCGGCGGCCTCGCCGACGTCGGCGGCGTCGATGAAGTTCGTGCGTCCGCTCCCGGCGGGCACGAAGATCCGGTCACGGTCGCGGATCTCGTCCCGGTGGGTGGTCGAGAGGTTCTGCATGAAGAACGAGGGGCGCAGGAACGTCCAGGCGAGCACGCTCCTCTTGAGGAGCGTCTCGATACGGTGGTGCGGCACGAAGATGTTGCGGCCGGCTCCCTGGACGGACAGGAAGACCACCTGGCGAACCCCGGCGCTCGCCATGGCGTCGATGAAGGGTCGGAAGACGGCTGCGTCGGACAGGTGGGGCGGGCGCATGAGGAAGACCCGCTCGACGCCGTCGAGCGCGGGAGCGAACGTCGCCGGGTCCTCGAAGTCGAACGCGACCGGCGTGGCGCCCGCGGGGATCGCGCGTTCGCTGCCGGCGCGGCGCACGGCCGCCCGGACGGGCATGCCGCGCGAGAGGAGCCGGGTCGCCACCTCGGCGCCCACGGTCCCGGCCGCCCCGGTCACGAGTACCAGGCTCATCGCGCTGCCTCCGCTCGGGCCGAGGCCGTCGGCTCGCCGGGTACGGCGAGTCTCGAGAGGAGCGCGGTGAGCGTCGAGACCTCCTCGGCGGTGAGCGAGGCGGTGGCCTCGGCGGTCACGGCGTCGGCAGCGGCCAGGACGCGGGGGACGGCCTCCTCGGCGGCGGGGGTGAGGGTGATCAGCCGCGACCGGCGGTCCGAGGGGTTGGGACCCGACTCGAGCCAGCCGTCGCGGGAGAGACGCTCGAGCAGGCCGCTCGCGGTTGCCTGGTCGGCGTCGATGGCGATCGCGATGGCGCTCGGGGTGAGTCGCCCGGCGTCGCTCCGCGCAAGGGCGAGGAGCACGGCGGCCTGCTGCGGGGTGAGGCCGGTGTCGGCGAGCGCGTCGGCGAGCCTGAGGCGCAGTCGGCGGGTGACCCGGTTGAGCAGGTAGCCGATGTCGGCGTTGTGCGGTGCGAGCCTGGGGCGGGGGTCGGGGGTCTGCAAGGTGGGTGCTCAACTCCTTCGTATGCTAACGATATGGTTAGCATACGAAGGAGTGTGCGCCAGCGCAAGGGGCACGCACGGCGACCGGGCCGCGCACGCCGCGCATCGAGCGGGTATCCTTGAAGGTGACGGCCCCTGTCGACCAGGAGAAGGAGTCCCCATGAACCGCGCGGTGAAGTTCGGAGCCGCGGTGGCGATGCTCGCGATCGGCGCGCTCGCCGCCTTCCTGCTCTTTGGCGACGATGTCGCGCTCACGCCCGAGCCCGAGCCGGTCACCTGGCCGCTCACCGGGGAGGTCGCGCCCGACGAGGCGGCGGTCCGCGCGCGGGCCGTCTCCGTCAAGGTCGAGAACTCGCCGCAGGCACGCCCGCAGGCCGGTCTCGCCGAGGCAGACGTCGTCTACGAGACCATCGCCGAGGGCGGCATCCCGCGCTTCAACGCCATCTTCCACTCCTCGGCGCCCGACCGCGTGGGCCCGATCCGCAGCGCCCGTCTCTCCGACGTCTACCTCGTGCCCCAGTACGACGCGCTCTTCGCCTACTCCGGCGCGAACCAGACGGTCCGCGACCGCATCGCCGAGGCCGGCATCGACGACCTCGGCATGGAGCGCAACGCCGCCCTCTACGAGCGCGACCCCGCCCGCTCGGCGCCTCACGACGTCTACTCGAGCGTGGCCGCGCTGCGCGCCGCGTCCGCCGGCGCCGGGTTCTCCGCCGAGGGCGGCCCGCGCGCGTGGCTCTTCGGCCCGGTGCCCGGCGCCGGACCCGCCGGGGGCGAGGATGCCGCCGCCGAGGGGGAGGCCGCCGGTGAGGCTGCCGTGGCACCCGCCGTCGCGAGCGTGCTCGTGCCCTTCGCCGGGAACAACGACGCGCGCTGGACGTGGGACGCCGAGGCCGGTCGCTGGCAGCGCGAGGTGGGTGGCGCCCCGCACGCCGACGAGGGCTCCTCGGAGCGCTACGCCGCCGCCAACGTGATCATCCTCTACGCCGAGAGCCGCGAGACCGGCATGCGCGACACCGCAGGCTCGCCCGTGCTCGACATCCGCCTGGATGCCGAGGGCGACGCGGTGGTGCTGCGCGAGGGCCGCCGCTACGACGTGCGCTGGAGCGCTTTCCGTGACGCGCCGCCGCGCTTCGAGACCGCGGATGGCGAGCCGTTCCCGCTCGCGGTCGGCCGCACGTGGATCCAGGTGGTCCCGCCCGGTCACGGGGTCGTGATCGAGTAGTCCGCCGTCCGCCGCTTGACGGGCGTCCCTGTCGCACGCAAGATTAAGGTGCTTAAGTTAGTACGGACTGGACTACGACCGGGTGTTCCCGCACGGGATCCCGGCTCGGCCTCCCACAGGGATCTCGGCGGTGTTGCTCGATGCGGCCGTTCGGCCAGACGTTCGGAACCAGGAACGGCTCCGGAGATACCGGTCCGCGGTTGCGCATGCACCGGGGCCGCTTTCGCCTGCGCACCCCTTCGCGGCGCGCGTTCGCCGTGGGCGTGCTCGCCCTCGCCGGCCTGCTCTGGGTGACCACCCTCTTCATCGAGTCGGGGGACGAGCGCGAGGAGCTCGCGGCGGCCGCGCGAGCGCTCCTCGCCACGCGTGACTCCGCCGCATCCGACGCGCTGCTCGAGATCGACACCGGCCCGGACGAGCAGGATGAGCTTTCCATCGCGGTGATACCGGGAGCGGCCGACGGCTGGGTCGTCCAGGGTCCGCAACCCGTTCCGGGAACGGCGGGCTCGCGCGTCGAGGCCTTCTTCAACCCTATCGACGACGAGCGCAAGATCGACACCCCGCTCGTCGTCTACGTCCAGGTCACTCGCGTCGCAAGCGCGCTCGACGCGACCGTGGAGCCCGCCCGCCGGGCGGACGAGCGCTATCCCGCGGGCCGTGCCACTGTGGCGGTGGACGGGGTGCCGGCGGAGGTCGGCCACACCGACGACCTGCGCATCTACTACCTCGGCTGGGCCGAGGGCGATCTCGTCTACACCGTCGAGGCGACCTTCACCAACGTCGTCCCGGCGCAACGGCCTCTCGAGCTCTTGAGTTCATCGGCCGAGGAGGTCGCCGGACTCGTCCTCGGCGGAGGAGGGACCGTGAGCCGTGCGGAGTAGCGACGCGCTGATCAGGAGCATCGGCCCGGTGCTCGCCGCGGTCCTCGTGGCGCTCGTTGCGGCCACGCTCGCGTTCACGTCCCTCTCGGGATGGGAGCGCTCGTGCTCCGCGTGCCACACCACTGCGATCACCGCGCTCGAGGACGGCGCGCACGGCGGCATCGAGTGCCGCGCGTGCCATCGCGGCGACTCGATGGCCGAGGTGGTCGACTTCCGGTTCCGCATGGCGGCGATGGCGCCGGCCGTGATCGGCGTCCCGTACAGCCCCCGGCCCGTCGTCGCCTCGGCTCGCTGTCTGGAGTGCCACGCCTACGTCCTCGACGAGGTCGTCGTGGCCGAGGGCATCCGGATGAGCCACGCGGCCCCTCACCGGAGCGGCTACGCCTGCGTCGACTGCCACGCCGCCTCACCTCACGGGAGTGCCGACCGCCCGGGGATCGCGATGGACGAGTGCCTCAGGTGTCACGTGGTCTCGGCGCTCTCGCAGGACTGCGGCACGTGTCACGTGGGCACGGTGACCCGCGACGCACGCCAGCGTACGGGGACCTTCGCGATCACGCACGGCTCGGAGTGGGTCTCCTCCCACGGCGCGGGCGACCTGCGCACCTGCACCGCCTGCCACACTGCGGCCCGCTGCGAGTCGTGCCACGGCGTCCCCGTCCCGCACGGCGACCAGTGGATGAACGAGCACGGGGTCGCCTCCCGCACCGCCGAGTGCCTCTCATGCCACGCCGAGGAGTTCTGCACCGGCTGTCATGGGCTCGAGATCCCGCACCCCGACGGCTTCCTGGCGGTCCACTCGGCCGAGGTGGAGGCGCTCGGCGCCGAGACCTGCGACACGTGCCACGCCTCCTCGGGGTGCGACGCCTGCCACACGCGCCACGCACATCCGGGGCTGACCCCCGAGCGCGTCGAGCGCCTGCGCCGTAAGGCGGGTCTCGATGAGTGAGAGGACTCGCGTCGCACGTGTGCGCACGATCTCCTGGTCGCGCCGGCAGAGTGCCATGACCGCGCTCAAGGCCTTCTTGGTCCTCGGTGCATTCGTGGTCGCCGCCGCGAGCTTCGGCTCGTGGGCAGGCTCGTCGCAGAACTGCGTTTCCTGTCACCGGACCTTCGACCAGGTGAGCGTCGTTCATGAAGGGGTCGAGTGCGTGTCGTGCCATGTCCCGCTCGGAGTGACGGGTACGGCCCGCTTCGGCGCCTCGTGGGCGCGGATGGCGGCGGTCGGCGACTCGTTCGAGCTCGCGAGCCGGGAGTCGGTCGGGCCGATCGACGAGTCGGCCTGCATCCGGTGCCACCGGAGCGTGCTCGAGCCCGAGTTCGCCGTCCTCGGCGGGATCCGGGTGGAGCATGCGCACCTCTGGGAGCAGGGCGTGGCGTGTTCCCGCTGTCACGCGGGCATGGGCCATCAGGACACGGCGCGCGCGGCGACACGGCACACGATGTCGGAGTGCATGCGCTGCCACGGCGACGGCGAGGAGGAGACCCGCTGCTCGCTCTGCCATACGGGCAACCCGTCCGACGTGGTCTCGGACAGGCGGCCCCACGCGGCGGTCGTGGCGGCGGGCGACGGCACGTGCGGCGGTTGTCACGAGCCGGCGCTCGCGCGCGAGTGCGTGGCGTGCCACGGCGGGTACGAGATGCCGCACCCGGCGGACTGGGTCCGGGGACACCTCTACGACGGGTTCGTCGACCAGGACGCCTGCTTCGAGTGTCACGCCCCGCCGGACGGCTCGCCTCCCGCCCCGCACGGGGCCGCGACCGGAGGCTACGCGGGCTCCTTCTGCAACCGGTGCCACTCGTATCCCACGCCGCATCCGCCCGCCTCGCAGTGGGTCAGGCAACATGGCGCGGCGTATCGCGGGACGTTCGTGCCGCATCCTGTGTGTCGCGCCTGCCACGGCGCCGAGCAGGAGTTCGTACAGAACTGCTACGGGTGCCATCACACGCGCTCCGCGTGCGATACTTGTCACGCACAGCGCGACGCGCGCCGTGCGCGGCGGTAGGGCGGCGGTGAGAGGATGTCGAGCGAGATGAAGAGCCGGGCAGCGGGTCAGGCAGGTCGGGAGGCCAGGGCGGCCGTCAAGCCGCTCTCCCGCAACGACCTCCTGCTCATGGGTCTGCTCATCGGCAGGCCGATGCACGGCTACGAGCTCTCGGAGACGCTCTCGCGGCCGGGCCTCGGCGAGTGGGCCAAGCTTGGCCGGACCTCCGTCTACTACGCGCTCGGGCGGCTCGAGCGCGACGGTCTGATCACCAAGCATGTCGAGCGGCACGCGGACAAGCCCGAGCGTTCCGTCTACTCGATGACCGATCTCGGGCGGGAGGCGTTCTTCGGGACGCTCGAGCAGACGCTCCGCTCGCCCGAGGACGCCATGACCGAGTTCGACGTCGCCCTCTTCTATTCGAACCGGCTCCATCGCGGGGTCGCTCAGGACGCGTTGGAGGAGCGGGTCGCGCAGCTGCAGCGCACGCTGGCCGAGGTCGATGCCTCGATCTCCGGGGCCGAGAAGGCGGCCGACCCCGCGCTTCGCCTCGTGCTCGGCAGGCGCCGCGCGATCCTGCAGGCGAATCTCACGTTCCTCAAGGACTACGTCGACCTGCTCTCGACCGAGCAGTTCGGCCATGAGATCGGACTCCTTGCCGGATCGCTCGCCGACACCATGCTCCACGAGGTGCTCAAGACGCTCGCCTCCTCGGGACGGAGCGGCGTACTCCGGGTCTCGGCGAACGGGGTGGGTCTTGAGCTGGCCATGCGACGTGGCCGCATCGAGGGCATGGCGCTCGCTCCCGGCCTCGAAGAGCAGGCCGTCCTCCGTCACTGTTTCACCTCGCGGACAGGCGAGTACGAGTTCGTGCCCGCCGACGAGGTCCCTGACGGCTTCACACGGGTCGATGACGAGCTCGACCTCGTGATCCTCAAAGGCTGCCGGGGGGTGGCCGCCTCGACGGCGTTCGAGCACCTGCTCCCCGACCCCCAGACCCTCCTCGGCATGCATGAAGGGTTGAGGAGCCACAGCCTCCGGCTCGACCTGACCGACGACGAGACCGCGCTCCTCGCCGTCCTCGACGGGGTCAAGACCGTACCTGAGCTCGCGCGGAGACTCGGGGCGGACGAGGCGCACATCGTTCGGACCGCCTTCCCGCTCTGGGCGATCGGCTGGGTCGTCCGCGTCGGGCGCGACAAGCGGGACCTCGTGCTCGCGATCGCCGCTTACGCGCAGCGCTGGGCCGACGCGGTGACGCTGTTCGCGGGAACGGGTGCCGCTGCGCGTCTGGCCGAGGCGACCGCGGAGCCGCAGGGAGGCGAGCAGCCTCTCCGATTCCCGCTCGACGGGAGCGACCTGGCCGCTTGTGACTTCCCCTACGCGAGGGGTGCCGTGGCCATGGCCGGGTGCGAGTTCATCGAGCGACGCCTCGACGCGGTCGAGGCGCTCCTCGGCGAGGTGTTCGTGACCGACGTCCTCGGAGGGTTCGCCTCTCAGCTCCCGCTGGCACAGGCGGAGGTGCTGGTGAAGGCATCGGCACTGCCGGAGCCCGCGCTGCGCGCGCTCGAGACCCGGCTTGCGGGCGAGGGCAGGAGGGGGACTGCCCGATGAACGTCGGCGACGCCATGATGATCGCGATCTTCCTGATCTACGGGGGCGCGTTCCTCGTCATGGCGGGCGCGCTGTGGGCGGGCATCGAGCGCACGGCCAAGCTCGGCATCGCGAGCCACCTCGGCATCCTCATCGTGTTCGGCGTCACCCACGGGCTCTCGGACCTCGTCGACGCCGTCCTCCGGGTGCCCGGGATCCCAGCGGACCCCACCGGCCCGCTCGCGGCGGTGAGGCTCACGCTGCTCGCGCTGTCGTTCCTCGCGCTCCTCTGGTTCGGGCTGTCGGTGCTGATCGAGGACCGCGCGTCGTTCCGCTCGTTCGTCTACCTCGGCCTGATCGCCTCGGTCGCGCTCGCCGCGGGCCTGGCGGCCCTCTTCGCCGAGGAGGCCTCCCTCGGCTCGGTCCAGGGAGCCGAGCGCGCGGCGCGGCTCCTGCTCGGCCTGCCGGGCGGGCTGCTGTCAGCGGTCGCGTTCGGGAAGGTCGCTGCGCGCTCTCGACTCCTCGGCCTGGAGCGGTGCTTCGCCGGGGCGAGCGTGGCGGCCGTCGGCATGGCGGCCTACGCGGTGCTCGCGGGAGGGGTGGCCACGGGCTACCCGGACGTCGTCAGGGTGCTCGGGCTGCCGGTGCAGATGCACCGCATGATGGGCGCGATCACCATCACCGCTGGCTGCATGATGATGCTGCGCGGCCTGGCCGTCTCGCGGCCCACGGCGACGGCGGAGGAGCGGTAGGCCTGGTCGTCAGGCTCTGGCCTGTGCCGGCCCGGCTGGCAGACCGCACCGGCATCGGCCCACCCGGCCTCGACGTCGGCCCTACCGCACGCCCTTGACACGCACACGCAGCACCTTGGTGTCTCCCGGGCGCACCGACGTCTGCACGTCGAAGGTCTCGATGTCGCCGGGGCCGAGGCGCTCGACCACGAAGTCGCCCACCGACTCGCTGAACGTCGAGCTCTCCACCAGCGTCTGCTCATCTGAGCGGGCCGAGGCCTTCAGCTCCGCCACGAGCTCGAACTGTACCGCATCGAAGGACTCCTCGCCGAGGTTCGCGACCTGGCCGTAGACGCGCGCGAGCCCGGTGTCCGAGGTGTAGACGGTCTGGATCTCTCCTTCGAGGAACTCCTCCAGCCGCTGGCGCTCGTCGGGGTCGAGCTCGGCGAAGCGCTGAGAGGCCCCCTCGTTCACCGATTCGCTCATGGAGCGCACCCGGGTCTGGGTGCAGCCGACCGTGGTGCCGAGCAGCACGAGTGCCAGCAGGCAGAGTACGAGCATCCTGCGGTGAGCGGTTCGCATTGAGGTCTCCTCGTCGCGCATCCGAGTGTCCGTGCGGCCCGGGGGAGGGCCTTAAGGAAAGCATACCTTGTTGCGCAATAGTACAGTCTGCACTAGTATACAGACAAGTTAAGGATGCTAAGGTTTCGTCAACCAGCGAAGCGAAGGACACGAACCGCCTTGAGAATCCGTTCACACACTGCACGGGCCCTGGCGCTCGCCCTGGGGCTCGTCCTGGCTCTGGGCATCGTCTCGACCGGATGCGCCGCCCGTGACACCGAGTCGGTCTCGATCCTCGAGACCGAGGGTCCCTCGGCGGAGGAGCTCATCAACACCACCACATCCGAGGTGTCGGTCTTCTATCCCGCCGGCGACACGATCGTCGAGGAGCGGGTGGTGCTCGACGACGACACGGATGCGCTCAGGCAGGTGCTCGACCGCATGTTCGCGACCGAGGAGCTGCCGTCCGGCGCGAAGGTGACGCTTCCGAGGGCGGAGGTGCTCGGGGTCACGGTCGAAGACGGTCTGGCGACGGTCGACTTCTCGGCAGGGATCCTCGGCGAGGGCGAGAGCGAGCAGGTCCAGCAGATCGCGCTCGTCTCGATCATCCGGTCCGTGGCCCAGTTCCCGGGCATCGAGCGGGTCGGGTTCACGGTGGAGGGCCGCACGCAGGGCACCGCCGAAGGCAAGGACATCGCGACACTCTGGGGCGACGTACGCCTCGACGACGGGCCGTGGTCGCTCGGAGAGACCCGCAAGGCCGGGGAGGGAACCGACTGATGGGCAAGCTCACGTTCACCACCCGGCCGGGATATGGCCCCGGGCTCGCGCTGACGGCGGTGCGCGTCGCGCTCGTGGCGGCGTTCGCCGTGACGGTCTTCGGCGGCGTACGCGTGGTCGGCGCGCTCACGAGCGAGCCGACCGGGCCCGCGAGCGCCGAGGAGCGCATCATCGACGACGCCCTGCGGGTCATCAAGCAGGACCCGACCAACGTGCAGGCGCGCTGGCAGCTCAGCCTGGCGCTCTCGACGATCGGTGACTATCGCCAGGCCCACTCCGAGGCCGAGCAGGCGGTCGAGCTGGACGGCCGCTCGGTCGAGGCGTTCTACGCGCTCGGCGTGGCATACCGAGGACTCGGCGACCTCGACCGGGCCGAGAAGGCCTTCGGCAAGGCCGGGAGCATCCCCGGTTCCCTCGGCGACGTCTACCGCGAGGTCTACTACGACCTCGGCGAGGTCCGGATGGAGCTCGGGCGCTACGAGGAGGCGGTCGACGCCTTCGAGCGCGCCCTGGCGAGCGGGCCGGAGGCGACCTATGTGGTCATCGCGCTGGCCGACGCGCACCGCAAGGTCGGCAACACCGACCGGGCGATCGAGGAGTACCTCGCGGTCCTCGGATACGACATCGAGAACGAGACGGCCCTCGCCGCGCTCCGCGAGCTTGGCGTGAGCGAGAGCGAGATCGAGGCCGCGAAGGACGTGGACGGACACGGAGACCGGTGAACCCACTGAGCGAAGGGTGTTGCACGTGAGCGTGAACGGACAGAACGACCTGAAGCGGGCGCGGCTGCTGCTCATCCCGCTCGCCCTGCTCCTCGTGGCCGCCGCCGCCCTGTTCTTCCTCGCGGCGCGCCTCAACGCGCCTCTCATGTCGGCCTCCGGTACGGATACCGAGGGGTATCGGCACATCAGATCGGTCTACGGCAGCGGCCCCGACCGTCTGCACCGGCCCACCGAGGTGTTCGTCGACGGGTCGGGCCGGATCTACGTGGCCGACTCGTTCAAGCACCGCATCGTGATCTTCGATTCGAGCGGCGTCTTCCAGGGCACGGTCGGCGGACCGGCGAACGTGGAGGGCGCACTGCGCTATCCCGGCGCCGTCGTCGTCGATCCACGCGGGCGCGTCTACACGACCTCGAAGGACCCGTCGCGCGTGGTGATCTACAACGTGGACGGGAGCGTGCTTCGCTCGTTCGAGGTCGACGACCCCCAGACACTCGCGCTCTCCCGGGACAGCCTCTTCATCACCACGCGGGACGGCATCCTCGTGGGCGACCTCGACGGCAACCAGACCGGGCAACTCTCCGGCTTCGGCTCGGATCCCGGGCGCATCGACCGCCCCACGGGGATGGCCGTGGCCGACGACGGCACGATCTTCCTCGCGGACAGTCTCAACTACCGCTTCCAGGCGCTGACGTCTTCGGGCGAGCCGATCTGGACCCTCGGCGACCCGATCGAGAACGAGTCCGCCGCGGTACGCGACCAGAGCCGGTCGTACGGCCTGCCCTCGGACGTCACCCTCGGCAGCGACGGACTGCTCTACGCGATCGACGCCTTCAACGGCGAGATCGTGGTCCTGAACCAGGCGGGCGAGCAGGTCGCGACCTACGGGACCTGGGGCCGCCAGGACGCCCAGTTCTACTACCCCTCGAGCATCGCGGAGATCTCCCCCGAGCTGTTCGTGGTGGCGGACACCTTCAACGACCGCCTGCAGATCCTCCGCATCCCGTCGCCCGCCCCCACGCCCGGCATCTACGCCCGGCGTGCGCTGCCGTGGGTCGTCCCGGCCGCGCTGCTGCTCCTCATGCTCGCGCTGCTGCGCCGTCCGGTCCGGGTCGTGGCCGACACTGCGGGCCTTCGCCGGGCGGACTCGCTCGGCGTGATGCCCGACCTGCTTGAGCAGGCTCGCCGGATCTGGGTGCCCGCGGGCACGGCCGAGGCGGTCGTCGACCTGTTCGAGGCGCACGAGGGCCTGGCGGATGCGGTCCGCGAAGTCGAGTTCGACGATCTCGCCGAGGACGAGGACCCGCTCCTGGGACTCGCGGAGCGGTTGCGCGGCAAGGTCGGCCTGAGGAGGGTGGCCGTCGCGTTCCCCGGCGTCCCGCGCCTGGAACAGGTGCGGGAGATGAGGTTCGGGGTGCTGGAAGTGGATGGACCGGACGGAGAGGCGATCACCGAGCCGGGTCTCGCGTAGGGGGGATCATCGGGCTCTTTGCGAAACCGTGACGGCCGCCTGGCGGCCTTGACGGAAATCCGTGCAGGGAAGGAGGTGTGAGGAAATGCACAATACCCACAACCATCATCAGGAAGGAAGAAGGATGAGCAAGAAGCTTGTTCTGGTCTTCGTTCTGACGGCGCTCTTCGCCCTCGCAACCGCGGGTGCGGCGTTCGCCGGCAGCGAGATCACCTATGACGCCACCGGCGCGTCCAAGTGGACCTATCAGGACGCGTACGATCTGGCTCCCAAGACCGAGGGCTCGTACCGCTCGTTCGAGGCATCGGCGACGTGGGACCCGGCCGTGGGCGTGTACACGACCAACCCGCACGGTGGATACGCGACGACATCGAACAACTGTCAGGTATGTCACGCCGTCCACCGCGCGACCGGTTCGTTCGCACTCCTGCGTGTCGACAACCCCGACAACGCCTGTGACTTCTGCCACATCGGCGCGGGCCGCCACTCCGAGCTCGAGGCCTACTTCAACGGCACGGGTGGCATCTACTCGACCAACGGTCACACCATCGGCTCCGGTCCCGACATCCCCGACAGCTCCGTCTGGCAGTGGGTCGAGACCCAGGAGGTCTTCAACCAGGACGGTGGCAGCATCGAGATCAGCGTGCGTCGCTACCTCGAGGACCGCAACCAGCTCATGCGCTACGTGGTCCACGGCGGCCGCACGATCCGTGTCGGCCCGCAGTCGCTGCGCTGCATGAGCTGCCACCAGGTCCACAACGCCCAGCGCCAGATCTGGCAGCCGGCGTCGTCTGGCCTGGCAGGCCTGCCCGCCGAGGGCACCAAGCTCACGCAGGGCTACAAGCTCCTGCGCAACGCCCCCTCCGGCGGCATCCAGGTCGAGGCCGGCGCCATCGGTTCCGACGGCAAGCTCGTCTCGGACCTCTCCGGTTTCCCGCGCGCGCAAAGCCGCGTGAATCCTGGCTACTACGATCCGGCCGACGACCCCAACACCGGCAACACCCTCGACATCCGCCTGAAGGCGATCGAGGACACCGTCTTGAGCGTCGAGACGGTCGGTGCGGGTAGCCCCAACACCACCGGCTACACCACCTGGAAGTACTTCGAGACCTCCAACACCGAGGCACAGCGGGTCGTGGACATGCCTGTCTACGAGACCTCGCTGTCGTTCTGGTGTGCCGACTGCCACAACCTCAACATCGCCGGCAAGCAGAACGTCGGTTCCGAGTGGGGTAGCGGCCGTACCGGCGAGAACATGCTCGGCGACCGCTCGCACGCCGTCCCGAGCATGCTGCGCGTCGGCACCGTGGCCGAGGCAGGAAGCCAGTGCTACATGTGCCACAACAACGACATGCCGCTTGACGGCACCAACCTGTTCACCGGTGCCGACTGCGGTTCGTGCCACGTGACGCCGCAGATGTACCACTACTACAAGAACGACATGCCGGTGAAGACCCAGACGTGGGCCCAGCGTGACGACGCCTACATGAAGGGCGCACCGGTCGCTGCTCGCTCCGACTTCCCGCACTCCGGTCCGGACCAGGGCAAGAAGCTCCTGAACGCCCGTGACCGCCGCGGCAACACCACTGCCGGCAACCTCAACGAGCGTGCCGACAACTGGATCTCGACCCACCCGGGTCAGGCCGCACTCGACGCCGACAAGGCCACCTTCGGTGGTACCGCTGACGGCGATCGCGGCTACGACATCTGGGGCGAGGCGTTCCTGCCGAGCACCGGAGACGGCACCGACAAGGTCTGTAAGACCTGTCACGGCCCGATGAAGAAGCGCTCGATCGGCTACGACAAGTAGCGATCGGGTGATCGGCGCCGGCGTCTCGGTGTCGAGGCTCAGAGGCGGACCCCCTCACGCGAGGGGGTCCGCCGTGCGTTCACGAGAAGTTCTGGCCCACCCTCACAGAAAAGGAGACAGCGCCGGGCCCTCACCCAGCGCTGTCTCCTTAAACATGAAGAAGAGCGGGAACCACCGGGGTGGTTCTGAACACCATAGTACAGACTGGACTAAGCAAACGCAACGATTCTTAACATCGCTATCGCAAAACGCGTGCGTGGAACCGGACGCGGGCGTAGACTGAGGAGCATGCACGCCACCCCGACCCTCTACATCGACGCCGACGCCTGCCCGGTGACGCGTGACGCGCTCGCTGTCGCGCGCCGACACCGCGTGCCGGTCGTGCTCGTGGCGAACGCGACCCAGAACCTCGGCAGGTACGCCGGGCGGCAGGGCGTGGAGTGCGTCCAGGTCTCCGGAGGACGCGACGCGGCCGACTTCGCGATCGTCGAGCGCATCGCTCCCGGCGACGTGCTCGTGACGCAGGACATCGGGCTCGCGGCGATGGTGCTCGGCCGCGACGCGGTGGCGATCAGCCCGCGCGGCCGCACCTACTCCAAGGCGACCATCGACATGGAGCTCGCGGTGCGCCACGCCGAGCAGGTCCATCGCCGCAGCGGGGGGCGCACGAAGGGGCCGAGCGCGTTCGAGGACGAGGACCGCGAGCGGTTCGCCGAGGTCCTCGAGCGCACGCTGGCCGAGACCCGCTCCTAGCCGCCGTTGTTCTCGGCGGGGGCCCTGCCGACCCAGATCGTCACCGTGTCGCCGCGCCGCGCGGTCGCGCCCGGGACCGGGTTCTGGGTGAGCACCACGTCGTCCTCGGGGCTCACCTGGTAGTTGACGCTGACCCGCAGCCCCGCGGCCTCGATGTCGCGCCGCGCCTGCGCCTCGCTCAGCTCGATGACGTCGGGCACGCGCACCGTGTCCTGGCCTCGAGACACGCGGATCGTCACGGTCGAGCCCGCGTCGATCGACACGCCGCCCTCGGGGCTCTGGCTGATCACCCGGCCCGCGGGCACCGAGTCGTGGAACTCCTCGGTCGCGTTGACCCGGAACCCGGCGCTCTGCAGGGTCGAGGTCGCCTGGTCGCGCGTCTGGTTCACGACGTCGGGCACGCGCACCAGCTGGGTCCCTCGGCTCACCACGATCGTGATGAGGTCCTCGGGCAGCGCCATGGTGCCGGCCTCGGGCGACTGGCTGAACACCTGCCCGTCGGGCACGTCTGAGTTGAACTCGCGCTGGATGTCGATCTCGAACCCGGAGTCGCGCACCAGGCGGATCGCGTCGCTCTCGGTCATGCCGATGAGGTCGGGCACCTCGAGCTCCTCCACGCCGAGGGAGATCGTGAGCACGACCTCGGAGCCGATCGGCACCTCCATGCCCGCCTCGGGCGAGTGGTCGATGATCTGGCCCGCCTCGTACTCGTCGCTGTAGCGCTCCTGTATCGGCCCTACCGTCAGCTCGACCGACGCGAGCTCTTCTGAGGCCTCCTCGAGCGTCATGCCGATGAGATCCGGCACCACGACCCGCTCGGTGGTGTCGAACGCGCCCATCGCCCAGGCGATGCCGAGTCCGACCAGCAGCACGGCGAGCGCGCCGAGGATCCACGGCCAGGGGTTGCGCTTCTCGGGGATCGGGCGCACGCGCGATCCGGTGGCCGCGCCCACCGCGGGCATGACCGAGGTCGCGTCCGCGGCGCCCGCCGCCATCGCGGCCGGGGGCGCGTCGACCGCGCCGCCGCCGAGCACGCGGCGCAGGTCCGCCCGCATCTCCTCGGCGGAGGCGTACCTCGCCGAGGGGTCCTTCTGCAGCGCCCGCATGATCACGCGCTCGAGCGCGACGGGGATCTCGGGATCGATCTCGCGCGGCGGGACCGGCTCCTCGTTGACCTGCTTGAGGGCGACCGCCACGGGCGTGTCCGCGTCGAACGGGACGCGGCCCGTCACCATCTCGTAGAGCGTCACGCCGAGGGAGTACAGGTCGCTCGCGGGCCCGAGGGCCCGGCCCTGCGCCTGCTCGGGGCTCACGTAGTGCGCCGTGCCGAGGACCGAGCCGGTCTGCGTCATGGTCGAGTTCCCGGCGCGCGCGATGCCGAAGTCCATGACCTTCACGGTGCCGTCGGGCGTGAGTACGATGTTGTGGGGCTTGATGTCGCGGTGGATGATGTCGTAGCCGTGCGCCACCGAGAGCGCCGCGCAGACCTGCGAGGCGTACTCGGCGGCCTTCATCGGCGCGATGGCCCCGCGCTGCTCGATGATCTGCTTGAGGTCGGTGCCGCGCACGTACTCCATGACGATGAAGTAGGTGTCGTCGTCACGGCCCCAGTCGTAGATGTTGACTATCGTGGGGTGCGAGAGGTTCGCCGCGGCCTGGGCCTCCTGGCGGAAGCGCGCGACGAACCCGGGGTCGGATGCGTAGCGCGGGTGCAGCACCTTGACGGCGACGGTCCTGCCGAGGACCTCGTCGACCGCCTGGTAGACCTCGGCCATGCCACCGGAACCGATCTTCTCGGTCACCCGGTACCTGCGTCCGAACACCATCTCATCCACGTGTGGCTCCCGTACTCCTCGACCCCTCGGGAGAGGGGCTGTCCATCCGGACTATTCTACCGTATCACCTGCCGAGGGCCGCCTCCATGACGGGGCGCGCGGCAGGCGCCGCCTCGCGTCCCCCGGTGCCCGCCCCCTCGAGGATGACCGCGACAGCGACCTGCGGGTTCTCCACCGGCGCGAACGAGATGAACCACGCGTGCGAGGGGAGGCCCCTGCCTGTCTCAGCAGTACCCGTCTTGCCCGCGACCGCAACGCCCGGGATCTGCGCCCGCGTCCCGGTGCCGGCGCGCACGGTGTCGGCCATGATCCGCGAGACGGTGGCCGCGGTCCCGGGGTCGGTGGCGTTGGTCCAGCGGCGGGGCTCGGTCGAGGTGATGACCCGTCCGGCGTTGTCGGTGATGCGGTCCACGAGGTGCGGACGCATGACGATCCCGTCGTTGGCGATGCCGGCGGCCACGAGCGCCATCTGCAAGGCGGTCACCTGCGGTCCGGGCGGGCTCTCGTGCTCGCCCACCGGCTGGCCCACGCCGGCCCACGCCGTCTCCCACTCGGTCATCTCGCGCGGGTCGGGCATGAGCGAGGCCCGCGCGGGGATCTCCACCGGCGGTTCGCTGCCGAACCCGAACCGGTCGCTCTGCGCCACGAGCTCCGAGGCGCCGAGATCGACCGCGAGCTGGGCGAAGACGGTGTTGACCGAGCGCATCGTGGCCTGGGCGAGGTCGACCTCGCCGTAGCTGCCGCCCTCGTAGTTGGTGACCGGCGCGCCGCCGATCTCGAGACGGCCCGGACCGGGGTAGGTGGTCTGCGGGGTGGCGATGCCGGCCCCGATCGCGCCGGTGAGCGTGACGATCTTGTAGGTCGAGCCGGGCGGGTAGAGGCTCTGCGTCGCGCGGTTGTAGAGCGGCGCGGCCTCGGCGGCGGCGAGCTGGTCCCACGCGCTGTCGACCGTGCCCGGGTCGTAGGCGGGAGAGGAGGCGAGCGCGAGCACCTTGCCGGTCGACGGCTCGATGGCCACGATCGCCCCGCGCCTGCCCGCGAGCGCCTGCTCGGCGGCGCGCTGCACGCGCGAGTCCACCGTGAGCCAGACGTCGTTGCCCGCCACCGGCAGCCCGGCGGCCGCCTCGACGGCGTCGCGGAAGCTGCGAAAGACCCGCTGCCCGGTGAGCGCGTCGTTCATCGCCGACTCGATGCCGGCGCGGCCGTAGGTCGTCGAGTGGTAGCCCACCGCGTGCGCGGCGAGCGTGCCCTGGGGGTAGCGGCGGCGGTAGATCTCGCCCTCGGCGAAGGACTCGGCGAACACCACCGCATCAGCGCTCACGATCGATCCCCGCGGGGAGCGTATCTCCTGCGCGAGACCCCGGGTGTTGGCCACGTGGTTGTTGAGGGCCCGTGCCTGGACCACCTGGATCCAGGTGAGGTTGACGATCAGCGCAGCGAGCAGCACCGAGAGCACGGTGGCCCAGCGCGACAGCCGGGTGGCGAGCGCGACCCGCCCGAGCACGCCGGGCTCGCTCGAGAGCGAGACCATCTCCGTGGAGCGTCCCGTGGCCGCGTCGCCCGCGCGCAGGAGCAGGCCGAGGATCATGAAGTTGGCCAGGATCGACGAGCCGCCGTAGGAGACGAACGGGAGCGTGATGCCGGTGAGCGGGATGAGCCGGGTCACCCCGCCGATGATCACGAAGGTCTGCAGGCCGAGGGCGGCCACGAGCCCCGCGGCGGTGAAGGCCGCCATGTCGGAGCGGGCGCGCGCCGCGGTGGCCAGCCCGCGCATGCACAGCAGCAGGTAGGCGATGATGAGCGCCGCCCCGCCGAGGAGCCCGAGCTCCTCCCCGATGGCGGCGAAGATGAAGTCGGTCTCGACGAAGGGGATCCGCGAGGGCAGTCCTCGGCCCACGCCCACCCCGGTCACCTGGCCCGCGGCGAGCGCGAAGAGCGACTGCACGAGCTGGTAGCCACGGTCGGCCGCGTCGGCGAAGGGGTCGAGCCAGATGGCCACCCGGATCCGCACGTGCCCGAACAGCTGGTAGGCGACCGACGCGCCGGCGGCGAAGAGCGCCACGCCGACCGCGACGTACCCGACACGCCCGGTCGCCACGTAGATCATCACCAGGAAGATGCCGAAGAACAGCAGGCTCGAGCCGAGGTCCTTCTGGGTGACGAGCACGAACAGCGAGATCGCCCACATGAACACGAGCGGGCCGAGGTGTCGGACCGACGGCATCCCCACGCCGAGGAACTTGCGGGTCGAGACCGAGAGCACCTCGCGGTGCTCGGCGAGGTAGGCCGCGAGGAAGAGCACGATGAGGACCTTGGCGACCTCGCCGGGCTGGAACGACATCCCCGCCACGCGCAGCCACAGCCGCGCTCCGTTGACCTCCACGCCGATGAGCGTGGGCAGGACGAGCAGGACGAGTCCCGCGAGCATCACGGTGTACTTGTAGCGCGCCACGCGCTCGAGCGAGGGCACCGCCACGAGCGTGCCCACCATCGCGGCCACGCCCACGAGCAGCCAGACCACCTGCTGGGAGCCGGCCACCGGGTCGAGCCGGGTCACGTAGGCGATCCCCACGCCGGAGAGCAGCGCCGCGAGCGGCAGCAGCACGGGGTCGGCCGCCGGCGCGAGGAACCGCACCGCGACATGCGCGCCGAGGAACGCGGCGATGAGGCCCGCGGGAACGGCGAGGTCGCGCCAGGAGAGGTCGGCGGTCGCCTGCGCGGTCACGAGGCCGAAGATCAGCAGCACCGCGGGCGCGGCCGCGAGCAGGAGGAGGAGCTCGGTGTTACGCCGGGAGCGCATGGGCTACGGGGCCTCCGGGGCGGGGGCGGGGTCGAGCGCCTCGCCGGGCTCGCGCTCCTCGGCGATCCCGCGGTACTGGCGCAGGAGCGCGCGGCCCGCGGCGACGTCTTCCACGATCACGCCCTGCGTGAGGCGGCTGGCGGTGAGCGGGTCGAGGGCGCCCACGGTGATGGTGGTCTCCTCCTCGAGCCAGCGCAGGCTCACGCCGGCGAACTCCCCGGGCAGGCCCCGGTAGAGCACCACCACGTCGTTCTCGGCGATGAGGAACGCGCGCTCGGAGGCGTAACGGTAGGTGCCCCAGCCCGCGAGCGTCACCACCGCGACGAGGGCGAACGCCCATACGAGCACCGCGAGCCACGCGCGGGAGCGCGCGAGACGGCCCGCGCCCGCGCCGCCGCGCCGCTCGCCGGTGATGTCGACCACGACCACCGAGATGTTGTCGTGGCCGCCCGCGGCGTTCGCCTCGTCGACGAGGATGCGGACGGCCATCTCGGGGTCGCCGTAGGAGTGCAGGACCTCGGCGATGCGATCGTCGGTGAGCATCGCCGTCAGGCCGTCGGAGCAGAGCAGGAGGCGGTCTCCGGGCTCGGCGTCGACCTCGAAGGTGTCGGCGACCATGTTGGGGTCGGTGCCCAGCGCCCGGGTGATCACGCTGCGGTTGGGGTGCGAGCGCGACTGCTCTTCGGTGAGGGTGCCCTGCCGGATCATGTCGGCCACCATGGAGTGGTCGCCGGTGATCCGCTCGAGCCCGCCGGTGTGCAGCAGATAGGCACGGCTGTCGCCCACGTGCGCGACCGCGATGCGCGTGCCCTCGACGACGGCCGCGGTCATCGTGGTGCCCATGCCGGCCCGCCCGAGGCCCTCGCGCGCGGCGCGGATGACCGCCCGGTTCGCCGCGCGCACCGCCCGCCCGAGCCCCTTGGCGTCGGCGGTCGCGGGCGCGGCCGACGCGAGGGTGTCGATGGCGATGCCGCTCGCGACCTCGCCCGCCTCGTGACCGCCGAGGCCGTCGGCGACGGCGAAGAGCGGCGGGTCGACGAGCACGGTGTCCTCGTTGTGGGCGCGGACCCGGCCCACGTCGCTCAGGCCCGCCCATGTCGGCTTGCCCGGGCGCGTGCTCACGCGCGCACCACCTTGAGGCGCACGGTGCCCAGGTCGATCACGTCACCGGCGGCGAGCGCCACGGGCTGGACGATCCCGCTGCCGTTGACCACGGTGCCGTTGGTCGAGCCGAGGTCCTCGATGACCGCGGTGCCGTCGGGCGAGGGGGTCACGCGCGCGTGCGTCGAGGAGACGAAGTCGTCCGCGATCACGATGTCGGCTCCCGGCGAGCGGCCGATGACGACCGGCCCGGAGATCGGGACGCTCACGCCCTTGAGCTCGCGTGGCCCCTCGACGACCGCGAGCGCGAGGCGTGCGCCCTTGGCCGCGGGGCCTGCCGCCCGCACGTAGCCGAGCCCGGCGCGGACCGCGGCGAAGAGGAAGAGGTAGAGGAGCGCGAGGAGCACCAGCTTGCCCACGAGCAGCACGATATCGACCACCGCTACCCCCTCGGCTCGTGATAGGTGAGCTCGCTCGCGCCCACGGAGATGACATCGCCGTCGCGCAGCCGCGCGTGCGTGACCCGCTCGCCGTTGAGGTAGGTGCCGTTGGTGGAGTCGAGGTCCTCGATGGCCCAGCCCGCCCCCTCGCGGACGAACGCCGCGTGCTCGCGGGAGACATTGGCGTCGGCGAGCTTGATGTCGCACGTCGAGAGCCTGCCCACGCACACGCGCTCGCCGCGCAGCGCGACGTCGTGCTCGACCGCGCTCACGGTGACCGTGGCCAGGCCGAGGGGGGAGACCGGCCCGGGCGGCCCCTGCGGAGCGTCCGCCCCGGCGGGGCCGGCGACCGGCACGGTCCGCGGGGTCGCGGGCGCCTCGGCCCGCTCGCCGGCGTGGACCTCGTCGGGCAGCTCTT
This sequence comes from Coriobacteriia bacterium, assembly GCA_030603745.1. Lineage (GTDB taxonomy): Bacteria > Actinomycetota > Coriobacteriia > Anaerosomatales > SLCP01 > JAUVXE01. The sequence goes on along the minus strand of JAUVXE010000018.1, from coordinate 765 downwards.
CCTCGGATGCCGCCACCCGGAAGCGCCCGAGCCGCAGGTCGCGGTGGACGGTGAAGGCGATCGCGGGCCGGGCGGCCAGCGTGTAGCCGCGCTCGGTGGCGTGCCCGGTGAGGAAGGTCGCGAGCTCCCCGGCGAGCGTGGGCCGGAAGGAGCCGAGCTTGTCGTCGTCATCGGCGGAGAGCGCGACGGTGTAGGCGTGCGGCGCGTAGACCTTGCCCACGCCCACGGCGGTGCGGTCGTCCATCGCGCGCGCGAGCGCCTTCGCGATCTCGGCCGGTTGCACGGGGGAGCGGAAGGCGCCGGCGAACAGGCCCTCGACGGCCGATGCGACGCGGTCTTCGAAGTCGGAGAGGATGCTCATCTGTGTGATGTTCCCGTCTCGGAGGCGGGTCACTCCTCCTCGGCCCTGGTGGGGGGTCCGGCGGCGACGACCAGAACCATCAGTATAAAGGAGGCTCCGAGCCCGGAAAGCAAGTGCGCGCCCGACCACGTCACCGACGTGTCACCCACGCGCGCGATCGAGTCCGCCACGAGATACCCGCCGAGGAGCGCCGCCGCCCCGCACGCCACGCCGAGGAGCGCCGCCGCGCGGTTGGCGAACCGGCAGCCGAGGGAGGTCACCGCGCCGGCGACCGTCCAGGCGACGAGCACCGCGAGCGGCGCGGCGCTCGAGAACAGGTGGCGCACGCCGCCCTCGACGGTCGCGGTGGTCCAGGGCGCGAGCAGGAACGAGGCGGAGACGTCGGTGTAGGGCGCGCCCTCGCC
>JAUVXE010000012.1 GCA_030603745.1 Coriobacteriia bacterium | reverse complement strand
GGGGGGGGCCGCTCCGGGGCGCGACAAGGCGTCACCCCCGCGGGCTGACCACCCCGCGGAAACCACGCCGCCTGCCAGGTGGTGGGGCTCCGCGCCGCACACAATGGGACCGGCCCGGGGTGTGGCGCCCGGGCCGGAGGGAGAGCACCGCGGCTGGTAGGCATGGCAGCGGCTCCGCCACAGACTCTACCGGCCCCGGCCACGCGGGCGGTGAAACCTCTGCATCCGTTCGGTTACACCTCTGTATCACCGCCACACTCGGGAGTATCCTAAGGAGCCCCGCCCGCCGCGACCCGGGAGTGCTCCTTGTCCCAGCCCGCCCCCGCCCCGACGCACGCCTCCTCGACGCTCAGGCTCGTCCTCGCCTTCGCGGCGATGTACGTGATCTGGGGCTCGACCTACCTCGTGATCCGCATCGGCCTCGAGGCCGACATGCCGCCCACGCTCTTCACCGCCCTGCGCCTCGCGCTCGCCGGTCTCATCCTGCTCGGGTTCGCCCGGTGGCGCGGCTGGCGGCTCCGTCTCTCCCGCCACGACCTGACCACGGTCTCGGTGGTCGGGATCTTCCTGCTCTGCGGCGGCATGTACTTCACCGTGCTGGCCGAGATGTACATCCCCTCGAGCCTCTCGGCGCTCATCGTCGCCGTGATCCCGCTGTGGGTCGCCGCCGCCGAGGGGGTCCTCCCCGGCATGGAGCGGCCCACCGCCCGCGGCGTCGCCGGCCTCGTGCTCGGTTTCGCCGGCCTCGGCCTCCTGCTCTGGCCGAGGATCGCCGGCGTGCACGGCTCGGGGGTGGAGTGGCTCGGCGTGGGACTTCAAGTGTTCGCCACGTGGCTGTGGACGACCGGCTCGCTCATCTCCAAGCGCCGGCCGGTCAAGGCCAACGCGATCGTGGCCACCGGCTACGAGATGCTCATCGCCGGCGGCGTGCTGCTCGCGCTCGGCACCGTGCTCGGCGAGTGGCCGCGGATGGGGTCGATCTCGGCGGGCGGCATCTGGGCGCTCGCCTACCTGATCGTGTTCGGCTCGTGCATCGCGTTCACCTCGTTCGTGTGGCTGCTGCGCAACGTCGCCACCTCGAAGGTCATGACCTACACCTACGTGAACCCGGTGGTCGCGGTCTTCCTCGGCTGGGCCGCGGGCACCGTCGGGCTCATCTCCTCGCCCGAACCGGTCGACGCCTGGGTCCTCGCGGGCATGACCGTGATCGTGGCGGGCGTCGCGCTCACCACGACCGCGCCCACGCGCCCCGCGCGCCCGGCCCACGCGCCCTCCCCCGCCGAGGAGAGCGCGCCTCACACACTCTCCACATCCGGTTCACGTCCCCTCCGCCCGGCGACGGCATACTCGTCCCATGAGGCGGCGGGAGACCCGGAAGGCGCCGGGGGTCCCGCCACCTGACCGGAGTACCGACGCCGTGGCCGGACGGCACCAAGCTTCTCCCCTCCTTCCGTGAGCGGGCCCCGATGAGGGGCTCGTTCGCGTTCGGGGCCGGTCGCGCGGTTGGGCGACACTCCGGTTCCGGGTAGAATCAGCGTGCCCGGCCCCGGCGCCCCCGTCTCGCGCCGCCGCCCCTCACGAGCCCCGACCGAGTGGAGACCGCGTGTCCCGCGCCCTCCTCCGCGCCCTGCGCTTCATGCGTTCCTACCGCCTCACCGCCGCCGCGGCGGTGCTCGCCGTCCTCGCCTCCTCGGCTGCCGACCTCGTCTCCCCGCAGATCCTGCGCGCCATCATCGACCGGGGTATCGCCGAGGGGGACACGGGCGTGATCTGGCGCGGCGCGGCCGCCCTGGTCGCGGTCGCCGCGTTCGGCGGGTTCGCGAGCTTCCTGCAAGGGTTCCTCTCGGCGAAGGTCAGTCACGGGGTGGCGTTCGACCTGCGCAACACGATCTTCGACAAGTTGCAGCGGCTCTCGTTCGCCTACCACGACCGGGCGAGTACCGGGCAGCTCATCACCCGGGTGACGAGCGATGTCGACCTTGTGCGCGAGTTCGTGGGCGGCGGGCTCGTGCAGGCGATCTCGGCGGTGCTGCTGCTCGTGGGCGCGGTCGCGCTCCTGCTCGCGATGAACACCACGCTCGCGCTCGTGGCCTTCGCGGTCATCCCGGCCACACTCGCCGTGCTGCTGCTGTTCGTCCGCAGGCTCGGACCGATGTTCCGCGAGTTCCAGAAGCGGCTCGGGGCGCTCAACGCGGTCCTGCAGGAGAACATCGCGGGCGTGCGCGTGGTACGCGCCTTCGCGCGCGAGGAGTTCGAGAGCGAACGTTACCGCACCGCCGACGCCGCCCTGCTCGAACAGGGCATGAGCGTGCGGACCACGGTCGCCAACGCCTTCCCGCTGCTCTTCTCGGTGGGGACGGCCGGCGTGGGCGTGGTCACCATCGCCGGCGCGGCGCAGATCATCGCCGGCACGCTCACCGTGGGCGAGCTCGTGGCGTTCACCTCCTACCTCTTCCTGTTGCTGCAGCCGCTGTTCATCATCGGCTTCGGCGCACAGGCGATCGCCCGGGCGAGCGCGAGCTCCGAGCGCCTCTTCGAGGTCCTCGACGCGCCGCTCGACGTGGCGGAACGCGATGGCGCGGCCGACCTCGGTACCCCGGAGGGACGCGTCGAGTTCCGCGAGGTGTGCCTGCGCTACCCCGGCGCCGAGGAGGACACGCTCTCCGGCATCACCTTCACCGCCGAGCCCGGCATGCTCGTGGCGGTGGTGGGCGCGACCGGCTCGGGCAAGACGAGTGTCGTCAACCTCGTGCCCCGTTTCTACGACGTGACCGAGGGTGCCGTGGTGATCGACGGCCGCGACGTGCGCGACCTGACGCTCTCGAGCCTGCGCAGCACGATCGGCGTGGTCATGCAGGACTCGGTGCTCTTCTCCGGCTCGGTGCGCGACAACATCGCCTACGGCCGCCCCGACGCGAGCAGCGAGGAGGTCGAGGCGGCCGCCCGCGCCGCGCAGGCGCACGAGTTCGTCTCGGCGCTCCCGCACGGCTACGACACGCGCGTGGGCGAGCGCGGAGTGCGCCTGTCGGGCGGCCAGCGCCAGCGGATCGCGATCGCCCGCGCGCTCCTGATCGACCCGCGGATCCTCATCATGGACGACTCGACCTCGAGCGTGGACACCGAGACCGAGGCCGCGCTCCGCGAGAACCTCGACGTGCTGATGCGCGGGCGCACCTCCTTCGTGGTCGCCCAGCGCCTCTCCACCGTGCGCAAAGCCGACATGATCCTCGTGCTCGACGGCGGCCGGATCGCCGACATCGGCACGCACGAGGAGCTCCTCGCCGCGAGCTGCGTCTACGCCGAGATCGCCGCGAGCCAGCTCACCGGCGGCGAGACGCTCGACATCCCCGGCACCTGCGCGCTCGACGAAGGGGGTGAGGCGTGATGGCACGCGGGACCTCGCTCCGCTCGCTCGCCAAAGACGAGAAGCCGCGCGCCACCTGGACCGCGGTCCGTCGCCTCCTCGGCTACCTGCTCCCCTACCGTCGCGAGGTGGCAGTCGCGATGATCTGGCTGGTGGGATCGTCCGCCGCGAGCGCGGCAAGCCCCGCGCTCACCGGACTCGTGATCGACACCGCGGTCGACGCCGCCGGGGCGGGCGGCAGCGCGCGCGAGCTGCTGCTGCCGGGCTCGCTCCTCCTCGGCACCGTGGTCGTGGGCTGGTGGCTCCAGCGCGCGCAGATCCTCGCGCTCGGCATGGCGGGGCAGCGTGCGCTCTTCGACCTGCGCGAGGAGGTCTTCGCCACCGTGCAGCGCCTCTCGATCTCCTACTTCGAGGGCGTGGAGTCCGGCGACCTGATGAGCCGCCTCATCAACGACATCGAGACGCTCAACTCGTTCCTCTCGCAGGGGTTCCGGCGCGTGCTCGGCGCGGCCCTCGGCATCGTGACGACGCTGGCGGGCATGCTGATCGTGGACTGGCGTCTCGCGCTCGTCACGCTGTTCGTGGTCCCGCTCATGCTGGGGGCGACCCGGCTGTTCGGCCTCGTTGCCCGGCGCGCGTTCCGCCGCCGTCAGGAGGCGATCGGCGAGGTCTCGGCCACGCTGGCCGAGGAGCTCGCGGGCATCAAGGTCTCCCAGGCGTTCAACCGCACCGACGCCGACCGCGGGGTGTTCGCCTCGCGCAACGCCGCCAACCGCGACGCCAACGTCACCGCCTCGGCGGTCTCCTCGGCGTTCTCTCCCACGCTGGCGGTGATCTCCGCGACCGCCACCGCGCTCGTGGCGGCGGCGGGTGGGTGGCTCGCGATCGAGGGGCTCGTCACGATCGGCGTGGTGGTGGCGTTCTTCGGTTACTCGCGGGCGTTCTTCAACGCCGTGAGCCAGCTCTCGAGCCTCTACGCCGAGACGCAGTCGGCCCTGGCGGGCGGCGAGCGGGTCTTCGCGCTGATCGACACCCCTTCCGAGGTCGCCGAGGCGCCCGGCGCGCTCGAGCTCGGCCGCGTGCGCGGCGAGGTGGCGCTCGACGGCGTGTGCTTCTCCTACCAGACGGGCCCGCAGGTCGTGCACGACATCGACCTCGCGGTGCCGGCCGGGACCACGCTCGCCATCGTGGGCGCGACCGGCGCGGGCAAGACCACGCTCGTCAACCTCGTGCCGCGCTTCTACGACCCCACGTGCGGCCGCGTGCTCGTGGACGGCCACGACCTGCGCGACGTCACGCTGCGCTCGCTGCGGGCGAACCTCGGCGTGGTTCTGCAAGACCCGTTCCTGTTCGCGGGCAGCATCGCGGAGAACATCCGCTACGGACGAGAGGGCGCGAGCGACGCCGAGGTGGAGGCGGCCGCCCGCACCGCGCACGCGCACGGGTTCATCGAGCGGCTGCCCGAGGGGTACGACACGGTGGTGGGCGAGCGGGGGATCACGCTCTCGACCGGCCAGCGCCAGCTCGTGGCGTTCGCCCGCGCCGTGCTGGCCGACCCGGCGATCCTCATCCTCGACGAGGCGACCTCCTCGGTCGACACGCGCACCGAGGCGCTCATCCAGGCGGCGCTGCGCGAGCTCCTCGCCGACCGCACCGCGCTCATCATCGCGCACCGCCTCTCCACGGTGCGCGACGCCGACCGCATCATCGTCATCGACGGCGGCCGGATCGCCGAGGACGGCACCTACGCGGAGCTCCTCGCCCGCGACGGGCTCTTCGCGCGCCTCCACCGGAGCCAGTTCGCCGGCTGAGCGAGTGGCCGGGGCCCCGAACGCACCTCGACCCCTGGTCGAAGCTTGCATACCGCTTCTGAGCTGCTGTTCTCCCTCCATATCTCGACTCTGACTTGACGGTTGCATAACATATATGTCTCGTCATATACTTGTGTCGTCCTATATCGTTCGTAGGCGGGATCACGGATGTCCCTCGACCACGCGATCCTCGGATTCCTGCGAGAGCGGCCCATGAGCGGGTACGACCTCAAGACGATGTGCTTCGACGGCCGCGCCGCGCACTTCTGGACGGCGGACCAGGCCCAGGTCTACCGCACGCTCGACCGCCTCGAGTCTCGCGCGCTCGTCCGTTCGCGCACCGAGCGCCAGCGATCGCGTCCCGACCGCAAGATCTACTCGATCACCGACGCCGGCACCTCAGAGCTCGACCGCTGGCTGCGCGAGACTCCTCCCCCGCCCCCGCTGCGCGACCCGTTCCTCATCCGTCTCCGCTTCGCCGACTCGCTCCCCTCCGAGGACCTCATCGGCCTGCTGCGGGAACGCCGAGGCGCTCTGCAGACACGGCTCGAGGCGTTGCGGGAGCGAGCGGCGGGCGGCGCCCACACGGCCACTACCCCCGACCGCGCCGCGCTCCTCGAGCGGCTCACCCTCGACGCCGCGATGGCGGACACCCGCGCGACCATCGACTGGCTCGACGACTCGATCGAGCTCATCGAGGCAGAGAGCGAACAGGCACGCGAGCTGCCCCCGGGCACCCAGCGGCGCCTCTTCGCACCACCCACGGCAGCCGAGGGGGCGAAGCGATGAGGATCATCGCGATCGACGCGAGCGAGCGCAGGTGCGTGGTGAGCCGCTCCGTCGAGGAGGCCGCGGCGGCGGCCGAGGCGGCCGGAGCCCACGTGGAGCGCGTCCGCCTCGCCGAACTCGAGATCCGTACCTGCACCGGCTGCTCGATGTGCCGCGCCACCGGCGTCTGCAAGATCGACGACGACCTCCCTCACCTGGTAGAACGCATCGCATCCGCCGACGGCGTGATCCTCGGCACCCCGTCGTACTTCCGCCGCGCCGAGGACCGCACCCAGGCGCTCCTCGACCGGCTCGCCGGCTACTTCCCCGACACCGGCCAGCTCCGCCTGCCGGGCATGTCGCCCGCCGAGGTCCCCCGCTCGCGGGTGGCGCGCGACGCCCGCCGCGCCGTGGTCATCACCGCGTGCGCCGCGCCCGAGCCGCTCGCGACCTTCTTCGGCTATACCACCGGTCCCGTGCGTGCCCTGCGTGACGCCCTCGGCTGCGGCGGCATCCGGACGGTGGGGTCGCTGGCGGTGACCGACACCTGGCGGCACCCGGAGATCCACGCGTGGGAGCAGGACAAGGCCCGCTCGCTCGGACGCATCCTCGCCGGGAAGATATAGGACATGGAGTCTGTGCCCGCTCGCCCCGAGACCGCTCCGCCCCGCCGTCCGCCCCGCGGCCCTGCGCGCCGGACGCGACGGACGGTCGCCGCCGCGCTCATCGTCGCGCTCCTCGCGGCACTCGTCGTGCCGCTCCTCTGGCCGGTCCCGCCGCTCCCGGACGCGGTCGAGGCGGCCGAGCTGGCCGGCCCCGAGTCGCGCTTCGTCGAAGTCGAGGGGATCACCTACCACTACCGGCTCGAGGGGGACGACCCCTGCGCCGTGCTCTTCCTGCACGGGTTCGGCGCCTCGCTCTTCTCATGGCGCGAGAGCGTGGCCGACGCCTCGGCCCGGTGCACCGCGGTGGCCTTCGACCGTCCGGCGTTCGGCCTCACCGAGCGCCCGCTCGACGGTGAGTGGGAGGGACCCAACCCCTACAGTCCCACCACGCAAGCCGACCACGCCATCGCGCTGATGGACGCGCTCGGCATCGAGCGGGCCGTGCTCGTGGGTCACTCGGCGGGCGGCGCGATCGCCGTCATCGCCGCGGCCCGCCACCCCGAGCGCGTGCGCGGACTCGTGCTTGAGGCCCCGGCGGTGCTCAGCAGCGGCGGCACGCCGCGGCTCGTGCGGCCCCTGCTCGCCACCCCGCAGGCGCGCCGCGTCGGGCCGCTGGTGCTGCGCCGCACCCTCGGCGGAACGCGCGGAGAGGAGCTCGTGCGGGCGGCATGGGCCGACCCCGACGCGGTGAGCGCCGAGACGATCGAGGGCTACCGGCGGCCGCTTCAGGTGCGCGACTGGGACCGGGCGCTGTGGGAACTCGTGATCGCGCCCCGCCCCGACGACCCCGCCGAACTGCTCTCCGGAGTCGAGTGTCCCGTACTCGTGATCGCGGGGACCGAGGACCGCGCCGTGCCCTTCGAGGACAGCGCGCGCGTGGCCGAGCTGCTCGACGCCCGGCTCGCGACGTTCGAGGGCGTGGGCCACATCCCGCACGAGGAGGCGCCGGAGCGTTTCGCGAGCGAGCTCTACCGGTTCCTCGACGACCTCGACGAACGGTTCGGTCCCTGACGGTAGGCACCGACGCCGTGCGCGTCGCACCTCACCGCGGAGCGACCCGCCGCGTCACGCACGCTCGCGCCGCCGCTCACCCGAGCAGCAGGTCGAGCACGCCGCACCCCGGGTCGACCACGAGGCCGGTGCCCCCGGCGGCCGACTCGTCGTAGGTCTCCGCGCCGCGCGGATCGATCCCCGGCCCCCAGAGCACGAACGGCACGGCCTCGCCCACGTGCGTCTTGAGCTCGAGCGGGGTGGGGTGGTCGGGCATCGCGAGGATACGCAGGTCATCGCGCGCGCCGGCGAGGCGCCCCACCACCTCCCGGTCGATCGCCTCGATCGCCGCGATCTTGCCCTCGACGTCTCCGGCGTGGCCGGCCTCGTCGGGCGACTCGATGTGCACGAACACCACGTCGTGGTCGTCGAGCGCCGCGAGCGCGCCCTCGGCCTGCGCGGCATAGTCGGTGTCGGGGCCGTCGGTCACGCCCTCGATCTCGAGCCGGTCGATGCCGAAGAGCACCGCAAGCCCGCCGAGGAGGTCGACGCCCGACGTCATCGCCGCGCGTTTCGCCCGCAGCTCGCCGAAGGGGACCAGCCCGCCCGGCGCGTCACCCGGCCAGAACGGCCACACGTCGCTCGGCGCGACCCCACCCGAGGCCCGGCGGCGGGCGGTCACCGGGCTCTGCGCGATGATCGGGCGGGCGCGCTCCATGTAGGCGAGCAGCCTGCCGGTCCCCCCGCCCGCCGGCAGGTACTCGGCGACCGGCTTGTCCGAGATGTCGTGCGGCGGCGTGTAGCGCGCCTCGAGCAGCTCACGCGCGCCCTTGACCACCAGGATGTGCCGATAGGCGACCCCGGGGTAGAGGCGGAAGGAGTCGTCGTCGAGCGCGTCGGCGATCTCGCCCACGAGCTCGCGGGAGTCCTCGGTGGGGATGTGCCCCGCCGAGTAGCTCGCCATCACGCCGCCCTCGATCGTCACGAGGTTGAGGCGCAGCGCGATCTCGTCCGGCGCGAGCTCGATGCCCATGCTCGCGGCCTCGATCGCCCCGCGGCCCACGTAGGCGGCCACGGGGTCGTAGCCGAGGATCGACGTGCACGCCGCCGAGGAGGAGGGCTCCATGCCCTCGGGCACCGTCTGCGCGAGGCCGAGCACGCCCTCGCGGGCCAGGCGGTCGAGGTTGGGGGTGGACGCGACCATGAGCGACGTCCGCCCGCCGAACTCGGGCAGCGGCCATCCCGCCGCCCCATCGAGGATCACCACGCAGTAGCGCACCGAGCCGTTCCCCCTCCGTCGGGTACGTACGAAGCGTACACCATCACACCGACAGACACCCTCGCCGAGGAGGTCCTCCATGGAAGACACACCGCGCTACGGGGCCCCGCTCCGCGGCGAGCGGGTCATCCTCCGCCCGCTCGATCCCGCGCGCATACCCGAGATCGCCTCGGCGATCGCCACCGACGAGCGCGCCGCCCCCTGGTGGGGGACCGACCCCGAGACCGTCACGCGCTGGCTCTCCGACCCCGAGACCGCCGTGTTCGCCATCGAGGCGGGCGACACACTCGTGGGCGCGATCGCCTACCAGGAGGAGCTCGACCCCGACTACCGCCACGCGAGCATCGACCTCACCGTCTTCGCCCCCTACTCCGGCCGCGGCCTCGGTCCCGACGCGCTCCGCACCCTCGCGCGCCACCTCTTCACCGAGCGCGGCCACCACCGTATCCACATCGACCCGGCCGCCACCAACGCCGACGCGATCCGCGCCTACGAGAAGGTGGGCTTCAAGCCGGTCGGCATCTTGCGGCGCTACGAGCGCGGCCCCGACGGCGTGTGGCGCGACGGCCTGCTCATGGACCTCCTGGCCGAAGAGCTCCTCGGCGGGTGACGCCACGCGTGGGCGCACCGCGGGGTCCAGCTGCGCGTATCCGCCCGTCGTGTTCGCGCGCGCTCGGGTATGATGCACGCATGAGACGAGCTGCCACCTACCACGACACCCGCGGCGCCGACGCGTCGCGACCCGCCTTCACCGACGTCGTCGTGCGCGGCATCGCGCCCGGCGGCGGGCTCTACGTCCCCGACGAGCTGCCCGCGCTCACGCTCGAGGAGGTCCTCGCCCTCGGCGAGCTCCCCTACTGGCAGCGGGCGGCCGAGGTGTTCGAGCGGTTCGGCGTGGACGTGGAACGCCCGCGTATCGATGCGCTTATGCAGTCTGCATATGGCCTCCAGTGGTCCGACCCGCGCATCGCGCCGGTGACCGAGGTCGTGGCCGGCATGCACGTCCTCGAGCTCTTCCACGGCCCCACGAGCGCGTTCAAGGACATGGCGCTCCAGTGCATGCCGCTCTTCTTCTCGGAGTCCATAGCCATGCAGCAGGCGCGCGGCACCCTCGCCGAGGACTACCTCATACTCGTGGCGACCTCGGGCGACACCGGCAAGGCCGCGCTCGCCGGGTTCGCGGACCGGCCCCACACGCGCGTGGCGGTCTTCTTCCCCGCCGACGGCGTGAGCGACATCCAGCGCAAGCAGATGGTCACGCAGGCCGGCGAGAACGTCGCCGTCTTCGGCGTGCGGGGCAACTTCGACGACTGCCAGACCGCGGTGAAGGCCGCCTTCGCCGACGAGGCCTTCGCGGGCGAGCTGCGCGAGGAGCACCGGCTTCGGCTCTCCTCGGCGAACTCGATCAACTGGGGCCGCCTCCTGCCGCAGATCGTCTACTACGCGAGCGCGTACGCCGATATGGTGGCGAGCGGCGGCGTGGTCGCCGGCCAGCCGATGGACGTCTGCGTGCCCACGGGCAACTTCGGCAACATCCTCGGCGGGTACTACGCCAAGCGGATGGGCGTGCCGATCGGGCGGCTGATCTGCGCGAGCAACGAGAACAAGGTGCTCGCCGACTTCATCGCGACCGGCGTCTACGACATCGCGGAGCGCGACTTCGTGACCACGCCGAGCCCGAGCATGGACATCCTCGTCTCGAGCAATCTCGAACGGCAGCTCTACGAACTCACGCGCGACGCGGGGCGCACCGCCGGGTGGATGGCGTCGCTGCGCGAGACCGGGCGCTTCCAGGTCGACCGCGAGACGTTCCGCCTCGTGCGGGAGCACTTCTCGGCGGACTCGGTGAGCAACGACGAGTCCCTCGCGTGCATCCGGCGGGTCTGGGACGACCACGGCTACCTGCTCGACCCGCACACCGCCGTGGCGTGGGAGGCGGCCGAGCGGCTCGCGGGCGCGGACCCGGTGCTCGTGGTCTCGACCGCGCACTGGGCCAAGTTCGGCACGGACGTCTACAAGGCGCTCGCCGGGATCGCCCACGCCGACCCGCTCCCGGGCGACGTGGCCGCCCTCACCGGCGTGGAGCTCCTCGCCGAGGTGCAGCGCCTCGCGCCGGACGGCTCGTGCGCGCCACGGGCGCTCGCCGAGCTCGACGAGGCCGTCGAGCGGTTCGACGTCGTGATCGACGCCGGTCACGCCCCCGTGATCGAGGCCGTCAGGGAGTGGCTCTCCTAGCGCGCAGGTGCGCGCCCGCCCACGCCCCGCCCGCCGTTCCGCCGGCGACCGCCGCGATCACCGCCGCGTGGTAGAGCGCCCGGCCGGGAGTGTCGAGCAGTCCGGGCAGCACGAAGACCACCCCGGGAGCGGCGAGCCACCACGCCCACCGGATGCCGGTGCGCGGCCCGGCGAGGCCGAAGAGGAACCCGAGCGCCGTGTAGGCGATGTAGACGAACGCCACCGCGCCGGCCATCTCGCCGAGGCCGAACACGTCGGAGAAGACCACGTTGAACGCGACGAAGAACCCCCACACGACCCCTGCGAGCAGCCCTGTCGCGCCGCGCGCGAAGCCGCGCACCCGCTCGTGCCCGCCGCTCATCGCCCCTCCTCCCGGTCGTCGCCGGTGACCGGGGCACACCGCCGCTCCGACCTGCCGAGCGCCGACTCGAAGCCGCGCGCGGCGCCTATCGCGCCCGCGACCGCGATAGGCATGGGGATGCTCCAGCCGCCGATCGCGTCGATCCCGTGCGGCAGCCCCTGCGTGAGGCCGAGCACGACGATGGGCGTGCCGAGGGCGCAGACGAACCGCACCGCGACCATGCGCGGGAGGGCCGCAGAGCCGCCGAACCGCGCGGCGACCACCTGGATCAGCAGCGCCGCGATGTAGGCCATCACGGCCACGCCCACGAGCGCGATCTCAAAGCCGAGCCCGACCACCACGATCGCGGCGGCGAGCACCGGCATGACGAACCCGAACGAGGTGAGCGCCACCGGCGCCAGCGCGTGCCTCGGCACGGGGCCCCACCGCAGCCACCAGGTGAGCAGCGGGGTGAGCGAGGGCACGATCGCCGCGGACGCCACGTAGACGGCGAGCAGCACGGGCGGCCCCGAGAAGCCGAGCACGTAGTAGAGCGGGATGCCGAGCGAGATCACGAACGCGGTCAGCAGGAGGGTGTCCGCGCCGAACGAGGTCGACTGGGCGCGGTCGGGACACGGCCGCGCGCGCGTCACGGCGTCGGTTGTCGAGCCGGCGGTGCCCATCGGTTCCCTCCGTCGCGCGGTGCCGCGGTCCCGCACCGCTCTTCCTCTGCCAGCCCTCTTCGCCGCGCGGAGGCGGTTCCCTGCCAGTCGTTAAGGAATCTTACAACGTCGCCATCTGGATGTTGGAGAACCGGCGACGGTAGAAGCTCATGTAGCCCACCTTGCGCTCGAGCGAGTCGATGACGGCGTGCGAGAAGTTGACCTTCTCGAACGTCTGCGCGCTGCCGAGGCCGCCGGGCGAGAAGACGTTGATCTCCATGAGCTTGTCGCCCACGATGTCGAGCCCGACGAGGAACATCCCGTCGGCCACGAGCTTGGGCCGCACGATCTCGGCGATCCTCAGGTGCGCGTCGGTGATCTTGGCCTCGGCGATCACGCCCCCGGCGTGCACGTTGGAGCGCACGTCGTCACCCTGGCGGATCCGCCGGAACGCGGCGTAGTGACCCTTGTGGCGCAGGGGCTGCCCGTTGAGCATGAACAGGCGGGTGTCGCCCTCCTCGGCGGCCTCGAGGTACTCCTGGACGATGATGTAGCCGTCACGGGTGAGCGCCTCGATCATCTGGTTGACGTTGCGCGCCGAGGGGTGGTCCACGAGGAACACCCCGCTGCCGCCCGAGCCCTGCAGCGGCTTGATGACCGCGCGACCGCCCTCCTCCTTGATGAAGGTCTTGATCTCGTCGCGGTCGCGCGTGATGAGCGTGCGGGGACGGACCTCCTCGGGGAAGAGCTGGAAGTACATCTTGTTCGCGGCCTTGGCCAGGCCGTTGGGGTCGTTCAGCACGATCACGCCGTTGCGCAGCGCGATGCGGCCGAAGTCGATGCCGGACACCTGGCGCCAGCCGCACGCCACGTCCTGGGCGGGATCGTTGCGCAGCATCAGCACGTCGAGGTCGTCCACGGTGATGCGCCGGGTGCGCGCCTTGGCGCTCCGCAGCCCCGCGAGATACGCCGAGCCCGCTTTGTACTTGTCCTTGGGCGCATGGCGTGCCCGTGCCCGGATCTTCTCGTCGGGGTCGTAGGCGAAGTCGCCCGGCGTCATGATCCACGCCTCGTGCCCGCGGTTGATCGCGGTCATCGCGAGCCGGGTGGTGGTGTAGCCCGGCTGCTCGGTCTCGATATCGTTGACCAGGAACCCTATCTTCATCACATGCTCCGCTGCCGAGGGACGAGGTCCTCCACGCCGAGGCCCGCCTGCACCCGCGCGAGCCGCTCCCGCGCGTCGGTGCGCTCCAAGTATCGCGGAAGCACCACCGGTTCGGCGAGGACGTTACGCAAAAGCAACTCATCGACGATCGGCACGTGCTCCGCGGCGAACTTGCCGAGGAACAGCCGCGCGGGATCGCACCCCTCGGCCATATAGTCGAGTATTCCCGACAGGCCGCGCAGGTACATCGCGTCCTTGGTGAGCCCGCCGCCGCGGAAGACCCGGGTGGTGATCGTGAACGCCGCCCGGCGCGAGAAGCCGCGGCCGGTGAGCAGCCGGAACGTCTCGACGAAGTCCGCGCCGTCGGTGAGCGCGTGGACCGCGAGCACCCGGGCCGCGAGCACCCGCATCCGCTCGGCGTCGAGCCCGCCCACGAGATACTCGCCGAGGACCGCGAGACCCTCCTGCAGCTCGTCGTAGCCGGGCAGCCCCTCCGAGAACAGGCGTAGCTTCTGCGCGCGGCCGTTGTGGTAGGTGACCATGTGGGTGCCCACCTCGTGCTGGAGGAGCGCGTCGGCGCGTGCGGCGGGGAGGCGCGCGGCCGAGCCGATGTAGAGCCGTCCGTGGCTCACGAGGAGCCCAGCGTAGATGTCGTCGCGCACGAGCGGGGCCTGGCCGAACTCCGGCACGCGCTCCCGGTAGGCGGCGATCTCGGCGAGCGCGAGCCCGCGGAACTCCTCGGCGGAGAGTACGGTCGCGCGTCGGCGCACCGGCGGTCCGAGGCGGTCGAGGATCCGCGTCGCCGCCGCGAGCAGGCCGGGCTCCACGCCGCCGTAGAGCTGCAGGCTCTCGTGCAGGAACTCCGCCCTGCCGAGGTCGGAGAGCATGGTGAGCTGCCGGTCGAGCTGGAACTGCGCGCCGCGGAAGACGTGCATGAGCGTGGGATCCTCGACGCGCTCCGGGCGCACCGACCACAGGCGCTGCTTGAGGCGGCCGGGGTCGACGGTGAGCGGGCGGTAGTGGAACGTCGGAGCGCGCTCGTAGCGGGCGCGCTTGAACGCGGCGTAGGCCTGCTCGGCGTTGACCGGGGTGACCTGGAGCACCACGTCGAAGCGGGAGGCGACGTCGGCGAGACGGGAGTCGACGTCGAAGACCGCCTTGACCGTCGCACGGCGCCCGAGCTGATGGTAGTGCACGGGGCGCGCCGTGGTGCGGGTGTGCGTGAACCGGTAGAAGGCGCGGTCGAGCGCGGTGCCCACCCGCCGGGTCACCTGACGCACGAGCGCGGGATAGAGCTCTCCGCCCGGCGTCCGGTAGACAGGGGCGACCTCGAGGCCGAGCAGGTGCGCGCCGCTGCGCGCGAGGGCCGCCGAGGTGAGCACCGGCCGCATCCCCGGCGGCGCGATCCGCGCGCGCATGTCCGTGGTGACCTCCGAGGGCTGCCGGGCGACCCGCGACCCGGCGAGCGCGGCGGCGAGCTCGCCCACCGTCGGCTCGAGGCCGTCGGCTTCGGGCCGGATCACCGTGAAGGCGGGTGCGGGTGCCTCGCCGTGGGGCGTGCCCCCCTCGCCCGCCCACACCTCGACCACGAGGAACGCGCCGAAGACGGCGGTCATGTGTCGCGCGATCCGCTCCACGAGCTGCGAGGTCTCACGCTGCCGGCCCGGCGCGGCGCTCGCCTGCAGGAACGAGGCCACCCCGAGCACGAGCCGGTCGGTGCCCGGGTCGACACCGGCGGCCGGGCGGCGGTAGACCACGAGGAACGGGAGCTCCCGCTCGACGTGGAGCCGTCCCCACACCGGCATCGAATGCCGCACGGCGTGTCCCGAGGCGAGCCGGTCGAGCATGGCGTCGACCCGTCCGGCGTCGATCCCGGCCGGGCGGATCACCGCGCCTCCCGCACGGCCGCCTCGGCGAGCGGGACGCACGCGCCGAGCGAGGCCCGCAGACGGGTGACCGCGCCGATGTCGACCGCGCCGGTCCACTCGTCCATGAACGTCTTCTTGAACTCGAACGCGAGCACCGCGACCGTCCCGCCGTAGCGCGCATGGGCCCACGCGGCGAAGTGGCCGCCCCGGAAGCGCACGTTCTCGCGCACGTCGAGGCCGTCCGCCGCGAGTGCCCGGGTGACCCCGTCGACCAGGCCGCCCCACCGGCCGGTGTCGAGCGTGCCGGTGCCGAGGTTGACCTCCGGATCGGTCGCCGGGTCGGACGGGACGGCGTCGGGACCGCCACGGCGGTGGTTGTAGCTGTGCACGTCGAACACCACCGCCGCACCGTGGGCGGCGACGGTCTCGTCGAGCAGCGCGGCGGCGGCCTCGTAGAAGCGGTCGTAGAGCTCGAGCGAACGCGCGACCTCGGCGTCGGGGAGCGGGGCGCGCCACACCTCGAGGCCCCAGGCGTCCTCGGGCCCCCGGTACACGGCGGCCCCCCTCGGCCGGTTGAGGTCGACCTCGAAGCGCGAGTGCCGGCCGGCGAGCATCCCCGTGCCGAGCGCGGCGATCACGTCGGTGTAGGGATCCTCCTCGCGCATGCGCTCCGTGGGGCCGAGGGCGCACCAGGGACGCAGGGAGGGCCGCAGCTCGTGACCCGCGTGCAGCGCCGAGGAGACGATGCTCCCACCGGTGTTCGTGACGTGGAACCCTGACATATGCGCCCCTGGGACGTCGCGAGGACCTCGGAAGGATGATACCCCGCGCACCCGGGAAACAGGGTATGAACCGGTAAAGTCCCCCGGCAGAGAGGCGCACCGATGGAAGGCACCCTTCACGGCAGGGTCGGGCTCGTGACCGGCGCGGCGGCAGGCATCGGCCGCTCGATCGCCGTCGGGCTCGCGCGGCGTGGCGCGCACGTGATGATCTCCGACATCGACGCCGAGGGCGGGCACGACACCGTCCGGTCGATCCTCGACGCCGGAGGACACGCCGTCTTCCACGCCTGTGACACCACCGACCCCACCGAGTGCGAGACGCTCGTGGACGCCACCCTCGGCGCGTTCGGCGCGGTGCACATGGTCGCCAACAGCCTCGGCGCCGGCTCGCACGCGGCGCTCACCGCGGACTTCCCGCCCGAGGAGTGGCGCGAGGTCATCTCGACCCACCTCGACGCGGTCTTCTACTGCATGCGCGCGCAGATCCCCGCGATCATCCGCTCGGGCGGTGGCGCGATCGTCAACATCGCCTCGGTCCTCGGCCTCGTGGCCTGGCCCCAGGCGCCGGCCTACGTCGCCGCCAAACACGGCGTCATCGGGCTCACCAAGGCCGCTGCGGTCGAGTACGCCCCGCGCGGCGTACGCGTGAACGCCGTCGCGCCCGGCATCCTCGAGACCTCGCTGCTCACCGAGGCCGGCGTCACCGCGGGCTCGGAGATCCAGGCGTTCGTCACCGAGAAGCATGCGGCCGGTCGCCTCGGCACGCCCGAGGAGATAGCCGAGGCCGCGATCTGGCTGCTCTCCGACGGGGCGTCGTTCACGACCGGCGCCACGCTGCCGGTCGACGGCGGGTTCACCGCGCTCTAAGGGGTCGCCTCGGCGCGCAGCACCCGTTCCACGAGCACGAGGTCGTGCCAGCGGCCGAACTTGTCGCCGACCTCACGCATCACGCCCACGACCTCGAAGCCGAGGCGTCGCGCCATGCCGAGGCTCGCCTCGTTGCCGGCGACGATCTGCGCCATGAGGGCGTGGTGGCCGGCTGCCCGCGCGCGCTCGATCATCTCGGTCATCAGCGCGGTCCCGATCCCCTCCCCGCGGACGTCGGCGTGTACGTAGACGGAGAGCTCCACCGTGCGGTGCCACGCCGGTCGCGGCGCCCAGGGACTCACCGAGCCCCACCCCACCACCTCGCCGTCCACCTCGGCGACCAGGACCGGGTGCTCGGGGCCGTGCGTGGCGATCCACGCGGCCCGGTCGGCCTCGGTGACGGGCTCGGTGTCGAACGTGGCGGCCGAGCCGGTCACGTACGGGTTGTAGATGTCGGCGATGGCCGCCGCGTCCGTCCGCTCGGCCGTCCGCACGGTGACGTCGGGCATCGGTGGATCCCCCCTCGGCTCGGTGAGAGTTCTGGCATACCCGTTGCTAGTATACCGGCAGAGCACGGCGACCCGTCCTCTCTCCTCCCCCCTCGGGGCGGGCACCGCCGCTCACGACATGACAGGACGCGCTCCCCCTCAGCGCGTCCTGTTGTCGTTCCCGGGCCTGTCGGTCCGCGTACGCCTAGCCGAACCTGCCCGTGATGTAGGCCTCGGTGCGCTTGTCGCGCGGGTTCGTGAACATCACGCGCGTCTCTCCGACCTCGATGAGTTCCGCCGGCGCCTCCATGCTCTCGCGGAGCATGAACGCGGTCTGGTCCGAGATCCGCGCGGCCTGCTGCATGTTGTGCGTGACGATCACGATCGTGACGTGCTCTTTGAGTTCGGCGATGGTGTCCTCGATCTGCTGGGTCGAGATGGGGTCGAGCGAGGAGGCGGGCTCGTCCATGAGCACGACCTCGGGCTGGGTCGCGAGCGCCCGCGCGATGCAGAGCCGCTGCTGCTGTCCGCCGGAGAGCTCGAAGGCGTGCTTCTTGAGGTCCTTCTTCACCTCGCCCCACAGCGCCGAGCGCTTGAGTGAGCGCTCCACGACCTCGTCGAGTTCGGCGCGCCTGCGGATGCCCTGCGTCCGCGGCCCGTACGCGACGTTGTCATAGATCGACATCGGGAACGGGTTGGGCTTCTGGAACACCTGCCCCACCTTGGTGCGCAGTTCGACAGGGTCGAGCTCCTTGCCGTAGATGTCCACCCCGTCGAGCAGGATCGTGCCGCCCACCGTGGCGTTGCCGAGCTCGTCGTTCATGCGGTTCAGGCAGCGCAGCAGTGTGGACTTCCCGCACCCCGAGGGGCCGATCAGCGCCGTGACCGCGCAGGGAGGGATGTGCATCGACACGCCGGCGACCGCGGTCTCGGAGCCGTACGTGACCGAGACCTCCTTCAGGTCGAAACTCCCCTTTGCGCCGTTGTTCGCCGGTCCTGTCACCATCTCACCTTCCGTCTCTGTGCCGAACGCCACGCCGCGGCGGCCACGCTGATGGCGGTGACCCCGCCCACCAACACGAACGCCGTGCCCCAGATGATGTCGTCGGGACGGCCGGTGACCTGCGTGGCGAGAATGAATATGTGGTAGGGCAGCGCCATCACGTCGGCGAAGACCGAATCGGGCAGCTGCCGCTTGTAGTAGACCGCCGCGGTGAAGAGGATCGGGGCGGTCTCGCCTGCCGCGCGCGACAGGCCGAGGATCGAACCGGTCACGATCCCCGGCGCGGCGGCGGGAAGCACGACCTTGTAGATCGTGCGCCACCGGGTGGCGCCGAGGGCGAGCGAGGCCTGCCGCAGGTCGGTCGGGATCTGCCGAAGCGCCTCCTCGGTCGCCGTGATGATCACGGGCAGCGTGAGGCACGCGAGCGTGAGCGCCCCAGCGAGGATCGACTTGCCGATACCCATGAGGATCACGAAGAGCGCCAGGCCGAAGAGACCGTAGACGATCGAGGGGACGCCGGCCATGTTGCTGATCGAGAGGCGGATGACCCGCGTGAACCTGCTCCTCGGCGCATACTCCGAGAGGTAGATGCCCGCCGCGACCCCGACCGGCAACGAGAGCGCCGCGGTGGCGAGTGTCAGCGCGAGCGTGCCCATGATGACCGGGAAGATCCCGCCCGCCTTCATCTGCTGGCGGGGGACGTCGGTCAGGAACTCCCAGCTGATCGCGGGAAGCCCGCGGACCGTGATGTAGACGAGCAGGAAGAGAGCCGCGGCCACCACGAGCGCGGCCGCCGTGCCGGTCACGGCCACGGCGACGGTCTGCGCGATGCGAGCCTGCCGGATGCGTCGGTTCATCGGCGCCACCTCTTCCGCTGCTTCTCGAGCACGAGGTCGGCGACGAGGTTGATCGCGAAGGTGATCGAGAAGAGCACGAGGCCGAGCGCGAAGAGCACCGACTGATGCAGCCCGCCCTGGACCACGCTGCCCATCTCGGCGGCGATCGTCCCGGTGATGGTGCGCACCGAGTCGAAGAGGGAGCCCGGGATGCGCGCGGCGTTGCCGGTCAACATCAGGACCGCCATGGTCTCCCCGATGGCGCGGCCCATGCCGAGCATCACCGCTGCGAGGATGCCGGAGGACGCCGAGGGCAAGACCACCTTGTACGACGTCTGCCACCGCGTGTTGCCGAGCGCGAGCGAGCCCTGCCGCAGCTCGTCGGGGACCGCGTGCAGCGCGTCTTCAGAGATCGAGACGATGGTGGGAGCGATCATGAAGGCGAGCACGATCGCGCCGGAGAGCGCGGAGAGCCCGCTGTCGAGCTCGAATGTCTCCTTGACCCAGGGCACCACGATCGCGATGCCCACCAGGCCGTAGACGACCGAGGGCACCGCCGCCATGAACTCGATGATCGACTTCGCGACGTCTTTGACCCTGCGGTTGGCGAACTCGGAGATGAAGAGCGCCGCGGCGATGCTCACCGGCACGGAGAGGAGGAGTGCCGTGAGCGTGACCGCGGCAGAACCCGCGAGCAGCGGGACGAACCCGAAGCGCGGCTCGGCGATCGTGGGATACCACTCGGTGCCGGTCGCCATCGTCCAGAATCCGACGTCGTGCAGCGCGCGCACCGCGTTCAGTCCGAGGAAGATGCCGATGGCGGCGAGGATGACGATCGCCAGCACGCCGCTGAGCGAGATGATCCGTTTGACAACGCCGTCGGCCGCCCGGCTTGAGACCGGGCGGCCGAGACGCCGCCTCGAAGAGGGGGGCGTCAGCATGTCTTAGTTCGTCGGAACGAAGCCGAGCTCGGAGACGACGGCCTGACCATCGGCGCTCTGGATCCAGTCGATGTAGGCCTGGGCGGCCTCGCTGAGCGCGCCCGCGGCGTACATGAACAGCGGGCGGGCGACGTTGTAGCTGCCGTCCTTGACCGCGTCCACGCCGGCCTCGACACCGTCGATCTTGAGCACGTTGACCTCGGGCACCACGTAGCCGAGTCCGACGTAGCCGATCGCGGCCTCGTTGGCGATGGTCTCGTCCACGATGGCCTGGGTCGAGGGGAGCAGGCGGGCGTCGGCCGAGAAGACCGCGTCCTTGTCGTCCTGCTGGACCACGTGCTCCAGGAAGAAGCCGTAGGTGCCCGAGGAGGTGTCGCGCGAGAGCAGCACGATGTCGAGGTCCGGACCGCCGACCTCGCTCCAGTTGGTGATCTCGCCGCGGTAGATCGCACCCAGCTGCTCGAACGTGAGGTCCTCGACGTCGAGGCTCGGGTTGACCACGATGGCGATGCCGTCATAGGCGACCACGAACTCGGTGACGTCGATCCCGTTCGCTCCGGCCTGCTCCTCCTCCTCGTCCTTGATGGCACGGGAGGCGTTGGCGAAATCGACCGTGCCGTTGATCAGCGAGGCGATGCCGGTACCCGAGCCACCGCCCGCGACCGAGATGTCCACGCCGTCGAACTCGTCCATGAACGCCTCGGCGAACGCCTGTCCGAGGTTGACCATGGTGTCCGAGCCCTCGACGGTGATCGAACCGGTCAGCTCAGCAGCCGGCTCCTCCGCGGGGGTCTCGGGCGCCTCTTCGTCACCGTTGCCGCAGCCGGCAAGGCCGAGCGTGCCCAGGGCGAGCACGGCGACGAGGGCGAACGCAAGGAACTTCTTCGCCTTCACTGAATCCCTCTCCTCACTCCGTCATTCTGCACAGATGCCACCGGCATCGGACCGGTGACGAGTGTCATGCTATGCGGCGGCACGAGGACGGTGGTTGCACCCCTGTTAACTTCGGGCACACCTATGTAAAAGGGTTGTTAAACGCGATGGAATCGTGCTCGAACCGTGCAATGATGTGGGCGCAGCACCGAGAGTGAAGGGACCGCCGACATGGCACGCATCCTGATCGTGGAAGACGATCCGATCATCGGGCAGACCGTGGACTACGCCCTGCGCCGGGCCGGGTTCGAGACCGAGCTCTGCCACGACGGCGCGGCAGCGCTCGAGGCCAGCCGAGAGGCCCTGCCCGACCTCATCCTGCTCGACATCATGCTCCCCGGGATGGACGGCTACACCTTCGCCGAGCACTTCCGCCGCCTCGACAAGGAGACGGCGATCATCATGGTGACCGCGCTCGACCAGGAGCGCGACAAGGTGCGCGGGCTCGACGCGGGCGCTGACGACTACATCACCAAGCCGTTCTCGATGGAGGAGCTCCTCGCACGGGTGCGGGCGAACCTGCGGCGCGTCCGCGAGCGCGAGGTGCTCGCGAAGGACGAGGAGATCCGCACCGGTGACCTCGTCATCGAGCCGAGCGAGCTCCGGCTGACGGTGGCAGGCGCGCCGGCGCGCCTGCGCCTCAAGGAGTTCCAGCTCCTCGTCACGCTCGCGACCAACGAGGGCGCGCTGCAGACGCGCCAGAAGCTCGCCCAACAGGTGTGGGGCTACGAGTTCCTCCCTTCCTCGCGCACGATCGACGTGCACATCCGCCGCCTGCGTCAGGCGATCGAGGACCCGAGCGAGTACCTCTACGTTCACACCGTGCACGGGATGGGCTACCGGTTCGAGCCGGTGCTCAAGAGCGAGTCCGAGCACGCGCGGGCGGAGGGGTCCGAGTGACCGAGACCGCACAGCGGCTCGCGGGCTCCTACCGCGCGCGCCTCGCGCTCGCGTTCCTGCTCACGGTGGCGATCGTCGCGGGCGCCTGGACGTGGAGCCTCTACGGCCCGCTCACCGACACGGTGATCGAGCAGCAGCAAGACCACCTGCTCGCGGTCGCCCAGGCGGGGGTTCTCGTCCTCGGCGAGACCGAGCGCAGCGCCCCGGACGCGCTCAGGCGGCTCGTCGCGCGCACGGACCTGCGCATGACGATCGTCGCGGCCGACGGGACGGTCATCGCCGACTCCGAGGGCGACCCCGCCGCGATGGAGAATCACGGTTCACGGCCCGAGGTCGCCGAGGCGCTCGCCGGCGCCGTGGGGTTCGACCGCCGGGTGAGCGACACGCAGGGCATCGAGCAGATCTACGTCGCCGTGCCCGCCAGCCTCCAGGGCGCCCGGGTGGCGCTGCGCGTGAGCGAGCCGCTCGAGGAGATCAACGAGCTCGCCGCGCGCTCGCGCCGCACCGGCCTCGTGCTGCTGGCAGGCGCGCTGATCGCGGCCGGCGTCCTCGCGCTGCGGCTCGCGGCGGTGGCTGCCGGCCCGGTCGAGCGGCTCTCCTCGGCGGCCCAGACGATGGCCGGAGGCGACCTGCGCGCGCCGGTCCCGCAGGAGCGCGGTGAGCTCGCGGGGCTGTCGAACGCACTCGGCGAGCTGCGCGAGCAGATGCGGCGGCGCATCGAGGAGCTCAGCGCCGAGAAGCACTCGCTGCGCGGCGTGCTCGACGGACTGACCGACGCCGTCTTCCTGCTCCATGACGACCGCGTCGCCTTCGCGAACAGCGCCGCCGGCCGCCTCTTCCGCGCGCCGGTCACCGGCTGGCAGGGCCGCGAGCTCGGCGAGACCGAGCTTCCCGCGCCCGTGGTCTCCACGGTGACCACCCTCTCCCTCGCCGAGGAGGACCAGGTCGCCGAGGTCGGCCCCGACCCCTCGGGCCGCACGCTCCGAATCTCGGTGATGCCGCTCAATCCCACCGACGCCTACCGGCGCACCCTCGTGGTGATCGAGGACACCACGGAGCGCACCCGGCTCGAGCGCGTGCGGCGCGACTTCGTGGCCAACGCGAGCCACGAGCTCAAGACACCGGCCGCCGCGATCCACCTCCTCGCCACCTCGGCGATGGACGCCGCCGGCGACGGCGACACCGAGCAGGCGCTCGCGTTCGCGGTCCAGATCGAGCAGGAGTCCGCCCGGCTCGGCCGCCTCGTGGGCGACCTGCTCGACCTCTCGCGCCTCGAGTCCACGCCCGCGCCCGGCACGCTCACCGACGTGCGCGACGCGGTCGCCAACGCGCTCCTCGGCCACCGCATCGCGGCCACGGAGCGCGGCCTGGAGCTGCGCGTGGAGGAGGAGGCGGTCGCCGGCCAGGACGTGTTCGTGCGCGCCGACCCCACCGACGTGGCCATCGCGCTCGACAACCTGCTCGACAACGCCATCAAGTACACCGAGGCCGGCTCGGTGACGGTCACCCTCGACGCCGACCCCGATGAGGTGCGGATCTCGGTGACCGACACCGGCATCGGCATCCCCGAAGAGGACCTGCCGAGGATCTTCGAGCGCTTCTACCGCGTCGACCGCGCGCGCTCCCGCGCGAGCGGCGGCACCGGGCTCGGGCTCTCGCTCGTGCGGCACGTGGTGGAGCGGTCGGCCGGCGGCATCGAGGTCTCCTCGGCGACGGAGAGCGGCACGACCTTCACCGTCACGCTCCCGCGCGCGTAGCCCTGCGCTCGCGCGCCTCGCGGGTGACCCACCACACGTAGGCGCCCACGAACGCGGTGAGGAAGGCCGAGCCGAGCATCCACGACGCGATGATGTCGCCGAGGTAGTGCACTCCGAGGTAGACGCGCGAGAGCGCCACCCCGAAGGCGATGAGCGAGCAGAGCGCCCACGCGCCGAGCTTGACGCGCGGGGTCCTCGCCAGCACGAAGAAGAGGAACGCGACGATCCCGAAGTAGAGGAAGGCCGCGAGCGCGTGCCCGGACGGGAAGCTGTAGCTCTCGGGTACCGGGATCCGCGCGTACTCGATGCCCGGCCGCGCGCGCTCGATGAGCGCCTTGAGGGCGCTGCCGGCGCTCGTTCCCGCCGCCATCGTCACGCCGAGGAGGACCGCCTCGGCGGACCTGCGGCGCGCGAGCAGCCACGCCACGCCGGCGACCGTGAGCACGGTCATCGTGAGCGGCGCGCCGAGGAAGGTGAGTCCGCGGGCGAGCGCCTCGAGCGGGGCGGGTCCTACGCCCCGGATGGCCGCGGTGATGCGCGCGTCAAGGCCCTGGAAGGCCGGGAAGAACAGGATCGAGGCGGTCAGCGTGAGGAACGCGGCGAGCGCCACGCCCGCCACGATGACGGCGATCCCCGGGACGGGGTCGCGGCTCCACGGGTGCGCGCTCCTCGGCCGCATCGGCGGGCCGCTCCTCAGGACCCGGCCGCGTCGACGAGGCGCGCGGCGATCTGCTTCTTGCGCGAGAGCACGCCCGGCATCCACGCCGAGCCGTCCGCGAGCGAGACACCGAGGCCGCGCTCGGCGAGCCGAGTCCTGCCCACCGCGACGATCTCGCTCCCCTCGCGCACCACGTCGGTCACCATGAGCAGCACGAGGTCGTAGCCGCGCCCCTCCCGCAGCGACTCCATCACGCGGCGGATCTCCTCGGCGTGCTCCATGATCTCGCCCACGTCGACCGTCTCGACCTGGCCGATCGCGGCGAGCGTGTCTCCGGCGCGGTACTCCTTGAGGTCGCCCTTGACCGCGCGCTCGGCCGAGAAGACCTGTCCGGCGGTGCGCGCCTTGAACATCTCCATGCCGAACTCGGTCACGTCGAGGTCGAGTCGCGCGGCGAGCTCGGCAGCCATCCGGCGGTCGGTGTCGGTGGTCGTGGGCGACTTGAGGAGCACGGTGTCGGAGAGCACGGCGCCCAGAAGGATCCCCGCCATCGCGTCGGGGACCTCGATGCCGAGCTCGGCGTAGCGCGTCGCGACCACGGTCGCGGTCGCGCCCACGGGGATGTTGAGGAACAGGATCGGACCGTAGGTCTGCACGTCGCCGATCCGGTGGTGGTCGACCACCTCGACCACCTCGGCCTCCTCGATGCCGGGAGCGGACTGCGCGGTCTCGTTGTGGTCGACGAGGATGACGCGGCGACGCGTGCCCCGCGCCACGTTCGTGCGGGTGAGGATGCCGAGGGGTCGCCCGGGGGCGTCCACCACCACCGCCTCGCGGTGCACCGAGCCGAGGAGGTCCTCGAGCGCCTCGGCGAGCAGCGTGTCGGGGTCGAAGCGCAGGACGTCGGTGTCCATGACGTCGCCCACCGTGTGCGAGAGGTTCACGAGACGCGCGGCGGCGAAGGTGTCGTGGAACGTCGAGATCACCACGGCGTCGCGCTCGCGCGCGAGCTCGATCACGGCCTCGTCGGGCCGCGAGCCGCCGGTCACGATGAGGCACGCCACGCCGGCGTCGAGCGCCATGGGCTGCGTGCGCTTGCGGTCGCCCACGATGAGCGTGTCGCCCGGCTTGATGTAGCCGAGCATCGTCGAGGGCTCCATCGCGCCGATGAGCACGTCGCCCGCGAGCACCAGCTCGGGGTCGCCCGTGACGAGGTCGCCGTCGAGCACCGCCACGAGCCGCTTCACGGCGACCGGCACCCGGGCGAAGCCCCGGATCTCGGTCTCGCCGAGGTATGCCTCGGCGAGGATCCGCTGGTTCACGAGCCCGCGCACCACGCCGTCCTCGAGGACCGGCAGCGCGCGCACGTCCTGCTCGCGCATCACACGGCCGGCGTCGAGCATGGTACGGCCGGCGTCGACGGTGACCACGTCGGAGGTCATCACATCGCGCACGCGCGTGTGCACGTGGCCGATCTCCTCGGGCAGCTGCACGCCGAACCGCTCGAACACCCAGGCGGTCTCCGGCGGCACCGGACCGAGGCGGGCGGGCACGTAGACGTTGTCGGTGTCGGTGAGGTTCTTGAGGTGCGCGTAGGCGACCGCCGAACAGACGGAGTCGTTGTCGGGGTTCCTGTGGCCGAAGACGAGTACCTGGCTCATGCCGTCCCTGCTCCTCACGCACGCCCGCATCGGCGGACGCGAACGTCGTCCCTAGTCTCGCACGTTCCTGAGCGGCGCGAAACCCGCGAGCAGCTTCTTGGTCGTGCCGTTGCGGAACGCCACCGTGACCTTGTCGGCGTCGACCTCGACGACCCTCCCGAGCCCGAAGACCTTGTGCTCGACGGTCGCCCCCACCTCGAAGGACTCGATCTCGTCGGCGGGCCTGGGCGCCCTCGGCTGACCGGAGCCGTACACGCGCCCCTCGCCGGCCGGGATCGCGCCGCGGCCGCCCACGCCGTACGACGAGCCCCGCGAGCCCTCGCCGCGACGCGAGAACCCGGTGCCCGAGATGCCCACCGAACCAGCGCCGGTCGCCGTGATGTGCTCCTCGGGGATCTCGCCGAGGAATCGGCTCGGCATGTTGTGCTGGGTGGAGCCGAAGAGGCTGCGCGAGTGGGCGTGGGTGAGGTAGAGGCGCTCGCGCGCGCGGGTGATGCCCACGTAGGCGAGGCGACGCTCCTCCTCGAGCCCGGACTCGTCGAACATCGAGTTGGCGTGCGGGAAGATCGAGTCCTCGAGCCCCACGATGAACACCACCGGGAACTCGAGGCCCTTGGCGGTGTGCACCGTCATGAGGGTGACGGCGCGCTCACCCTCGGCGAGCGTGTCGATGTCGGTACGCAGCGCGACCCACTCCATGAAGGCGGGCAGGTCGGGGCTGTCGTGCGTCTCGGCGAACTCGCCCACCACGCCGAAGAACTCGCGGATGTTCTCGACCCGGCCGGCCGCCTCCGTGGTGCGCTCGGCGTCGAGCGCGCGCACGAGCCCGGAGAGCTCGACGATGCCCTCCACCAGGTCGCGCAGGTCGGTGCCGGGGGCCGCGGCGAGATCGCGCATCTCGTCGAGCAGGCCGAGGAACGCCGCGATGCGCGTGCGCGGCGCGGTCGCGAGCCACTCCTCGGCGGCCGAGGCGCGCAACGCGTCCTCGAAGCCGATGCCGCGCTGGGCGGCCTCGAACGCGACCTTCTCGAGCGTGGAATCGCCGATGCCGCGCTTGGGCTTGTTGACGATACGGCGCAGCGCGATCTCGTCGGCGGGGTTGACCACCGCGCGCACGTAGGCCATGACGTCGCGGATCTCGGCGCGGTCGAAGAAGCGGGTGCCTCCCACGATCTGGTAGGGCACGCCGGCGCGCAGGAACACGTCCTCCACCACGCGGGACTGCGCGTTGGTGCGGTAGAAGACCGCCATATCGGCGTAGGAGCGGCCCTCCTCGCGGAGCAGCCGCTCGATCTCGGTCGCCACGAACCGGGCCTCGTCGCGCTCGTCGGCCGCGTGGTAGCGGCTGATCGACTCGCCGCCGGCGTTCGCGGTCCACAGCGTCTTGGGCTTGCGGCCGGCGTTGTTGGCGACCACCGCGTTGGCGGCGGCGAGGATCGTGGCGGTCGAGCGGTAGTTCTGCTCGAGCTTGACCACCGTGGCGTCCGGGTAGTCGCGCTCGAACTCGAGGATGTTGCGGATGTCGGCGCCGCGCCAGCCGTAGATCGACTGGTCGTCGTCGCCCACGACCATGAGGTTTCGGTGCTTGGCCGCGAGCAGCTTCACGATGCGGTACTGCGCGTGGTTGGTGTCCTGGTACTCGTCGACGTGCAGATAGCGGAAGCGGTCCTGGTAGGCGGCGAGCACGCCGGGGTGTTCGGCGAGCAGGCGGTGCGCCTCGACGAGCAGGTCGTCGAAGTCGAGCGCGTTGGCCTCGCGCGTCCGCTTCACGTAGCGGGGGTAGACCTTGGCCGCCGCCTTGTCGAGCGGGCTGACCGCGGACTGCGCGAACTCCTCGGGCTCGATCAACTCGTTCTTCGCCGAGGAGATCCGGTTGGCGATCCCGTTGGGCGGATACCGCTTGGGATCGAGCTCGAGGTCGTTCATGACCTGGGTGATCATGCGCTTGGCGTCGTCGGCGTCGTAGATGGTGAACGAGCGCGTGAGGCCGAGGCGCTCGGCGTCGGCGCGCAGCATGCGGACGCACATCGAGTGGAAGGTCATGACCCACATCGCCCGCACGCCCGCGCCACAGATCTCGCCGAGGCGGCAGCGCATCTCCTCGGCGGCCTTGTTGGTGAAGGTGATGGCGAGGATCTCGGCTGGCGAGACCCCGCGCTCCCCCACGAGCCGCGCGATCCGGTAGGTGAGCACGCGCGTCTTGCCCGAGCCGGCCCCGGCGAGCACGAGGAGCGGTCCCTCGGTCGTGGTGGCGGCGTCGTGCTGCGCCGGATTGAGGTCTGAGAGGTCGATAGCCATAGGCAGTACAGTCTAGCCGTTCGGAAGCGTCGAGACCACGGGGGGTCCGCCCTTCGGGTACGTACCCGGTAGTGGACCGCGGTGACGGGAGGGACGTCGATGGGATGCCGCGTGCTCGTGGTGTACGCGACCCGGTTCGGGTCGACCGCCGGGGTGGCCGAGGCGGTCGGCGCGATCCTCGCCGAGGCGGGCTTCGAGGTCGACGTCCGGGCGGTAGCGGACGCGCCCGCGGCTCACGGCTACGACGCCGTGGTCGTGGGCAGCGCGATCTACAACGCCCGCTGGATGCCCGAGGCGACCCGCTACCTCAAGGAGCACGCCGAGCACATCCGCTCGGTGCCCTCGGCCTTCTTCCAGGTCTGCCTGAGCATACTCAACGCCTCGAAGAAGAAGGAGCGGATCATCGACGGATGGATGGAGCCGGCGAACCGTCTCGCACCCCCCATCGCCGCCGCGACCTTCCCCGGGGCGCTCGACCGCTCCAAGCTCGCGGGCGGACAGCGGCTGCTCGTGTGGCTCTCGAGGATCGACGACGGCGACTACCGCGACTGGGACGCGGTGCGCGAGTGGAGCGTCACGCTCGCGCTCTCCCTCGCCGAGGAGACCGGCTGCGTGCCGCCTACTTCACGAACTTGATCATCGAGAAGGAGTCACCGGACTCGCGCAGGCACGCGTCGTGGATGGGCTGCCGCTCGCCCTTGATGTGCTGGATGTTGCCGCACGACTCGCAGACCGACAGCCCGCAGACGCGGCACGCGCCGAGCCGTGCGGTGCCGAACGCACCACAGTGCGGACAGAACTTCTTGGACACGCCCCCGGTGCTGCTCACCGCTCTCCTCCCGACGGCGCCCGGTCGCGCCGCGGTCCGAAAGCCGTCCCTGGCGGCGGCCGGACCCGCTAGACGAGCCTCGTGCCGATCGCGGCCGCTACTGGGTTAAGTTCGCTCACAAGCGCCCTCAGTCCTGCAAGGTCGAGCGATTGCGGGCCATCGCAGAGCGCGGCTCGCGGGTCCGGGTGGACCTCGACCATGATCCCGTCGGCGCCCACCGCCACGGCCGCGCGCGAGACCGCGGGCACGAGATCGGCGGAGCCGGTGGGGTGCGAGACGTCGACGATGATCGGCAGGAGCGAGAGCTTCTTGACGACCGGTACCGCGGAGATGTCGAGCGTGAAGCGGGTCGCGGTCTCGAAGGTGCGGATCCCGCGCTCGCAGAGGATGACGTTGTCGTTGCCGAGCATCGAGATGTACTCGCTCGCCTGGAGCCACTCCTGGATCGTGGCGGCCATGCCGCGCTTGAAGACCACGGGTTTGCGGGTCTCCGCGGTGATCTGGCCGATCTTCTTGAGCAGGCTGAAGTTCGCCATGTTGCGGGTACCGATCTGCAGCACGTCGGCGTAGGCGTCCACGATCTCGGCGTGCGCCGAATCGGTCACCTCGGTGACGAAGAGCAACCCGTGCTTGTCGGCGGTCTCGCGGAGGATCTTGAGGCCCTCCTCCTCAAGCCCCTGGAACGAGTGGGGGCTGGTCCGCGGCTTGTAGGCGCCGCCGCGCAGGACCTTCACGCCGAGCTCGACGAGCTCCGCTCCCACCTCGTCCATCTGCGCGCGGCTCTCCACCGAGCACGGCCCGGCGATGATGGTGACGCCTCCATCGCGGGTGACCGCGCCGATAGCTGCGGCCGTCCCCTTCGTGTCTGCGGCGCTCATCCTCGAAGCTCCTTCATCACGTGCAGGATGGCCTCGTAGATCTCGCGCAGGTTCTCCGCGTAGAGCGGGCCCTCGTTGCACTTGGCGAGGTTCGCGAAGATCTCCTCCTCGCGCTTGGGGTCGTAGAGCCCCCAGTGCACGTGCGGCTTGAGCCCCCGGATCGCCAGGGACTCCGCGGCGCGCTCGTTGAGCAGCGCCACGAGCTGGCAGTCGATCTCGTCGATGCGCGTGCGGTGCTTCTCGATCTGTGCCTGCGCCTCGGCGGACGGCTGGTCGGTCATCTCGGGTCGCCCCCTTGGGTGGTCCGCTCCACGCCACCGTCTGTGACGTGTCGCCTTGTGTATGCCCTCGTCGGCCTGCTCACTCCCACTCGATGGTGCCGGGAGGCTTGCTCGTGATGTCGTAGGCCACGCGGTTGATCCCGTCGACCTCGTTGATGACCCGGTTGGAGATCCTCGCGAGCAGGTCGTGCGGGAGGCGTGCCCAGTCCGCGGTCATCGCATCGGCCGAGGAGACCGCGCGCACGATGATCGGGTGCCCGTACGTGCGCTCGTCGCCCATGACGCCCACGCTGCGGATGTCGGGCAGCACCGCGAAGTACTGCCAGACCTCGCGGTCCCGGTCCCACGCGGCGATCTCCTCGCGCACGATCGCGTCAGCCGCGCGCAGCAGCTCGAGCTTCTCGTGGGTGATCTCGCCGATGATGCGCACCGCCAGCCCGGGTCCGGGGAACGGCTGCCGGTGGACGATCTCGTCGGGCAGCCCGAGCTCGGCGCCCACCGCGCGGACCTCGTCTTTGAAGAGCGCCTTGAGCGGCTCGATGAGGTCGAAGTGCACGCCCTCGGGGAAGGGGATCAGATTGTGGTGGCTCTTGATCTTCGCGGCGGTCTTGCTCCCCGACTCGATGACGTCGGGGTAGAGGGTGCCCTGGGCGAGCCATCGCACGCCCTCGAGCTTCTCGGCCTCCTCGAAGAACACCCGCCAGAACTCCTCGCCGATGATGCGGCGCTTCTCCTCGGGGTCGGTCACCCCGGCGAGCAGGGCGAGGTAGCGCTCCTCGGCGTCCACGTGCACGAGGTCGACGTGGAACTGGTCGCGAAAGACCCGCACGACCTCGGCGGCCTCGTTCTGGCGCAACATGCCGTGGTCCACGAAGACGCAGGTCAGCTGGTCACCGATCGCGCGGTGCAGCATCGCCGCCACCACGCTCGAGTCCACGCCGCCCGACAGCCCGCAGATCACCCGGCCCTCGCCCACCTGCTCGCGCACGGCCGCCACGGTCTCGTCGATGATGTTGACCATCGTCCAGACCGGCGGGATGCCCGCGACGTCGTGGAGGAACCGCTTGATGATCTCCTGGCCGAACTCGGTGTGAGCGACCTCGGGGTGGAACTGCGTGGCGAACAGCCCGCGCTCCACGTGTTCCATCGCAGCGACCGCGGTGGTGGCGGTGCGCGCGGTCACGGTGAACCCGTCGGGCGCCTCGCCCACGCTGTCACGGTGGCTCATCCACACCTGGCTGCGCTCGGGCACGTCCTCGAGCAGGCGGCAACCCGGCGCGACGACCTCGAGCTCGGCGAACCCGTACTCGCCGATGTCGGTGCGCGGCACCGTCCCGCCGAGCTCGAGCGCCATGAGCTGCATGCCGTAGCAGAAGCCCAGCGTGGGCACGTCGAGGTCGAAGATGCGCGCGTCCATCCGGGGTGCGCCCTCGGCGTAGACGCTCGCCGGCCCCCCGGAGAGGATGAGCGCGGCGGGCTTGCGACGGGCGATCTCCTCGGCGGAGATGTCGAACGGCACGATCTCGGAGTAGACGCGTGCCTCGCGCACGCGGCGGGCGATGAGCTGCGCGTACTGCGCCCCGAAGTCGAGGACGAGGACGGTCGGCTGCTGCTCGTGGTAGTCGACTGCGGTCATGCTCAGCAGCCCATGCCCACGCCCTGCGACTGCTGGAGGACCTTGCCCTCCGTCTGCAGCGAGGGTGCGACCATGACCTCGGCTTTCTGGAACGCCTTGAGGTTCTCGTAGCCGCACGTGGCCATCGAGGTCCGCAATCCGCCGAGCAGGTTCAAGGTGCCGTCGTTCTCGCGGGCCGGGCCGAGGAGGATCTCCTCGAGCGAGCCCTTGACGCCGGCGCGCACGCGGGTGCCGCGGGGCAGGTCGGGGTGGAAGGTCGCCATGCCCCAGTGGAAGCCGCGGCCGGGCGCCTCGCTCGCCGAGGCGAGCGGCGAGCCGATCATCACGGCGTCGGCGCCCACGGCGACCGCCTTCGCGAGGTCACCGCCGGTGCGCATGCCGCCGTCGGCGATGACGTGCGCGTAGACGCCGGTCTCGTCGAGGTGGCGCATGCGGGCGGCGGCGGCGTCGGCGATGGCGGTGCACTGCGGCACGCCGATGCCGAGCACACGGCGCGAGGTGCACGCGTGGCCGGGGCCCACGCCCACGAGCACGCCGATGGCTCCGGCGCGCATGAGGTGCAGCGCGCCCTGGTACGAGCAGCAGCCGCCGATGATGCACGGGATGTCGAGGTCACGGACGAACGCGTTGAGGTCGAGCGGCTCGTCGAAGCTCGACTTGTGCTCGGCCGAGACGACCGTGCCCTGGATGACGAGCAGGTCGAGGCCGCCGGCGAGGGCTGGCTCGATGTAGCGCTCCACGTTCTGCGGCGTGAGCGAGGCCGCGGCGACCACGCCGCCCTCCTTGATCTCCTTCACGCGCTGGGTGATCAGCTCGGGCTTGACGTCCTCCCGGTAGATCTCCTGCATCTTGCTCGTGGCCTCCTCCTTGGTGAAGGAGGCGATGGCATCGAGGTGCGGGCCGGGCTCGGCGTAGCGGGTCTGGATGCCCTCGAGGTTGAGGACGGCCAGGCCGCCGAGCTTGCCCATGGCCACCGCGAACGCGGGGTCGACCACGCCGTCCATCGCCGAGGCGAGGACGGGCAGCGGGAAGGAGTGGTCCGTACCGCGGAAGGAGAAGTTCCACGAGATGTCGACGTCGCGCGGGTCGCGCGTGCGCCGGCTCGGCACGATGGCGATGTCGTCGAACCCGTAGGCCCTGCGTGCGGTCTTGCCCCGTCCGATCTCGATCTCCATCTGTACAGCCGCCTCCTCTGATCCACTCCGCCCCGCAGGGCGCTGCTCTGATACCGATGCCGTGCCGATAGCACAAGACCAAGCCGGGGCGCGCACGGATGACGCGAGCGAGCGCTGGCCTGGTCTGATGTGGGCTGTGTCATGGCTTGCGGCGGGGTGCGCCGCACTCGGTCTTCGTATTCTATGCGCTTTGCCCCACGAGGTGAACCGCAAAGCCGCAACGGAACCGGGTTTTTTCGCGGAGAGGCTAGACGTTGAAGCGGAAGTGCATGACGTCGCCGTCCTGCACCACGTACTCCTTGCCCTCGACGCGCAGCTTGCCGGCCGCGCGGGCGGCGGCCTCCCCGCCCAGCTCGTCGTAGTCGGCGAACGACACGGTCTCGGCCTTGATGAAGCCGCGTTCGAAGTCGGTGTGGATCACGCCCGCCGCCTCGGGGGCCTTCGCGCCCACGCGCACCGTCCACGCGCGGACCTCCTTCTCGCCTGCCGTGAAGTAGCTCTGCAGGCCGAGGAGGCGGTAGGCCTCCCGGATGAGCGAGTCGAGGCCCGGCTCGGCGAGTCCGAGCGCCTCAAGGTACTCGGCGGCCTCGGCCGGCTCGAGCTCGGCGAGATCCGCCTCGACCTTCGCGCAGATCTTGACCGGCGCGACGCCGTCGATGGGCGCGAGCTCGTCGTGGAGCTGGTCCTCGTCGACGTTGGCGACGTAGAGCATCGGCTTCATGGTGAGCAGCTGCAGGGCGCGCGCGTGCTCGCGCTCCTCGGCGGTCATCTCCATGCGGCCGGCGCGGTGGCCTTCGGCCATCCACTCGGCGAGGCGCCGCGCCACCTTGACCCGCGGCTCGAGCGACGCGTCGCGCTTGGCGTCCTTCTCGAGCTTGGGGAGCGCCCGCTCGATCGTGCCGAGGTCGGCGAGCACGAGCTCGGTGCGGATCGTCTCGACGTCACTCGCCGGGTCGACCCGGCCGTCGACGTGCACGACGTCGGGATCGCTGAAGTAGCGGACGACCTCGCAGATCGCGTCGGTCTCGCGGATGTTGGCGAGGAACTGGTTGCCGAGCCCCTCGCCCTCGTTGGCGCCCTTCACGAGACCCGCGATGTCGACGAACTCGACGGTAGCCGGGAGCACGCGCTGCGGCTGGACGATCTCGGCGAGGCGGTCGAGCCGGGGGTCGGGAACCGGGACCACGCCAACGTTGGGCTCGATGGTCGCGAAGGGGTAGTTCGCCGCCACGCCCGTCTTGCGGGTCAGGGCGGTGAAGAGTGTCGATTTGCCAACATTCGGCAGTCCGACGATGCCAATCGAAAGCGACACGGGTATCTCCTCGGTATATGCTTCTTCACGTCCCGGGCCGGGGCGCGCCGTACGTATGCTACTCGACGCGCCCGCAGGCCGCCAGCGGCCGCCAGCGACGCACGGCCCGCCCAGCTCGCAAGGAGGATGTCCGTTGCGAATCGGCATGTTCGCCGACATGTACAAGCCGCACCTGAGCGGCGTCACGAACTACATCGACCTGTACAAGCGCCGTTTCGAGGCGCTCGGCCACGAGGTGTGGGTATTCACTTTCGGCAATACCGAGTACGAGGACACCGAGCCCAACGTCGTGCGCTCGCCCGCGATCCCATGGGGCGACACCGGCTGGCAGATGGGGCTGGTGCTCTCCGCCGAGGCCAAGCGCGTCATCCCCACGCTCGACATCGCCCACGTGCACCATCCGTTCGTCTCGGGCCGGGTCGCGCTCGAGCGGTGCGGCGAGGCGGGGGTCCCGATCGTCTTCACGAACCACACCCGCTACGACCTGTACTCGGACACCTACGCGTGGTTCGTCCCCAAGAGCATGCGTTACGCCTACATCAAGCACTACCTGAGCGAGTTCGCCGACGACATCGATCTCGTCATCAGCCCGTCGCCCGGCATCCAGGAGTGGTTGCGCGAGTTCGGCATCACCGACAGCGCGGTGCTGCTCTCGAACTGTGTCGACACGGAGCCCTTCCGCCACCCCGCGGCGCCGCTCGACCACGCGCGGTACGGGTTCGCCGACGACTCGGTCGTCTTCTGCTACCTCGGTCGGGTGAGCGAGGAGAAGAACATGGGCCTGCTGGTCAGGGCCTTCATCGAGACCGCCGATGCGCACGAGAACGCCTGCCTGCTCGTGCTCGGCGACGGCACCGCCCGGGCGGCATCGGAGAAGGCGATCGCCGCCGCGGGACTGGCGGACCGCGCGCACTTCGCGGGCCTCACCCCTTACGCCGAGGTCCCGAACCACCTCGCCGCGGCCGACGTCTTCGTGACGGCCTCGGTCTCCGAGGTCCACCCGCTCGTGGTCATGGAGGCGTTCGCCGCCGGACTGCCGGCGGTGGGGATCACCTCGCCGGGGGTCGGCGACATCGTGGAGGACGGCGTGACCGGCTTCCTCACCGCCGAGGACGAGCACGCCTTCGCGGCCCGCATGGGCGAGCTCGCCGCGAACGGAGCGTTGCGCGCCCGTATGGCCGCAGCCGCCGGACAGACCGCGGCGCGCTACGACATCCGCATCATGGCCGAGGAGATGCTCGGCCACTATCGCTCACTCATCGCCTCGCGCAGGGCCGCCGCGACCCGCTGAGCCCCTCAGGCGAAGGCCCGATCACAAGGCGTCGAGCAGCGGATCGAACGCTTCGACGTTCGGATCGACACCGAGCTCGGCGAGCTTCGCGTAGTAGTCCTGCTCGGAGTACTCCTTGTTCAGGATGTGGAACCGCGCCCCGTTGAGCCCCACGCAGTAGGCGCAGTCACGGCAGTCAACGCACTGCACGCACTCGATGACGCTGTCGGAGTTGTGGCAGCTGATGCATCCACGCGAGTTGTAGACGTAGTTGCAGTTGCGGCACGCCTCGACGTTGAAGCACCCGTAGTTGTTCGCGGCGTCGCGGTCGTGCGTGTGCTCGGTCCTGATGCGGGTCCACTCCCGCATGAACTCGGCGTCCATTCGAACCTCCCCGATCGTCGGCCGGTCCAGTGTAGCCCGGCACGCGGCCTCCCGCCACAAGCCTCCGCCTCCGGCACGCGCCGTCGTGACGCAGGAAGGCCCCCGGCGGATCGCCGGGGGCCTTCCTGGAAGCATGGGGCGAAGCCGAGCGCGGCCCTTGCCGCGTGCTACATCATCCCGCCCATACCGCCCATGCCGCCCATGCCCGCCATGGCGGCGGCAGCGTCGTCCTTGGCCGGGACGTCGTTGACGGTGGTCTCGGTGATGAGAATGAGCGCGGCGATCGACGCGGCGTTCTGCAGGGCGAAGCGGGTGACCTTGACGGGGTCGATGACGCCCATCGCCATCAGGTCGCCGTACTCGCCGGTCGCGGCGTTCAGGCCGTGACCCTTGTCGAGCGCCTTGACCTTCTCGACCACGACGGAGCCCTCGTGGCCCGCGTTGGCGGCGATGGTCTTGAGCGGCTCCTCGAGCGACTTGCGGATGATCTTGACGCCGATCATCTCCTCCTCGTCGAGCTCGAGCGCGTCGAGCGCGGGGGCGGCGTCGACGAGCGCGACGCCACCGCCGGCGACGATGCCCTCCTCGACCGCGGCGCGGGTCGCCTGCAGGGCGTCCTCGATGCGGTGCTTCTTCTCCTTGAGCTCGACCTCGGTCGCCGCGCCCACCTTGATGACGGCCACGCCGCCGGAGAGCTTGGCGAGGCGCTCCTGGAGCTTCTCGCGGTCGAAGTCGGAGTCGGAGTTCTCGATCTCGGTCTTGATCTGGTTGATGCGGGCCTTGATGTCGTCCTCGGAACCGGCGCCGTCGATGATGGTGGTGTCGTCCTTGGTGATCTTGACGGTCTTGGCGCGGCCGAGCATGTCGAGCGTGACGCTCTCGAGCTTCATGCCGAGCTCCTCGGAGACGACCTTGCCGCCGGTCACGATGGCGATGTCCTCGAGCATGCGCTTGCGGCGGTCACCGAAGCCCGGCGCCTTGACGGCGACGCAGGTGAAGGTGCCGCGCAGCTTGTTGACCACGAGGGTGGCGAGCGCCTCGCCCTCGACGTCCTCGGCGATGATGAGGAGCTGCTTGCCGGACTGCATGACCTTCTCGAGCACCGGGAGCAGATCCTGGATCGAGCCGATCTTGCTGTTCGCGATGAGGATGAGCGGCTCGTTGAGCACGGCCTCCATGCGGTCCGGGTCGGTGATCATGTACGGGGACACGTAGCCCTTGTCGAACTGCATGCCCTCGACGGTCTCGATGTCGATGCCGAAGGTCTGGGACTCCTCGACGGTGATGACGCCGTCCTTGCCCACGACTTCCATGGCCTCGGCGATCTTGCTGCCGATGACCTCGTCGGCGGCGGAGATCGAACCGACGTGGGCGATCTCCTCCTTGTCCTCGATCTCCTTGGCGTTGGCCTTGATGCCCTCGACCACGGCCTCGACCGACTTCTCGATGCCGCGCTTGATCGCGAGCGGGTTGGCGCCGGCGGCCACGTTGCGCAGGCCCTCGCGGACGATGACCTGGGCGAGCAGGGTCGCGGTGGTGGTGCCGTCACCGGCGACGTCGTTGGTCTTGGTGGCGACCTCCTTGACGAGCTGGGCGCCCATGTTCTCGAGGGTGTCCTCGAGCTCGATCTCCTTGGCGATGGTGACGCCGTCGTTGGTGATGGTCGGCGCGCCGAACTTCTTCTCGAGCACGACGTAGCGGCCCTTGGGGCCGAGCGTGACCTTCACCGCGTCGGCCAGCTTGTTGACGCCGGCCTCGAGGCCCCGGCGGGCCTCCTCGTCGAACCGGATCTCCTTAGCCATCTAAGGTATCCCCTCCTTCTCGGGTCGGTGGTCTGGGTGTCGGGGCGACTAGCCCTCGACGACGGCGAGGATGTCGCGCTCGGAGAGGATCATGTACTCCTCGCCCTCGAGCTTGATCTCGGTGCCGCCGTACTTGCTGTAGATGATAGTGTCGCCCTCGTTCACATCGAGCGGCACGCGGTTGCCGTCCTCGAACCGGCCCTCGCCCACGGCGATGACGGTGCCCTTCTGGGGCTTCTCCTTGGCGGTGTCGGGGATGAACAGTCCGCTCGCGGTCTGCTCCTCGGCCTCGGCGGCCTTGACGACCACGCGGTCGCCCAGCGGCTTGAGCTTCATCTGCTGCCCTCCTGTGTCGTTCGTCCGTCCTGACAGGTAAACGTGATAGGAACGGGCCTGTCGCGGCCCGCGCGTGCCCTGGTGCGAGTAGGTATCTACCCGTTCGCAGCCGAAGGTCACGCCTGCTAGCACTCTCACGCTTCGAGTGCCAGCCAGGTATGGATTCTAGCGCGGGGCTCCGACACGTTCAACCCCGCTCAACAGCGATTTCGCCGAGGGGGTTGAGTGCGTGAGACTCAGGTCTCGGCACCAGGCTGCTGCGCCGGGGACGGGCCGAGGACGGTCCGACGATCAGCCCAGCCGCAGGTCGGAGACGGCCTCGGCGTCGAGCCCGAGCCGTTCTCCTCGGCGGAACCGCCAGGTGCCGGCTGCCGCGATCATCGCCGCGTTGTCGGTGCAGAGCGCGAAGGGCGGGACCGACAGGCGGATCCCCTCGGCGGCAAGCGCGGCACGGAGCGACTCGCGCAGCGACGGGTTGGCCGCGACCCCGCCGGCGAGGCAGACCACCGCGACCCCATGCTCGCGAGCGGCGCGCACGGTCTTGGCGACCTGCACGTCGACGACCGCGGCCTGGAAGGAGGCGGCGAGGTCGGGGGCGTGGATCTCGCGGCCCGCCTCCCGCTCGTGACGGACGTGGTTGATGACGGCGGTCTTGAGGCCGGAGAGCGAGAACCGGTAGTCGCCTGAGCGCAGCATCGCGCGCGGGAAGTCGATAGCGGCCGGGTCGCCCTCCTCGGCCAGGCGGGAGATGACCGGCCCACCCGGATAGCCGAGGCCGAGCACCTTGGCGACCTTGTCGAACGCCTCCCCCGCCGCGTCGTCGAGCGTCTCGCCGAGGGTGCGGTAGACGCCCCACTCGGGTACGTGGATGAGCGAGGTGTGCCCGCCGGAGACCACCAGCGCGATGAGCGGCGGGCCGACCGTGGGGTCGTCGAGCACGTTCGCGAAGATGTGGCCCTCGAGGTGGTTCACGCCCACGAGCGGCAGGCCGGTCGCGAGCGCGAGCCCCTTGGCGTATGCCACGCCCACCACGAGCGCGCCGATGAGCCCCGGACCGTGGGTCACCGCGAGCGCGTCGAGATCGGCGAGGGAGACGCCGGCCTGCTCGAGGGCGGCGTCGACCACGCCCACGATCGCCTCGGTGTGCTTGCGCGACGCGATCTCAGGCACCACGCCGCCGAAGCGCGAGTGGAAGTCGACCTGGCTCGCCACCACGCTCGAGAGCAGCTCGGCGCCGCCGCGCATCACGGCGGCCGCGGTCTCGTCGCAGGAGGTCTCGATCGCGAGGACGAGCTCTCTCCCGGCATCGGCCGCGGCGACCGGCGGGCCGGCCGCGGGACCGGGC
Organism: Coriobacteriia bacterium; assembly: GCA_030603745.1. Taxonomy (GTDB): domain Bacteria; phylum Actinomycetota; class Coriobacteriia; order Anaerosomatales; family SLCP01; genus JAUVXE01. Next base: position 40,106 of record JAUVXE010000012.1, on the reverse strand, counting down.
TGGCCGACGGCCACGGCTGGCAGGTCGGCTCCCATGATCAGCGCGTCCTCCCCGGTCTCGTAGTAGCCCGGACGGCGCCCGGTGACGATCATGCCCTCGGCGGCGTAGAGGGCACGCGCCGACTCGTTGCGTTCTCGCACCTCCAGGGTCAGATGGCGCCCGCCCGCGGTCGCCGCACGCGTCCGCAACTCGCCGAGGAGCGCCCGGGCGACCCCGGTGCGGCGGCACCCGGCGGCCACGGCGAGGTTCATGAGGTGGACCTCCTCGGCGACGCGCATGACGCCCCCGTAGCCCACGAGCGCCCCGGTGTCGTCGACGGCCGCGAGCCAGATGCGCCCGGGCCGCGTGAGCTCATCGGCGAACATGCCCCGGCTCCATGGCGCGGGGAACGACTCGTGCTCGATGGCGAGCGCCGCGTCGAGGTCGGCCGGGGTCATCGTGCGGACCGTGACGCTCATCGCGCTCCTCCCTCGCGGGCGCGCTCGCGCTCCGCCTCCTCGGCGTCGGAGAGCCGGGTGTAGATCGGGAGCAGGGTCGCGGGGTCGCCGTCGCCGGAGGATCCGGTCGCACGCGCGGCCTCGAACGCCGCGAGCAGGCCGGCGCCGGTCGGCAGCCAGCACGACGCCGGGAGCACCCGGTCGACCGCGCGGGGCCCGAGCGCGCCGAGGATCGCGTCGCCGTGCTTCTCAAGGCCCGTGCCCGCGAGGAGGAGCGGTTCGTCGAGCGCCCCCCACGCGTCACCGATGTGCGCGGGCCTGAGCACCGTGTCGTCGGTCAGGCGCTCCGCGCGCCCGTGGGCGAGCCGGAAGAGCGCCGGGTAGACCTCGCCGCGCATCGCGTCGGCCACCACGCCGAGGAGTCCGCTCGCCTGCGTGGCGCACCCCCAGGCGAGGGCGTCGAGCGTGCCCACGCCGAAGAGCGGGACGCCGAGGCCGTGAGCGAGCCCCTTGGCGCTCGCGACACCGATGCGGACCCCGGTGAACGAGCCGGGCCCGCGTCCGACGACGACGCAGGAGAGGTCGGCCGGCGTGCGGCCCTCCTCGGCGAGGAGCCGGGCGACCGCGGGCAGGAGCCGGCCGAGCGCGGCGCGCGGGGCGTCGAGGTCGGCGGCGAGCACGCGGACGAGGCGGCCGTCCTCGAACTCGCCGAGCGCGAGCGCGCACCGGTCGGTCGCCGTGTCGAAGGCGAGCACGAGGTCAGCCATCGCACGTCTCCCGTCCGGCCCAGGCGTCCGCCCATGCGTCCGCGAGCGCGGCGCTCCTCGGCCCGGAGGGACGCGCCTCGATGGCGCGGGCCTCGTCGCCGGTGATCGTGAGGGTGACCGTGAGTACGTCGTCGGGAAGCTCGTCGGCGAAGCGGTCGCCCCACTCGACGAGCGCCACGGCGCCGCTCTCCAGGACTCCCCAGAAGTCGATGTCCTCGAGCTGGACGGCCGAGTCGAGCCGGTAGAGGTCGAAGTGGGCGAGCTCGAACCGTCCACGGTGCATGAGCAGGATGTTGAAGGTGGGACTCGTGACCGGGTCGGTGACGCCGAGCCCGGTCGCGACGCCCTTCGCGAGCACAGTCTTGCCCGCGCCGAGGTCACCGGTGAGCACGACCACGTCGCCCGCGTGCGCCAGCGTGCCGAGCAGATGACCGGCGGCGCGGGTCTCCTCGGCGGAGCCGGTGGCGATGGTCGATGACGCGCTCATCGCTCCTCCCCCTCCCCGCCGAAGAGAGCCGTCTGGACCGGCTCGGGCGCGGGACCGTCCGGCCCCGCGGCGAGCAGGTCCCCGAGGAGCCGGAAGTCGTCGAAGAGGACGTCGCGCTTGGTACGGTCGTAGAGCGCGGCGGCGGGGTGGAAGACCGGCAGCACCTCGAAGCGCCCGGCGTGCTGGACCGTGCCGCGCAAGCGCGTGATGGCGGCGTCGGTGCGCAGGACGAACCGGGTCGCGAAGTTGCCGAGCGTGACGATGACCCGCGGCGCGACGAGGGCGACCTGCTCGCGGAGGAAGGGCGTGCATGTCTCGATCTCGCCCGCCTGGGGATCGCGGTTCCCGGGCGGACGGCACTTGAGGATGTTGGCGATGTAGACCTCGTCGCGCTCAAGCCCGATCGAGGCGAGCAGCTCGTCGAGCAGCGTGCCCGCGGCCCCCACGAACGGCTCGCCGCGCAGGTCTTCGTTGCGGCCGGGCGCCTCGCCGATGATCATCACGTCGGCATCCTCGCGGCCGACCCCGAAGACGAGGCACGTGCGCGTCTCGCCGAGGGGACAGCGATGGCAGTCGCCGATATGGTCACGCAGTTCGGTCAGGGTGCGCATATCCTCACAGCCAGGTCGTGACTTCCTCGAGCGGCCTGCGGGCAGGCTTCGCCGAGGACTCGGCAGAGTATCCCACGGGCAGGACCGCGATCGGCGTCACGGGGTCTGCGAGGCCGATCGCCTCGCGCACGGCCACGGCGTCGAACGCACCGACCCAGCACGACGCGAGACCCCGGTCGACGGCAGCGAGCAGCATGTTGGAGACCGCGGCGGCCGTGTCCTGGATCGAGTAGAGCCGCTCGCCCCGCTCGCCGAAGCGCGCCCCGCACGGGCGTGGGTCGACCGAGACCACGATCACCACGGGCGCGGCGGTCGCCCACCGCTGCTGCAACGCACCGGCGAGCCGCTCGCGCGCCTCCGTGGAGCGCACGACCGTGAAGCGCCAGGGCTGGATGTTGCCGGCGCTCGGTGCGCTGACCGCCGCCAGGAGCAGGGCGCGAACGTCCTCCTCGCTCACGTTGAGTTTGCTGTTGAAGTGCCGCACGCTGCGGCGACGGGAGAGGACCTCGGCGAACTCCATCGGCTTCCTTCCGGGGAAGATACAGTCACACCGCGTATTCTAAAACAAAGGGAGCGCCGGGCCGGCGACGAATAGTCCAGGCAGGAGGTGAAGGCCGATCATGATCAGTCAGCGACCTGACGTCACCGACGAGGATCTTGGCATGCGCACGTTCCACCTGCGCAAGGCGAAGGCGGTCGAGCGTGCGATGGAGCGGCTGCGCCACGGGCTCAAAGACGAGTGGCCGCAGCTTTCGAACTCCGACATCGAGGAGCTCGAATGGATCCTCGGAGAGCTCTGGGCCTACATCGCCCGGGCGCAATGGGACGACCTGCGCTTCGGGCACCTCGCGATGCACGACCTGCGAAGGATCCTTCTGTTCGGACGCGAACTGCGCAGGCACTCACGCAACGCCGTCGACGTCCTGAACGACGTCGCACAGGTGGTCGTCGATAAGGCGTAACGCGGGGTTCGGGGGTTCCCCGCTCGCGCACCACACACGGGCCGCCGCCGGGAGACCGGCCGGGCGGCCTGTGTCGTCCGCGCCCGAGGCGATGCTCGGGGACCGGTCGACCCACCACGCATGCACACGCCACGTCGATCCGGACACATCGGCTCCGGGCATACCGCGGGGCGGCGTCCGGAACCCCCCGGTCGAAGACGCCGCCCCACAATGTCGTCGAACGCCCGGCAGCCGGCCGGAGAGCCGCTCCCCTAGGATGTGCGGGGGGCGGCCTTCTTGCGCTCGATCTTCTTCTTGACCTTCTTGAGCCGGAAGAGGTCCTCGCGCGCGCGCTCGTCGAGCGTCTGGCGGATGTAGTTGACCTGCTCCTTGAGCCCGGGCACCGTGACCTGTTCGAGCGCGTTCACGCGCCGGTTGGTCTTCTGGATCTCCTCGCCGAGCCGCTTGAGACGCGTCTCGATGTCGGCATACTCGATGATCACGTCGAGGATGCGCTCGAACTTGTCGGCGGTCTCATCGACGCGTGAGGTGACGCCGGTGACGGCGTAGCCCCGAGTGAACGAGGAGCGGATCGGACTCTCGCCCTTGGTGACCACCGGGACCGAGACGCCCATGATCTTGGTCCCGGTCATGTCCACCACGATCTCGCTCTTGGTGGCCATGCCGGCCGAGCGCAGCGTCACCGTACCGTCGACGGCCTTGGCGACGGCGAGCGAGTACTGCGCCTCGGCCACCGTCTTCTGGAGCGACTCGGAGAGGCGCAGCGTCTCGTCCATGACGCCCATGAACTCGATGAGCAGCGCGTCGCGTTTCTGCTTCAGCAGGTCCATGCCCTGCTCGGCCAGCGCGATCTGCTGCTTGCGCTCGAGAAGCTCTGATCGTGTCGGACGTACTTCCTCCATCGTCCCCCCTAGAGGTCTTCGGAGGCTTCGCCGGCGTTCGGGTGGTACGTGTCGATGAACTTGCGGACGCGCTTGAGCTCGCTCATCGGCAGTCCCGCCATCAGCTCCCACCCGATGGAGAGGGTCTCCTCGATGGTGCGGTCCTCGTCGCCCTGGCCCACGATCCGCTTCTCGAACTCGTCGGCGAATCGGAGGTAGGCGCGGTCGTTGTCCGAGAGCGCCTCCTCACCGACGATCGCCACGAGCTTACGGAGGTCGCGCCCCTGCGCGTAACCGGCGTAGAGCTGGTTGGCGACCTCGCGGTGGTCCTCGCGCGTCTTGCCCTCACCGATACCGAGGTTCATCAGTCGCGAGAGGCACGGCAGCACGTCGATGGGCGGGAAGACCGCGCGACGGTGCAGCTGCCGCGAGAGCACGACCTGCCCCTCGGTGATGTAGCCCGTGAGGTCGGGGATCGGGTGCGTGATGTCGTCGTCGGGCATGGTGAGGATCGGGAGCTGCGTCACGGAGCCCTTGCGGCCTTTGATACGGCCGGCGCGCTCGTAGATCATCGAGAGGTCGGTGTACATGTAGCCGGGGTAACCGCGCCGGCCCGGGACCTCTTCACGCGCGGTGGAGACCTCGCGCAGTGCCTCGCAGTAGTTGGTCATGTCCGAGAGGACCACGAGCACCTGCATGTCCTTCTCGAACGCGAGGTACTCGGCGACCGTGAGCGCCACCTTGGGCGTCAGCAGCCGCTCGACCGTGGGGTCGTCGGCGAGGTTGAGGAAGAACACGACGCGCTCGAGCGCGCCGGTCGTCTCGAACTGGTTCATGAAGTACGCGGCCTCGCGGTGCGTGATGCCCATCGCGCCGAAGACGATCGCGAACTCCTCGCCGCTCTTGACCCGCGCCTGGCGGATGATCTGGGCGGCGAGCTCGTTGGCGGGCAGGCCCGACCCGGAGAAGATCGGCAGCTTCTGGCCGCGAACGAGCGTGGTGAGCGCGTCGATCGCGCTGATGCCCGTCTCGATGTAGTCGGCCGGCTTCTCACGGGTGTACGGGTTGATCGGTGCGCCGGTGATATCGAGGCGCGCCTCGGGCAGGATCGGCGACCCGCCGTCGATCGGCCTGCCCGTCCCGTTGAGCACTCTGCCGAGGAGCTCCGAGGAGACGTCGACTTTCGCGACCTCCTCCAGGAAGCGGACCTCGGTCGCATCGACGTCGATGCCCTGCGTGCCCTCGAAGACCTGGATGACCGCCGTCTGGCCGCTGACCTCGAGCACCTGGCCGCTGCGGACGGTGTCGTCGGGCATGCGGATCGCGACCATCTCGTTGTACGCGATCCCCTGCACGTTCTCGACGAAGATGAGCGGACCCGTCACGTAACTGATCGTCCGATAGTCCGTCGAGACCAGGGAACGCTTCTTGACCTCCTCGGCGGGGGCCATCGTGGCTGGCGTCACGTCAGTACACCTCGATTCCGGCGATGTCCTCGGCGATCTTGGCGGTGAAGCCAGGGAGCATCTCGATCGCCTCGTCGTGCTCTGTCGTCTTCATGGTGGCGATGGTCTCCTTGAGCGGAAGCTCGAGGACCTGCCTGAGCGAGACGCCGCGATTGAGTGCGGCGACGGCGGCATCGTGGAACGCAAGGATCGCCTTGAGCATGAGGTACTGCTTCTTGGGCGGGCAGTACGCGTCGATCGCGTCGAACGCGAACTGCTGGAGGAAGTCCTCGCGAAGCATACGCGCTACCTCGAGGATGATCTTCTCCGACTCGGGCAGCGCGTCCGGGCCCACGAGCTGCACGATCTCCTGCAGCTCGGTCTCCTTCTGCAGGATCGACATCGCCTGGTCGCGGGCGGCCTGCCAGTCGCCGGCCACGTTCTCCTCGAACCAGCTTCCGACCTGGCCGAGGAAGAGCGTGTAGCTCTTGGTCCACGAGATGGCCGGGAAGTGACGGCGCTGGGCGAGCGAGGTGTCGAGCGCCCAGAACGCGCCGGTGACCCGCAGTGAGTTCTGCGTCATCGGCTCGGACATGTCGCCGCCGGCCGGCGAGACGGCGCCGACCATCGTGACCGACCCGACGCGCTCATCGTCGCTCCCGAGCGGTCGTACGCGACCCGAACGCTCGTAGAACGCCGCGAGACGGGTGGAGAGGTAGGCGGGATAGCCTTCCTCGCCGGGCATCTCCTCGAGTCGTCCGGAGACCTCACGGAGCGCCTCGCCCCACCGCGAGGTGGAGTCGGCCATCATCGCGACGCTGTAGCCCATGTCACGGTAGAACTCGGCGAGCGTAGCGCCCACGTAGATGGACGCCTCTCGCGCGGCGACCGGCATGTTGGACGTGTTGGCGACGAGCACCGTGCGGTCCATCAGCGGGGCGCCCGTGCGCGGGTCCTCGAGTTCGGGGAACTCGACGAGGACCTCGGTCATCTCGTTGCCGCGCTCACCACAGCCCACGTAGACGATGATGTCGACGTCGGCCCACTTCGCGAGCGACTGCTGGGTGACCGTCTTACCCGTCCCGAACCCGCCCGGGATGATGGCGTTGCCGCCCAGGGCGATCGGGAAGAAGGTGTCGAGGATCCGCATCCCGGTGGTGAAGGGGTGCGTCGGGTCGAGCTTGCGCGTGTAGGGACGGCCCTGGCGGACCGGCCACCACTGCGACATCTTGATCTCGGTGCCGTCCTCGAGGGTGGCCATCGTGGCATCGACGTTGTACTGGCCCGCATCGGCGACCGACGCGATCGTGCCCTTCACGTTGGGGGGGACCATGACCTTGTGAAGGATGGTCTGCCCCTCCGGGATCGTGCCGATGACGTCGCCGCCGACGACCTGCTGTCCGACGGTCGCGACAGGCGTGAAGTCCCAGAGCTTCTCCCGGTCGAGAGCGGACGCCACGGTGCCGCGCTCGATGAAGTCGCCGGCTTCGGCGACGATCGGCAGCGGGCGCTGCACGCCGTCGTAGATCGAGGACAGCAGCCCCGGTCCGAGCTCGACGAGCAGCGGACCGGCGGTCGACTCGACCGGGTCCCCGACCTTCAGGCCGGATGTGTCCTCGTAGACCTGGATCGTCGCGCGGTCGCCCTCGAGCCGGATGACCTCACCCATGAGGCCCTCCTTGCCGACACGCACGATGTCGTACATCTTGGCCCCGGTCATGCCCTGCGCGACTGCGACCGGTCCGGTGATCTTGTGGATGGTTCCTGCAATCATCAGCCTCGCCTCAGCGTTATGTCGAATCCGATCGCTCTTCTGATCAGGCGTGCAAGATACGCCCGGTGGTCCTCGCCGATCGTCAACTGCTCCCGGATCGGGAGCGAGATCACGATCGGGCGGTAGATGCTGTCGATCTTCTGCTGCGTCCGTTCATCGATCTCGGCCATCATCTTCTCGTTCACCGCGATGATGCCACTTGCCTCGTCGTCGAGCAGCGCGTTCAAGGTCTTGCGCGCCATCTCGGGCGAGTCGGCGACCGCGACGTCGACGCCGGCGAGCCTGAACCCGTCGGCCGTGTCGGAGTCGGTGAGGACCATGAGCTTATACAAGGATCAGCTCCTCCCTCACCCGGCTCGTCGGCATCCCGACGGCCTTACCCTTGACGATGATCCGGAGGTTGGTGACCTCGTTCTGCTTCGCCCACAGGTACGCGACGCTCACGCCCACGCCGAGTGGGTCACCCTTGGCCAGGCCGAGGGTACGACGCGTGAGCAGGTCCTCGAGCGCCCGCTCGAACACGGCGATCGAGTTCTGCTCGAGAAAGAGCGTGGCCGCCTCGTCGAGCGTCCTGCCGTAGGGGGTGCCCCTGAGACGGTCGAGGACCTCGTCGATGTCGGACATGCCGGCAAGCTCCTGGTAGAGGTCGATCCCGACGATCGCGCCTCCCGGCAGGAAGAAGTCGGCGACGTCGATGTCCTCGACGTCCTCCTTCTGCAGCCGGAGCACCATCACGAGGTTGCCTACGTCGATCTGCGTCGCCAGCACCCGACGAGCGAGCTTGGCGTTCGCACCGCGCCTCGCGAGCCGCCGTGACGCCCACTCGGCGTAGTAGCGGTCCAGCGCGAGCTCGATGGAGACCAGGTCGCCCGTCTTCATGTACTCGGTGTAGCCCTCACGAAGCGGGGCCGTGAACGCGAGTCCCCACGTCGCCGCCGTGTCGACCACCGCCCTGACGTCCTCCACCGAGGAGAGCGCCTCAAGGTCGACCTCGTTGAGCTGGCCGGCGGGCAAGAGCCCGTCGGCGATCTCGTCGACCTCGAGATGCATATGCTTGGCGCGCAGGATCGTCTTCAGGTTGAAGACGTCCCACCGGCCGAGCAGCGTGGTCACAAGATAGAGCGCATCGTCGTTCAGGAAGCCGAGGACCTTCTGGAAGGTCCGGACCATGTTGTTCTTGAGGGCGATGTCCACGTTGGCAGCGTCCACCCCGTGGATCAGCGTCTCCTCAAGGTCCGGGCCGTACTCCGTGTCGGCCAGGTCCTGGACCATGCGCTTCACGTCGGGTGCCTCGATCAGCATATCGAGGTACGACCGGTCGAGAAGCCGGGAACGCATGCCGCGGATGCGGGCGTTCGCGTACCCGTAGTCCCCTCCCGCGGGAACGGTCCGTGTGCGGGCCTTGGTGGCTACGTCACTCATGAGAACAGGATCTCCGCCACCTCGGACTGCACCGTCTGCTTGACCTTCTCGAGGCGATCCTCGAAGGTGTTACGTCGCACGATCCGGCCGTTGCCGGTGACGACGACCACTCCCCCGCTCGTCGAGAGCTCAGGCCTGACCTCGGCCTGGATCCCGAGTCCCGCGACCACCTGCTTGGCGAGCGCCTCATCGGCGGGATCGACCAGCACCGCCATCTCCCCGGTGACGCCCGCGGCGGCCTCCGCCGTGAGCATCTCGAGGATCCCAGCGTATGCGTCGGTGCCCCTGATCGAGGCGAGTCGCGCACCGGCCTTGTCGAAGGCCGCGTCCATCGCCGTCTCCTTGACGGCGGCGACACTCTTCTTGCCCTCGAGCTTGGCCGCGTTGGTGGTCTTGGCCGCCTTCAGCCTGACCGCCGTGTCCGTCTGGTCGACGCACTCGGTGCAGATGCCGCCGGCCTGGTCCGCGGCATCCTCGGCGATGGCATCAGCCTGCGCGCGAGCCGCGGAGAGGATATCCTCGCATTCCTTTTGGGCCTGCTCATCGAGTGCGCGGAAAATATCTTCTAGGGCCATAGCACCTGGACCTCTCTCCCATCGATCGTCTTACGTGCCTTCACGTGTGCGCTAGGCAGGCGTGACTGGCATGTTGACGATCAGGATCGCGGCGACGAAGCCCAGCAGGACGATCAGCTCGGCGAGTGCCTGCAGAACGATGACGAACGTCGCCACTTCGGGGCGCTCCGCCAGGGTACCGGCGCCTGCGGAACCGATCCGAGCCATCGCGTAGCCGGCCGCAAGGGCCGAGACGCCGATCGCGAACGCTGCGGCGAACGCCTTGGCGACGTACGACTGCCACTCACCGCTGGCCGCCTCCGCCTCAGCGGCGAACGCCACGGTCGGAATGAGCGTAGTCACCACGAACGTACTACCGAACACCCACTTTGCGAGCCGATTCTTGATCATGCGCTCTCTTCACCTCCGGTTTTCGTGAACGGGCTGTACTGCTGTTTTCCTACCTCGTAAAACTTGCCGAAGAACTCCAGCAAGTTAAGACGCAGTGCGTGGATCATCGGGCTGAACGCCGCCATGAGCACGTGCAGCGAGTGCAGCACGACGCCCATGAGGATCCCGACGATCGAGATGCCGCCGTCCGGGCTCAGGATGACCATGATCGCGTTGATCGCATCGGCGAACAGCGCGCCGGCCAGGCCGACGGCCATGATACGGATGTAGCTCGCGATGTGGATGAAGGTCTCGAGCGTCTCGACGGCGCCCATGATGCCGCCGCCCTTGAGCGCGTAGATGAACCCTGCGACCGCGATGAGGGCGATGCCAGACTGCGCGGCAAGGAGCCCGGTCTCGCCGAGCAGTTCCTCGGCCCCCTGCGAGAACAGCGCCACGATCGCGAGGAGCGCGATCAGCAGGACGAGGATGCCACCCTTCTCCTGCAGGTGTTTCTTGCTCTTGGTCTTGATCGCGTTGATGACGCCCACGACCAGGCCGATGCAGACGTGGAACACTCCGGCCGCGATCGCGATGATCAGGAACGGCATGATCTCCTTGACCCGGTGGAACACGGGCAGGAAGCCGAACCACGCGTATGTCCCGTCGGCCAACCAGGGGAACGAGGAGTTCGTCACCGAGTACACCCACCCGAACCGGTATGGCACGTCGCCGAAGCCCTCGCCGTACGCGATGCCGAAGACGATGACCATCGTCACCGCCGGGCCCAGGATCGAGGTCGCGACCTGGACCATCTCGTTCTCCTTGAACTTCCTCCTCAGCCACAACACCACGGCCAGCATCACGGCGCCGTAGCCGAAGTCGCCGACGATCATGCCGTAGATGATCGGGAAGAAGATGAAGAGCATGAAGGTCGGGTCGACGGTCCCGTACTTGGGCACCCCGCGGACCCCCACGAGCTTAGCGAAGGGCGCGACCCGCTTCGGGTTCTTGACCGCCACCGGTGTCTCGGCGAACTCGCTGTCCCGGATCTCGGTCTGCGTGACGATGATGTCGTCGCCCCACGTGGCGGCGAGCGCCCGGCGAAGCTCGTCGACGTCGGCCGCCGGGAGCCACCCGTTGATCACGAAGGCGTATTCGGTGCGTCCGAACTTGGGGATCGCGGAGATCTCCTCGATCTTGTCGATGAGCACGTCGCGGACGGTCGAGAGCCGGAGCAGCCACGCCTTGGAGAGCTCCTCAAGCTCGATGGTGACCTTCTCGAGCTCGGCGGGCAGGTGCTTCTGCCGTTCCTTGAGCGTCTCGTAGGCCACATCGAACGGCATGTCCTCGAAGGAGGAAGGCATGCGGATCTGGTTCACGTTCTCCATCGCGAGGAACTTGTGGACCGGATCGGAGTAGGTCTTACTGAAGACCACGATGGCCGCGGTCGTGTCCTCGTCGACGTCGGTGGAGACGATCTCGCACTGCTTGTGCGTGATCTTGTCCAGTTCCTCCTTGAGCAGCTCGAGTCCCTGCTTGTAGCGCCGCTCCACGAGGAGCGCGACCGACTCGTAAGCGCCCGTGGTCACGATCTGCTTCGCGAGCGGCTGGATCTTCTGAAGGATGGGTTCGTATCGGGTGAGCAGCGAGGACTCCGACTCGAGGTTCGTGCGCTCGGCCGCGAGGCTCGCGGTGCGCTCCTCGACCTCCTCGACGACCCGGGCCACCTCGTCCTGCAGCTCGGTGGCGTCCATCGCGAAGAGGCGATCGTACTCGGCGCGCCGTTTCGCGGGGTCGCTCGGAAGGTCATCGCGGTGCAGCGCCTTGACGATCGACCGGACGCGGATCAGCAGCTCCTCCATCCGCTCCTGGTCGACCTGCTGCTGCTCGTAGAGCTCCATGCGCTCAAGCGGCACCTCGCCTGCCTGGATCTTCCGAGACAGGTCCTCGATGTGCAGCTTGCCTTGATCGTGGAGCATGCTCACGACCTCGAAGAAGTCACTCTTCGGGCCGATGATCTCCACCTTGGCCATTGGGACCAGCACTTACGACACCCCCCGAGGTTCCCGCACGTCAGGACAGGACCGCTACCCGCGCGTCACTGCTCCCACAACAAACTCGACGGCCGTGTCGATCCGCTCCTCGACAAGACCGCCGAGTTCCTCGACCTCTTTCGCCGTCTCCCGCCCGATCCGCTCGAGGTCCTTCTCGACCTCGGCCTGGATCAGCTTCTCCTGCTCGGCCGAGAGCTTCTGGCCCTCGACCTCGGCGGCCTCGATGACCTTGACCGCGGCCTTACGGGCCTCGGCCACGATCTCCTCGGCCTGCTTCTTGGCGGCCAGTACCCGGCCGGAGATCTCCATCTCCTTCTCGCGGATGAGATGGAGCGGCGAGTTTGAGTCAGCCTCAACCGTGTCGGTATGGAACTGGATCTGTTCGAGGACCTTCTCGTCCACCAGACACCCCCTGTGTCACCGTCTCGAGAGCCGGGCACGCTCGCGCTGACGCGACCGGCCCTACACCGGCTTACTTCTCCTCGGGGGTGGGGGCTCCTGCAAGATATTCCAATCGTTCACAAGCGAATATCCGCGGACGTGGAACGGGAGGTCAGGGACCCGGACGGATCAGCGGTACGACCTCGGCAGGCGCATGCCGAACGCGCACGCCATCTCGTAGTTGATGGTGCCCGCCTTCTCGGCGAGCTCCTCCATGGTGACCGTCTCGCCGGCCTGCGTGCCCACGAGCACCGCCTCGTCGCCGAGAGAGACCTCGACCCCGCGGGGCACCTCGACCATGAACTGGTCCATGCACACCCGGCCCGCCTGGGGGCAGCGCACCCCGCCGAGAAGGACCTCCATCGAGCCGGAAAGCACGCGGTGGACCCCGTCGGCGTACCCGAGCGGCAACGTGGCGATGGTGGTGGGCGCTGCGGCACGCCAGGTCAGCCCGTAGCTGACCCCCTCCCCCATGCCGATGCGCTTCACGAGCGAGACGCGCGCGGCGACCCGCATCGCCGGGCGCAGGTCGACGACGCCCTCGCACGCGGACGACGGCGGGAGTCCGTAGATCGCGATGCCGCAGCGGACCATGTCGAGGTACGCCTCGGGGTGGAGCATCGTAGCCGGGCTGTTGCACGCGTGCACGATCCCGGGGTCGACGCCCTCGGACCGGATGCGCGCGACCGCCTCGAGGAAGCGGCGCAGCTGGTCGTCGAAGTCCCAGTCCCCGGGCACGTCGGCGGTCGCGAAGTGCGTGAAGACGCCCTCAAGGCGCAGGCCCGGGAACCCGTGGAGCGCGCTCGCCACGAGGTGTGCCTCCTCGGCGCGCACGCCGATGCGGTTCATGCCGGTGTCGATCTTGAGGTGATAACGCGCGTCGACCCCGCGCACGGCCGCCGCCCTGCCCAGCGCGCCCGCGAACTCCCGGGTCGTCACGGTGGGGACGATGTCGCGGGCGATGAGCGTCTCGGCCGTCTCGGCGGGCGGCTCGGAGAGGACGTGCAGCGGCGTGCTCAGCCCCGCGTCACGCAGCTCGATCGCCTCGGCCACCGTCGCCACGCCGAGGCGGTCCGCCCCGCCGCGCAGCGCCGCGCGGGCCGCCTCGAGGGCGCCGTGCCCGTAGCCGTCGGCCTTGACCACCGCCATGAAGAGCGTGCCGGGACGCGTGAGCGCCTTGAGCGACCGCACGTTGTGCTCGATGGCGCCCCGGTCGACCTCGACCCCGGCGGCACGGTCGCGGCCCATCCCGCTACTCCTCGCCCGACACGAGCGAGCGCACGACGTCGCGCTTGCTCACGATCCCCACGAGGCGGCCGGCGTCGAGCACCGGAAGCCGGCTGACGTCCCGCTCCACGAGGAGCGTCGCCGCGTCCTCGACCGAGGAGTCCGCCTCGACGGTGATGGGATCGGCGGTCATGACGTCGCGCACGGTCGCCGCGACCGCCTTCTTGAGCTCGCTCTCGAAGCGCGCGGTGGCCGGGGGGTAGAGGATGTAGCCGTCGAGCAGGTGCAGATAGGTCGGGAACTCGAGCTTGACGTCCTGCATGATCAGGTCGCCCTCGGTCACGATGCCGATGAGCCGGTCGCCCTCGAGCACCGGCAGGGCGCCGAAGCCCCGGTCGACCATCAGCCGCGCCGCCTCGGTCACGCTCATCTCGGGCGTCACGGTGACGGGGTCGGCCGTCATGATCTCCCGTACGGTCATCTCAGACATCTCGCAGTCCTTCCTCGTGGCCACCTCACCGCATCGCCGGTCGGCGTGGGTCAGATTGTACCGTCCAACTCCCGGATCGCGCCGGGGAGATACGCCGGGATGTCCTCGGCGAGCACGGAGAGCGCGGTCAGGTCGGCGCTCGCGTGGTCTCCCGCCCGGGCGTGCAGGTACGCGCCGAGCGCGCCGGCCTCGAGCGGCTCGAGGCCCTGGGCGAGCAGCGCGCCGATCATGCCGGCGAGCACGTCGCCGGTGCCGGCGGTCGCCAGCCCCGGGTTACCCGCCACGGTGACGACCTGGCGTCCCCGGCCCGACACGAGCGTGCGCGCGCCCTTGAGCACGCAGGCGAGTCGCGGCCCGCTCAGCTCGCGGCCGTACCCGATGCGGTCCGCCTGGACCTGCGCGGGCGAGGTCTCGAGCAGCCGGGCGAGCTCGCCGGGGTGCGGGGTGATGACGGTGGGCGCGGTGCGCGAGGTGATCGTCCCGACCGCCTCGACGAGCGCGTTGAGGCCGTCCGCGTCCACCACGAGCGGGACGTCGAGCTCGCTCACGAGCGCGCGCGCGACGTGCACCGCGCCGTGGGCTACGGTCATCCCGGGCCCGAGCACGACCGCGTCGAACTCCCGCGCGATGTCGAGTACCGCGTCGATGACCTTGCTCGCGACGGTCCGCGACGGGTTCTCGGGCAGCCCCATCACCACCGCCGAGGTGAGCTTTGCCTGCAGCACCCCCACGACCGACTCGGGGACCGCCACGGTCACGTACCCGGCCCCCATGCGCTGGGCTCCCATCGCCGCGAGCGCCGCCGCGCCGGGGAACGCGCCGGAACCGGCCACCACGAGCACCCGGCCGCGCGAGTTCTTGTGCGCCTCGGGCTCGGGGACCGGCAGCAGCGTCCGGTAGTCCTCGGCGTCCCAGATCTCCGGGTCGCCGGGCTCGCCGAGGAGCTCCCAACCGATCCCGATGTCGGCGACCATCAGCTCGCCGGCGAACTCCGCGCCCGGATAGAGGACGGTGCCGACCTTGGGCGCCGAGAAGGTCACCGTGACGTCGGCACGGACCGCGTGCTCTCCCACCGCGGCCGTGGAGGCGTCGACCCCCGAGGGCACGTCGGCCGAGACGACCAGCGCGTCAGCCGCGTTCACCGCCTCGATCCAGGTCGCGTAGGGCGGCCGGACCTCGCCGCTGAAGCCGATGCCGAACAGCGCGTCGACGATCGCGGCCGCGCCCCGGAACGTGTCGGTCTCAAGCGGCTCGTCGCCGACGACCCTCACCGTCACGCCCGCTTCGACCGCGGACCGTGCGGCCCCGGCGGAGAGGCCCTCGAGCTCGTCGGGGTCGCCGGGGGTCACCACCCGCACGTCACGGCCGGCGAGCGCGAGCTCGCGCGCCGCGACCCAGCCGTCGCCACCGTTGTTGCCTCGTCCCGCGAGCACCGCGACCTCGCCGTAGGGCGCGCGGCGGGCGACCTCGGCGGCGAGCTGCGTCCCGGCCCGCTCCATGAGCTCGCCGAGGGTGACCGCGGCCGCCTCGACCGCGCGCTCCTCGGCGGCACGCGCGCTTGCGGCGGTCAGTGCGTGGATCACAGCCCTGCTCCCGTCGTCGTCGAGCGGGCGTCATCCGGCCCGCGGCGTCACGTCTCCTGTGGAGTATCCCCCACCTCGACCTCGTCGAGCAGCGCGCGCGCCTCCTTGAAGGAGGCCGCGAGCTCCGCGCGGGGGTCGGGCGCGACCTCGGGAGCGTGCGGGCGGCACTCCTCGGTGATGGCCACCGCCGAGGCGACGGCCGTGGAGTGCGTGAAGGAGAGCGAGAGGTGCATCTCGACGATGCCGCGCTCCGCGGCGACCTCGGCAGCCCGCCCGGTGAGGTGCGGCCGAGGGCGGCCGCGCTCGTCGCGCACGACCTCGACGTCGGTGAAGCGCATGCCGGTGAAGCCCGTGCCGAGCGCCTTGAGCACGGCCTCCTTGGCCGCGAAGCGCATCGCGTAGTGGATCTCGGGCTTCTTGCGCGCCTCGCAGTACGCGCGCTCCGCCTCGGAGAACACGCGCTCGCGCAGCCGCGGGCGCCGCTCGAGCGCCCGGCGCATCCGCTCGATCTCGACGATATCGACCCCGAGGCCCGTGACCGGCACGGTCACTCCACCGTCACGGACTTCGCGAGATTGCGGGGCTGGTCGACGTTGCAGCCGCGTGCCTTGGCGATGTAGTAGGAGAGCAGCTGCATCGGAACGGTCGCCGGGATCGCCGAGAGCACTTCGGAGGTCGCCGGGACGCGCAGCACGTGCTCGGCGTGGCGCGTGATCTCGTCGTCGCCGTGCGTCGCGACCGCGATGATGTGCGCGCCGCGCGCGCGGACCTCCTGGATGTTGCTCACGACCTTCTCGTACGTGTGCCCCTGCGTGGCGACGACCACCACGGGGACCTCCTCGGTGATGAGCGCGATCGGCCCGTGCTTCATCTCGCCCGCTGCGTACGCCTCGGCGTGGATGTAGCTGATCTCCTTGAGCTTGAGCGCCCCCTCCATCGCGATAGGCACGCCGATCCCCCTGCCGAGGAAGAGCGAGGAGCACGCGGCGGTGTACTCGGCGGCGCACTCCTTGAGGCCGTCGAGGTCGGCGAGGATCGCCTCGACCACGTCGGGGATGTTCGAGAGCTCGAGCCAGAGGCTCTCGACGCGCTCGTCGGAGAGGGTGCCCTTGGCCTGGGCGAGCTTGAGTGCGAGCACGTAGAGCGCGGCGATCTGGGCGGTGAAGGTCTTGGTCGCCGCCACGCCGATCTCCGGGCCGGCGTGCGTGTAGATCACGCCGTCGCTCTCGCGGGTCACCCGGCTGCCCACCACGTTCGTGATCGCGATGACCTTGGCGCCCCGCTCGCGCGCCTCGCGCACGCCCGCGAGCGTGTCGGCGGTCTCGCCGGACTGCGTGATCGCCACGACGAGCGTCTCGTCGTCGACGATCGGGTCGCGGTAGCGGAACTCGCTCGACACCTCGACCTCGACCGGGATGCGCGCCCACTGCTCGATGAGCGTCTTGGCGACCATGCCGGCGTGGTAGGACGTGCCGCAGGCGATGATGAAGACGCGGTCGATAGCGGTGACCTGCTCCGGAGTCATGTCGAGCTCGGAGAGCTGGATCTCGCCGTCCTCGCCCATCCGGCCCCGGAGCGTCTCGCGGATCGCCGTGGGCTGCTCGAAGATCTCCTTGAGCATGAAGTCCTCGTATCCGCCCTTCTCCGCGGCGTCGAGGTCCCAGTCGACCCGCATGAGCTCGGGGTCGGCCACGACCTCGCCGCTCCCGTCGCGGACCACGACCTCGCCCGCGCTCACCGTCGCGACCTGGTCGTCGTGGAGCACGAGCACGTCGCGCGTGTACTCGAGAACCGCGGGGATGTCGCTCGCGACGATGTTCTCGCCCTCGCCGAGGCCGATGATGAGCGGCGAGTCCTTGCGGGCGGCCACGACCGTGTCAGGATGGTCGGCGTGGACCACGCCGAGCGCGTAGCTGCCATCGAGGCGGGCGACCGTTCGGGTCACCGCCGCCGCAAGGTCGCCGGTGTAGTAGCTCTCGACGAGGTGCGCGACGACCTCGGTGTCGGTCTCCGAGCGCAGCACGTGGCCGGTGGCCGCGAGCTCCTCGCGCAGCTCGACGTAGTTCTCGATGATGCCGTTATGGACCACCGCGATCCGCCCGGTGCAGTCGGCGTGCGGGTGGGCGTTCTCCTCGCTCGGCCGTCCGTGGGTCGCCCACCGGGTGTGCCCGATGCCCACCCCGCCCGGCACGGGCTCGCTCTCGATCACGCCGGAGAGGTTCACGAGCTTGCCGAGCCGTCGCACCACGCGCACGCCGTCCTCGGCCATGATCGCGACACCCGCCGAGTCGTAGCCGCGGTACTCGAGCCTCGCCAGCCCGCCGAGGAGCACGTCACTCGCCTGGCGGGGTCCCACATAGCCAACGATTCCACACATGGGTCGGACCTTTCTTCACGCGCCACGCCCGCGTGGCGTCACAGTTCGGGGATGTGCGCGGCACGACGCCGCGAGGGGCCGCTTCGAAGGCCCGGGCTCGGCCGTCTGCCGGGGATTATACCAGGGTGCGGCCGCGGCGGCGGTTACGGGAGGGTCACGGCCGGGCGGGGGCGGGCGGCGTGCGCTCGGGGCCGACGCAGACCGTGCCGTCGCGGACCTCGACCTCGTAGGTGCGCAGCGGGCGCGGATGGCGCACGAGCGCCGCGATCGAGGCCGCCGCGCCGTCGAACCCCGTCCACCGGAGCACGCGTCCGTCGGCGAGGTCGAACTCGGAGCCGTGGCGCGGGCAGCGGACGACCGTGCCCGTCAGCTCGCCCTTCACCAGGTGCCCGCCGAGATGGGGGCAGCGCTCGTCGGTGATGAGGAACCGGCCGTCGACCCGCGCAACGAGCAGGTCGTGACCGTCGACGACCACGGCGGTCATCTCCCCGTCCTCCAGCAGATCGCTCTCCATGACCGCGATGTAGTCGTCCATGGGAGGTTCCTACCCCAACTCGGCCCTGACGACCTCCACGAGACGGTCGACCACGGCGCGCGCCGCCTCCTCGCTCTCGGCCTCGGCCATCACGCGCACGATGGGCTCGGTGCCCGAGGCGCGCACCAGCACTCGGCCCGTGTCGCCGAGCTCCTGCTCCGCCTCGTGGATCGCCGAGGAGACCGCCGCGCTCACGCCGAGGCGGCCCTTGTCCGTGACCGGGACGTTCACGAGGACCTGCGGGTAGCGCCTCATCACCTGACGCAGCTCCGAGAGCGGCCGGCCGGAGGCGCGCACCGCGCGGGCGACCTGCAGCGCGGTCACGAGTCCGTCACCGGTGGTGTTGTGCTCCATGAAGATGATGTGGCCCGACTGCTCGCCGCCGAGCACCGCGCCGGAGGCCTGCATCTGCTCGAGCACGTAGCGGTCGCCCACCTTGGTCTTGATCACGGTGATGCCCCGCTCGCGCATGGCGACCTCGAGGCCGAGGTTGCACATGACCGTGCTGACGATCGTGTCGTGCGGCAGCTCGCCGCGCTCCTTCATCATCGCAGCGCAGACCGCCATGATGACGTCACCATCGACCTCGTCGCCCTTCTCGTCGACGGCGATCACCCGGTCGGCGTCGCCGTCGTGCGCGATGCCGAGGTCGACCCGGTGGGTGCGGACCAGTTCGGAGAGGTGCGTGAGGTCGGTCGAGCCGCACCCGTCGTTGATGTCCATGCCGTTCCACTCGCAGTTGAGCGTGATGACCTCGGCGCCGAGCTCGCGAAGCGCCTGCGGGGTCGCGACCGCGGCGGCGCCGTGCCCGCAGTCGACCGCGATGGTCATGCCGGTGAGGTCGTGCTCGATCGTGTCGATGGCGTGCGAGATATAGCGGGCGACGCCGTCGGCGAGGTGCCGGACGCGACCCACGCCCTCGCCCTGCGGACGCTCCCAGTCACGCTCGGAGAGGGTGAACGCCTCGATCTCGTCCTCGAGGTCGTCGGGGAGCTTGAGACCCTCCCGGCTGAAGAACTTGATGCCGTTGTAGGCCGCCGGGTTGTGCGACGCGGAGATCACGACGCCACCGTCGGCGCCGAGCGCGCGGGTCAGGTAGGCGACCGCCGGCGTGGGTGCGATGCCGGCGAGCAGCGCGTCGGCCCCGCCAGAACAGATGCCCGCCACGAGCGCGGCCTCCAACATGTCCCCCGAGCGGCGCGTGTCGCGGCCGACGACGATCCTGCCCCGCCCCTTGTCGCCGAGGAAGTGGCCGGCGGCCTCGCCGAGCCGGAACGCGAGCTCGGGGGTCAGGTCGGTGTTCGCGATGCCGCGAACACCGTCGGTGCCGAAGAGGCGGGTCATAGGTGGTCCTCCCGTCAAAGCACAGGGCCCGCCACGAGGGCGGGCCCTGTCCGGATCCCAGTGATGTCCTCGCGAACGACTAGCGCTTGGAGAACTGCGGGCGCTTGCGAGCCTTCTTGAGGCCGTACTTCTTGCGCTCGACCATACGCGGGTCACGACGGAGCAGCCCGGCGCGCTTGAGATCGCCGCGGTACTCGTCGCCGGCCTCGAGCAGCGCGCGCGAGATGCCGTGGCGCAGCGCACCCGCCTGGCCGGTGACGCCGCCGCCGTGGATCGACGCGATGACGTCGAAGCGGCCGGTGGTCTCGGTCGCGCGGAACGGCGCCTCGACGTAGGTCGCGAGCGCCTCGCGGCCGAAGTAGTCGGCGGCAGGCTTGCCGTTGACGGTCACGACACCGGTGCCGGGCGTGAGGCGGACACGGGCGACCGAGGTCTTACGGCGGCCGGTGCCGCGGTAGACAGCTTTGTTCTCAGCCATTCGCTAACCCTCCAGGGTGATCTCGCGGGGCTTCTGAGCCTCGTGCGGGTGCTCAGGACCGGCGTAGGCCTTGAGCTTCTTGCCCATCGCGCGGCCCAGGGTGTTCTTGGGCAGCATGCCCTTGACGGCCATCTCGATCACGCGCTCGGGACGCTTCTCGAGCAGGGTCGCGATCGGGACCTCCTTGAGGCCGCCCGGAAAACCGCTGTAGCGGTACTTGAACTTGTCGGTCATCTTGTTGCCGGTCAGGCGGATCTTCGACGCGTTGACGACGATGACGAAGTCACCGGTGTCGACGTGGGGAGTGTACTGCGGCTTGTGCTTCCCCTTGAGGATCTGTGCGACCTGGCTGGCGAGCCGGCCCAGCACCATGTCGGTGGCGTCGACCACGAGCCACTCGCGCTCCACCTCGCCGGGCTTGGCATGGTAGGTCTTCAATGGTCCTCCAAACGAGCTGATATGCGGTGTGTTCCCTGTTCCTAGGTTTCACGGGGCCTAGAAGCGAACCCTTACACTCTAGCCAGCGGCCACCGGACTGTCAACCAAGCCACGCACCCGGGCGTGTCCATCCGAAGGGTCCCCAGACGACCGCCGGGCGAGCGGGCCGCGGCCCCCTACAGCCAGCACTCCCCCGGATACGCGACGTGCCACAGCGTGAGCCCGTGGGCGGGAGCGGTCGGTCCGGCCGCCGCGCGGTCGCAGGCGGCCCGGGCCTCGGCGAGCCATCCGGGCTCCCGCCTCCCGGTCCCCACCTCGACGAGCGAGCCGACGATCACCCGCACCATCGAGTGCAGGAACGCGTTGCCCACGACCCGCACCGTCACGCACCGCTCGCCGAGGACCTCCTCGGCGGTGATCTCGAGCACGTCGAGCCGACGGTGCGTGCGCTTCCCCCGTGCGCTCTCGGTCACGCAGAACGAGGCGAAGTCGTGCTCGCCGAGGAGCGCCGCCGAGGCCTGTCGCATCGCGCCGAGGTCGAGCGGGGCGCGGACCCACCACGCCAGCTCGCCGAGGAAGAGCGGGGGCACCGGGCCGTCGACGATCCGGTAGCGGTACTCGCGTGACTCGGCGTCGAAGCGGGCCGAGAAGCCCGGGACGGCGCGCCTGACACCGGTGACCGTCACGCCGCCGCCCACGAGGGCGTTGAGGGACCGGAGCAGCGCCGCCGGGTCGGGAGCCGCGCCCGCGACCTCGAACGAGACGACCTGGCCGAGCGCGTGGACGCCCGCGTCGGTCCGTCCCGCGCCGGTGGTCTCGACGGGTTCGCGGAGCGCGATGGCGAGCGCGGACTCGATCCGGCCCTGCACCGTGTCGAGCCCCGGCTGCCGGGCGAAGCCGGAGAAGGGCGCGCCGCGGTAGGACACGGTGAGCGCGTAGGTGGCGCGTGCGTCCGCCGCTGCGTCCGGGCCGACCGGCATCTAGAAGAACACCCCCACGGCGATCATGAGCGAACCGGCCACGAGGAGCGCACCCCAGTCACCGGGCCCGATCACGCTCTCGCGCATCCGGGTGCGCCCCTCGCCCCCACGATAGCACCGGGCCTCCATCGCCGTCGCGAGCTCGTCGGCACGCCGGAAGAGCCCCACGAACAACGGGACGAGCACCGGCACGTACGCGCGCGCCCGCGCGACCGGTCCGCCGCGGTCGAAGCGCGCCCCCCGGGCGACCTGGGCGACGATCACCTTCTCGGCCTCCTCGGCGGTGGTGGGGATGAAGCGGAGCGCGACGGTGAGCATCATCGCGACCTCGCCCGCCGGGAAACGCACCGCCTCGAGGGGCCGCATGAGGCGCTCGAGCCCGTCGGCGAGGCGCACCGGGGAGGTCGTGAGCGTGAGGAGCGAGGTGCCGACCACGAGCAGTACGATCCTGAGGGCGAAGAACACGCCGGTGCGCAGCCCGTACGGGTCGACGGCGAGCGGGCCGAGCCGGACGAGCGCGACCGTGGCCGGGTTCCAGCGAAGCGCGTGGGCGAGCAGGGTGAAGACGAGGATGACCGAGAGCGCCCGCACGCCGCGCAGGACGAGGCGCGGCGGGACGTCGGCGATACGCACGGCGGCGAGGGAGATGGCGGCCGCGGCCGACAGGCCCGCGAAGCCGTCGACCGCGAAGAGCATGAACATGAAGGCGGCGACGAGGCCCATCTTCGCGCGCGGCTCGAGACCGTGGACCGGCGAGTCGCCGGGCACGTACTGGCCGAAGGGCATCCGCGCCTTCATCGGCTCGCCCCCCGGGCATCACCGAGCAGGGCGGCCGCCTCGGCGGGGTCGGCCGAGAAGCGCTCGACCGGGAAGCCCGCCTCGCGCGCGAGCACCTGGGCGCGCAGCACCTCGGGCATCCGCAGGCCCGCCTCGGCGAAACGGTCCGGCTCCCCGACGAGCGTCGCTGCCGGGCCGTCGAACGTCACTGCGCCGTCCTTGAGCAGCACCGCGCGGTCGGCCACGCCGAGGAACTCCTCGGCGTCGTGGGTGACGACCACCACGCCCGCGTCGCGGCGGGCCGAGGCGACGACCTCGCGGACCGCGCGGCGGCCCGAGGCGTCGAGTCCCGCGGTGGGCTCGTCGAAGAGCAGGGTCGCGGGCTCCATCGCGAGCACGCCGGCGATGGCGACCCGGCGTGCCTCGCCTCCCGAGAGCGAGAAGGGAGAGCGGTCGGCGAAGCTCGCGGGATCGAGGCCGACGGTCCGAAGCGCGCGCTCCGCCGCCGCACGCGACTCCGAGGCGGCGCGGCCGCGGTTTCGCGGGGCGAACGCGACATCCTCGATGACCGTCTCGGCGAACAGCTG
This sequence comes from Coriobacteriia bacterium, assembly GCA_030603745.1. Taxonomy (GTDB): domain Bacteria; phylum Actinomycetota; class Coriobacteriia; order Anaerosomatales; family SLCP01; genus JAUVXE01. The sequence continues at coordinate 17,062 of JAUVXE010000012.1, read as the reverse complement.
GGTCTCGGGCGACTGGAAGACCAGGCCCACGGGACGCGCCGCGGTGGCAAGGGGGCCGGTGACCGGCGCCCCGTCGTAGGTGAGCGACCCGGTGGTGGGCAGGAGCAGTCCCGCGGCGAGGCGCAGGAGGGTCGACTTGCCCGACCCCGTCGCGCCGAGCACGAGGGTGAGGCCGGTCCGCGGCAGCTCGAGGGTCACCCCGCCGAGCGCGCGCGTCGCGTACGCGGTGCCGTCGCCGTAGATGTAGCCCACGTCTGAGAAGCCGAGACTCACAACGCCTCCACCACGGACTCGGCGGTGTAGGCGGCGGCGGGGACGGGGACGCCGGCGGCCCGCAGTGCGTCCGCGAGCTCCCCGATCGGAGGCGCCGCGAGGCCGAGTGAAGAGAGCGACTCCTCGGCGAACACCTCGACCGGCGTGCCGGAGAGCGCGACCTCCCCGCGGTCGAGCACGACCACGCGGTCGGCGCGGGCGGCGTCGGCGAGGTGGTGCGTGATGTGGAGGATGCCGGTGCCGCGCTCGCGCAGGGTGTCGAGCACGCCGAGCACGTCGGCTCGGCCCTGCAGGTCGAGCATCGCGGTCGGCTCGTCGAGGACCAGGTACGCCGGCTCGAGCGCGAGCGCGCCCGCGATGGCGAGCCGCTGGCGCTGGCCGCCGGAGAGGTGGTGCGGCTCTCGTCCCTCGAGACCCCCGAGCCCCACGGTCTCGAGCGCGCGCGCGACTCGTTCGCGGATCAGCTCCGGCTCCACGCCGAGGTTCTCGGGGCCGAACGCCACGTCCTCCTCGACGGTGGTCGCCACGATCTGATTGTCCGGGTTCTGCAGCACGAGTCCCACCCGGATGCGGACGTCCCACACGTGCGCGCCGTCACTGGTGTCCATACCGTCCACCAGGACCGAACCTTCCCGGGGAAGCCGCAACCCGTTGGCGAGCAGGGCGAGCGTGGACTTGCCCGAGCCGTTCGCGCCGAGGACCGCCACGCTCTCCCCGGGTGCGACCGACAGGCTGACCGAGCGGAGCGCCACGACGTCCCCGCCGGGCGACGGGTAGGCGAACGTCACGCCTGCGAACTCGATCATCGGCGACTCACCCCTCCACTCCCTGCTGGGACTCCCTGCTCGGCGAACGAACAGGGAGGGCCTGGCCGAAGCGACCAAGACCCTCCCCGTCGGATACGGTGCCCTCCGCCACGATGTGCGGGCTCCCGGGGGCTCGACTACTCCACGAGCTCCAGGATGACCATCGGGGCGGCGTCGCCCTTGCGCGGGCCGAGCTTGAGGATGCGGGTGTAGCCACCGTCGCGGCCCTCGAAGCGCGGCGCGATGTCTGAGAAGACCTTGTGGACGACCTCTTTGTCGCCGAGGGCCGAGATGGCCAGCCGACGGGAGTGGACGTCGCCGCGCTTGCCCCAGGTGATGATCTTGTCGACGAGGCCGCGAACCTCCTTGGCGCGCGTCTCGGTCGTCTTGATGCGCTCGTTCGCCAGCACCGCGACCGCGAGGCTGCGAAGCATCGCCTTGGTGTGGCTCGCATCGGTGCCGAGCTTACGGCCCTTCTTGAGATGTCTCATGATCTGCGTTCTCCTACTACTGCTTGAGGCCCAGGCCCATCGCCTGAAGCTTGTCCTTCACTTCTTCGATGGACTTGGCGCCGAAGTTACGGATGTTGAGCAGGTCGGCCTCGGAGCACTCGGTGAGCGCGCCGATGGTGTTGACTCCCTGCCGCTTGAGGCAGTTGTAGGAGCGCACCGTGAGATCGAGCTCCTCGATGGGCGTGTCGAGGACGCTGTCGCCCTCGTCCTCCTGCGGCTTGAAGATCCCGCCGTCGTCGCCCAGAGCGGTGCTCGCCTGCTCGGTGAAGAGCAGCATGTGCTCGTCGATGATGCGTCCGGCGCGGGCCACGGCATCGCCGGGCTCGAGCGAACCATCGGTCTCGACCTCGAGCATGAGCTTGTCGTAGTCGGTGCGCTGACCCACACGGGTGTTCTCCACCACGTAGGTGCAGCGCGTCACCGGGCTGAAGAGCGAATCGACCGTGATCACACCGATGGGGTCCTCGGGGCGCTTGTTGCGGTCCGCCGAGACGTACCCGCGGCCCACGCCGATGCGGATACCCATCTCGAGCTTCGCGCCGTCGTTGAGCGTGGCGATCACGTGGTCGGGGTTCACGATCTCGAACTCGGCGGGGACCTTGAGGTCCGCGCCGGTCACGACGCCCGGTCCGCTCGCGGCGAGCGTGGCGACCGCATCGGCGGCGCCGGCCCCCGTCTCGCGGAACACGAGGCCCTTCACGTTGAGGACGATATCGGTGACGTCCTCACGGACGCCGTCGATCGCCGTGAACTCGTGCTGCACGCCCTCGACACGGATCGACGTCGCGGCCGCCCCCTGCAGTGAGGAGAGCAGCACGCGGCGCATGCAGTTGCCGAGGGTGTAGCCGAAGCCGCGCTCGAGCGGCTCGACGGTGTAGCGCGCGACACGGTCGTCGAGCTGCTCCACGGTCACCTGCGGTCTCATGAACTCTGTCATCTAGGAAGCCTCCTTGGCTCGTCCGGTGCCGTGCGCTACTTCGAGTACAGCTCGACGATGAGCTGCTCGCGGACGGGCGCATCGATCTGGTCGCGCTGGGGCAGGGACAACACTTTGCCGGACAGCTTCTCGATGTCGACCTCGAGCCACCCGGGGACCTCGATCTTCTCCGAGGAGATCAGCGAGGTCTTGATGACGAGGAGGTCCTTGGACTTCCCTGCGACGGCGACGGTGTCACCGGGTCGCACCCTGAACGACGGGATGTTGACCCGACGGCCGTTCACGGTGATGTGGCCGTGACGCACGACCTGCCGCGCCTCATCGCGAGACTTGGCGAAGCCGAGACGGTACACGACGTTGTCGAGGCGGCTCTCGAGCAGGCGGAGCAGGTTCTCACCCGTGATGCCCTGCTGGCGGTTCGCGAGCTCGTAGTAGCCCCGGAACTGCTTCTCGAGCAGGCCGTAGATCCTCTTGGTCTTCTGCTTCTCGCGCAGCTGGATACGGTACTCACTGTCGCGAGGACGACGCTTGCCCGCCTGACCCGGCGGGTACGGACGACGCTCTACACCGCACTTGTCGCTGTAGCAACGGTCGCCCTTCAAGAAAAGCTTGATTCCTTCGCGGCGGCACTGACGGCAGTCCGCCCCGGTATAACGTGCCATATCGCTGATCCTCCCGGATGCTACACGCGGCGGCGCTTGCGCGGCCGACAGCCGTTGTGCGGAACAGGGGTGCGGTCCTGGATGCTCGCGATCTCGAGCCCGGCCGCCTGCAGCGAGCGAATCGCCGTCTCGCGACCGGAACCCGGACCCTTCACGAAGACGGAGACCTTGCGGACCCCGTGCTCCTGAGCGATCTTGGCGCACGCCTCGGCCGCCATCTGGGCGGCGAACGGCGTCGACTTGCGCGAACCCTTGAAGCCCACCGTGCCGGCGGACTGCCACGCGATCACGTTACCCTGCGGGTCCGTGATCGTGATGATGGTGTTGTTGAACGTGCTCTTGATGTGAGCCTGACCGACCGCGATGTTCTTGCGCTCGCTGCGGCGCAGGCGGGTCTTGGCGGTCTTCTTCTTGGCTGCCATACCTTACTTGCCCTTCTTCTTCGCGCCGATCTGGCGGCGGGGGCCCTTGCGGGTCCGCGCGTTGGTGTGGGTGCGCTGACCGCGAACGGGCAGGCCCCTCCGGTGACGGAGACCGCGATAACAGCCGATCTCCATCAGGCGCTTGATGTTCTGGCCGACTTCACGCCGCAGGTCACCCTCGACCTTGAGGTTGCGGTCGATCGACTCGCGGAGTCGGACGACCTCTTCCTCGGTCAGGTCACGAACGCGAGTGTCCGGATCGATACCGGTCTCGCTCAGGATGGCCTTGGCAGTCGTGAGGCCGATGCCGTAGATGTAGGTCAATCCGATCTCGACGCGCTTCTCGCGCGGCAAGTCGACGCCTGAGATACGGGCCACAGACCTGCTCCCTTCCTACCTAGCCTTGCCGCTGCTTGTGGCGCGGGTTCTCACAGATGATGAGAACGCGCCCGTGGCGGCGGATCACCTTGCACTTGTCACACATCTTCTTGACCGAAGGTCGGACTTTCATCTTTCAAACCCTTTCGGCATGGTACGAATCTATCTGCACACCCAGCCGCAGGTGCGGTTCTTCTACTTCGTGACCCCACTCCCACGCGCGGACACGCCTCCGGGCGTGTCCAGTACGCGGAGCGCGTCGAGCACCACTACTTGTAACGGTAGGTGATACGTCCCCTCGAGAGGTCGTACGGCGAGAGCTCGACGACGACCTTGTCACCCGGGAGGATCCGGATGTAGTGCATCCTCATCTTGCCCGAGATGTGCGCGAGAACCTTGTGACCGTTCTCGAGCTCCACACGGAACATCGCGTTGGGCAGCGGTTCTACGACCGTGCCCTCCATCTCTATCGAGTCTTCACGCTTGCTCACGTGGTGTCTGATTCCTCCTCGAGCTCATGAAGCCGCAAATGGGTAGTATACCTATCCTGCCCAGGTCCGTCCAGGCGCTATTCGAGTGTGAGCACGAGCGGGCCACTCTCGGTGACCGCGACGGTGTGCTCGAAGTGCGCGGAGAGCGATCCGTCGGCCGTGACCACGGTCCAGCCGTCGTCGAGCGCGCGGACCCCGGGGGCTCCGGCGTTGACCATCGGCTCGATCGCGAAGACCATCCCCGCGGCCAGCGTCGGCCCCTTGCCCGCGGGCCCGAAGTTCGGGACCTGCGGCTCCTCGTGCATGGCGCGGCCGATGCCGTGGCCCACGTACTCGCGGACGACCCCGTAGCCGGGCTCCTCGGCCACCCGCTGGATCGCGGCCGAGATGTCGTAGAGGCGCATGCCGGGGATGCACGCGGCGATCCCGGCCTCGAGCGCGCGCCGCGTGGCGTCCATCAGGGCGGTGGCGTCGGGCGCGACCTCCCCGACCGGGAAGGTCATCGCACTGTCGCCGTAGTAGCCGTCGACGATCGCACCGACGTCCACGGAGAGTATGTCTCCCTCGCGCAGGACGGTCGGACCGGGGATGCCGTGCACGACCTGCTCGTTGAGCGAGGCGCAGATCGTCGCAGGGAAGTCGTGATAGCCCTTGAACGCGGGCACCGCGCCGGCGGAGCGGATGACCTGCTCGGCGAGGCGGTCGAGTTCCGCCGTGGTCACGCCGGGCGCGACCGCCTCACCGACCATGCGCAGGGCGCGGGCGGTGATGCGCCCGGCCGTGCGCATGAGCTCGAGTTCGCTCGCGGACTTGCGGATGATCACTCGCTGCGCACTACCTTCCGACGATCCGGCGGACGTCGGCGAAGACCGTGTCCACGGGGCGGTCGCCATCGATGGCGTGCAGGATGCCCTTCGAGCGGTAGTAGTCCACGAGCGGAGCGGTGGAGCGGTCGTAGACCGAGAGGCGGTTGCGCACCGTGGCCTCGGTGTCGTCGTCACGCTGGTAGAGCTCACCGCCGCACGCCGCACACTTCGAGGGATCGACGGTGGGATCGAGCAGGCTGTAGATCTTGCCGCACGACTTGCAGGTCCGGCGCGAGGTGAGGCGGCGGACGATGACGTCGCGATCGACATCGATGCTGATGGCGGCGTCGATCTTCATCCCCATCTCGCCAAGCGCTCGGTCGAGCGCCTCGGCCTGCCCGTCGGTGCGGGGGAACCCGTCGAGGATGAACCCGTCGCGCGCGTCGCTCTCGGCGAGGCGGCTCTTGACCAGTCCGATCACGACGAGATCGGGAACGAGCTCGCCACGGTCCATGTAACCCTTGGCCTGCATGCCGAGGGGGGTTCCGTCGGCCACCGCCTTGCGCAGGATGTCACCGGTCGAGATGTGGGGGATGCCCCATGCCGCGATCATCTTCTCGGCCTGGGTTCCCTTTCCGGCACCCGGCGCTCCCAGCAGAACGATGTTCATCAACGTGCTCCCTCCTCGGTCGGTCGCTGGCTACTTGAAGAACCCGTCGTAGTGGCGCATCTTCAACTGGCTCTCGAGCTGGGTCATCGTCTCGAGCGCGACACCCACCATGATGAGGATCGACGCCCCGCCGAACTGCTCGAGCACGGTCACGTCGGTCGCGCGGAAGAGCGCGGTCGGTGCGATCGCGATCGCCGCGAGGAACACGGCGCCCGGGAGCGTGATGCGGTTCATCGTCTTCTCAAGATACGAGACCGTGGCCTTGCCCGGACGTACCCCCGGGATGAACCCGCCGTTCTTGCGCAGGTTGTCCGCAAGATCGATCGGGTTGAAGACCAGCGCGGTGTAGAAGTAGGTGAAGAAGATGACGAGCGCGGCGAAGAAGAAGTAGTACAGGCCGCCGCGGGCGAGCGAGTTGCCGATGGCCTGCAGCCACTCGACCCCGGTCAGCGTCGCGAGCTGCGCCGGGAAGAAGAGGATTGCCGAGGCGAAGATGATCGGGATGACGTTCGCGCCGTTGATCTTGAGCGGGATGTAGGTGCCGGCGCCGCCGTAGACCTTGCGGCCGACGACACGCTTGGCGTACTGCACCGGGATCCGGCGCTGCCCGCGGTCGATCGTGACGACCGCCGCGACCACGAAGACGAAGATGACCATCAGCGCGATCGTCATCACGAGGTCGCCGAGGCGCACGGTCTGCACGATGGCGGCCGGGAACCGCGCGACGATGCTCGCGAAGATCATGAGCGACATGCCGTTACCGATGCCGCGCTGGGTGATGAGCTCGCCCATCCACATGATGAGAGCCGTCCCCGCGACGAGCGTGACGACGATGACCGCGCGGGTCACGAGGTCGAGCGTCACGCCGGCCGTGCCGAGCGCGCTCTGGAACAGGCCGAGCATCGCCACGGCCTGCAAGGTCGCGATCGCGAGCGTGAGGTAGCGGGTCGTCTGCGTGATCTTGCGCTGCCCGGCCTCACCCTCCTTCGCCCACTGCTCGACCTTGGGGATCACTCCCTGAAGCAGCTGCATGATGATGGCTGCCGTGATGTAGGGCATGATGCCGAGTGCGAACACGGCGAAGTTCTCCAGCGCGCCGCCGGAGAAGAGGTTGAGCAGGCCGAGCGCGGCCTGCCCCTCGATGATGTCCTGGACCCGCTCCAGGTCGACACCCGGGACGGGTATGTGAGCGCCGACGCGATAGAGCGCGACGATCGAGAGCGTGAAGAGGATCCGGCGCCTGAGCTCCGGTACCCGGAACGCGTTGGCTAGGGCGTTGATCACAGCGTCTCGACCGTCCCTCCCGCAGCTTCGATCTTGGACTTCGCCGAACCGGACGCGCGGTCGACCTTGACCGTGAGCGCCTTCGTGATCTCGCCGTCGCCGAGGACCTTGACCGGCACGGTCTTCGACTTCACGATGCCCGCGGCGTGGAGGGCGTCGATGTCGACGACGTCACCGGCCGAGAAACGCTCGTCGAGCCGGGCGACGTTGACCACGGCGTACTCGGTGCGGAACCGGTTCTTGAATCCGGGAAGCTTGGGCAGGCGCATGTGGAGGGGGTTCTGACCACCCTCGAAGCCCGGGCCCTTGCCGCCGCCCGCGCGCGAGAGCTGGCCGTTGTGACCGCGCCCGCTCGTACCGCCGTGACCCGAACCGTGGCCGCGGCCGACCCGCTTGCGGGGCTTGCGCGACCCGGGGGCCGGGAAGAGGTCGTGGATCTGCATCTGTGTTACTCCTTCGTTCGCTGGCCGACGGAGGGTTCCGCCGGTGCCGGCCGCTCGCCGCCGGCTGACTCTGCCTGCGCGCCCGTTCGGGCTGCGCGCACCGTACTATACCTGCTCGACACTCACGAGGTGCTTGACCTTGAAGACCATGCCCCTGACCGTGGGGGTGTCGTCCTGCTCGACCGTGTGGTTGATCCGTTTGAGACCAAGCGCGCGCACGGTCGCCTTCTGGTCGGCGGGTGCACCGATCACGCTCTTGACCTGCGTGATGCGGATCCGGCCGGTCGTCTTTGCAGCGCTCACTCCTACTCCTCCCAGCCGTAGACCTGGCCCACGGACTTGCCGCGACGACGCGCGACCTCTTCGGGGCTCGAAAGGGACTTGAGCCCCTCGGCGGCGGCCTTGACCATGTTCAGCGCGTTATCGGTACCGAGCGACTTCGACAGGACGTCGCTGATGCCGGCGAGCTCGAGGAGCGCGCGCACCGGACCGCCGGCGATGACACCCGTACCGGGGGCGGCCGGCTTGAGCAGCACCTTGCCGGCGCCGAACTGGCCGATGACCTCGTGCGGGATCGTCGTCTCGATGATCGGCACCTTGAACATGTTCTTCTTGGCATCCTCGATGCCCTTGCGGATGGCGATCGGCACTTCCTGGGACTTGCCCATGCCGACACCGACGTTGCCCTCACCGTCACCGACGACCACGAGCGCCGTCAGCGCGAACCGACGGCCGCCCTTGACGACCTTCGAGACGCGGTTGATGAAGACTACCTTCTCCTGCAGTTCGGAAACCTGCTGTTCCCTGCGCGCCATACCGTCTCCTCCCTAGAACCTGAGCCCGGCGCTACGCGCACCGTCCGCCAGAGCCTTCACGCGCCCGTGGAAGAGGCGACCGCCGCGATCGAACACGGCCTCCTCGACACCGGCCTCGACCGCACGGCGGCCGAGTGCCTCGCCGACGACCTTCGCGGCCTCGACGTTGGCGCCGCTCTTCAGTGCGCCGCGCAGCTCAGGGTCGATCGAAGAGACGGCCACCAGCGTGCGGCCGGCCACGTCGTCGATGAGCTGTGCGTAGATGTGGGCGTTGCTGCGGGTCACCCGGAGACGCGGACGCTCGGCGGTGCCGCTCACCTTGCCCCGGACCCTGCGCTTGCGGCGGGCCAGACCCGCCGTCTTCGCCTTCAGTCTCTCCATGCCTTCACTACTCTCCTCGTCTCACCCGTGCCGCTCGGGCCGGGTCGCACGTTACTTCGCCGTCTTACCGAGCTTACGCCGGACGTACTCGCCCTCGTAGCGCACACCCTTGCCCTTGTAGGGCTCCGGCGGCCGGAAGTCGCGGATCTCGCTCGCGACCTGGCCGACCCGCTGCTTGTCGATGCCGCGGACCGTGATCTTGGTCGGCACCGGCACCTCGAAGGTGATGCCCGGCTCGGCCTTCACGGTGACCGGGTGGCTGAACCCGAGCGCGAGCTCGAGGTCGCTCCCCTTGAGCTGGGCGCGGTACCCGACGCCCACGATCTCGAGGTTCTTGCTGAAGCCCTCCGACACGCCGGTCACCATGTTGGCGATCAGGGTGCGCGTCAGGCCGTGGAGCGACCGATGGGTGCGATTGTCCGAAGGACGGGTCACGCGGACCTCGCCCTCCTCGAGGACGATCGCCATATCCTCGTTGAACGTGCTCGTGAGTTCGCCCTTGGGGCCCTTCACGGTCACGGTGGAACCGTCGATCCTCACCTCCACCCCGGACGGGACCGGGATGGGCTGCTTGCCGATTCGAGACACGGCTGTCCCTCCTTTCCTAGTCCTGTCCGTTACCAGATGTAGGCGATGACTTCGCCGCCGACGCCCTCTTTGCGGGCGGCCTTCTCGGTCATGACGCCCTTGGACGTCGAGATGACCGCGATGCCGAGACCGCCGAGCACGCGGGGAAGCTCGTCCTTCTTGGCGTACACGCGCAGACCCGGCTTGCTGATCCGGCGGATGCCGGTGATGGTCCGCTCACGCTTCGGGCCGTACTTGAGGACCACCTCGAGGGTGTCCTGGACGTCACCAGGGGTGACCTGGTAGTCCTCGATGTAGCCTTCCTCCTTCATGATGCGGGCGATCTCCACCAGCTTCTTCGAGGAGGGCATGGTCGCCGAGGACTTGAACGCGGAGTTCGCGTTGCGCACCCGCGTCAGCATATCGGCGATGGGATCTGTCATGCTCATGTTTTCGTTCCTCCTATGGACCGGGATGACTCCGCCCCGACGGTTCGTATCGGCCCGTGGCCGATACGCCTGTCGGAGGGATCTCCTCCGTCGTCAGCCTACCAACTGGCCTTGCGGACGCCGGGAAGTTCGCCGCGGCTGGCAAGCTCACGCACGCAGATACGGCACAGGCCGAACTGCCGGTAGAACGCTCGCGGACGCCCGCAGCGGTTACAGCGGTTCACCGCACGGACACCGAACTTCGGCGTACGCTTCGCCTTGGCGATCATCGACTTCTTTGCCACCAGAAACCTCCTTGCCGCGGCACCGCGTCCGGTGCCGACCGGTAGAATCTATCGCTTGAACGGGAACGAGAAGGCCTCCATGAGCGCCTTCGCTTCCTCGTCGGTCTTCGCACTCGTCACGAACGTGATGTCCATGCCACGCACCCGGTCGACCTTGTCGTAGTCGACCTCGGGGAAGATCAGCTGCTCGGTCACGCCGAGGGAGTAGTTGCCCCGGCCGTCGAACGAGTTCGCCGGCAAGCCGCGGAAGTCGCGGATGCGCGGGATCGCGGTCGAGAGCAGGCGGTCGAAGAACTCCCACATGCGGTCGCCCCGGAGGGTGACCTTCGCGCCGATGGGCATGCCCTGACGGATCTTGAACCCTGCGATGGACTTCTTCGCGCGGGTGACCATCGGCTTCTGGCCGGTCACGATCGCGAGGTCGTTCATCGCCGCGTCGAGCTGCTTGATGTCGGCCGCAGCCTCGCCGACGCCCATGTTGACGACGATCTTCTCGAGGCGCGGGACCTCGTTGATGTTGCCGTACTCGAACCGCTCCATGAGAGCCGGGACGACCTCGGCGCGGTACTGCTCCTTGAACCTGGGTGCCACTGTGGTCTACCTCCGTCTGTCTTGTCCGCACCGGATTTCCGACCCGGTGCCCCGCCCCCGGGGCCTCCGGGGACGGGCGTCACGCATCGACTAGTCGATGTCCTTGTTGCACTTCTTGCACACGCGTACACGGTTGCCGTCCTCGCGACGGCGGCCGACGCGCGTGGGCTGCGAACAGCTCGGGCAGAGCAGCATCACGTTGCTCACGTGGATGGTGCCCTCCTTCTCCAGGATGCCGCCCTTGGGCTGGCGCTGGGTCGGGCGCTGGTGCTTCTTCATCATGTTGACGTGCTCGACCACGAGGCGCTCCTTGTGGGGGTACACACGCAGGACGCGGCTCTCCTTGCCCTTGTCCTTGCCCGTGATCACCTTCACGCGGTCGCCCTTGCGGATCGTCATGGACTTGGCCACTTTCTCGATCCTCCTTACAGGACTTCGGGCGCGAGCGAGACGATCTTCATGTAGCGACGGTCGCGAAGCTCACGTGCGACCGGGCCGAAGATACGGGTGCCCCGCGGGTTGCCCTGGTTGTCGATTATCACTGCGGCGTTCTCATCGAACCGGATGTAGCTCCCGTCCGGACGCCTGTACTCCTTCTTGGTGCGCACGACCACCGCGCGGACGACATCGCCCTTCTTCACGGTGCCGTTGGGGATGGCCTCCTTCACCGTGGCGACGATCGTGTCGCCGACGCGCGCGTAGCGACGCTTCGAGCCACCGAGCACCTTGATGCACAGCACCCGGCGTGCGCCCGAGTTGTCGGCTACCTTGAGCCGGGATTCTGCCTGAATCATCTCGTCCTCCGTACCGGTTCCGTCCTGCGCCGCTTCCGCGGCACGGGCGGTGCTACTTTGCCTTCTCCACGATCTCGACCAGGCGCCAGCGCTTGAGCTTGGACACCGGACGGGTCTCCATGATCTGCACCACGTCGCCGACCTGGGCGATGTTCTCCTCGTCGTGCGCGTGGAACTTGGTGCTGTGGGTCATCATCTTGCCGTACAGGGGGTGGCGCTTCCGCTCGGAGACGCTGACCACGCAGGTCTTGTCACCGGCAGCGGAGACGACGACGCCCTGGCGGGTCTTGCGCCTGTTGCGCTCGTTGCTCATGACGTTCCTCTCCATCGTCATCAGGAGGCCGCGGCGTCACGGGACGCGCTCAGCTCGCGCGCACGCAGCTCGGTCAGCAGGCGCGCGATCTCCTTCTTGACGGCCTTGATCCTACCGGGGTTGTCGAGCTGGCCGGTGGCGAGCTGGAACCTGAGGTTGAACAGCTCGGCGCGGGCCTCCTTGACCTTCTCCATGAGGTCGGAGTCGGCAAGGTCTCGGATCTCTGTCGCCTTCATCTATGCCTCACCGCCACTGTCGGTTCGGGTCACGAACTTGCACTTGATCGGAAGCTTGTGCGCGGCGAGACGCATGGCCTCACGCGCGACCTCCTCGGGCACACCGGCGACCTCGAACATGATGCGTCCGGGCTTGACGACGGCGACCCACTTCTCCGGGTTACCCTTACCGGAACCCATGCGGGTCTCGGCGGGCTTCTGGGTGATCGGCTTGTCCGGGAAGATGTTGATCCAGACCTTACCGCCACGCTTCATGTACCGGGTCATCGCGATACGAGCCGCCTCGATCTGGCGGTTCGTGATCCACGCGGCCTCCAGGGCCTTCAGGCCGAAGTCACCGTACTGGACCTCGGTGCCTCCCTTGGCCATGCCCTTCATCGACCCGCGCTGCACCTTGCGGTGCTTCACTCGCTTGGGCAACAACATCTCTACGATCTCCCTCCACGGTCGTTCCGGCGGCCGCGCTGCGGACGCTCGGCCGACGGCGACGGCTTCTCCTGACCGGGCAGGAGCTCGCCGTGATAGATCCATACCTTCACGCCGATGGCGCCCATGGTGGTGCGCGCCTCGGCCGTGCCGTAGTCGATCACGGCACGCAGGGTGTGCAGCGGCACGCGACCCTCGCGGTACCACTCGCGGCGACCCATCTCCGCGCCGCCGAGGCGGCCGGAGCACTGGATGCGGATGCCGAGGGCACCGCTCTTCATCGCCGAGGCGACCGCCTTGCGCATCGCGCGACGGAACGCCACGCGGCCCTCGAGCTGCTCGGCGACGCTCTGCGCCACGAGCTTGGCGTCGATCTCCGGACGCTTGATCTCGACGATGTTCACCGAGACCGTGGCGCCGGTCATCTTCTCGAGGTCCTTGCGCAGCGCATCGACCTCGGCGCCCTTCTTGCCGATGACGATGCCCGGGCGCGCCGTGGCCAGCTCGACCGACAGCTTGTCGCCCTTGCGCTCGATCTCGATCTTCGAGACCGCGGCGCGACGGAGACGCTTGCTCAGGTACTCGCGGACCTTGAGGTCCTCGGCGAGCGTCGCGCTGTACTCCTTGCCGGCGTACCAGCGGGAGCGCCACTGCTCGGTGATGCCGAGCCTCAGTCCTACGGGATAGACCTTCTGACCCATGTCAGCCTACGCCTCCTCTCGCTGCTTGACGACGACGGTGATGTGGCTCGTGCGCTTGTCCACGCGGAACGCGCGGCCCATCGCCCGCGGACGGATCCGCTTGAGGGTGGGGCCCTCGTCCACATACGTCGTGGAGACGTAGAGGTCGTCGCGCTTGATCCTCAGGTTCTTCTCGGCGTTCGCCACGGCGCTGTTCAGCACCTTCTCGACGACCTCGGCAGCGGCGCGCGGAGTGAACGCGAGGATGGCCGCAGCCTCCTCCACGGACTTACCGCGGATGAGGTCGACGACGAGGCGGGCCTTGCGCGGGCTCACCCGCACATAGCGTGCTACAGCTCTCGCTTCCATCTTCTACCTCTTGCCCTTCTTGTCGGCCGCATGACCGCGGAACGTACGCGTCGGCGCGAACTCGCCGAGCTTGTGACCGACCATCGACTCGGTGACATAGACCGGGACGTGCTTGCGGCCGTCGTGCACCGCGATGGTGTGACCGACCATCTCCGGGAAGATGGTCGAGGCACGCGACCACGTCTTGATGACCTTCTTCTCGCCGGCCTCGTTCATGGCGTGGATGCGCCCGATCAGCCGCGGCTCGACGTAAGGTCCCTTCTTCAGGCTTCTGCTCATCTACTTCCAGCTCCCTCTACGGCCGAACGCTACTTCTTGCGGCGGCGGATGATCAGGCGGTCGGAGGCCTTGCCCTTCTTGCGGGTGCGGTGACCCTTGGTGGGAACGCCCCACGGGCTCACCGGGTGACGACCGGCGGTCTTGTTCTTGCCCTCGCCACCGCCGTGCGGGTGGTCGACCGGGTTCATCGCGGTGCCTCGGACGGTCGGGCGCACGCCCTTCCAGCGGTTGCGGCCGGCCTTACCGATCGAGATGCCCTCGTGCTCGGCGTTGCCTACGGCGCCCACGGTGGCGCGGCACGTCAGCAGCACCTTGCGCATCTCGGTCGACGGCATACGCAGGATCGCGTATCCGGCCTCCTTGGCCATCAGCTGGGCCGAGGTGCCCGCCGAGCGCGCCATCGCGGCGCCCTTGCCAGGCTGCATCTCGATGGCGTGTACGACCGTACCCGTGGGGATGTCGGCCAGCGGCAGCGCGTTGCCGGGCTTGATGTCGGCCTCGGGGCCGGACATGACCATGTCGCCCACGGAGAGCTTCTGCGGCGCGAGGATGTAGCGCTTCTCGCCGTCAAGGTAGTGCAGGAGCGCGATGCGAGCCGAGCGGTTCGGGTCGTACTCGATCGTCGCGACCTTGGCGGGGACGCCGTCCTTGTTCCGCTTGAAGTCGATACGGCGATAGCGGCGCTTGTGCCCGCCACCCTGGTGACGGGTGGTGATGCGACCGCGGTTGTTCCGTCCGCCCTTCTTGGGGAGCGGCTCGAGCAGCGACTTCTCGGGCGTGGAGGTCGTGATGTCGGCGAAGTCCGACACCGTCTGGAACCTCCGGCCCGGTGAGGTCGGCTTATATCTCTTGAGTCCCATCATCTCTCCTTCCGTCCGATTGCCGTTCCGCCTGGGACATGCACGCGGCGTTCACATGCGGCGGCATCGACGCCGGACTACCACGGTGCCGGGCGGCTCCATCCCGCGACGTGCGGGTACCCGGTCACCTGTTCTGCAGTGCGACCCTAGTGGGTCTCGAAGAACTCGATCGAGTCACCCTCTTTGACGGTGACCACGGCCTTCTTCCACGAACGGGTCCTCCCGGCGCGCGTCCGCAGACGGCGGGGCTTACCCGTGACGTTCATGGTGTTCACCTTCTCGACGGTCACGCCGAAGATCTCCTGGATCGCATCGGCGATCTGCGGCTTTGAGGCGCGCTTGTCGACCTCGAAGGTGTAACGGTTCTGTGCGACCAGGTCGTAGGACTTCTCGGAAACGACCGGACGCAGGATGATATCACGCGGATCGGTGTTGTGCATTATGACAGCACCCCCTCGAGCCAGGTAAGCGCCGGCTTGGTGAAGAGCACGGCGGTGTTGTCCACCAGGTCGTACGTGTTCGCCTCGGACGCGGTGATGACCCGCACCTTGGGGAGGTTGCGCAGCGAGAGCATGGCGTTGACGTCATCGTTCTCGACGACGACGGTGACCCTGCCCTCGATGCCGAGCGCGGCGAGCACGTCGGCGGCGCGCTTCGTGGAGGGCTCGTCGAACCCGAACCCGTCGATGACGTGCAGGGCGCCCTCGGCGGTCTTGGCCGAGAGGACCGAGCGCATCGCGAGCTTCACGACCTTGTTCGGCACCTTGAACCCGTAGGAACGGGGGTGCGGGCCGAACACGACGCCGCCGCCCTTCCACTGGGGCGCGCGGATGGTTCCCTGGCGGGCACGACCGGTGCCCTTCTGGCGCCACGGCTTGCGGCCGCCACCGGAGACCTCGCCGCGGGTCTGGGTGTCATGGGTGCCCGAGCGGCGGCCGGCCATCTGGCTGCGGACCACCTGGTGGACGGCGAAGGTGTGCGGCTCGATGCCGAACACGCCGTCGGCGAGGTCGGCGGTGCCGACCTTCGAGCCCTTCGCGTCTTTGATCTCTATCGTTGCCATCGTTTCTACTCCTTGAGAAGACGGTTCGTGCGGGAACGGATCGGCCGCCTAGGCGGACCGGATCGTGAGCAGGGCGCCCTTCGCACCCGGAACCGCACCCTTGACCAGCAGGAGGTTCTGCTCCGCGTCGACCTTGACCACCTCGAGGTTGCGGACCGTCACGGTCTCGTCGCCCATGTGGCCGGCCATGCGCGAGCCGCGGAAGATCCTCGACGGGGTCGAGGCCTGTCCGACCGAACCGGTGGCGCGGTGGAAGTGCGAACCGTGGCCACCGGGGCCACCGCGGAAGTTGTGGCGCTTCATGACGCCGGCGAAGCCCTTACCCTTGCTCGTGCCGGTCACGTGGACCGCCGAGCCGACCTCGAACATGTCGACGGTCAGGGTGTCGCCCGGCTTGACCGTGGCTTCCTCGTCGAGCCGGACCTCGGCGACGTGGCGCTTGGGCTCAACGCCCGCCTTGTCGAAGTGGCCCTTCATCGGCTTGTTGACCTTCGACTCCTTGATGTCGCCGAAGGCGATCTGGGCGGCGGCGTAGCCGTCGCGCTTGAAGGTCTTCACCTGGCTGACCACGCAGGGGCCTGCCTCGATGACGGTTACCGGAACGAGTCTGTCGTCCTCGCTCCAGACCTGGGTCATGCCCAGCTTCCGTCCCATGATCGTCGTTACCATCTTCATCTTCCTATCTTCCGTGCGGTCTTGGGGCCTTGATGTCGGGCGCACCGTGCGCCCGCGTCCCAGCGGACCGCATCCTCGTCACGCGCCGGCGCACCGGGCGCGGGATTCCATGCGTCAGCTACAGCTTGATCTCGATGTCCACACCGGCGGGCAGGTCGAGGCGCATGAGCGAGTCGACCGTCTTGGGCGTGGGCTCGAGGATGTCGATCAGCCGCTTGTGGGTCTTCATCTCGAAGTGCTCACGGCTGTCCTTGTTCACGTGCGGCGAGCGGATCACGCAGTAGAGATTGCGCTCCGTCGGCAGCGGGATCGGGCCCGACACCTTCGCGCCGGTCTTGCCGGCCGTATCGACGATCATCTTGGTCGACTGATCGACGATCTCGTGATCGTAGCCCTTGAGCCGGATCCTGATCTTCTGGTTCGCCAACTTTCTACCCTCCGTTTAGAGACGAGACTGGGTGCCTCGGTGGTTACTTGAGGATCTTCGTGACACGACCCGAGCCGACGGTGCGACCGCCCTCGCGGATGGCGAAGCGCAGGCTCTCCTCCATGGCGATCGGGGCGATGAGCTCACCGCGCAGCTCGACGTTGTCGCC
>JAUVXE010000006.1 GCA_030603745.1 Coriobacteriia bacterium | reverse complement strand
GTAGGCGTAGGTGGTGGTGGCTTCGGTGGAGGGCGAGTACCACTGCGTGAGGCGGCCGAGGGCGTCGTAGGCGTAGCGCTCGGCGTTCTCTCTCGTGACGTTTCCGGCGGCGTCTCGCTCGTAGGTGTGCGCGAGTACGCCGGAAGGCATCGTGGCCGCGATCTGGGCGAGGCGGCCGGCGGCGTCGTAGGCATAGGCGCGAACCGAGCCGTCCGGCAGCGAGACTTGCGTGCGGCGTCCTGCGGCGTCGTGGGTATAGGCGGTGTGCGCGCCTTGCGGGTCGCTCGGCAGGTCGAGCGAGGTGAGGCGGCCTGCGAGGTCGTAGGCGTAGGTGCGCGCGGTGTCCTCGGCAGGGATGTCGATCGACGTCACGCGCCCGGCCTCGTCGTGTGCGTAGGTGACGGTGTGGCCGGAGGTGAGCGCTGCGTTGTGCTCGTCGGTGGCTGCGGTGAGGCGCCCGAGCACGTCGTAGTGAAACGCGCTCACACTCCCGGTTCCCTCGGTCACCGAAGAGAGCCAGCCCGTGGGCGTGTAGGCGTACGCGTAGGACTCGCCTGTGGGGAGCGAGAGCGAGGCGAGCTCGTCTCGGGCGGTGTAGGTGCGGGTTGCGTGCGAGCCGTCCGGATAGGTGGTCTTGGTGAGGTTTCCGGCAGCGTCGTGCTCGAAGGTCCACGTGTGGCTAAGCGGGTTTGCGAGCGCGGCGAGGCGGTCTGCGGCGTCGTAGGTGTATGCGGTCGTGTTGCCGCGCGCGTCGGTGACGGACGCGAGGTTGTAGTTGGGGTCGTACGTGTAGGCGGTCGCGTTGCCAAGCGCGTCGGTCACACCGGTGAGCAGGTTCATCGGGTCGTAGGCGAAGGCGGTCGTGTTACCGCGCGCGTCGGTGGCGCTTGCGCGGTTGCCGGATGGGTCGTAGGTGAAGTGCGCGCACGCGCCGAGCGGATCGGTGACGGCAAGCAGGTTGCCGCCCGCGTCGTAGGTGAAGGCCGTGGTGGTGCCGAGCGCGTCGGTGCTCTGGGTGAGGTTGCCCGCCGCATCGTAGGCGAAGGCGGCCTCATGCCCGAGCGGGTCGGTGACGAGCGTCAAGTTCCCGGCCGCGTCGTAGGCGAACGACGTGGTCGCGCCTGCGAGCGTGGTCGCCTTCACGAGGCCGGACTCGTAGTGCTCGAAGTCGATCGTGGAAAGCGGGGTCGCGATGCGCTCCAAGAAGCGCTTGGCCGCGTCGTAGCTGTAGGTCGTGCGCGTACCGGCCTCGTCTTCGGACCACAGGATGTCGTTGGTCTCGGCGTCGTAGGCGGCGCGGCGCTCGTGTCCGAGCGGGTCGGTCGCACGCGTGCGGTTGCCGGCGGTGTCGTAGTCGAAGAGCGTGGTGTGGTTGCGCGCGTCGGTGAGCGAGGCGATCAGGCCGCGGTCGTTGTAGGTGCGCGAAATGGTGTTGCCGCCGCCGTCGGTCAGGTCGGTTGCGCGGAAGAGATTGTCGAAGGCGTGCAGCTCAGTCTTTCCTCGGTAGTTGTCGAGTGTCGTGACGCGAGCCTCGGCATCGTAGGCAAACGAGAACTCACTGCCGAAAACGTCGAGCTGGTCGGTCACGCGTCCCTCGGCATCGTAGGTGTTCTGAAGCCAGGGCGTGGTGCCGGATGCCGGCGTGTGGATGGCGGTCATCTGACCGGCGGCGTCGTAATTGTAGGTGGTGGTCTCGCCACGCAGGTCGGTGGCTGCGACGAGGTCGCCCACGGCGCTGTAGGCGTAGGCGACCTCGCGTCCGGCCTGGTCGCTCACAAGCACGATGCGATTCGACTCGTACTCGAAGGCAAGCTCACGATGCTGAATCCCCTTGTGTCACGCTACCACCCTCATTCGCTGCACGCGCCGCCTCACCTACCGATGACCGCGCAGCAGCTGCTCAACGGGCGGGCGATCCGACGAGCGGCGCCTCTCGTGCGTCGGATGGATGATTCTGGACTCCTTCCGCGCGCCGCACCCCTTGCGGCCCTCCCCCTCCACGCCCACCCGCCCTACCGCGACCGCAGCTTCCCGAGCCCGCGCGGCAGCACTCCGCCCTTGCCCTCGATGACCACTCGCACCTCGGCGGGCTCCAGGCCCTCCTCGGGCATGATCGCCACCCGCTTGCCCGTCTCGGCCTTCAGGCCGGCCACGACGTTGAGTCCCGGCGCCATGAGCAGGTCGTACGTGTCCGGCGCGACCGCGAACAGGTACGCCGAGGAGCGCCCGGAGTTGAGCAGCTCGCGCATCCGGCGCTCCACGGCGATCCTGCGCGTCACGTCCGAGAGCACCCGCCCCTCGCCCCCGCAACGCGGGCACGCCTCGGTCAGGACGTTGAAGAGGCCGTCGGTGACGTTCTTGCGGGTCATCTCCACGAGCCCCAGGCGCGACATCTCGGTCACGCGCGTCTTGGTGCGGTCACGTTCGAGCGCGGCCGCGAGCCTGCGGGTCACCTCGGCGCGGTTGGGGGCCTCGGCCATGTCGATGAAGTCGATCACGATGATCCCGCCGATGTCGCGAAGGCGCAGCTGCCGGGCGACCTCCTCGACCGCCTCGAGGTTGGTGCGCACGATGGTGTCCTCGAGGTTCTTGCGGCCCACGAACCGGCCGGTGTTGACGTCGATGGCGGTCAGCGCCTCGGTGGGGTCGATCGCGATGTATCCCCCCGAAGGAAGCTCGACCACCCGGCGCATCGACGCCTCGATCGTCGCCTGCAGGCCGCGCGCGTCGAAGAGCGGCTCGCGCTCCTTGTAGTGGCTGACCCGCTTCACGAGTCCCGGAGAGGCCTTCTTGAGGAACGAGACGACCTTGGAGTAGGTCGCCTTGTCGTCGATCACGAGTCGCGCGAACTCCTCGGAGAAGACGTCGCGCACGAAGCGCAACGCGAGGTCCATCTCGGTGTAGACGATCTCCGGGGCGAGCGCCTCGGTGGCCTGGTGGCTCACGCGCTTCCAGAGGCGCAGCAGGAACTCGAGGTCGGCGACGATCTCCTTCTCGGGCACCCCCTGCGCGACCGTGCGCACGATGATGCCCACGCCCTCGGGCACGTGGCCGGCGACGGCGGCGTGGAGGCGGTCACGCTCGGCCTCGGGAAGCTTGCGCGAGACCCCCACGAACTCGGAGAAGGGCATGAGCACGACGAACCGCCCCGGCAGGCTCACGTCGGTGGTCACCCGGGCGCCCTTGGTGCCCATCGGGTCCTTGAGCACCTGGACCAAGATCTCCTGGCCCGGCTTGAGCAGACCGGCGATGTCGCGGCGTTGCGGGCCTGCGGACTCCCCCTCGCGCGCGACGATCTCGTCAACGTAGAGGAAGGCGTTCTTCTCCAGGCCGATGTCGAGGAACGCGGCCTGCATGCCAGGCAGCACGTCCTTCACCTTGCCGAGGTAGACGTTGCCAACGACCGAGCGCTTCGGCCGCTCCACGTAGAGCTCGACGAGCTCGCGGTCCTCGAGGAGCGCGACCCTCGTCTCTTCGGAATCGTGCGAGATCAGCATCTCGCGAACCATCTGTGCCACTCCCGGCTCCCGTCAGATGGGGCGCCGCGGGCCGTCCTCCGTCTCGATCAGGACGTCCGTGCGCGTCACTGTCAGAGCGACGCCATCGCCATCCATCCGGTCGAGCGCGTTCTCGAGGAGCACCTCGGGCCTGAGCGAGCCATGATCGCCCATCCTGACCGCGACCTCCACGATCGCGTCCGGCCCGTCCGACGTCACCTCCGCCCCCTTCGGGAGGCTGCGGGTGAGGTCGTACACCTTGGTCTTGCCTTTGTGCTCTCGCGTGAGCGTTCCCTCGCCGACGACGGCATCAAGCGCCTCGTGCAGCTCGTGCGCCGCTCCTCCCTTCCCCTCGACCCGTACCCGGTAGCGTGCAAGGGTCGCCGCCGCGGTCAGCGACGGGTCCCGCTGGTCGACGTAGCGCGCCTCGAGCGGCGCCAGCTCCGCGGGCATGGCGCCCGCCAGGCGGCCGAGGGCCTCCTCGGCGGGGACGTAGCCGGTGAGCCAGACGTCGTAGTACTCCCGCTCGCCCGCCGTGCCCACCGGGAGCGCCGGGCCGAACGCGACCTTCATCTTGCGGTTGAAGCCTTTGGTGACAGCATACGGCATCCCGGCCCGGCGCGCGCCGCGCTCGAGCGCGCGCATCACCTCGAGGTGCGAGAGGAAGCGCAGCACGCCGGTCTTGCGATAGCAGACCCGCAGCCGGAACTCACCCGCCGCCACGCGCCTCACCCCCCAGCACGATGTCGACCCCGAGCTCGCCGCACGCATCACAGCCGGTGCAGCCGTCGAACGAGCAGTCGGGGGTGGTCGTGCCGCTCACCGCGCGTTCCCGCTCCCGCCACAGATAGGAGTCCGAGACGCCCGAGGAGAGATGCGCCCAGGGCAGCGCCTCGTCGCGCGCGAAGGAACGCGAGGCGATCGCGGCCGGGTCGAGTCCCGCCTCGGCGAACGCGGCGAGCCACACGCCAAGGTCGAACCGCTCGGTCCACGCGTCGAAACGCGCTCCGGAGCGCCATGCGGCCTCGATGGCGTCGGCGACCTCGCGCCCGCCCCGGGCGATGACGCCTTCGAGGAACGAGACGTCGGCGTCGTGCCACTTGAGGTCGACCCCCTTGCGGGGCATCGCCGAACGGAGCACCTCCTGGCGCCGCGCGATCTCCTCGGCGGGGATCTGGCCGTCCCACTGGAACGGGGTGTGCGCCTTGGGCACGAAGGTCGAGACCGACACGCCGATCCTGATCGAGCCGCGGTCCGCCGGCGGGACGGCCTCGCGCGTCACGGCGAGCACGCGCGTGACGAGCTCGCCGATGCCGCGGATGTCGTCGTCGGTCTCGGTGGGCAGGCCGATCATGAAGTAGAGCTTCACGCGGCGCCAGCCCTCGGAGAACGCGCGGGTGACGGTGGAGAGCAGATCGTCTTCCGAGACGTTCTTGTTGATCACGTCGCGCAGCCGCTGCGTGCCGGCCTCGGGCGCGAAGGTCAGTCCCGACTTGCGCCCTCCGGACACGAGGCGTGCCATCGAGACGCTGAAGGCGTCGACCCGCAGGCTCGGGAGCGAGATCGACACGCCGCTCCCGTCCAGGCGCATGGAGAGCCGCCGCAAGACCTCCTCGAGCTGGCTGTGGTCGGTGCTCGAGAGTGAGGTGAGCGAGACCTCCTCGTAGCCGGTGCAGGCAAGGCCGGCCATCACGTCACGCACGATGTCGTCGGCGGTGCGCTCGCGCACCGGGCGGTAGACCATCCCGGCCTGGCAGAACCGGCACCCGCGCGTGCAGCCGCGCAGGACCTCCACGGTCAGACGGTCGTGCACGACATCCATGTACGGGACCACCGGACAGCGGGGGGCGGGATACGCGCCGAGGTCGGCGAGCGCGCGCTTGACGATGCGCGCGGGCGCGCCGGCCGAGGCGATGGGCGCCATGCGCCCGTCGGAGCCGGGAGCGTAGAGCGCGGGCACGTAGACGCCGGGGACCGCGGCGAGGCGGACGAGGGCCTCCGCGCGGGAGCAGCCCTCGGCGCGTGCCTCGGCGTGCGCGGTCACGATCTCGAGGAGCGCGTCCTCACCCTCGCCCAGGAGGATCGCGTCGAAGAACGGCGCCACGGGCTCCGGGTTGTAGGCGCACGGCCCGCCGCCGAGCACGATCGGATCGCCCTCGGTCCGGTCGGCGGAGCGCAGCGGGATGGCGGCGAGGTCGAGCGTCTCGAGGACGTTGGTGACGGTGAGCTCGTAGGGCAGCGTGATCCCCACGACGTCGAAGTCGGCCACCGCCGAGCAGCTCTCGAGCGAGAAGAGCGGCACCCCGGCCGCGCGCATCTCGGCGGACATGTCAAGCCACGGCACGTAGGCGCGCTCGGCGACGTGCCCCTCGGCGGCGTTCAGCCGCTCGTAGAGGATGGCGAGACCTTGGTTCGCCTGCCCGATCTCGTAGGTGTCGGGATAGATGAGCACGGTGCGATGGGTCGCCTCCCGCCCTCGCACCGCCCCCCACTCGCCGTCTATGTAGCGCGCCGGACGCTCGACGCGGGGAAGCAGCCGCTCCACCTGGGCCCGCAGATCACGCATCCGGGACCTGCGCGGACCCGCGTGTCTGCGCCTCGAGGGCAGGCCCGTGCGCGGCGAGCTCCCCTGCCGCGCGGCTCAGCTCCCCGCGGTCGGAGCGCAGCCGCGCGACCGCAGCGTCGCGCACCTCGACGACCTTGCGCGTGATGTCGCCGAGGTCGCCGCCGCGCTCGAAGTACGCGACCGCCGCCTTGCCCATGGCCACCGTGCCGCCGTAGCCGATCGCGCCCTTGACCGCCCAGCCGAAGCCCGGCACCACCGTCAACAGCTGCCGCGCGACCGCGCGCAGCGCGAACCCGCCGCCCACGATCGCCCCGATCTCCTTCACGCGCTCCGCGCCGAGGTGCTCGCCGTAGGCGGCCGCGATCTGCAGCATCATCTTGGCCTGATTGAGCGTCATCAGCGGCATGTCGGCGCCGGGGATGATGACCACCGCGCCGATGAGCCCGTTCTGCAGCGCGGTCGCCTTCACGGCCTCCTCGGCCACGGCCGAGCGCATGAACGGGAAGTTGTGCGCGAGAGCGAGGCGCTTGCCGGGCAGACGCTCGACGAGCCATGAGGCGACCTCGGCGTCGACCACGCGGTCCGCATCGGGATCGGCGACGCTGTCGGCGTAGGGGTTGCCCGCCGCCTCGGCGATCTCGTGGCCGCTCTCGGCGAGCCCCACCGCGAGGGTGGGCAGCGCACGCTCGCGCGCCTCGGCGAGCGTGGGTGCGATACAGGCGCGCCCGCTCCCCACCACGCCGATCACGGCGTCGGTCGCCGAGCCGAACACGAGCCGCGCGTCGGGCTCGCAGACCTCGATCTCAAGGCGGGCGTTGGCGGTGTGGGGCTTGAAGCGCTCGCGCATCGCGTCGATGAGCGCGTCGGGCGCGTCCGGCTCGACCACGATCGCGAGGCGCAGCGGCTTGGAGCGCTCCTCGGCGAGCTGGGAGCTGGAACGCAGCAGTGCGGTGACGTTGACCGGCAAGGCCATCGGTGGCTCTCCCCTCTTCGGGTCGGGCTCGGGCAGGCGCGTCAGACGACCCGGCGCCTGGCCCATACGGACAGAAGCATACCCGTTCCCGCGAGGTTGGTGATCATGAACGACGAGCCGAAGCTCATGAACGGCAGCGGGATACCGGTGATGGGCATGAGTCCCATCGTCATGCCCATGTTCTGCAGGATCTGGAAGGTCCACATGCTGATGAGGCCCACCGCGATGAGCGAGCTGAACAGGTCGCGCGCGGATGCCGAGATCTCGAGCGTCACCATCAGCAGCGCGAGATAGAGGCCGAGGAGCATCACCGCCCCCATGAACCCGAGCTCCTCGCCGAGGACCGAGAAGATGAAGTCGGTGTGCCGCTCGGGCAGGAAGTTCAGGTTGGACTGCGTGCCCTGCGCGAGCCCCTTGCCGGTGAGTCCGCCCGAGCCGATGGCGATGCGCGACTGCTGGAGGTTGTAGCCCGCGCCGCGCGGGTCGACCTCCGGGTCGAGGAAGACGAGCATGCGGTCGATCTGGTACTGCGCGACCACGCCCGCCTTGAACGCCACCCCCACGAGCACCACTCCGGCGAGCGCGAGAATGAGGAACCAGCGGGCCTTCAGCCCGCCCACGAGCAGCATCCCCATCGTGATGGCGATGAAGACCAGGCCGGTCCCGAGATCGGGCTGGAGCAGGATCAGCCCGAAGGGCACGGCGAGGTAGAGCATGACACGCGCGACGTCTTGCCACCGCTCGATCCGACCCTTGTACTGCGAGATCACGATGGCCATGATCAGGATCGTGAGCAGCTTCGCGGGCTCGGAGGGCTGGAAGAGCCGGATGCCCGCGATCTCGAGCCACGCGGTGGCCCCGGAGACGTGCGCGCCGAGACCGGGGATGCGCGGGCTGATGATGAGCAACGCGTTCGCGACCGTGAGCGGACCGAGCCACCCCTCGAGCCTGCTGTAATCGATGGCCCACGCGATGACGAGCAGCACCAGGCCGAGCCCGATACCGAACAGCTGCCGGCCGAACATCGCGTCACCGGCCGAGAACCCCGCGGTCGCCGAGCGCACCACCACCGCGCCGTAGACGAGCAGCAGGCCCACCGTGAGCACGAGAGGCGCGTTCACCCACTTCCTGAAGGTGTCGACCCTGCTCACGGCGTCACCTCGAATCGTCCGTCGCACGGACCTGCTCGACCGGCAGGCCGAGGAGCGCCGAGAGGATCTCGCGCGCCGCGGGCGCGGCCACCGCGCCTCCGCCGCCGCCCTGCTCGATCACGACCGCCACCGCGTAGCGGGGGTCGCCCGCGGGCGCGTAGGCGGTGAACCAGGCGTAGTCGTCGCGTCCGGCGACCTCGGCGGTACCGGTCTTGCCCGCGACCCGCTCCGGGAACCCGCGGAACGCGCTCGTGCCGGTGCCGCCCTCGGTGACCTGAAGGAGCGCGTTGTGGACCGCGCGCAGCGACGCGTCGCTCGCGCCGGTCTCGAACGCGACCTCGGGCTGGAAGGAGCGCACCGCCTCGCCCTTGGAGTCGAGCACCTCCATGAGCACGTGCGGGCGCATGACGTCCCCGTCGTTGGCGATCCCGGCGAACACGCCGGCCATCTGAAGCGGGGTCACGAGCAGGTCGCCCTGCCCGATCACGAAGTTGGTGTCGTCACCGGGCAGCCAGCGCTGGTACTCGGGGTAGTCACGGTTCCACTCCGCCTTCCACGCCGCGTCGGGCACCCGTCCGGCCACCTCGCCGGGCAGGTCGATCCCGAGACGCGAGCCGAGGCCGAACCGGCGGGCGAACTCCTGCATCTCCTCGTTGCCCCGTCGGTAGAACTCGATCCCGATCTCATAGAAGACCACGTCGCAGCTCTCCGAGATGCCCCGGTTGAAGCCCACGCTGCCGTGGCCGGTGCGCTTCCAGCAGAACTTCGCCCAGTCCTCGCCTTGCCCGGTCCACCTGCCCGAGCAGTAGTAGGAGTGGCCGAGGCTCGTCACGCCGTGCTCGAGGCCGGCCATGCCGGTGATCGCCTTGAAGGTCGACGCCGGCGGGTAGAGCGCCTGGATCGCGCGGTTGTTCAGCGGGTACTCGCTGTCCTTGGCGTTGAGCGCCTCCCAGTTCGCGCTCGATATCCCGCCGATGAACAGCGTGGGGTCGTAGGTGGGCACGCTCGCCATCGCGAGTACCTCGCCGGTGCGGATGTCGAGCGCGACCGCCGAGCCCGCGCGGGCGTTGCGGAAGTCGTCGGCCCGGGCGGCCTCGAGCGCGTGGACGAGGGCCTCCTCGGCAACGCGCTGGACCTCGATGTCGATCGTGAGCTTGACGTCGCTCCCGGCGACCGGCTCGGCCTCCTCGATGATCGTCCGGGCCTTGCCCATCGCGTCGACCTCGATGCGGCGGAAGCCCTTCTCGCCCTGCAGGACCGACTCGAACTGCCGCTCGGCCCCGCTCTTGCCCACGATGTCGCCGAGGACGTAGCCCTCCATGTCGCCGGAGTCGAGCGCCTCCTGGGAGATCTCGCCCGTGTAGCCGAGGAGGTGGGCGGCGAGCGTGCCGTTCGGGTACTCGCGCACCGGCACCACGGAGACCTCGACGCCGGGGAACTCCGACTCGTGC
Source organism: Coriobacteriia bacterium (assembly GCA_030603745.1). Lineage (GTDB taxonomy): Bacteria > Actinomycetota > Coriobacteriia > Anaerosomatales > SLCP01 > JAUVXE01. The sequence continues at coordinate 101,941 of JAUVXE010000006.1, read as the reverse complement.
TCGGCGAGGTAGGCGACCGCGGTCATCGGCACGTCGACGGCGATGAGGCGCGGCTGGAGCGCGGCCTCGCGCGTGGACGACGCCCGCTCGACGACATCGGCGAGCGGCATGTCGAGCACGACCGAGAGGCGGTAGAGCAGGTCCTCGTCGCCTCGCGAGGCGGCGTCGACCGTCACGCCGAGGGTGGCGCGGTTCTGCACGAGCGGCACCCCGTTGCGGTCGAGGATCCGCCCGCGGGGCGCCTGGACGGGGATCTCGCGCAACCGGTTGTTCTCGGCGGCCGCGGCGAACTCGTCGCCCGAGAGCACCTGCAGACTCCAGGCGCGCACGAGCAGAACCCCGAGCACGCCGAGGAACACCGCGGCGAGCGCGGCGTAGCGGGGTCTCAGTTCGTCGCGGTAGGTCGCCACAGATACGGCTCCATCGGGGTCGAGGTCGGCGCGGACCGCCACGCGCCGGGGCGCGCGGGCACGCTATCCGATACGCCGGAAGGTCGTCACCGGCTTCTCCTGCCGCAAGAACCGCGCCAGCCACGGATAGACCAGCACGGCCAGGCCAGAATTGTACACCGCCCCCGGCAGCATCACGCCGAAGAACGCGCCGAACGTCACGCCGCCCTCACCGAGGACGCCGAGCACCATCCCGTAGGAGACCTCGGCGATGAGGCTCGCGATGAAGAGGATCACGAGCGGCAGCGCCCAGCCCTCGGCGAAGGTGTTGGCCTGCAGCGAGCCCGCGACGAAACCCACCACGCAGAAGACGAGCGCGGCCGGGCCGATGGGCGCGGTGCCGAGGAGGTCGAAGAGCAGCCCCGCCGAGAACCCGCCGACGATGCCCGCGCGCGGACCCTGCACGAGCGCGAGCGTCACCGTCACGAGCAGCAGGAAGTTCGGGACGATCCCGCCGAGCGCGACGTAGGGCGCGATCGCGACCTGCAACAGCATCGCCACCACGATCATGCCGAGAGCGGGCAGGAACCGCGAGTTCATTCGCCACCTCCGGCGGGCGTGTCGGCCGGGGGCGAGAGGAGCACCACGACCTCTTCGAGCCCGGTGAGGGTCGCCGCGCCGCGCACCCTGATCCTCGGGAAGAGGTCGGCGTCCTCGACCTGCACGTCCGCGACCTCTCCCACGAGCAGGCCACGGGGATAGACGCCGCCCATGCCCGACGTGAGCACGACGTCACCCACGGTCACGGTGGTCTCACGGCTCACGAAGTCGAGTGAGAGCGCGCCGTCGATCGATCCGCGCACCACGCCCTCGGCGCGGGTCGACTGCAGGATGGCGGCGACCCCGCTGCGCTGGTCGGTGATGAGCCGGACCCGCGCGCTGTTCTCGGCCGCCTCGATCACCTGGCCGATGAGCCCGCTCGCCGCGAGCACCGGCATGCCGGCCTCGACGCCGTCGGCGCGGCCGCGGTCGATGACGATGACCGCCTCCCACGAGGTCGACGGCCTGCCGATGACCCGGGCGCCGAGCGCGTCGAGCTCCCGGGCCTGGACGAACCCGACGAGCTCGCGGAGTCGCTCGTTCTCGAGCCGGGCCTCCTCGAGCTCGGCGAGGCGCTGCCGGAGCTGCGCGTTCTGGTCGCGGAGCGTCTCGAGGTCGGCGCGCGAGACGGTCAGGTCGCTCACCCACGAACCCACCGCGCGCACGGGCGACGTGGCCGCCTGCCCCGCCCTGCCCACGGGCGCGAGCGCGGCGTGGAACGACTCGCGGGCGGAGCTCAGCGCACCGCCCTCGCCCTGGCGGAAGTAGAGGGTGATCAGCACGAAGGACGCCACGACGAGCAGGGCGAGAAGCCACCCGTCGCCGCCGCTCTTCTCACGTCGAGAGATCCGCACTTCCGGTCGGGCCCCCTACCTTGCGCCGGTGAGGACCTTCTTGAGGGCGTCGATCTCCTCGAGGGCCATGGCCGAACCGTCGACGACGTTGGTGAGCGCGTTGCCCGAGACGTGGACCGGCATGCCGGTCTCGTGACGAAGGCGGTCGTCGAGGCCGCGCAGCAGCGCACCGCCGCCGGTCAACACGATGCCGTACTCCATGAGGTCGCTCGCGAGCTCGGGCGGGGTCTTCTCGAGCGTGCCCTTGACCGCCGCGACGATCGCGGCGATGGGCTCCTCGAGCGCCTCGCGGATCTCCTCGGACTCCATGGTGATGGTGCGGGGCAGGCCGGTCAGCAGGTCACGCCCGCGGACTTCGACGTCCACCTCTTCGAGCAGCGGCCACGCGCTGCCGATCTCGAACTTCATCTCCTCGGCGGTCCGCTCGCCGATGAGCACGTTGTACACGCGCTTGACGTGCTGCGTGATGGCCTCGTCGAACTCGTCGCCGGCGATGCGGATCGACTGCGCGACGACGATGCCGCCGAGCGAGATGACCGCCACCTCGGTGGTGCCGCCGCCGATGTCGACGACCATGTTGCCGGTGGGCTCCTGGATCGGCAGTCCCGCGCCGATCGCCGCGGCCATGGGCTCCTCGATCAGGTAGGCCTGGCGTGCGCCCGCCTGCATGGTGGCCTCGAAGACGGCGCGCTTCTCGACCTCGGTGACGCCGCTCGGGACGCAGACGACCACGCGGGGCTTGGGCTGCCAGGGGAACCGCTTCACGCGGGTCTTGTTGATGAAGTAGCGCAACATCGACTCGGTGACCTCGAAGTCCGCGATGACGCCGTCTTTGAGGGGGCGGATCGCGACGATGCTGCCGGGTGTGCGCCCGAGCATCCGCTTGGCCTCGATGCCCACGGCGAGCACGCGTTTGGAGTCCTTCTCGACAGCGACGACCGAGGGCTCGATCAGCACGATGCCCCGGCCGCGAACCGAGACGAGCGTGTTCGCGGTGCCGAGGTCGACGGCCATGTCGCCGCCCCATGAGTTGAAGAACATATCGATAAGCGACACGGTCGCTCCTGCTCCTTTCGTAGGGCGGGGCGCGCCACCCTGCGTGACGGCCCGGCGAGCGGCGCCGATGGCACCGCACACCGAAACGGTCCGCGGGACGCCCTCTCCCGAGAACCGCAGGTACAAGACCCGGGAGAAGTGTAGCACAGCGGTTCGGGAGCGCAGCCTACGGCGCGGTTACGGATGTGGAGGCAGCGGATGCGGTCGCGGCGCCGACGGCTGTCGCGGCTGCGGCTGTCGCAGCTGTGAGTGCCACGGCGGAGCGGTCACTGCCGACCGGCCGGACGGGACTCACATGAGCCCGAGCTCGCGCAGGCTCGCGTGCTCTCCCCCGTCACCGATCACCACGTGGTCGAGCACCTCGATGCCGAGGACGTCGCCCGCTTTCACGAGGCGCCGGGTGAGCTGGATGTCGGCCCCGCTCGGGGTCGGGTCACCGCTCGGATGGTTGTGGACGACCACCACCGATGCCGCGGACAGGCGGACCGCCTCCTTGAAGAGCTCTCTCGGATGCACGATCGAGGCGTTCAGGCTCCCCACCGAGACCTCGACCATGCGCATGAGATGGTTCTTGGTGTTGAGCGCGATCGACCAGAAGTGCTCCCGGTCGGCCCCGCGCAGCTGCGGCCAGCACAGGTCCACGACGTCCTCGGGCGTGGAGATCGTGCGCCTCGGGCCGCTCCGCCACGCCGAGGCCCGCCGGCTCATCTCCAGGCACGCCAGCACCCGGGCGGCTCCGGCCGGCCCCACCCCGGGCAGGCCGATGAGGTCCTCGGCCGAGACGCGCCAGAGGCCGTCCGGCACGGGATGCCGGTCGAGCAGCGCGCGGCCAGGCTCCTCGCGGTCCTCGCCGATCAGCAGCGACAGCAACGCGGCGTCCGAGACCGCGTCGAGCCGTCCGGACAGCACCTGTTCGCGGGGAGTGACCTCGCCCGCGTTCCTCATCAGGCGTGGCGCCACGGCGCCCACCTCCTCACCTACCAGCGACCGACAGTGACAGCTCGGGGAGGCGGGAGAGGACGGTACGGGCGAGGAACCCGAGTGCGAGGCCGAAGGGCAGGCTCGCGGCGAGCGAGAGCGGGAGGAGCGCCAGCGGCGCCGGGGAGCCGGCGAGGGCGGCCGCGACGAACAGCTGGGCCGTCACATGGGCGGCGGCGCCGGCGACCGACCACCCCACCGGGGAGAACGAGGTCGCCCGCAGGGAGAGCGCCCACATCACGACGAACGCCGCCAGCGCGCCGCCGAGCGAGAGCAGGAACGCCGGTCCGCCGAGCGTCCCCACGGCGAGCGAGACCAGCAGCACCCGGCCGAGGGAGACGAACGCGGCGCGCGCGGCGCCCACGCGCACGAGCGCGACGATCACCGCGAGGTTCGCGAGCCCGAGCTTGACCCCGGGCACCGGCAGCGGGGGGACGAGGACGGCCTCGAGGTAGCCGAGCACCACGGCGAGCGCCAGCAGCGCGGCGGTGGTGGCCGCCAGTCTGCCCGGTCCCGTGTCAGCGAGAGACCGCATCGAGCTCACCTGCCCCGCCGCCGGTGAGCGCCGCGCTCACGCCGTTGGGAGCGCAGACTATCGGCCGGCCGGGGCGTGCGACGCCGCTGTTCACGCAGAGGCCGTCGGGGCACTCGGCCGCGATCGCACGCACCTGTCCCTCGGCGACCTCGAAGGTCACGGTGCCACGCGCGCCCGCGACCTGGTAGCGACCCGGCGCGTCGAGAGCGACGCGGGTCTCGCCCGCCGGCGAGGAGAACACTGCGCCCTCGGCGGGCTGCACGAGCGCCACACCGGCGACCGGCACGGCCAGCAGCGCGAACCCGGCGACGGCGATCACGATGAGCAGGTCGCCCCTCGTCACGCGTCGACACCGCCTTTACGAAGGGCCGCGCCCTCCTCGGCGGAGGGGGCGAACCCGTCGACCTTGGGGCCGCGGCCGTCGAGGTGCACGGCGGACTCGAAGGCGATCCGTCCCGTCAGGTCGATGCACTCCTGCGGACAGACGTCCACGCACATGCCGCACGCGATGCACTTGTCGTGGTCGACCACGGCGAGCAGGTCGATCACGTGGATCGCGTCGGCGGGACACGCCTTCTCGCACTTCTTGCACGCGATGCAGCACATCGAGCAGTAGTCCTTGCGGGCGCGGGGCTTGTCGTGGGAGTTGCAGCGGACCACCACCGCGCCCTCCTCGGGCTCCATGGCGAGCAGACCGATCCGCCCGCGCGGACACTCGCGGACGCAGACCTCACAGCCGGTGCAGCGGTCGAGGTCGATCACGGGCAGCCCACGCGGATCGATCTCGATCGCGTCGAACGGGCAGGCCCGCGCGCAGTCCCCGTAGCCGAAACAGCCGGCCGGACAGGTGAGGTCGCCACCGGCGAGCCGCGAGACGGTGTTGCACGAGAGCACGCCCGAGTAGTCGAATCGACGAGACGCCGCGCGCCCGCCGCCGCAGTGCCTGACCGAGACGATCGCGGCGACCACGCACTTCTCCACGCCCAATGCGTCGGCCACGCCGTCGGCCACCGCCTGTCCTCCCGCGGTGCAGGCGGTCACCGCCAGATCACCGGCGACCATCGCCTCGGCGGCGCTGAAGCACGACGGGTTGCCGCAGGCGCCGCAGTTCGCGCCGGGGAGCACGGAGAGCACGCGTTCCACGCGCGGGTCGACCTCGACGTGGAACCTCTTCGAGGCCGCGGCGAGGATGGCGCCGGCGGCCACGCCGATGACGCTGAGCGCGATGACCGCGTTGATGATGAGCGACAGGTCCACGAAGGGGTTCCTCTCAGAGTCCGAACAGGCCGCCGAGGCCGACGTAGCCGAAGGAGAGCAGTCCGGCGGTGATGAACGCCATGGGCGTGCCGCGCATGATCTCGGGCACGGGCGCCACCTCGAGACGCTCGCGGAGCGCGGCGAAGCTGATGAGCGCGATCCCGAACCCGAGCGCCACGCCGATGGTGTAGACGAGCGCCTCGCCGAAACCGAATCCGTACTCGATGCCCATCTTGAAGAAGCCCGGGCGCACGGACTCGACCGCGGTCGCCAGCACGGCGCAGTTGGTCGTGATGAGCGGCAGGAAGATGCCGAGCGAGCGGTGCAGCGCGGGGATGGCTTTGCGCAGGTACATCTCGACGAACTGCACGAGTGCCGCGATCACGAGGATGAACGAGGGGATGTAGAGGAAGTTCCCCACGCCGAGGGGGTCGAGCAGCAGGTTCCACGCGACCCACGTCACCGAGCTCGCCAGCGTGAGCACGAAGAGCACGCCGCCGGCCATCCCGAGACTCGTGTCCATCGAGTTCGACACGCCGAAGAAGGGGCACAGCCCGATGAAGCGGGTGAGCAGGATGTTGTTGACGAGCGCCGCGCCCACGAGCAGCAGCGCGAAGTGCTGGAGCGTCTCCATCAGCGACCCCCCTCCTCGATCGTGCAGTGCGCGGACGTCTGCACCATGCGGGTGCCCGTCCGCAGGTTGTACCACTTGGCCGCGGCGACCATGAACCCGAACACGATGAACGCGCCCGGGAAGAGCAGGAGCACGTTGGGGGCCCGGTACCACTCGGGGAACGAGAGCAGCCGCGCGCCGAGGAAGACGATCTCCCCGCTGCCGAACAACTCCCGGATCAACCCGAGCGTGACGATCACGATACTGAAACCGGCTCCCATCCCGAGCCCGTCGGCCGCCGAGAGGCTCACCTTGTTGTGATACGCGAACGCCTCGGCCCGGCCCAAGATGATGCAGTTGGTCACGATGAGCGGGATCCACACGCCGAGGAAGATGTAGACATCGGGCAGGAAGGCCTTCATCGACAGGTCGACGATGGTCACGAACGACGCGACGATCACGATGAACACCGGGATGCGCACCTGCTCGGGCACGTAGAGCCGGAGCGACGAGACGAGCACGACCGACATCGTGAGCACGAAGATGACCGCCACGCCCATGAAGAACGCGCCCTCGACCTTGGTCGAGACGGCGAGCGTGGGACACAGGCCGATCATCAGCATCGTGAGCGGGTTCTCCAACGAGAGGCCCCGCCGAAACACCCCGGTCCACTCCCTCACGGCGCCTGCACCCCCTCCGTCTGGCCGGCGAGCACCTCGGCGTAGACCGCCCCGGCCGCCGTCACCCCGTTTCTGATCGCCACCGCGGACTTGGTGGCACCCGCGATGTTGTCGAACCCACGTGCCGAGGCCGCGATGTCCGCTCCGTCCCACCCGGTGAACTGGTCCATCCAGCCCGGCTCGGTGAGGATCTTGGTGCCGAGGCCGGGCGTCTCGTTGTGCGTGATGATACTGACACCACTCACCAAACCATCCCTATCCAATCCCACAACCACCTGGACAGGCCCGGCGTAGCCCCTCGGCGAGAGGCGCACGCCCCACCCGGCGCCCTCGCCCGTCGCGGTCGTCGCGCGGTAGACCGCCGTGACCGGGACATCGCCGGCCGCCTCGGCGGCCGCGGGCAGCAGCTCCTCGGCGAGCGTGAACGCATCGGCGCCGGAGAGGACCGACTGGAGCGCGAGACGCTCGGCTGCGGCCTCCTGCTCGGCGATGCGGTCCCGGGTGAGCATGTAGGTGGCCGCGAGGGCGGAGGCGGCGACCAGGCAGGTGACGAACACCGTGCCGACCATCCTCGCGGGCGTCGAAGGCACTCTAGCCACGGCGGCTCACCCACCCGTAGGTCCGGGGGCGCAGCCCCCGGTCGATCAGCGGCACGAGGCCGTTCATGAACAGGATCGCGAACGTGGTCGCCTCGGGCATCGGGCCGAAGAAGCGCGCCACGACGTTGAACAGCCCGCACCCGCACCCGAAGATCAGGCGGCCGGTCGGGGTCATCGGCGAGGTGACGTAGTCGGTCGCCATGAAGAACGCACCGAGGAGCACGCCTCCGGCGAGCACGTTGAAGATCGGGTCGGACCCGAAGGCCCAGGAGAGCAGCGCCACGGTGCCGATGTAGCCCGCGGGGATGCGCCAGTCGATGATGCGCTTGGCGATGAGCAGCACCCCTCCCGCGATGAGCAGCAGGCCGCTCACCTCGCCGAGCGAGCCCTCGAGGTTGCGCAGGAGCAGCGGCGCGTAGTGGTCGGCGAGGTCGACGCCGTACGCGCCACCCGCCGCCCGGTCCGCCGAGGCGATCGCGAGCCGGGTCGCGCCGGTGATCGCATCGTGCCCGGCCACCGCGGGGACGTCGAGCGCCTCGTACCAGCCGCCGGGGAAGGGGCGGACGTCGGCGAGCACGCCCATCCACGAGACCGACAGGAACGCCCGGCCCACGAGCGCGGGGTTGAAGAGGTTCCATCCGAGCCCGCCGAAGAGCATCTTGGCGAGCCCGATCGCGACGATCCCGCCCGCGACCCCCATCCACCACGGGGTCCGGGGCGGCAGGGCGAGCGCGAGCAGCAGTCCGGTCACGAGCGCGCTCCCGTCGATGAGCGACTGCGGGCGTCCGGCGAGGCGGTTCCAGACCCACTCGGTCGCCATCGAGGAGCCGATGCACGAGACGAGCAGGACCACCGCGACGAGCCCCATGTTCCACACGCCCCAGATCGCGGTGGGCGCGAGCGCGGCGACCACCCAGAGCATGATGTGCGTGACGTTCTCCTTGGCGGCGATGTGTGGCGAGGGCGCGACGTGCGGCCTGACCGCGGGCGCCGGGGTCTTGGGACTCACAGCGGCGCCCCCCTCTCGAGCAGCGACTGTTTCGCGCGACGGATGAGCTGCACGAGCGGACGGCGCGTGGGGCACACGAAACTGCAGCAGCCGCACTCGATGCAGTCGAGCGCGTGGTAGCGCTCGGTGGCCTCCCAGTCGGAACGGTTCGCGTAGATGCCGAGCGCGAACGGCTCAAGCCCCATGGGGCACGCCTGCGAGCAGCGCGAGCAGCGGATACACGGCTGGTCGCCGATGACCGCCGGGGCGGTCTCCTCGGCGGAGAGGACCACGACGCCGCTCGTGCCCTTCACGACCGGCACGTCGAGGTCGGCGAGCGCCATGCCGGTCATGGGGCCGCCGGCGATCACGCGGCCCGCGCCTGCCGTGACACCGCCGGCGTGCTCGATCAGCGCCGAGACCGGTGTGCCGAGGAGCGCGAGGTAGTTCCCGGGCCGCTCGACCCGGCCGGTCACCGTGACCACGCGTTCCATGAGCGGGCGGCCGTGCTCGAGCGCGTCGGCGATCGCGACGGCGGTCGAGACGTTGTGGACGAGCGCGCCAGTCGCCGCCGGGAGCTTGCCGTGCGGGACCTCGGCGCCGAGGACCGCCTGGATGAGCTGCTTCTCGGCACCCTGCGGATAGCGGGTAGGGAGCACGAGCACCTCGACCCCGTCGCCGGCGTACGCGCGGAGCGCCTCGGCCGCGTCGGGCTTGTTGGCCTCGACGCCGACCACTACCCGCCCGGCTCCCACGATGCCGGCGATCGCCCGTCCTCCGGCGACCACGCGCGCGGGCGACTCGACCATCGCGCGATGGTCGCAGGTCAGGAACGGCTCACACTCGCAGCCGTTGAGGATGACCGTGGTCACCGCCATGTCCTTGGGTGGCGAGAGCTTCACCGCCGAGGGGAAGGCCGCCCCGCCGAGGCCGACCACGCCGGACGCGCGTACGCGCGCGCGCTCGTCGCCGGCCGCTGCGAGCGGCTCGAACCGGTCGAGGTCCTGGACCTCGTCCGGGGTGATGCGTACCGCGAGCACCCGGGTGCCGGAGGCCAGCAGCACGTCGGTGACCTCGGCGACCTCGCCATCGACCGGCGAGTGGACCGGGGCCGAGACCATCGCCTCCACGTCGCCGATCACCTGGCCGCGGCGGACCCGGTCACCTCGTGCGACCAGGGGCGCGCACGGGGCGCCGAGATGCTGCGACATCGGCACGGTGAGCGACGGCGGCACCGGCGCCCGCTCGATCGCGAGCCCGCTGGTGGCGTCTTTCCGGTCGGGCGGATGGATGCCGCCCCGAAACGCGCGTCTGGACAACCGTGTTCCCCTCTTCGGTCCGCATGAACGGCACGACGGTGTAAGGATAGGACTTCTCGCCCGGCTTCGGGATTCCTGCTCTCAGTGCACCGCGCAGGAGAGGCACGGGTCGTAGGCGCGGACGAGGCGCTCGATGGCGAGCAGGAACTCCTCGCGGGGCAGGTCGGCCACGGTCGGCGCGAAGGCGCGCATGTCGGCCTCGAGGTTCCCGAGGTTCTGCGCGGTGGGCGTGACGACGTCCCCGGCGGTGACGAACCCGTCGTCATCGACCGTGTAGCCGTGGTAGAGCGTCCCGCGGGGAGCCTCGGTCGCGCCGGCGCCCGATCCCGCACGCACAGCGAAGGGCACCGGCGTCGAGTCGCCCCCGGTCCCGAGGAGCCGCTCGACGTAGCCGGCGCACCGCTCGGCGGCGTCGATGAGCTCGACCGCCTGCGCCACGTTGTTGAAGAAGGTGTTCCGGCTGCCCGGCGAGAGGCCCGCCGAGCGCATGGCGCCGCGCGCGCGCTCGCCGAGCCGGGCCGCGGAGAGGTTGATCCTCGGCAGCGCGCCGACCATGAAGGTGCGGCCATCCACCGTGGAGTGCTTCGCGTTGCTGTGAGCGACCACCCGCTCCTCGAGCACCGAGCGGTACTCGCCCACCGGGCGGCGCCACTCGCCGTCGAGCGCCGAGATCTCGCCGTCGTAGATCGCGTAGTCGTCCTCGGCGAAGAGCGCCAGCATCTCGCCTGCGCCCGCGAAGTCGAACTCCTCGAAGGACGCGAACAGCTCGGCGGTCGCGACGGCGTCGTCCGCGATGCCGAGGAGCGCCGCGCGGAACGCCTCAAGCTGCGCGGGGGCGGGCTCGGCGGTGAAGCCGCCCACCACCGCGGTCACCGGGTGGATGGGACGGCCTCCCACGAGCGTGGTCAGGTCGTTGCCGAGCTTCTTGATGCGCAGCGCCCGCTCCACGACCTCGGGCGCCGTCTTCGCGAGCGGGAAGACGCTCGGGAGGCCCACGTAGTCGGGCGCGGCGAACAGGTAGAGGTGGGTGGCGTGGTTCTGCAGGTAGGACCCGTAGACGAGGAGCTTGCGCAGCAGCACGGTGCGCTCGCTCACCTCCACGCCGAGGGCGTCCTCGAGCGCCTTGATCGCGGTGAGCGCGTGGTTGGGCGAGCAGATCCCGCAGATCCTGCTCGTGATGAGCGGGATCTCGTCGAACCGGCGCCCCACGACCATCGACTCGAAGAAGCGGGCCGGCTCGATCACGTCCATGCGGATATCGCGAACCTCGCCGCCCTCGACGTCCACGGTGATCGTGCCGTGTCCCTCGATGCGGGCGACGTGCTCAACGGTCAGCGTGCTCATCGGTCGCACCCTTCTTCGAGCGTGTTGTAGAGCGACAGGCGGCGCGTGAACTCCTCGGCGGGGATACCGCGCGAGGCGAGGAGCGCGTATGCCGCGTCGAGGTTCGCGTCGGCCGCGATACCGCGGCACCCGGTGCACGCGCGGCCGAGGGAGACGCACTTCGCGCCGCACCCCGTGCGCGTGACGAGGCCGAGGCACAGCTCGCCCCGGTCGTGGAAGCAGATGTTCTCCCGCGTCTTGCACGCGGCGCACAGGGGCTCCTCCGGGATGCGGCCGGACAGGCCCTGCAGGGCGCGCGAGAGCACGCGGAGGAACTCGTCGGTGTCGAGCGGGCATCCCGGCACGCGGTAGTCGACGTCGATGACCGCGGTGACGGGCATGGGCGCGATGCGTCCGCACGCGACCTCGGCCCCACCCTCGCCGTAGACGCATCCGTACCGGTCCGCGAGCTCGCCCGCCGAGGCGATCGCAGGGATCCCCCCGGTGATCGCGCACGCGCCCACGGCGATGACGGCCCCGGCGGTCTCGCGAACGCGACGGAGCGCCTCGACGTGGGCCTCGGTGGTCACCGCGCCCTCGACGATCGCGACGTCGTACTCCGCGGGCAGGTGGCCCGAGGAGGCGAGCTGCCAGTAGGTCAGGTCGATCAGCCCGAGCACGTCGAGCAGGTGGTCCTCGATGTTCGTCATCTGGACCTGGCAGCCGAAGTCGCTCGCCAGCCCGATGACCACGACACGCGGCGCCATCTAGATCGCCTCCTGCAGGTTCATGGCTTCCCAGTAGTTGAAGACCGGTCCGTCGATGCAGGCGTACTGGTGGCCCACGCCGCAGTGTCCGCACTTGCCGATGCCGCACTTCATCCGGCGCTCGAAGCTCACGTAGATGCGGTCGGCATCCATCTCCTTCTTGCGCATCTCGTCGATGACGTAGCGATACATCACCGGCGGCCCGCAGATCGCGCCGTAGGTGCGCGCGGGATCGACGTCGATGCGGTCGAAGAGCTTCGTCACGAGCCCGACCTCGTCGTCCCACGTCTCGTCGGGCTGGTCGACGGTCATGATGAGCTCGAAGTCCTCACGGTGCTTCCACATATCGAACTGCTGGCGGAAGAGGATCTCCGAGGGGTTCTTCGCCCCGTAGAGGATCGTGACGTTGCCGAAGTCGTGCCGGTCGTCGTGGATGTGGTTGATGAGGCTCTTGAGCGGCGCGATGCCGAGTCCCCCGGCGACGAGCAGCACGTCGTGGCCCTTCATCTCCGGGAACGGGAATCCTCGGCCGAACGGGCCCCGGATGCCGATGATGTCGCCGCACTGCTTCTGGTGCAGCGCGCTCGTCACGTCGCCGGCCCGCCGGACGCACAGCTCGATGAAGCCCTGCTTGCTCGGCGCCGAAGAGATCGAGATCGGGGCCTCCCCCACGCCGAAGAGCGAGACCTCGACGAACTGCCCCGCATCGAAGGAGAACGCCTCACGGGCGGCCTCGTCGATGAGGCGCATCTCGATGAGCTTCTCCTTCTCGGTGAGGTCGACGATCGAGGTGATCCTCGCCGGCCAGGGGCGATACGGGTTCGCTTTCAGCTGGCGGTAGGTGGTCGAGGCCGTCATCGCGCCTCACTCCCCTCGACGAGCGCGGTCACGACCTCGCGCGGGCTGATGTCGGCGAGACACGCGTGCGTGCACCGCCCGCACCCCACGCACAGCACCCGCTCGAACTTGGAGAGGTAGCCCCACTGCTTGTGGTAGTAGCGGTACTTCACCCGGCTCGCGCGCGACTCGCGGAACGTCTGGCCGTGGGCGACCGCCGAGAACTCGCTGAACTGACACGAGTCCCAGACCCGCTTGCGCTCACCCGAGCGCTGGTCGGGGTCGAGGTCGTCGCGCACGTCGAAGCAGTAGCAGGTCGGGCAGACCATCGAACACGCCCCGCAGCTCAGGCAGCGCTCGCCGAGCTCGTCCCAGACCGGATCGTCGAACTTCGCGTCGAGCAGGAGCGGGAGCTGGGACGTGTCGAGCTTGGCGGGGAACGCGCGCTTGAACTCGCGCACCACGGCCTGGAACTCCGCGGTGTCCTCGGCGGTGATCGGGCTCGTCTCGACGTGCCGGTCGAGCAGCTCCGCGCCCATCACCGAGCGCACCGACACGAAGTACCGGTCGCCGAGGTCAGTGAGGAAGATGTCGAAGCCCCAGTGGACCTCGTCGGTGTCCCACGCGTTGCAGAAGCAGGTCTCCCGCGGGCTGCACGAGACGCCCACGAGCAACGTCGCGTCCCGGTACGCCTTGTAGTAGGGATCCTCGAACTCGCCGAGGAAGACGTTGTCCATGAGCAGGAGCGCGTTGATGTCGCAGGGGTGCAGGCCGAAGAGTACCCGCGGGGAGGCGAACGCCTCGTCGTCGACGACCTCGTTGTCCGCGACCCTGAAGCGCATCATGCGCTCCTCGGGCGGGAAGAAGAACTTCTTGGGCGGCAGGATCGTCGTGTCGAAGTCGAGGCGCAGATCGGCGGGGTCCTCGATGACCGAGAACGTGAAGCGCTCCCCCTTCGCGACCGGTCCGATGACCTCGTACTCGGTCGAAAGCCCCCGGACCAGGTCGGCGATCCGCGCCTTGTCCATGACGCGAAAGAACATGCGAATACCCCCATACTCCCGGCAGAGTAGGACCCCCGGTCACCGGCCGGGGTAGTGCGAGAGGGCCGGAGCGCTCAGCCCCGGCCCCCTTCGGCGCCTATCCGAAGAAGATCGCGATCTCGCGCTCGGCGGACTCGGGAGAGTCCGAGCCGTGGATGATGTTCGCGTCGAGCGTGAGGCCGAAGTCGCCGCGGATCGTGCCGGGCGCGGCGTCACGCGGGTTGGTCGCGCCCATGAGCTTGCGGCAGACGACGACCGCCTCGGGGCCGGAGATGACCATCTTCACGACCGGGCCCGACGTGATGTACTCGACCAGGCCCTCGTAGAACGGCTTGCCCTCGTGCTCGGCGTAGTTGGCCGCGGCCTGCTCGGGAGTGACCATGCCGTGCTCCACGCGCTCAAGGCGCAGGCCGCAAGCCTCGAAGCGGGCGATGATGGAGCCCACGAGACCCCGCTCCACCGCGTCCGGCTTGATCATGATGTAGGTCTTCTGATCCACGTTCTTCCTTCCGTCGTCGTCGCATGGCCGCCGCTTGGGGCCGCGCGTCACCGGTCGGCGACTGGCACGGGAGTATGCACTAAGAGCCCCCGCCCGTCGACCTCCAGTCGTTCTCCACGCCGGTGACCTTCCATCCCACCCCTTCGCGCGCCAGGGTGATCTCGTAGTCGAGCGGCGCGCCGCTCTCCGGCGTGACCGTCACGGATACGCGCGACGTCCTCGGCGAACGCTCCACGGTGCCGATCACGTACTCCCGGAGCGGCGGCAGCTTGGCCATCTCCTTGTCGATGTCCGACGTCGGCACCGCCACCCAGTACCCGGCGACCGGCCGGCCGTCGGCACGCGCCTCGAGCATGCCCGAGACGGTCATCTTCTGCGTGGGGTAGCCCAGTCCTGTCAGGAACGCGCCCACGAGCGCGCCTGTCACGAGCACGATCACCAGGAGCACGGTGCCGATGAGCGCCCACGGGCCGCGCGTCGCCGTGCGCTGCTCGCGCTCGAGACGGCGGGAGTCGCGGTCCCGCTCCCTCATCTCGGCGTCGGTCATCGCGAAGAACGCGTTGACGTCGTCGTCCGCGCCAGGGTCACCGTCCTGCTCGACCGGCGGCATCGCGGCCCGCGCGGCGGAGAACGGGTCGCCGGCCACCTCGTCGGGGACCGCGGGCGACTCCGCGGTCACCGGCGGCATCTCGCCGGTGCTCCACCCCTCGACCACCTCGCGCTCGGCGGGGGCCCGAAGCGCGTCCTGGCTCGCCGCGTACGCCTCGCGCGCCGCCTGCGTGAGCTCGTGGCTGTGCAACTCGATCGCCTTCTCGAACGCCTTGACGGCGTCCCCGTGACAACCGATCGCGTGATACGCCATGCCGAGGTTGGCGAGCGCCTTGCCCCGCCCGGTGTAGCTGTCGAACCCGAGGGCCGCCCGATACGCCTCGACGGCGTCGGTCGGCCGGTCGAGCGCCATGAAGCACAGGCCGAGGTTGTTGAGCGCCTTGCCGGGGTCGGGGTTGTCGGAGTCGAGGGCGGCCTGGCGGTAGGCCATCGCCGCGTCCTCGGTCCTGCCCATCTCGAAGAGCGCGCCCGCCTTGCCCTGGAGCGCGCGATACTGGCCCTCGTACTCCGGATCCTCGAGCGCCGCATCGTAGTCGCGGACCGCCTCGGCATACTCGCCGAGGGCGACCCGCGCGGCGGCGAGGTTGCACTGGACCGCGGAGCGCTTGGGGTAGGTCTCGTCGGCGAGCGCGTAGCGGTAGACCGTCACCGCGTCGGCGTAACGACGCAGGCGCACGAAGGAGTTGCCCGCCATGTGGTAGGCCGCGCCGCTGCCCTCGCCCCTACCCGCGGCCTCGAGGAACGCCTTGGCCGCGGCGCGGAAGTCCTTGGCATCGTAGGCCTTGCGACCCTCGTCGAAGCGCACCTGGTCCACGGATCGGGCCGCCCTATTCGGCGCGCTCGATGCGGACGGACTCCATCACGTCTCCCACAGAGATCGAGTGCACGATGTCGAGGCCCTCGATGACCTGACCGAACACCGTGTACTGCCCGTCGAGGAAGGGCTGCGGGCCGAGACAGATGTAGAACTGCGAGCCGGCGGAGTCGGGATCCTGCGAGCGCGCCATCGCGACGGTGCCGTCGAGGTGGTTGCGGTCGTTGAACTCGGCGGCGATGCGGTAGCCGGGACCGCCGGTGCCCACCATCGGGTCGTCGGTCTTGGAGAGCGGGTCCCCGCCCTGGATGACGAAGCCGGGCTCGACGCGGTGGAACTTGGTGCCGTCGTAGAAGCCGGCCTCGGCGAGCTCGATGAACGACGCCACGTGATTCGGGGCGTCCTCGGCGAAGAACTCGAACCTGATGACGCCCTTGGACGTCTCGATGACGGCGATCTCGGTACCGGTCGGCTCATAGGTGGGGCTGAACATGGGCTCCTCCTCGGGGATGGGATCGGATGCGAAGTCCTCGTCGGGCTCGGCCGGGGTCTCGGCCGGCGTGCTGACCGGCGGGATGGAGCTGCCGCAGCCCGGAAGCGCGACGACGGCGGCCACCAGCGCGGCCGCGAAGACGAGTGAGAGCAGCGTGGTCGGCATACGCATGGGTTGGAACGCCCTCCCTGGGAGTGCTCGGGTCCGACGAGGCCGGGCGGCGAGGCCCGGCACACAGAGCATTCTAGCAGTGTTCCGACCCGAGGGGAGAAAGGGGTATGCTGTGGCTCAGGGATGCACCCGCGTCGCGAGCCGGCGCGGTGGAGGTACAAGGTTTCTCGTTCCGGGACACGCACGTTCAAGGAGGAGATGCACTTGGGAGCACCCAGCACCGACAGGGTCCGTAACGTCGTGCTCGTCGGGCACGGCGGATCGGGCAAGACCTCACTGGCGGAAGCCGTCCTCTACCTCGCCGGCGTCACCAAACGTCTCGGCAGCGTGGACGACGAGCACTCGAACCTCGACCACGACACCGAGGAGATCCGCCGCAAGAACTCGATCAACCTGGCACTGGCGCCCGTGACCCACAAGGGCGTCAAGGTCAACATCATCGACACCCCGGGCTACGCAGACTTCATCGGCGACGCGATCGCGGGCATGGTCGCCGCCGAGATGGCGCTGTTCGTGGTCGACGCCGTGTCCGGGCCGCAGGTCCAGACCGAGCGTCTGTGGAAGATCGCCGGCGAGCTGGGCATCGCCCGTGCGGTCCTCATCAACCGCATGGACAAGGAGAACGCCGACTTCGACTCCGCCATGGCGGCGCTGGACACGGCGTTCGGCCACCGTATCGGCGCCGTCCAGATCCCCATGGGCGCCGAGGCGGATTTCCGGGGCGTCATCGACGTCATCCGGATGAAGGCCTACCACCACGAGGGCGACAAGGAGGAGGTCACCGAGATCCCCGATGACCTGAAGGCTCCCGCCGAGGCCGCGCGCGAGAAGCTCACCGAGCTCGTCGCCGAGGCCGACGACGCCCTGATGGAGAAGTACCTCATCGAGGGCGAGCGTCTCAACCAGGAGGAGCTCGAGACCCTCCTCGACAAGGCCATCAGCCAGGGCATCTTCGTCCCGGTGTTCGTCGCCTCGGCGCTCGAGCTCCAGGGCGTGGAGGACCTGCTCGACGAGATCGTCTCGTTCTTCCCGGAGCCCACCGCGCACGGCCCGCTCCCCACCGCCGACGGCGGCGAGCGCGAGATCTCGGTCGAGGGCGAGCTGGCGGCACTCGTCTTCAAGACGATGTCGGACCCCTACATCGGCCGTCTCAACTACGTGAAGGTCGTCTCCGGTACGCTCACCCCCAACACCGAGGTCGTGAACTCGAGAACGGGCAAGAAAGAGCGGATCGGCCACGTCTACAAGGTGGTCGGCAAGGAGGCGGTCGACGTCGAGGCCGTGCCCGCGGGCGACATCGCCGTGCTCCCCAAGCTCGCCGACACCATCACCGGCGACACCCTCTCCGTCGACGGCTCCGTCGCCTTCGCGCCGCTGCCGCTCCCCGAGCCGCTCTACCCGGTCGCGATCCAGGCCAAGACCAAGGCCGACGAGGACAAGCTCGGAACGGCGCTCAACCGCCTGGTCGAGGAGGATCCGACGCTCCACCTTCGCAGGGACGAGGAGACGCACCAGACCGTGGTCACCGGACTTGGCGACGTCCACATCGACGTCGCGCTCCACCACCTCAAGGACCGCTACAACGTCGAGGCCGAGACCGTCGACCTGCGCATCCCCTACCGCGAGACGATCCGCAAGACCGCGCAGGCCCAGGGGCGCCACAAGAAGCAGACGGGCGGGTCGGGGCAGTTCGGCGAGTGCTGGCTGAGGCTCGAACCCAACCCCGGCAAGGGCTACGAGTTCGTCGACGAGATCGTCGGCGGCAAGATCCCGCGTCAGTTCATCCCCGCGGTCGACAAGGGCGTCCAGGACACCATGACCCAGGGCGTGCTCGCCGGCTACCCGGTCGTGGACGTGAAGGCCGCCGTCTACGACGGCTCGTACCACTCGGTCGACAGCTCCGAGATCGCCTTCAAGACCGCCGCCCGCATCGCCTTCCGCGCCGCGGTCGAGAGCGCCGACGCCGTCCTGCTCGAGCCGATCGCCACCCTCGACATCGAGGTGCCCGACGAGTACGCGGGCGCCGTCATGGGCGACATCAGCTCGATGCGCGGCCGGATCCTCGGCATGGACGCGCCCGCTCCCGGCGTGCAGGTCATCAAGGCGCAGGTCCCCTACGCCGAGGTGATCCACTACTCGCCGCACCTCCGCTCGATCACGAGCGGCACCGGCTCGTACACGATCTCGATCGACGAGTACGCCGAGGTCCCGTTCGACATCGGCCGCAAGATCATCGAGGCCGCCGAGGCCGAGAAGGAGTCGTAGGCGGTCCCCCGTGTCCGATCCGGGGTCGCGGGCCGCTTCGAGAGGGGCGCCCGCGGCCCCGTGACACGAAAGACGACCCGGGGATCCCGGGTCGCGAGGTGTGTGAGATGGTGCCCTCGACAGGATTCGAACCTGTGACTTCCTGCTCCGGAGGCAGACGCTCTATCCACTGAGCTACGAGGGCGGGCGCGGCTGGCGCGCGACACGTACCCTACCACACCGGACCGGTCGCCACCAGGTATCATCGTGTCCGGGACGCCCGCAACACACGACCGATGTGAGGAGGCCGGATTGCCCGGCAGAGCGCTCGTGATCGTCAACCCGGCGGCACGCCACGGGGTGACCGGCACCCTGCTTCCGACCATCGAGGGCCTCCTCGACGGCGCGCTCGACCACGACATCGTGACCACCGCCGCCCCGGGCCACGGAGCGGAGCTCGCCGCAGGCGCCGCGGGGTACGACTCCGTCATCGCCGTGGGTGGCGACGGAACGGTCCACGAGGTCTTGAACGGCCTGATGCGGATCCCCCTCGAGGAGCGGCCCGCGCTCGGACTGCTGCCCACCGGCTCCGGCAACGACTACCGCCGCACCCTCGGCATCTCCAAGGAGCTCTCCATCGCGGTCCGCCAGCTCCTCGGCGGGACCCGGGCGTCGATGGACCTCGGCGTGGTCAACGGCGTCTACTTCGCGAACTCGGTCGCCATCGGGTTGGACGCGCGTGTGACCGTCAAGGCCGCCGAGCTCAAGACCACCACCGGCTGGTCGGGCATCATGCTCTACCTGCGCGCGCTGCTCGTGGTGCTCTTCCGGCAGTTCCACTCGCACCCGGTGACGATCACGATCGACGACTCCCCCGCCGAGGAGCGCGACCTGCTGCTGGTCGCCGCGACCAACGGCCCGACCTACGGGGGCGGGTTCCGCATCACGCCCGACGCTCGCTCCGACGACGGCCTGCTCGACGTCTGCACGATCTCGCGGGTGCCGCTCGCGAGCGCACTGTGGCGGTTCCCGTTCGTGATCTTCGGCGCGCACGGATGGATGCGTCCGGTCACCCTCGAGCGCCACCGCTCGGTGCGGATCGAGTCGGACCTCCCGATCGAAGGGCAGATCGACGGCGAGGTCACGCTCGCCTCGCACTACGAGATCTCGGTGATCCCCGGAGCACTCGACGTGATCGTCCCGGAGAGGTGGTGACCGCGTTGAGGATGTCGATCTTCGCCCTCATCGGCCAGGTGGGGCTCGACGGTCTCCTGGCCACGTCGTGGCCGGTCCCGATCATGTTCGTCCTGGCGTACCTCATCGGCTCGATCCCGTTCGCGTACATGATCGTGCAGGCGGTCGCCGGCGAGGACATCACCGAGCACGGCACCGGCAACGTGGGCGCCATGAACGTCAGGCGGACCACGGGGTCGTGGTTCTGGTTCACCGTCGCCATGCTCGCCGACGCGCTCAAGGGCTTCCTGCCCACGCTCGCGGCCGTGACCGTCCCGCTGATGATGGTCGACCCGGCCCTGCCGGCCGGTGGCGCGATCTGGAGCACGAAGGCCGCGCCCTTCGTCGCGGCGGCCGCGATCGGGCCGCAGGCGGTGGTCCTCGGCGCGGTGCTCGGCCACAACTACTCGCTGTGGCTCTCGCTCGCGAAGCGGCGGGTGATCGGCGGCAAAGGGCTCGCGACCGGCGGCGGCGCGCTCCTCGCCTACGACTGGCGCTACTTCCTCATCGTCCTCGGCGTCGGCCTGCTTGTGATCGCGGTGACCCGATACATGATGGCCGGCCAGGTCGCGGCCGCGGCCGCGCTCCCCGTCTTCGCCCTGGCGACCGGGCAGCCGGACACGCTGTTCGTGGTGCTCCTCGGCATGCTGGTCTACGCGCGGCACCACCGGCGGTTCGTGGGCATGCTGCGCGGGAGAGAGCCCAAGCTCTACGTCGAGGACGGCATGGGCCCCCGAGGCTGACCCACAACGCGACGGGGGCCGGCACGCGGCCGGCCCCCGTCGATCGTCCCGAGGACGAGGCTACATCGTGATGGCCTCGTTGGGGCAGACGTCCACACAGATGCCGCACTCGGTGCAGTCGTCCGGGCGGGCGAGGACCGCGACGTCCTCGAGGTCGTAGCACTCCTGCGGGCACTCGTCCACGCAGATGCCGCAGGCGGTGCAGAGGTTCGAATCGACGACAGGTATGGCCATTTCCCGGAATCCTTTCTCTGGCTGAGCCGTGCCGAACACCACGAAGGTGGCGACATGATAGCACGCGCCCGCCGCGCCGATACGGTCAGCGGGCCTTGTCCGCGACCTCGTCCGGGCTCCAGAAGCAGTACGGGTAGGTCCGGTCGGTGAACACGTCGGCGGCCTCGACCTGCGCGACGAGCCGTTCCCGGGTCTCGCGCAACTCGTCGGCGAGCGGCTCGAGCAGCACGGCGAGCTCCTCGTTGCGCGCGCGGATCTCAAGGCCGAGCGCCTTGCGATCCGCCCCTTCGGCGCCGATCGCCTCGATCAGCGCGCGCTTCTCGGCGGCCAGCGCGAGCGCGCGGTCGCGCTCCTCGGCGGAGTCGAACTCCACGTCGCCGAGGGACTCGTCGGGGTTGTGGGTGAGGCGGTGCAGGCGACGGTCGACCTCGGCGACGTCCTCCTCGGTCACCACATGGGCGCCGAGGGGCAGATACATCGTGAGCGAGGCCGTCGCGAAGGGAGGCAGGTCGATCCCCCACAGGCGCTTCGCGACCCCCTCCGTGACCCGGTCGTAGCGCGCGCCGCCGATGCCGTGGATGAAGAGGTCGGCGAAGAGGGTCCGGAAGAAGAGTGTGAGCGCGAGCGCGCGGGGCGCCAGCGTGACCTCGGCGGCCCCGAGGACCTCGGCCGCGTGGAGCGGGTCCGGCGGCAGCACCAGCGCCACCCCGTCGGGGCCGAGGACCTCCACGTCGGCACCGGCTCCGCTCCCCCGCCGCACCCGGGCCGGGTGGCGGCCGCCCGGACCCACGAGCCACAGCGGCACCTCGACCGCATCGTCCTCGACGACGAGGTCGGGAAAGGGCTGGGCGGTGGAGCGGACGCGGTGGAGCGCGCGATGCGCTGCCAGCTCGTCGTTGTGGACGGTGGCGAACCGCTCGGCGTCACCGCAGAGCTCGAGCGCGAACCGCGCGAACGGCTCGGTGCGCGCGGCGGCCGTCACCGGCAGCTCGAGGTAGTCGGTCAGGCCGCCCTCGAAGTGGCGCCGCGCCACCGTCAGGAACGAGGCGAGGTCAGGCCGCCCCTCGGCCGCCCGCAGGCTCTCGCAGAACGTCGCGAAGTGCCGCGCCACCGAGGGCGCAGGCAGCGAGCCGAGCACCTCGGCGGTCGCCTCGCAGAACCGCTCGACATGCTCCGCCGAGGGAGCCGGCGCGCAGGCGTAGCAGGTCTCCGGCGTGCCCACGGCCAGGTACTGACGACACCGGGTGACCCCCGGCCGTAGGCACGGGGCGCTCACGCCCACGGTGCGGAAGGTGTCGGTGTCCACGACCACGTCCACGCCGACCGCGCCGGCCTCCTCGGCGACGCGCTGGAGCAGGAAGTCCTTGACCCACACGCCGGTATGGTAGAGCTCGGGCTGATGCCCGGTGGCGATGACGAGCTCCGGCTCGCTCCGCACGGGCGCCGCGGCGATCCCCGCCGAGGCGGTCCACTCCGCGGCCGCCGCCGTGAGCACACGCCGGGCCTCGCGGCGCGCCTCGCCCACCGGCATGCCCGCGAGCGGGAACTCCCACGC
The DNA here is from genome assembly GCA_030603745.1 of Coriobacteriia bacterium. Lineage (GTDB taxonomy): Bacteria > Actinomycetota > Coriobacteriia > Anaerosomatales > SLCP01 > JAUVXE01. Next base: position 79,508 of record JAUVXE010000006.1, on the reverse strand, counting down.
CCGGACCAGGGCGGCGTTCTCGCGCGCGAGCGCCGCCCACTCGCCCACCGGCGGACGGGCGGTGAGCTCGCCGTGCCCCGAGGGCAGTCCCGGTCGCGGCCTGGCCATCGTCGCCGCCTACAGGAGCGCGCCGACGGAGGCGACCCCGACGGGCTCGTCCGAGTAGAAGGGCTCGGCGGCCTCGGCGCCCACCATGCCTCCCCACATCCGCGCGGAGCGCTCGATCGACTCGATGACGCCGCTGTTCGCCGGGTTCTCGCCGAACTGCGAGCGATACGCCTCGAGGGCAGCGAGCTTAGCGGGGAGCGTGCTGGAGATGTCGACACAGAACGACGGCTCCCGCACGAGGCGCAGGTGCACCGCCATGTAGTGGTAGAGGCGCGCGGGGTAGTGCGGCTCGCCGGCCATGGTGGTCTTGGTGAGCTTGGACCAGAAGCGCGACGCCCGCACGATGGCCGCTGCGGCGAGGTGGTCGGGGTGCGCGTCGAGCGGGTAGGGCCCGAACACGATTCGGGGACGAAGCTCGCGAAAGACCTCGGCGAGCGCGGTTCGCGCCTCGGTGGTGTCGAACAGGGAGCGATTGGGCAGGTCGAGCGTGCGACGGACCTCCACGCCGAGGAGAGCCGCCGCGGCGCGCGCCTCGGCCATGCGGACCTCGTGAGAGCCGGCGGGCGTGGGCTCGCCGTCGGTCAGGTCGACGATCGCGACCGACAGCCCCTGGGCCACCATCGCGGCGACCGTGCCGCCCATACCGATCTCGACGTCGTCGGGGTGCGCCCCCACGCAGACCACGTCAGCCATCCTCGCTCAGCCGTCCTCTCGCATCGGCGCGGCGAGCGCCGCGTTCCATACGCGGAAGTAGTACTCGAGCCGCCGGTCGGGGTCGTCGAGCGCGGCACCGAAGGAGCGATCGTGCCTGCAGTAGATCCGTTCGACCGCCGACTCGCGCACCCGAAGGCCCGCGCGCCACGCTTTCGCCCAGAGCTCGAGCGGCATCGCGTAGCCCGGCTCGGCGAGCTCGATGTCCGCGAGCGCCGCCAGCCGGTAAGCCTTGAACCCGCAGAACGAGTCGGTCAGCCCCCAACCGGTCACCCGGTTGACCTCCTCGGTGACCCGGGCGTTGACCGCCCGGCGCTCCTCGGGGGCCTCGGCGCCGATCCCGCTGCTCCCCGGCAGGTATCTGCTCCCCGAGACGATGTCGAAGCCCTCGTCGAGTGCGGCGAGGAACGGGAGGATGTGGGCCGGCTCGTGCTGTCCGTCGCAGTCCATCGTGACCACCCGCGCGGCGCCGCGCACGCGCGCGACCGAGAAGCCCTCGGCGAGCGCCCGCCCATAACCCAGGTTGACCGGGTGGGTGATCACGGTGACGTCGTCGCGGCGCGCCAGGGCGGCCGCCGTGCCGTCGGTCGACCCGTCGTCGATCACGAGGACCTCGCCGGCGAAGTGGCGCCGGACCGCATCGAGGACCTCCATCACGGTCGCCTCCTCGTTGAACACCGGGAGAAGGACCAGGTCAGACACGGCGCTCGACCCTGCCGCCCGGGAGGCGCGGGCTCATGACCGGACGCCCCCGCCCGGCACGGGCGCCTCCTCGACACGGAAGGAGGAGCTGAAGGTCACCGTGCCGACCAGCATGCCCCCCACCGAGCAGTACTTCTCCTCGGAGAGCTCGATGGCGCGCCGCACGGCCTCGGCGGAGACCCCGTGCCCCGTCACGACGTACTCGAGGTGGATGTCCGTGTATATCTTGGGGTACTCGTCCTCGCGGCGGGTGCCCTGGACCTCGACGGTCACGCCGGTCACGTCCTGGCGCTTCTTCTCCAGGATCGAGACCACGTCCATCGCCGTGCACCCCGCGAGCCCGTAGAGCACGAGCTCTATGGGCCTGACCCCGGTCCCCTCACCCTTGAACTCGGGGGTGGCGTCCATGACGACCCCGTGACCGGCCCTGTCCCAGCCGATGAACTGCCGATTCCCGGCCCAGCGTACCGTGACGTGATCCATGCGTCCTCCAGACGGCATCGAAGAAGCGGAGCACGTGGCTCCCAAGGGGTTCCTACCCGCCGGACGCGGGTCAGATCTTGCGGCCCACCATCTGCGCGAGCTCCCGCGGGCTCTGCGCCTTGCTGATGGCCTCCTCGAACGTGACCTTGCCCGCCTGCAGCAACGTCTTGAGGTGCTGGTCGAGGGTCTGCATGCCGAGGGACGCGCCACCCTGGATGATCGTGGCCATCTGGTGCGTCTTGCCCTCGCGGATCAGGTTCGAGATCGCGGGGATACCGAGCATGATCTCCATCGCCATCACGCGGCTCCGGCCGTCGGTGCTGCGCAGGAGCACCTGCGACAGGACGCCCTCGAGCGTGCCGGAGAGCTGCATGCGCACCTGCTGCTGCTGGTGCGGCGGGAACACGTCGATGATGCGGTCGACCGTGGCGGGGCCACCGGTCGTGTGCAGGGTCGCGAGGACGAGGTGCCCGGTCTCGGCGGCGGTGATCGCGGCCGAGATCGTCTCGAGGTCTCGCATCTCGCCCACGAGGATCACGTCGGGGTCCTGTCGCAGCACGCGCTTGAGCGCCGAGGCGAAGGAGTGCGTGTCCTCGCCGACCTCGCGCTGGTTCACGTAGGCCTTCTTGTTCTTGTGCATGAACTCGATCGGGTCCTCGAGCGTGATGATGTGCACGCTGCGGTTCGCGTTGATGTGGTCGATCATCGCGGCGAGCGTGGTCGACTTACCCGAACCGGTGGGACCGGTCACGAGCACGAGTCCCCGAGGACGCTCGGCGAGGTAACGGCAGACCTTGGGCAGCATGAGCTGCTCGAGCGTGGGGATCGCGATCGGGATGACGCGAAAGACCGCGCCCATCGAGTTGCGCTGCTGGAAGACGTTGGCGCGGAACCGGGAGACCCCGGGGATGCTGTAGGCGAAGTCGAGCTCGAGCTCCGTCTCGAACTTGCGCCGCTGCTCCTCGGAGAGCAGACCGAGGACCATCTCCATGGTGTCCCGGGGCTTCAGGGGCGCGTGGTTCTCGACCGGGACGATCTCGCCGCGCAGCCGGATGCCCGGAGGGCTCCCGACGGTCAGGTGCAGGTCGGATCCGCCGCGCTCGATCATGAGCCGAAGAAGGTCGTCCACGTGCGGCGCCTCGCCGGCGCCGCCCGCGAAGTCGGCCCCCACGGAGGCCGCGGGCGCCGGGTCAGGGGCGGGCGCGGGCGCGGGCTCGACCGGCTTGGGCACGCCGTAGCCGCCCGAGGGGCCGGGTGCCGACTGGCCGCCCGCCGGAGCGGGTTCGGCGGCGGCGACCGGGGCCGCTCCTGCCGACTCCGCGACCGGGGCATCGGCTGGGGCCGCAGCCGGGGCGGCGACCGGTCCGGGCTGGGGCGCGGGCGACGACTCCGCCCCCGCGAGCTGCACGATCTTGGCCGCGAGCGTCGCGGTGGGACCGGTCGACGGCAGGTGCGCCGCCGCCCCGACCTGACGGGCGCGCAACGCGGAGGCCTCGTTCGGGCTGAGGCTCACGATGACGACAGGAACGTGCGTCGTCTCCGGGTCCTGCTTGAGCTGCTGGGTGAGCGAGTACCCGTCGATCCCCACGAGCTCGGCGTCGACCACGATCACGTCAGGCTTCTGTGAGCTGACCATGCCGAGCGCCCGGGGCCCGGAGAGCGCGCTGATCACCTCGACGTCGGAACCCGACGCGGCAAGCGCCGCCTTGACCTGCTCGACGAGCCCGGCATCGTCGTGAACGATCAGTGCCTTCTTGGCAGCCATGCGCAGGGACCTCCTCGCGGGGCCGGGCCCCGCCGCTCCACCCGTGTACGGTCGTTACCAGTATCGCACCATCACGCGCCGGTTCAAGTACGGACACGAGACCGTTCCCCTGCGCTACCATAGGATGATGGACCGACGGACGGCACAGCGGTGACGCGGGTCACCATCGGATCGCTCGCGCACGGTGGCGCCGCTGTCGCGCGCCTCGACGACGGACGGGTCGCCTTCGTCCGCGGAGGCTGTCCCGGCGACGTCGCCGACATCGAGATCCTTGAGGACCACGGCCGCTGGGTCACCGCCGGCCTCACCGCTGTCGTCACGCCCTCCCCCGACCGGGTCGAGCCTCCCTGCCCGTACGCGGGCGAGTGCGGCGGCTGCCAGTGGCAGCACGTCTCGGCATCGGCACAGCGGATCGCGAAACACGCCCTGGTCTCCGACGCCTTCCGGCGCATCGGCCACCTCGACCACGTCGAGGTCGAACCGCTGGTCCCCTCGGCCGAGGACCTCGGCTACCGGAACAAGGTCGAGTTCGTCGCGCGCGGCGAGGGCAGGAACCTCACGCTCGGCCTCCATCGGCTGGCGAGCGACTCGGTCATCGGCGTGGACCGCTGCCTGCTGCTCCCCGGACGCCTCGCGGGCGCCCCGAAGGCGCTCCAGGGCGCGCTCCGCTATCTCGGCGGCGGCCACGGCGACCTCGGCGTGACGCGGGTCGGGATACGGGTCGCGACCCACACGCGCGACATCGAGGTCGCGCTCTGGACGCGGCCCGGAGCGTTCCCGCGCTCGATCGCCGCGCGCACGATGCGCGACGCGGTGAAGGCGACCGGCGTGGTGCGCGTGCTCACCAAGGGCGCCGAGAAGGAGCGCCGCGTGACGGGCGTGGAGGTCCTCTCCGGACGCGGGGCGTGGCGCGAGCGGCTCAGAGGAGTCGACTTCCTCGTCTCCGCCCCCTCGTTCTTCCAGGTCAACACGCGCGCGGCCGAGCAGCTCGTGAGCACGGTGCTCGAGGCGCTCGACCCCGCCGAGGACGACCGGGTCCTCGACCTGTACGCAGGGGCCGGCACGTTCACGGTCCCGCTCGCGCTCCTCGCCGACGAGGTCACCGCCGTCGAGTCGTCACGGCACGCCATCGCCGACCTGCGGCGCAACCTCGAGAACGCCGGTGCGTGGGCGGACATCGTAGGCGGTGACGCCGCACGCGAGCTCGCCGACCTCGGCGGGTTCGACCTGGTCGTGGTGGACCCGCCGAGGAGCGGGCTCGAGGGGTCCGTGATCCCGCACCTCGTCGCGACGGGCGCCCGTAGGGTCGCTTACGTCTCCTGCGACCCCGCGACGCTCGCGCGTGACGCCGCCCGCTTCGCCGAGGCGGGATACGGACTGCGGTCCGTGCGTCCGGTCGACCTGTTCCCGCAGACGTTCCACGTCGAGACCGTCGCGGTCTTCGAGCCGGTGCCTCGCGCCGTGAAGGGTCGTTAGACGAGCCGTCCGACCTCGGGGAAGTCGACGATGTACTCGTCGTGGGGCGCGTCGTCGTGCTCGTCGGTGAGGTCGTGGCCGGCGTCGTGCATGGCCTCGTGCTCGCCGTCACCCCACATCGCACTCTCGGTCACGTCGTAGACGACACCCTTGAACGCGACGTAGGCCGGCTGGCCGTTCTTGCCGTTGTACGCCGCAAGGTCCTCGAGTGTGAACTCCTTCATGGCTCCTCCAGTGGTGTCAGCGGACCGTCCGTTGTCTGCTATATCTCCCACCACCGACACTCGCGAAACCCCGGCGCCGGGCCTGATCACGCGCCGGTCCGTGACTCCCTGCGCGCGCCCAGCCGGGAGAGCACCCGGATCACCTTGACGAGGATCCCGAACGCGAGGAGATAGACCCCATACCGGACAGCCCCTCCCTCCCCGTCGCCCGAGGTCGCCCCGATCGCACCCGAGAGGTCGAGGCGCACCGGGCGCACGACTCCGCCGCTCTCGACGTGGACGGTCGCACCGGTGGCATCCACCTCGACGCCTCGCACGCCGGCCACCATCTCGAGCGCCAGCTCAGCGCCGGTGACCTGGCTCACCTGCCGGTCGACGACGGTCTCCTCGGCGGGCGCGGTCTCAGGCGAGGCAAGGGCGGAGACGATCAGCAGACCGGCGAGGAGCGCGGTGGTCGCGAGGCGTTTCATGACTCTCACCAATCGGTGCGGGGAACGGTGGCCCGGCCTTGCGGCCGGCGTGTACCGTGGTGTTCGGCAGCGAGCAGGCGCCTGTGGGTGACCGCCGTCACAGGTTGAGGAGTCAGGCCGCCGAATGGCCGCTCATCGTCGCACTTTGACCGTTCATCGCGACGGGAATCACATCGCGGCACCCCGCGCGGCGCGCGCGACGGGCGTACGGAGCCGCCGTGGTCTCAGTCCGAGCCGATCCGCTCGCGCATCCGGATCAGGTCAACCACGATCTTACGACCCTTGGTGGCGAGTACCCCCTCTTTGGCGAGCGAGGAGATGACGCGGGAAGCGGTCTCGCGGGAGGTCCCCGCGAGCGTGGCGATGTCGTAGTGCGTGAGCCCCTGGATGACCGGCACCCCGCGGGTCTCATAGCTCGCGGTCGCCACGTTGAAGACGACGCGCATCACGCGGTGGGTCGCGTCGTGGAACGCCAGCTCCTCGAGCCGGCCGATGGTGGCCCTCAGTCGTCGCGAGAGCGTCGCGATCAGCGAGAGCGCGAGGCGCGGCTGGATCTGGATCGCGGCCGAGAGGTCCTTGGCGTCGAGCACGAAGACCTCGAGGTCGGTCATCGCGATGACGTCTGCCGAGCGGGGCTCGGCGTCGACGAGGCTCATCTCGCCGAAGTGCGCGGGCGCCTCGAGGTAGTTCAGCGCGAGCTCTTTCCCGTCGGGCGAGGCGAGGGCGACCTTCACCCGGCCCGTGACCAGCAGGAACATCGCCGAACCGGTCTCGTTCTGGTTCACCACGAACGCACTCTTCGGATAGCGGCGGTACTGCGCCATCTCGGAGAAGGCCTCGAGCTCGGCCTGACCGAGGTCGGAGAAGATCGGGACCGAGCGGAGCTTCGTGATGATCTGTTCGTGTGATGTCGAATGCTTCATACAGGCACTATCGGGCACCGCCCAGTGTGACTTGAGACACAGCGTGAACAATTTCTGCCAGGAGGGGCGGAGGGGCCACGCCCGCCACCCCTCCTGAAGCTCGGCTCACATCTCGGTGCGGATGTAGGAGATCATCCTCGGCGTCACGTGCGGGATGAGCTCGGGCAGATACGTCGGCATGAGGGACTCCATGGTCCGGGGCAGCAACTCGGGCACGAGCTCCTCCATATCCTCCGGCATCGGGCCTACGTGGTCCTGCACCGCGGCGATCATGTCGCCCATCACCCGCTCCATGATGCCGTCGATCAGCAGCGGGAACATCGCGGGCATCACCTTCTCCATCATGGCGAGCCCGCCCGGCACGTGCTTCATCGTCCGCATCATCGGCTTCATCCCGGGAGGCATCGCGTCCATCATCTGGGGGAAGATGCGTTCCATGAGCGCAGCCATGTTCGCGGGTTCCATGAGGACGATGAACTTCTCGAAGTAGCCCCACAGGTACATGGAGCGCTCGGTCGTCTCGGGGATGTCGTAGCCGGCCGCCTCGGCGACGATACGCGAGAGGTCGTCGATCCTGAGTCCGAGCCCGTTCTTGCTGTTGCTGTCGCGGAGCTGGACCTGGCAGCAGGGACAGAGGGCCACCACCGTGTCGGCGCCGGCCGCTACCGCCTCGTCGAGGCGCTGCTTGCCGAGGACCGGGGCCACCGGCATCTCGCCCACCAGCGTGAGCACCGACCCGCAGCAGTACCCTTCCTCCCGATTGTGCTCCATCTCGACGTAGTCGACCCCGGGGATCGCCTTGAGCATCTCGCGCGGCGGCTCGTAGAGCCCCTGCGCCCGCCCCGCGTGACACGAGTCGTGGAAGGTGATCCGGCCCTCGATCGGCCGCTCGAGCGTGAGCGTGCCCTCGGCGAGCGCCTCGCTCACGAGCTCCGAGTAGTGCCTGACCTCGAACTCGTAGGGCTCGCCACGGTCGGCCGCGATGTTCGCGTAGAGCTCCTTCCAGACGAGCGCGCACGCCGGGCACGAGGTGACGATCGTCTTCGCCCCGCGCCTGCGCGCCTCGGCGGTGTTGTGCTCATAGATCCGTTCGAACAGGTCCCACTTGCCCGCGACCTTCATCGGGATGCCGCAACACGCCTCGTCCGTGCCCATGTAGGCGATGTCGTACCCCGCGTCGGTGAGCAGACGCACGCTCGCCTCGGCCACGTCGTGCTCGACGAAACTCGCCGTGCACCCGGCGAAGTACATGATCTCGCCGGACTCCTTGAGCGTGGGCTCAAGGTCCTCCGGAACCCAGTTCGCGCGGTTCTCGCGCTTGCCGGCCCAGATATCGAGTTCGCCCTCGAGCGAGGCCGCCATCATCTCGAACGGCGGGAAGGTGCCGCGCTTCTCCTCGTGGACGAGCTTGCCGCGCATGGTCATCCAGTCGTGCTCGACCGGCAGGTGCAGCTGGCAGCGCGTGTTGCAGATCTCGCACGTCGTGCAGACGAGGAAGGTGTCGACGGCGGCCCGGTCGAACTTCGCCCGCCCCTCGACCACGTCCCGCAGGAACGCGTACTTCCCCCTCGGCGAGTGGGACTCCCAGCCGCGCCCCGAGTACTGCTCGCAGGTCGGCACGCAGTAGCCGCACCGAGCGCACGAGTAGGCCATGAGCGCGACGTCGGCGGGAACGCCGTTGACCTCGCGGAAGCGCGCGGCCGGGTTCGCCGGCGGGCGCGCGGCGTTGGCGATCGGGCGGACGAGCGGCTCGACGGAGGTCGCCGCGCCCATCAGCACGTCGACGATCCCCCTGCCGAGGACCTTGCCGGGGTTCATGATCCCGCGCGGGTCGACCTCCGACTTGTGACGGGCGAGCGCCGCCACCCGCCCGGGCCCGAGCACGCTCGCCGCCTCTCGGCGGAAGTACATGCCCGTCGAGTAGGCGGACCCCCCGTGCCGCTTCGCGATCCGGATGACGGAGAGCGAGAGCGCGAACGCCGCGTTGAAGGCGAGTGACCGCTCGTCGTGCGGGATGAATCCGAGCAGGACGACGCGGTCGCCCTTCGCATGCATCCCCTCGAGCACGAACGGCTGGTCGATCACGCGATCGATCTCGCCGAGGACCGTCTCGAGCGCGGCGAGCGGCACGACCACCTCGGTCGGAACGAGCGAGGGGCCGAGGCGCTTGAGCCGCATCGGGGCGAAGCGCTGCTCCCACTCGTGCTCCGCCGCGCCGGGCCCGAGGTCGGTGCCACCCGCTGAGGCGACGATGGCGTCGAGTGCGGGCTCGATCCCCTCGCGCCGTGACTCCGGGTAGGCCGCCAGCGCGATGTAGGCCTCGGGCAGCTCGGGATCATCGTGCGTGTTCGCCACCTCGTACGGATGTCCGTGCCGGTGGGGCAGCTGCTTCTTCAGGCGGATCGACTCGGGGTTCAGGAAGGTCAGCGACCACAGCGGCAACCCCTGCGAGGAGACCTCGGCGAGCGTCCGCGCGAGCGCCGCGGCGTCCGGGAACGCGAACGCGCGATGCACCTCCGGCTCGAGCGCCCGGACACGGAAGGTGAGCTCGGTGATGATCCCGGTGATCCCCTCGGCGTCGGCGACGAGGTCGCGCAGGTCGTCGCCTTGGTACTCGCGCACCTCGCCGGTGGGCAGGACGACGCGCGCGGATACCACGTTGTCGCTGAAGGGGCCGTACTCGAACGACCCGAAGCCCGCACCGCCCTGCGCCAGCCACCCGGCTGCGCCGGAGCTCGGCAGCGAGGAGGGGTAGAGCCTGAGCGCGAGCCCGTGCCTCGCAAGCTCCCGGGCGATCTCCTCCCAGATCGCCGAGGCCTGCACGGTGACGGTCATCCGCTCGCGGTCGACCGAGAGCACCGCGCGCATCCCCGACAGGTCGGCGACCACGGCACCGCGGACCGGAAGCACGCCCCCGTACCCCGAGGTCGCCCAACCGCGCGGCACCACGGGCACGCCCTCACGCGTCGCAAGCCGGAGCAGGTCGACCACCTCGGCCTCGGTCGACGGTCGGACCACGGCGCCGGCCAGGCCCGCCGGCATGAGCGGTCTCACCAGCCGGGGCATGGCCCCGATATCGAAGGAGTACATCGACCGCTCGACCCGTCCGGTCCGCATCCGCTCGCCGAACAGCTCACGCAGCCCTTCCTCTGCTCTCGCGCTCAACGCAGCCATCCGCACCGCATCCTTCCACTCCCGAGGACTTGTGTGACGCTTCACGAGTTGGCGCCGACGGTCCCATGATATGCCCAGGGGGGTATCGTCGCCACCGGCGGAAGCATACCCCCCTCGGTATCACGGGTCAACGGCAGCGACGGATCGGCCCCGGGAGCGTGTTACCATCGCGCAGTCGTCCGGATCGTGACCTGAGGAGCGAGCGCGTGCGAGCTGTCCTGTTCGACCTCGACGGAACCCTGCTCGACATCGACCTGCGGACCTTCCTCGGCAGGTACTTCGACGGGCTCGGCCGCACGCTCGGGAGCATCCTCGACGACGACGGGGACCTCGAGACCGCGATGCGGGCGGTCAACGAGGCCACCGACGCGATGATGCGCCCCCACCCCGGCCTCACCAACCGCGAGGTCTTCAACGCCGAGTTCTGCCGTCTGACCTCGCTCGACCTCGACGACCACCGCGACGTCTTCGACCGCTTCTACGCCGAGGAGTTCCCGTCACTCGGGGGCGGATACGGCCCGATGCCCGGCGCGCGCGCCGCGATGGAGGCCGCGCTCGCCCTCGGGCTCAAAGTGGCCGTCGCCACGAACCCGATCTTCCCGCGGGCGGCGATCGACCACCGGATCGCGTGGGCGGGACTCGACGACGTCGAGGTCCACGCTGTCACGAGCTACGAGTGGATGTACGCGTGCAAGCCCCACGCCGAGTACTTCCGGCAGACCGCCGAGGCCCTCGGCGTCGAACCACGGGAGTGCCTCATGGTGGGCGACGACCGGGCGCTCGACCTGCCCGCGGCCGACACCGGGATGCGCACCTACTACGTGGGGAGCGCCGCGGGGACGAGCGCCGACTTCGCCGGCGACCTCGTCGAGCTCGCCCGGCTCCTGCCCCGCCTCGCGGGATAGCCAGGCGCGGCGCCGGACTCAGACGCTCTTGCGCCTGATGAGGGCGACCCACGCGCCGTCGAGGCGCTGGTCGTAGTGGTACTCGAACAGGCCGCGGGTCTCCTTGCGAAGGTCGAGCTGGTAGCCGAGTCCCGCCGGCTCGTGATCGCAGACCACGACGAGACTGTCGTGGGAATCGAACTCGAGGAGCTTGTCGACCACCGCGAACACCACGGGACGCCGCAGCTCCGAGGAGCACGAACGCACGTCGATGACGAGACTGTTCTTCGGGCCAGGCACCGAGACCTCCCACGCCGGTCCGACCTCCCGCGACCGGGACGTCTACCGGCTCTGTTCGATGCTAGGAGCCGCCGTCCTCCTCGTTCTCGTAGAGCTCGGCGAGATCGGCCCCCGCGCAGTCGGCGGTCTGGCGTGGCGAGAGCGAGTCGCGCTCGGTCTCGCACAGTTCGCGGAACCGCTGTGGGTCCTCGGCGGGAGAGACGCTGACGGGCTTGTCCCCGAGCGCTCCCCGGGCCTCTTCGTCCCTGCGAGTGTCCTCGTTCATGTCGCCACCCCTTCTTCGGTCCTGAACACCCTCACACCACCTGTGTTCCCAATCCTCGACTTCGCTTCGCGTTCCCGCCGAGGAAGCGGTAGAATGGCAGATACAGGGTGGCCGGGGAGGTGAGCCTCCTCTCCGTGCGCCCGGGATACGAGTAGCTGATGAAGCCGTGTCTCTGGGGGTGTCAGGTCTGGTGCGACCGATCGCGAACCTCTCCTCTTGAGCCTGCGGGACCTCCGGGCCCGTGCGGCCTTGTGCGCATGTTCACATGAACCCGCGTCCTCTCGGCTGCCTCCCCTCCCCCCGGGTCAGCCGACCCTCCTGCCGTGATCCTCTCTGCGCCGGGCCCTCGCGGGCCTCGGCATCCTCCCCGGCCACGGGCGGCGCCGGTCGCACCATCGACCGTGTCAGCCGTTTCCCCGTTGAAGGCAGCATCGATCGCGCGTTCCACGAAAGGAGGTCGTGACCGACGAATCTTGACCGGGCTTCTCGCCCCGAAGGGCGGCCCGGTCGGAGCAGCACGGGAAGATCCGGTATTCGTACAAGGAGGTGTATGGCATGGCGCATGAGGACCACGATGTGATCTACGACCTTCTCGCAGCGAGAGGCGTGTCGCGTCGCGATTTCCTCAAGTACTGCGGCTCGCTGGCAGCGATGCTCGGGCTCTCGCAGGCGTTCGTCCCTGAGATCGCTCGCGCGATCAACCAGGGCGCGAAGCTGCAGCCCGCGGTATGGCTGAACGGTGGAGCGTGCACCGGCTGCACTGAGTCGATGGCGCAGGCGGACTCGCCTGACGTCGCCACGGTCGTCCTTGAGATCCTCTCCATCGACTTCATGGAGACGCTCTCGATGGCCCAGGGCCAGGACGCTCTCGACGCCGCCGAAGCGGTCTTCGAGAAGGAGGGTGAGTACATCCTCATCTACGAGGGCTCCGTCATGAAGGGCTTCGACGGCAACAGCCTTCGTATCGGCGGCAAGACCGGTCTCGAAGAGCTCGATCACGCCGCACCGGGCGCGGCCGCCATCGTGGCGGTCGGCTCCTGCGCGGTCGACGGTGGCTTCGTCATGGCCGCCCCGAACCCCGCTGACGCCACCGGCGTCCAGATGTACCTCGACGAGAAGGGCATCTCGACCCCGGTCGTGAACCTGCCGACCTGCCCGGTCAACCCGGAGTGGGTCGTGGCGATCGTCGTCGACGTGCTGCTGCTCGGCTCGCTCGAGAGCGGTGCGATCCTCGACAAGCTGGACCGGTTCGGCCGCCCGAAGTACATCTTCGGCCAGACCATCCACGACAACTGCCCTCGTCGCGGCCACTTCGAGAACGGCAACTTCGTCTCGGAGTTCGGCTCGGAGGAGGAGGCCCTCGGCTACTGCCTGTACAAGGTCGGCTGCAAGGGTCCGCAGACCTACACCAACTGCCCGATCGTTCGCTGGAACCGCAGGGCGAGCTGGTGCGTCGAAGCCGGCGCTCCCTGCATCGGCTGCGGCAGCCTGGACTGGGTCGACGTCGGTGCACCGTTCCTGAACCGCCACCGCGACCTGCCGCTGCCCAACGTCGGTAACACCCAGCCGGGTGTCATCGCCGGCGTGGTGGCCGGAGTCGCCGCGGCGGGCCTCGTCGCCCACGGCCTCGGCATGAAGGCCACCGGCCGCATGGACGGCGGTGCTCCCTATGAGGAGATGAAGGAGCATGACCGCAAGCGGATGAAGAAGGGAGGCGGTAAATAGTGGCTCGTCAAGTGGTCGATCCGTTGACTCGAATCGAGGGACACCTGCGTGTCGAGGTCGAGGTCAACGACGGTGTCGTCACCGACGCCTGGGTGTCCGGCGGGCTGTACCGAGGCATGGAGAAGATCCTCCTCGACCGCCGGCCCTCCGACGCGTTCTTCGTCGCACAGCGTATCTGCGGCGTGTGCCCGATCTCTCACGGTCACGCCTCCACGATGTCGACCGAGGACGCCCTCGGCATCACGATCCCGAACAACGCTCGTATCGTCCGTAACCTGATCGAGGCCGCCCAGTACATCCACAGCCACATCCTGTGGTTCTACACGCTGGCGGCACTCGACTACGTCGATCCGGTGAAGGCCCTCTCCGCCGACATCGCCGACACGTATGCGCTCGCGCAGGCCGCCGGCACCGGTGTCTCGGACTTCGGGGCGGTCGCCAAGCGCCTGCAGGCGTTCGTCGACAACGGCCAGCTCTCCATCTTCACCAACGGCTGGTTCGGGCACCCGGCGTACGCCGAGGACATGCCCGCCGAGCTTCACCTGATCGGCGTCGCGCACTACCTCGAGGCGCTTGAGATGCAGGCCGTCGCCGCCGAGATCATCGCGGTCATGGGCGGCAAGTTCCCGCACTTCATGACCTCGATCCCCGGTGGTACCTCGTTCGTGCCCACCGAGAACAAGCTTGATGACATCCTGTTCCGTTTCATCAAGCTCAACGACTGGGTCACGAACACGATGATCCCCGACACCCTCGCGATCGCGCCGTTCTACGCAGGCGCCCTCGAGTACGGTGGAGGCCACGGGAACTTCCTCGCGTGGGGCGTCTTCAACGACGACTCGTTCGAGATGAACAACCGCTACCTCCCCGCGGGCGTCATCAAGGTCGCCGACGGCCTCACGGTCGCCGACGCCGACCCCTCGGTCCTCTCCGAGGACGTTCAGCGCTCCTGGTACGAGTCGGCCAGCGGCCTCCACCCCTCCGTGGGTGAGGCGGACGCCATGTTCGACGAGTACAACACCGAGGCCCGTTACTCCTGGTGCAAGGCACCGCGCTACGACGGTGCCCCCATGGAGGCCGGTCCCCTCTCCCGCATGCTCGTCGCCTATCTGCGTGGCGTGCAGCCGGTCCAGGAGATCGTCGACGGCGCGCTCGCCGCTCTCGGCGCCGCCGGTCGCCCCGAGGTCCTCGTCTCGCTGCTCGGCCGCATCGCGGCCCGCAACCTCGAGACCAAGGTCGTCTGCGACTGGTCGCTCGAGTGGTGCAACGAGCTCATCGAGGCCATCGCCGGTGGCGACTCGAAGTACTTCGAGCCGCACAACGTCGACGAGGGCATGGGCGCCGGTCTGTGGGAAGCTCCCCGCGGTGCGCTCGCCCACTTCATCGACATCCAGGGCGGCAAGATCGACCGCTACCAGGTCGTCACGCCGTCCACGTGGGACTGCTCGTCCCGCGACGACCAGGGCGTCCGCGGCCCGATGGAGGAGGCCCTCGTGGGCACTCCCATCATCGACCCGGAGCGTCCGCTCGAGGCCTGCCGCATCGCGCGCAGCTTCGATCCTTGAATCGGTTGCGCGGTTCACGTGATTGAACCCAAGACCGGCAAGGAAGCAACCGTCTACACGAAGCCGATGGGGGTGAGGTAGATGTCGCATCCGGCACACTACCGTGAGGCACACCCGTTCATCTTCGTGATGACGCACTGGATCAACCTGATCGCCATGGTGGCGCTCGCGTTCTCGGGCTTCTACATCCACTACCCGTTCTTCGCAGGGTTCATGGGTGTCGCCCGCGGCATGCACTTCTTCTTCATGTACGTGCTCCTCATCAACCTTGCCGTGCGCATCATCGCCGCATTCTTCGTGAAGTCGGCGACCCGCCTCGGCTCGCGTGAGGTCGACACGGACATCAAGAACTGGCTGCCGCAGAAGCTCAACCGTCACCAGCTGATCCCGTGGATCAAGTACTACATCTTCCTGAAGAAGGATCACCCCATCGGCGCGAAGTACGGCGTTCTCCAGAAGATCGCCTACATCGCCACCGTGCCGCTCACGCTTGCGGCTGCCTACACCGGCTTCGCGATCTACGCGCCGGTCATGGACTGGGCCTTCTTCACCGCAGGCACCGACGCTGTCGGCGGCCCGATGAACATGCGGATCATCCACTACTACCTCATGTGGGCGTTCATCCTGTTCACGGCCATCCACGCGTACCTCGCCAACGTCGAGGGCTTCTCCCCCTCCAGGCTCATCTTCGCCTGGAAGGAAGAGGAGGGCCTGCAGTTCGACGCCGAGGGCAAGATCGTCGGCGGTACGGAGCACTAGGTCCACGCTCCACGGCACGACCTCGAGACCCCGGGCGATCTGCCCGGGGTCTCGTCGTGTCCCGGGAACACGCGCCTCTGGAAGGACACGACACCCACTCCGCGAATACGTTAGAGTAGGCATGTGGGAGATTTCACATGCCCCACGCACCAGGCGGGACCGCTCGCGCGAAGGGGCGCCGATCCAGATCGGCGGGGTCGCGACCGGCGGAGCACGACCCGCACCAACCGGCGCACGAACAGCTCGATCGTCAGAGAGGAACCGAATGCTGTCCGAACGCGTCATCACGTCCGCGCTTCGTGTCCTGAACCGCTCCTATCTCCATCAGCGACCCACCCAGAGAGACTCGCTCCCCGCCCCCACCCCTGGGCGCTCCTACGTGCTCTACGCGCACGTGCCCTTCTGCGAGCGGCTCTGCCTCTACTGCTCGTTCAACCGCTTCCTCTACCGGGAGGACCGAGCGCGGGCCTACTTCCGCGACCTGAGGGCCGAGATGCGCATGGTCGCGGATCTCGGGTACGACTTCCCGTCGCTCTACATCGGCGGAGGGACGCCGACGATCCTCCTCGACGAGCTGAGCGAGACCATCGACCTCGCACGCGAGCTCTTCTCCATCGAGGAGGTGTCGAGCGAGACCAGCCCGAACCACCTCGGACCCGAGCTGGTGGACGCGCTCCAGGATCGGGTGCAGCGCCTCTCGGTGGGCATCCAGAGCTTCGACGACACCCTCCTGCGACAGATGGACCGCTACGAGAAGTACGGGAGCGGCCTGGAGGTCTTCGACCAGATCCGTTCGGTCGCGGGCCAGTTCCACTCGCTCAACGTCGACATGATCTTCAACTTCCCCTCACAGACCGAGGAGATGCTGCGACGCGACATCAGCCTACTCAAGGCCTCCGGCGCGAACCAGACCACGTTCTACCCGCTCATGGCCTCGCCCAAGACGCGGGTGGAGCTCGCGCGAGCGGTCGGCCACATCGACTACGCGCGCGAGGCCCGCTACTACCGGATCATCGCCGACGCGCTGTCCGATGAGTTCACCGCGACCTCCGCGTGGACCTACTCCCGAGATGTCGACTCGATGATCGACGAGTACATCGTCGACTTCGGGGAGTACGTGGGGATCGGCTCGGGGGCGCTCTCCTTCCTCGACGGCCGCATCTACGGCAACACCTTCTCACTGAAGGAGTACTCGGACCTCATCGGCGCCGGCCGGATGTCGGTCGCCAAGGAGGGCCTCCCCTACACCAAGACCGCACGCTACCGATACCGGTTCGTGACGGATCTCTTCGGCCTGCGGCTCGACAAGGAGCGGTTCCGCCGGGACTTCGGCGTGCCGGTGGAGCGGGCGCTCGCCGCCGAGCTCGCGTTCATGCGCCTGACCGGCGGCATCGCGGGTGACGACGGCCGTTACATCACGCTGACCGAGAAGGGCCGCTATCTGCTGATGGTGATCATGAGGGAGACCCTCGCCAGCTCCAACGACCTGCGCGACCACGCGCGGGAGGCGCTTCCGCTCGAGGAGCGTATGCTGCTCCTCGAGGGAGAGGGCTGCGACGGGGCCGACGCGTCCGAGCGCCTGGCCGCCGGCTAGAGGCGCGGGCGCGACTGCGGTAGAGTCGTTCGTGCCACCACATCCCCGACTGAAAGGCGGCATGCCGCGATGACCGAACGCATCCTCGTGATGGGCATCGGCAACCCCCTCATGACCGACGAAGGGGTCGGCGTCCGTGTCGCCGAGCTCCTCATGTCCGGCTACGAGTTCCCCGACTCCGTCGAGGTCGTCGACGCGGGCACCATGGGCCTCGGCATCATGAACCTCTTCCGAGACCGGGACCTGGTGATCGTGGTGGACGCGATCGACAACACCGGGCACCCGCCGGGGACGGTGGTGCTTCTGAGCCCGGAGGACCTGGCTCCCAACCAGATCATGCACTCGCTCCACGACACCAAGTTCGCCGACGTCCTCGAGGCTGCGCGCCTGACGGGCATCGAGCCCGCGGCCGTCTGCATCGGTATCCAGGTCGGCAGCCTCGAGCAGTGGGTCACCGAGCTCACGCCGGAGGTGGAGGCCGCCCTTCCCACCGCGGTCTCCGCGGTCATGGAGATCCTCGCCGAGCACGGCGTGACGCCCCAGGTCTCGGATGCGACAGATGTCGATGCCGGCATCATCGCCTCTATCCGCACCAAGGCGGACATGCCGAGCTCCTGAGACCCGCCGAGGAGGCCCCATGCGTGACGAACTGATGCTCTGCCGGCTCGCCGCGGCCGCGGGCGCATCCACGATCCGGGAGCGCGCCTCGGCGATGGGCGAGGTCCGCTCGAAGTCCTCGGCGACCGACCTCGTGACCGACACCGACATCGCGGCGGGCGTCGCGGTCGCCCGTGCCATCCACGACGCCGATCCCTCGGCACGCTTCGTGATCGAGGAGGAGGAGGTCTACGACCTCGCCGGGGCGACCCGGGGCGGCCTTGACGACGCCGAGGTATGGGTCGTCGACCCGCTCGACGGGACCACCTCGTTCGTGCACGGGTTCCCCTGCTACTCGGTCGCGGTCGCGCTGCTCCGCGACGGCAGGCCGGTCGCCGGCGCCGTGGCGAACGTGGTGCTCGACGAGACGGTCTCGGCGGCCGATGGCCTCGGCGCGTACCTGGGCGACCGGCGCGTGCGCTGCGCCGAGACGGCCCGGCTCGACCAGGCGCTGCTCGTCACCGGCTTCCCATACGACCGCGGCGCCCCGCTCGACCGCCAGCTCGCGGTGCTCGCGACGTTCCTCCGCTCGCCGGTGCACGGCATCCGGCGCGACGGCTCCGCGGCGATCGACTGCTGCCACGTCGCGCTCGGACGCGCCGACGGTTTCTGGGAGTACGGCCTCAAGCCGTGGGACATGGCGGCGGGCGTGGTGATCTGCCGCGAGGCGGGCGCCGTGGCGACCGGCGTCGACGGCGAGGAGTGGACGACCTCCTCGGCGGGGATCATCACGGCGAACCCGGCGCTGCACCCGCTCATGCTCGACGTGGTCCGGCGGGTCGGAGCCGAGCATCCCTCGGGCGGCGCCTAGTAGTAGCGCTTCTGCTCCTCGGCGTCCTCGGCGAGCGTGATGCCCCACTCGCCCAGCACCGTGCTCACCGCGCGCTCGCCGCTCTCGATGCAGTTGGGCAGGCCGACGCCGCGGTACGACCCGCCCGCAAGCGCCAGGCCGCCGACCTGGGCGCTGCGCTGCTCGATGGTCGAGATCCGGGCGAGATGGCCGAGGGTGTACTGCGGCATCCCCCGCTCCCACCGGTAGACGCGACTCATGAGCGGCTCCCCCTTCACGCCGAGGATGTCGCGCAGCTCCGAGAGCACGATCCCGACGAGCGCCTCGTCGCTCTCGGCCATGATCGCCTGGTTGTGTGGCCCGCCGACGAACCCGCGGAGCAGCACCCGACCCTCAGGGGCGCGACCCGGCCACTTGGTCGAGGAGAAGGTCGCCGCCATGAGCGACCGCCCCTCGATGAGAGGGCAGAGCACGCCGAACGCGTCCATGTCGATGCCGACGTCTGACTCGTCGAACGCGAGCGAGACCGTCGCCGAAGAGGAGTGCTCGATGCCGGCGAGCGCATCGGCGATACCGGCGTCGACCGGCCGGACGAGAGACTCGGCCGCCCAGCTCTCGGTGGCCACGATGACCGCGTCACCGGTAAGGGAGGTGCCGTCGTCCAGCACGACCCGCCATACCGCGCCGTCGCGCGCCACCTCGGCCACGCCCGTCCCGGTCCGGATGCGCTCTCGGCCCGCGGCGTCGGCCATCGCGTCGACGAGCTGCCCCATCCCGGCCTCGAACGAGGTGAAGAAGGTGCGCTGCTTGGCGCCCGGCTTGGGCGGGTACTTCTTGCGCATCTCGGCGACCTTCTTGCGGGCCGCGACGAACCCCTTGATCATGCCGCCGTAGGTCTGCTCCATCTCGAGCAGCCGGGGGAACGTGGCGGCGAGGCTCATCTTGGCGGGATCCGAGGCGTGCACGCCCCCCACGAGGGGCTCAGCGAGGCGGTCGAGACACTCGCGGCCCATCCGGCGCACCACGAAGCTCTCGAGGGTCTCGTCGTGGTCGGCCGCGGTCTCGCCCTCGGCCCACCGCTCCCTGCGCGGGATCAGAAGGTCGGCGCCCATGCGGATCTTGCCCGGCCAGGAGAACAGGCCGGTCGTGGCGAACGGCCAGAACTTGGTGGGGGCGAACATCATGACGCCGTCGGGCAGGTCATGGAGCCGGCCGCGTGAGAGGATGAACGTGCGCTTCCGCGCGTCATCGGTGGGAAGCTCGTCGTCGAAGATCCCGGTGAGCTTGGCGATCCGGTGCACCGCGGGCTTCTCGGTCAGGAAGCAGTCCGGGCCGCCGTCGACGACGAAGCCGTCCACGGTCTCGGTGAGCACCTTACCGCCGAGGCGCGGGTCCTTCTCGACGAGTTCGAACGTGACGTCGTGACCCTCCGCGGCGGCACGGGCGACCTTGTACGCCGCGCCGAGGCCCGCCACGCCTCCGCCGATGATGATGACTCGTCTCACCTGGGCTCCCCGCCTCTCGTCGTCGTACCCGCGGTCACGCGCCCTGCCTCAGAGCAGCGGTTCGACCTCGCCGGCGATGCCGTCGATGAGGATCGAATCGTCGTTGGGCACAGGCGCCCGCGAGAACTCGAGTCCCGCCTCCAGCACCTTGCCCGCGAGCACGATGTCGAGGTCGTAGAGGGTCTCGAGGTGGTCGGTCGCGAACGCGATGGGACAGACCGCGATACCCTTGAAGCCGCCCTCGATCGCCGCGTCGACCACGTCGTCGATGTCCGGGCCGAGCCACTCGCCGCCCCGCTCGCCCTTGGACTGGTAGGCGAACACCCACGGCTGGGGGTCGCGCAGGTTGCCGTACCCGCGGATGCCCGGAAGACGCTCGCCCGAACCGTCGAGCTCCTCCCCGATCGGCATCCCGAGGCTCTCGACCACGCCGTCGACCATCCAGCGGATCTGCCCGACGTACGGGTCGTCATCGGCGAGGTCCTCGACAGGGAGACTGTGCGCGGTGAACACCGCGAGCAGCGGCTCGACCTCCTTGAGGTTGGTGAGCGCATCCACGACGCCCGCGACCACCATGCCGCTGTACGCCTGCATAGCGCCGAGGGGCGGGGCCTCCACGATCTCGAGGCCGGGCAGCTCGGGGAGCACCGCTTCGATGGCCTCGCGGTACGCTCCCGTGGCGACCGCCGTCTCGAACGGCGAGAGCGAGACGGTGACCACCTTGCGGATACCCCACTCGTACATCCCCCGCAGCACGTCGCCGATGAAGGGATGCCAGTAGCGCATGCCGATCGCGACCGGGGCCTGCACCCCCTCGGAGAGCAGCTTCGCCTCGATGCCCTGCGCGATCTGCTGGGCGACCGCGGGAAGCGGGGATGCGCCGCCCACGGCGAGATAGCGGAGCGTGACCTGCTCGAGGAGCTCCTCGGAGGGCTCGCGGCCCATGAGGTTCGTCATGAAGGGCGCGATCGCCTCGAGCGAGTCCGGCCCACCGAACCCGAGCAGCAGCACCGCGCTGGTCGGACGCTTCTCCTCGCTCACGCCACACCGCCTCCCCTGATCCTGCTCGAGTGTTCGCGGACGGCTCGCACGAGCGCCTTGGCGTGCTCGGGATCGGTGTCCTTGTGGATCCCATGGCCGAGGTTGAAGATGTGGCCCGGTCGGGTCCCGACCTTCTCGAGCACCTCCCGTGCCTTGGCCTCGATCACCTCGACCGGTGCGAACAGCGTCATCGGATCGAGGTTGCCCTGGATGGCGAAGTCGGGGCCGATCCACTCGGCGGCGTCACCGATATCCACCCGCCAGTCGAGACCGATCACGTCGCCTCCGGCCCGCTTGACCTTCGAGAGCATGGCCGCGGCGTTGTTCGCGAAGTTGATGACCGGGACACCGGCCTTGCTGACCTCGGCGATCAGCCGGGTCGTGTGCGGCAGGACCGAGCGTTCGTAGTCCGAGGGCGAGAGGAACCCGACCCATGAGTCGAACACCTGGACCGCCTGCGCGCCGGCTTCGATCTGGGCGAGCAGGTAGGCGATCACCGTGTCGGTCGTGACCGTCATGAGCTCGTCCCACGCCTGCGGGTCGCTCCACATCAGTGACTTGCACTTGATGTAGGCCCGCGTCGACCCGCCCTCGATCATGTAGGACGCGAGCGTGAACGGCGCGCCGGCAAACCCGATGAGCGGCACTTTGTCGCGCAGCTCGTGCCGCAGCTGGCGGATCGCCTCCATGACGTAGCCGGTGTCCGCGACCGGGTCGGCGACACGCAGGTTGCGGACGTCGGAGCGGTCGCGCACCGGGTTGCCGATCACCGGACCCTCGTGCTTGGCGAAGGCGAGTTCGAGCCCCATCCCCTCGAGCGGCAGCAGGATGTCGGCGAAGAGTATCGCCGCGTCCACGCCGATGAGGTCCACCGGCTGCAAGGTCACCTCGACCGCGAGCTCGGGGGTCTTGCACATGGTGAGGAAGTCGTGGTTCTCGCGGATCGCCCGGTACTCGGGCATGTAGCGCCCCGCCTGCCGCATCATCCACATCGGCGTGCGCTCGGTCGGCTCCCTGCGACACGCGCGCAGGAAGAGGTCGTCGTAGGCCATCGTCGTGTTTCCTTTCGTTACCGGCCGAAGAAGAAACCGCTCTGAAGTCTACACCAAGAAGCGGGCCCCTGGCCTCGGTGAGGCGGGACCCGCTTCCTGGTGCGTTCCTGGTCGATACGGCTGGGGCGCTAGCGGCCCGGACGGGTCTCGAGGATGGTCTTCACGATCGACGGATCGGCCAGCGTCGAGATGTCGCCGAAGGCCTCCATGTCCGTCTCGCCGGCGGCGATCTTGCGCAGGATGCGGCGCATGATCTTGCCGGAGCGGGTCTTGGGCAGTTCAGGCACGAAGTGGATGTGGTCCGGCTTGGCGATCGGCCCGATCTCCTCGCGCACATGACCGGAGAGCATCATGTTGAGGTCGTCGGTGGCCTCCTGGCCTGTCTTGAGGATCACGTACGCGTAGATGCCCTCACCCTTGATGTCGTGCGGGAACCCGACGACCGCCGCCTCGGCGACGGACTGGTGGCTGACGAGCGCGCTCTCGACCTCTGCGGTGCCCATCCGGTGGCCCGAGACGTTGATGACGTCGTCGACCCGGCCGAGGAGCCAGAAGTAGCCGTCCTCGTCCTTGCGCGCGCCGTCCCCGGTGAAGTACTTGCCGGGGAAGGTCGTGAAGTAGACCTCCTTGACCCGCGCGTTGTCCGGGTCGCCCCAGGTGCCGCGCAGCATGCCGGGCCAGGGGAACTCGATGCACAGGCGGCCGCCGGAACCTTCGGGCGTGGGCGTGCCGTCCTCGTTGAGCACGACGGGACGGACGCCGAAGAACGGACGCGTCGCCGAGCCGGGCTTTTGCGGGGTCGCGCCGGGCAGGTTGGTGATGATGTGCCCGCCGGTCTCCGTCTGCCAGTAGGTGTCGACGATCGGCACCCGCTCGCGGCCGATGTTCTTGTAGTACCACATCCACGCCTCGGGGTTGATCGGCTCGCCCACCGTGCCGAGGACCCGCAGGCTCGACAGGTCGTACTTCGCCGGCCACTCCTCGCCCGACTTCATAAGGGCGCGGATCGCGGTGGGAGCGGTGTAGAACTGGTTCACGCCGTGCTTCTCGCACACCTGCCAGAAGCGGCCGGCGTCCGGGTAGGTGGGCACGCCCTCGAACATGACCGAGGTCGCTCCGGTCGCGAGCGGGCCGTAGACGATGTAGGAGTGACCGGTGACCCACCCGATGTCGGCGGTGCACCAGAAGACGTCCTCGTCGCGGTAGTCGAAGGTGTACTTGAAGGTCATCGCCGCGTAGAGCAGGTAGCCGGCGGTCGTGTGCAGCACGCCCTTGGGCTTGCCGGTCGAACCCGAGGTGTAGAGGATGAAGAGCGGGTCCTCGGCGTCGACCCACTCGATGTCGCAGTGCTGGCTGACGTCGCTCGCGCGCACCTCCTCGTGATACCAGAAGTCGCGGCCCGGCTCCATGTCGACCCGGGTCTGAGCGCGCGAGACCACGATGACCGACTCGATCGAGGGGCACTCGAGGAGCGCCGTGTCGGCCTCGGCCTTGAGCGGGACGATGCGCCCGCCGCGGATACCCTCGTCGGCGGTGACGAGCATCTTGGCGCCGCAGTCCTGGATGCGGTCGCGCAGCGCCTGGGCGGAGAACCCGCCGAAGACGACCGAGTGGATGGCGCCGATGCGGGCACAGGCCAGCATGACGATCGGCAGCTCCGGCACCATCGGCAGGTAGATGGCGACCCGGTCGCCCTTCTTGATCCCGTGCTTCTTGAGCACGTTGGCGAAGCGGCACACCTTGTAGTAGAGCGACTGGTAGGTGTACATCTTGGTACGGCCCTCGTCGCTCTCCCAGATGAGCGCGGCCTTGTTGCGCCGCCAGGTGGTGAGGTGGCGGTCGATGCAGTTGTAGGCGACGTTGGTCTTGCCGCCCTTGAACCACTCGACGCGGGGCGTCTCGAACTCGTAGTCGAGGACCGTGTCCCACTTCTTGTGCCAGTAGAGGAACTCCTCGGCCTGCTCGGCCCAGAAGCCCTCGGGGTCCTCCACGGAGCGACGGTACATCTCCTCGTACTCGTCCATCGACTTGATGTGCGCCCTCTCGCGCACCCACTCGGGCGGATCGACGACCCGGAGCTCTTTCATCAACGATTCGATCGATGTGGACTCGTCAGTCATGAACGGCCTCCTTCGTCCAACGGTCTCAGGTCTGGGGCGTGACCCCGTCCACGGCTCCCCTAAGGACGGTGGCCCGGTCGGCGCGGTGAAGGGGCGCCTCGCGGGTGGTCACGGATGGTACCCGACATCCTACTGAGTGACGGCGCCGAACGCTCCCCTGTAATCTGGTGGGCGGTCGCATGCGCTCGGTGGACGGCAGCGCCCGCCCCCGGCGTGCCGCGTGCGCCGCCCCCGTCCAGCGGAACGCCGGAGCACGATGAGAATCCCTTGTAACAAATGTTGCAACCCCGCCGTGTTTCGGGTAAGTTTCACTGCAGGACAGTTTCCCTTCCCAGCGAAACGCCTTCCGGGGGATCCGGTTGGCAACGGGGCGGACGTCGACGACCGGCATCGCGACGTGTGAGCAGGCTCCAGGCAGCCCGCGCACGACCGCCAGAAGCTCAGGGGTAAGAGCAGGGGAAGGAATGGCAAGGCCCCGGCCCGAAGGCCGGGGCCTTCGCGTATCTCAGACCCGTTCGAGCGTGTATGGCTCGAGACGCGTCGCGGCGACGAACCGCTCGCTGAACGAGGCGCCCGCCGCGAGGTCGACGTGGCGGACCATCGCGGAGAACCGCTCCGCCACGCCGAGGAGCCCCGGGTCGAGAGCGATCGCCGCCGCGCCCTCGAGCGCGGCCCCTCCCGCGTGCCGGACCCGCCCGGCGGCCTCCCGCGGGACGACCCCGGTCGCGATCAGGTCCTCCTCGGCCAACGCGCCCCCGAACGCGCCCGCGAGGACGTACGCCTCGATCGGGGCCCGGCGGCCCGCCGCCTCCACGCAGCCCTCGAGTGCGACGCGCACCGCCGCCTTGGCGTACTGGAACGCGCGGATGTCGAGCTGGGACAGGTAGACCGAGCGCTCCGCCGGGTCCCCCCCGAGCGCGAACGCCCGAACGCCGTCGGGGAGCGTGAACAGGCGCGCGGCGAACGGACCCCCCTCGCCGAGGAGCCCGTCGGGCGCGAGGTGTCCGGAGCCACGGAGGGCCGCCACGCCCGAGAGGAGACCCGAGCCCGTGAGGTGGGCGGCTGACCCGCCTCCCGCGACGACCGGCCGCCACCCGGGCCTGCCCCACTCGACCGCGACGATCCCGCCTGGCCCCGCGCTCCCGCCGCACGAGATGCCCCACCCCTCGAAGGCCGGCCCCGCAGGCGCGGAGGTCACCCACGCCTCGCCCGCCTCGAAGACGGCGACCTCGGCGTTGGTGCCGATGTCGAGGTAGGCGACCCCGTCGGCAGCCTCGGCGAGACCCTCGGCGATCAGTCCGGCAGTGAGGTCGCCACCCACGAACGCGGCGACGGGCGGGACCAGGAGGATCTCGGCGCCGGGGAGCGCCTCGGCGAGCGGAGTGCGGGTGAGCGGACCGGTGCGGGGCAGGCCGTGGGTGAAGGGATGCGACGCCAGCCCGGCGGTGTCGGCGCCGGCCAGGAGCGACACCATGCCGGTGTTGCCCGCGACGACCACCCGCTCGAAGGTGGGCGCCCCGTCCGTGACCGCGCCCCCGCCGGCGGCCGCGAGGGCCGCGAGCACCGACCGTTCGGCGGCCTCCCGCAGCTCATCGGCGCCGCCGGCCAGCGCGTACGCGATGCGCGAGAGTACGTCGGCGCCCCTGACGGCCTGCGCGTTCGGCACGCTCGCCACGCCGAGGCGCGCACCCGATGAGGCGTCGAGCACCGCCGCGGAGACACCCGTCGTGCCGAGGTCGACCGCGGCGACCATGCGCGCGCCGGCGGTCTCGACCCCGGTGCCGCCGCCAGGACGGACTGCCGGCGAGGTCGTCGCCCCGCGCGTGCGGACGCTCACCGCCCCCGTGACCACGGCCATGCAGGCAAGCCGGAGGGAAGCGTCGGGCGATCCCGCGCGCTCGAGCGCGGCGGTCTCGCGCTCATCCGGCGGCGCCAGCGCGCCCGACTCGACGCGCACCGCGCACCGGCCACAGGCGCCGCGCCCCCCACAGGGGGCCGGGATGAGCAACCCCGCCTCGGCGGCAGCGGCCAGCACCGTGGTGCCGGGCGCGACCTCCGCGGTCAGCCCCGCGGGCAGGAACGTGACGCGCACGCGCGAGGGCACGCTCACTCCTCGGGCAGGAACGCGACTCCCCACCCGGTCCCGGTGTGCGCGGCGATGACCGACCCGGTCTCGACCACGTAGAGCTCGCTCACGTCGAACCGGGACGTGAGGGCCTCCCGGAGCCACTCGACGCGATCGGCCGCCATCGCATGCATCACGCAGAACGCTCCCCTGCGCGCGCTCCCCATGCGCTCGGCACACCACTCGACGGTGTGGTCGAGGGCCGCCTTGGCGCCGCGCGTGCGGGCGATCGGCTCGAACGCGCCGTCCTTCACGGTGAGCGTCACCTTCAGGCTCAGCATGCCGCCGACGAGACCGGCCACGCGCCCGACACGTCCGCCCTTGACGAGGTTGTCGAGCTTGTCGAGCCCGACGATCATCTGCACCCGGTCGCGTGCACGGCGGGCATGCTCGAGCACGTCGGCGGCGGACGCACCGGCGACGGCGGCACGGGCTGCAGCGAGCACCTGGAACCCGAGGCCCATCGAGAGGTTGCGCGAGTCGAACACGTGCACACGGCCTGGGAACCGCTCGGCGGCGGCGCTGGCCGACTCGAACGTGCCGGAGAGGTCCGAGGAGATGTGGATCGAGACGACCTCCTCGGCGTGCTCGAGCGCCTCGGCGTAGGCCTCGACGAACGCCCCCACCGAGGGCTGCGAGGTGGTAGGCAGCTGCGGGGCGGCGGCCATGCGCTCGAAGAACTCGGCCTGCGTGAGTACCCCGTCGAGCAGCGTCTCGCCGGCGATCGTCACGTTGAGCGGCACCACGCGGATCCCGAGTCTCTCCCGCTCGGCGGCGGGCAGGTCGGAGGTCGAGTCGGTCACGACGGCCACGCTGGCGGTACCACGGGACTCGGTCATCATCACTCCTCGAACGCGACCATGCCGTGCGACATGGCCTTGCCACCGATGACATGCACGTGCAGATGCGCGACCGTCTGGTTCGCGTCGCGCCCGTTGTTGACGATCACCCGGTATCCGGACTCCTCGACGCCCTTGATGGCGGCGACCTCCGGAACCGCCTCGAACAGCGCCCGCAGCGTCTCGGCGGGCACGTGGTCGCCGAGGTCCGCGTGGTGCTCACGCGGGATGATCAGCACGTGGACCGGCGCCTGCGGCGCGATGTCGTCGAACGCGATGACCGCGTCGTTCTCGAGGACCCTCTTCGCCGGGATCTCGTCCCTGGCGATCATGCAGAACACACAGCTGGACACGCGTGCCCCCTCCCTCTCGACCGGTGAGTCCAAGTGTAGCGCACCCGCACGTGCAGGGCTGCGACGTGCTGAGGGTCGCACCTCGCCCCTCTTACTCGCCCTCGGCGTCGGCCTCGATCTCGCCGAGGAGCGCCGTCACCTTCTGCTGCGCATCGGAGAGCTTGCCCTGGAGCGCCTGCAACAGTGCCACGCCCCGCTGATAGCGGGTCATGCTCTCCTCGAGCTCGAGCTGCCCGCTCTCGAGACCCCGCACGATAGCCTCGAGCTCGGCGAGCGCTTCTCCGAACGCCATCTCGTCGGGCGCCTTACAGACCGCTTCGTCCATCGTCACTCCTCTCCACTTCCTCAACGATACAGCCGAGCCGACCCGACCCGACCCGTACTCCGACCCGGTCCCCCACCCCGACCTCGGCCGCCGAGCGCACCACGTTCGCGCCGTCGGCCGTGTAGCACACGGCGTACCCTCTGCCGAGGACCTTCAGCGGCGAGAGCGCATCGAGCTCCGCGGCGCCCACGGCCACCCGCTCGGCGTCCCGTTCGCCGATGCGCGGCCCGACCCGGACGAGCCCCTCCCGCGCGTAGCGCACCCGCTCCGCCTCGCGCTCAAGACGCGCCGGGAGCGCCCGGTGCAGGGCGAGCGCCGCCTGGTCGAGCGCCTGTGCCGCCTGACCCACCACGACCGAGCAGTCCGTGAAGACAGGTCGTCGCGCGAGGACGGCGACCTGGTGCTCAGCGTGTTGCACCCGGTGCGCGAGCGCGCGGCCGAGCCGGCGCGAGGTGGTGGCGAGCGCGGCGCGCACCTCCTCGATCGCCGGTGCGGCGGACTCGGCGGCCGCGGTGGGGGTCGACGCACGAAGGTCGGCGACCATGTCCGCGATGGAGGTGTCGGGCTCGTGCCCGATACCGGTCACGACAGGCACGGGACACGCGACAACGGCCCGCGCGACCTCCTCGGCGTTGAAGGGCATGAGGTCCTCGTAGGAGCCGCCGCCACGCACGAGCAGGACGAGATCCGGACCCGCTTCGGCGACGGTGCGAAGACCCGCGGCGATCGCCGAGGCGGCGTCGGATCCCTCGACCGGCACCCCGGCGAAGACGATCTCGGCGAGCGGGTAGCGCCGCTTGAGCGTGCGGACGACGTCATGGACGGCCTTGCCCCTCGGCGAGGTGACGAGGCCGATGCGCCGGGGGTAGGCCGGCAGAGAGCGCTTGCGCTCCTCGCGCATGAGCCCCTCCGCCTCGAGCCGCCGGGCGAGCTCGGCCACCTGCATGCGCAGCTGCCCCTCGCCGGCGAGCTGCAGGTCCCGTACGACGAACTGGAGGCGGCCCTTGGGGGCGTAGGCCGAGAAGTGGCCGGTCATCTCGACGAGCATCCCGCATCTGAGCCGGACGCCGCTCGCCTGGTACTGGTCCCGCCACATCAGGCACGGCATGGCGGCGCCGCCATCGGCGACGGTGAAGTACGCCGCCCGGTAGCCGGGCTTGTCAGCGAACTCCGAGACCTCGCCGACCACCCG
Source organism: Coriobacteriia bacterium (assembly GCA_030603745.1). Taxonomy (GTDB): domain Bacteria; phylum Actinomycetota; class Coriobacteriia; order Anaerosomatales; family SLCP01; genus JAUVXE01. Next base: position 50,381 of record JAUVXE010000006.1, on the reverse strand, counting down.
CAGGCGCACCTGTTCGAGGGCGCGCTTGGCCGACCCCATCGCCTCGGTGACGCTCACCGCGCGTTGTGGACCCACCGGTTCCCCCCTCGAGATCGATCTGGATCAGGACTCGTACCGCGACCGCGTTTCGCGTCGCGCCTCGCCGAGGCGACCGGCTACCGTCGTGCCAGGCCGAGGTAGTAGAGCAGCTGCAGCACGGCGACGAGCGTGGCGGCGACGTACGTCAGCGCCGCAGCGGTCAGCACCGTACGGGCGCCCCTCACCTGGTCGTCGGGGAGCACGTTGCCCGTGTTCAGGGAGGCCAGCGCGCGCCTGGAGGCGTCGAACTCGACCGGCAACGTGACGATCTGGAAGAGCACCGCGCCCGCGAAGAAGATCACGCCGAGCATGATCAGGTCCGCAAGCCCGATGAAGATGCCACCGAGGATGAGCGGGAAGGCGAGCGAGGAGCCGATGTTGGCGGTCGGCACGAGCACCTGCCGCGCGCGGGCCGCGAGGAAACCCCGGGCGTGCTGGACGGCATGACCGGCCTCGTGCGCGGCGACGCCCGCCGCGGCGACGGTACGTCCCTGGAAGACATCCTTCGAGAGCCGCAGCACGTCCGCTCGCGGGTCGTAGTGGTCGGTGAGGTGTCCGGAGACCATCTCGATGCCGACATGGTGGAGCCCCTCGGCGTCGAGCATCGAGCGAGCGACCTCGGCCCCGCTACGGCCCGTGGCGAGCGGCACGGCCGAGAAGCGGCGGAACGAGGAGTTCACGAACCACTGCGTGATCGCGCCGAGAGCGACCGCGAGAATGAGGATCGGAAGGTAGGACCCGAACATATGCGCCTCCGTGTCGATCGATACTGCCTGGTCGCGCCCGCCGTGCGCGACGGGCGCGGGAACCGCGATAGATGCAAACCCCCTGCCATGCTTCGCATGCGCGAGGGACCACCATACGATTCCTATTCCCCGCCAGGCTCCTCGAACTCCTCGACCACGATCCTGCCGTCGCCGAGACGGAGCGCGAGTGATCCGTCGAGCAGCCGCAGGAGCTCATCACCCACGATCGTCCGGCGCCACCCCTCCAGGAGCGACGAGCCGTCCCGCTCCCCGCCAGCGAGCATCTCGAGATCGTCACGGGAAGCCAGGAGCGGGGTCGCGACCCCGTGCTCCTTGGCCCGCAGCCGGACGAGGGCGGCCATGAGGTCGACGGCCCCGTCGACGTCGACCGGGCGGCGGCGGCGACGCTCGAGCCGCGGCAGTTCGTCCTCGGGCAGGGCGAGACCGCGCGCGACCGCCTCGAGAACGCCCGTGTACGCGGCTTTGGGCAGCTTGTCCCCCACCCCGCGGATGGCAAGCAGCTCGGCGCGGTCCTTCGGCGCGCGCCGCGCGATCTCGAGCAGGCTCTCGTCTCCGAGGATCCAGCGACGGGGCACGTCGCGTCGCTGCGCCTCGCGCTCTCGCCACGCGGTGAGCACCATCAGCACGCCGAGCTGCCTCGGCTTGAGCGACGCCATCCGCTTGACCCGCCGGAACTGCTCCTCGGGAACGACCTCGTAGGTCGCCGGATCGACCATCCGGTCGAAGTCGGGCTCAAGCCACGCCAGCCGGCCTTCCGCCTCGAGCCGTCCGCGCAGCTCACGGTAGATCGTGGGGAGGTAGCGGACGTCGTTGAGCGCGTACTCGATCTGGGTCCCGGAGAGCGGCCGTCGCGCCCAGTCGGTGAACGTGTCGGACTTGTCGAGCTTGACGCCGCAGACCTCGTTCACCAACTGCCCGTAGCCCACCTGGGTAGGGTATCCCGCGAGCGTGGCGGCGACCTGGGTGTCGAACACCGGCGCCGGGACCCGGCCCGAGAGCTGGTAGAAGATCTCGAGGTCCTGCGAGCCGGCGTGCAGCACCTTGGTTGTCCGCGTGTCGGCGAGCAGGTCGAGCAGCGGACCGAGATCGTCGATGACGAGCGGGTCGATGATCGCCTGGACGTCGTCGGTGCCGACCTGGATCAGGCAGAGCCGCGCGTAGTACGTCCGCTCCCGCATGAACTCCGTGTCGAGCGCGAGGAACTCCGCCCCGCGCAGCTGCTCTACCAACGAACGCAAGCCCGCCCTGTCGCTGACGTACACCGCGCTCCCTTCGACACACCCTGGTAACCGACCCGTTCACACAATACCGTATCGGGTACGAGTGTACGTGACGGTGCACGACCGCACCGCAGAGATCGCCCGCTGAGGAGTGAGCAGATGCGCGTCCTGATGATCGTGAACCTGAGGTCGGGCCAGGGTGACTCCGGCCTCTACGACTACGTCCGCGCCCTCGGCGAGGCCGGGGCCGAGGTCACGATCAGGTTCCTCGGCCTCGGAGGAGAGCTCGAGCGGCTGCTCGCGGACGCCGCGGACCACGACTGCGTGGTCGCGGCCGGCGGCGACGGTACCGTGTCCGCGGTCTGCCGCACGCTCGCCAACACGGGGATCCCGATCCTCGCCTACCCCGCAGGTACCGCCAACCTCCTCGCCCTCAACCTCGATATCCCGACCGATCCGCTCGCGCTCGCACGCGCGACCGTGCGCGGCGCGACCCGTGACATCGACCTCGGGGAGCTCACGTTCGGAGCCGACGGCGCCCCGAGCGGGTTCATCGTCGCGGCCGGCGCCGGCTACGACGCGGCCATCATGGAGGCGGCGGACCGCTACAAGAAGTCCCTCGGCGCAGCCGCCTACCTGGTGGGCGCCTTGCAGAACCTCACCCCGACCGTCGCGCACTTCACCCTGGATCTCGACGGACGCACGGTGGAGACCGAGGGGATGGCGGTGCTCGTCATGAACGTCGTGCGCGTCCAGTTCGACCTCGCGCTCGCGCACGAGAGCGACCCGTCGGACGGCCTGTTCGAGGTGGTGGTCGTGCGCACGAAGTACGTGCCTGAACTCATACCGGCCGTCTGGGCGGCGTTCATCGACCGGTTCATCGAGAACCCGGCTCGCTCGCCGGGCCTCGAGGTGCACACCGCGCGCGAGGTGCGCATCGAGTCCGATCCCCCGCTTAGGCTGCAGTACGACGGCGAGGTCGCCTCGGCGACGACCCCCCTGACCGCCCGGGTCCTGCCACGGGCGGCCAGGATGATCGTCCCCTAGGAAGCCGGCGGACCTGCGACTCCCGACAGGTCAGGCGGCGCTCACCGAGTGGCGAGGTAGTCGATGATCCTGGCGCGCTCGGCGTCGGTGACCTGCAACCCGTTCGCCTCCATGCGCCCCACGGTGGCCTCCCAGCCGGCGCGGTCCTGCGTCTTCGCCCAGACCCGGTCGAGGGCATGGCAACCGGAACACTTCGATTCGACGAGTACGAGGTCGGGGTCGTCCATGGGTTCGGCGGCGTCACCTCCGGGCTCGGGCGCGGGCTCAGGCGCGGGCTCAGGCGCGGGAGGCGGCGTGACCGGCTCATCGGCCCCGCACCCGATCGGCCCGACAGCCACGAGGGCGAACAGCACCACGGCGAGCAGCAGCAGTGTCAGCGGACGAACGGATGCCGTGCGGGGCATGTGGTCTCCTCCATCGCGCGGGTACAGTCGGGTGTCTCGTGGGGTCTATACCCGTACCCGCGACGACAAAGGCCCCGCCGGATGCTCCCGGCAGGGCCTTTCTGAGTACATGGTGGGCGCTAGAGGATTTGAACCTCTGACCCCTTCCGCGTCAAGGAAGTGCTCTCCCCCTGAGCTAAGCGCCCATGTGCCGCACATCGGCAGCGACGCACATTGTACCAACTCCTGGCGTTCGCGCCACCCCCGATTTCGCACCGCATCTTCCTGGGATTCTTCCTTGCACCCCTCATACCTCACTGCTAGACTACCCTTTGCGCGCGGACGTAGTTCAGTGGTAGAACACCACCTTGCCAAGGTGGGGGTCGAGGGTTCGAATCCCTTCGTCCGCTCCATCGATTCGATCCGAAGGTCGGTCCGGGAGGCTTGATACGCGCCCCACGGGGCCGACCTTCGCTCTTATATCGCGCCGCTTCGGCGCACCAGACGGCGACGTGGCCAAGGGGTAAGGCAGGGGCCTGCAAAGCCCTTATCCCCGGTTCGAATCCGGGCGTCGCCTCCAGAAACGAAGAAGGGCCGCCTCCGGGCGGCCCTTCCGCACTCTTACGCCGAGTACCTGATCTCGATCTGCCGTGACCGCTCCAGCCGGAGCAGTCCACGCTCGACATCGCGGGGATCAGGGATGTTCTCGAGTGCCCACTTCACGATCTCGACGGGCACGAGGGGGAAGCGCTCGCGCGCCTGCGACAGGGTCATGGCCCATACCTCCTGCTGCGACTGTACTGCGACTACGGCTACGGTGGTGCTGCTACGATGGTGCGACCCTCGAACAGATATTCTCCCCCTCGGCGAACGGAGCGTCAAGCGCCGCGGGTCACTCCCCCCACCGCTCGAACAGCGAGTGCTCGAGGCCGAGGAGGTCGAGGACCTTGCCGACGAGGAAGTTCACCTGGTCATCGAGGCTGTGGGGGCGATGGTAGAACGCCGGCATCGCGGGACAGATCACCGCGCCCGCCTCGGCGAGGGCGGTGAGATTGCGCAGATGCACGAGCGAGAGCGGGGTCTCCCTCGGCACCATGATCAGCGGCCGGCGCTCCTTGAGCGCGACGTCCGCGGCGCGCTCGGGCAGGTTGGATGCGAGGCCCGCGGCGACACTGGCGCAGAACCCCATCGAGGCGGGCATCACGATCATCGCATCGACAGCGTGTGATCCGGAGGCGATCGGGTCGAACAGGTCGCCGGCGCACGCGATCCGCAGCGGTGACTCTGCGGAGAGCTCCAGGAACCGGAGGAGCGCCCGGGCGGGCTCCTCGGCGGGAAGGTCGAACTCGAGCTCGTAGGCGGCGACGTCGATCCCGGCCTGGGTCATGACGAGCGTGACCTCGTGACCTCCCGCGAGCAGGCGTTCCACGAGCCGCATCCCGTAGGCGCTGCCTGAGGCACCGGTGATCGCGACGGTGTAGCGGCCCATGAGTGAACCCTCTCCTCGAAGTATGTCAGGCGAACAGGCGGTCGGCGAGCACGCCCGCGAACACAACCATAGCGATGATGCCGTTGAAGGTGAAGAAGGCCGCGTCGACCCGGGACAGGTCGTCGGCCGTCACGATGCCGTTCTCGTAGGCCAGCAGCCCCGCGGCGATCGTGAGAGCCGCGTAGTAGGGCCACCCCGCGCCGACGAGCAGTCCTGCGGCGCCGAAGAGCACCACGGTCAGGACGTGCAGTGCCCGGGTCATGAGCAGTCCGGGCGCGATGCCGAGGTCGGCCGGCACGCTGTGGACGCCGTCGCGCACGTCACACTCGTAGTCCTGCGTGGCGTAGATGATGTCGAAACCCGCGGTCCACACGAGCACGGCCGCGCCCAGGAGCCACGGCGCCGGGTCCCCGATGGGCGCCCCGACGGCGACCCACGCTCCGACCGGCGCAAGTCCGAGGCACAGTCCGAGCCAGTAGTGGCAGAGCCACGTGAAGCGCTTGGTATACGGATAGACCAGGAACGCGGCGAGCACGAGAGGCCAGAGGAGCCGCGTGACGGGCGCGAGCTGCCAGACGGCGAGCAGGAACGCGGCGAGCATCACCGCCGCGAACGCCCAGAGCTCGCCGGCCTTGATGAGCCCGGCGGGCACCGCGCGCCCGGCGGTGCGCGGGTTGCGCGCGTCGATCTCCTTGTCCACCGCACGGTTCACGACGAACGCGAAAGCGCGGGCGCCCACCATGGCGACGGTGACCCAGCCGATCTCCGCCCACGTGGGCCAGCGGCCCACCGCCGCCGCGCCGTAGAGCGCGCCGATGTAGGCGTAGGGCAGCGCGAAGATCGAGTGCTCGAACTTCACGAGCTCGAGCAGGAGCCGCACCTTCTCCCCGAGTCCTCCGGCGCGTGCTGTCTCACTCAAGGCCGAGCTCGCTCCACATCGCGTCCACTCGAGCCTTGACCTCGGCGTCCATCTCGAGCGCATCGGGCCAGTCGCGCTCATGCCCCTCGCCGGGCAGCGGCCTGGTGGCGTCGATGCCCATCTTGTAGCCGAAGCTCTCGAAGTTGCTCGTGTGGTCGAGGCGATCGAGCGGCCCCTTGCTGATGAGGATGTTCCTGCTCGGGTCGACGTTGTTGAAGCAGCGCCACGCGACCTGCGAGTAGTCGTGACAGTCGACGTCCTCGTCGACCACGATCACGAACTTCGTGAACATCATCTGCCCCATCGACCAGGCGAAGTTCATGACGCGGAACGCCTGGCCGGGGAACTCCTTCTTGATCTGGAAGATGGCGCAGTTGTGGAAGACGCCTTCGAGCGGCAGGTCGTAGTCGACGACCTCGGGCATCATCGCCTTGATGACCGGCAGGAAGATCCGCTCGGTCGCCTTGGCCATGTAGCAGTCCTCCATCGGCGGGCGGCCGACGATGGTGGTGGGGTAGATCGGGTCGCGGCGCATCGTGATCGCCTCGACATGGAGGACGGGGAAGTCGTCGGCGAGCGAGTAGTAGCCCGTGTGGTCGCCGAAGGGACCCTCCCAGCGCATCTCGCCGATCTCGACGTAACCCTCGAGCACGATCTCGGCGTGCGCCGGCACGAGCAGGTCGTTGGTCACGCACTTGACGACCTCGACCGGCTCTCCCCGCAGGATCCCGCTGAAGAGGTACTCGTCGATGATGGGAGGCACCGGGGCGGTCGCTGAGAAGATCGTGACCGGGTCCGAGCCGAGCGCGACGGAGACGGGCATGCGCGTATGGCCCGCCGCGGCCCACTCCCGCAGGTTCTTGGCGCCATCGTGGTGCTCGTGGATGTGGAGCCCGGTGGTCGCGCGGTCGAAGACCTGCAGGCGGTACATGCCGAGGTTGGGGCGGCCCTTCAGATTGTTGGTGACCACGAGCGGCAGCGTGATGAAAGGACCGCCGTCCTCAGGCCAGGTGGTCAAGACGGGCAGCTTGGTCAGGTCGACGTCGTCGCCCCGGAGCACGACCTGCTGGACCGGCGCCTTGGCGGGCTTGACCTCCTTGGCGCCCGCGCCCGCGACGTCCTTGAGGCTCATCAGGATGTCGAGCTTGCCCTTCATCGAGGCGGGCATGTCGAGCGGCAGCATCTCCATGAGCTGCTTGGCCTTGGCGTCGAGGTCGCGCCACGTGCCCGTGTCGGCGTCGACGCCGAGCGCCCACGCCATGCGGTCGTAGCTGCCCATGAGGTTGATGGCGACCGGCATCTCGTATGGGGTCCCCGTCGCGCGCGAGACCGGGTTCTCGAAGATGAGGCCCGGGCCGTAGGCCTTGCTCACGCGGTCGGTGATCTCTCCGATCTCGAGTTCGGGATCGACCGGGGTCGTGATCCGTCGCACCTGTCCGCGCTGCTCGAGCAGCGCGATGTACTCACGCAGGTCCTTCAGGGCCATGGCCCTCCCCTTCCATCGGTTCGTTCGACAGCACGCGGGAGCGCCCCGCGACTACGGTGTCCAGCCGAGCTCCGCCTCAAGGCGATCGAGCGTGGTGAGCACGGTGCCGGGATCGTGCGCGCCGATCCGGTCGATGAGCACCGGACGCATGCCGGCGGTCCTCGCGCCGAGGACGTCGGCGTAGTGGTGGTCACCCACGTGGACCGCCTCGGCGGGCATGACGCCGAGGCGCTCACAGGCGTGCTCGAAGATGCGCGGATCCGGCTTGTGCAGCCCCACGCTCGCCGAGGAGATCACGGTGTCGAGCACGTCGGTCAGGCCGAGTCCCTCGAGGATCGACTCGAGGCGGCGGTCCCAGTTCGAGATGATCCCGAGGGACAGACCCCGCTCCCTGAGGCGTTGGAACGCGGGAAGGACGTCAGCGTACGCCTGCCACCGGCCGGGGTCGCCGAACTCGTCGTAGACGCGCGTCGCGAGGGTCTCGGCGTCGTCCTCGATCCCGAGCTTGCGACAGAGGAGCGAGTACATGCCGACCCAGACCTGCGAGGTGCGCTCCTCGTCGGTCCAGAAGGTGTCGTCTGCCCGGTAGGTGTCCTCGTAGAACGCGTCGACGAGGGGCATGTAGCGGTCGATATCGGCGAGATCGCGCTCGTGGCCCGCCTCGGCAAGGACCTGGCGGCACACCTCCGAGACGCTCGGGTACGGGTAGAGCAACGTGTTGCCGACGTCGAAGAAGACTGCGCGGACCATCAGTCGAGATACACGGCCACGTCGGCTTCGCGGGACGGCGGGGCGGGCTGCTCGTCCTCGGCGTACCCGACCGCGATGATCGCGACCATCGTGCGGTCCTCCGGGACGCCGAGCGCCTCGAAGAGCTCGTCGCGCACGTAGAACGAGAAGGTGATGTTGCACGCCCCGAGTCCGAGGGCGGTCGCGGCGAGCAGGATGTTCTCGATGGCCGCCCCGATCGACAGGTGCTTGTTGAGGCGCCAGAACTCGTCGTCGACCCGCGGCATCGTGCAGACGATCACGACGGGGGCGTGGCCGAGCTCGGAGTACCATTCGACCGCCTTGGCATGGTGCTCCGGCCCTATGACGTCGATGAACTCCTCGAGGTGGGTGGTGCCGCGCGCCATGATCTCCCCGACCCGGGTACGCGTCTCGCCCGTGGTCACGTAGAAGCGCCAGGGCTGCTCGTTCATCGCCGAAGGCGCCGCTGCGGCGGCGGCGATCAGCCGCTCGATCATCTCACGGGGTACGGGATCGGGCTTGAAGGCTCGGACCGAGTGTCGTTGCTCGATCGCCTCGAACAGATCCATCTCCGGACATCCTCCTCAGGCTCTACCAGCGCGGACTCCCGCGAGGACCCGTTCACAGACCACCTGAACGGCCCCGGACTTTCCGAGCGCACCCGCGTTGTCCGCCATCTGCGCGAGACGTCCGGGATGCGTGGACAAGAAGCGGACCTTCTCCACCACATCATCCTCGTCACGACACCACATCCCGGCGCCGTAGTTCACGAGGAAGTCGACGTTGTAGACCTCCTGCCCGGGCACCGGGTTGAAGATCAGCAGCGGCAACCTCATCGCGAGGGCCTCCGAGACGGTCAGGCCGCCGGCCTTTCCGACCAGAACGTCCGCAGCCCTCATCATACTATGCATTCCATCCACATACCCGAACACCTTCACAAGATCCTGGCGGGCGGCCACGGACTCCATCCGCTTCCGGAGCCGCTCGTGCCTCCCGCACACCGCCGCGACCTGGATCCCGGAGGCGGCCATCCGCGACGCGAGCGCGGCAGCGTCGCTCGCGCTCCCCCCGATGGGCGCGAGCAGGGCCGTGAACCGCTCGGCGAGCCCGTGCTCGCGGCGGACCTCCTCGGCGGAGACCGACTCGGTGAAGCTCTCGCGGATCGGGATACCCGAGACCACGATCCGGTCCCACGGGATGCCGCGCACCACGAGGTCCTCGCGCACCTCGTCGCAGGCGGCGAAGTAGAGGTCGGTCGCGGGGTGCAGCCAGGTGCGGTGCGCCCCGAAGTCGGTGATGACGGTCGCCGAGAGGACCGGACGGGCGGTCTTGATGTCCGCGACCACGCCGCCGGCCACGGGAAAGGTCGAGATGACGGCGTCGGGCGCCCACTCGTCGATGAACGACGCGGCACGGGCGAGCCCCATGATCTTGAGCTCGTGGACCACGGGGTTCGTCGGCAGCTTGTTGGAGAGCTCGAAGAACGTGCCGTAGGCCACCGGGAAGAACTGGACGGACTGCTGGTAGGCGAACTTGGCCAACACGTTGAGGCTGGGCGTGAACTCCTCGAAGAAGTCGATGACCTCGACGGTCACGCGGTCCGCGTGTCGCGACCGCAGGTAGTCGCGCAGCGCCATCGCCGCGGACCAGTGCCCGCCCCCGAAGGTCGCGCTGAGGATGAGGATCCGGATGGGTGCCCCGGACGAGGCGGTGCGCTCGACGGCGGAAGGCGACACGTCACTCCGCCGCCCGGGCCGGACGGTGCTTCACGAGGGTGACGCGGGTGCCGCCGTCCATGAGACACGAGAAGCAGACCTGGTCCATCAGCGCGCGCATGAACATGATCCCGCGCCCTCCGACCGCGTAGACGTCGTCGCTACAGACGTGGTCGCCGTCGAATCCCGCACCGGAGTCGGTGACGTCGATGACGACCCGGTCGGCGTAGCCGGTCACGTCGAGGCGCACGGCCGCGTCACCGTCGTCTGCCGATCCGTGCCGCACCGCGTTGGCGAGGGCCTCCCCGAGCGCGACCTTGATGTCGAAGAGCGCCGACTCGCCGAAGTCGAGCGGCGCGACCAGGTCGCAGACCGCTTCGCGCACGCCGGCGAGCACGCTGACGTCGGCCGGGATCTCGATGGTCTCGCTCCACTCGGGCTCGACCGGCCGCTCGGGCGGCCCGAAGCACGCGACCGCGGTGTCGAGGTCCTCGCGCGTCTCGAGCGCCCCGGCGACGCTCAGCAGCCCCGAGAGCTCGAAGATGCGCGCCACCTCCTGGCTCGCGCCCGAAAGCACCGCCTTGCCAGAGCTCGGCTGCAGCCGGTGGTCGAGCCAGACGAGCAGCCCGAGGGCCGAGCTGTCGGCGTAGGTGACCTCGGCGAGGTCGAGCACGACGTTCTCGCAGCCGGTCTCGATCACCTGGTCGAGCGCGCCGCGCAGCTCGGGCACCACCGCGACGTCGATGTCCCCGTCGATATGGAAGACGCAGGCGCGCTGAGCCTCACGCCGGTCGATCGTGAATCCCATCAGCCGGTCCTAACCGTTCGATTCCGTCGGCGCGTCGGCGCCGGACACCCGTAGCGCGAGGATGGCCGCATCGTCGCGTATCGCTCCTGGAACGAACCGATCGAGTGCGGAGAGTAGCCGCTGTGTCGCATCGTTGGCGTCGGCGCTGGCGCGAAGCACCCGCTCGACCCGCCCTTCGCCAAAGAACTTATTCCCACGTCGCGCCTCCGTCACGCCGTCGGTGTAGAGAAGAAGCAGATCGCCCGGCTCGACCCCCACGGTCTCGAGCTCGTATCCCGCCGACGCGGAGGCGCCGAGGAGCGCCCCGGTCGGCGGCATCCGCACGATCGAGCGGTCGGCCTCCCGGCGCAACAGCGCGGCCGGATGACCGCCGTTGGCGTAGCCGAGGGTGCCCGCTTCGGCGTCGAGCTCGCCGATCCAGAGCGTGACGATGTCGCTCGTGTCGCCGGTGTCGGCGACCATGCGATTGACCTCGGTGAGGACCTCGGCCGGGCCGAGGCCGGCCGCGGCCAGTCCCCGGACCGTGTACTTGATCATCGAGGTCTTCGTCGCCGCGACGACACCCTTCCCGCACACGTCACCCATGACGATGAAGATGGTCCCCATGGGCGAGCGGAACAGGTCGTAGTAGTCGCCGCCGATGTCGGCCTCCACCCCGGCCGGCAGGTAGACGCTGCTCGACTCCACCTCGTGGAACTCCGGGAGCGTGGAGGGCAGGATCGACGCCTGCAGGACCGAGGCGACCATGTGTTCCTTGCCATAGAGCTTCGCGGTGTCGATCGCGAGCGCCGCCTGTGAGGCGAACGTGTGCAACAGCCCGGTGTCCTCGTCGGTGAACGCCTCGGCAGCCGTGGAGAACACGGTGAGGACCCCGATGCTGCGGCCCCGCGCGAGCAGGGGCACCGACACCAGGGACCGCAGGCCCTGCGCGGCGGCGAGAGCCTCGATGCCGCCGGCCTGCGGGCTGAGGGGCGAGGTCCGCGACGGCTCCCCGCTCGCGAACACCATGCCGGGACCGGCCTGTCCCGACTCCGTCTCGAAGTAGAGCATGTCCGAGGAGATCATGCCGCGAGCCATCTCGGTCACGATCCGGCCCGACGCAGGGTCGTAGGTCATCAGCGCGATCGCGTCGGCGGTGAAGATCTTCTGCACGACGTCGAGCACGCGGTTGAGGACGACCTTGGTCTGCAGGGAGGAGCTGACCGCCTGACTGATCCGGAAGATCGTCTCGAGGTTCACCGCGCGCTGGCTCGCCTGCTCGAAGTGGTACGCGCTGTCGAGCGCAAGGGCGAGCTGGTTGGCGAGCGTCGCCGCGAGCCGCTGGTCGCGCAGCGTGAACGCGCGCTCACCGCTGCGCATGAACGCGAGCACCGCCCGCGGCTCACCGTCCGTCTCGACCGTGGTCAGGAGCGCGCGCGAGGCCGAGGTCTGCTCGAGCAGGTGCCGTGTCGCCTCTCCGTCCCCCGCCTCGAGGACCATCGTCGTCGCCCCGTCCTCCCCGCGTTGCTCGCGCCACGCCGCGAGGATCCACCGCTCGAGGGCCGCGTCCGTCGCGGGTGAGAGCCCGAACGCCGGACGGTCGAGGACCGCAAGGCCGGTGACCGAGGCCCCGAGCAGGATCGCCGAGGTCTCGCGGACGCTCTCGAGCGACTCGGCGAGCGCGCTGGGGTGCGTGAGCTGCTCGGCGACGGCGCGCAGGACCTCCGCCTCGGTCCGCGACCGCGTCTCGACCTCGAACAGCCGCGAGTTGTGCACGGCGACCGCCGCCTGGGCGCTGAAGGTCCGCACCATCTCCGTCTCGGCCTCGGTGAACACGCGACGCCCGTCCTCGATCACGAGCACCACGCCGAGGGGCTCGGTACCCACCACGAGCGGCGCGGTGAGCACCGTGACGGTGGAGCCGTACGTCCCGGGAACGAAGGTCGCGACATCGTCGCCGAAGGCCGTGTGCTCCTCGGGGCCGGCGGCGTGCATCGCCTCGACCAGCCACGACCCTTCGTCGAGGGCGACCCCGGTCACCGCGTCGTCTGCGAGGTCCCGCGCGCGGGCGAGCGCGAGCGTGCCCCGCTGGTCGTCGATGAGGAAGACCGCCACGTTCGCGGTGCCCACGATGTGTCCCATCGCCGAGACGATGCCGTCGAGGACCTGGTCGAGGCGTGAGGAGGAGGCGAGCAGCTGCGAGAGGTCGTGGAGGGCGTTCAGCCGCAGCGCGATCGCGTTGAACGCCAGCGCGAGACGGCCCACCTCGTCGGTGCGGTCGCTCTCGAGCGGGCGCACGTATGCGCCGGTGACCGCCTCGCGTGCACGCTCCTCGAGGTGCGTGAGGGGCGAGACGAGCCGGCGGGCGAACACCCAGACGAGAACGAGCGTGGTGAGCCCGCTCACGAACAGGGCGAGCACCGCCGGGGTGAGCGCGCGAACGGTCGCCATGACCATCGAGGCGCGCGGCTCGACGATCACCGCACGCCACTCGAGTCCGGGGAAGCCCTCGATGCCGAGGTAGTGGCCCCAGATGATCGTCTCGTCGTCGGTGACCGCCGAGACCGTCCCCTCGGACTGCGGGCCGCTTCCCGCGTCGTAGACCACGCTCTCAGGAACCAGTCCCGAGGCGCCCACGCTCGAGACGATCGGCGCGCCCTGCCCGTCTATCAGGAGCGTCCATCGGCCGATCGACTGGTCGGCGAACCGGTCCACCACGGGTCGGACGAACCCGGAGCGGACGCGCGCCACCATCACGAGCCCGCTCTCCCCCTCCACCGCCCGCGCTGCCCACAGGCGCGAGTCGGCGGCGTTGTCGGTCCGCTCGTAGTGGAACAACGTGTCGTCCGGGGTCGCCTCGGCGACGAGCGGGAGCTGCTCGACCGTCCTCGGCGCGCGGAACGTCGGGTACGAGCTCACCACGGTGCCATCGCGGTTCACGAGGAGCAGCTGGTCGACGAATTCGATCCCGGTGTCGAACTGTGCCGCCATGGCGGAGCGGTCGACCGCCCCGGTCTCGGTGTCCACCGAGACGGCGATCGCGCGCGTGACCAGTCGGCGGGCCGGGTCGAGACGGAGCGAGATGTCACCGGCGACCGCCTGGAGGTAGGCCTGGTGGCGGGCGCTGACCTGACTGCGGGCGAGGTCGTAGACGCCCACGAGCGCGGCGAGGCTGACGATGCTGAGTGAGAGCATCGTCATCACGAGCGTGAGAAGCATGACGCTGGTGGCCAGGCTCTGCGCCCGGCGATCCCGTCTCGGGTTCACTCCCTGTCCGCCCCTGTCTCCGGTGCGATCCGTGCCCATCGTAATGCACCGGATGCCCGCGACCAACCGGAGAGCGGCCTCAGAGCTGGGGCACGACCCGGGCGAGCGCACCCACGAGCAGCGACATCCGGCCGGTCGCGATCAGGAGCCCCACCGCGATGAGCAGCGTGCCCGCGACCCGGTTCAGGAGCAGCGCGTGGCGATTCACGCGCGCGAGCAGGGGTGACATCGTCCCGAACAGCGCCGCGACGGCGACGAACGGCACCCCGAGCCCGGCCGAGTACGCGAGCAGGAGGACGACCCCCTGCCCGACACTCGCGGAGGCCCCGGCGAGCGCGAGGATCGCGCCGAGGACCGGGCCCACGCACGGCGTCCAGCCGAAAGCGAACGCCGCGCCCATCACGAACCCGGCCGCCGGCCCGAACCTACGGGCGCGCGACAGGTCGAACCGGGCCTCGCCGTAGAGCCACGGCAGCCTGATCAGCCCGAGCATCAGCACCCCGAAGGCGATCACGAGGAGCCCGGCCGCCCGCTCGAGCCAGAAGCGATGCTCGAGCAGCAGCGACCCGAGGATGCTGGCCGACGCGCCGAGCACGATGAAGACCGTCGAGAAGCCGGCGACGAAGAGGAGCGCGGGGACGAGCGAGGCCCGGCGGGACGCGCCGCCCTCGAGGTCGGCGACGGTGAGCCCGGTCATGAACGAGAGGTAGCCGGGGATCAGCGGCAGGACGCAGGGCGAGAGGAACGAGAGAAGGCCCGCGACGAACGCGGCCACCACGCCGATGGATCCGATCTCCACGCCGATCCTTCCGGTCGAGACGAGCGTGGCGACAGTATACCCTTAGGGGTATTTCCGCCACAACCCCGCGGCGTCACCCCTCGACGACGGCGTCGTATCCCGCGGCGCGGACGGCGCCCAGCAGGTCGTCGACGCTGAGCGCGGTGGTGTCGTAGGTGACGGTCGAGATCCCGGTCGCGTAGTCGGTCGTGACCTCGGCGACGCCCGGAAGCTCCCCGAGCGTCAGATCGATCAACATCGCACACGAGCCGCAGTGCATGCCGGTCGTGCTGAGCCTGATGGTCGACACGTCAGCCACGGGTGGGTCCTCCTTCGGCAGGGAACGTCATGTCACACTCGAGCAGTTGACCACAGTAGGGGCACAACCGCCACTCATCGATGATCGACGTGCCGCACGCCGCGCACGACGTGCTCCGGAGCTCCTCCCCGGCCTCGGCGCCGCCCGGCTGCTCGCCGAGCAGGAGTGCCACGAGCGCGACCAGGATGCCCGCGACGATCGGCACCGTCCAGGTGATCGCCGAGCCCGACGCGCTCCCCCGCCCCGCGGACGCCATGGCGATCACGATCCCGGACACCAGCAGCGCGCCCGCCACGATCGCAAGGATCACAAGGGTCCGCCTCTGTGTGTCGCCTGCCACGTCAGGGCTCCATCGGGGGTGCGGTCACGATACCTCCGCAGGTGCAAGGCGTGTGCCAAGACCCGGTCCTACAGACCGAGGCGCGCCATCCGCGCCTCGAGCGTCTTGGCCGTGAGCCCGAGCAGTTTCGCGGCCTTGGGTGCGCTGCCTCCGGAGCGCTCCAGCGCCTGGCGCACGAGGTCGAGCTCGACCTCCTCCAGATCGACCCCATCGGCCGGAAGGGCGAAGCCGCCCTCCGGCACCGGGCACTCCCGCGCGTTCATCCGGATCTCGAGCGGCAGGTCGTCCACCCCGATCTCCTCGTCGTGAGAGAGGATCACGATGCGCTCGACGGTGTTCTCGAGCTCGCGGATATTGCCGGGCCACTGGTAGTTGACGAGCAGCTCCATCGCCGCCGAGGAGATCCGCTTCGCTCCGGCGTTGAACTTCTCAAGGAAGTGAGCGACGAGCAGCGGGATGTCTCCCGAGCGCGCGCGAAGCGTCGGGAGCGTGATCGGCACCACGTTGAGACGGTAGAAGAGGTCCTCGCGGAACTCGCCGTCGGCGATGAGCTGCTGCAGGTCGCGGTTGGTCGCGGCGACCACGCGCACGTCGACCTCGATCGTACGGGTCCCGCCGAGGCGCTCGAACCGCCGTTCCTGGAGCACGCGGAGCAGCTTCACCTGCACCGCCGGCGTGATGTCGCCGATCTCGTCGAGGAACAGCGTCCCGCCGTTGGCCATCTCGAAGCGGCCCGGCTTCGCGTTCATCGCGCCGGTGAAGGCTCCCTTCTCGTAACCGAACAACTCGCTCTCGAGAAGCGTCTCGGGCAGCGCTCCCGCGCTCACCGAGACGAAGGGCTTCTCGGCACGCTCGGACAGGCTGTGCAGCGCCCGGGCGACGAGCTCCTTGCCGGTCCCGGACTCGCCGTAGAGAATCACCGTCGCGTTCGTGGGCGCGACCTTACGGACGTCCTCGATCACGGCCATCATCCGCGAGTCCGCGGCGACGATGCCCTCGACGTCGTACTCACGGTCGAGCTCCTCGCGCAACCGCTCGACCTCGGCCGAGAGCGAGCGCACCTTGAGCGCCTTTTCGATCGCGATCTTGAGCTCCTCGAGGTCGAACGGCTTCGTGAGGTACTCGCTCGCGCCCGCCTTCATCGCCTCGACGGCCTGCGCCACGTTCCCGTGCGCGGTGAGCATGATGACCGGGAAGGTGTTCCCCTGCGCGCGCAGACGACGGAGGACCTCCATGCCATCGGGCTTGGGCATGCGGTGGTCGAGTACGAGCACGTCGGGCTCGACCTCGGCGATCGCCGCGAGCGCCTCCTTGCCGTCGACCGCCTGCACCACCTCGAAGCCTTCGCCCTCGAGCGCCTGGGCGAGCACCCAGCGCATGTTCTTCTCATCGTCGGCAACGAGTACCCGTCGACTCATCGAACGCTCCTTGTCGTGTCGTCATCCACGATACCGACCGGCAACGAGACCTTGAAGGTCGTGCCGTCCGGCCCGCTTTCCACTTCGATATGCCCATCATGTTCGTCGATGATGCGGTGCACGATCGTCAACCCGAGCCCCGTGCCCGCGTCCCGCGTCGAGTAGAACGGGTCGAACACCTTGCCGATGTCGCTCGGCGGGATGCCCGGCCCGCTGTCGGTGACCGAGACCTCGAGGAAGTCGTCGCGCTCCGTCGCCGCCAGCACGATCGTCCCGCCTGCGTCCTCCATCGCCTGGACCGCGTTGGTGATCAGGTTCAGGAACACCTGCTTGAGCTGGTCGGGGTCGGCCACGACAGGCGAGAGGTCGGCGGGGATGTGCTCCTCGATCACCACCTCGGACTGGCTCGCGAACCGGCTCGTGAAGAGCACCACGTCGGTCAGGACGTCGGCCACGTCGGTCAGGAGCATCGTCGGCTTGCTCGGGCGCCCGAAGTCGAGCAGCGCCTTGATGACCTTGTCGAGCCGGTCGATCTCCTGCTTGATGACGGCGCCCGCGTCATGGATCCGGCTCGCGTCGCACTCGGCGTCCTCGAGCAGCTGGACGCTCGCGCGGATCACGCCGAGCGGGTTGCGCACCTCGTGCGCCACGCCCGCGGTCAACTCGCCCATCGCGGCGAGCCGGTCCGCCCTGATCAGCTGGTCGGTGAGCGCCCTGATCTCGGAGACGTCCTCGATCGTCACGACCGCGCCGAGGATCCGCCCTCCCACAGCGCGCATCCGCGACGTCGACGCCTGCACGCTGACCTCGCGGCCGCCGCGCGTGGTCAGCGTGACCTCGCGCATGATGAGCGGGATCCGCCCGGAGAGGACCTTGCGTACGTCGCCCTCGAGCCCCCCGTCGTCACTGAAGATCGACCCGATGCTCTTGGGCACCATCTCGTACTCGGACATGCCGAGGAGCCGCTCGGCGGCCGGGTTCACGGTGGTCACCGAGGCGTCGGGTCCGACCGTGAGCACGCCCGAGGTGATCGAGCGCAGGATCGACTGCGTGTAGTCCTGGATGTTGATGAGCTGGATCGCGCGCTCCTCGAGCTTCTTGTACGCCTCCTCCAGCCGGCGGCTGACCTGCCGCAGGTCGGCCGTCTTGCGCTCCTCCATGTCGCGCAACGTGCCGAAGAGCAGGCCGGTCACGAGGTACATCATCACCTCGAGCGCGTTGTCGAGGTTGCGGCCGGTGAAACCGCCGAGGGTGACCTGCGCGTGCAGCATGAACGGGACGGCCGCCGCCACCGCGGTGGCGAGCCCGCCGCGCGCGCCGAAGACGAAGGCGGCGTAGAGGATCGGGATGTAGTAGAGGCGCCGGTAGAGCAGGTGCAGCACGACCGCGCCCCCGGCGACGTTGGTGTAGACGTGCAGCCCGGAGACCACCGCGAGCATCGCGACGACGATGACCACCGCGCGCACCTTCTGCTTCCGGCGGAGCATCTCCGCCGTCGGCTCGGCGTGCTGCCCGTCGCTCACCTGCGCCTCCTCGCCCACGACGGCTCGATGCCGAGCTCCTCGCGGTACTTGGCGACCGTCCTGCGCGCGACGGTCACGCCTTCCGCCGAGAGCAGCTCGGCGAGCTTCTGGTCGGAGAGCGGCTTGCCGGCGTCCTCGTCGCGCACGAGCTCCTTGAGGCGCTGCTTGATGCTCGTGGAGGCGATGTCCATGCCGGTGCTCGTGCGGTAGCCGCCGGCGAAGAAGTGCTTGAGCTCGAACAGCCCGTAGGGCGTGGCCATGTACTTGCCGGTGACCCCACGGCTCACGGTCGACAGATGCACGCCGATCTCGACGGCGACGTCCTCGAGCCGGAGCGGACGCAGCGGCCCCTTGCCGTCCTCGAAGAACTCCGCCTGGACCTCGAGGATGATCGACGCGATCCGGCTCACGGTGTCCTTGCGGCGGTCCACGTTGCGGATGAAGCTCTCCGCCGAGCGGATGCGGTCCTTGAGGTAGCGCCGCGTCTCCTCGTCGGCGGTCGACCCGGAGCGCAGCATCGAGCGATAACGCGGGCTGACCCGCAGCGTAGGGACGGACTCGTTGTTGGGGATGATGAGCCACTCGTCGTCGAAGCGCCGCACCGTCACGTCGGGCACGATGTAGCCGGGCGAGGGGCCCGGCGAGTAGGCGCCCGCGGGACGCGGGTTGAGGGTGCGCAGCGTGTCGATCGCCTCGCGCACCGCGTCCTCTTCGGCCTTGAGAGCACGCGCGATCTTGCGGAAGTGGCTCGCGGCGACGTCGTCGAGGTGGGACTCGACGATCGCCTCGAGCAGCGGGTCGTCCACGCCGAGGTAGTCCATCTGGATGCGGAGCGCCTCGGGGAGCGTGCGCGCCCCGACGCCCGGCGGATCGAGTTGCTGCACGACCCGGAGCGCCTCCTCGGCCTGCCCGGTGGTGACGCCGGCGACGGCGGCGACCTCGCCACAGTCCCCGCGGAAGAAGCCGTCGGTGTCGAGCGAGCCGATCACCGCGAGCGCGGCGACCCGCATCTCAGCGGTGAGGTCGAGCAGGGCGAGCTGCTCGGCGAGGTAGTCGGTGAAGCTCATGACGCCGCCGACGAACTCCTCGGTGTTGGCACTCTCCTCGTTGGGGTCGCGTGGCCCGGAGTAGTCGGTCGAGTCGAGGTCCTCGTACATGTCGAGCCACTCGTCCCAGGCCCGTTCCTCCTCGCCGTCCTCACGACGCTCGTCCTCGCCCTCGGCGGGCTCGGGCTCGCTGTCCTCGACCTCGAGGACGGGGTTCTCGAGCATCTCCTGCTCGATGAGTTGCTGGAGTTCGAACACGGGCATGGCGAGGATGCTCAACCCCTGGTAGACCTGGGGGGAGAGGGTGACCTTCTGACGCAGTTCGGTCCGCTGCCCGAGTTCCACGCCGATCACCTCCCCTGCCTCGCGTCCCGGCGCCCGGAAGAAGGGCGGCCTCTAGCAAAGAATATACCACCGCAGGGGGCTGGTTATTCGTGTGGTTCCTGTGCAGCTCAGCCCGCAGGTGGCACCTCGAACGGCTGCGCCGGCTCGGCGCGCCCGGGCGCCTGCACGATCATGATCGCGGCCAGCACGAGCGCCCCGCCCAGCAGCTGGGTCGCGCCGAACGACTCGCCGAAGGTGGCGTAGGCCGCCACGCCGGCGATCACCGGCTCAAGCGTGGCGACGATGGTCGCGCGCGTGGGGTCGACATAGTGGAGCGCCTTCAAGAAGGCCGCGAACGGGACGATCGTGCTGACCACGGCGATGAAGCCGACCGCGGCGACCGCCCGCCAGCTCACGAACGCGGGCGCCATCCCGGCCGGGCCGCCGAGGTAGATCAACCAGAACACCGAGGCGAAACCGAGGCCGTAGACGAGCAGGGTCCACGGAGAGAAGCGCGGGGCCCCGTAGCGGCCCATGAGGGAGTAGGCCGCGAAGAAGACCGCCGAGGCGAGGCCCCACGCGAGTCCCGCGGGGCTCACCACCAGGCCCGCCCCGCTCGCGACGCCCACCACGAGCGCGCACCCGCCGATCGACATCGTGACGCCCACGGGCAACGTCCAGGTGAACCGCTCGCCGAGGAAGAGCACGGCGATCACGAGCACGATCACGGGCGCGAGGTACTCGAGGAGGATCGCGGTGGCGACGTTGGTGTGCGAGATCGCCTGGAAGTAGGTCAGATGGACGCCCGCCAGTCCCACCACGCCGAACAGGGCGAGGAACGGCAGGCGCCGCGCGGCGACCGCGAGTGCGCCGCGCCGGGTGAGCAGCAGGTAGACGAGCAGCACCAGGAAGGCGGTCACGGCCCGCGCGCCCGCGAGCGTGACGGGCTCGATGGTCAGGCCGAGCGGCGGCACGCGCCAGGCGGCCGTGGCCGCCCCCTCGGCGGTGAAGAGCCACTTGGCCGTGAGGCCGCCGGTCGCCCAGCAGACCGCCGCGAGCACGGCGAGCGCGTATCCGCGCCATCGGTGTTCGGCCGCGTCGGCGGCCCGCGCCTCAGACGAGTCCCGCATCGATCTCACGTGCCGTCTTGTCCGACTGGTACGCGTCGAGCGGTTCGAGGTGCGAGACGACGTCGACGACCTCGGCGAACCCGTGGCACACCGCGCGCTCGACCTCCTCGGCGATCCGGTGCCCCTCGGTCACGGTCGCAGACGGGTCGACCTGGATGTGGAGGTCGACGTAGACCTCGGCCTGAGAGCCGCGGGTCCGGATGTGGTGCGAGCCGAGGACACCCGGGACCGCGTTGACGAGAGCGGCGATCCTCGCCGGGTCGATGCGGGCTGTGTCGGAGAGCGTGACGGTCGCCTGCCGGAAGACGCTGAGCGCCGTGTACGCGATCGCGCCCGCGACGAGCAGCGCGATCAGCGGATCGGCGACCGGGTAGCCGAGCCGCACCGCGACCAGGCCGAGGATGACGCCGACGCTCACCATCGCGTCGCTGGCCGTGTGGCTCGCGTCGGCGACGAGGATCTCGCTGCCGAGGCGCTTGCCGAGGCGCCGCTCGTAGAAGGTCACGCCGAGGTTCACGGCCAGCGTGCCGATCATCACCGCGAAGGCGATCGCGTCGACGCGAGGCGCCGGGCTGCCGGCGAGCAGCCGCCCGATCGCGGTGGTGCCGACGTTGTAGGCCGCAAGCGCCAGCATCGCCCCGATGGCCGCCGAGGCCCAGGTCTCGTACTTGCCGTGCCCGTACGGGTGGTCGCGGTCGGCGGGTCGCGCCGCGAGCGCGAGCCCCACGAGACCCACGACGTTGGACGTGCCGTCGAACAGCGAGTGGAACCCGTCGGCCTGCATCGATACGGAGCCGGAGACGACGCCCCACACGAGCTTGGCCGCGGCGACGGCGAGGTTGAGCACCAGGATGACGACGAGCGCGCGCCGGATCCGCGAGATGCGGTCGTGGGACATCGCTCCCTCGACCGGCCTTGTGTAGCCCACCGCGCACCCCCTCTTGCCGTCTTATACCCCCCAGGGGTATATTGTCCTGGTACCCGCACGAACGATGATAGTACCCCACCCACGCTGCGAGGTGAACGCCGTGAGCGACGCGCTCGGACCACTCGAGACCGACACCGAACGGAAGAGGATCCTGAACCGGCTCCGCAGGCTCGAGGGCCAGATTCGCGGCCTCCAGTCGATGATCGAGTCGGGCAAGGACTGCGAGGACGTGCTCACCCAGATCATGGCCGCCAAGTCCGCGCTCAACCAGGTCGGCCTGCACATCATCGGCCACTCGATGAAGCGCTGCCTCCTCGACGAGGAGGAGAAGAGTCGCGACGAGCTCATCGACGAGGCGATCGCCGTCTTCCTCAAGTACTCGTCCTGCGTGAAGTAGGGACGGCGGTCGCGCCGGGGCCCGCCGGGGCGAGAACGTCAGCCGGCCGCCTCGTCGACGATGCCGATGATGGTCCGCTCGACCTCCTCGGCGACCTCCTCGAGGTCGTGCTCGGGATAGACGGCCTTGAAGATGGTCGGGCGCAGCGCGGCGACAACCACCGACCCGTCCTCCTCGTAGATGTTGATGCGACACGGCAGCACGAGGGAGAGCGGGAGCCCCACGTCCTCCCCTTCAGGCCCGACCTCGAGGATCACGAGCGGCCTGATCGCGAACCCTTTCG
Source organism: Coriobacteriia bacterium (assembly GCA_030603745.1). Classification (GTDB taxonomy): domain Bacteria; phylum Actinomycetota; class Coriobacteriia; order Anaerosomatales; family SLCP01; genus JAUVXE01. The sequence goes on along the minus strand of JAUVXE010000006.1, from coordinate 27,987 downwards.
CCACGACCGTTCCGCCGATGTCGTAGGAGTTGCGCACGATGAAGCCGTGGCCGCGCACCGCGCGCTCCACGGCTTCGATCGTCTCCGGGAACTCCCTGGTCGCTGTTCGCTTGTACGCGTAGTCCACCACGCGGTCCCGTTCGCCGGTCGGCCGGACGCACTCGTCACACGCTCTCCCCCGCATCGTGACACGTCAGAGCACCTGTCGGCAACGTTCAGACGCCGAGGTCGAGCTCCTTGGAGATCGCGTCGGCGCCTCGTGCCCCGACGATCTGACCGGCGACGGAGCCGCGCTCGAACTTGACGAGCGTGGGGATACTCATGACGCCGTACTTCGCGGCGACATCGCGGTTGTCGTCGATGTTGACCTTGACGAACTTGACCGCACCGCCTGCGCGGGCGGCGAGCTTCGCCACCTCGGGGGCGACCATGCGGCACGGCCCGCACCACGGTGCCCAGAAGTCGACGACCACGGGGACGGAGGCTTCGAGCACCTCGGACTGGAACTCGCCTGCGGTCACGTCCTGCACGTCGGAAGCCATCGGCTCCCCTCCCATCTTGTCGATGCCGGGTCCCTGGTTCGGGGATCCTCTCTCGATCCCGGATCCCCGGTTCGGGGATTGTATACCCCGGGGGGTATCTTAGTCAACCGCGGTCCGCTCGTCTAGAATCTTCCCCGAAGGCCGTGAGAAGGGACAGCATGACTCCGCTGGCATGGACGGGCGTGGTCGGGGGGTCGTTCGCCGCCGGTGCGGCGCTCGCCGGACTGCTCGTGGTCCCCCGGCGTCGGGAACCGCTCACCCTCGCGGGGATCGCGGTCGGCCTCGCGGTCGCCGTGACCGCGAGCGGCGCCATCACCGCCATCCTCGGCACGCCGCTGGCGGCCGTCGTGGCGGGACTCGTCTCCCTCGGCGGCTCGGTGGGAGGTTACGCGCTCGTCTCGGCGCTGCTCAGCGGCGTGCGGCATCGCTGCGACCTGCCGACGGTACCACCGCCGCGACCCGGCTCCGACACGCTGGTCGCACTCCTCGTCGACCTCGAGCCGGAGAGCTACGCGCCCGGCGATGTCACGCGCCGGATCTCCGAGCTCACCGACACCGGGCTGCCCGACCCGGCTCTCGCCGTCCTCCCCTTCTTCTACGCCGGCCACAAGGCCCGCTACCGGGCGGTCGGGGGCGTGAACCCGGAGGGCGCGCAGGCGGCGGCGCTCGGCGAGCGGCTCGAGACACTGCTCGAGGGCGAGCGCGTCACCGGACCGGTGGTCGCCCCGTGTCCGGACGGCGACGTGCTCGCGGGGATCGTCGCCGCCGCAGGCGCGGCCGGGTTCGGACGCGTGGTGCTCGCCTCGCCCTACGTCGCCGAACCCCGGCGGATCGCGGCGGCGAAGCGCTCGCTCGCCGAGGCGCGCCACGGCTCCCGCAGCGGTGAAGCGGCACCGGAGGTACTCCACACCCGGACGCTCTGGACCTCGGCCGCGATCGCCGACGCGGTCGCCGAGCGGACCTGGGCCGCGGCGCGCGATGCCACCGCGCCGGGTGTCGCGCTCGTGATGCACGGACGCCCCGGGCCCGCCGGACACGGGAGCGACGCGTTCGCCGAGCAGGAGAACTCGTTCGCGAACCGGGTGCGCACGGCGGTCGCGGAGCGGGGCGTCGAGAGCGAGCGCATCCGGTTGTGCTGGGACTCGTGGCAGACGCCGGACGTGACGGAGACGGTGCGGCACCTCGCCATGACCGGATGCGACCGGATCATCGTGGCGCCGGTCACCTACCCGTTCACCAACCTCGACACGCTCGTCGAGCTGCCCGCCGCCGCCCGCCAGGCGCGCGTTGACGACGACGTGCCCGTCGTGCACCTGGATCCGTGGCAGGACGAGCCCGTGGTGGCCGAGGAGATCGCGACCGCCATCGTGCGGGCGATACGGGACTCGGACGCGCTCTGAGCGTCCAGCGGCCGCGAGTGCGAGCCAGCTAGCGGTTCGCGACCTTGCAGCGCTCCCAGTTGAGGGACCGCTGCCGGTGGATCCGCGGGATCCCGAAGGCGTAGCGCAGCGCGACGCTCAGGCCGCCGTTCCCGCCCTCGGCGCGGGTCTCGAGCTTGTCGATGCTCGCGCGCAGATCCGCGGCGGTCTCGCCGCGAAAGACGGTGTAGCCCTTGCCGATGCCCTGGAGCACGTGGGCGTCGGAGCCGCCGGTCGCGGCGATCCCCTGCCCGCCGGCGAACATCTTGGCGGCGACCTTGTTGGCGTAGACGAGGAACGGCATCGAGTTGTAGACCTCGAGCGCGTGGAAGGCGAGGTCGTTGATGGCGCTACCGAACGCGTTCATCCCGAAGGGGCCGAAGACGCCCTGGTTCGAGAAGGGGTGCGGGATCATCGCGATGCCGCCCTGCTCGCTGATGCGCGAGATGGTCTCGGCGACCGAGAGCCCCGGCGGGATGTACTCCTCGAGGAACAGGCCGATGACGTGACCGGACTTCGACGAGATCTCCTCGCCGACGACGACCTCGATGTCGTAAAGGTCCTCGATCGACTTGGCGAACAGCGCGCCTTCGATGGTGTTGTGGTCGGTGATCGCGATCACGCGCAGGTCGGTGTTGTCCTGCACGTGCTGCATGATCTCGGGGATCTTCGCCAGTCCGTCACTGTGATTGCTGTGGATGTGCAGGTCTGCCTTGCTCCACGTGTCGCTCAACGCGAATCTCCCTCCCGGGCGCATCGCCCGTGCCGCCGGCCGGTCGTGCGGCCCACGGTGAGACGATTGCAACAACCATGCCGTCGCGGTGACGGCCGTCACTCACACTACACTTCGGCAGGCCGAAGCGCGAGCACGACCCCGCGCGGGACGAACGGTCGACACGCCGGCGCGGGCGGTGACGTGTACGCGTCTCGACGGGCTGGGGGTCATCGCGTCCGGCCGTGCCACGACCTCAGCCCGCGTTCTCACCCGCCCACGAACCGAGCCGCGCGACCCCCTCGGCGAGACGCTCGAGCGAGGTCGCGTAGCTGAAACGCAGGAAGCCCTCCCCGCCCGGGCCGAAGTCGATGCCCGGGGCGACCGAGACGTGCGCCTCCTCGAGGATGCGGCGGGAGAGCACGAGCGAGTCGTCGCCCCACGCCCGGGCATCGGCGAAGACGTAGAACGCCCCGGTGGGCTCGCACGCGACGGTCAGCCCGATCTCCCGCAGCGCGGGCACGAGGTAGCGGCGCCGCTCGTCGTAGACCTCGCGCATGGCGGCGATCTCGGCTTGCGCCTGCGTGAGCGCGACGGTGCCCGCCACCTGGACGAAGTGGTTCGCGCACAGGAAGAAGTTCTGCTGGATCTTCTCGCACGCCCGCACGAACGGCTTGGGCGCGATGAGGTAGCCGAGGCGCCACCCTGTCATCGCGTACGCCTTGGAGAAGCCGTTGAGCACGAACGCGCGGTCGGTGAACTCGAGGATCGACCGGCTCGCCCCGGAGAAGTCCAGGCCGTGGTAGATCTCGTCGCTCACGATCCGGATACCGTGCTCCTCGGCGATGGCGGCGAGCTCGGCCAGGTCGGCCGCCGGGAGCACCGTGCCGGTGGGGTTGCACGGGGAGTTCACCATGATCGCGCGGGTCCGCGGGGTGATCGCCGCGCGGATCTCCTCGGGACGGAACCGGAAGCCCTCCTCGGCACGGACGCGGACCGGGACCGGCACACCGCCGAGGAAGTTCACGTAGTTGGGGTAGGCCGGGTAGCACGGGTCGGAGACGATGACCTCGTCGCCCGGGTCGAGCAGCGCGCCGAAGACGAGCAGCATCGCCGGCGAGGTGCCCTGCGTCACGACGATGTCGGCCGGATCGACCGTCACGCCGTACGCGCCCAGGGCGTGGGCGGCGATCGCCTCGCGCAAGGTGGGCAGGCCGGCTGACTGGGTGTAGCCGGTATCCCCGTGCTCCATCGCCTCCTCGGCGGCGCGGGTGATGACGGCGGGGGTGGGAAGGTCGGGGTCGCCGATCTCGAGGCGGACCACGTCGTGACCGGCGGCCACGAGCTCCTTGGCGCGCGCGACCACGTCCATCACCACGAAGGGGCGGATCGCCTCGGCGCGGTCGGAGACGTGCGGGGCGAAGCGGTGCAGAGACTCCATGTCACTCCTTACCGGCACGTCACACGCGTGCCTTGTAGAGGTTCATCAGCGCGTTGCCGCAGAGCTCGAGGCGTCTCAGGTCGGCGAAGGGGATGTCGGCGGTGCTCACGACCTCGTGCGGCGGCTCGGGATCGAAGACGAGACGGTGCTCGTCGGCGCGCGCCCACAGATCGGTGCCGGGAAGGACGTGCAGCGAGGAGAGCTGGACCGAGCCCGGGTCGAGCCCCACCGCGAAGCGCATCCCGTCCAGGACGTCTGAGGCGCGGTCGCCCGGCAGCCCGACGATCAAGTCGCACTCCACCGAGATGCCCGCCGCGCGCAGCGCCTCCACGCCGGCCACGAACCTCTCGCGGTCGAAGGTGCGGCGACACGCGGCGAGCGCGCGCTCGCCGACCGTCTGCGGCCCGGTCTCGACGGAGGCCACGCCGGCGCGACGGAGCAGCCCGGCCTCGGCGGGGCCGATCCGCTCGATGTCGACCTCGATGGTGTGGAGGCGCACGCTTCGGCGCGCATGGGGCTCGAGCATCCCGGCCAACCACTCGAGACGGTCGGAGGTCAGGTTGAAGACAGGGTCGATGAAGGAGAAGGAGCGCAGGCCGGCGGTAGTGGCGAGGTGGTCGACCTCGGCCTGGACCCGCTCGCGCGAGAAGGAGCGGATGCGGCCGAAACCCTTGCCCTCGAAACAGTAGCCGCACCGGTGCGGGCAGCCGCGGTAGGTCTCGATGTAGGCGGAGCCCTCAGCGGGCTCGATGACGCCGGCCAGGTAGGGCGAGGGGATCGTGTCGAGGTCGGCGATGAGGGGACGGTCGGGCGCCGAGACGATGCCGCTCCCCTCCCGGCGGGCCGTCACGCCCTCGACGCGCCACAACGGGCGGTCCCTGAGCAGCGCGACGAGCAGCTCCGGGAACGTCTCCTCGCCCTCGCCGCGCACCACGGCGTCGACATCCGGGTTGGCCGCGAGCACGTCCTCGGCGATCGGCGAGACCTCAGGGCCGCCGAGGACGATCACCGCCCCGGGCACCGAGCGGCGGACGAGCCGGCACGCGTCGTAGACCGCGCGAGCGTTCCAGCAGGTCACCGAGAAGCCGACCACGTCCGGGCGCAGGCCCGCAACGCGGAACGCGACCCACCACGGGTCGACCGAGACGTCGAGGTCGAGCGTCATGAAGCCGCTCGAGCCGGCGAGCCGGGGGTCGGCCTGGGCCGCGGCGCGGACGTAGCCGAGCGCGAGCGAGCGGTAGCCGACCGAGCTCAGCCCCACGAGCGCGACCTTCTGCCGGGGGGCGGGGCTCACGGCAGGCTCCCCGCGTGCACGGCCTCGAACGGGTCGACCGCGTGCAGCCCTCGCTCGCCGAGGGCCTCGGCGGGCACCCCGCTCACGCTGACCCAGAGGCGGTTCACCGTTCCCGTGTCGCACGCGGCGCCGATCCACTCGAGGGCGCGTCGCGGGTCGACGCCCTCGCGCGCGACGAGGACGACCTGCGATGCGCCGAGCTCGGCGCAGCGCATCACGGTGGCGGGAAGGTCGGCGACGGTGTGCGGGCACACCGTGACACGCGCCCGGACGAAGACGCGGGCCTCGCGCCCCTCGGCCGCCGAGGCCACCGCGGCCAGGCCCTCGGCGAGCGCGTCGAAGGAGCCCGAACGGGCCGCGAGGCGGTCATGGGTCGCCTCGGTCGAGCCGAGGAGGGCGACCTCGAAGACGCGGGCGCCCGCGGCGAGCAGCGCGTCGGCCGCCCCCGGCCGGGCGAGACCCTCGCCCGGGGTGTCGAGCGCGACCCGCTGCGCGCCCGTGCGCACGGCCGCCGCGACGAGCGAGGGCGGGTCGGGGTGCGCGAGCGGGTCGGCGCCGGTGAGGCGGACGCCGACAGGCGCGCCGATCTCGCCGGGGTGCGCAGCGAGATCGGCGAGGATCTCCTCGGCGGGGCGGAACACCGGGACCGGGCTCTCGGGCGCAGGGGTGCACAGGCGGCACTCGCCGGGTCGCGGGCCCGTTCCCAGGACTATGTCGCGAAACCTCAACAACCGGGCCGACCTCCTGTCCAGGAACGCGTCCCAGCATAGCCGAAACCACCGCTCATGGCAGGGACACGGTTGCCCCGGGCGGCCACCGCATGCGACCATGACCAGGTCGGGCGGCCGAGGACGGGGACGATGTCGGTACTCGAGGAGTTCCACGGACAGAGGACACCCATCGCCGCCTACGGGGCCATCGCCGTCGTGGTGACCGCGATCCTGGTGGGGATCAGGGTGTCGTTCGGCTACCCGCTCTTCCACGCGCTCGTCGAGCTCTTCTCCATCGGCGTGGCGGCCGGGATGTTCATGGTCACCTGGAACCTGCGCCGCCACTTCGACGCCGGTTACCTCGTGGTGGTGGCGGTCGGCCTGTTCTTCGCCGCCGGGGTCGACGCGCTGCACACCTTCGCGTACCGCGGGATGAACGTGTTCCCCGACGCGACCGTCGACCTGCCGACCCAACTCTGGCTCGTGGCACGATACCTCCAGGCCGGCGCGCTGCTCGCGGCCCCGGCGTTCGTCGACCGCAAGGCGCCACCGATCGCCACCTTCTGGACCTTCGCCGCGGTGACCGCCGCGCTACTCTCCACGATCTTCGTGTTCGACGTGTTCCCGACCGCGTTCATCGAGGGCAGCGGGCTCACGCCCTTCAAGATCTACAGCGAGTACGCGATCTCGGCCGCGATGGTGGCCGCGCTGGTCGCCGTGTGGCGCCACCGCTCGAGCTTCCAGCGCGAGGTGCTGTGGCTGCTCACGGGCGCGATCGGCGCGGCGGTCGCGAGCGAGCTCGCCTTCACGCTCTACACGGACCCGTTCGCGCCGTGGAACATGATCGGCCACCTCCTGAAGGTCCTCACCTACTTCCTGTTCTACCGCGCCGTGGTCGAGACCGTGCTGGTGCGCCCGTTCGACGTCCTCTTCGGCGACCTGCGCCGCGCGAACGAGGGACTCGCCGAGAGCGAGGAGCGGTTCCGCTCGACGTTCGAGCAGGCGACCCTCGGCATCGCGCACGTCGACCTGCAGGGACGCTGGCTGCGCGTGAATCACCGCCTGGCCGATATCGCCGGGTACCCGCACGACGAGCTGGTGCACCTGCGTCCCGAGGACATCACCCATCCCGAGGACCGGCCGACCGAGCGCGTGCTCATCGAGCAGCTCGTCGCCGGCGAGATCGGCGAGTACCGGCTGGAGAAGCGCTATATCCGCAAGGACGGCACGATCGCCTGGGTGGAGGTGAGCCGGACCCTGCTGCGCTCCTCCGAGGGCACGCCGAAGCACTTCATCGCCATCGTGGAGGACATCAGCGCGCGCAAGGCCCAGGAGTCCGACCTGCGTCAGTCCCGGGACCTGACCGAGGCGCTCAACGCCATCGACCTCACCATCAACGCGACGAACGATATCGACGAGATCACCCGGATCGCCGCCGAGGAGGGCGCCCGCGCGCTCGACGCGGAGAGCGCCGCGGTCCTCATGCGCGACGGCGGACGGTGGAAGCCGCTCCACCTCCACCGCTTCCCGCACGAGGACATCCCCGAGCACGCGCCGGCCGACCGCCCCGTCCCTGTCGCTGACGCCGACGGAGGGCCGCTCGTGATCGACGACGCCTACCACGACACGCGGATGAGCCCGAAGACCATGCGGATCCTCGGCATCCGGTCGCTCATCACGGTACCGCTCCGCTTCCGCGGCGAGGACCTCGGCGTCATCTACTTCAACCACCACTCCGGGGTCCACCGGTTCACCGACCCCGAGGTGGAGTTCGCCCGGGGACTCTCGTCGTCCACGACCCTCGCGATCGAGAACGCGCGGCTCGCGCGGGCCCAGCAGGCGATCGCCGACACCATCGAGAACGCCCTGCTCGACATGCCCGAGTCGCTGCCGGGGATCGAGCTCGCCTACGCCTACCGCAGCGCCACCGAACTCACCCGGATCGGCGGGGACTTCTACGACGTGTTCGAGATCGGCGACCACACGGTCGCATTCGTGCTCGGCGACGTCTCCGGCAAGGGACTCGAGGCCGCGACGCTGACCGCGGTCGCCAAGAGCACCGTGCGGGCCTTCGCGTACCGCGACCATCGGCCGGCGTCGGTCCTACAGGCCTCCAATGCCGCCATCGCATCGCAGGTCGGCGACAGCCAGTTCATCACCGCGGTCTACGGCACCATCGACACGCTCAACGGAGAGTTGCGGCTCGCGTGCGCCGGACACCCCGAGCCGGTGCTCTGTTCCCGAGGGGAGTGCCACGGAAGCCTCGTGGAGAGCTCGCCGCCGCTCGGAGTCCTCCCGGACACGACGTTCTCCGAGCACACGACGCTGCTCGACCCGACCTCCCTGCTCGTCGCGTTCAGTGACGGCCTCATCGAGGCGCGCTCCGGCAACGAGTTCCTCGGCGAGGAGCGCGTGGGCGAGATCGTGCGCGAACGTGCCGCTCACGGTCCTGCCGCGGTGGTCTCGGCGCTCGTTGAGCAGGCCGAGCGGCACTCCGGCGGGCGGATCGGCGACGATGTCGCGGTGATCGTGTTGCGCTACACCGGCACCGGGCCGCACGCGACCTCCCACGTGAGCGAGGCCTCCCCCGAAAGGAGCTGACCGATGTCCCCCATCACCCGCAGCCAGCGGTATCGACGCATCGTGACGGTGCTCGTCGATGAGGGGTTCGGCACGGTCCTCGACCAACTCGGCATCCGGGCACCCTGGGTCGCCGGGGTGCTGCGACGCCGCTCCGCCGAGGAGGACCCCTCGCTCTCGCCCGAACAACGCGTCCGCCGCACCCTCGAACACCTCGGCCCCACCTTCGCCAAGATCGGCCAGCTCCTCTCGGTGCGCCGCGACCTCGTCCCCGCCTCCTTCGCCGACGAGCTCACGCGGCTCCAAGACGAGATGGCGCCGTTTCCCTACGAGGAGGCCGCCGCCGAGATCGAGTCCGCCTTCGGCCAGCCCGTCGGCGAGCTGTTCGCCACGTTCGAGCGGGAGCCGGTCGCCGCCGCGAGCATCGGTCAGGTCCACCTCGCCACCCTTCCCGACGGCACGCCGGTGGCGGTGAAGGTGCAGCGGCCCGGGATCCGCGAGATCATCGACGCCGACCTCGACATCCTGCGCACCCAGGCGCGCCGGATCCACGGGAGGACCGACCTCGGCAGGCGGTTCGACGTGGTCGCGCTCGTCGAGGAGTTCTCGCGCGTCCTGCGCGAGGAGTGCGACTACGTCAACGAGGCCGAGAACGCCCAGCGGTTGCGCGCTGCGTTCGCCGACGACCCGACGGTGAGCTTCCCCGCGGTGCACTGGGACCTCACCTCGGCCACCGTGCTGACCCTCGACCGCATCGAAGGCATCCCCTTCAACCGGCTCGAGGCGCTCGACGAGCACGGGGTCGACCGGCAGGAGATCGCGCGGCGCGGCATCACCTGCTACTACGAGCAGATCTTCATCCACGGCTTCTACCACGCCGACCCGCACCCCGGGAACCTCTTCGCCATGCCCGACGGCCGTGTCGCCTTCACCGACTTCGGACGCGCGGGGGTACTCTCCGCCGAGGCGAAGGCGCACGTGGCGGACCTGCTCGTGGCGATCATCGGCCAGGACGGCGAGCTTGCCGGCGATATCCTGCTCGAGGTGAGCCGGAGCACCGCCGATGTCGATGCCATCGGGCTGAAGCGCGACGTGTCGAACCTCATCCGCAAGTACTACGACCTTCGGCTCAACCAGGTCGACACGCGGGAGCTCATCGTCGAGGTGATGTCACTGATCGGCAAGCGCGGCCTGGTGCTCGAATCCGAGTTCGCGCTCCTGCTGACCACGCTCGCGACGATCCAGGCCCTCGGCACCGCGGTCGACCCGGAGTTCCACTTCGTCGAGTCGGTCAAGCCGTTCGCCCAGCGGATCGTGGCCGAGCAGACCAGGCCCGAGACGATGGCGCGCGGGCTGACGGTCACCATGCGGCGCACGCTGAAAGCGCTCCAGGGCTTCCCGGACAACGTGAACCGCGCGCTGCGCAGGGTCGCCGACGGTGACCTGCGGATGACCGTTCGCCCCGGAGGGTTCGACCCGCTCATGTCCCGCGTCGAGCAGGCCATCGACCGGCTCGCCTTCGCGCTCGTGGTCTCGGCGTTCGTGCTCGGGTTCTCCTGGCTCCTCGCCCCGACCGAGCTGCCGTGGTGGCTCGAGGTCATCGCCGCGTTCGCGCTCGTGTGCGCCGCCGGCGTGGGCGTGTGGTTCTTCCTCTCGATCGTCTTCCGGCGCTGGCGCCAGAGGCGGCACGACTACTAGGGACGCCGGACACGACGGCAGGCCCGGTGTCGGGGCGGCCGAGGGGTGGCTCGCCCGGGTCTATGCCGGACAGCACGACGGCCCTCCCCGCTTGGGAAGGGCCGTCTTCAGATCGTTCTGGTGTCGGAGGAGGGATTTGAACCCTCACGTCCCTGGGGACACTAGGCCCTCAACCTAGCGCGTCTGCCGTTCCGCCACTCCGACGAGTGCGCGCCCGCGAGCGCGACGAACGAGAGTATAGCGCACCTGTTTCGGCCGCGCTACACAGATTCCGAGGTTCTCTCGACACCCCGCGAGACCCACTCGAGCACGCGTTCCGCGTCGGCTGCGTCGAGATGCCGGACGGTGAAGACCGCGGTGGAGGGGCTTGCCGCCACCCGGACCGAGAGGGTGACCAGATCCGCGCGCTTCTGGAGCGGGTGCTGGCTGACCTCGATGGACTGCACCCGGCGCCGGCGGACGAGCGCCGTGGTCCGGCCGAACCCCCGCCACCTGAGCGCCAGCACGTCGCCCCGTAGGCCCCACGCCGCGTCGCGATAGGCGAGCAGCGCCCACGCGGCAGCCGCCGGGAGCACCACGAGCAGCGCAGGCCACGCAACCGGCTGCCACACCACGAGCGGGATCGCGAGAACCAGCGGGACGATCATCGTGCGGATCACGTAGCGCCTCCGGGACCGTTCCGGCAGCGGCAGGAGGGGCGGCGCGTCGTGACCCGGCACCATGAGGTCGCAGAAGCGCACGGCGTCGCGGCGGCCGAGGAGCGGATGGAGCACCGTGGGCCCGAGCTCGCTGCCCGTGGCGAGCCCCGCACTGTCCACGCCCACCGTGACGCGGCCGATCATCTGCCTGAGCGGTCCCTCGATCAGTCGCACCGCCTGGACCCGGTCGAGCGGCACGTTGCGCGTGTTGCGCTGCAGGAGCCCCTGCTCGATGCGCACCTCGCCGTCGGTTCGGACGGTCAGGAAGTCCCAGTACTGCATCGCCGTGGCGACGCTCCCGATCACCCAGGCGCTCACCAGGAACACCATGCTTGCGAGCACGCCGAGGACGATCCACCACACGCCGCTCACCGGGGCGAACCACTCGCCGAGGGTGTCGATGGAGACCATCGGAGCGAGCGCCCCGACGACCGGCCCCACGGCGGCGAGCACCAGGAGCGCCGCGTTCGAGGTCGCGGCGACCACCGCGAGTTCCTTGCCGGTCAGCCGCCAGGCGGGACCGGACGCGGGCGCTGCGACCGGCCGCGCGACACCCCCGGCGCCCTCCTCGGCGGGTACTCCGAGCGTGCCGCCCTCGCCCTCGGCGTGAGCGGGCTCGACCGCACCCCGGCGACGCAAGGTCGCCACCAGGTCGCGCGCCTCGTCCTCTACGAGCGCCGGGATCGAGACCTCGGGCTCCTGCCCGCGCCCGGCGGTATGGATGTCCACGGTGACCAGGCCGAGGACCCGGAAGAGGAGGTTCGCCTTGGTGTCGACCGACTGGATGCGCTCGGGCGTGAGCCGCGTGCTCTTGCGGATCAGGAGCCCCTGCTCGACCCGGAGCGCGCCGCCATCGACGTGGAAGGTGAAGCGCCGCCACTGCAGCCAGGCGAGCAGGACCGCGGTCGCCGCCGCGAGCACCACGATGGCGATCAGGACCGCGGTCCCGAGCGCGAACCATCGCTCCTCCGCACGCGGGCCGAACGCGAAGAGCACGCCGACCGCCGGCGCCACGAGCGCGCCGAGGAAGCGCAGGGAGTACAGGATGACGCCCGCAGGGTGCGCCCTGCGAGGCTCAGACCACATCTTCGGTCACCCGCGCGAGCGCGGCGATCCGGTCGCGCAGGCCGTCGGCGACCTCATCGGAGAGCGCGGGGATCTCGTGCTCACCGCCGGCGGTCGCCACCGTCACCGTCGAGAGGCCGAACGCCCGAAGGATCGGCCCCGCTTTGGTGTCGACGTGCTGCACGCGGGTCATCGGGATGAGCGTGCGTTTGCGGATCCACAGGCCGTGGCGCAGATAGATCTCGTCCTCGAGCACCTCGTAGCGCCAGCGGATCCACCGGACCTTGGGCACGACGGCCACGAGCGCGATCGCCGCCACGAGCAGGAGCGCGGCACCCGCGATGCCGGGGACCATGGGGACGATGTCGGTCACCACCAGGCCGACGAGGACACCGGCGGCGACCGCGGGAAGCAGCGCGACGCCCGCTGCGGCGATCCGCCACACCGTGACGGCTCGGCCGTCGATACGCTGGCTCGGGTCCGGTCTCATCGGCGCTCCTGGTCGGTATCGATGGGGCATGGCTTGGCGAAGTGGCACGCCGCCCGGTGGCCGGGGGCGACCTCCTCGAGCGGGGGCTCCTCGGCGGAGCAGATCGGGAACTGCGCGATGGGACAGCGCGTGTGGAACCGGCAGCCGCTCGGCGGGTCGATCGGGCTCGGCACGTCGCCTCGCAAGATGATGCGCTCGCGTGAGCGCTGCTTCTCCGGGTCCGGCACCGGGACCGCGGAGAGCAGCGACTGCGTGTAAGGGTGGTGCGGCGCGTCGTAGAGGGCGCGCCAGTCCGAGATCTCGACGATCTTACCGAGGTACATGACCGCGACCCGGTCGGAGATGTGGCGGACCACCGAGAGGTCGTGGGCGATGAAGAGGTACGTGAGGCCGAAGCGGTCCTGGAGGTCGTCGAGCAGGTTCACGACCTGCGCCTGGATCGAGACGTCGAGCGCGGAGACCGGCTCGTCGCAGACGATGAGACGCGGCCTGAGCATGAGCGCCCGGGCGATACCGATCCGCTGACGCTGCCCGCCGGAGAACTCGTGGGGATACCGGTTGATGTGCTCGGGGTTCAATCCCACGACCTCGAGCATCTCACGGACCTTGTCGCGTCGCTCCTCCCGCGTGCCGATGCCGTGCACGACGAGGGGCTCCCACACGATCTCGCCGATCGTCATCCGCGGGTTGAGCGAGGCGTAGGGGTCCTGGAAGATGATCTGCACGTCGCGGCGGAACTCCTTGAGCGCGCCCCGGCGCATCGAGCCGACGTCCGCGCCGTCGAAGGTGATCGTGCCCGAGGTCGGCTCGAGCAGGCGCATCACGCAGCGGCCGGTGGTCGACTTGCCGCAGCCCGACTCCCCCACCAGCCCGAGCGTCTCGCCGGCGTTGACCGAGAAGGACACGTCATCGACCGCGTGGACCTTACGGCCGAGGCGGGCGCTGATCAGGCCCTGCTCGACCGGGAAGTACTTGCAGAGGTTCTCGACCCTCAGAAGCTCGCTCATCGCGCACCGCCCTCCCCAGCCGCGACCGGCAGGGGCGCGCCCCGCACGAACTCGGGGTCCGCGGCGAACAGGCACGCGGCACAGTGGCGGTCCGAGACCTCGGCGAGCGGGGGCACCTCGGCGGAGCAGACCGGCTGGGCGTAGCGGCACCTCGGATGGAACGAGCACCCGGAAGGCACGTCGATGAGGCTGGGCGGCTGCCCCGTGATGGGCTGCAGCGCGCCCTTCTCGTCGATGTCGTGCCGCGGCAGGCTGTCGAGCAGCCCCCAGGTGTAGGGGTGGCGCGGACGGTAGAACACCTCGTCGGCCGACCCGTACTCGACCTGCTTGCCCGCGTACATGACCATCACGTCGTCGGCCATGTCGGCCACGACCCCGAGGTCGTGCGTGATCATGATGATCGCGGTCCCCGTCCGCTCCTGGATCTCCATCATCAGCTCGAGGATCTGCGCTTGGATCGTCACGTCGAGCGCGGTGGTGGGCTCGTCGGCGATGAGGATGTCCGGGTCGCACGCGAGCGCCATGGCGATCATCGCCCGCTGCCGCATCCCGCCGGAGAACTGGTGCGGGTAGTCGCCCGCGCGTTCCCGCGGATGCGGGATGCCCACCATGTCGAGCAGCTCCACGGCGCGCTCGAAGGACTGCTTCCGGCTCATCCCCTTGTGCAGCATGAGCGACTCGCCGATCTGGCGACCAACCTTGAACACCGGGTTGAGCGAGGTCATCGGGTCCTGGAAGATCATCGCGACGCGGTCGCCGCGCAGGTCGCGGACCTCGCGCTCGTTCATCTTGAGCACGTCGGTCCCCTTGAAGAGGACCTCGCCGGCCACCGTCTTGCCCTGCGGCTCCTGGACCAGGCGCATGATCGAGAGCGCGGTGACCGACTTGCCCGATCCCGACTCCCCCACCACCGCGAGCGTCTTGCCGGAGTCGAGACGGAACGACACGCCGTCGACGGCCTTGACGATGCCGTCGCGCGTGGTGAAGTGCGTGGTGAGGCCGTTGACCTCGAGCAGGGACGTCATCGGTCAGTCCTTCATCTTCACGTCGAGCGCGTCGCGCAGCCCGTCACCCATGAGGACGAACGCGAGCACGGTGGTCAGGATCGCGAACCCGGGCCAGATCGTGAGCCACGGCGCGCCGAACATCAGCGACTTGGCGTCGGAGAGCATGAGTCCCCACGACGGCGTGGGCGGCTGGACCCCCATGCCGAGGAACGAGAGCGCGGCCTCGGTGATGATCGCCCCGCCGATGCTCATGGTGCCGTAGACGATGATCGGCGCGATGGCGTTGGGCATGATATGGCGGAACATGATCCGCAGGTCCGAGGCGCCCATCGCGCGTGCGGCGTCGACGTACTCGGTCTCCTTCACGGAGAGGATCGAGCTGCGGAAGACACGCGCGATACTCGGCCAGCCGAGGATACCGATCGCGATGAAGACGTTGCGATAACTCGGCCCGAGCACCGCGATGAGCGCGATGGCGAAGAGGATGTACGGGAACGCGAAGAACACGTCGGCCGAGCGCATCACGAGCGAGTCGATGAACCCGCCGTAGTAGCCGGAGAGCGCGCCGAGGAGCAGCCCGATCGCGAGCGAGATCGAGACCGCCAGCACGCCCACCGTGAGCGAGACGCGCGCGCCGTAGACCACCCGCGAGAAGACGTCGCGACCGAGCTTGTCGGTGCCGAAGGGGTGCTCGAGCGAGGGCGGCTGCAGGTTCGCTCCCGGCGTGGTGTTGACCGCGAGGGGATCGCCGAAGGTGGGCGGCACCCACAGGTCGGCGGTGACCGCCATCAGGAGCACGACCGTGATCCAGATCAGGCCGACGATGGCGAGCCTGTTCTTGCGGAGGCGCCGCAAAGCGTCCCCCCACAGCGTGCGGCTCTTGGCGTGCGCGTGGAGGCCACCGGGCAGCGTGGGCAGCGTCGTGCCCTCGTTGCGCGTCTCGTGGCCTTCGACGTCGGTCGCGCCGTTGGGGCGGCGCGTCGGCCGCTCGTCACCTGCGGACATCATTCGGCACCACCCCCGTAGCGGATCCTGGGATCGAGGACGGCGTAGCTGAGGTCCACGATCAGGTTGATGATCATGACGAGGAACACGATGATGATCACGCCGCCCATCACGATCGGCCAATCGCGCTGGCCCACCGCGAGGAAGATCTCACGACCGACCCCCGGCCAGCTGAAGACCGTCTCGGTCAGGATCGCCCCGCTCATCATCACGCCGAAATCGATGCCGATGAACGTCACGACCGGGATGAGCGCGTTCTTGAGCGCGTGCCGGAAGGTGACGGCGCGCCGCGTGAGGCCCTTCGCCTCGGCGGTGCGTATGTAGTCCTGGCCCATGGCCTCGAGCATCTGGGAGCGCATGATGCGCGCCACGTACGCGGTCGAGACGGACGCCAGGGTGATGGCCGGAAGGATGAGGTGGACCCAGTCGGGGAAGTCCGCCGACGACATCTGCGATATGGGCAGGTAGAACGCCCCGCCGGTCCACTCTTTGAGCTTGATGCCGAAGAAGATCTGGAACAGCATGCCGAGCCAGAAGACCGGCACCGACACGAGCACCGACGTCGACAACGTCACGAGCACGTCGGAGAAGGAGTACTGTCTGACCGCCGATATGATGCCGGCGGTCACCCCGAGCACGATCTCCACCAGGATGCCCGCGAGCGCGAGCCGGAGCGTGTTGGGGAACTTCTCGGCGAAGATGTCGAGCACCGGCCTGCCGCGCTGGTACGACTCGCCGAGGTCGCCCCGGAGCAGGTTGCTCACGTAGAGCGCGTACTGCCGATGGAGCGGCTGGTCGAGCGCGTGCTTCTCGATGATCTGCGCCCGCAGCTGCTCGGAGATCGCGCGCTCGCCGGTGATCATGCGGACCGGGTCACCGGGCAGGACGCCCGGGGCGCGCAGGATGAACAGGATGATGGTCACGCCGATGAACACCGGGATCATCTGGAGCACTCGGCGGACGATGTACTTGAGCATAGCCTCGTCTCGTCCTAGTCCGTCGTGAACGGGGCCGGGAACGAGCGGCGCCGGGACGCCCGGACGGGCATCCCGGCGCGCGCTCCACTCCCGTCAGGAAGCGTTCCCTACTGCTTCAGCCAGACGCTCTGGAAGTCGAACAGACCGTTCGGGCTGTAGACACCGTCCATGACCCTGTCGGACGCGACATGGAAGTGGCGGTAGAACATGAGCGGGATCACGGGAGAGTCGGCGCCGATGGTGCGCTCGATCTCGCGGTAGAGCTCGACGCGCTCGTCGTCGTCGGTGGTGCGACGTGCCTCCTCGAGCTGCTCGTCGACCGCGGTGTTGCTGTAGCCGGTGTAGTTGTCACCGCTGCCGGTCTTGAAGAGCGGATAAAGGAAGTTGTCCATGATCGGGTAGTCGGCGATCCAGCCGAGGCGACCCATCTGGTAGTCCTTCGCATCGAGCTTGTCGAGGTAGGCGGCCCATTCGGTACCCTCGAGCTCGGCGGTGATGCCCAGCTCGGCGAAGTCCTGCTGCACGAGCTGCAGGATGTCCTCGTGGCCTACGCCGGTGTTGTACTCGAGCTTGATGGTCGGGAAGCCCTCACCGTCGGGGTAGCCGGCCTCGGCGAGCAACTCCTTGGCCTCGTCGACGTCGTAGCGCGAGTACTCCCAGCCCATGTCCTGGAACCCGAAGATGCCGTCCGGGACGATACCGGTGGCGGGCTCACGGGTGTCCTCGAAGATGGTGGTGCAGATCGCCTGACGGTCGATCGCGAGCGACAGCGCGCGGCGCACGTTGGCGTCGTCGAGCGCCTCCTCGGCGTTGTTGATGAGCAGGAAGTAGGTCGCGAGCTCCGTGCCGAGGCTGACCTGCTGTCCCGGGTTGAGGCTGTAGCCGTCAGGGCTCTCGCCGTACTGGTCCACGGTGGCCTGGATCTGGCCGGTCGGGATCTGGGTGAAGTCGATGTTGCCCGCCTGGAACTCCAGGAAGGCGGTGTCGGAGTCGGCGAGGATCTTGAACTCGATCCCGTCGATGTAGGGCATGTCGCCGTAGTAGTCAGCGAACTTCTCGAGCTTGATGTACTGGTCGCGCGCCCACGGCTCGCTCATCTTGAACGGACCGTTGCCGATCGGCATCTCGCCGAAGTCGCCCGCCTCGACCTCCTCGGCCGGCACGGGGGCCAGCGCCGGGTGGCCGACGACGTACTCGAAGTCGGCGAAGGCGTACTCGAGGGTCACCTCGAGCGTGTAGTCATCGACGACACGGACACCCTCGAGCTCGGTGGCCTCGCCGTCCTGCATCGCCGAGAAGCCCTTGACGGCCGAGAGGTGATAGGAGATCTCGGACTCGTTCTCCGGGTTGGCGATGCGCTCCCACGCGTACTTGAAGTCCTCCGCGACGACGTCACGGCCGTTGTGGAACTTCGCGCCCTCGACGAGGTTGAAAGTCCACACCGTGGCGTCCTCGTTGGACTCCCAAGTCTCGGCGGCGGCCGGGCGGACCTCGGAGGTCAGTGGATCGAAGGTCACCAGGCTGTCGAAGAGCGCCTGGCCGACCTGCGTCCCCTCGGACTCCTGCAGGTTCACCGGATCGATGTAGGCGGGCTCAGCGATGTAGTAGTTGAACGTGCCACCCTCGACCGGCCCCTCCGCCGGCGTCTCGGGCGCCTCGGGCTCGTCGCCCTCAGTCGCGCACCCTCCCAGACCGATCACCGAGAGTGCGAGTCCGAGCACGAGGAGCAACGCGATGCCCGTACGGAATCTCTTCGACAATGTGTGCCTCCCTCCGAATCGTCCAACCGACAGACGCGTGGACACCGGTCGCCGCCCCCTCGAGGACACGGCCGGAAACCCCGCGTCGGATGCCCTGCGACCACACGTGGCATCCACCCATGAGTGTCCCCCTCTTTGCATAGGAGTGCAAGTCCGGATGAATAACCCTGAAGTCGAAAAGCCGCTGGATGGGACAGCAAAGAACGGGCCCGTGAATCGGACCCGTTCGAGGATTCGCGAAGGTGGTTCAGACGGCCGCGCTACCCGCCGGGGCTGTAGGTGACCATGAGGAGCAGCGTCGTGACGGCGAACACGAGAGCCGCGCCGATGGTGAAGCGGTCGAGGTTCTTCTCGATGATGCCGGTGCCCGACGCGGTGGGCGACATCATGCCCGAGAACATCGACGAGACGCCGGTGCCCTTGCCTGAGTGGAGCAGGATCAAGACGATCAGCCCAAGCGAGGCGAGCACATGGATGACAAGCAGCAGCACGACCAGGGCGTTCACTCGTGATTCTCCTTCGATCGACTCGTGACCCGCGTGGCCACGACGGCCACTCAGTATACCAGGAGGCTGCGACCCGTCCACTCCGCCGGCCGCGCCACGCCGAGGAGGTCGCACGCGGTGGGCGCGACGTCGGCGAGTATGCCTCCGTCGGCCACGGCGGTGACGCCGTCGGCGACGACGACGAGCGGCACGTCGGCCGGCGTGTGCGCGGTGAACGGGCTCCGGCCGTCCGCGGCGAGCATCCGCTCGGCGTTGCCGTGGTCGGCGGTGATCAGGGCGCTCCCCCCGCGCTCGCGCACGGCCCGGACCACCCTGCCCACACCTTCATCGACCGCTTCCACGGCACGCACGGCCGCGTCGAACACGCCGGTGTGGCCGACCATGTCGCAGTTCGCGTAGTTGACGATGTAGACGTCGGCCCTCCCCTCCTCGATCGCCGCGACGAGCGCGTCGGTCACCTCGGGCGCGCTCATCTCCGGCTGGAGGTCGTAGGTCGCGACCCGCGGGCTCGGAACGAGGACGCGCTCCTCGCCGTCCTTGGGCTCCTCCGCGCCGCCGTTGAGGAAGAACGTCACGTGCGCGTACTTCTCTGTCTCGGCGATGTGAAGCTGGCGGAGGCCCTCCTCGGCGAGCACGTCGGCGAAGACGCCCTCGGGGAGGTTCTTGGGGAACGCCACAGGCGCGGGGATGAGCGGGTCGTACTCGGTGAGGCACACGAAGCGCACGTCGGGGACGACCGGGCGCTCGAACGCGGAGAATCCCGGGTCGACGAAGGCGCGCGTGATCTCGCGGGCACGGTCGGGGCGGAAGTTGAAGAACACGAGGGCGTCGCCGTCGGCGACGGTGGCCACCGGGGCCCGGGCGCCCGCCTCCGCCGAGGAGGGCCCGACGAGCACCACCGGCTCGACGAACTCGTCGGTCACGCCGGCCGCGTACGATGCCTCGACGGCGGCGACCGCCGACGTGGCGTCCGCGCCCTCGCCGAGGACCATCGCGCGCCAGGCGCGCTCGACGCGCTCCCAGCGGTTGTCGCGGTCCATCGCCCAGTAGCGGCCGATGACCGTGGCGATCCGCCCCACGCCCGCCTCGGCCATGACGCGCTCGAGGTCGGCGACGAACCCCGCGCCGGAGTCCGGGGCGACATCGCGTCCGTCGAGGAAGCAGTGCACGAACACGCGGTCCGCGCCGCGGTGCGCGGCGAGACGGAGGAGTGCGTAGAGGTGCTCGCGGTGGCTGTGGACGCCGCCGTCGGAGAGCAGGCCCATGAAGTGGACCGCGCCGCCGGCGCCGATGGCCGCGTCGATCGCGGTGTCGAGGACCTCGTTCTCCTCGATCGAGCCGTCGGCGATCGCGGCGTCGATCCGGGTCAGCTCCTGGTAGACGACCCTCCCGGCGCCGATGTTGAGGTGGCCGACCTCCGAGTTGCCCATCTGGCCCTCGGGCAGGCCCACCGCGAGACCCGAGGCCTTGAGGCGCCCGTGCGGGAAGCGGGCGAACAGGTCGTCGAGCTCCGGCGTGCGCGCGGCCTCGATCGCGTTGCCCGGCCCCGGCTCCGCGAGTCCGTAGCCGTCCATGATGACGAGCGCGAGCGGTCCGCGGCCGGACGTGGCACCGCTGTCGTGCGCAGCGGTCACCGCGCCGCCTCGGCGATCTCGGCGAACGAGTCGGCCTTGAGGGCCGCGCCGCCCACGAGCGCGCCGTCGATGTCGGGCTCGACGAAGAAGGTGGAGGCGTTCTCGGGCTTGACCGAGCCGCCGTAGAGCACCCGGACCTGCATCGCCGCCGGCTGGCCGAACATCGCCCCCACCGTCGCGCGGATCGAGCGGGCCACGTCGTTGGCCCCCTCCGGGGTCGGCGTGCGGCCGGTGCCGATCGCCCAGACGGGCTCGTAGGCGATGACGACCCGCGCGCCCTGCTCGGCGGTGAGCCCCTCGAGTGCGGCCCGGACCTGCGAGCGCACGAACGCCTCGGTCTCGTCGGCCTCCCGCACCGCGAGCGACTCGCCCACGCACACGATCGGCACCATGCCGGCCTCGAAGACGGCGTGGACCTTCTTGTTCACAGTGGCGTCGGTCTCCCCGAAGTACTCGCGGCGCTCCGAGTGACCCACGATCACGTAGTCGCAGCGCAGGTCGACGAGCATGCGCGCGGCGATCGCCCCGGTGTAGGCGCCCTCGGGCTCCCAGTGCATGTCCTGCGCGCCGAGGCCGATCTGGAGCCGGTCGAGCTCGATGACGGTCGACACGCTCTTGAGCGCGGTGAACGGCGGGCAGACGACGACCTCGACGTCCTCCCAGAGGTCGCGGACGTGCTCTTCGAGGTTCTGCACGAGGATCGCGCCCTCACCCGCGGTCTTGTACATCTTCCAGTTGCCGGCGACCATCGGTCGGCGTGCCATGTGTCCTCCCTACCGGTCCTGCAGGGCGTCGATGCCGGGCAGGCTCGACCCCTCCAGGAGCTTCATCGACGCGCCGCCGCCCGTTGACACGAACGTGACGCGCTCCTCCAGTCCGAACTTCTTGAGCGCGGCGACCGAGTCCCCGCCTCCGATCACCGACACCGCGCGGTTGTTGCGCGCGACCGCGGTGGCGACCTCGCGCGTGCCGGTGGCGAACGGCGTCATCTCGAACACGCCCATCGGCCCGTTCCAGAAGATCGTCTTCGCCGAGGAGATCGCGCCCTTGAAGAGCTCCGTGGTGGTGGGCCCCACGTCGAGCCCCATCATGCCGGCGGGGATCTCCTCGCGACCCACGATCGTGGTGTCGGCGTCGTCGGTGATCTCCTCGGCGACCACGAAGTCGACGGGCAACAACAGCTCGACCCCGTTCGCGGCCGCCTTCTCGAGCATCTTCTTGGCGGGCTCGACCCACTCGTCCTCCACCAGGCTGCGGCCCACGTCGACGCCTTTGGCGACGAGCAGCGTGAAGCACATCCCGCCGCCGATGATCACCGTGTCGGCGCACTCGAGCAGCCGGTCGATCACGCCGAACTTGTCCGAGACCTTGGACCCCCCGAGGATCGCCACGAACGGACGCTCGGGCTCGAGCAGCATGCCCGAGAGCGTCTCGACCTCGCGCGTGAGCAGCAGCCCGGCCACCGCGGGCAGGTGCGCCGCGACGCCGGCCGTGGAGGCGTGCGCGCGGTGCGCCGCGCCGAACGCGTCATTGACGTAGAGGTCGCCGAGGGAGGCGAGGTCGGCGGCGAACCGCGGGTCGTTCGCCTTCTCGCCCGCGTGGAAGCGCACGTTCTCGAGCATGAGCACCTCGCCGTCGACCATGCGGCCCACCGCCTCGCGGGCCTCGTCACCGACGATGTCGTCGACGAAGACCACGTTGCGGCCCATGAGCCGCTGCAGCACGCGGCGCACCGGGCGCAGCGAGTAGCGCGGGTCGGGCTCGCCGGTCGGCCTGCCGAGGTGGCTCATCACGATGACCCGCGCGCCGTGGTCCACGAGGTAGCGCAGCGTGGGCAGCGCCGCCCGGATGCGCGTGTCGTCGGCGACGGCCCCCTCGTGCAGCGGCACGTTGAAGTCGACCCGCACGAGCACTCGCTTGCCGCGTACGTCGACGTCTTTGACGGTCAGCTTGTCCAACTCCGATCCCTCCCGGTCCCGGGCGCACACGACGGGGCCCCCTCGGGGACCCCGTCGCGTCACGTCCATCGCGCCTAGGCGCTCACCATGTACTTGACGAGGTCCTTGACCCGGTTCGAGTAGCCCCACTCGTTGTCGTACCACGACACGCACTTGACGAAGTCGCCGGAGCCGCCGCCCATCACCATCGTCTGCAGCGAGTCGAAGACCGAGGAGGCGGGGTTGCCCACCA
Source organism: Coriobacteriia bacterium (assembly GCA_030603745.1). GTDB lineage: Bacteria > Actinomycetota > Coriobacteriia > Anaerosomatales > SLCP01 > JAUVXE01. Next base: position 5,253 of record JAUVXE010000006.1, on the reverse strand, counting down.
CGTCGACCGAGACGATCGGCTCGTCGCAGTACTCGAGGTAGCCCTTCATCGGACCGTCCGCCGCGGCCTTCATCGCGGCGTTGATCTCCTCCACGGTGACCTCGCGCTCGAGCTCGGCCACGAGGTCGACCACCGAGCCGTCAGGGGTCGGCACGCGCATCGACATGCCGTCGAGCTTACCCTTCATGTCCGGCATGACGAGGCCGATGGCCTTGGCCGCGCCGGTGCTCGTGGGGATGATCGACGCCGCGGCGGTACGGGCGCGGCGCAGGTCCTTGTGGGGTGCGTCGAGGGTGACCTGGTCGTTGGTGTAGCTGTGGATCGTGTTCATGAACCCGCGCACGAGACCGAACTCGTCACGCAGCACCTTGGCGAAGGGCGCGAGGCAGTTCGTGGTGCACGAGGCGTTCGAGACGATGTGGTGCTTGGAGCCGTCGTACTCCTCATGGTTCACGCCGAGCACGATCGTGATGTCCTCGTTGCTCGCCGGGGCCGAGATGACGACCTTCGACGCGCCGGCGTCGAGGTGCGCCTTCGCCTTGGTCGCGTCGGTGAAGAAGCCGGTCGACTCGACGACGATGTCGACACCGAGCGCCCCCCAGGGGAGGTTCGCCGGATCGCGCTCGGAGAGCACCTTGACGAACGAGCCGTCGACCGAGAAGCCGTCCTCGACCGCCTTGACCTCGCCGCCGAACCTGCCGTGCACCGAGTCCCACTTGAGCAGGTGCGCGAGCGTCTTGGCGTCGGTCAGGTCGTTGACCGCCACGACCTCGATCGCGGGATCGGCCGCGCACGCGCGGTACACGAGTCGTCCGATTCGCCCGAAACCGTTGATTCCGACCTTTACCGTCACGGTGACTCCCTCCTCTGGGAACGGCGGCGGCACCGGAGCCGCTCGCCATGCGAACGCCCGCTCCCGATACCGGGAGGCGGACGCGACCTTCCTGTCTGACTATCCGTCGCCGGAGGTGCCGCGAACCGCCAGCTCCTCGATGCGCCTGATCCTATGATATACCGCCGACTTCGAAAGCGGGGGGTCGGCCAGCTCCCCGAGCTCGCGCAGGCTCACGTCGGGGTGCTCGAGCCTGAGCGCGGCGAGCTCACGCAACGCCGGCGGGAGGCTCTCGAGCCCGCGCGTCTGCTCGAGGACCCGGATCGCCTCGATCTGGGCGATCGCCGCCTCGGCGGACTTCTGGAGATTCGCGGTCTCGGCGTTGACGAGCCGGTTGACCTCGTTCCGCATCGACTTGACGATGCGCACGTCCTCGGTCCGCAGCAGCGCGCGGTGCGCCCCCACGAGCGCGAGGAAGGTGACGATCGGCTCGGCCCCCTTGAGATAGACGGAGTACTGCCCCCGCCGCCTCGTGGTCTTGGCGTGCATGCCGAAGCGGGCCATCAGCCTGACGAGGTCGTCGGCCATCTGCTCGGTCTCGGCGGTGAGCTCGAAGTGGAAGTCCCCGTGGGGGTCCGCGACGAACCCTCCGCCGAGGAACGCGCCGCGCAGGTAGGAGATCGCGCAGCAGTCCCGCCGTACGAGCCGCGGCAGGATGCCGTAGGTGAGCGAGAGGGTGTCGTCGAGCACGCCGAGCTCGTTGAGCGCCTGGGGCAGGCGGGCCTGGCTCACCACGGTGATGAGGTAGTTGTTGGTCTTGTGCAGCACGCTGCGCCGCACGGTGAGCTCGGTCTTGAGGTCGTAGATCCCGTGCAGCAGCTTGATGGTCTTCCGGGCGACCGGAGCGGTCTCCGTGGCGATCTCGAGCCGGTAGCGCTCCTTGCCGGTGATGTGCAGCGTGCCCTCGACGCGGACGAGCGCCGCGAGCTCCGCCTTCAGGCAGCACTGGCGCTTGAGCTCGATCCTCGACAGCTCGTCTTTGACCTCGGCAGTGAACGACACGTCAGCCCGTCAACCCTTCGAGTACGCGACACAGCTTGTGGCGGGAGTGCCGGCGGTGGTCGTCGGCGTCGACGACGTCGGCCGCGACCACGCGGACCCCCCGTGACTCGATGCGGGCGAGCGCCTCGCGGCCCGCGCCCACGGGCTCGAGCCGCCCGCAGCCGTCATCGTACACGAGACACCGGCCCGGCCGCTCGGGGGTCGCGTCGGCGACGTGGACCACCGCGACGTCGAGCGCGCCGTCGAGCCCGTGCGCGAGCAGCGCCTCGACGTGGTCGGCGGCGTCCATCCCGCTCGTCTCGCCGCGCTGGTTGGCGACGTTGCACACGTACACGCGCGTGGCGGCGGTCTCGCGGAGCGCCTCGGCGATACCGGGGACCAGCAGGTTGGGCACCAGCGAGGTGAAGAGGCTGCCCGGGCCGAGCACCACGAGGTCGGCCTCGCGGATAGCCTCGGCGGCGGGCGGATAGGCCGGCGGCGCCGCGGGCTCGAGCCGGACGTGGGCGACCGGGCCGTCACTCGTGGCGATCCGCGCCTGGCCGGAGACCGGCTCGCCGACGGCGTCGGTCGCGTGCAGCGAGACGTCGGCGAGCGTGGAGGGCAGCACGTGCCCGCCGGCGCCGAGGAGCCGGCCCGCCTCCTCGATCGCGCGCGGGAACGAGCCGGTGATGTCGGCGAGCGCCGCGATCACGAGGTTGCCGAGCGCGTGTCCCGCGAGGCCCTCGCCGTGGGGGAACCGGTACTGGAAGAGCCGCGCGAGCGGGCTCGCCTCGTCGGCGAGCGCGACGAGGCAGTTGCGGACATCGCCCGGGGGCAGCATGCCGAGCTCGGCGCGCAGCTTGCCGCTCGAGCCGCCGTCGTCGGCCATCGTGACGACCGCCGAGGTGTCGTAGCCCAGTCCGGCGAGGCAGCGCAGCACGCCCGGCAGCCCGGTCCCGCCCCCGACCGCGACCGCCCGTCCGCGGACCGGCGCCGCGCTCACCGCTGCTCCCGGTCCTTCGCGATGTCGCGATGGCTCACCGCGACCCGGAAGCCCAGCTGGCCGAGGAAGCGCGCGGTCTCCTCGGCGAGCGCGACGCTGCGGTGCATACCGCCGGTGCATCCGAGCGCGACGATGAGGTGCGTCTTGCCCTCCATGAGGTAGCTCGGGGCGAGCGTGCCGAGGAGGTCGAACCATTTCTCGAGGAACTCGGCGGTCTGCTCCCGCTCGAGCACGTAGCGGCGCACCGGCTCCTCGAGGCCGGTGCGCGGACGGAGGTCCGCGAGGTAGTAGGGGTTGGGCAGGAAACGGACGTCCATGACGATGTCGGCGTCGGTGGGCAGCCCGTACTTGAAGCCGAAGGAGACCACGGTCACCGCGAGCGAGGTCGCGAGGCTGCCGATGAAGAAGCGCTCCCGGATGGCGTTACGCAGCTCCCCCGGCTTGAGCCGGCTCGTGTCGATGATGAGGTCGGCCCGCGTGCGGATCTCGGCGAGCGCCTCGCGCTCGTGCGCGATGCCGTCGACGACCGAGTCGCCCTCCGCGCAGAGCGGATGGCGGCGCCGCGTCTCCTTGAAGCGGCGCACCAGCGTGTCGTCGTCCGCCTCGAGGTAGAGCAGGTGGAACGGCACGCCGACCTCCTCGAGGTGGCGCAGTTCCCCCACGAGCTCCTCGAAGAACTCCTTGGCGCGCACGTCGCACACCACGGCGATCCGCCGCACCCGGCTCCCCGGCAGGCGCGTGAGGTCCACGAGCTGGCGGATGAACGCCGGCGGCAGGTTGTCGATGCAGAAGTAGCCGAGGTCCTCGAAGGTGTGGATCGCCTGGCTGCGGCCGGCCCCGGACATCCCCGTGATGACCACGAGCTCGGGCGCCGACCGTTCGGCCCCCTCGGGGAGGCCGTCCGGCGGACAGCCCTCTTCCTCGACGCGCTCGCTCGTCATGCGCTCACTCCTTGTCGATGGCTGCCGAGAAGAACGACCCGACCACCGAGATGATGAGCGCGGCGAGCAGGGTCTGGAGGAACCCGGTGACCTCGACACCCGGGACGACCCAGGCGACGAGGTAGATCATGAGCGCGTTGAGCACGAGCGCGAACAGCCCGAGCGTGAGGATCGTGATGGGCAGCGAGAGCAGGCCCGCGACCGGACGGACGAAGGCGTTGACGAGCGCGAGGACGAGCGCGGCCCACAGCGCAGCCGTGAAGTCGGCGACCTCGAGCAGCCAGCCGCCCGACAGGTAGGCGACCCCGAAGATGACGACGGCAGAAACGAGCATGCGGAGCACGAACCTCATGCGGCTACCTCCTCGGCGAACGGGCGGGGCGGACCGGGGCGCGGCGCGCCGGCACTACGAGGGAGTATACCCGCCGCACCTACCGCCACCCGCCGAAGAACTCCCGCACGAGACGCCCCGTGCGGGCGAGCAGGAGCTGCTGGCGCTCCCAGGTCAGCGCGATCACGAGCATCGCGACGCCGATCACGCCGAGGACCGCCCACCACAACTCCACGAGCAGGAAGAACGAGCGCCACACCGACACGAGTACGAGCGCTGCCACGCCGCCGAACAGGTAGCCGCGCACGCGCAGCACGATCCCCGCGGCGATCGCGGCGAGCGAGAGCCCGACCGCCCACGCCGCGTGCGTGAGGGCGTCGGCGGGGGTGCGCGCCGAGACGGCGAGCAGCGCCGGAAGCCAGGCGGCGCAGGCCACGGCAGCCCAGTCGGCCGCCACCGGCACGCGGCGGTGCCCGCCAGCCGCGGCGAACCGGTACGACATGCCGGCGATGTAGAGCGCGAGCAGCACGAGGTAGGGCTCGAGCACGCCGACGCCCGCGCCGTCGAGCACGACCCACGCCGCGCCGAGGAACGCGAGCCCGCCCGCGTACTCGGCGACCTCGAGCCGGTACGGTCGCGCCGCAAGCACGAGCTGTCCGCCGAGGACGGCGAGCGCGAGGGCGAGCCCCCACTGGCCGAGGTCGACCCAGCGGGCCGGCGAGCTCGGCGAGACGACCGACCAGGCGGCGAGTCCCACCGTGCCGAGCGCGACGAGGAGCGAGACGGCGGCGAGGGGCGCGGCGAGCGGACGAGCCGCGGAGGACAGGGGTGCGGGTGCGACGCGTGACGCGGCGGCGTCCGTCGCCGCACGGGCGGGACGGCGCGGGCGCGCGAAGGTGGGCGCGAAGAGCAGGGCCGCGTAGGCGGTGAGCGCGGCGAGCGTCGCCCACGGCGGCCCCTCGAGCCACGCGAGCGCGGCGAGCAGGGCGCCCCAGCCGGTGAGGGCAGCGGCGGCGCCGAGGGCGGGCGCGCGCACGAGCAGCGCGGTCGCGACCCAGGCGAGGGTCGCGAGGAGCAGGCCCGCGGCGAGGTCCGGGGCGGCCGC
>JAUVXE010000020.1 GCA_030603745.1 Coriobacteriia bacterium | reverse complement strand
GGCCGGGCGGCGGCCTGCGGGGCGGCAGGCGCCGGTGCAGGAGCGGCCGCGGGCGCCGTGGCCCGGGTGGGCGGGACCATCGTGTCGCCGAGCGCGGCGCCGGTCTCAAGCGCGGCGATCCGCTCGGCGAGCGCCTCGACCGTGAGCTCCCCGTGCGGCCGGGCGAGCCGGGTGAGCGCGACCTCGAGCGCGAGTCGCGGGTCGGGCGACCAACGCATCTCGCCGGTCAGCTCGCCGAGGATGTCGAGCACCCGCGCCAGCCGGTCGTAGCCGAACTCCTTCGCCTGGCCGGTGAGGCGCGCGGCCTCCGACGAGGTGGTCTCGACGATCCCGGTCGGGTCCCCAACGGCGGCGACCACGAACAGGTCGCGCACGTGCCCCACGAACTCGCGCACGAACTCGGGGATGTCCACGCCCGAGGCCGCCAGACGCGCCACGAAGCGGAAGGAGCCCGCCACGTCACGCGCGATGACGAGGTCGGCCAGCTCGAACAGGAGCGCCGTGTCGACCTCGCCGAGGAGCCCCTCGACATCGGCGAGCGAGATCTCGCTGCCGGAGAACGCCGCGAGCTGTTCGAGCGTCGAGATCGCGTCGCGCATCCCGCCGGCGGCGTGCTTCGCAACGAGCGTGAGCGCGCCCTCCTCGACCACCATGCCCTCGGCCTCTGCGATATGCGCGAGCCGCTCGACGAGGTCGTCGGCGCCGATGCGGTGGAAGTCGAACCGCTGGCAGCGCGAATGGATGGTCTCGGGGACCTTGTGGGGGTGCGTGGTGCAGAGGATGAACACGGTTCGCTCGGGCGGCTCCTCGACGCTCTTGAGGAGCGCGTTGAAGGCACCGGACGAGAGCATGTGCACCTCGTCGATGATGTAGACCTTCCAGCGGCCGCGCGTGGGGGCGTAGGCGAGCCGGCCGATGATCTCCTCGCGGACGTTCTCGACGCCCGTGCGCGACGCGGCGTCGAGCTCGAAGACGTCGGGGTGCCGACCCTCGGTCACGTCCCGGCACTGCTCACACGTGTCGTCGGGGTCGGGCGTGGGTCCCTGCTCGCACTGGAGCGCCTTGGCGAGGATGCGCGCCGTCGTGGTCTTGCCGGTGCCCCTCGGCCCGGTGAAGAGGTAGGCGTGCGCGACCGAGCCCTCGGCGACGGCGTTGCGCAGCGTGCGGGTGATATGCCGCTGGCCGACGATGTCGTCGAACCGCTGGGGCCGGTACTTGCGGTAGAGGGACAGGTGGGCCATCGGGCACCTTTCGCGCGTCGGACACTCGCAGTCCGGAGTATAGCGGTACCGGACGACACCGCCGACGGTGCGCGACGCCCCGCGGCGGGACCCGGACGCTCGGCAGAGGACGCTTATGGCTGCTTCCTCCCGGATCTGACCAGGTTCACGCCATGCCGCCGTCCGGACCCCGCCCCGAGGCGTCGTCACACGGAACTCTCAGTATAGGTCGACGGGGCCGCGCCCGCCACACGCCGGTCGGACCGGTCCGAGAGTGGGAACACTCTCCGTATACGGAAAGGAGGCCGTGCGATGGAGAACCTCGACCGAACGATACTCCAACAGCTGGCCGGCCATGACGGATGGCCGGCCGTGTCCGTCTATCTGCCCGCGCACCGGGCGGGAAGCGAGCGGCAGCAGGACCCGATCAGGCTCAAGAACCTCCTCCGGCACGCCGAGGAGACCCTCGTCGCGGGCGGCATGCGCTCGCCCGAGGCCGCGGCGCTGCTCTCGGACGCCTACGCGATCCAGGCCGATGCCGCCTTCTGGCGCAACGGATTCGAGGGGGTCGCGCTCTTCGCGGCGCCGGGCACCTTCCGGGTGTTCCGCGCATCGCGCGCGCTGCCCGAACAGGTCCGCGTGTCGTCGCGCTTCCTCGTGCGGCCGCTCATCACCGCACTCGTCCCGGACCTGCGCTTCTACATACTCGCCCTCAGCAAGAACCAGGTGCGCGTCCTCGAAGGCACCGCCGAGGAGGTCCACGAGCTCGAGCCCGCGGGTATCCCGCAGGGGCTCGCCGAGGCGCTCAAGTACGACGACTACGAAGCCCAGGTGCAGTTCCACTCACGCACCCCCGCGGCCGCCTCGGGGCGCGGCAAGCGCGCCGCCATCTTCCACGGCCACGGCGGGAGCGCCGACACGGCCAAGGAGGACCTGCTCCGCTACTTCCGACAGGTGGACCGCGCGCTCCAGGAGCTCATCGGCGAGCGGGACGTGCCGCTCCTCATCGCGGGCGTGGACTACCTGCTGCCGATCTACCGGGAAGCGAGCACCTACCCCCACCTGCTCACGGAGGGCGTGACCGGCAACCCGGACGAGGTCCCGGCTGCCGAGATCCACGCCGAGGCGCTCGACCTGCTCCGACCGCACCTCACCGCCGAGCTCGACCGGGCGATCGCCGAGTACGCCGAGCGCGGAGAGGGCGAGCACGCCTCGGCGGACCTGCGTCGCATCGTGCCGGCCGCGCTCGAGGGACGCGTCGACACGCTCCTCGTCGCCGACACCGGCGGCGCGTGGGGCTCCTACGACCCCGAGACCGGCTCGATGACCGTGCGCGCCGAGCCGGAGAACGGCGACACCGACCTGCTCGACCGGGCGGCGGCCGAGACCCTGCTCCACGGCGGGACCGTGCACGTCCTGTCCGCCGAGGAGGTCCGGGCCGCGACCGGCACCGAGGTGGCGGCGCTCCTGCGCTACTGAGCGCAGCGCGCGCACCATCCGCACGCGAGAGGGCGGCCCGACGACCGGGCCGCCCTCGTCCACCACGACATGGAAGCGCCGACGATGACCGACACCACCGCCCGCGAGCCCGCCGAGACCCCGGACCCGACACCGGTCGCCCCCGGCTGCCCTGACGCCGTCGACACGCAGCAGCGCCTCGCCGAGGAGCGCACGATGATGGCGCTCCAGCGGACCGTGCTCTCCAACGAACGGACGCTGAACTCGTGGCTCAGGACCGGCCTGGCGACCGTCGCCGCCGGCTTCACGATCGGCCTCGTGCTGGGCCAGGACGACGCGATCGGCCCGGCGCGCTCCTTCGGCGTGGTGCTGATCTTCGTGGGCGGACTCATCTGCTCGGCGGGGCTGGTGCGCTACCGCATGCTCCGCAAGCGGCTCGAGCCCGAGGACGTCTCAGCGGTGCCGATGTGGCTGCTCGAGCTGCTCGTGGGTTTCTTCCTGGTGGTCGCCCTCGTCGGTGCCGCGATCCTGCTGCGGGTCTGAGGCCGCCGTCACTTCCCGAGCATCCGCTGGAAGGTGTCGACGTGGTCCTCCTCGTCGCCGAGGATCGACTCGAGCAACCGCCTCGTGGTCACGTCCCCGGCCTCCTCGGCCTGCTTGATCGCCGCGCGGTAGAGCTCGACGGCCTCCTCCTCGCTCGCGAGATCGGTCTCGGCCATCTCGGCGAGCGTGGTCGCCCCGGCCGGGAACGGCGCCGGCTTGGTGGTCGGGTCCCCGCCGAGGAAGTCGATCCGCTCGGCGAGCGCCTCGGCATGCTTCATCTCGGTGATCGCCACGGCCTTGAACTCGTCGGCGAGCGCGAGGCCCTCGGGGCCGGTGACGAGGTAGTGGTGACGCATGTACTGCATGCACACCGCGAGCTCGCGCGAGCGAAGGTCGTTCAGGGTGTCGATGAGCGTATCGGACATGGTGTCTCCCTTCATCGGTCTGTGGCCTGGCATGCGCGCCCGACGTCCGGACGCCCACTCTTTCTCCTTCCACCCGCGCCGAGCGGAGTATCGCTTCGCGGGGAAGATACTGCGCAGGAGAGTCCGAGCCCCCGGAAGGAAGCGGTGCGAGATGGCCAAGGTCGCGCAACTCTACCTGCTCACCGTGGTGGTGTTCTTCGCCATCGACCTCGTCTGGCTCGGAGTGGTCGCCAACCGCTTCTACCAGAACCAGATCGGCTCGATGCTCAAGAGCCCGCCCGACTGGCTCGTCGCGGCAGGGTTCTACCTCTTCTACATCGTGGGCATCCTCGTCTTCGCCGTGCTCCCCGGCGTCGAGAAGGGCATGCTGGCCGAAGCGGTCTGGCGCGGGGCGCTCTTCGGCGCGCTCGCGTACGCGACCTACGACCTCACCAACCTCGCGACGCTCGAGGGCTGGCCGTGGCAGGTCGCGGTCGTCGACATCGTCTGGGGCACGGTGCTCACCGGCACCGTCGCCGCCGCGAGCTACCAGATCGCGCGTTGGCTGGGCGTCTCGGGCGTCTAGGCGGCGACCTCGCGGCCCTTGGCCTCACGCCTGCGCATCGCGAGCTTGAAGAGCTCGTCGACGAACATCACCGACGAGGCGACCGCGAGCGCGATGCCCCACTCGGCGAGCCCGATCGAGACCGTGCCGAAGACCTCCTGCGCCGGACCCCAGTAGATCGCGCCGATCTGGAGCACGACCGCGAGCGAGATACCGGCGATGAGCAGCTTGTTGCCGAGCGGGTTCATCTGGAAGACCGAGAGCGTCATCGAGCGGGTGGACACCGCGCGCCACCACTCGAAGGACACGAGGGTCATGAACGCCATCGTCTGGCCCATCGCGTGCCCGTAGTTGGACTCGTAGTGGTTGAAGACGGCGAGCGTCCCGATCGCCATGACCGGCGAGAGCGTCAGGACACGTGCGATCATCATCCGGGTCAGGATGCCCTCCCGCGGCGGCCGCGGCGGCTGCTTGAGCACGTTGCCGTGCTTGGGCTCGAGGCCGAGGGGAAGCACCGACACGCCATCGGTGACGAGGTTGACCCACAGGATCATGATCGCGGTGAAGGGCAGCGGGAAGCCGAGCACGAGCGCCGCGGTGATCGCCATGATCTCGCCGAGGTTGGTCGTGATGAGGAACATGACCACCCGGCGCAGGTTGCTGAAGATGACGCGACCCTGCTCGACCGCGGCCACGATGGTGGCGAAGTCGTCGTCGGTGAGGATCATGTCCGAGGCCTCCTTGGCGACCTCGGTCCCGGTGATGCCCATCGCCACGCCGATATCCGCCTGCTTGAGGGCCGGCGCGTCGTTGACGCCGTCGCCGGTCATCGCGACGACCTCGTCATGCTCCTTGAGCGCGCGCACGATGCGCAGCTTGTGGGCGGGCGTGACGCGCGCGAAGACGGCGATGTCGCGCACGCGGCGCACGAGCTCCTCGTCGTCCATGCCGTCGAGCTCGGTGCCGGTCACGACCTCCTCGCCCTCCGCGAGGATGCCGGCGCGCCGGCCGATCGCGGCGGCGGTCGTGGCGTGGTCCCCGGTGATCATCTTCACGTCCATGCCCGCGCCGTGCGCGACCGCGATCGCCTCGACCGCGTCGGGCCTCGGCGGGTCGAGCAGTCCCCACAGTCCGGCGAAGACGAGACCCGACTCGGCCTGCGAGCGGTCGACCTCGTCGGCATCGCCGAGGGAACGGTAGGCCCCGGCGACCACGCGCAGCGCGTCCTCGGCGAACTCCTGCGCGGCCGCCTCGATCCCGGCGCGCATCTCGTCGTCGAGCGGACGCTCCTCGCCGTCGACCAGGACGGAGTCGCTGAACTCGAGGATCCGCTCGAACGCGCCCTTCACGTGCAGGATCGACTCGTCGCCGACCTGGTCGAGGGTCGCCATGTACTTGAACTTGCTCGAGAACGGGATCTCGTCGAGCCGGTGCACCTCCTCGTCGAAGCCGCACTTCTTCAGCTCTCGCTTGTGCGCGGCGACGAGCAGGGCCCCCTCGGTCGGGTTGCCCTCGACCCGCCACCGGCCGTCCTCGTGCTCGAGGGTCGCGTTGTTCGCCACGCACCCCACGCTGAGCAGCCGGTCCGCGTCGGCGAGACCCGCCGAATCGGCCGCGATCTGTTCGCCGTCGTCGTCGACGAGGGCGCCGTCCGGGTCGAAGCCCTCGCCGGTGAAGCGGTAACGCCTCCCGCCGGCCCACACGCGCGTGACGGTCATCTCGTTGCGGGTGATGGTCCCGGTCTTGTCAGAGCAGATCACCGTGGTCGAGCCGAGGGTCTCGACAGCCGGCAGGCGGCGCACGATCGCGCCCCGCTCGGCCATCCGCTGCACGCCGAGGGCGAGCACCACGCTGATGACGGCGGGCAGGCCCTCGGGAATGGCCGAGACGGCCGCCGCGACCGAGAAGAGCAGCATCTCGTAGAGCTCCTCGCCGCGCGTGATCCCGATGCCGAAGATCAGCCCCGCGAGCAGCACCGCGGCCACGCCCACGTAGAGGCCGAGGCTCGACAGGCGCCTCTGGAGCGGGGTCTCCATCCGGTCGGTCGACTGCACGTCTCCGGCGATCTCGCCGATCACGGTGTTCATGCCGACCGCGACGACCACGGCACGACCCCGGCCATCGGTGACACTCGTGGACGACCAGGCCATGTTCCGCCGGTCGGCGAGCGGGGTGCCCTCGTCGACCGCCTCGGGCGACTTGCTCACCGTCTCCGACTCCCCCGTGAGCGCCGACTCGTCGATCTGCAGCTCGGTGGTGTCGAGCAGGCGCGCGTCGGCGGCCACCCGGTCGCCGGTCTCGAGCAGCAGCACGTCGCCGACGACCACGTCCTCGGCGGGGATGAGCTCGGCCTCGCCATCGCGCAACACCCTCGCGCGTGGCGCCGCCATCCGGCGCAGCGCCTCCAGCGTCTTCTCGGCCCGCCACTCCTGCGACACGCCGATGAGCGTGTTGAAGACGATGACGGCGGCGATCACGGCCGCATCGACCAAGTGGTCGGCGAAGACCGAGATGAGCGAGGCCGCGATGAGCAGGTAGATGAGGGGGCTCTGCAGCTGCTTGAGCACGAGCCCGAGCAGCGAGACGCCGCCCTCGGCGGAGAGCGCGTTGGGACCGTGTTCCTCGAGGCGCCGCGCGGCCTCCTCGGCGGCGAGGCCACGGGCCGTGACGCCCTGCTTCTCAAGGGCCTCCTCGGCCTCGAGGGCATGCCACGAGCCGGTCTCGACGGATGCGGTGTCGTTGATAGGCATTGCGGATGCGCGTCGACCTCGGTCGGCGGCGCGTCACCTCCTGCGTCGGTTCGGCGACAGGTCTGGCGGCGTCGCCGGGTCGGACCTCATGCGACCGAACGGCGATCCTTCGTAGTACCCTACATACCCATAGCTTCCGGAACGGTCGGCGAAACCCTGCCCGAACGTCGCGGAAGTCGTGCCGACGCCGCCGCCCACCGATGAGACGAGCCGCCATGCCCGCCGAGGAGAACCGCCGCCCGCGACCGCTCCGCTCGATGCTCGCGCGTGGCGCGGTCCTCCTCGCGGCGCTGCTCGTGCTCTTCGTCGCGGCGTTCCTCACCTGGGCGTTCACGCCGTATCGCGCCGACGACACCGCCCTGGCCGCGCTCGAGTCCGACGAACAGGTCCGCGTGCTCGAGAGCCGCGAGGGCATCCTCTTCGAGCCGCTCGGACCGCGCTCCGGCGCCGGCCTGGTGCTCTACCCGGGCGGACGCGTCGAGGCGAGGGCGTACGCCCCGCTCGCGCGCCGCATCGCCGAGGAGGGTCACTTCGTGGTCATCGTGCCGATGCCGGCGAACCTCGCCGTGTTCGGCATCGAGCGCGCGGGCCGCCCGATCGCCGCCCGGCAGGACGTGGTCGGCTGGGCGGTGGGCGGCCACTCCCTCGGCGGGGCGATGGCCGCCGAGTACGCGACGCGGGAGCCGGAGCGGGTCGAGGGGCTCGTGCTGCTCGCGGCCTACCCCGGAGGCTCGACCGACCTCTCCTCGGCGGGAATCCCGGTGCTCACGCTCCACGCGACCGAGGACGGCCTCGTCGACATCGCCGACATCAACGGCGCGAGGCGCCGTCTGCCCCCCGGCTCGCAGGTGCTCGCGATCACCGGCGGCAACCACGCGGGGTTCGGCTCCTACGGCGGCCAGCGCGGCGACGGCGAGTCGATGCTGCCCCCGGGCGCCCAGGTCGAGATCGCGGCCCGCAGCGTCTCGCTCATGCTCGACCGGATGGCGCGCGACCTGCCTGCTGCGCCGTAGGGCGCCCCGCGACCCGGGCCGCGACCACCCGCGCGCCGGGTCACTCCTCGCCGGACGTGAGCGCGACCCCGGTCCCGGGGTCGAAGACGTGCATCCGCTCCATATCGATCACGACCTCGACCTCCTCCCCCGCCGCGACCCTGGTGCGCGGGTCGACGCGGGCGAGCAGCTTCGTCTCCCCTGCCATGAGGTGCAGGAAGACCTCGTTGCCCATCGGCTCGGTCACGTCGACCGTGACGCGGGTGGGGGCGGCCGTGATCCCGGAGGGCACGAAAGCGGTGTCGTGGATGTTCTCCGGCCGCACCCCGAACGTCATCCGCCTGCCGAGGAAGGAGCGGACCTCGCCCGCCCGGTCGTCGGGCACGTCGACCATGAAGCCTTCTCCCTCGAGGCTCACGCCCGCGCCGTTCTCGGCGACGGTGGCCTCGAAGAAGTTCATCGCCGGCGAGCCGATGAACCCCGCCACGAAGGTGTTCACCGGATGGTCGTAGAGCGCCTGGGGGCTGCCCACCTGCTGGATGACGCCTTCGTTCATGACCGCGATCCGGTCGGCCATCGTCATCGCCTCGACCTGGTCGTGGGTGACGTAGACGAAGGTGGTCCCGAGCCGCTCGTGCAACTTGCTGATCTCGGCACGGGTGTGGACCCGCAGCTTCGCGTCGAGGTTGGAGAGGGGCTCGTCGAGCAGGAACACGGCGGGCTCGCGGACGATCGCCCGCGCGACCGCGACGCGCTGACGCTGGCCTCCGGAGAGCTGCCCGGGCTTGCGGTCGAGCAGGGTGTCCACGCCGAGGACCTCGGCCGCCATGCGTACCTTACCGTCGATCTCGGCCTTGGGCGTCTTGCGGAGCTTGAGCCCGAACGCGATGTTGTCGTAGACGGTCATGTGCGGGTAGAGCGCGTAGGACTGGAACACCATGGCGATGTCGCGGTCCTTGGGCGGGACGCTGTTCACCCGACGCTCGCCGATGAAGATCGAGCCCTCCGTCACGCTCTCGAGTCCGGCGAGCATCCTGAGCGCGGTCGATTTCCCGCAGCCCGACGGGCCGACCAGCACGAGGAACTCGCGGTCCTCGATCACGAGGTCGAAATCGCGCAGCGCCGTGAAGTCACCGAACCGCTTGGTCACATGCTCGAAGCGTACCTCGGCCATCTCCCCTACCCTTTCACCGCACCGGCCAGGATGCCCTCGACGAAGTAACGCTGGAGCGCGAAGAAGATCGCGAGCGGCAGGACCATCGAGACGAACGCCGCCGCGGTGAGCAGATGCCACTCGCTGCCGAACGAGCTCACGAGGTTCGAGATCGTCACCGTCATCGGCGCGACCGACCTGAACCCGCCGAGGTAGACGAGGGCGACGAGCAGGTCGTTCCACAGCCACAGGAACTGGAAGATCGAGAGCGCGGCGATCGCGGGCACCGAGAGCGGCATGACGATGCGGAAGAAGACGCGCAGGTGCGACGCCCCCTCGAGGAACGCCGACTCGAGCAGGTCCTTGGGCAGCGCCACGAAGAAGTTGCGCAGCAAGAATACGGCGAAGGGCAGGCCGTAGGCGGTGTGCGCGAGCCAGACCGCCGGGAAGGTCCCCGTCAGCCCCGCCGAGGCGAACATCCGCAGCACCGGGATCAGCGTCAACTGGATCGGGACCACCAGCAGCCCCACCACCACGAGGAACAGGATGTCCCGGCCGGGGATCTCCATCCATGAGAACGCGTAGGCCGCGAAGGCGGCGACCACGACCGTGAAGACCGTCGCGGGCAGTGCGATCGTCAGGCTGTTCAGGAAGCTCTGCCCCATCCCCTGCGCGGAGAGCACCTGCTCGTAGTTGGCGAGGGTGAACTCGAACGGCGTGGTGAACGCGGTCCACCACCCGCTCGACGCGATCGCGTCCCGCGGACGGAACGAGCTCACGAACAGGCCGAGGGACGGGAGCATCCACAGCAGGCAGATCGCGATGATCGCGGCGTGGAGGGGTCCGCGCGACACCGCGCGCACCATGCGCTCGCTCCGCGTGAGCGCGACCGTCTCGCGTGACATCCTCACTCCTCCCGCCGGAACCGACGCACGTTCGAGAGCATGAGCGGGACGATCGCCAGCAGCAGCATTACCGCCACGGCACTCGCCCGCCCGAAGTTGCCGAAGGTGAACATCTCCTTGAACATCCGGTTGGCGAGCACGTCGGTCTGGAAGTTGCCGAAGGTCATCACGTACACGAGGTCGAAGACCTTGAGCGAGTTGATCGTGAGCGTCACCGCGACCACGAGCAGGACCGAGCGCAGCATCGGCAGGATCACGTGCACGAAGATCTGGAACTCGGTGGCGCCGTCGACACGGGCCGCCTCGAGCACCTCGGCGGGGATGCCCTTGAGCCCCGCGGAGACGACCACCAGCGCGAACCCGGTCCACATCCAGATGCCGGCGGCGATGAGGGCGTAGTTGTTCACCGAGGTGTTGGTGATCCACGGGACGGGATCGAAGCCGAGCGACCCGAGCGCGGCGTTGAGCACGCCGGTCTGCTCGCTGCCCGGCGGCCGGTAGATGTACATGAAGCGCCAGATCACCGCGGAGGCGGTGAAGGAGACGGCCATCGGCACGAAGATGATCGCCTTGGCCACGGCCTCGTAACGCACCTGGTTCGCAAGCACCGCGAGGATGAGGCCGAGCGTGACCGTGGAGGCGGTGAAGAGCACCAGCCACAGGAGGTTGTTGCGGAAGACGACGAGCGTCTCGGGGTGGGTGAAGAGGTACCGGTAGTTGTCGAAGCCCACGAACGTGGACATGTCCCGACCGCTGAAGAAGCTGAGGTAGATCGTGTTGGCGACCGGATAGACGAGGAAGACCCCGAGCAGCACGAACGCGGGCAGCAGGTAGAGCCATGCGGCTGTCGCCAGCCGTGACCTCATCCGCACCCTCCTCCCCCACGGGGCGGGGCGCCGTCGTGGCCGCCCCGCCCATCCGGGTCAGACGTCTTCGCCGGTGCCTACTCCTGGGCGTACGCCTCGGCTGCCACGGCCTCGATCTCAGCGAGGATGGCGTCGAGACGGCCCGGGTCCTGCAGATAGCTCACGATGCCGGAGAACATCGCGTTCTGTACCTCCGCGGGCATCATGTCGTCGGCGTCGAACCGGAAGATCGCCGACTCGGTCAGCTGCTCGGCCGCCTTGGCGGAGAGCGCATCGGGATAGACCGAGACGTCGAGCGAACGGTTGGGCGACGAGTAGCCGCCCGCCGCCGCCCACGACTCCCACGCCTCGGCGGTCGCGAGATAGCGCAGCAGCGAGCGCGCGGACGGCGTGTCGTTGAACATCACGACCACGTCGGCGCCACCGGTGACCGCGCCCTCGAAGGCTGGATCGACGTAGGGGAACTTGAAGAAGTCGTAGTCGTCCTCAGGGGTCAGCGCGGGGAACTGCTCCGCGATGAAGCCCTGGGTGAAGGCGCCGAGGAAGTACATGTGCGCCCTCGGCGGATCCTCGAAGGGCAGGTAGGACGCGTCCTGGAAGCCGGTCTCCAGGATGCCGTTCACGCCACCGGGGACATAGCCCTCGGCGAGCGCGACCTCACCGAACTTCTCGAACGCCGACTTCACGGCTTCGTGCGTCCAGGGGATCTCATTCGCGACCCACTGGTCGTAGAGGTCCGGGCCGGACTCGGCGAGGAAGATCTCCTGGATCCAGTCGGTACCGGGCCAGCCCGTGGCCCCACCGCTCTCGATGCCGATCGACCACGGCGGCGTGCCGTCGGCGACCATCTGGTCCGACAGCGCGATGAGGTCGTCCCACGACTCGGGGATCTCGTAGCCGGCGGCGTCGAAGTTCGCCGGGCTGTACCAGACCGTGCTCTTGGTCGCGGCCTTGACGAACAGGCCGTAGAGCGAGCCGTCGACGCTGCCGAGATCGATCCAGGTCTCGGCGTAGTCGCTCTCGAGCGCGCTCATGTCCAGCACCCCGTCGATAGCCTGGAGGTCGCCGCTGCCGGCGAAGTCGGCCATCAGCGCGGGGTTGGGCAGGATCGCGAGGTCAGGCGGGTTGCCACCGGCAACGCGCGCCCGGAGGATCGCCGAGAGGTCGCGGGTGCCCTCGAACTCCATGGTGCCCCCGGTCTCGGCCTCCCACCCTGCGACGACCTCCTCGAAGGCCTCGATCTCGCCCCCGCCCCACACGCCCATCACCGTGACGGTTCCGATGGGCTCCTCGTCATCGACGACCGGCTCCTCGGGCTCGTCCGCCGCGCACGCGACGAAGGAGACCATGAGGGCCAGCGCGAGAGCGAGAACCGTTGCTCTCTTGAGCCAACTCATGCGAACTCCCCCTTTCCGTTCGGGCATCGGGCCCGAACCCACACCCTACTGTCATACCCTGGCAGGGGGGTCGCGTAATCGGGAGGTCGCCTCCGTCGGGGCGCCACGGGGTACCGGCAACGGTCGCTGCGCGGACTCCCTACTGGTCAGCCGGTGAGCGCGGAGCCGAGGACCGCCGTGGCGATCGCGAAGTAGATGAGCAGGCCCACGGCGTCGGTGAGCGAGGTGACGAGCGGGCTCGACGCGACGGTCGGATCCTGGCCGAGGCGGACCAGCACGAAGGGGAGCAGGGTGCCGATGACGTTGGCGACAACGACGATCAGCGCCATCGCGCCGGCCGCCACGACCGCGACCCCGAAGTCGGCGCGCAGCGCACCGAGGGCGAACGCGCCAAGGGCCAAGGTGAGCCCGAGGAGCAGGCCGACGGCGGCCTCCTTGCCTACGGTCCGCCACACGTCGGCCGGCTCGATGTCCTCGGTGACGAGCCCGCGGATCACGAGCATCGAGGACTGGGAGCCGGTGTTGCCGCCGGTGTCGGCGAGGAGCGGGATGAAGAACGCGAGCGCGACCACGCTCGCCAGGATCCCCTCGTAGGCCGCGATGACGCCGGACGACGCGAGGCTGAAGACGAGCAGGGCGAGCAGCCAGCCCACGCGCTTGCGGTAGAGCTGGAGGGACGTGAGGTGCCGGTAGCTGCCCCTCAGCGGAGAGACGGACGCGGTCCGATGGATGTCCTCGGTGGCCTCCTCCTCGAAGACGTCGAACACGTCGTCGGCGGTCACGATGCCGATGAGCACGCCCGCGGAGTCCACGACCGGCAGCGCCACCGTGTCGTGGCGACGCATCTCGCGGACCGCGACCTCCCGGTCGTCGAACGCCGAGAGAACGGAGAAGACCGGATGCATGACCGACTCGATCGACGCGTCCGGCGCGGCGAGCACAAGGCGTCGCAGCTCGCAGACGCCCTGGAGCCGCCAGCCGCGATCGGCGACGTAGACGATGTCGATCGTCTCGGACTCGCGGCCGCGCTCGCGCAGGTGCGAGAGCGCGCGGCCCACGCTCCAGTCGGGGCCGACCGCCACGTAGTCGGGGGTGGCGAGGCGTCCGACGCTCTCCTCGGGATAGCCGAGGAACGTCCGGACCTCGGCGAGGTCGGTGGGCGTGAGCAGGTTCAGGAGCTTCTGCGTCATCTCGCCGGGAAGCTCTTCGAAGAGCTCCGTGCGGTCATCGGGCGCGAGAGACTCGAGGAGCGCGCGCGTCTCGGAGTCGGTCAGGCCACGCAGGATCTCGTCCCGCTCGTGGCGGTCGAGCCACGAGAAGACCGCCGCCGAGGGCTCTCGCGGCAGGATCCGCAACACGACAGCCCGCTCCGGGACGGAGAGCTCGCGCAGGAGGTCGCCCGTCTCCGGTACCGAGAGCGGGGCCAGGAGCTCGCGCACCTCGCGGAGCCGCCCCGCGCCGAGGTGCTCGCGCACGAGCGGCAGCGGCGCCGAACGGTCGAGGTCGGTGGTCCTCATGCGAGCAGGGCCATCGCGATGCGGGCGGCCAGCCGGGCGTTCGCGTAGACGAGCTGCTTGTTCGCCACCTCGCTCGCGCCGCCCGTGATAGCGTGGATGCGCTCGAGCAGGAAGGGCGTGGCGGCCGCCCCCTCGATGCCCTCGCGCGCCGCCTGGGCGAGCGCTGATTCGATGGCGACCGAGATGAGCGCCTCGTCGGGCGCATGCTCCTCGGGGATCGGGTTCGCGACGACGATGCCTCCGGCAAGCCCGAGGGCGCGCTTCGCGGAGATCGCGCTCGCGGCCTCCTGTGGCGTGTCGACGCGCGCCGGCACGCGGTGCCCGCTCGAGCGGGTGTAGAAGGCGGGGAACTCGTCGGTCCCGTATCCCACGACCGGCACCCCGGCCGTCTCGAGGTACTCGAGGGTCAGGCCGAGATCGAGGACCGACTTCGCGCCGGCGCACACCACCGTCACGTCGGTCCGCGCGAGCTCGGCGAGGTCCGCCGAGATGTCGAAGGTCCGCTCGGCCCCCCGGTGCACGCCGCCGATGCCGCCCGTCGCGAAGACGTCGATGCCGGCGCGCGCCGCGGCCACCATCGTGGCGGCCACGGTGGTGCCGCCGTCCCTCCCGCGGGCCGCGAGCAGGGGAAGGTCGCGTCGGCTCGCCTTCGGGATGTCGCCCGCCGAGGCGAACCGCTCGATCTGCTCGGCGGTCAGGCCGACCGTGAGGACACCGTCCACGACGCCGACGGTCGCGGGCGCGGCGCCCTCCTCGCGCACGACGCGCTCGGCCTCCCGGGCGCACTCGAGATTCGCCGGGTACGGGAAGCCGTGCGTGATGATCGTCGACTCGAGCGCGACCACCGCAACGCCTGATTCGAGCGCCTCGCGCACCTCGGGCGCGACGGCGAAGTAGCGGTTCTCCACGGTGTTCATCGAGCCAACTCCTCGGCGTAGGCGAGCACTGAGGCGGGATCGAGGTCCGGCACGACCGTCTCGGGCCGGCGCAACGTGAACAGGGCCGCAGCGGCCCCGATCGCGGCGGCCAGGCGCGGGTCCCTACCCGACAGCGTACCCCAGACGACCGCGGCCATGAAGGCGTCCCCGGCCCCGGTCACGTTGACGACCTCCGCCGCGGGAACCGCGAGCAGGCCGCGCCCGGCGGCCGAGGAGTAGAAGACGCCCCGCGGGCCGTCGGTGACGAGCGCGAGCCCCACGCCCCGCTCGTGCAGACGGGCGGCGGCACGCGCGGCGCCGCCGGAATCACCGGTGACCGCGACGCCGGTCAGTGCCTCGGCCTCGAGCGCGTTGGCGTGCAGGCAATCGATGCTCCCGAGGAGCGGCTCGAGCCGCGCGCACTTCGCGACCGAGACGCAGTCGGCGAAGACCGGGACGCCCCGGCGGCGCCCGGTGGTGGCCGCGGTCTCGAGGGCCGCCGGCGAGAGGTTCGCGTCGAGCACGAGCGCATCCGGCTGCGGGGCGTCCTCACGCAGCGCTCCCTCGAGCACGGCGGGCGTGAGCCCCGCGAGGGCGCGCATGTCCGAGACGGCGCCCACCAGCGCGCCGTCGGCGTCGAGCAGCGCGAGGTAGACCGAGCCGGACGCCCCGGGTACGACCGCCGAGCGCGAGGTGTCGATCCCTGCACGCTCGCAGTGCGCCCGCAGCTCGTCAGCCATGGCGTCGTCGCCGAAGGCGGTGATCAGCTCCACGGAGGCGCCGAGCCGCGCGAGGTTCTCGGCGATGTTGCGCCCCACGCCCCCCGCCGAGGAGCGCACGACGCCGGGATTCGAGTCTGCGGGGATGAACGCCGCGCGGGCGACCCCGGTGATGTCGGTGTTGGCGCCGCCGACCACGAGCACCCGGGCCATCCGTGCCTCCTCTCGCGCGCTGTGTCCTCACATCCAGGGTGCCGCGCGCGCGGCGCGCTGTCCACCGCGCGACAGCAGGGCGCGGGATGGGAACGAACCCCTGGAAGACACCGGAGGAGGAGGACAGGTGGGATCGGCCGAGCAGACCGTCTACGAGATCGCCGTCATCGGAGCAGGACCGGCAGGGCTCACCGCGGCGATGTACTCGGCGCGCCAGGGGTTCTCGACCGTGGTGCTCGGCGGCGAGGTCGGCGGACAGACGGCCTGGGCGGGCACGATCGACAACTACCTCGGCTGGCAGGCGATCAGCGGGCAGGAGCTCGTGCAGCGGTTCCGCGAGCACGTCGCGGCCTTCGACGTGACGTGCCGCGAGGGTGAGCTGGTAAGCGCGATCGTCCCGGGCGAGGGCGACACGTTCGACCTCTACACGCGCGCGGGCGCCTCCCTTCGCGCCCGCGCCGTCATCATCGCGACCGGCAAGGCGCCCAACCGCCTGTCGGTGCCCGGCGAGACCGAGCTCATCGGCCGGGGCGTCTCCTACTGCGCGACATGCGACGCGGCGTTCTTCGCCGGCAGCGACGTCGCGGTCGTGGGTCCGGGCGAGGCTGCCGCCGAGGCGGCGCTCCAGCTCTCGAAGCTCGGCGCGCGCCCGCAGGTCCTCTCTCCCGCCGTGCTCAAGGTGTCCGACATCATCGCCGAGGCGCTCGACTCGGCCGCGGTGCCGGTGCGCGCCGGCGTGAAGGTCGTGCGCATCGAGGGCGAGGGGTCCGTCACCGGGATCACGCTCCGCGACACGGCCACACGCGCCGAGGAGACCCTGCCCGTGCGCGGCGTCTTCATCGAGACGGGCGCGATCGCCGCGGCCGAGTTCACCGGCGGGCTCGTCGAGACCAACGAGCGGGGCGAGATCGTCGTCGACCGGATGGGAGCCACGAGCACTCCGGGGATCTACGCGGCGGGCGACGTCACCGACGGCCTCGGCAAGCAGGTCATCATCGCCGCGGGAGAGGGCGCGCGGGCGGCGATCGCCGCCGGGCGCGACCTGAAGCGCCGATGAGCCGCGCGCGCGTCTACCTCCCGCTCGTGGCCGTCGCGCTCCTCGCGGTCAACGGCGCCGGGTACTGGATCGCGACCGGCGCGGTCCCTCCCGCCGAGGAGCGCGCCGCGTGGATCGAGGGCGCGGTCATCGCCCACCGAGGCCTGCACACCGACGACGCGCGCCGGCCCGAGAACTCGCTCGCGGCCTTTCGCGAGGCGGTGCGCGAAGGCTTCCCCATCGAGCTCGACGTCCACCTCTCCGCCGACGGCGAGGTCGTGGTCTTTCACGACGACACGCTCGAACGCATGACCGGCGACCCGCGCGCGATCTCGGAGGTCACGCTGACCGGGCTCGACGAGCTGCGCCTGCTCGGCTCCGACGAACGGATCCCGACCCTCGGCGAGGTGCTCGACCTCGTCGACGGCCGCGTCCCGGTCCTCGTCGAGATCAAGCAGCGCGGCACCGACGTGGGCGCGCTCGAGCGAGCGGTGGTGCGTGCGCTCGAGGGATACCCGGGCGAGGTGGCGGTCCAGTCGTTCAACCCGTTCTCCCTCGCCGAGGTCGAGCGCCTCGACCCGACCATCCCCCGCGGACAGCTCGCGAGCCGGTTCGAAGGCGAGGACCTCTCGGGCATCGAGGTGTTCGCGCTCCGCTCGCTCCTCATGAACTGGCGCGGCCGCCCCCACTTCATCGCCTACGACATCGACGCGCTCCCCACGCTCGGCACGCGGATCCAGCAGCTGCGCGGCCGGCCGCTCATCGGCTGGACCGCCCGCACGCCCGAGGAGATGGCTCGCGCCTCCGAACTCTGCGACGGCGTCATCTTCGACCCCGGAGCGCTCGACTAGGGGCCGCGGCCGGGCGGCACGGCGGCGGCCAGCGCTCGGACGCCCGGTCTGCCCGCTCCGCTGACCGGCCACACGCTACCGCCTGAGCGTCGCGACGAGCCGCGCGGGCGTGCGCAGGAGATCGAGCGCGTCGGCGATGCCGTTGACCACCACGTCCGCCGAGGAGACCGCTCCGCCCGCCGCGCCCTCGGGCCCGATCACGCAGATGCCGACCGCGGCGGCCGCGAGCATCCCCGCGTCGTTCGCGCCGTTGCCCACAGCGGCCACCCGGCGCGCGCCGAGCCACTCGACGTATGCCCTCTTGTGCGCTCTCTCCTGACCCGGCTCGATCACCTTGAGCTCGATGCCGGTGCGCTCGCGCAGGGCCGAGGCGGTGCCGTGGGTGTCGGCGGTGATCGCGACGACGTGCAGCCCTGTCGAGCGCAACGCGCCGACCGCCTCGTCGAGCCCGGGGATCAGCGAGCCGTCGAGTGCGATCGTGCCATTCACGTCGAGCACGAGATGCTCGATCTCGAGCGGCCCGTCCCAGCCGGGGATGTCGAGCTTCAGCATACGCGTGCTCCCTTCCCGCCCGGCCGGCGCCCGTGGGCCTCGCCGGCCGCCCTGTCCCTGGATGTGAGTGTACCCGCCCCGACCACACGCCCCGCCGTCCGCCTACGGCAGCGCGGTCATCACCACTGCCACGAGCGCGAGCGCGACCCCGGCCCGCTGCACCCCGCGAAGCCGCTCGCCGAGGAAGACCCGCGCGAGCAGCATCGTGACGACCGGGTGCAGAGCGCCGAGTACGGCGACCACGGCGAGCGGCCCGCTGCGGATCGCCGTGATGAGCGCGACGTTGGCGACCGAGTCGACCAGGCCCGACCCGAACGCCGGCAGCCGCACCGCCGCGTCGACGAGGTAGACGCGACTGCGCAGCAGCGTGAGTCCGCCGAGGAGGACGGCCGAGACGGCGCGAGCCGCGAGCAGCGGGACGTACCCGCTCTCCTCGGCGGTGAACGAGAACGCGAGCAGGGTCACCGAGAAGCCGACGCCGGCCGCGACCGCGAGCAGGACCGCACGCACGGGCATGGCCTGGCGTGACTCAGCGTCGCCCCCGGCGCTCACGACCACGACCGCGACGAGCGCGAGCGCGATGCCGGCCCCGGTCACGGGACGCAGCGCGGTCCCGTTCGCGACGTCGTAGAGCGCCGGCAGCGCGGCCGAGATCGCCGCGGTGAGCGGGGCGACGACGCCCATCCGGCCGAGCGCGAGCGCCGCGTAGAGCGCGACGACCGCCAGCCCGCCCGTCACCCCGGCGAGCGCGCCCCACGCCGCGTCGGCAGGGCCCGCTCCGGCCGCCGGCCACACGAGGACCGCGACCGCCATCAGCACGGCGCCCACGAGGTGCGCGTTCGCGGTGACGGCGAGCGCGGTGTCCTTGCGGCTCGCGATCCCGCCGAGGAAGTTCGCCACGCCGAAGCAGGCGGCGGCAGTGGTCGCCATGAGAGCTGAGAGCATCCGGACCGCCTCCCGAAGACGAAGGTGCGCCCCATCGTAGCGCGGACACCGCGGTTCCGCCTCCGATGCGTGCTACCATCGCGTATCCGCACCGCGAAGGAGCCACGTCCGTGCACCATCCGACCGTCCGCAGCATGCTCGCCGGCGCGAGGGCAGTCTCGCCGATCATCCTCGGGATCATCCCGTTCGGACTGGTCGCAGGCGCCTCGGTCATCGCCGCGGGCTTCGGTCTCGCCGAGGCGATCGCCATGTCGCTGCTCGTCAACGCCGGGGCCTCACAGATCGCGGCGGCCGCGCTGTTCAGCGAGGGCGCGCCCCTCCTCGTGGTGATCGGCACGGCGCTCGTGATCAACGCGCGCATGTTCATCTACGCCACGTCGATCGCCCCGGTGATCGTGCCGCACGCCGGCCGGTGGCGGTGGATCCTCGGTCATCCGCTCGTGGACCAGTCATACGCTGTCACCATGTTGCACGGCCGCTACCGGGACGACGTCCGCGTCGTCCCCTACTACGTGGGCTCCTGGCTCGTGCTCGCGCTCACCTGGCAGCTCTCCAACATCGCCGGCGCCCTCGGTGGCGCGCTCGTCCCGGCGTCATGGTCGCTCGACTTCGCCGTGCCGCTCGTCTTCCTGGCGATGCTCATGCCCGCTCTCAAGTTCAGGGCCGACGTCGAGGCGGCGGTCGCGACCGGTGTCGCGGCGGCGGTCCTCGTACCGCTCCTGCCGATGCAGACCGGTCTCATCGTCGCGATCGTCATCGGCATGGCGTGGGGAGCGCTTCGCCACCACGAACATCCCGAGCCGGAGGTGGGCGCGTGAGCGGGGCCCTCGCCTTCTGGATCGTGATCGGGGGCCTGGCCGTGGGCACCTTCCTGATCCGCAGCCTGCCGCTGTGGTTCTACGGTCGGGCGCGCGGCCCCGAGTGGCTTGAGCGGCTGCTGCGGCACGTGCCCGCCGCGGCGCTCACCGCGCTCATCGTGCCCGGCGTCCTCTACACGAAGGTCGACGGCGCGTACTCGCCGGCGCCGGAGCGCGTCCTGGCCGGCCTGGCGGCGCTCCTGGTCGCGGTACGCACCCGCAACGTCATCGCGACGCTCGCGACCGGCATGGTCGTGCTGTGGGTCGCGCAGGCGGCTGCGGGGCTCCTCGGCGGGTGAGCGTGGTCGGGCACGGGTAGTATCCACGGCATCGGGACACGCCTGCGGGGAGGGGGATGGCCGTGAGCGAGGACGCGCTCGTGGGCGAGGTCGCGGGATACCTCGCGGCCGTCTACGAGGCCGGGCCCGACCGCTTCCCGGGCTCCCCCGGGAACGCCCGGGCGGTCGCCGCGGTCACTCGTGCGATGCGCGCCGCCGGACTCTCCGTGGATCTGCTGCCCTTCGAGACCGTGGGCTGGCGCCCTGGCCCGGCCTCGATCGGTTTCGGCTCCACGTCGGTCGAGCTGTGCGCCGGCCCGTTCTCGCCGCCGCTCCCGCCGACCACCGCGCGCCTGCGGGCCGCGTCATCGGCCGAGGAGCTCGCGGACCTCGATGCCACCGGCGCCGTGCTGTTCGTGCACGGGGCACTCGCTGCACGCCAACTCACCCCCCGCGGCTACCCGTTCTACAGCGACCCCGCCCACGGTGCGGTGCTCGAGTCGATCGAGCGCGCCGCGCCGGTCGCGGTGCTCGCAGCGACCGGGACCGACCGCGCCGCGGCGGCGGCGCTCTCGCCCTTCCCGCTCATCGAGGACGGGTCGTTTCGGCTGCCCTCAGCCTACCTCGCCGAGAAGCACGCTCCCCTCCTCCTCGCCCTCGCCGAGGCCGGGGAGGAGGCTCGGTTCCGGATCGACTCGGAACGGTTCGACGCGTGCGGGCACCAGCCGGTCGGACGCCTGGCGGCGGCGACGCGCGGCGGATCCCCCGGCAGTCCGCGACGGGTGCTGCTCTGCGCGCACCTTGACACGAAGCACGGGACGCCGGGTGCCCTCGACAACGCCGCCGGGGTGGCGACGGTGCTCGCTGCGGGCACCCTCCTCGCGCGGCGGCCACCGGAAGGGCTCGAAGTCGAGGTGGTCCCGTTCAACGGGGAGGACCACTGGGCAGCCCCCGGCGAGGTCGTCTATCTCGCGGCCCGTCCGCCCGGCGACGACCTGGCGCTGGTCGTGAACGTCGACGCGGCCGGACTCGCCGGGGGACCGTGCGCGGTGTCCACGTACAACCTGCCGGAGCGCGTCGAGGAGACGGTCGCGGCACTCGTCGACTCCTCGACGCACGTCACGACCGGCGAGGCGTGGTACGCGAGCGACCACGCCATCTTCGCGATGCAGGGGATTCCCGCGGTCGCGATCACCTCGGCGGGGTTCGCGAGGATCCTCGAGGAGTACGCTCACACGCCGGACGACACCATCGACCTCGTCGATGTCAGCGTGCTCGCGCACGCCGCGCGCTTCATCGACCGCATGGTACGCGCTCTGGCGTGACGCCGCCGCGTGAGCCGGCGGGCATCCGGGCTCTTCGGCGGGCGGACCGCCGCGTCCTATGCCTTGGCGCGCTTCGACGCCTTCTTGCGCTCGTTCTCGTCGAGGATCCGCTTGCGGAGGCGGATGCTCTCCGGGGTCACCTCGACGAGCTCGTCGTCCTCGATGTACTCGAGCGCCTCTTCGAGCGTGAAGGTGACCGGCGGGGCGAGCTGGATGCCCTTGTCAGAGCCGGACGCGCGCATGTTGGTGAGCTGCTTGGCCTTGGCCACGTTGACCACCAGGTCGCTGTCCTTGGCGTGCTCGCCCACGAGCATGCCCTCGTAGCACATCTCGCCGGGGCCCACGAAGAGCTTGCCGCGCGTCTGCAGCGCGTCGAGCGCGTAGGCGACGGCCTTGTCGGTCGACATCGCGATGAGCGAGCCGTTGATCCGGCCGCCCACGTCGCCGCGGTGGGGACCGTACTCGCTGAAGTGGTGGAAGAGCGTCGCCTCGCCGCGGGTGCCGTTGAGGATGCGGGTGCGCAGCCCCATGACGCCACGGCTCGGGATCCTGAACTCGAGGTGCACGTGCTCGTCGCGCTGCACCATGTCGACCATCTCGCCGCCGGCCGAGCCGAAGATCTCGATGACCTTGCCCGCATAGTCCGCCGGCACGTCGACCACGGCCTGCTCGATGGGCTCGAGCAGCTGGCCGTTCTCGCGCTTCATGATCACCTGCGGCCGCCCGACCTGGAACTCGTAGCCCTCCCGGCGCATCGTCTCCATGAGCACGGAGAGGTGCAACACCCCGCGGCCGGCGACCTCCATGCCGTCGCGCGCCTCGGTCTCGGTGATACGCATCGAGATGTTGGACTCGGCCTCGCGCATGAGACGCTCTTTGATCTGGCGGGCGCCCACGATGTCTCCCTCACGGCCCACGAGCGGGCTCGTGTTCGCCGCGAAGACGACCGACATCGTCGGCTCCTCGACGTGGATCGGGTCGAGCTGCACCGGGTCGGTGCGGCAGGTGAACATGTCACCGATGTCGGCGTCCTCGACGCCCACGACCGCGCAGATGTCGCCGGCGTGGACCTCCTCGGCCTCGGCACGTCCGAGCGCCTCGAAGGTGTAGAGCTGCTTGGCTGTCGCCTGGTAGCGGGAGCCGTCGTTCTTGATGACGAGGATCCGGTCGCCGGTGCGCAGCGTGCCCGAGAAGATCCGGCCGATGCCGATGCGCCCCACGAAGCTCGAGTAGTCGATCGTGCAGACCTGCATGGCCACGGGTCCAGACGTGTCGACGTCCGGCGCCGGGATGTGCTCGAGGATCGCGTCGAGGAGCGGGGTCATGTCGGCGTTGTCGTCGTCGGGCGCGTTGCGGGCGTAGCCGTTGACCGCCGAGGCGTAGACCACCGGGAAGTCGAGCTGCGCGTCGTTCGCGCCGAGGTCGACCATGAGATCGAACACCGCGTCGACGACCTCGTCGGGGCGGGCGCCGGGACGGTCGATCTTGTTGACGACCACCATGGGCTTGAGTCCGTGCTGGAGCGCGTGGCGCAGCACGAACCGGGTCTGGGGCATCGGGCCCTCGAACGCATCCACGATGAGCAGCACGCCATCGGCCATCTTGAGCACGCGCTCGACCTCGCCGCCGAAGTCGGCGTGGCCGGGGGTGTCGATCACGTTGATCTTCACGTCGCGCCAGCGGATGGAGATGTTCTTGGCGAGGATCGTGATCCCCCGCTCGCGCTCCTGGTCGTTGCTGTCGAGCACGCGCTCGGCGACCTCCTGGTTCTCGCGGAAGACCCGCGTGGACTGGAGCAGCCGGTCGACCAGCGTGGTCTTGCCGTGGTCGACGTGCGCGATGATGGCGATGTTGCGGATGTCGTTCTGGTGCATGTGATTCCCCGTCATGGATAGTGGAACAGGCAACAAGGCCCCGACCCCGAAGGGCCGAGGCCTTGCGATGTCGACCGTCATGTTGCGGACGTGACCTCCGCGCCGGCCGTAGTGATGCTAGAGCTTGCGGACGTTGCTCGCCTGCATCTTGCCGTTCTGGCCGGTCGTGATCTCGAAGGAGACAGCCTGACCCTCGTCGAGCGTCTTGAAGCCGTCGCCCTGGATCTCGCTGAAGTGCACGAACACATCGTCGCCACCATCGTGCGAGATGAAGCCGTAGCCCTTGTCAGCGTTGAACCACTTAACAGTACCTTCTGCCATTCCTACTCATCCTTTCGCCCCGAAACGGGGGCAAAACAAAGCGACGTGCCCGGTGCTCCGATCCCTGCATTGTCACGATACGCAGGGTGGAGGGGTCACGCCGCGAATCCATGGCCGCTACGTGCGGCCCGGAGGCAGTATACCCCACCACCTGGTGCGTGTCGAATCTCGACGACATCCGCGATGAGCCGACGACCGCGACGCTCCCGGCTGAAGCGCCGGCAGCGACGCGAGGGACTACCCCGCCCGCCGACCTGCGCGACCCTTGCCGCCGCGACGTCCGGTCCTCGTCCGGGGGCGCCCCGACCCGGCCGCGGCCGCGGTCTTCACGCCCCGCTCCGCCGAGGGGACCTCGCGCGGCGCGTACTGGAAGCCCTCGAGGTCCTCGCAGGCGAGCGTGGAGCCGAGCACCTTCTCGATCTCGGTGAGGATCGCGATCTCCTCGGCGGCGAGGAAGCTGATCGCCGTGCCGCTCGCCCCGGCGCGGGCCGTGCGCCCGATGCGGTGGACGTAGTCCTCGGGCGTGTTGGGCATGTCGTAGTTGATGACGTGCGTGACCTCGTCGACGTCGATGCCGCGGGCGACCACGTCGGTCGCCACGAGCACCGGAGAGCGCCCGGAGCGGAACGCCTCGAGCGCCCGCTGGCGCTGACCCTGGGTACGGCCCCCGTGGATCGCCGCGCTCGCGACACCCTTGCGTTCGAGCTGTTTGCTCAGGCGGTCGGCGCGGTGCTTGGTGCGGGTGAAGACGAGCGCGCGGGTGTGCTCACGGCGCTCGAGGAACTTCACGAGCAGATCGGTCTTCTGCGTGCGGCAGACCGGGTAGAGACTCTGCTCGATGCGGTCGACCGGCGTGGTGGGCGGCGAGACCTCGACGCGTACCGGGTCGTGCAACGTCGACTCGACGACCTTGAGCACCTCGGGCGACATGGTGGCCGAGAAGAGCAGGTTCTGGCGCCGCTCCGGCAACAGGCCGAGGATACGGCGCACGTCGGGCCAGAAGCCCATGTCGAGCATGCGGTCCGCCTCGTCGAGCACGAGCGTCTCGACGCCCGAGAGGTCGACCGCGCGGCGCGAGTGCAGGTCGAGCAGGCGACCCGGGCAGGCGATGACGACGTCGACGCCCCGGCGGAGCTTGTCGATCTGCGGCTGGAGGCCCACGCCGCCGTAGACGACCGCCGAGCGGTGCCCGGTGTGGCGCGAGACGTCGCGGACGACCTCGTGTATCTGGAGGGCGAGCTCGCGGGTGGGCGTGACGACGAGCGCACGGACGCCCTGGCGGGTCGGGGTGCGCTGCAGCATCGGCAGCACGAACGCGGCGGTCTTGCCGGTCCCGGTCTGCGCGACGCCGACGACGTCGGTGCCTTCGAGGATGTGCGGGATGGCCTCACTCTGGATGGGCGTGGGGTCGGTGTAGCCCATCTGGGACACGCCGTTGAGCAGGCGCGGCCCGAGGCCGAGCGTGGTGAAAGACATCTTCTGTTCTCCTGTACCGTGCGCCGTCTCAAGGGTCGCACTGCGTTGGCAGACGCAGTCGATCCTTGACGCGTGCGGCGCTTAGGGCAGCACAGGACAACCGAGTCTTGGGGGGTGGGTCCGGCGTAGTGTAGCACGCGGGGGACAGGACGCCTAGTCAGGGGTCGCCTCGGTGTGCGTCCGGTCACCGCGACCCCCGCTCGTCGTTTCGCCTATCGCCGAGGGAGGCCGCTTGTCCTACACTAATGTCCCATAAGCTTTCGCGGGCCGCGAGTAGCACCCGGCTGTATCTCACGCCGTCCGGCCGGCCCGTCGTACCCCCGGGGGGAGGGTGCATGAAGCGCTCGACCGCGCTTGCGGCCATCGCGTGTCTCGCGCTCGCGGTCGGTGCGGTCTCGCTGTCGTGCAACGGGAGTCGCACGGCCACGCCCCCCTCGACCGCCGCGCCGCTCGCTCTCGCCGTCGTCACGGACGACTCCCTCGCCGGCCTCGTCGTGCTCGCCGACGACGAGGGGTTCTTCGCCTCTCATGGGCTTGAGGTGACCATCGTCCCCGTGAACGGTTCTTCCGAGGCGCTGCGTCTCCTGCTTGAGCGGGAGGTCGACGCGGCGACCGCGGCCGACACGCCGATCGCGCTCGCCGCCCTCGGCGGTCACGAGGTGCGGGTCCTCGCCTCGATCGGCTCTGCGGTCAACGACACCCGGGTGGTCGCTCGGCGCTCGACCGGCATCGCTTCGCCGGCGGACCTGCGAGGCCGCACGATCGGCGCGGTGCGCGAGGCGACAAGCCACTACTTCCTCCACGCGCTCCTCGAGACCGAGGGCGTCGAGAAGAGCGAGGTGAACCTGATGTTCGCATCCGCAGAAGAACTGCCAAGTCTGCTCGCGGAGGGTCGCGTCGATGCGGTCTCCGTCGGCGCGCGCACACTCGACGAGGCGCTCGAAGCCGCGGGTTCTGACGCGGTCGTCTTGCGCGCGCCCGAGGCCTTCGCGCGGAACCTGGCGCTCGTCAGCGTGCCCGATCGGGTCTCCGTGCGCCACGCCGAGTTCGAGGCGCTCCTGCGAGCCCTCATCGAGAGCGAGAGTCGCGCCTTCGAAGACGCCGCCGGGCCGCCGCGGGGAGGAGGGGACGCCATTCCCCCGACAACGGTGAGGGTGACGCTCGGCCAGGCAACCCTCGTCTCCCTCGAAGACCAGGCGCGCTGGATCGTGGGCTCATCCTGCTTCCCCGATGTCCCCCCCGATACCCGGATGCCGAACTTCCTGCACTCCGTGGAGCCGGGACCGCTCGCGGCGGTCGCCCCCGAACGCGTCACCATCATCAGGTAGCGGCCATGAGCATCAAGACACGGTTGATGGCGCTCGTTGCGGGGTTCACGACCGTGCTGCTGGCACTCGGACTCCTGTTGTCGTTCTCGCTCCGCACCACCGAGCGTCTCTCCGAGAGCGCCGCGGCCGCGCGGAACGTATCGCGTGCCGTGCTCGAGCTCAACCTGCTCGTGGATGACTACACCGTCTTCCCCACCGAGCGTGCCGAACAGCAGTGGCGGACGCGTCACGCGTCGCTCGGCCGACTGCTCGAGGAGCCCGACCTGCGAAGCGTCGAGGAGTGGCCCGAAGGTGCACTCGAGGTCCACCGGCGGATGCGCGCGCTCTTCGATGAGCTCGCGGAAACCCTCGAGGCGGGGGATGCCACCCGGGCTCGAGGACTCACTGTCCGGGAGATACGGATCGCAAGCGAGTTGAGGCTCGCGACGCTGTCGCTCAGCGAGAGTATCGCCGCTTTCGAGACGGTCCTGGAGGAGAAGCGCTCGGCCGAGGAGCGCAGGGATCTCGTGCTGACCGGCCTCGTCGCCCTCGTCTCCTCGGCGCTCACCTTCGGCGCGGGCATCACCGTGTGGCGCACGCTCGGTAGGCCGCTCGTGGCGATGCGCGACGGTGTCCGCCGGATCGCGGGCGGCGAGCGCGACCACCGTCTCGGCTTCACCGGACGCGGCGAGATCGATGACCTCGCCCGCGCCTTCGACGAGATGGCCGACGCGGTCGGCCGGAGTACCGATGAGCTCGAGGCGCTCGTGGCCCAACGGACCGGTCAACTCGTGGAGACGAACCGACAGCTGGAGGAGGCCACGCACGCGAAGGACCGCTTCATGGCGCGTATGAGCCACGAGCTGCGGACCCCGCTGAACTCGATCATCGGCTTCAGCCGGATCATGGCCGACGGCCACGCCGGCCCGGTGACCGAGGAGCAGGCGACGCAGCTCGCGATGGTGAACCGCGCGGGAAGGCGCCTCCTGTCGCTCGTCAACGACCTGCTCGACATCTCGCGCATCGCCGCCGGGGGCGTGGAGGTCGGGTGCGGGCCGGTCGACCTCGGCGAGCTCGTGGACGAGGTCGCGACGACGATCGCGCCACTCGCCGCGGAGAAGGGGCTCGACGTCGAGCACTCCTCGGCCGATGGCGACCCGCTCGTGACCGACCGCGCCAAGGTCGAGCAGATCCTCCTGAACCTGCTCGGCAACGCGATCAAGTTCACCGATGCCGGAACGGTGTCGCTCTACGCCGAGCGCACCGAGGAAGGCGGCGCGCGCATCGCCGTGAGCGACACCGGCATGGGGATCGCGCCGCAGCACCTCCCGGAGCTCTTCGACGAGTTCAAGCAGTTCGGCGACACCGATGACGAGATCCGGCCCGGCAGCGGGCTCGGGCTCGCGATCGCGCGCAGCCTCGCGGAGCTGCTCGGCGGGGCGATCGAGGTCGAGAGCGAGCCGGGGGTCGGCTCGACGTTCACGCTCGTGCTGCCCGCTGAGCCGCCCGGGGGCAGCGAGTGCACCACCGCTTCCGGAGAGCCGCGCTGACGGATCGCCGGTGGCGGTGCGCGCCCGAGGGGTATCTACTCGGCGTCCACCCCGAGTGCAGGAGGCGCGACGATGCCACACGCGATCTGGAAGGGCACGATCTCGTTCGGTCTCGTGACCATCCCCGTGACGCTCTACCCCGCCGAGGAACGCCGGGACCTGTCGTTCCGCATGCTCGACGGACGCGACCTCACCCCCGTCAAGCAGCGGCGCGTCAACGAGCGCACCGGCGAGGAGGTGCCCTGGGAGGTGGTCGTCAAGGGGCACGAGCTCGAGAGCGGGCGGTTCGTGGTCGTGGGCGAGGAGGACTTCCGTGCCGCCGACGTCGAGGCGACCCAGACCATCGACGTGATCTCCGCGGTCTGCGCCGAAGAGATCGACCCCGCCTACTTCGACAAGCCCTACCACCTCGAGCCGACCAGGGCCGGGCGCAAGGCCTACGCGCTGCTGCGCGAGACCCTGCGCCGCACCGGTCGCGTCGCGCTCGTCAAGGTCGTCATCCGCACGCGCCAGCACCTCGCGGCCCTCGTCCCCAACGGCCCGCTGCTCATGCTCGAGATCCTGCGCTACCCGCACGAGCTGCGCTCGGTCGACGCCCTCGACCTCCCCGCGGAAGACGTCGCCGAGGCCGGCGTCACCGAGGGCGAGCTCGACATGGCCGCCCAGCTCGTCGAGACCATCTCCCGCCCGTTCGATCCGCACGCCGAGGAGTACCGCGACACCTACCGCGACGCGCTCCTCGCGCTGATCGAGCGCAAGGCGGCGGGCGGCGAGATCGCCGAGGCGGTCCCGGTGGCCGAGGCGGCCGAGGCGGCCGAGGGCGAGGTCGTCGACATCACCGCGCTGCTGCAGGCGAGCCTCGAGGCGGCGCGCGCCAGGGAGGCATGAGCGTGACCCCTCCCCTCGACGAGTACCGGCGCAAGCGTGATTTCGCCAAGACCGAGGAGCCTGCGGGGGCCACGGGCGAGACGGGGACGGCCGGCGACGGGGGCGGGCAGGGCGGCGGCTCGCTCTCGTTCGTCATCCACAAGCACGCGGCGCGCCGGCTCCACTACGACCTGCGCCTCGAGCTCGACGGCGTGCTGCTCTCCTGGGCGGTCCCCAAGGGTCCGAGCCTCGACCCGGCCGACAAGCGCCTGGCGATGCACGTGGAGGACCATCCGCTCGAGTACGGCACGTTCGAGGGCACGATCCCGCCCGGCGAGTACGGCGCAGGAGCCGTGGTGGTCTGGGACCGGGGAACCTGGCGCCCGATCGAAGGGGACGCGGACGTTCAGGCCGCGCGCAGCGGTCTTGAGAAGGGCACGCTCAAGTTCGAGCTCGTCGGCGAGAAGCTCTCCGGCGCGTGGATGCTCGTGCGGATGAAGCCGCGACCGAACGATCGCGGTGAGAGCTGGCTGCTCATCAAGGAGCGCGACGGTGCGGCGCGCCCG
>JAUVXE010000010.1 GCA_030603745.1 Coriobacteriia bacterium | reverse complement strand
TGCTGACGGGCGACCTCATGTGTTGACGCAGCTCCCGCATCCGAGTCGGCAAGACATCATGAGCCAGCGCCTCGAAATCGTGCGGACATCCGTCAATCGGCATGCGGCCTCCGTTGATGGCTCTAACAGTGATTCTCCAGTCTTGGGATCATCATATCCTGGGATGTGGGGTTTGGGTAAAGGGTGGTTCGGCTTGAGACTGGCCCGGTCACACCCTCTCCCGGCGTGGGACGCCGGAGATTGCGGGCGAATCTGCAGTCTGCATAAGCCCCGGAGCGGGTGCCGCGATCGCTTACCCGCCGTCGAGGGGGCTTCGGACTCCTCGGCCGCCTTTGTTGAGGACATGGGTGTAGATCATCGTGGTGTTGAGGCTCTTGTGGCCGAGGAGCTCCTGGATCGTCCGGATGTCGTAGCCGGACTCGAGCAGGTGCGTCGCAAAGGAGTGGCGCAGGCTGTGGCAGCCTCCGTGCTTGTCCACCCCGGCCTGCCGCACGGCCGTCGTGAAGGCCCGTTGCACGAGTGTCGGATGCACGTGATGTCGGCCTTCGGCGCCCGTCGTGGGGTTGCGCCACCGCCGTTCCTGCGGGAACACCCACTGCCACCTGAAGTCGTGGGCCGCTCTCGGGTACTTGCGCTCGAGCGCCGCCGGCAGCTGGACCGCTCCCCATCCGGCCGCCAGGTCTCGCTGGTGCACATGACGTGCGCGCTCGATCTGGTGCTGCACCGGCTCGACGAGACTCTCGGGGAGCATCGTGACCCGGTCTTTGCCGCCCTTGCCGTCCCGCACCGTGACCTCGCGGCGCTCGAAGTCCACGTCGAGTACCCGGAGCGAGAGACACTCGCCGAGTCGCATGCCGCTCCCGTACATCAGCGCCGCCATGAGCCAACGGTCGCCCTCGAGCATCGCAAGGATCGAGCGGACCTCGGTACGGCTGAACACCACCGGCAGGTGCTCCGGCGCGCGGGCTCGGATGAGCCCCTCGATCACGCCCAGCTCTCGTCCAAGCACCGTGCGGTAGAGGAACAGCAGCGCCGAGAGCGCCTGCGTCTGCGTCGAGGCGCTGACCTCGCGCTCGACCGCCAGGTACGTGAGAAACTCGTTGACCTCCGGCTCGGCCATCTCCGCCGGGTGGCGCAGCCCGTGGAACCGGATGAAGCGCCGGATCCACCGGCAGTACGCCTGCTCGGTGCGCTCGGCATAGTGCCGTGAGCGCAGCGCGTCGCGGACCTCGTCCATCAGCATGGCCCCTCCTCGATCGCTCGCCGTGACGTACGGGGAGGGGCCGAGGGATACCAGCTGACCACACGTCGGCTACCGGATGCTGACCGGAATCCAACCAGCGCACTGAGCCGGTGGGGCAGGGCGCGCGCACCGGCGCGCTACGGACGCGACTCCCAGCGGCGCACGATCGTCTGCTCGCGGCTCGGGCCCACGGCGATCATCGCGACCGGCACCTCGGCGAGGTCCTCGATGTAGCTGATGTAGTCGCGCGCCTCCTTGGGCAGGTCCTCGAAGCGGCGGCAGCCGGTGATGTCGGTCTTCCAGCCGGGCACCTCCTCGTAGATCGGCTTCGCGTGATGGAAGACCGTCTGGTGGCCGGGGAGGTTGTTGTAGCGGTGCCCCTCGTACTCGTAGGCGACGCACACCTTGATCGTGTCGAGCTGCGAGAGCACGTCGAGCTTGGTGATGATGAGGTCGGTGATCCCGCTGACCTGCACCGCATAGCGCACGATGACCGCGTCGTACCAGCCCGCGCGGCGCTCGCGCCCGGTGGTCGTGCCGTACTCGTGGCCCACCTCGATGAGGTGGGCGCCGGTCTCGTCGGCAAGCTCGGTGGGAAACGGGCCGCTGCCCACGCGCGTGATGTAGGCCTTCGCGATGCCGAGGACCTTGTCGATGCGCTTCGGCCCCACGCCCACGCCCGTGCACGCGCCACCCGCGATCGGGCTCGAGCTCGTCACGAACGGATACGTCCCGTGGTCGAGATCGAGCAGCGTACCCTGCGCGCCCTCGAAGAGCACCCACTGGTCGGCGTCGAGCGCCTTGTTGATCACGAGCGAGGTGTCCGCGATGTGCGGCTTGATGCGTTCGGCGTAGGGCAGGTACTCCTCGGCGATCTGCTCGACCGTGTAGGTAGGCAGCCCGTAGACCTTGCTCAGGATGTCGTTCTTCTCGTGGAGCGCGGCTTCGATCTTCTTGCGGAAGATGTGCTCGTCGGTGAGGTCCTGGACGCGGATCCCCATCCGCGAGGCCTTGTCCATGTAGGCCGGGCCGATGCCTCGGCGGGTCGTCCCGATCTCGAGCTTGCCGAGGCGATGCTCGCTCGCGCCGTCGAGGTCGCGATGGTACGGCATGATGAGGTGCGCGTTGGAGGAGATGAGCAGCCGGTGGGTGGAGAGCCCGTCGGCCTCGAGGCGGTCGACCTCCTCGAGCATCACCTTGGGGTCGATGACACACCCGTTGCCGATGACCGGCGTGATGTGCGGATACATGATCCCGCTCGGGATGAGGTGCAGCTTGAGCGTGCGCCCGCCGTGGATGACGGTGTGCCCCGCGTTGTTCCCGCCCTGGAAGCGGACGACGTAGTCGAAGTCGTCCGCGATCAGATCGGTGATCTTGCCCTTGCCTTCGTCGCCCCACTGGGCGCCGACCAGCACGATTCCGGCCACGTGATTCCCGCTCTCTCGGCCGCGGCACGGGCCGCGACATGGTGAGGTATGCCGAGACAGTATGCCGCACGAGGGCCGAATCCGCCACCGGAGCGCCGCCTCGCGCCCGCGCCGCGCCCGCCCGGTGGCCGCCCGCCTACGCGAAGAGCATCGGCAGCCGGCCCTCGCGCAGCAGCGAGAGCGCCACGCTGCCGAGGACCACGCGTCCCACCAGCCCGTGCCGCCGGGGCGTGAGCGCGATCACGGTCGCGCCGAACACCTCGGCGTCCTGCATGAGCGCGGCCGCGGGGTCGGCCCCCTGCAACACGGCGACCTCCGCGTCGGCGATGGGCGTGTCGGCGATCTCGGCGACCATGAAGGCGCGCTCGTCGACCGAGTCCTGCGCGCGGCTCGCCACGTGCGTGACCCTGACCGCCTCCCTGCCCGGCAGCCGGCCCACCACCCGCGCGACCCGGGCGAGCCCCTCGTCGATGTCGGCGGCGACGTAGGGACGCGCGAACGGCGAGGACGCCCCGAGCCGACACCAGGCGGCGTCGCGCTCCTCGACCCGCTCCACGAGCACCGGCGTGGTCCCCGCGAGCGCGATCCGCTCCACGGTGCTGCCGAGGAACCGTCCCGGCGCGCCTCCGCGCCCGCGGTCCGTGGCCACGATCAGGTCGACCCCTGCCTCGGCGGCGACCCGCTGCACCACGTCGGCGGCCGAGCCGTGCTCCACGCGGGCCTCGACCTCGAACCCCGCCTCGCGCAGCCCGGCGGCCTCTTCGGCGAGGCGCTCGGCGGCGAACGTCTCGACCTCGTGCAGCGGCACGTCGGCGAGGTAGGGCTCGGCCTCCACCACGTGCACGAGCAACACCCGGTCGAACAGCCCCGCACTACAGCCGAGGAGCACCTCGGTCGCCAGCAACCCCGCCTCGGACAGGTCCGTCGCCACGAGCACTCGCATCCCGACCACCTCCCCTCATCATCTACCCGTTCGCGCGCGCGGGCGGCGTCTGCGCCCTCCGCGCCGCGGCCGCCCGCGCGGCCACGAGCCCGCTCGCCGAGGACTGCAGCAGCCCTCGGGTCACGCCGGCGCCGTCGCCCACCGCGTAGAGTCCGTCGACCGGCGTCATGAGGTCGGCGTCGAGCGCGAGGCGTGTCGAGTAGAACTTGACCTCCACGCCGTAGAGCAGCGTGCTCGGCGCGGCGAGTCCGGGCGCGAGCGCGTCCATCGCCTCGAGGAACTCGACGATGTCGGTCAGATGCCGGTAGGGCAGCACCGAAGCGAGGTCGCCGGGGGTGGCCGAGGGCATCGTGGGCTCGACGATCGACTCGGCGATACGCCGAGGCGTCGAGCGCCTCCCCGCCATGAGGTCGCCGAGCCGTTGCACGAGGATCCCCTCGCCGAGCAGGTTCGCGAGCCGCGCGATCGACCGGCCGTAGGTGAGCGGTTCGCGGAACGGCTCGGTGAACGACTGGCTCACAAGGACCGCGAAGTTGGTGTAGCCGGTGCGCGAGTCGGCGAACGAGTGGCCGTTCACGGTCACCACGTCGCCATAGGCCTCGGTGGTGACCTCGCCGTACGGGTTCATGCAAAACGTGCGGACCCGGTCGCCGAAGCGCCGCGAGAAGTAGGTGAGCTTCGCCTCGTAGAGGTGGTCGGTGAGCGGCTCCATCACCGGGGCGGGGCACTCGACCCGCACGCCGATGTCCACGGCGTTGTTCGCAAGCCCGATGCCGAGGGCGGCCGCCTGGCCGGCGAGCCACTCGGCCCCTTCCCGCCCCGGCGCGGCGATGACCGCGCCGGCCTCGAGCACCGTGCCGTCGGCGAGCTCGACGCCGCTCACGCGCCCCTCCTCGGCGACGATCCTCGCCACCTCCGCGTCGAGGCGGACCGCCACGCCCTCATCGGCGAGGCGGTCGTGCATCGCGCCGAGCACCTCCGGCGAGCGGTCGGTGCCGAGGTGGCGGATGCGCATGGGCGTCAGGTGCATGCCCGCGAGCGTCGCGGCGCGCTCGAGACGGGCAGCCGCCTTCGGGTCCGGGGCGTGGACGTGCTCGGTCGCGCCGAACTCGAGCCAGATGCGGTCGGCCTCGTCGAGCAGCGCGTCGAGCCGCTCGCTGCCCACGTACTCGGCGAGCCACCCGCCCACCTCGCCGGTGAGCGTGAGCTTGCCGTCCGAGAACGCACCGGCACCGCCCCAGCCGC
Source organism: Coriobacteriia bacterium (assembly GCA_030603745.1). Taxonomy (GTDB): domain Bacteria; phylum Actinomycetota; class Coriobacteriia; order Anaerosomatales; family SLCP01; genus JAUVXE01. The sequence continues at coordinate 80,676 of JAUVXE010000010.1, read as the reverse complement.
TCATGATGTCGCACTCGGGGCAGCCCACGCAGCCGTGCGCGCGCGAGGGACAGCGGCGCCGTGAGAGCGGGCGGCCCTTCTCGACGATCGCGACATCGCGCACGCCATGACGCACGAGCTCGAGCGCGGCGAAGATGCCCGCCGGGCCCGCGCCCACCACCACGACCTCGTGCCGCTCCCCCATCGCAGCGCTCCTGTCATCCGGCGAGACCTCCCGCGGCCGCGCGAACGCCGGCCACGGGGTATCTTCCCCTCATGGAGCGCTCGACGCACAGCACGCGGGTCACCCTCTACTCCGCGCCCACCTGCCCGTACTGCTCGGTGGCGCGGCGCTACCTCGTGGAGAGCGGCGTCGAGTTCACCGAGATCGACATCTCGCTCGACCGGGCGGCCCGGCGCGAGATGGTGCTGATGACGGCGCAGCGGGGCGTGCCGGTCCTGCTCGTGGACGGCAAGACGCTCGTGGGCTGGAACGAGGCCGAGTTCGAGCGGATGCGGTGCCGGTAGCCGGTCCGCGAGCGGCTGAGCGGGTCGGGGCCGCCGTGCTGTCGTGGCCGTGCGGTCGCCGTCACGTCCTCGCCGTGCGGTCGTGGCCGTGCGGTCGTGGCCATGCGCCGGGCGGGCTACACCTTGTCGGTGAAGTCCACGAACTTGGTGTAGCGCTCGTTGAACACGAGGGGCGCCGAGCCGGTGGGGCCGTTGCGGTGCTTGGCGACGATGATCTCCGCCACGCCCTTGCCCGGACGGCCCTCTTCCTCGTCCTCGCCGCGCGGGTCGGTGTTGCGGTCGATGAACATGACCACGTCCGCGTCCTGCTCGATGGCGCCGGACTCACGCAGGTCGGAGAGTTGCGGGCGCTTGCCGGCGCGCTGTTCGACCGCACGCGAGAGCTGCGAGAGCGCGAGCACGGGAACCTCGAGCTCCTTGGCGAGGATCTTCAGTCCCCGGCTGATCTCGGCGATCTCGGTCTGCCGGTTCTCGCTCCGTCGGCCCTGCGGCTGCATGAGCTGGAGGTAGTCGACGATCACGAGCCCGTTCTTGCAGTCACGCAGCTGCCGTCGCGCCTTGGCGCGGACCTCGAGGATCGAGATCGACGGGGTGTCGTCCACGTAGAACTCGAGCTCGGCGAGCGAGCCCATCGCACGGTGGATGCTCGCCCAGTCGCTGTCCTTGATGTGCCCGGTGCGCACGTCCTGGGAGTTGATGCGCGCCTCGGAGCAGAGCACGCGCTGGATAAGCTGCTCGGCGCTCATCTCGAGACTGAAGAGCGCTACCGAGGTCCCCGCCTTGGCGGCGTTCACGGCCATGTTGAGCGCGAACGCGGTCTTGCCGACCGCCGGGCGCGCGGCGAGGATGATCAGGTCGCCGCGGTGCATGCCCGCGAGGATCTTGTCGAGGTCCTTGAAGCCGGTGGGCACCCCGGTGATGTGCTCCTGCCGCTCGAAGAGCTCCTCGAGCTGGCGGAAGCTGACCTCGAGGAGGTCCTCCATCCCCTGGAAGTTGGTGCTCACCCGCTTGTTGGTGACGTTGAAGAGCGTGCGCTCGGCCTCCTCGACGACCTCCTGCATGTCGTCCGGCGCCTCGTAGCCGAGCGAGACGATGTGGTTCGCGGCCTGGATCAGGTCGCGCAGCGTCGAGGTGCGGCGCACGATCTCCGCATAGCGCAGCGCGTTGGCGGTCGTGGGCACCACCCCGGTGACGTCGAGCAGGTAGGCCTTGCCGCCCACCGCCTCGAGGTCGCCGGCGGCCTCGAGCCGGTCTGCGACGCTCACCTGGTCGACCGGGATCGCGCGGTTGTACAGGTGGGCGACCGCCGCGAAGATCTTCTGGTGTGCGGGCCGGTAGAAGTCCTCCTCGCTGAGCATGCCGAGGACGGTCTCGAGCGCCTCGGAGGAGAGGAACATCGATCCGAGGAGCGCCTGCTCGGCCTCGATGTTGTGAGGGGGGACCCGCAGGGAGCCGCCGGAGGACGCCAGTGCCAGGGTCCCGCGTACTTCGCTCATCGTGCCTCCAGTCGACCGTCCGCGTCCGCCCCGGGGGCAGGGCGCCACCGGGACGAGGCCGATTCTAGCGAACGGCCCTGACATCCGGGCGGCGGGCGGCGGCCTGTCCACAGGGGCGCACCCGAGCGACCTCATCCGACACCGGTTATCCCCGGTTTCCACAGATGCCGGAGTTGTTTCAGGCGCCTGAAACGCGGTGGCGCCGCCCCTGGGGACGGCGCCACCGATGCGGCCTGCTGTGGAGAGCGTGGCGCCTACTCCTCGTCGCCCTCGTCCTCGGCGGCCTCGTCCTCGGCGGCCGGCTCGGTGCCGGGCTCCTCGGCGACGTCCGCGTCCTCGGCGGCCTCATCGGCGACCGGAGCGGGTGCGGCCTCGGCGACGGGCTCCTCGGCGACGGGCTCGCCGCCCTCGGGAACCACGTTGACGGTGACCTCGGCCTTGACGTCGCGGTAGACCTGCACCGTGACCACGTGCTCGCCGAGCGCCTTGATGTGGCCGTGCACGTCGATCTTGCGGCGGTCGACGTCGACCTCGAGCTGATCGGCGATCGCGTCCATGACCATGATCGAGGTGATGGAGCCGTAGAGGCGTCCACCCTCGCCCACCTTGGCCTCGATGGTGACGCTCTTGCCGTCGAGCGCGCCGGCGAGACCGGAGGCCTCGGCGATGCGCGTCTCCTCGCGCTTCTGGATGTTGCCCTTGCGGGCCTCCAGCTGCTTGAGGTTGCCCGGCGTCGCCTCGATGGCGATCTTGCGCGGGAACAGGTAGTTCACGGCGTAGCCGCGAGCGACGTCGACGACGTCACCTTCGCCGCCCTTGCCCTTGAGCTCCTGTGTCAGGATGACCTTCATATCCGTACTCCTTCATCTGTCGCGGGCGATCTCGATGCCCGCACGAGCCTGCCGGTGGCAGGCTCCCGTCTATGACCCTACTCGCCGCCCGCGTCCCGCTCGGGCTCCTCGGCCTGAGACGAGTCGTCGCGCGGCAGCTTCCGGAAGTTCGCCCAGAAGTCGATCAGGCCGAACATGCTCACGACCGGCAGGAACGCGTCGACGAGCGCAAGCAGCACATACCCCGACCGTCGCGCCCACCGTCCGAGCCCGATCCGCCGGTAGAACGAAGAGACGACCGCGAGCCCCTGCGCGAGAAGCAGCATGCGCACCCCGATGAGCAGGTTCAGGCCCGCAGTGGTCACGAGTCCGCTCGCGTCCTCGACGACCCGGCCCGCCGCCAGCAGCGCGAAGGCCGCGATGAACGGCCAGAGCACGTGCGGGCTCAGGTCGAGGGCGTCGAAGCGGGGCAGTCGCCGCACCTGCACGCCTGCGCGCCGGGCCGACCAGCCGATCACGACCATCGCGAGCGTCGCCGAGAGCAGCGCCGTCGTGAAGTGGTCGACCGGCCAGAGGCGGAACATGAGGTCCGCCATGGCCTGGGGGTCGACCCCCGCGATCGTGCCGTCCGTCCCGGGCCCGCCGGCCGCCTCGACGAACGCCTCCACGGCCAGGTCGGTCTGCTCGCGCGTGAGCGCGAGGAACGACGTGCCGCGAAGCGCCCCGAAGACCGCCATCGAGCCGACCGAGCCAACCGCCAGCACCGCCGTGAGCGGCGCGATCGCCGCGAGCGACGAATGCTTCGCCGACCGACCGATGATCACCAGCAGCGCGGTGAACGTCGGCGCGAGGTAGACGACGTCGGACGGCGAGAGGAACGCCCCGAACGCCACCGCCACGCCGGCCGCGAACGCCGCGACCGTCTGGCGTCCCCGATAGACGAGAGACGCGAGTCCGGCCGCCGCGAGCGGCACGCCGATCGGCGGCAGGAGCGGTGCGAGCAGGCTCCCGAGCAGCACCGCTCCTGAGAGCAGCACCGCGTCGCGGATGTCCCGGCCACTCGGCACGCCCGGGCTACCTGCCCCGGCGGCCGTCGACCTTGCCGCTGACCACCGGCACGGTGTAGGGCACGAGCGCCATCTCGCGACCGCGCTTGACGGCGATCGACAGCTGGTGCTGGTGCTGTGCGCAGTTGCCCGTGACCCGGCGCGGCTTGATCTTGCCGCGGTCGGTCATGAACTTGCGAAGCATGTTCGCGTCTTTGTAGTCGATGTACTCGACCTTGTCCTTGCAGAAGGCGCAGTACTTGCGCCTCGGCTTGCGTACGTAATCGGACACGTCCGATCCTCCTTTCGCCTCTCTCGAAGCGATCCGTCTCATCAGTGCGTTCGGGCCAGGGCGGGAGGGTACCGCCGCTCACCCGCGTCTCAGGTGTCTAGAACGGGATCTCGTCGTCGGTGGGCATCGGGTCGGGCGAAGGACCGGACGCCGGGAGGCGCGTGCCGCCACCGCCGCCACCGCCACCTTCACCGCGCGAGGACATGAACTCGATGTCATCGACAGCGACCTCGACCTTGGAGCGCTTCTCGCCCTGCTGGCTCTCCCACTGGCGATAGCGCAGCTTGCCCTCGATGGCCACCTTGGTGCCCTTGGAGAGGTACTGTGCGATCGCCTCGGCGCGAGTGCCGAACATCACGCAGTCGATGAAGTTCGCGTAGTCCTCCCACTCACCGGTCTGCTGGTTCTTGCGGCGGTCGTTCACGGCCACGCCGAGGTTCAGCACGGCCATCCCGCTCGCGGTCGAGCGCAGTTCCGGGTCGCGGGTGAGGTTCCCGCTGATCATGACTCGATTGATGCTCATCTCTTACCACCACCTGATTCTCGAATGCGTTCACCGGACCTGCCGTCCGGACTCCGCTCGGTCGTGCCCTGGGCTAGTCCCGGTCGTCACGACGCAGGAGCATGTAGCGGAATACCGGATCGGTGATGTGCAGCACGCGGTCGATCTCGGCGATCGCATCGGGGTTGTGGTGGAAGTCCACCAGGACGTAGTCGCCATCGGTCGCGTCGTTGATCTCGTAGGCAAGACGGCGCTTGCCCCACGACTCGACGTTGTCGACGGCGCCCCCCTCGGCGGTGATGAGTCCCTGCACCTTCTCGACGAGTCCCTCACGGGTCTCCTCGTCCAGGCTGGGATCGAGCAAGAGCAGCATTTCGTAGGCCTTCATGTGTCACCTCCTCCGGGCTGACGGCCCCGGGACTGTGAAGGCAGCTGCCCGGAGCAGGAAAATGAGCCCTCGCAGTGTATCACCGGGATACCGCTGCGGCAACATCGTCTCTGAAGGGTCCGACAGGCAGGCCGGTGACGGGCACCGATCGCCACACCGGCCACAGCAGCGCGGCGCCGAGCAGGGCTGCCGCGCCGAGCAGAGCTGCCCGTGGCACCGGACGCGCCGGGAGCAGGTCCGCGCGACGGTCGGCCGAAAGCGCCCCGGCGACCCGGCCCTCGTCGAGCGCCAGCAGGCGCGCGGCGCGGCCCACGGGCGACGGGAGGACGGGATCGGCGGCGGCCGGCCCCGATGCGAGCACCGCGGCACCCGCGCTGGAAGCGGCCGGTGACCCGGCCGTCAGGCCGTCCGCGACACCCGCGGCGGCGCTCTCCGCGACCGGACCGTGCGCCGTGCCCGCCACGCCCGCGCCTGAGCCGACAGGCACGCCGACGGAGGACGGGGCGACGGAGGGCGCCGTGACCGGCGAGCCAGCCGCCACGCCCGCCGGGACACCGGCCCCCGCCCCCGCCGGCACGCTCACCGCCGGCGCCCCCGCCGGCACGCTCCCCGCTGCCGTCACCGGGGCCGGCACGGGATCGGCGGCTCCCCCCTCGTTCGCCACGGGCGGGGGTGGCGCGAGGAACGCGGCCGGATCGATGTAGAGGTCTCCCCGGCGTGCGCCCACATGGAGGTGCGGCGCGCTGTGGGAGCGGTCGCCGGTCGTCGCGAGCGTCCCGACGCGCGCGCCCGGAGCGACCACGTCGCCCGCACCGACCGCAACCCCGGAGAGCGGCATGAGGGTGATCCGGACCTCGCCGGTCTGCACCGTGACCGCGAGCGTGCTCGCGCCCTCGCCCGCCGGGACCCGGCCCGCGAACGTCACGGTGCCGCCGAGGACGGCGCGCACCGCGTCCCCCGGGGAGGCGGCGAGGTCGATCCCGCGATGGGTGAGCCCGGTGCCCTCGGGGGCGATGTAGCGCTCGCCGAACCCGGTGAGCTCGGCGGCTGGGCCCTCGAGCGGCCAGCCGCGCTCCGCCGCGCCGGCACCGCCCTGCCATGCGACCGCGATCGCGACCGCGACCGCACCGACCACCAGCACCCTGATCAGACTCCACGCCCCCATGACGCACCTCCCAGACCAGATCCGCCGCGCAGGAGTGAGAGGGGGCGCGGGATGACTGCTTACGAACACCTGTTCGCCGCGGACGGCCCGAATCCTGCCTCGGCGGGCGGGATTTCTTGGAGAAGCGGAAACGGCCGCCCGGAGGCGGCCGCGTGAGGTGCGTGGAGCGGGCAACGGGTCTCGAACCCGCGACCTACAGCTTGGGAAGCTGTCGCTCTACCAACTGAGCTATGCCCGCATGCGCGTCTGGCATTGTACGCCAGCCCGCCGAGGAGCCGCAACGCGCCGTCCGGCGCGCGGCCGCGTGCCGCAAGCCGCCGGGCCTACGAGCCGGTGAGCGCCTTCTTGAGCTGCTTCTCGCGGCTGACCGCCGTGAAGGCGATCACCACGTCGCCCGGCTGGAGCCTCGTGTCGCCGTGCACCGTGACGACCTCGTCGTCCTCGCCGCGCACGATCGCCACGAGGATGCAGTCGCTCGGCAGGTCGAGCTCGGCGACCGCCTTGTTGCACACCACGCACCGGTCGGTGGGCAGCTCGATCTCGACGATCGCCATGTTGCCCTTGCGCAGCGCGATGAGCGTGCGGATGTCACCGACCGTCGCCTCCTCCTCGATCATTCGGGAGATGATCGTGGTCGACGAGATCGCCTCGATGCCGAGCGCGTTGAAGATGTGCTCGTTCTTGGGGTTGTTCACGCGCGCGATCGCGCGCGGCACCGCGAAGGCGACCTTGGCGAGCTGGCAGGCGACGAGGTTGTCGTCGTCGTCGCCGGTCGATGCCACGAAGACGTCGGCGCGGCCGACGCCCGCGTCCTCCTGGTAGGTGGCGTCACATCCGTCGCCGTGGATGACGAGCGCGCGCCTCGGCAGCTCGGCCACGAGCTTCTCGACGATCTCGGCCCGCTTCTCGATGAGCGCGACGTCGTGGCCGGCCTCGACCATGATCCGCGCGAGGTAGGAGGCGACCTTGCCACCGCCGTTGATGACGATGTACATCCCTACTCCTCCGCCATGTAGCGCTCGATCTTGCCGAACGCCTCTTCCTTGACCGACGCGAGCACGATGTCCCCCGCGTGCAGCACCGCCTCGGGCTCCGGCACGAACATCTCGTCGCCCCGCGAGACCGCCGCGATACGGAAGCGGCGCGCGATCTCGATGTCGCCCACGCGCTTGCCCTCGGCCACCGGGCTCACCTTGAACTGGACCACCTCGACGTCGCCGAGGGAGGAGACGTGGTGGCCGTGGCCGGTACGGATCTTGTCGAGCAGCGTCTCGGCCACGAGGGTGGTGCCGCAGACGTAGTCGAGCCCGAGCTGCTGGTAGGTGCGCTCGCGGACCGGGTTGTAGAGGCGCGCCACGACGTGCCTCACGCCGAAGAGCTTGCGCGCGACCTCGGCGGCCATGAGGTTGGTGTTGTCGAGGTTGGTGACGGCGGCGAACGCGTCGGCGTCGCGGATGCCCGCCTCCTCCAAGACGTCCTCGTCGAAGCCGAGGCCCTTGATGGTCACGCCGTTGAAGATGCTGCCGAGCCGCTTGAAGGACTCGGGGTCCTTGTCGATGACGACCACGTTGTGGCCCTCGACCGAGAGCAGGGTGGCGAGCTGGGAGCCGACCCGTCCGCACCCGACCACGATGACGTTCATCCCGTTCGTTCGCCTCCATCGGTCGCGCCCTCGCGCGACGCTGCGGGCAATGATCACCCGACGCTACTCCTCGGCATGGGAGGTGTCAACGTCACGCGGCCGCTGCGGCGGCGCGCACGGCGGCCTTCGCACGGGCCGGCCGGCGCGCCCCGTCCCGCGCGGGCGCAGGACACACGACGGGCGCCGGCCGGATGGCGCGACGCCCGTCGATCAGGTGCTTGGGGACCCTGGGAGCCTAGTTCGCACCGATCTTGAAGATCTTGGTGCCGCACTCCGGGCAGGTGCCCTGGGTCGCGGGACGGCCGTTCTTCATGGTGATCGCCTGGGCGTCCTTGATCTCACGCTTGCTCTTGCACTTGACGCAGTAGCCTTCCTTGGCAGCCATGCAGCGCTCCTCTCAGATCCTGATATGTCTTCACCCGCCGCCACACCGGTTCGTTCCGTGGCGACCAGGCACTACCCCCTCGGGCGAGTTCCACCCGACAGCAGTGTACACCTCCGCGCCGACTTGTCATGCCCCCATCGCCGACGAACGCCGTCGCACGGCTCGCGCGAGCAGCCCGCACGCCCCCGCCGAGGCGAGTACGAGCGCGCCCCACGCCGCGCCCGACGCCGCCCAGAACGGCTCGGGGAACAGGCGGATGAGCAGGGCGTCGGCGGCGAACTGCCACGTCCCCGCCTCGAAGAAGAGCGCGTGGAAGCCGGCGAAGAACCGGTCGAAGTCGGCGAGCGCCACGAGCAGCGCGAAGGCCACCAGGCCGCCGAGGGCCCAGGCCGCCGCACGCAGCGCGAGGGCGAGCGCGTCCGCGCGGCCCCGGGCCGCGAGCATGCCGAGCGCCACGCCCGCGACGAGCGCCGCCGCCACGGTGGCGACGAGCGCGCCGCGCAACACGTCCCGGACGTCGTCGAGGTGCGAGACCGCCTTCGCGTCGAAAGCGGGACGGCCGTCGGGCAGCGTGGCCGGGAGCGTGGCGCCGGGAGCTCCGGCGACGTAGGCGCGGACCTCCTCGGCGAGCTCGAGGGTCTGCTCCTGCGGGAGGTCGGCGAGCGCGGCCGAGTCGACCGCGCCCACGAGCAGCGAGGTGTAGGCCGGCACGAGCAGGATGCGGACCGCGATGCCGAGGAACGCCACCGCGAGCACGACCCCGGTCGCGACCGCCGCCGGGCGCGCGGCGCGGCTCACGACTCCGGCCCCGCGAGCACGATGCGGTTGCCGCCGCCGGTGGCGGCGGTGTGGAGCGCCTCGTCGGCGGCGGAGAGCACGAGGTCGGCGGTGGGGCCGTGCTCGGGGTAGGAGGCCCCGCCGATCGAGACCGTGACCCCGGCCTCGTCGAGACGCAGCTCCGCGACGGCGGAGCGGACCGCCTCGGCGATGCGCAGGGCGTCCTCGGCGCTCGGGGGGCCGCCCGAGCAGCCCTCGGCGAGCAGGAAACCGAACTCCTCCCCGCCGAAGCGCGCCAGCACGTTCGTGTCGGAGTCGCGTGAGAGCATGCACTCCTCGAGTGCGCGGACGAGCGCCTCGGCGACCGAGGCGATCATGCGGTCGCCGGCCGGGATGCCGAACAGGCGGTTGAACCGGCCGAACGAGTCGATGTCGATCATGAGCACCCACAGCGGCCGCTCGTCGCGCTCGGCGCGCAGCAGCTCGCTCGTGAGCGCGCGCAGGAAGTACTTGCGGTCGTAGAGCCCGGTGCGCTCGTCGACGATCGTCGCGCCGATGAGCTGCTTCTCACGGTCGCGCACGATCGCCGTCATGCGGGTCGCCACCACCGCCGTGACGCAGAGGACCGCCACCTGCCACAGATAGCGCACGGCGACATAGGTCCTGCTGAGGTGGAGGTCGCCCTCGGTGAAGGGCATGTCCACGTGCGGCAGCACGCCGAAGAACTCGCCCCACAGCACCAGCCCGTAGCCGAGCGCGCAGAAGCCCGCGACGATGAGCGTGTCGCGCACCCTCGGCAGGATGAAGGCCGCCTCGAGCACGAACAGCGCGTACATCGCGTAGAACCACGAGTGCACCCCGCCCGAGTAGTAGACGAGCACCGTGACGACGATGACGTCGAAGAGCAGCTGCGCGTGGTTGAGGAACGCGATGTTGCCGAGGCGGCGGTAGGTGAGCGCGTAGTAGGTGTTGTAGAGCACGACGAACGCGATCGCGAGCGCCGGGATCCGCATGTTGTCGACGAGCTCGGCCGGCGGCACCTCGAGCGAGTAGACCCATCCGCCGACGAGCGAGAACACGGCGAGCACGGCGACGAGGACCCAGCGCAGGCGGATCACGAGCCCCACGCGCTCGGTGTTCGCCTGGAGGGCCTCGATGTCGTAGCGGGTGGGCTCGTCGCGCCACGAGACCATGGCCTTGCGCAGGAGGGACTTGGTGAGGCGGCTCGGGCTCATGCGGCACCTTTGCGTCGTGCGAGGCGGCATCGGAGTTGCGTGCACCGGCGTGCGTGCACAGTATACTGAACGGACGCGACCGGACGGAGTCGATGCCCATGAACCCCGCCGTGACCCTGGCGGAGATCGAACAGCTGACAACCCGGCTCGCCGCGATCGGCACGCCCCTGCAGGCCCTCCTGCCGGCGATCGCGGTCGTCCTCCTGGCGCTCGCCGTCGTGCCCGACATGCGCCGGTACCTCGGCCCCGCCGTGGCCGCGAGCGCCGCGGTCCTCCTGGCGGGCGAGGTGGTGCTCGCGTGGTTCCACTGGCGCCTCTACGACCTGGCGGTCGTGGTCAGCCCTGACACCGGCCTGGTCGTGGGCAGGGTCGCCGTACCACTGTGGATCGAGTCCGAGAAGCTCTACGTCTGGGCGCTCACCGTGGCCGTGCTCGCGGTCTGCATCCGTCGCCAGCGCGAGCAGTTGCTGCCCGGCGTGACCGTGGTCCTCGCGCTGCTCATGCTCGGCGCGGCGTTCTGGGGCAAGCCGTTCACCGAGCCGCTGCCCAACTTCCTCGGCCAGTACACGGGCTACCTCGCCGCGATGGCGAGCGGGAACGTCGGACAGATGATGGGCGCCTACCAGGGCATGGAGGGCGCGCGGCAGTTCTACTACAACACCGCCTACATGTGGGTGCACCCGCCGGCGCTCTTCTTCGCCTACGGGACCTTCGCGATCTCGTTCGTGGCGACCCTGCTCATGGTGCGCCACAGACACTCGTCGTTCGAGACCACGGCCTACCGCTGGATCCGCCTCGGCTACATCCCGTTCACCGCGGGCATGCTGCTCGGCTTCCCGTGGGCGGTCATCGCCTGGCAGGGCGAATCGTGGTGGTGGTCGGGCAAGGTCAACCTGTCGCTCATGATGTGGCTGCTCTACACCGCGGTCCTCCACGGACGGCTCTACCTCAGGCGGCCCGGGATGTGGCGCTGGGTCGCGGCGCTCTCGATCCTCTCGTTCGTCGTGCTCGTGCTCACCTACCTGGCCACCTACGTCGTGCCGGGCGCCCACAGCTACCTGTAAGGAAGGAGGACCGCGACGATGTCGGATGCGCACGCGAAGCAGTGGGACTACCTGCTCATGGTGCTGACCGTGGCCCTCCTCGGCTCGCTCGGGGTGCAGTCGTTCCTCGGCACGCTCTACGTGTGGTGGGCGTCGAGCTCCGTACCGGGATTCGAGATCGCCGGCTATGGGCGGTTCGTGTGGTGGATGAACGCGATCGCCGCACCGCAGGTCGTCGCGCTCGTGCTGGTCATGGGGCTCTGCGTGCCCAAGCGGCTCTTCGACCGCACGGCGCTCATCGGCGTCTCGGCGGGGATGGTGGCCGTGGGGTTGGCGGCATGGGCGCTCTCGGCGAGCTTCCAGACAGGGCTCGCGGTCTACCTGGCGCTCGCCGCGCTCATCCAGGTCGGGGTGGTCGCGCTCACGGTCGCCGGCGTGCGCGGACCCTCCTACCTCACCGAGGGCCGCCTCGTGAAGACGGGCTCGGGCCTGCTGCACCTCGGCTTCATCGTGTTCGCGATCGTGGTGGTGGCGCTGCAGCGCTCCACGTTCATGCTGCCCGTCTTCTGGGCCGCCACGGCGCTCACCCTCGCCGGCACGCTCCTCGCCTTCTACGCGGACCGGCTCGCATGGCGCCGGCGCGTGCGCGTCGAGGTGGAGCGCTCCTACGACGAAGAGTGACGTCCCCGCGCGTTACAGCGCGCGGACCAGCTCCGTCACGAACGCCTCGGCGTGCTCGAGGTTGCGCGGGTCGACGTGCTCCTCGACGTCGCTCGGCCAGTGCCAGTGCGGCAGGCGCCCGTTGATGTCGAACGCCATGAGGCTCATCGCGCGGTAGCCCCGCGCGAGCGCCCTCGTCGCGTCGGTGGACAGCCCCCGGTACGGACGGGTGCGCACCGGCAGCTCGCTCTCGCGCGACACGCGCTTGCCGGCCGACAGGAGGCGGCGGTCGGCGCGGTAGCGGCGCGCCATGCCCTCCTCGGTGACCATGTGCAGCCCGCCCGAGCCGAGGTTGTCGAGGTTGATGACGAGCGCGCCGCGCACGTCGGGGCCGTGGGCGTCGAGGAACGCCTGCATCCCCCAGGTCCCGGTCTCCTCGGCGCCGGTCGCCACGAACCAGACCTCCTTGTCGGCGAGCGCCCGGTCCACGCGCTCGGTCACGCGCCTGCGGATCCGGGAGGCCTCGGTCGCCGCGAAGTCCGGATCGCCGAGGGGGTCGTCCCCCGCGCGGCCTCCCTTCGCCCCGAAGCCGTCGTCATCGTCGTCCTCGCCGAAGTTCTCCCACGACCCGATCTTGCGACCCGTCTCGCGCACGTCGAAGTCACGGCCCACGCCGAGCCATCCCTCCTCGGGCGCCTCATCCTCGGAGCGCCCCCGCCTCCCCAGCTTGCCGAGGAGCCCCTTGGCCCGGTCGGCCACGCCGCCGCGGGCAGGCGTCTCGTCGCGGCGCGTCGCGGAGCGGCGGGGCGCGTCGAAGCCCTCGTCGGCCTCGTCGTCGCCGAAGCCGCCGAATCCGGGGGACTCGTCGCCGAAGCCGTCCGGGACCGCGGCCGGACGGGCGCCGACGTCATCGGGGCCGAGCGCGTCGAACTCGATCGTCTCGAACTCGAGCCGGCCCTGCGCGGCGGGTGCCGCCCCGCGGGGAGCGGGCGCGGGGGTCTCGGCCCAGCGGAAGTCGTCAGGCAGCTCGGTCAGGTCGTCGCCGGCGCCGCGGGTAGGCGACGCGGCCTCCTCGCCCTCGTAGAAGAGCTCGGCGCCCTCGGGCACGACGCCCGCCGCCTCGGCGGCCGCCCTCCCCCGGCGCACTGACGGGAACGAGGTGGTCCCGCTCTCCTCGGCGAAGGGGGCGATCCGCTCGAGCACGCCGAGCATCACGGCGACCCCGGAGGCGTTGTCGTTGGCGCCGTCGACCGCGGGCATCGCGAGCTCGCGGTGGGCGTTGATCACGAGCGGGACCGCGAGGTAGGCGCTCGCGGCGATGGTGACGTACCACAGCCACGGCTGCCAGCCGGCGGTGAAGGGCAGCGCCGCCAGGAGCACGAGCGCGGGGACTGCGAACGTGCACGCCTTCATCAGGCCGAAGGTGACGGAGAAGTTCTTGACCATCGACGGCGCGAAGGCGAGCGAGGCCTTGGCCGTGTCGTAGTGGGCGACGATGATCACGCGGGTCGGGCGCTCGCCCCGGCGCGTCTTGGGCGTGTGACGCGCGATGACGTTCTGGCTCGGGCCCTTGGGCGGGAGCCATGCCGAGAGGCCGAACCGCGTGTCGAGGTCCATCCACATGAGGAACGCGGTGAGCGTCGCCACCGCGAGCGCCGGCCAGAGGAGGAACGTCCACCCCGACGCGACCGCCGCGGCGATGGTGAGCAGGTGGTAGAGCGCGAACGCCCAGGCGTAGGTGCGCGGCGCATCGAACTCCTGCCGCTCGACCGCGACGCTGTGCTCACGGAAGACCGACTCGATGTAGTCGGCCGCTTCCGCCTCGGCGTCGGTGGTCGCCGGCCGCGGGCCGATCACGGTCGCCAGATGGTGAAGGTGCTCTGCTGCGCGGGACATACGTTCCTCCGGATCCGTACGGCTCGTGGCACCGCGACGGCGCCGCGCCATCCGAGGACATGATACTGCACCCCGCCGGCGGTCGCGCCCCGCGCGTCACTGCGCCCCGTGGAGCAGATCGGCGTCGATGACGGTCCGTCGCAGCGACGACTGTCCGGCGAGCCCGGACACCTCGATCTGGTCGATCGCCACGAGGCGGCGGGGCTCTTCGGCGGTGAAGTAGAGGATCGAGGCGGAGTGCGGGATGTGGGGCTCCTCGCGCGTGTCGGAGAAGTGCACGCCGCCCGTGGTGCCGTTGTCGAGCAGCCATCCCTCGCCGAGGCGGGAGAGCGCGGGCGTGTGCGTGTGCCCCACGAGCACGAGCGGCGCAAGGCCCTCGAAGGGCGGCACCATCGCCGGGTTATGGATCGCGATGACGGTGGGCGTGGGCTCGCCCGAGCGGACCGCCGCACCGAGACGCCGGGCGATGGAGGCCGCCTCGCGCTCCATGGGGCCGGCCGCGGGCTCGACCCCCGACCCGCGCGACGCGGGGTCGGCCACGCCGAAGACCCGCACGCCCGCCTCGACGGTCGCCGAGGCGTCGAGCACGCGCACGTTGTCGAGCGCAGCGAGGGCCGCGACGATGCCCGGCGAGTCGTGGTTGCCCGGCACGAAGAGGTAGGGCCACCCCGTGGGCACCTGGGACGCCGCGACCGCCGCCTCGACGGTGGAGCCGTAGTGGTTGATGTCGCCGGTGTCGACGATGAAGGCGACGTCGAACTCCTCGGCGAGCTCGCGGGTGAGCGCGAGGCCGACCGGGTCGAGGTGGATGTCGCTCACATGGAGCACGCGGACGGTCTCGGGGAGGGCGCCCGCCGCGGCGAAGCTCTGGGGCGCGCGGTAGTATCCGTTCAGGTCGCGCACGAGCTTCTCGACCTGACGGCGCAGGTCGTCGACGCGCTCGGCTCGGCGCTGCACGAGCTCGATGAGCGACGGGGCGTAGGAGACTGCGCCGCGGTAGGAGGGGGTGCGGAAGGCGTCGAGGTCGTAGGAGGCCCATGCCGCGGCGAGCAGCGCGGCGGGCACGAGCGTGCCGCAGACGACCGCCGCGACCACCACGCGCCAGCGGTGCCGCAGCGCCCAACCGGTCAGCCCGGCGGCGAGCGCGGCGGCGAGCAGTCCCTCGGCGAGCGCGCGGCGGGCCCCGCGCAGCGCGTCGGCCTGCAGCTGCTCGGTGAGCGCCGGGTCGGGGACGCCCCCGGCGGCGAGCGCTTGGAGGGCGTCGAGGTCGACCTCGGCGAGGGTGAGCCGGAAGCGCAGCGGCGCGGCGTGGGTGGGGGCGGAGATCGACCCGAACGGCGGGACCACCACGGCGGTCTCGCCACGCGGCGCCAGCGTCGCCTCGGCGGTCACGCGACCGGGGCCGACCTGGTAGGTGTGGTTCGCGAACCCGCCGAAGGCGACCAGGCCGACGATCACGGAGGCCGCGACGGAGAGCGCGACCCACGCGCGGGAGCGCGCGGCGGGGGCGCCGGCGGGGGCGGGTCGGGTGTCCTCGGTCGCGTCCATGCTACGAGGGTACTACCCGGCTCCCGCCCCGGCGACGCGTCGTCGGCGAACGGTCACCCTAGCGGCTGCGGTGGCAGCCGGCGCACTGGTTGAGGCGGTACTGCGCGTGCTCCTCGACCACCGCGGGGTCGTCGCTGTGGCAGCGGCACCCCGGGATCTGGAAGGTGAAGGGGCTCGACGGGTCGGCCTCGGGGACCTCGCCGTCGACCACGACCGTGCCGCTCATCGGCTGCCCGCCGCCGTCCGGGGCGCCGGGAGCCGCCCCGCTCCCGGAGATCCCGGGAGCGGGGACGGGGGCGGGGACCGCCGCAGGCGGGGGTGGTGACTGCGGCGTCCCGAACGCGAAGGCGGCTCCGGCGATGGCGACGGCCACGGCGACCGAGGCGAGCGCGATGACGAGGACCCGGTGCACGGCGCTTACGCCGCCTCGGTGCCGAGGATGGTGCGCAGGTCCTCTTCGGCGGTCTCGGCGATGGGCTTGATGTCGAAGGTGTCCACGAGCACCTGCAAGACGTTGGGGGTGATGAACGCGGGCAGGGTCGGCCCGAGGCGGATGTCGGTGATGCCGAGGTGGAGCAGGGTGAGCAGGATCGCGACGGCCTTCTGCTCGTACCACGACAGGATCATCGAGAGCGGCAGGTCGTTCACGCCGACCTCGAGCGCGTCGGCGAGCGCGACGGCGATCTTGATGGCGGAGTAGGCGTCGTTGCACTGGCCGACGTCGAGCAGGCGCGGGATGCCGCCGATGTCGCCGAGCTGCTTGTCGAAGAAGCGGAACTTGCCGCACGCGAGCGTGAGCACCACGGTGTCGGCCGGGGCCTGCTCGACGAACTCGGTGTAGTAGTTGCGGCCCGGCTTCGCGCCGTCACAGCCGCCCACCAGGAAGAAGTGCTTGATCGCGCCGTCCTTGACCGCGTCGATGACCTGCGGCGCCACGCCGAGCACCGTGTTGCGGCCGAAGCCCACGAGCACGCTGCCGCCGTCGGTCTCCTCGGCGAACCCGCTCATGGCGAGCGCCTTGTCGACCACGGCCGAGAAGTCGCCGTCGACGTGCGGGACGCCGGGGAAGTGCACCGGCCCGCTCGTGAACAGGCGCTCCTTGTACTCGTCGCGCGGCGGCATGAGGCAGTTGGTCGTCATGAGGATCGCGCCGGGGAACTCGGCGAACTCCTTGTGCTGGTTCTGCCACGCGGTGCCGTAGTGGCCGTAGAAGTGAGGGTGCTTCTTGAGCTCGGGGTAGGCGTGCGTGGGCAGCATCTCGCCGTGCGTGTAGACGTCGATGCCCTTGCCGGCGGTCTGCTCGAGCAGCAGCTGCAGGTCGCGCAGGTCGTGGCCGGAGATGAGCACGGCCTTGTCGGGCCGGTGGCCGAGAGGGACCTCGGTGGGCACCGGGTGCCCGTAGGTGCCGGTGTTGCCGGCGTCGAGCAGCTCCATGGTGCGCAGGTTGACCTCGCCGCACTCGAGCGTGAGCGCGACCCAGGCGTTCAGGTCGAGCGAGGTGTCGCCGAGCGCGTCGAGCGCCTTGAAGAGGTAGGCGTAGACGGCCGGGTCCTCCTGGCCGAGGACGCGGGCGTGGTGCGCGTAGGCCGCCACGCCCTTGAGGCCGTAGAGGGTGGTCTGCTGGAGCGCCTGGACGTCGTCGTCACGGGTGGTGTCCCACGGGCTGCCGAGCTCGGCGCCCTGGGCGCTCATCGCCTCGACGCCGATGGCGGGCGTGAGGTCGACGAACGCGCCCTCGACCTCGGCGCACGTCTCGCACGCGATCTCCTCGCGCAGCCGCACCGCCTCGTCGACCTTCTCGGCGATCGAGGCCGCGTCGAAGTCGACGTTGGTGAGCGTGGTGAAGAGCGAGTCGGCCACGAACCGGCCGGCCTCGGTGGTGTCGATGCCGCGGGCGGCCGCATCGATGGCGACCGTGGACAGCCCACGGCACGCGTTGACGAGCAGGTCCTGCAGGGCGGAGACGTCTTCTTTCTTGCCGCACACGCCCACGGTGGTGCAGGCGACCCCCTTGGCGGTCTGTTCACACTGGTTACAGAACATGTCGGTCCTTCCCTCGTGAATCGGCCATGTCGGACGGGGCCGCCGGGCGGCTCCCGCGGATACCTGATGCCTACCCGTGGATGAGCGCCGGGATGCAGCGCGTGCAGACCCACGTGCTCTCGCCGCCGGTGCGCACCGGCAGGAGCGGACGGTCGTCTTCCGAGGTGCCGCAGCGGAAGCAGTGCTGCGCGAGGTAGTTCGCCTTCTTCTCGGCCATGATCGGCTCGGCGGCGTCGTGGTCGAACGGGACGGTCTCGCGGTACTCGAGCGTGAGCGCCCCGGTGGGGCACACGCCGAGGCAGAAGCCCGCGCCGTCGCAGAGCTCCTCGCGGATGACCTTGGCCTTGCCGTCGACCATCTCGATGGCGCCCTCGGCGCACGGCGAGACGCACAGGCCGCAGCCGTTGCAGAGCTCCTCGTCGATGCGGACGATCTGGCGGGTCACGGTGGCGGTGCTCATGGTGGTTCCTCCTGCTCGGTGGTGGTTCGCTGTCATCGGTACGGCCGGCGTGCGGCCGGTCATGGTCGAGCTGTCGTCTACTCCCCGGCGCTGTCCCGTGTCGCCCGGGACGCCTCGGCCTCGCGCTTCGCCTTGCGCCCGGCGATCACGTGGCGCACCGAGTCGATCGCGTGCCCGCGCAGGATCGAGCGGGGGCCGCTGTAGCGCATCACGTCACGCATCCGCTCCCGCATCTCGGGCCGGTAGCAGTGCGTGTCGCAGTAGCTGCAGAACGGCTTGGGCTCCTTGGGGCAGAAGGCGCGGCGCCTCTCGGCGTACGCGAGCAGCTCCGCGCACTCGTCGCAGACCTCGGGCGCCGTTCGCCCGTAGACGCCGAGCGCCTGTCCGTCGCTCACGAGCGGGGCACGCTCGGCGTGCGGGTGGAGGCCCCGGCAGTGGATCACCGCGAAGTCGGCGAGCAGACGGGTGTCCTTCACCACATCCTTGTCGCGCATCTTCTCGGCGAACCGGTCGCTCACTCCTGCCTGCCTCTCTGTCGCAGCCGACACGACGAGCCTACGCCGCGGCCCGCACGGCCACCTTGACGGCGGTCAAGTAAGGCGAGAATCTTGAGCGCAGCGGCGCAGGTCCGCTTCCCGCCCGCCCGACCGACAGTCCGCCCGACCGACAGACCGCCCGACCGCGAGCCGGCCCGACGGGCCGCTCCCGTCCGCCGAGGAGTGCCGTGCCCGATCCCGCCTCCATCCCCCGCCCCGACGTCCTCGCCGCCCTGCGGGCGTGCCGCCTGTGGCGCGACGCGAGCGCTGAGGCGGTCGAGCGCCTCGCTCGCGCGGCCCGCGTGCGCGACGTGCCGCGGGGCTCGCGACTCGTGACCGAGGGCGACCTCGCCGACGAGTTCGGCGTGCTCGTGGCCGGCAGGGCTCACGTGTTCCACCTCGGCGCCGACGGCAAGCGGATGCTCTTCGAGACGATGGAGGCGGGCGACCCCGTCGCGGCGGTCGCGGCGCTGGCCGGCGGCCGGTACCCCGCCAACGCCGAGGCCACCACGCCGGCGACGGTCGCATGGCTGCCGCGCGCGGCGCTCTGGGAGCTGATCGAGACCGAGCCCGCGGTCGCCCGCGCGGTCATCAGCGACCTCGCGAACCGGGTCGTGAACTTCACGAGCGTCGTCCAGTCGTTCTCGCTCGACGTCCCGGCGCGGCTCGCCCGCTACCTCTTCCAGCGCGCCCTCGGGGTGGGCCGCCCCTCGGCGACCGGGCTCGAGATCGAGCTCGGCATGAGCAAGGGTGACCTCGCCGCCGCGCTCGGCACCGTGCCCGAGACGCTCTCGCGCGCCTTCGCCCGCCTGCGCGACGACGGCCTCGTCGAGGTCCACGGCAAGCGCGTGACGATCCTCGACGTGCGCGCGCTCGCCGAGCTCGGCAGCGGGTACGCCGAGGAGTGACGCGCTACTCGGGCGCCGCCTCGCCGGTCCCGGTCTCCTCGGCGGGCGGCTCCGTGACGCCATCGCCGTTCTCGAGGTCGCCGTTCGTGGCCCGCAACCGCGCGTCCGCCGCGGTCGCGCGGGCCCGCGCCTCGAAGTAGGCCTCTGTGGGCGCGGTCGCGACCTGCTCGTACGCCGCGGCGACGAGCACCACGGGCGAGGAGGGCAGCGCCGCCGCGAGCTGGGCGAGCTCCTGCTCGGCCTGGTTGTACTGGGCGCCGAGGGTGTTCGCGTCGGCGATCCGGCCGTTGAGCCACGCGACGTCGGCCTGTTTGGAGATCTCGAGCGCGGCGACCTTCTTCTCCGTGTACTCGACGTAGGCCGAGAAATCGACCTCCGGGAACCCTGTCGCGGCCTCGCTGAAGAGGGCGCGCGCCTGGTTCGTCTTGGCGATCGCCTCGTTCGCGAGATCGGTCGAGCGCGTGACGCCCTCGCGGGTGAGCTTGCTGTACTCCTGCGCGGCCTGCGTGGAGAGCGTCTCTGCCTCGAGGATCAGGTCCCAGCCGGCCGTCGACGCGGTGATCGCGACCGACGCCTTGCGGTTGGCCTCGAGGATCGGGCCGGCGAGCTCGAGCATCTCGATGCGGGCCTCGGCGGAGTCACGGAGCGCGACCGCGTAGGCCACGTCGCCCGAGGGCAGGTCGGGACGCGCCTCGGCGATGAGCGCGAGCGCGTCGTCGAGGGCGGCGATGGCGTCGGGCACCTGCGTGGCGACCTCGGACGCCCGCTCGCCGAGCCCCTCGTCGATCGGGGCGCGGACGATCTCGTCGACGTCGAGGACCACCGCGTCGGCCTGTTCCACGAGCGCGGTCGCCTCGTCGAGCCGCTCCACCGCGGCCCGCTGCGCGCCCGCGGTGCTCAGGTACATCCAGCCCGCGACGCCGAGCGCGACGACCGCGATGACCGCCACGGCCGCGATGAGCCCTCTCGAGCCGCGCCGGGGCGGCCCGGCAGGCGGCGGGGTCGCGGTAGCCACCGCGGTGGGCGGCACGCCTCCGGCCCCTGAGGTGGTGCCCGGCGCCGCGGTCGGCGTCGTGTCGTCGGGTCGTCGATCCTGGTCCACGTCTGCCCCTCCTCGAACCGCGATCCGTCCGCCGGCCGACTACCCGGCCGGGATACGAAGTCCGAACGTACTCTCTCTACCCGCTTCTCCGCCGACCGTCGCGCTGCCGCCGTGGGCCTCGGCGATCATCCGCGCCAGATAGAGGCCCAGACCGAGGCCCGGCGCGTCGGGGTTCGTGCCCGCCTGCCCGCGATAGTAGCGGTCGAAGACACGCTCCCGCTCGTCCTCGGCCAGCCCCGGACCCAGGTCGGTGACCTCCACCACCGCCTGCGCGCCCTCGAGCCGGACCGCGACGTGGATCTCGCTGCCCGGCGGCGCGAAGCGGACCGCGTTCTCGACGAGACTCGAGAGGGCCTGGTCGATGCGGCGCCGGTCGAGCGGCACCGGCCCCATCGAGGCGTCGTAGTCGATCACGAAGCGCGCGTGCCGCGCCGCCTTCTCGAATCGCGACACCACCTCGGTCACCACGCCCGCGAGGTCGGTGGGCTCGATGGCGAGCTCGAGGCCTTCCTCGGCGAGGCGCGTCGCGAGGAGCAGGTCGTCGACGAGCGTGGCCATGCGCGCGCCGCGCTCCTCGAGCGCCTTGAGCGTCCGGTTCCTGCGGCCGGCGTCCTCGAGGATCTCGGGCCGGGAGAGCAACTGCGCGAAGCCCACGATCGCCGTCAGCGGCGCCTTGAGCGAGTGGGCGACCGCCCCGATGAACTCGTCGCCGTGTGAGGCCACCGAGCACTCCTCGGCGAGCGCGGTCGCGACCGAGACCACCCCGGCGGGATGGCCGTCGCGGTCGTGGAAGGGCGCGACGGCCAGGCGGAGGGCGAGCGGCGTGGTGTCCTTGCGGCTCGCGATCGCCTCGCGCTCGACCGGCCGGCCGCTCGCGGCGATGCGCCGGATGTCCTGCACGGCGCGCAGGCGCATGTCCTCGGGGACGTGGGGCATGCGCTCGCCTTCGACCTCGGCGGCGCTCCAGCCGTAGAGACGCTCGCTCGCCGGGTTCCAGTAGAGCACCCGGCCGTCGAGGTCGAGCACCTTGATCGCGTCCGGGACGACGTCGAGCACGCGGTCCAGCAGGGCCGCGCAGTCGGCGAGCCCGGCCGCCTCGAGCGTGAGCGTGCCGCAGTCGCGCAGCGCCTCGAGCGCGAGACCGATCTGTCCGCCGAGGAGCGCGAGCACGGCGGGCTCGGGCACCGGCACGCCGGGAGCGAACGCGAGCACGAGCGCGCCGAGCGCCTCGCCGCGCGACACGAGGGGCACGAGCAGCGCCTCGCCCGCCGCCGCGCCGTCCTCGCCGGCCGGGCCGGGGAGCGCGGAGACCACGGAGGGCGCGAGCCGGGTCACGGCGCCCGTCGCGAACGCCTCCTCGAGCCCGGGGACCGAGCCGGCGTGCCAGGGCGCGGGCAGCCCGGTGCCGACCGGCGCCGACGCCCGGAACCGCAGGGTCCCCTCGGCATCGGTGAGCCCGCCGAGGACCGCCCGGGCGCCGAACGCGTCTCGCGCCCCGCTCACCGCCCGCTCGAGCGCGGCGATCTCTGCGGCGGCGGTATCGTGATGGGTCGCCCGTGCGGGCGTGTCGCGCTCGTTCGTCATCGTCGTCCTCCGCACCCGAGTGTAGACCAAGGACCGAGCGCCCGCGAACGCGCGGACCGCGCGGGGGTCGCCCTGCGGGGCCAGGTTGGCACGGGCGTTGCTTTCAGGATTCGCAGAGCATGGCGACCCGCCCTCTCCTCCCCCCCTCAGGGGCGGACCACGCCCGCTCACGAAGACGAGCCGCGTCCCCCCACGCGGCTCGTTTCCTTTTCCGGGACCGATCCGGGAGCGCTCCCCGCGTCCACTGGGATAGAATCGGGTCGCGACCCACGTCGAGCCGAGGAGGCCGTGTGCCGGACCCCGCCGAGCGGATCATCAACCTCGCCATGTTCCTGGCCGACACGCGCACGCCGGTGACCGCCGAGCGCATCCGCCTCGAGGTCGAGGGCTACGGCAGCGACCAGGACGAGGCGGCGTTCCTGCGGATGTTCGAGCGCGACAAGGACGATCTGCGCGCCGCCGGGCTCGTGGTCGACTCGACCGCCGACGGCCGCTACCTCCTCGACGCCTCCCGCTCCTTCTGCTCCGAGGTCCCGCTCTCCGCCGAGGACGAGCTCGCGCTGCGCGCCGTGGGCGCGGCCCTCCTCGACGACCCGGCCTTTCCCTTCCCGGCCGAGCTGCGCCGGGCGATCCACAAGCTCACCGGGGTCGTCGCGCCGCCCGCGCCGGTCGCCGTGCGCGTGGCGGACGAGGAGCCCGACGTCCAGGGCGCCACGGTCGCCGAGCTCGCGTCGGCCTCGGCGAGGCGCAAGCGGGTGACCTACGACTACACCAACGCGGCGGGAGCGAGCCGGCCCCACGAGGTCGAGCCCCTCGGCCTGTTCCTGCGTGACGGGCGCTGGTACCTCGTGGGCCGCGACGTGAGCATCGACGAGGTGCGCGTCTACGCCGTCTCGAGGATGGCCGCGCTCTCGGTGCACGCCGCGCGTCCCAAGACCCCCGACTTCGAGGTGCCCGACGGCTTCGACGTGGGATCGTTCATCGGCCTGCCGTTCCAGTACGGCGCCACGCCGGCCTTCGAGGCCACGATCCGGTTCGCGCCCGGGCGCGCGTGGTCGGCGCCCGCGCTCACCGGCGGACGGGGCACGCTCGCCGAGGCACCCGACGGCGGACTGCTGTGGCGGATCACCGCCCGCGATGAGCGCGCGGTCCTGCGCTGGGCCCTCGCGCACGGGCCCGGGATCGACATCGTCGCGCCCGCGCGCCTCGTGACGGCGCTCGCCGGGGGCCTCGAGCGGGCGGAGGCCGCCCATGCCTAGGGAGTCGGCCGCGGGCAAGGCCCGTCGCCTCCTCGCGCTCCTCGGCACGCTCGAGCGGGACGCCGAGTTCGACCTCGCCGAGCTGGCGGGCTCCCTCGGCGTGCACCCCTCCACGCTCGCCGACGACCTCTCGCTCCTCTCGATGTGCGGCGTGGCGCCCTACGCGCCGGGCGACCTCGTCCCGGTCTACACCGAGGACGGCGCGGTGCACGTGTTCGGCTCGATCCCGGCGCTCGACCGCACCGTGCGCCTGACCGCCGAGGAGTCCCGCGCGCTCGCGACCGCGCTGCAGCTCGCGGGTCGCACCGCCACCGACCCGCTGGTGGTGCGCCTGCTCGAGGCGACGAGCGAGACCGACGCGGCCGAGGTCGAGCGGGTCATCCGGGCCGCCTCTGCGACGGACCCGGGCATCTCCGCGACGCTCGCTCGCGGCGCCGCGAGCGGCGCGTGCGTGCGGATCGCCTATCGCACCGCGGGGAGCGAGGAGGAGACCGAGCGGGTGATCGAGCCCTACTCCCTCTTCAACGAGCGCGGCGCCTGGTACGCCGAGTCCTACTGCCGCCTGGCGGACGGGCCGCGGACGTTCCGCCTCGACCGGGTGCGCGAGGCGGAGCTCCTCGAGGAGCGCTCGGTCGGGCGCGGCCTGGCCCCGGCGGGCACCGCCGTGCCGTCGGGCGCGCTTCCCGTCGCGCGGATCCGCCTCGCGCCCGGGACCGCGGTCCCCGAGCGCGACTGGCCCGGCGTGCGCGTGGTGGCCGGCGGAGGCGAGGGCGAGGCGACCGAGGTCGAGGTGGCCTTCGCGGGCACCGCGTGGCTCGCGCGGCAGGTGCTCTCCTACCTCGGCGACGCCGAGGTGCTCGCGCCCGAAGAGCTGCGGGACGCGGTTCGCGGGCTCGCGGTGCGTGAGCGTGAGCGGCCCGACACGACGACCACCTAGCGCTCCGCTGCCGCCGTCCGGTCGCGCCCGAACCGCTCCGCCATGCGGCGCACGGCCTCGGCGGCCTCGACCCGCTCCACGTCGGCCACGGGCAGCGCGCCGAGGAACCGCCGGCCGTAGGCGGCGGTCAGCACGCGCGGGTCGGCGATGATGAGCACCCCGGTGTCGGTCGAGGAGCGGATCAGACGCCCGGCGGCCTGCTTGAGCTCGATGATCGCCTCGGGCAGGTAGTAGCGCTCCCACGCCGCGCGGCCGTAGCGCTCCTCGCGCTCCTGGTGGAGCGGGTCGCCCACGTGCCCGAAGGGCAGCTTGGTCACGACCACGCACCGCAACGTGTCGCCGCGCGCGTCGAACCCCTCCCAGAACGACTTGGTCGCGAAGAGCGAGGTGCGCTCGTCGGCGAGGAACTCGTCGCGCAGCCGCTTGGCCGAGACGCCCCGGCTCTGCACGAGCAGCGGGAGGTCCTCGTCGGCGAGGCGCGGGGCGATGGCGTGGTAGAGCCGGTCCATGTCGCGGCGGTTCGTGAAGAGGGTCAACACCGAACCCGACATCGCCCGGTGGACAGGCAGCAGCAGCGCCTCGAGGCGCGGGAGGTACTCGGGCGTGCCCGGGCGCGCGAGGTCCGTGGGCACGAACGCCACCATCTGGCGCTCGAAGTCGTACGAGGAGGCGAGCCGCAGGTGGCGCCAGCGCTCCGCGCCGAGGCGCTCGAGTCCCGTCGAGCGGGCGAAGTGGCCGAAGTCCTCGCCGGTGGCGATCGTGGCCGAGGTGAAGACCACCGAGCGCGTGCGCGGGAAGAACTCCTCGGCGAGCACCTCGCCCACGTCGAGGCGGGAGGCGGCGAGGCGATCCGCCCGCGCCTGGGGGCGGCGATCGATCGTGACGTGGTACACGTACTCGCTCGCCTCGCCGTCGAGCACGGTCACGAGCGCGATGTGCTGGTCCGCGAGGCGCGTCATGAGCCCGGTGAGGTCGGCCCGGACCTCCGTGCCGCCCGGGCCGACGGTCTCGAGCAGCGAGACGAGGCGGCGCCCGGCGAGCAGCGCCGCCTCGAGCCGGCCGGCGAGCGAGGTGCCCACCCGGCAGACCGTTCCCCACGGCCCGCCCTCGCGCACCGCTCCGTCGACCCTGAGCTCGGTGGTGTCGTAGCCGCCGTCGGTCCGTTCTGCGGGGACCACGTCGTGGAGGAACTCGAAGAACGAGCCGGCGAGCGTGCCCGCCTCGGCCAGCGAGCGGTCCATCTCGCCGAGCGCCGAGGTGAAGCCGGGGTCCTCGGCGAGACCGAGCGTGCGCGCCGCGGAACGCAGCGTCTCGGTCAGGCCGCCCCGCGACGTTCCGAGTGCGCCGAGGACGACCGAGAGCTCGAGGCGCGAGCACTCCATCGAGAGCTGCTTGCGCGCCTCGGACTCGACCGCGTGGGCCTCGTCGACGATCCAGTGGCGCACGGGCGGCAGGATCCCGCCGGAGGCGACCACGTCACGGAAGAGCAGCGCGTGGTTGGTGACCACGATGTGGGCCGAGGAGGCCCGGCGGCGCGCGCCGTGCAGGTAGCACAGGTCGGGGAAGTAGCGGCACCGCTTGCGCGTGCAGTCGGCGACCGAGGCGGCCACCTCGGCGCGGACCTCCCGGCGCAGGTGGACGTTGGTGGCGTCGAGGTCCCCCCAGCTGCTCTGCGCGACCCACGCGAGGAGCGCGGCGATGACGCCGAGGGTGGAGGGGTCGGTGGCGGCCGACCCGAGCGCGCCGGCGTAGCGCTCGAGCTTCCGAAGACAGGGGTAGTGGTCGTAACCTTTGAGCGAGACGAATCGCAGCTCCTCGTCGAGTGCTGCGCAGAGCGCCGGCAGCTCGCCGTGGACCAGCTGGTCCATGAGCGCGTTGGTCTTGGTCGCCACGCCCACGGCGACCCCGTTCTGCAGCGCGAACCGCGCCGCGGGCACGAGGTAGGCGAGCGACTTGCCCACGCCCGTGCCCGCCTCGATCGCGGCGTGCGTGTCGGTCGCGAACGCCCCGACCACCGCGCGAGCCATCGCCGCCTGCTCGTCGCGCCGCTCGAAGCCGTCGTACATGCGGCCCGCGACGCCCTCGAGCGAGAACTCGGCGGCGACCTCGTCGGGCTCGGGGCACGCGCACTCGATCTCCTCAGCGTCGAGCAGCGCGGGGCACCGCTCGGCACTCACCCGGGAGCGGCGCGCGTCTCGCAGGTCGAACGCGCTCGCGGTGCCGCCGGCGGCGAGATGCGCGAGCACGGCGCGCGCGGGCCAGGAGGTGTCGGGCGAGAGCGCGGCCAGCCTGCCGAGGAGCGCCGGGCCGAGGTCGGCGAGCCCGCAGAGCGTCGCGCGCCACACGGTCATGAGGGCCCGCACGTCGTCGGGCGCGCGATGCGAAGGCACCGGGCCGCCGAGCGCCTCGGAGAGGTCGCGCAGCCGGTGGCTGGTCAGGCGCGGGAATGCGATGAGCGCGAGCTGGAGGGTGTCGATCCACTCCCCGGGAAAGCGCGAGGCGCCGGCGAGGCGCTCGAGGAAGCCGCGGTCGAACGGCGCATTGTGCGCCACGGTGTCGCGCCCGCCCACGAACTCCGCGAGGGAGAGCGCCGCCGCCTCGGGGCCCGGGGCCCCCGCCACGGCCCGGGCGTCGATGCCGGTGAGGCGGGTGATCTCGAGCGGGATGGGTCGGCCGGGGTCGACGAAGGTCTCGAAGGTGCCGACGACCTCGGGGCCGCGCATGAGCGCCGCCGCGATCTCGATCACCGCGTCGCGCTCAGGGTCGAACCCGGTGGTCTCGATGTCGAGGAGCACGACCTCCTCCTCGAACCCGAAGACCTCGTCTCGGGCGCGCTCGACGAGGGCCGCGTACGCGGCCGCGACGTCAGGGTCTGTGCCAGGTACCAGGAACCGGCTCGAAGGCGCGCTCATCACCGCACAAGACTAGCACGCCGCCCCGACAGGCTCGCGGGGCGGCGTGCTGGGATTCGAACGTGTTCGAAGCTGGCTACTGGGTGCCGGCCATGGTGCGCGCCTTCACGCGCATGGTGCCGTCGTCGGCCTTCACGAAGGTCCACTCGTAGCCGAAGCTCATGCCCTGGGCCTCCTGCCATCCGACGACCGAGACGGTGTCCCCGTTCTCGACCGGCGCGTCGACCCGGAACTCGGTCACGCCGTAGCTCTCGAGCGTCGCGGCGAACGCGCTCGCGTCGCCGTAGTACTGCTGCGAGGCGACCGGCAGCAGCCCGAACGCGGTGTCGTACTCCTTGGCCGCGCACGCCTCGTAGTAGGCGGTCACGTAGTCCGAGGGGGTCTGGCCCTCGGGCACCGCGGGAGCGGTGGCCGGGTCGAACTCGACCGCGGGCGCCTGGGCGCCTGCGCCCGGCATGCCGGCGGGCGGCTGCGCGCCCGTGGGCGGCGGCACGGTCCCCTCGGCCGACGGGATGGCCGGCGAGTTCATGTTCTGGAACACGAGCACGCCGACGATGGCCGCGAGCAGGACCGCCACCACCACGAGGAGGAGCATGACCTGCTTCTGGCCGAATGCGGGTTGGGACATCTTGGTTCCTTCCGTCGCTTGCCTGAACAGCGCCTGAGCGCGCACCGATGATACTCCCGGCCTGGGCCGTGCACAATCGGCCGTTTCCGAAGGGTACAATCAGCGAATGACACGCCAACGCAGCCTCTTCGACGTGGTCGGGCCGGTCATGGTCGGGCCGTCGTCGAGTCACACCGCCGGGGCGGTGCGGCTCGGTCTGCTCGCGCGTGCCGTCTTCGGGTCCACGCCGGCCCACGCCCGCATCGGGCTGCACGGCTCCTTCGCCTCGACCGGCCGAGGTCACGGCACCGATCTGGCGCTCGTGGCGGGGCTCCTCGGCATCGCACCCGACGACCTGTCGATCCGCGACGCGGTGCGCCTCGCCGAGCAGGCGGGGCTCTGTGTCGATTTCGTGGATGTCGATCTCGGCCAGGCGCATCCGAACACCGCGCGCTTCGAACTCTCCTCACCCGACGGCCGCACCGCCACCCTCGAGGGCTCCTCGCTCGGCGGCGGCGACGTGGTGCTCACCCGCATCGACGGCTACGACGTGGAGGTGACGGGCGACCTGCCGCTGCTGCTCGTCGCGCACCTCGACCGCCCCGGCGAGGTCGCCGCCGTGACCGCGGTCCTCGCCGAGGAGGCCGTCAACATCGCCGGCATGCAGGTCTCACGCGAGCGCCGGGGGGCCGACGCGCTCATGCTGATCGAGACCGACCTCGAGGTTGGCGAGGATGCGCTCGCGCGCATCGCGACCGCCGAGGGCGTCACCGGCGTGCGCGTCGTCCCCGCGGTCTGAGCGCGGCGCCGATCCGCTCCCGGACGTCCGCCTGACCGGCGGCAGCACCGTCGCCCGTGGCCTCGCCGCAGCCGCTCCCCTGCCCGCACGCTGAGCACGCGCCGGCGCACGGGAGCACCTTGAGGGCGTTGCACCGCGGGCAGCGGACCTCCTCGGCGGCGTCCATGCCGCAGACAGGACAGAGGCGGGCGACCACCTACGCCACCCCCACCAGCCGGGCGAGCAGTCCGCCCGCGACGAACGCGATGCCGACCGAGGCCGCGAACAGGCCGAGGACGTAGCGCCCGCCGCGCTCCTTCCAGATGACCATGACGCTCGCGATGCAGGGGACGAAGAGCGTGATGGTGACCATCGAGACGAGGAGCTGGGCGGCGGTGAGGTCCATCGTGAAGAAACCGGCGGCGCCGAAGTCGCGGCGCACGAAGCCCATCACGAAGGCGGTCGCCGCCTCGGCGGGCAGGCCGAGCCAGCCCACGGTGAGCGGCGTGGCGAGCGCCTGGATGCCCTCGAGCGCGCCGGTGACCTCAAGCGTGGAGATGAGCGCGGCGCCCACGATGAAGAAGAGCGTGACCTCCTTCATGAAGTGGTAGACCTTCATGAAGGTCTTGCGCAGCACGTTGTCGACGCGGGGCACCCGCAGGCTCGGCAGGTCGATGAGCAGGTCGGTCGAAACGCCCGGCGAGAGGCGGTTGAGCGCGGTGCCCACACCCACGAAGATCGCGAGGAGCGCGGCGAAGTACCCGGCGGCGTAGGCCGGTCCCACCCCGGCCATGAGCGCCGCGATGACCGCGATCTGCGCCGAGCACGGCACGGCGATCGCCATGAGCGCGGTCGCGATGAACCGCTCGCGCCTGCTGCCGAGGATGCGCGTGGTCAGCGTGCCCATCGTCACACAGCCGAGCCCGAGGATGAGCGGGATGATCGCGCGGCCGTTGAGCCCGATGCCGGTGAGCGCGCGGTCGGCGAGAGCGGCGATCCTCGGCAGGTACCCGGAGTCCTCGAGAAGCGCGAGAAGCACGTAGAAGCCGGTCACGAGCGGCAGGATCACGCCGAGCAGGTAGGTGGGGGTCATCGTGAGCACGCCGAACTCGCCGGCGAGGATCGTGTGGAGCGCGCCGCCCTCGGCGAGGACCCGGCCGACGAGCCCCTCGACGACCGGCACGAACCGGCCCTCGAAGACGTCGCCGGAGAGCCAGTCGACGACCTCGCCCGCGAGTAGCTCGCCGAGCACCTTGTACATCCCGAAGAGCAGCAGGCCGAGGAGGGGCAGGCCGGTGGCCGGGTGCATCATCGCGGCCGAGAGCTTGGCCGCGAACCCGGCGCCCTCGGTGGTGTGCTCCACCACGTGGCCGACGATGTCGTTGACCCGCTCACGACGGCGCAGGTAGATCTCGTCGCGCTGCTCGCCCGGCTCGGTCCCGTGGCACTCGGCCACCCCGGCGTCGCCCTCGAGCAGCAGCAGCCCCTCGCCGCGCGACCCGACGCGGGAGGCGGCGAGCACGAGGTCGGCCTCGAGCGCCGGATCGGCGTGGCCCACGCGCGCGTCTGAGAGCGCGCGGGCTTTGAGCTCGGCGATCCCCTCGCCCCGCACCGCCACCGTCTCGATCACCGGCACGCCGAGGAGGTCCTCGAGCAGGTCGCGGTCGACCGAGACACCGGTCGCGCGCGCCTCGTCGGCCATGTTGAGGGCGACGACCATGCGCTTGCCCATGTCGAGCAGGTGGAGTGTCAGGAAGAGGTCGCGCTCGAGGTGCACCGCGTCGACCACGTTGATGATCACGTCGGCCTCGAGGATCACGTCACGCGCGACACGCTCCTCGTCGTTGAACGCCGAGACCCCGTAGACCCCGGGGGTGTCGATGAGGTCGGCCTCGCCGAAGCTGCCGCGCAGCACCTCGACGGTGGTGCCGGGGAAGTTGCTGACCTCGGCGTACGTGCCGGTCAGGCCGTTGAAGACGACCGACTTGCCCACATTGGGGTTGCCGGCGAGCACGACGCGCGCGGCGCCCTCGCGGCTCGGCGTGACCGCCGGCGCGTGACAGTGGCCCTCAGCCGGCATCGGCGCTCCCCTTCCCCGCGGCGGTGACTTCGATGCGACGGGCGAGTCCCCGGCCGATGGCGATCTCCTGGCGCCCGGAGCGCACGATGATCGGCCCGGCGGGCAGACGCGTCACGCACGAGGCGGTCGAGCCCTCGGCGATCCCGAAGCGCAGCGCCGTGATGCGCGCCATCTCGTCATCGATGCGGCAGATGTGGAAACACTGTCCGCCGCGGACACGATCGAGCGAGGTGGTCGCGGCTGCTGCCGGCTGGGCGGTGGCTGCGGACTCCGTGGGCGACATGCGGGCCTCCTGTTGAGACGGTCGGGTCGGTCGAACTCGTGGGACGCGCGGTGGTCGGCGTGCCGGGGGTATCGTTCGCCGTCGAGCCTTAGTGTGTGCTAAGTCCTACAGGAATGCATGCTACTCCTGCGTGATAGCGTCCGTCAATACCCGATCCGCGATCAGCCTGCCGCGCCTCGCGTGACCTCCTACGGGGTACAATCCGCTCGTCAGAAAGGAGTGCCCCGTGGCCCACACGTCGTTCGCCTCCCTCCTCGCCGATGCCGAGGTGCATGGCTCGCTCGCCGCGGCCGCCCTCGCGCTCGAAGTGCTCGAGACCGGACGAGTGGCCGAGGAGGTCCGCGCCGGCATGCGCGCGACCCTCGGCGTGATGCGCGAATCGGTCGACGCGGGCCGCGCCGGCCGGGCGCGCTCCCGTTCCGGCCTGTCCGGCGGCGACGCGGCGTTGCTCGCCACCGGCGCCCGCGGCCCGCTCGCCGGCCCGCTCACCGAGGCACTCGCCTCCGCGCTCGCCGTGGCCGAGGTCAACGCCTCGATGGGCCGGATCGTCGCGGCCCCGACCGGCGGCGCGTCCGGGGTGCTTCCCGGCGTGCTCCTCACCGTGGCCGACTCGCTCGGCGCCGGCGACGAGCCGCTCGTCGACGCGCTCCTGACCGCGGCGGCCGTGGGAGGCGTGATCGCGACCCGCGCCTCGCTCTCGGGCGCGGCCGGCGGCTGCCAGGCCGAGATCGGCTCGGCGGCGGCGATGGCGGCGGCGGCCGGCGTCGAGATGGCCGGCGGGACCCCGGCGTGCTCCGGGCACGCCGCCTCGCTCGCGCTCCAGGGTCTCCTCGGCCTGGTCTGTGACCCGGTGGGAGGCCTCGTCGAGGTCCCGTGCGTGGCGCGCAACGCCACCGGCGCCGCGGTCGCGCTCGCCGCCATGGAGATGGCGCTCGCCGGCATCGAGTTCCCGATCCCCTTCGACGAGGTCGTCGAGGCGGCGTCGCAGGTGGGCCGGAGCATCCCGCCCTCGCTGCGCGAGACAGCCCGCGGCGGACTCGCGGTCACCCCCACGGGCGCGCGCCTCGGCCACGGCGCATCGGCCGGGGAGGGATGATGCCCGCCGGCGCGGACAGCGGCCCTCCGGTCGCCGGTCGCTCGCCCTGGCACTCCCTCCCGGCCGCCGAGGCGCTCGATGCGCTCGACGCCCCCCGCACCGGCCTCTCCGCCGCCGAGGCCGCCGCCCGGCTCGAGGCCGTCGGCCTCAACGCGCTGCCCGAGGGTGAACAGCGCACGGTCGGCGGCATGGTGCTCGACCAGTTCAGGGACTTCCTCATCCTGCTGCTCATCGGCGCGGCGATCGTCTCCGGTTTCATCGGCGAGGTCGCCGACACCATCGCCATCGTCGTGATCGTCGTGCTCAACGCCGTGATCGGCGTCGTGCAGGAGTTCCGTGCGGAGCGCGCGATGGAGGCGCTCCGAAAGATGGCCGCCACGCGGGCGCAGGTCCGGCGCGACGACCGCGTGGTCGACCTCCCCGCCGAAGAGCTCGTGCCCGGCGACGTGGTCCTGCTCGACGCCGGCCGCGTGGTCCCCGCCGACCTGCGGGTGCTCGAGAGCGCGCAGCTCCGCGCCGCCGAGGCCGCGCTGACCGGCGAGTCCGAGGCGGTCGAGAAGCGCGCCGAGGCGATACCGGCGGCCGACGCGCCCCTCGGCGACCGGTCCTCGATGCTCTATCGCGGCACCGAGGTGGTGCACGGCCGCGGCGAGGGACTGGTCGTCGCGACCGGGCCGTCGACCGAACTCGGCCGCATCGCGGGACTGCTCGCGGGCACCGAGACCGGCAAGACGCCCCTGCAACGGCGGCTCGCCGGCTTCGGCCGGGCGCTCGGGCTCGCCGCGCTGGGACTGTGCGCGCTCGTGTTCGTGGTGGGCGTGGTCCGCGGCGAGGACCTGCTGCTGATGTTCCTGACCGCCGTGAGCCTCGCGGTGGCCGCCGTGCCCGAGGCGCTACCGGCGGTCGCCACCATCACCCTCGCCCTCGGGGCACGCCGGATGGTCCGCACCAACGCCCTCGTGCGGCGGCTGCCCGCGGTCGAGACCCTCGGCTCGGTGACGTACATCTGCACCGACAAGACCGGCACGCTCACCGAGAACCGGATGCGCGCCGAGCGGTTCGCCGCCGGCGAGACGGTGGTGGCCGCGGCCGCCTCGGCGCCGGAGGGTGGCGTGTGGGAGCACTTCTGGCGCGCGATGGCGCTCTGCAGCGACGCGACGGCCGGTGCGGAGGGCGGCGAGGTCCTCGGCGACCCAACGGAGACCGCGCTCTACGCCGCCGCGGCCGAGGCGGGCCGGGTGCGCGAGGAGGTCGAGCGGAGCTGGCCCCGCGTGGCCGAGCTGCCGTTCGACTCGGAGCGCAAGCTCATGACGACCTTCCACGCCCGGCCGGACGGCGGGTTCGTCTCGCTGACCAAAGGCGCCGCCGAGGCGGTGGCTGCCCGCTCGGCCGACCGGCTCACCGACGACGGCTCGGTGGCCGCCCTCGACTCCTCGGAGGTCGCCGGCATCGCCGCCGACGTCGAGGAGATCTCGCTCGACGGCCTGCGCGTGCTCGCCTATGCGATGCGCGCCTACGACGAGCTCCCCGCCGAGCTCTCATCGGCCGAGGAAAGCATGACCTTCATCGGCCTCGTGGGCCTCATGGACCCGCCCCGCGCCGAGGCCGCCGAGGCGGTCGCCCGCTGCCGGACGGCGGGCATCGTCCCGGTGATGATCACCGGCGACCACCCCGCGACGGCGATGTCGATCGCGCGTCGCATCGGGATCGCGCGGCGCGAGAGCGAGGTCGTCACCGGCGCGGAGCTCGACCGGCTCACCCTCGAGGAGCTCGAGGCCCGCGTGCTCGACACGCACGTCTACGCCCGCGTCGCGCCGGAACAGAAGCTCAAGATCGTCCGCGCCCTGCAGGACCGCGGGCAGTTCGTCGCGATGACCGGCGACGGCGTCAACGACGCGCCGGCGCTCAAGCAGGCCGACATCGGCGTGGCGATGGGGGTCACCGGCACCGACGTGGCCAAGGAGGCCGCGTCGATGATCCTGCTCGATGACGACTTCTCGACGATCGTGCGCGCGGTCGAGGAGGGGCGGCGCATCTACGACAATATCCGCAAGTTCATCCGCTACACCATGACGAGCAACGCCGGCGAGATCTTCACGATCCTGCTCGCGCCGTTCCTCGGCATGCCGATCCCGTTGCTCCCGATCCACATCCTGTGGATCAACCTCGTCACCGACGGGCTTCCCGGCCTCGCCTACTCGGCCGAGCCCGCGGAGCGCGACCTCATGCGACGCCCGCCGCGGCCGCCCGCGCAGAGCATCCTCGCCGAGGGGATGGCGGCCCAGATGGTGTGGGTGGGCCTGCTGCTCGGCGGGGTCGCGCTCTCGGTCCAGGCGGTCGCGATGGAGCTCGGGGTCGAGAACTGGCAGAGCATGGTCTTCACGGTGCTCTGCCTCGGCCAGCTCGGTAACGCGCTCGCGCTTCGCTCGAGCCGCGACTCGGTCTTCTCGCTCGGGCTGCTCTCCAACCGGCCCATGGCGACGGCCCTCGGCCTGACGGTGCTCCTGCAGCTGGCGACGCTCTACGTGCCGTTCCTCAACCCGGTCTTCAGGACCGCGCCCCTCTCCCCGATTGAACTGACAGTGACGCTGCTCGCCTCGACCGTCGTATTCTGGGTCGTTGAGGCGGACAAGTGGTTACGGCGGCGCCGGACGGGCGCATGGGCGGGCGGAGAGGAGCCGGGGCGATGAGCGGGACCGGTGAGCGCGGCGGACGACCCACGCGCCTGGAACGCTGGCTGATCCCGGCCACGCTCCGCTCTCGGCTCACGCTCGCCTTCCTCACCACCAACGTGGTGGTGGTCGGCATCGCCGCGGCGGCGCTCTTCGCGGTCGTGCGGTCGAGCCATCCCAGCGCGGCGGCGGGGCCGGCCGGCGGCGTGTGGGGCTTCACGCTCCTGCTCGCACTCGGCATCGCTGCCGCCGCGGGACTCACCGTAGGCCTCGTCATGACGGCGCTCATCCGTCGCCCGCTCGAACACCTCGCCGAGGCGATCGGTCGCCACGGGCACCACGCCCTCGAAGGCCACGCGCCGAGGCCGCTCCCCGACGACCCGTACCTGCCGGCCGAGTTCCGCGCTCTCGTCGAGGTGTTCGACAGTCTGCTCGACCACCTCGCGCGGCGCCAAGCCGAACTCCTCTCCGCCGAGCGCGCCGCCGAGTTCTCCGCCCGCGACCTCGCGTTCGCCGTCGACGACTCGAGCGAGGCCAAGATCCTCCTGCGCGACGACGCGATCGTGCTCGCCAATCCGGCGGCCGCGACCCTCCTCGGCATCCCGCAGCGCGAGCTGCTGGGCGACCCCGCCCAGGCGTTCACCCGTGTCGCCGTCCTCGACGAGCACGAGGAACCGCTCGAGGCGCGCGACCTGGCGCGACGTGCGCTCGGCCGCCCTGTCCGCGTGTGTATCGAGCGGCCCGACGCCACGCGCCGTTGGGCGGAGGTCCGTGCCGTCCAGCACGACGACGGCGCCCGCACCCTACTCGTCACCGCCCGTGACATCACGGAGCAACGCCGCACCGAGGAGCTGCGCGCCGAGGTGGTCTCGCTCGTCTCCCACGACCTGCGCGCGCCTCTCACCGTGATCTCAGGCTACCTCGAGCTCCTCGAGCGGCCGCTCGACGACGAGCAACGCAGCCGGGCCGTAGCTTCGGCGCGGCGCTCGGCCGAGCGGATGGGCGACCTCATCGAGGACATCCTGAGCGCGACCCGCGCAGAGGAGCTGTTCGCCCCCGCCTCGTTCATGCCGGTCACGATGGGCCCCCTCGCCGCCGAGGTGGTCGCCTCGCTCGAGCACACGTCGACCCATCGACTCCGGGTGCGCGCGGCCGACGCCGGCCAGACCCTCGGCGAGGAGCGCCGGTTGCGGCAGGCGCTCGTCAACCTCGTCTCCAACGCGCTCAGCCACACGCCCGCGCCCGGACGGGTCACGGTGTCGGTGGAGCGCTCGGGCGACCGGGTGCTCACGATCGTCGAGGACGACGGTCCGGGCATCCCCGCCGAGCAGCGAGAACTCGTCTTCGAACGGTTCACGCGCCTCTCGGGCGACCGCGGCGAGCGTCCGGGCTTCGGGCTCGGCCTCTACATCGTGCGTGCGATCGCCGAGAGCCACGGGGGGCGGGTGGTGATCGAGGACCGGCCCGACGGAGGGCCGGGCGCACGGTTCGTCCTCTCGCTCCCGGCGGCGACGCCCGCGGACCCTCCTGCCGAGGAGACCGGTTAGCGCCGCCCCTCGAGCGCGAGCTCGACGAGGCGCGCGCACAGCTGCGGGAACTCGATGCCCGCGGCGCGGGCCGCGTCCGGCAGGAGGCTGGTCGCGGTCATACCGGGGATCGTGTTGGTCTCGAGCAGGTAGACGGTGCCGTCCTCGGCGACGATCGTGTCCGAGCGCGACATGCCTCGGCAACCGAGCGCCTCGTGGGCGGCGAGCGAGAGCCGCACGCACTCCTGCCGCGCCTCCTCGCTCACCCGGGCGGGGATGATGTGCCTGCTCATGCCCGGCACGTACTTCGACTCATAGTCGTAGAACTCGTGCTCGGGGACGATCTCGAGGGTCGGCAGGGCGACCGGGTCGTCGTTGCCGATCACTCCAACGGTCACCTCCACGCCGGCGACGAAGCGCTCGACGAGCACGCTGTCGTCGTGCCGGAACGCCTCCTCGATGGCTCCCGGCAGCTCAGCCGCCGCGTGCGAGATGGTCACGCCGATCGCCGAGCCCTCGTTCGCGGGCTTGACCACCGTCTTCTCGCCGAGGGCGGCCGTGATCGCCTCGGTGTCGACCGGCGCTCCTCGGCGGAGATGGACGTAGTCGGGCGAGGCGATCCCCACGTGATCGAAGAAGTGCTTGGACATCACCTTGTCCATCGCGAGCGCGCTCGCCAGCACGCCCGAGCCCACGTACGGCAGGCCGAGGAGCTCGAGCAGCCCCTGGACGGTGCCGTCCTCGCCGAAGCGGCCGTGCAGGCAGATGAAGACGACGTCGGGCGCCAGCTCGACGAGCTCGCCGATGAAGCCGGGCGAGCCGCTGTCGATCCGTACCGCGGAGCAGCCGGTCGCGGCAAGCGCGTCGGCGACCTGGGCGCCGGTGCTGAGCGAGACCTCGCGCTCCGCCGAGACGCCGCCCATCAGCACCGCCACCGTGAGGGGTGTGTCCATCACCTTGGGTCCTCTCCCTGTCCTGCGTGCCTCAGATCAGTCCGAGCCGCACCGCGTCGACGAGCAACAACGCGCCCCACCAGACGAGCACTCCGAAGAGCGTGGCCGACGCGCCCCTGACGAGGGCGGTGGTGAACAGCCCGCCCCGGCACCCCTTCTCCGCCCGGGCCCAGGCGGCCAGCCACGTCGCGGCCACGAGCGCGGGCCCGCATGCGGTCAGCACGAGCCCGGCGAGGAGCAGCGCGGGGTAGCGGGGGTCCTCGACCGGCACCGCGGCCGCGTCGGGCGCGGTGAGCGCGACGCCGGTGGTCGCCGCGAGCGCCGCCCAGGCGGCGAGGTAGAGCAGGAACGGCCACGCGGCCACGCCCACGGCGGGGGGCCGGGCGGGCTCGGGGACGACGGGGGCCCCAGCGGCAGGCGGAGCTTCCTCGGCGGGCGCGTCAGCGACTGCAGCAGGGGGCTCCTCGGCCGAGGGCTCCTCGGCGGGCGGCTCCTCCGCGGCGACCTCCGGCTGCTCGGGGGCCGTCTCCTCGGCGCCCGCGGCCTCCTCGGGCTCGACCGCCGCTGCTTCGACCTTCTCGCTCACTGGTCCCCTCTCCCCGCGCCTATCCTGCCGAGGAGTCTACGCGAGGCGGTGCCCCAGCGTCGACCGGCTCGTAGTGGACCGCGTCGCGGCCCCGGCTCCACGAGGCGGCGGCCCCGGCCATCGCGAGCGCGGCGCCTACGAACAGCGCCGGGCGCATCGCGGAGACGAAGAGGTCCGCCTCGGCGGGGGTGAGCGGACGCGCGAGGGCCATGAGGTCCGATCCGCCCAGTCCGGCGGCGACCACCGCCGCGGTGATGCCGATGCCGAGCGCCATCCCGAGGTTGCGCGCCTGGCCCACGAGCGCCGAGCCCACGCCCGCGCGTCCCCGGGGTACCGCCCGCAGGATCGCGGCGGTGTTGGGCGCCTGGAAGATCGAGAGGCCCGTGCCCACGCAGAAGAGCCCCGCCGCGACGAATCCGAGCGGGGTGCCGGGCTGCAAGAGCGTCATCGCCGCGAGGGCGAGCGAGAGCCACGCCAGCCCGAAGGTCGCCAGCCACCGGCTCCCGTACCGGTCCGACAGTCGGCCTGCGATCGGCGAGAAGAGCGCCATGCTGAGCGGCGTCGCGGTCAGCACGAGCCCCGCGAGCCGGGCGTCGATCCCGCGGGCGCGCAGCAGGTAGAAGGGCATCGTGAAGGTCACCGCGAAGAGGCTCGCGTAGCTGAGGACCGCGGCGACCACCCCCGCCGAGAAGCGCCGTTCGCCGAAGAGTCGCAGGTCGAGCATCGGATGGGGGCTGCGACGCTCTACCCGGACGAACGAGACGCCCGCGACCACCGCGACCAGGCTCGCGCCGAGCACGCCGGCCGAGAGAAGCCCCGAGCGATCGACCTCGGAGAGGGCGAGGAGCGCCGCGGTGAGGGTCGCCGCCGCGAGCACGGCGCCCAGCACGTCGAAGGGCTCCGCCTCGGGGCAGTCCTCGGGCAGCAGCCGGCTCGCGGCGTAGGCCATGATCGCGGAGAGCGGGATGTTGATGACGAAGACCGCCTTCCAGCCGAAGGTCCCCACGAGAACGCCGCCGAGGGCCGGGCCGGCGGTGAGGCCGGCGGACACGGCGAGCGAGATCCAACCGAGCGCCCACCCGCGCCGCTGGGGCGGGAACGTCTTGGTCACGAGCGCCGGCCCCGCCGCGAACATCGCAGCCGCCCCCGAGGCCTGCAGCACCCGCGCCGCGATCAACAGGCCGAGACCCGGAGCGACGGCGGAGCAGAGCGACCCTGTGCCGAACACGAGGAAGCCGGCGACGTAGACGCGCCGCAGCCCCCAGATGTCAGCCAGCCGGCCCATCGCCAGCACGAGCGAGGCGGTCGTGAGGACGTAGGCGGTCGCGACCCATCCCACCGCGGCGATCCGCGCGCCGAAGTCCGCCGCGATCGCCGGGAGCGCGATGTTGACGATGCTCGAGTCGAGCGGGGCGAGGAAGGTGCCCGCGGCCAGGACCGCGAGCACGATGCGGTCGTCGACCGTCCGCTCGACGCAGACCGGCGCCGCGTCCCTTCTCGCCATTCGACCCCCTCCGCTGTGATGCTTTCGTGCATTTTCGCACAGCGCGTCCCCGGAACGCCCCGAAGGGGCATACGATAAGCAGCCGTTCCGCACCGCCGCCGCCCGCCGGTCAGCCCGCCCGTTCCAGGGCCCGTATCCGAGGTGACACGATGTACGATGACCACGAGACGACTCCCCCCACCTCCCCCGACGCCGAGGAGGGGCCGGCCGCCGCGCCGCCGGGGCAGCCCGCTCCCGGACCGTCCCAAGAGCCCGGGCCCCTGCCCGTGGCGCGCCCGCACGCGGGTGCCGACCCGCTACCCTCCGGCGACGACCAGACCCGGCGTCCCCCCTCCTCCGGGGCGGTCGTGGCGATCGCGCTCGCGGTCGCGCTCTTCGCCGGGTCGATCGCGGGCGGGTTCGGCGGGTTCGCCGGCGCCTGGATCGCCACGCGCACGACCGCCGGCACCGGCCCGGCGACCGTGAAGGTCCTGCCGCCGGAGACCGACGAGCCCGTGGTCGCCGCGGCGGCGGCCGCGCTGCCGAGCGTGGTCAACATCGACGTCTCGAGCGCCGGGCGGGACGCCGAGGACGACGACTCGGTGCCCCAGGGCCACCCGGACGTCCCGCGTCGCGGCAACGGCTCCGGCGTGGCGTTCCGCACCGCCGACGGCGGCACCTACATCCTCACCAACGCCCACGTCGTCGATGGCGCCACCCGCATCGTCGTCACCGGCACCGACCGTCAGCGCCAGACCGCCGAGCTCGTCGGCGCCGACGCCGAGACCGACATCGCGGTCGTCCGCATCCCCGGCGAGCTGCCCGTGGTCGAGCTCGGGGACTCCGACGACATCCGCGTAGGCCAGTCGGCGACCGCCATCGGCTCCCCGTTCGGCCTCGAGCTCTCGGTGACCTCCGGCGTCATCTCCGCGATCGGCCGCTCGCTCAGCGGCTCGACCGGCCGGACCGGCGTCTACCCGCTCGTCGACGTGATCCAGACCGACGCCGCCATCAACCCCGGCAACTCCGGGGGCGCGCTCGTCGACCGCGAGGGCCGCCTGATCGGCATCAACACCGCGATCTTCACCGAGACGGGCGCGAGCGGGGGCATCGGCTTCGCGGTCCCCGTCAACACCGCGGTGCGCATCGCCGACCAGCTCATCAACGACGGGCGGGCGCAGCATCCCTTCCTCGGCATCATCGGCCAGGACGTCACGCCGGAGTTCGCCGAGGTGGAGGGTCTGCCGGTCGACGAGGGCGCCTACGTCGTGGAGCCGATCCCCGGCACCATGGCCGAGGCCGCCGGGCTTGCCGCCGGGGACGTCATCGTCTCCCTCGACGACGTCACGATCCGCTCGATGGACGACCTCCTGCTCGCGGTCCGCCGGCACCGCATCGGCGACCGGGTCACCGTAGGGCTGTGGCGCGACGGCGAGCGGACCGAGGTGGAGATGGAGGTCGGCATCAAGCCCGACGACCTCGAGGCCCCCACGCCGCCGCAGACACCCGAACCCCCCGCCGAGGAGCCCTCGGGCCGCTAGTGTCCCGAACGGGCATAACCCCTCTACGACGCCCGGATGCCCGCGACCGCTTGTCCGGGCACGCCCGAGAGGAGAACGACCATGGTGGAGCGGATGCGCTGTAAGAGCTGCGGGTACTTCCATGTGGGCCCCGCGCCCGAACACTGTCCCGTGTGCGGCGCGCCCCAGAAGATGTTCGTCGCCTACGACGGGCCGGGAGACCTCACCGGCACCAAGACCCTCGAGAACCTCCAGGCCGCGTTCGCCGGGGAGTCCCAGGCCAACCGGATGTACACCCTCTTCGCGCGCATCGCCGAGCTCGAGGGCCACCCTGAGGCCGTCGCCGCGTTCAAGAACGCGGCCGCCGAGGAGACCGCGCACGCCCTCGGCCACCTCGCCTACCTGAGCGGGTTCGGCTCGACCGCAGAGAACCTCGCGAAGGCCGCCGAGGGCGAGGAGCACGAGCAGCGCGACATGTACCCCTCCTTCGCCGAGATCGCCGAGGAGGAAGGGTATCCGGAGATCGCGTACTACTTCCGCTCCGTGGGCCGCTACGAGAAGGCACACCGCGAGGAGTACGAGGCCGCGGCGAAGAGCATCTCGGAGTGAGCCGGTGACCGCACCGCTCCCCTCCGGGGCCGGCGTCGCGGCGCTCGATCGTGCGGGCCTCGAGGACTGGCTCGCTCGGCGGGGCGAGGCCCGCTTCCGCGCAAGCCAGATCGTCCGCTGGCTCTACGCCCGCGGGGTCGCCACCTACGACGAGATGACCGACCTGCCCGCCGCGCTACGCGGCGCGCTGGCCGAGGAGCTGCCGCTCACGCCACTCGTTCTCGAGCACCGGGCGGTCTCGCGGATCGACGACACCCGCCGCTACCTCTGGCGGCTCGCCGACGGGGCGACCGTCGAGAGCGTCGGCCTGCCCGCCGGCGACCGCCTCACCGTGTGCTTCTCGACCCAGGCCGGGTGCGCGATGGGGTGCTCGTTCTGCGCGACCGGGCAGGGCGGGCTCTCGCGCGACCTCGGCCCGGGCGAGATGGCCGAACAGGTGCGACGGGTGGGCGAGGACTTCGGTCGTCGCGTGACGAACGCCGTGGCCATGGGTCAGGGCGAGCCGTTCGCGAACTACGACGCGACGCTCGGCGCGCTCCGGCTCATGAACGACCCCGACGGGCTCGGTATCGGTGCACGCCATCTGACGGTGTCGACCTGCGGGATCGTCGCCGGCATCGAGCGCTTCGCCGCCGAGCCCGAGCAGTTCACGCTCGCGGTCTCGCTCCACTCGGCCGTGCAGGAGACCCGCGACCGCCTCATGCCCGGGGTCCGCACTCAGACCGTGTCCCGGCTCCGCGCCGCGCTGGCCTCGTACGCGGCGGCGACCGGCCGTCGCCCGAGCGTGGAGTTCGCGCTGATCGCGGGGGTCAACGACACCCCCGCCGAGGTCGACGCCCTCGTGCGTTTCTGCACCGGGCTGCTCGTGCACGTGAACCTCATCCCGGTGAACCCGGTCCCCGGCGCCGACGCGACGCGGCCGGATGCGGCCGCACGGGTGCGCGACGCGCTCGTCGGCGCGGGCGTGGAGGCCACCGTACGCGCCGAGCGCGGGGTGGACATCGAGGCGGCGTGCGGGCAGCTCACCCAGCGGCATGCCGCCGGGGAGGCGTGAGCGGACAGAGCGTCCCGGCGATCCGACACGAGCCGCACGTCATATCGTCCCACCGCTCGAGCGCCCGGTATGGCTCCCGCTCGATCCGCCCGACCGCCGCACGCAGGTCGCGCTCGACCTCGGCGCGGTCGGCCGCCGTGAACCGGTAGCGGACCTCCTGCATCTCCCCGTTCTCGCCGAGGACCTCCGGTCGCACGAACCGCACCTCCGCCTCCGCGCAGCCGTGCGCCAGGGCGACGTAGGCGTAGCCCCGAGCCTGCGAGCGATACCGCTCGCGGAGCTCCTCGGCGGAGCCGCTCGTGCCCGTCTTGTAGTCGACGACGAGTCCCCCGTCCCCGGTGCGGCCCCACGCGTCGATCGCCCCGGTGAAGTCGACGTGCGCGCCCCCGACGTCGATCCTCACGTCGAACGGATACTCCGTCCACACCCGCTCGTGCCGGTGGAGGTCGGCGCGTGTCGCCGATGCATGCCACAC
This sequence comes from Coriobacteriia bacterium, assembly GCA_030603745.1. Classification (GTDB taxonomy): domain Bacteria; phylum Actinomycetota; class Coriobacteriia; order Anaerosomatales; family SLCP01; genus JAUVXE01. The sequence goes on along the minus strand of JAUVXE010000010.1, from coordinate 37,801 downwards.
GCCCAGGGCGGCGCTGAGACGGTCCGCCGCCCCCTCGGCCAGGCCGAAGTGGCGCGCGACCGCCTCGACCCGAGCGCCGTCGGGCGGATGCGAGCCGGGGCGGTCGGCCTGGAGGAGCGCGTGGAGCGCCGAGCCGAGGAGGGTCGGGTCGGCAGCAGCGGCGGGCACGTCGCCGAACCGGGCGACGCGCTGGGCCCAGTAGCGCAGCGCGCACCGGTCGAAGAGCGCGAGGTCGCTCACGGAGACCCGCTCGGGCCTGCGGGGCGGCACGCCGTCTGAGATGCGTGGGCCACACGCGCAGCGGGCCTCGGCCGCGGCGGACGAGGGTGCGGGTTCGGGTGCGGCCGGCACGTCACCGGCCTCCCCCGCCCCCTGCCCCTGCGACACCGGCGGCACTCCCGCCGCACCGGGCGCGAGCGGCTCCTTCCCGGAGTCCGGGTCGGGGCCGGCGGGCGTCCGGGCGAAGACCTCGATCGGCACCCCGCCCGGGATGGTGCGCACGACCGGACCTCCATCGTCCGGTGTCGCGACCGCCGCCCTCAGCGCCCGCTGTATCCACACGAGCGGGCTCGGCGGGGCCTCGTCGACATCCGCGCCGCACTTCTGGCTGCCGGTGAGCACCAGGGCCTCCCGCGCCCTGGTGCACGCGACGTAGAGCTGCCGTTTGACCTCGGCCTCCTCGCGCCGCTTGGCCTCCTCGTGGATGCGGAGGAACGTCCCGGAGTGCACGAACTCCTTCGGCGCGCCCTCGATGAGCGTCGATGGCAGGCCGAGGGCGACCTCGACCGACCCGTCGGCCACCGCTGTGCGGAGCATGCCCGACTCCGCCCGCAGCCCGTCACCCAGGAAGGGCACCGCGACGACCGGGAACTCGAGGCCTTTCGAAGCGTGGATGCTCATGATTCGCACCGCCGAGGACGCGCCGCCGTCCGGCGGCGCCGGGGACTCCTGCCGGCCGAAGCGCACCTCGGCGTCGAGACGGGCGACGAACGCCGCCGCGCCGGCCTGTCCGGAGCGCTCGAACGCCTCGATCTTGCGGATGAACTTGCGGACGTTCGCGGCCGCCTGGGCCCCGTCGGTCCCGCTCTCCTCGAACCGCGCGCCGGCGCCCGAGCGGGTCACCGCGCTCTCGACCGCCGTGGCGAGCGAGCCGGCTCCGGCCGTGCGGGCGGCCGATGCTACGGCCTCCCTCAGGCGGACAGCGGCCGCGCGGTCCTCGCCGGCGAGCACACGCTCGGCATCGAGTAGCGCGTTCCACGCCGAGGCGCGGCCCTCCTGCGCCGAGGAGGCGCGTCGCAGCAGGTAGACTCCCTCATCCGACACGCCGCTCATCTCCGAGAGGAGGAGGCGCAGCATCGCCTCGTCGTCATGCGGGTTCGCGAGCACCCGGCACAGCGCACGCAGCATCGAGATCTCGGGAAGGCCGAAGAAGCGGCTCCCGCCGACCACCACCACGTCGAAGCCCTGCTGCCGCAGCGCCTCCCCGACCACGGTCGCCTTCTGATATGCCCGCACGAGCACCACCATGTCGCCGGGCGAGAACCCTGCCGCCTCATAGCCGGCGAACCGCTCGGCGAGCGCCCGCGCCTCGGCCACCTCCGTGACGGCCTTACGCTCGCCGTCGACAGCGACCAGGTCCAGCGTGACCCGCGGGGCCCCGGGCGCGAGGAGCTGCTCCGCCGGCTCCTGCCTCCCCGCGACCAGCCCGGGCAGCCCTCGGCCGAAGAGCCCCTCGGACTCGAACAGCCGGTTCACGAAACCGAGGATGTCGGGGTGAGACCGGTAGTTCAAGACGAGGTCGGCCGAGACCGCGCCGGCACACTCCATCTCGGAGCGATGGCGGCGGTAGACCTCGACGTCCGCCCCGCGAAACGCGTAGATCGACTGCCGCTCGTCGCCCACCGTGCACAGCCCGTCGCCCGCGAGGGACTCGACCAACCGGAGCTGCACCTCGTCGGTGTCCTGGAACTCATCGACCATGACCAGCCTGAAGTGCTCGCGATAGCGCTCGCGAAGCCGCTCGTCGCGCTCCAGCAAGACGATCGCGTGCGACTGCAAGTCGTCGAAGTCGAGGACCCCCCGCTCGGCTTTGAGGCGGGCGTAGTGCGCGAGATAGGCATCGAGTGTTCCGATGAGTACCGCGAGCCGGGGAGCGGCCAGGCAGGCGGCGGCTTCCCGTGCGATGCCGACCCGCGCCTCCTTCAGCTCCCGCGCCGTATCGCGGACCGCCGCGCCCGTCGCGGCCCGCGCGCCCCAGACGGCCATGGCGCGCCAGACCGCCTGGGCCAGGGCCGTCGGCTCCGTCGCGTCCGGGTCCAGGGCGCGCAGCTCGTCGATGGCGCTTCGGCACGCGCCCAGGTTCGCGGCGGCGGTCTTGGTCTGGTCGGCGTGTGGCGCGAACCCCTGTGATGCCAGGTCGAGGGCCCGGAGCGCCTCGGCGTACAAGCGCGCGGGCTCACGGCACGCCTCGGCACGGATCGCGTCGGCTCCCAGCCCCCGGCTGCGGAGCGTCCCCGCCAGGCTCCGCACGGCGCCCGCGACCGCGGCCACGTCGTACTCCTCGACGAGATCGATACCGTTCGCTCCCTCGGCGGACCCGGTTCTCAGCGCGGCCTCCATCGCCTCGTCGCTGAGGTATCCCGCAGTGACCTCGTCGGCGATGGTGAACGCGGGGTCGATCCCGGCCTCGATCGCGTGCCTTCGCAGGATCCGGGCGCACAGCCCGTGGATCGTGGAGATCCACGCCGTGTCGAGACGACGGGAATCATCGAGGCGACCGGCCGCGCGCAGCGACACCCGTATCCGCTCGGCGATCTCGCCTGCCGCCTTCTCCGTGAACGTGATCGTGAGCACCTGGTCGACTGCTGCCCGAGCCGGCCGCCCCTGCTCGCCGGTGACCGCCCGCAGGAACCGCTCGGTCAGCGTGCGGGTCTTTCCCGTGCCGGCGCCCGCGCTCACGAGCACGCGTCCTTCGAGCGTGCCGGCGATCAGCTCCTGGGCCTCGTTGGGCTGCGGCGTCATTCGGCTCCCCCCTGCGGACAGGTGTCGGCGGCCCCGCACGACCGACAGACCTCGGGCGAGAGGGGGCGCGCCGGTATCCGTCCCGCGCGGATGCCCTCTGCGGCGGACGCGACCGCTTCGGCGGCCTCGGCGAGGACCCGCCGCACGCCGTCCTCGTCCACCCCGTCGGTCCCGGTCCCGGACCCGCACAGGTCGACCACGCCGGGGACCCAGAACCCTCTCGCCCGTCTGGTCTTGAGCGACCGGTAGACGCCTCCCACGGGCTCCCCGCCGAGGAGCGCGGCGGCGGCGGCCGCATAGACGGGGACCTGGATCAGTCCGGCCTTCGCGTAGCTGCCGTGCCCCTTCACCGTGCCCGACGACTTGTAGTCGGTCACCACCACGCCCGCCGGGCCCCGGTCCACCCGGTCGATGCTCCCGCGCAGCGCGACACCGCCGAGGGCGAACGGCCGCTCCGTCGCCGCACCGAAGCGCAGCTCCACCTCGACGGGCTCGAAGCCCGGCAGGAAGGTGGCGTCGTCCTCGACGATGCCGAGCACCCACTGGCGAACGCGGGCCGCGGCGGCCTCCTCCTCCATCCCCTGCGGGCGAGCGCGCCGCTCGACGAGGTCCGCGCAGATCGCCTCGGCGGCCTCCCGGGCCTCGCCGAGGTTCGCCGAGGTGACCCGCCCGCCCCCCGGCTCCGTGAGCCGGTCCGCGTAGAAGCTCGCGAGCGCCTCGTGCGCGAGGCTCCCGACCTCTCGCACCCCGAACTCGACGTCGATCTCGGCCGGGCGGAGCGCCCGGTGGAAGAACCACCGGTACGGACAGTGCAGGTAGGTCTCGAGCTCGGTGACCGAGAACTCCTCGGTGGCCGCCATCGCCGCCCCCGCCTCGCCGCCGAGGGTCACGCCACGCACGACCGAGCGCACCGGTTCCGCGTGCGCCTGCCGGGGCCCCGCTGCGTCGGGTGCGGGTCGCGGCAGGCAGTCGCCCCCGTCCGCGCCGAGGTCCCGATAGAGATCGGCCGCTTCCTCCCAGAAGACCGAGGGGCGCTCGGGACGTCCGCCCTCGTCCTCCGCTGACCGCATGAGCACGAGTCGCCGACGCGCCCGCGTCACGAGCGCGTAGAACAGCTGGCGCTCCGCGAGACCCGCGGCCGAGAGCTCGCCCCCGCCCACACGATCGATGAACGCGTTCACCCAGGACGGATCGGGCGCCGCCGAGAGCTCGCCCGCGTTCAGGCCGCCGAGGACCACCATGTCGTAGCGGGTCCCTCTCACCCGGTGCGCCTCGGTGAAGTGCACGCCTTCGCGCCGGTCGCCCGTGGTCATCGGCACACGAGCCCGGCCGAGCGCGAGGCGGATACGCTCGCTGCCGGGGCGCTCCTCCGCCCCGTACGCCGCCGCCACCACGTCGAGCACGGAGCGGTGCGTGGCGGCGTCACGGGTCTCGAGCAGCGCGTCGCTCCCCCGCCGAGACTCCGCGTTCCGCAACAGGAGACCTGCCAGTTGCTTCCAGTCCGCAGCCGTCGCCGTCCGGGCGCCGTCCGCCGTGCACCGCCGCGCCGCACGCACCGTCTCAGCCGCCTGTCCGCCGAGGGCCGCGACCTCGGCGAGGAGCGCGCTCCCCCGGGCCCTGGCGCGCCGAGCGCGAAGGTCGAGATCCGCCGCCTGCCGCGCGGAGACACCGGAGAAATCGCTTACGAGGTACGTCCCGAGCCGCTCCCGCGTGGCATCACGACCCGCGGCCACGTCGAGGAGCGCGAGCAGCGCCGCCCCGAGGGGGGTCGCCGGCAGCGACACCAACAGGTCGACATGGATCGGGACGCCGGCCTCCCCGGCCGCCTCGACGATCTCGCGCAGGCGCTCCTCGGCGGCCTTGAAGGTGATGACGACACGTGACGGCTCCTGTCCCCGCGAGAGCTCGTCCGCGACGATCCGCAGGGCCTCCCGGGCCTCGGAGGTCCGACCACCGGCCTCGACGAAGCCCACGGCCCCGCGCGGCTCCACGCGCCCCGCCCCCCTGAAGAGCGTCGCCTCGAGCGTCTCCAGCTCGCCCGCAGGATCCGGCGTCGGGACGGTGACGTGTTCCCCGGCCTGCGCGAGCCGTTCGACCAGCGGGTCGAGGACCGCGGTCGCCGGGTGCCCCGCCTCCCAGGTCAGCGCGATGCTCACCGCGGTCGATCGGGAGAATGCACGCACCACCCGTTCCTGCGGTTCGGCGAGGTCCGAGAACCGGTTGACGAAGACCGGCGGGAGGCCTGCGGGCGGCGCCTCTGCCAGGAGCAGCGCGATCTCCGCCGGTTCGATCATGTCCCGTCTCGCCAGCTCGTCTGAGTAGGCGCCGAGGATTTCCAGAATTTCCCTATCTTGGGGGGCCGCGGCCCGGCACTCGCGCGGCCGAGGAAGCCGTCTCGCGAGCAGGCAGAGGGAGTCCGCGAAGCCCCGGTAGCGTGCCGAGCCGGAGACCGAGGCGGGCGCGTGTGCCGCGATGGCGCGAGCGATCAGGGAGTCGCGCGTGGCCTCCCCCACCGGTATGCGACCATCACCCGAGAGCATCCACAGCTCCGCGAGCCACCGGTCGAGCACCGCGACGCGGATCCCGTGCTCGCCCGCCTCGGCGAACTCCGCCCGTGCACGCTCGGCGTCCGGGGTCGTCGGGAACAGCACGACCGGCCCCTCCCCACGGCGCGCGCACTCCCGCACGCGGTCGTAGAGCAGGCCGGTCTTGCCGGAGTTCGCCCGGCCGGTGATGAGCGTGAGTCCCACCATGTCCTCCCTACCGTGGCACGAGTCTCCCACAGCGCTCTGACACGGTGTCGGCGTCACGCCCCCGACTGGGCGCGCGTGTACCGCTGGACACCCTCGCGGATCTCGTGGACCTTGCGCCAGGCCACTTCCTCGTCCCGACCGAGATAGTGGTCGACTCGTCCGCCGAGGCTCTCGGCCGCGCGCTCGGCCCGGTCGGCAACGTTGCGGGCCACCTCGGCGGCCCTCATCGCCTCGTTCGCCAGGCGCCTGCGCGTCTTCGCGCCGCTCGCCGGCGCGAAGAGCAGGCCGCCCACGATGCCGATCACGATGCCCACGACGACTCCGATGGCGAGGTACTCGACTCGCTCCTTCACGACACGGCCTCCCCTGCTACCTCCGCGGGCTCGCCCTCGGTCAGGACACGGAAGATGCGCTCGAGCTCGTCCTCCCCGTGGAAGTCGATCTCGATCTTGCCCTTGTTCGCGGTCTGGCGCACCCGGACCGCCGTCCCGAGCGTCTTGCGAAGCTTCCGCGCGACCACCTTGAACGACTTGGGCGTCTGCGGGCGCGGCGCGCGCTCCGCCTGCCCGGCCGCGTACAGGCGGGCGAGGTTCTCGGTCTCGCGCACCGACAGGCCCTCGGTCGCCACCTTCTCCGCAAGCCGGGAGCGCAGTGCCTCGTCCGGCACGGCCAGAACGGCCCGCGCGTGGCCGGCCGAGAGCTTCCCGTCGTAGACCAGCGCCTGGACGTCCTCCGGCAGGTCGAGGAGGCGAAGCGCGTTCGTCACCGCCGAGCGTGACTTGGACACCTTGTCCGCGAGCTCGGCCTGGGTCATCTGGTGCTCGGTCAGCAGCCTGCGATACCCCCGCGCCTCCTCGATCGGGTTGAGGTCCTCACGCTGGAGGTTCTCGATGAGGGCGATCTCGAGGGACTCGGTCTCGCTCGAGGCGAGGACCCGCACCGGCACCCGCTCGAGCCCCGCGAGGCGCGCCGCGCGCCACCGGCGCTCACCGGCGATGATCTGGTACCCGTCCCCGTACGGCCGCACGATGATCGGCTGCAACACCCCGACCTTCTTGATCGAGTCCGCCAACTCGGCCACCGCATCCTCCGCGATGTCCGTGCGTGGCTGCTTGGGGTTCGGCGCGACCTGGTCGACCGCGATCTCGTGAACGTCGCCGACCTCCTCCTCCACGACGTTGGGGATGAGCGCCGAGAGTCCGCGTCCAAGACCCTTCCTAGTTGACACGATCGACCACTTCCTTCGCTAGCTCCCGGTACGCGGACGCGCCCTTTCCGCTCGGATCGTAGAGAGTGACCGGCTGCCCGAAGCTCGGTGCCTCGGAGACCCGTACCGTCCGCGGCACGAGCGTGTCGAACAGCTTGTCCTCGAAGAAGCTCCGCACCTCGTCCACGACCTGCTGGGCGAGCTTGGTGCGGGAGTCGTACATCGTCATGACCACGCCGAACACCTCGAGGCGGGGGTTGAGGTGTGCCCGCACCAGTCTCACGCTGTCCAACAGTTTGGAAAGTCCTTCCAGCGCGTAGTACTCGCACTGGATCGGGATGATGAGGCCGTCCGCCGCGGTGAGGGCGTTGATGGTGAGAAGGCCCAGAGAAGGAGGGCAGTCGATGATGATGAAGTCGAAGTCGTGGACGACCGGCTCGAGGATCGTCTTGAGGCGGGTCTCCCGGCTCATCGCCGAGACCAGCTCGATCTCGGCGCCCGCGAGCTGGATCGTCGCGGGAACAGCGAACACGTGTTCGACCTCGACCGGCTCGATCAGGGCCGCGAGATCAGCATCGCCGAGGAGCGCATCGTAGATGCACTGCTCCCGCTGATTCTTGTTGAGTCCGTACCCAGAGGTCGCGTTGCCCTGCGGATCGAGATCGACAAGCAGCACTCGCTTTCCCAGCTCACCGAGGGATGCGGAGAGGTTCACCGCCGTGGTGCTCTTCCCCACGCCACCCTTCTGGTTGACGACGGCAAGGATGCGTGCGCGCCCCACACCGGCGTCGCCGGACTCACACGGATTCCGGTGTTCCACACTGTCCCCTCTCGCCACTCTGCGTACGGAGGAGTATATCACTCTCCCGACGTGCAGGAACAGTGATGGCCTCCAACACCGGCACTCAGGCGAGGGGCTTCCTCTGGGCCATTCCCGGCCGCCTGGGCAGCGGGCGCAAGGGCTCTCCCTTCTTTCGGTACACGATGACCGAGCGGTCCCGTGCCGAGCCGGGCAGACGGTAGCGTTCTACCCGCTCCTCCGTGAGGCCGACCAACACAGCAACCTCTCGACCACGCGCGATCTCCTCAGGCGAGGGCTGCCCCTTCATGGCGAACAGTCTCCCGCCCGCGGAGAGCAGGGGAGCAGCGAGCTCGACCAGCGAGGGAAGCGCAGCCAAGGCGCGAGCAGTCACGATCTGGAACGCTCCTGGACGCTCGAGGGCGACCTCCTCAGCCCGTGCGCCCAACACCGCAACATCTGCGCTGTTGTCGAGCTCAGCGGCGACGGAGCGCAAGAACATGGCCTTCTTCCCCACCGACTCGACCAGAGTGACCCTGGAACCGGAAAGAATCGCAAGGGGAAACCCGGGGAAGCCCGCTCCCGACCCGAGATCCACACTCTCCCCCTCGACCACCGGCCCAGCGATCTCTCGAATCACCGCAACGAGCGCGAGACTGTCCACCACATGGCCGACAACCGCCGCCTCAACGTCATCGATCCTCGTGAGATTCATCGTCCTGTTCGCCTCAAGCACCATCCCCAGGTGAAGCAGCAGCGATGCGACCTGCTCAGGCGTGAGCTGGACACCGACTTCAGCAGCCGCATCTGCCAGCTGGCGCCCACTCTCCTCGAAGTGGTTCCCCCACTTCGCACCCGTCGGATGTTTCACGTGAAACCTCGGCCCTCACAGAGCGCGCCGGTGAGCCGACGCTGCGCGGATGTTTCACGTGAAACAATATCCCAAGCGGTGAGTGTTCGCCACCGCGACGAGCCGCATGCGCGGCGATAAGGAAGGCGCGGCGTCGATGCAGTGCCTTCGCGCACCGCTGAACACACGACTGGTTCGGGAGCACGCATTCGTGTTCCCCGGACAGCGGTATCCAGTGCCCGAAAGGTTCGTGCTGACAGGCGGGCGGCTGCCAGGACTTCTTGGGTCAGGAACTCTTGTCAGCCAGGCCCGAGGGATCACTCTCCCCGGCGGTCAGGCGGGCGCGGCGCTGACCACCAGGTGGCGCGGCTGACTCTGGCTCTACTTTCGCGCCGGCCGACTTCGTCATCGGCCGACGTGGTGCTGATCGCGACCAGCCAGTGGCCAGCGGTTGCGCGCGTGCCTTTGCCGACTCGCGTGGCACGCGAAAGGGGCGTCATCGGCCCTCGTAGCGCATCTTCCTCGAGTCGGCAGGACGGCAGCGGTGATATCCTGCCCTGAACGCAACGAGACCGCCCGCAGGCGGTCTCGTTCTTTGTTCTTCTCGGCTGCGCTCCGGGCTTCGACCCCGGAGGCGTCCTCCGGGGCGCCCTCCGCCCCGCTCGGATCCTTAGCGACCCTTCGGCTTCACGACGACGCAGCGGAACGGCTCCTCGCCCTCACTCGCCGTCGTGACGCGGGGATTGTCCCGGAGCGCGACATGAACGACGCGGCGCTCCAGACTGGACATCGGACGCAGTTTGACCGGCGAACCCTGACGCACGGCTCGTTCTGCGGACCGGCTTGCGATCTCCTCGAGCTTGACGCGGCGCCGGTTGCGATAGCCCTCGATGTCGACGAGGACGGGGTAGCGGAACCCCAGACGGCGGTTGGTGATCGCTGATACCAGGACCTGCAGCCCGTCGAGCGTCTTGCCATGACGTCCGATCAGCACGCCGAGATCCCCGCCGACGACATCGAGGATGATCTCGCCCTCGTCCCCCTCATACTCCTCGATGGTGGCCTCGATGCCGAAACCGTCGAGAATCGACTGGATCGCGCTCACGGCTTCATCCGCGACGCGGTCCAGCTCCTCGTCCGTGAGCTCGGCAGGCTCGGCTGCCGATCGCAGCACCTCCGTTGGGGGCTCCTCCTCGTGCTCGTCCTCCATGGAGTCGGCTCCTTCGGGCTCAGCCTTGGCCTCGGAGAGGAACTCTTGCTTCAGCCACACCCTCACGCGTGCGTGCTTCTCCCCACCCATGCCGAACAGCCCGCTGCGCCCGCCGCCCTCGAGGACCTCGTACTCGACGGCGTCCTGCTGAACGCCGAGCTCCTCAAGCGCGGCGTCGAGCGCCTCTTCGATGGTGGGCGCCTCGGTGATCGTCTCTCGCACCATGCCTATGCCTCCTTCTTGGCAAGGAATCTCATCTGGATCTGCTGCTGGCCGATGCCGATGAGGCTCGACGTCACCCAGTAGAGGAGGACGCCGGCGGGGCTGATCCAGCCGATGTACAACATGAAGACCGCCATGATCCCAGCGACCTGTTTCTGCTGGTTCTCGCCGGGCATCAGCATCTGCGGGATCCAGATGCTCAGGCCGAACAGGACCACGAGTGCGACGTAGGGGAGGACCGCGAGGATGCCAGCGTCACCATAGACCGCTGCAGGGGTGGCCGTCAGGTCTGGCAGAATTATCCAGAAGCGAGTCATCGCGGCCTGCTGCGCCTCGGGGAGCTCGGCGATGTAGGAGAGGAAGAGCCCCGGCTGACCCGGAGTGCCACCAAGTACCTGGTACAGGGCGATGAACACCGGCATCTGCAGAAGGAGGGGGAGACAGCCGCCGAACGGGTTCACCTTGTTCTCCTGGTAGAACTTGAGCGTCTCCTCCTGGAGCTTCTCCTTGTCGTTCTTGTACTTCTTCTGCAGCTCCTTGATCTTGGGCTGGATACGCTGCAGCTCGTACATCGAACGCGTCTGCTTCACCGTGAGCGGCACCATGAGGAGTCGGATGAAGACGGTGAGCAGGATTATGGCAACGCCGTAATCCCCAGTTATGTCATGTAGATACTGCAGACCCGCGAATATCGCTTCTTTGATCGCAAGCCACACGGTCGTAAGACCTCCTCGGTCGGGATGAGCGCCAGCCACGCGGGCACGGCGATGTCAGACGTTCGAGTGATGCTTCCTCTGCTCCTCGGGCACCGGATCGTACCCGCCGGGATTCCATGGGTGACACCGGGCGATGCGGCGCACGGCGAGCCATCCGCCCTTCACCACCCCGTATCGCTCAAGTGATGTTATCGCATATGCGGAGCAGGAGGGGGTGAAACGGCATGAAGGCGGGAGGAGCGGGGAGATGAGCCGCTGGTATGCCTTGATGAGCAGGATCGGCAGCGCCCTCATGCGCCTCACCGCCGTTCCTGAGATGGCGCCGCCCGAGCCGAGGCGGCGCGCCGGCCCACACGGGCCAGTGCGGCGTCGAGCTCCCCGGGGGCGGCGGTCGGGGTGCCGGCCCGGGCTATCAGTGCGACATCGACGCCCGGCCACGGGCCGCCGGAGCGCCGGACGGCGGCCCTGAGCACTCGCTTGCACCGGTTGCGCACCACCGCGTTGCCGAGACGCTTGCCAGCGATAAACGCAACGCGGCCCTCAGGGCCGCGTTCTTGGGGTGTCTCTCGTATGAGCGCGATGAGCAGCGGGTGTGAGACCCTCTCGCCCTCGCGGAACACCTCGTCGACCTCGCGAGTCGACCGGATCGTGCGCATCGCGTCACGTCCTGTCCCGGGGTCTCGTCTACGCGCAGAGGACCTCGCGGCCCTTGCGGCGCCGGTTGGCAAGCACGCGCCGTCCCGCCTTGGTCGACATACGCTGGCGGAAGCCATGCGTCTTGCTGCGTTTGCGGTTGTTCGGCTGATACGTCCTCTTGCTCACGTCTGTCCCTCCGATCCACGCTCCCGGGCGGGAGCAAAGCCCGACGATTATATCCGCGGCCTTCTCGGCGTGTCAACGAGACGCGACGTGCGCCATTTCGACTTCTCGGGAGAAATCTGTGGATGATGTGGAAAACCCTGCACCGCTCGGTGTTGAAGCTGTGGATAACTCGGCCTGCGCCGTTGTTGGGCGGGCGGCCGCTTGATAGACTGCTCGGCATCCGTCATCGGTCGACCGATCGGTGAACCGGGTGTGAAAAGTCCTGCTGAGGCCCGTGCTTCGGCGGGCCGGGCACCAAGGCTTCGGGGGAGCGGACGGGTACCGGCGGACCGTTGGGGGAGCGGTGGAAGAGGCCGTGCCGATTTCCACAACGCTCCGGGCTGGCGCGTGAGACCTTTCAACAGTCCGGAAAGCCCGGACGGCGCAGAAACCGCGATACGCTGGAGACTTGAGGGTTCGGAATCACCGCTCCGGTGCCTGATTTCCACAGATGTGGAAAGTGATGTGGATAAGATGGGAACCCGCACGTCGTGCCGGTACGAGGACGGTCGAAGCGGTGTGTCCTCGCAGGTGGATACGCCTGTTTACAGGAGTTTAAGCTCGGGCGGCCGGCGGGGCGAGATGTTGATAACCACGGCCCTGTCCACAACGAGGAAGAAAGGGGCGCAGGCGGGGTGAAAAGCTTCTACACGCGGGGGGGCGTCCTCCCGTCTCCTGGTCGGGTCACCGACGAGCGGCTGGTTCCCGCCACCCCTGTCGTGCCCGACCGCGACCACGCCGCAGACCCGTCCGTGTTCCGGGCCCGGCTCGCCGTCTACGATTCTCCCGCCGCTGCTCCCCGGACGGTCGACGTATCATCCGCGACCCAGGCGCAGCTGATAGAGGACATCTCGTCGCAGACGTACGCGCTCGCTCGGGACCTCGGCGGGGAGATCCCCTACACGGTCATCCGCGAGTGCGCGGAGAACTTCATCCACGCAGACTTCCTCGAGCCCGTCGTCTCGATCCTCGACGGGGGACACACGGTCCGCTTCGCCGACCAGGGTCCCGGCATCCGCGACAAGGAGCGCGCGCAGCTCCCCGGCTACACCACCGCCACCTACTCGATGAAGCACGTCATCCGGGGCGTCGGCTCAGGTCTGCCGATCGTCCGCGAGTACCTGGCCCACTCGGGAGGGTTTCTTGAGATCGCCGACAACCTGGGATCCGGGACGGTGGTCACGGTCAGCACCGAGCAGCTCGCCGATCCCGTCGTCGAGCGCTCCTCCGCCATCCCCGCAGAGGACCTCGCCCCCTCATGGGACCCCGCCCCTCACAAGCCCGGGACGCCTCCGCCTGCGCCGGGCCCTACCGGCCATGCGTTCCCTCCGCTCACCACCCGGCAGAAGCAGGTACTCTCGCTCGTCCTCGAGATCGGCGAGGCCGGTCCCACGATCGTCTCGAAGGAGCTGTCCGTCGCCCTGTCGACGGCCCACCGCGATCTCGCCTATCTCGAGCAGCACGGGCTGATCGAATCCGACGTGACCGGCAAGCGGGTCCTCACCGCCGAGGGCTCCGCGTATCTGGATAGCCTGTTCTCCCTGTGAACCACACCATCTATAAGAAGGTATCGAGGCGATGCGGATGAAGACGCACGACGCGGAAGCGGTATGGGCCGATGTCCTCGAGGTGGTCCGCTCCGAGCTGAACACCCCTACGTTCAAGACGTGGTTCGAGCACACGTCCCCTGTCGAGGTGGCGGACGGCCGTCTCGTCATCGCCGTCCAGAACGAGTTCGCGCGCGAGTGGCTCGAGTCCCGCTACTCCGGCCTCCTGCACTCCGCCCTCTCTGAGTCCCTCGGCCACGATCTCGTCATCGAGTTCAGCGTCCCGCCTGCCTCGGCGTCCCCTCACTCCTTCGAACCCCCCGCCGAGGAGCCCGAGGAACCTCCGGTCACCGAGGCTGAGGCGGCCAGCGTTCCCGTCCGACGCCGGCACCCGTCGCCTGAGGGCGAGTTCAACCCGAAGTACACCTTCGACTCATACGTGATAGGGGCCTCGAACCAGTTCGCTCACGCGGCGGCTCTCGCGGTCGCGGAGGCTCCCGGTCGCGCGTACAACCCTCTGTTCATCTATGGCGGGGTCGGGCTCGGGAAGACACATCTGCTCCAGGCGATCGGCCACTACGTCCAGACGAGCTTCCCTCACCTCAAAGTGAAGTACGTCTCGACCGAGCAGTTCACCAACGACTTCATCAACTCGATCGGCGACCGGGACAAGAAACGGATCGACGGATTCCGCCGGCAGTACCGGACCAACGACCTCCTCCTCGTCGACGACATCCAGTTCCTCAAGGGTAAGGAGGGGACTCAGGAGGAGTTCTTCCATACCTTCAACACCCTGCAGCAGGCCGGGAAACAGGTCGTGTTGTCGTCCGACCGTCCACCGAAGGACATCGAGAAGCTCGAGGAGCGACTCAGGAGCCGGTTCGAGATGGGTCTCATCACCGACATCCAGCCCCCGGACCTCGAGACGAGGATCGCGATCCTTCGCAGGACGATCGAGGTCCAACACCTCAATGTCCCAGACGCGGTCCTGACCTTCATCGCCGACCGTGTCTCCTCGAACATCAGAGAGCTCGAAGGAGCGCTCATCCGCGTCGTGGCGTTCAGTTCACTCACCCGCCACCCGGTCGACATCGACCTGGCTAAGAACGTCTTGAAGGACATCTTCCCCGAGCGGGTCGTCAGGCCCATATCGATCCAGACCATCCAACGGGAGGTGTGTAAGTACTACTCCCTCTCTCACTCCGAACTCATCGGCAACAAGCGGTCTCAATCCATCGTCTATCCCAGGCAGGTCGCGATGTACCTCACCCGAGAGCTGACCGACCTCTCGTTGCCGAGGATCGGCGCTGAGTTCGGAGGCCGCGACCACACCACGGTCATGCACGCGACGGCCAAGATCCAGAAGCTCCTGAACGCGGACAGGGACGTATACAACCAGATCCAGACCCTCACGAACCAGGTGCGACAGAAGAGCTGACGAGAGTGGACTACGGTGTGGACAACCGTCATATATAGATGTGGACAAGAGAGGAGCCGTGTGGAGAAGGCCCGACTCCCTGGATGATGTGGACAACAAGGTACGGATACCCCACAGGAAGTAGACAGGGGACACGCCGGACCTGAGCAGCGGACATGAGGTTTTTCCACACTCCCCACAGCCCCTATTACTACGACTTCTGGTCTTATAGATATGAAAGGAACAGAGATGAAGCTGACCGTCGCCCGTGGAGAACTGATCGAGTCACTCTCGGTCGTGAGCCGAGGACTCTCGTCGCGCTCGACACTCCCCATCCTCTCGGGGATCCTTCTCTCCGCCGCTCCGTCAGGGGAGGTCACACTCCAGGCGACCGACCTCGAGATATCGGTGAAGAGTCAGCTTCCTCTCGCGGCGGTGGAGAGAGAGGGGAGCGTCGTCGTCCCGGGTAAGCTGTTCTCAGACATCGTCCGCTCGCTCCCCGAGGCGGCGGTGACCATCTCCGTGGAGGATGGCTCGGCGGCTGTCTCGTGTCTGAACTCGTCATTCACGGTGAAGACCCTCTCCGCCGAGGACTTCCCTAAGTTCCCCGAGATCGAGACGAGCAGGGAGATCACCCTTCCCGTCGCCAAGATCACCGAGGTCGTCCGCCACGTAGGCCGTGCTGTCAGCAGGGACGAGACGCGGCCGGTGCTCACAGGGATCCTCCTCACCGTGGAAAGTGCGATGGTGCGGATGGTCGCGACCGACTCCTACCGTCTCGCGGTGAAGGAGACGATGCTCGACGCTCCGACCGGTCAGGATCTCGAGATGGTCGTTCCAGGAAAGGTGATGGAAGAGATTGCCAGGATGGCCTCGTCCGGGGACGACGTCGTGATCGGTGTCGGAGAGAACCAGGCGATCTTCTCCTTCGGGCCGACCAAGATCGTCACCCGGAGGATCGAAGGGACGTTCCCCAACTACCGACAGCTGATCCCTAAGGACTCGGAGACCAAGGTGGCCGTCCCCAAGGAGGAGTTCGCCGGCGCGGTCAAACGCGTCGCGCTGCTCGCCCAGCACAACACACCGTTGCGTCTCGCGGTCTCCTCGGAGGACCAGACCCTGAGCCTGTCCGCTACGACGCATGATGTCGGGGACGCTTCGGAGGACCTCATGGTCAAGGCCGAGGGAGCCGACGTGGAGATCGCGTTCAACCACGCCTTCCTCGCTGACGGGCTCTCGGTGATCGACGGTGACACCGTCGAGGTCGCGATCGTGAGCCCGCTCAAGCCCGGCGTCATCACGAGCCCGGAGGACGAAGGGTTCCTCTATCTCCTCATGCCGGTGCGGCTGGGCTGACGAGACCGTGACGGAGCTGCGGCTCGAAGGGTTGCGCCTCGAGACGTTTCGGAACCATAGAGACGTCTCGATCCAGCCGGCCGGAGGACTGACGGTCGTCGTGGGACCGAACGCAGCAGGGAAGACGAATCTCCTCGAGGCGATCGCCGTGACAGCGAGTGGCGATTCCTTCAGGCCCTTCTCCTGGCCTGACCTCGTGCTCGAAGGGGAGGCAAGCGCGAGGGTGGGGCTGACGGGGATCAGGGCAGGAGCGCGGTTCGAGGCGTCTCTTGAGGTCGGATCGACCGGAGCGAAGACGTTCTCCTACAACGGAACGCGCAGGCGCCCGTCGGAGATGGCGGGCAAGATCCCGGTCGTCTCGTTCGTGCCCGAGGACCTCTCCCTCTCGAAGGGGTCCTCAGACGTAAGGAGGAACGCGCTCGACGCGCTCGGCAGACAGCTCTCGTCGGCGTATGAGCGGATCCGCAAGGAGTACGCGCGGATCGTCAGGCAGCGGAACACCTTGCTGCGAACGCGAGCCGACAGGAACGCGCTCGACGCGTGGGACGCGCGGCTCGCCGAGGTAGGGGCAGCCCTCGAGATCCAGCGTGCGCGGCTCCTCGGCAGGATCGCGGAGGAGATGGTGCCGGCGCACGAACGGATGGGCGCGCGAGAGCCGCTCGTGGTGCGACTCCTTCCGTCGTGGAGTGAGGAACAGGTCTCGCACGAGGAGGTCGTAGCTCTTGGGAGAGACGGCGTCCGCGAGCGACTTGAGCGCAGGATGGCCGAGGTCGGGGAGAAGGAGCGGGAACGGGGGCACTCGCTCGCCGGGCCCCACCGCGACGACGTGGTCTTCGTGCTCGAGGAGCGGCAGGCGAGGACCGCGGCTTCCCAGGGGCAGCACAGGACCATCGCGCTGGCATGGAAGGCCGCCGAGGCGGCTGTGGTAAGCCAGGTGACCGGGGTCCGGCCGGTACTCCTGCTCGACGACGTCATGTCGGAGCTCGACCGGTCCCGGCGAGAGGCCCTCTCCTCGGAGATGCTCGGAGGGGCCCAGGCGATCGTCACGACGACGAACCTCGACTACTTCGACGAACACACCCTCTCGAGCGCAGGGGTGGTGCAGCTCTAGTCATGGCGGCAGCGAGGAGCGGAAAGAGGGTACGGCTCGGCGAGGGTCTCGACGACCTGGTCACCAGACGCAGCCGGGCGAACCCGGAAGGGCTGCTGCAGGCGAAGGTCTCCTCGGCGTGGAGAGAGGTCGCGGGCGAGGAGATCGACCGGCACACGAGAGGCCTCGGGATCAGCCGGGGGGAGCTCAGGGTCCACGTCGACTCGCATGCGTGGGCGGCGCAGCTCGCCTACATGGCCGAGGAGCTCAAAGAGCGCCTGGATTCGGTTCTCGGTGAGGGATCGGTACGGAGCATCCGGTTCACTGTGAGCAGGGTGGTGGGCGACGAGCGCGTCCGGGCCGAGCGGGAGCGCGAGGCGGAGCGCCGGTACGGGGGGGAACGCGTGGAGCCGGTCCCGCTCACCGCCGAGGAGCGGGCGGCGGTCGAGCGCGAGGTCGCTGGCGTGAAGAGCGACGCCCTCCGGGAGGCCGCCGTCAGGGCCAGGGTGCGCGATCTCGAGTGGAAAAAGGGTCGGGAAGCGGCCAGCGGGCGTCTACGGCCGCCTGAGGGCTCCTGAGAGCCGAGAAACACCGTCTGACCCTACTCGTTGTGTTAGAATCAGGGGTGTCACCACGAGATGTTGTGGTCCACTCCCTGCAGCGCCGGCGGCGAACCGCCTCAAGAAGGAGTTGCTGTGTCTAAGCAGACCTATTCGGGCAAGGACATCCAGGTACTCGAAGGGCTCGAAGCCGTTCGCAAGCGGCCGGGGATGTACATCGGATCGACTGGGCCCAAGGGCCTGCACCATCTCGTCTACGAGGTGGTCGACAACTCCGTCGACGAGGCGCTCGCGGGCTACTGCACCACGATCGACATCGTGATCCGACCGGACGGCTCGGTGCAGGTGACCGACAACGGCCGAGGGATCCCCGTCGACAACGTGCCCAAGTACCGCAAGCCCGCGGTCGAGGTCGTCCTCACCGTGCTCCACGCCGGTGGCAAGTTCGGCGGTGACGGGTACAAGGTGTCCGGCGGACTGCACGGGGTGGGCGTGTCCGTCGTCAACGCGCTCTCGAGCCGCCTCGAGGTCGAGGTCAAGCGGGACGGCAAGATCTGGACGCAGGAGTACGAGTACGGCAAGCCCAAAGGGCCGCTCGCGGCCACGGGCAAGTCCAAGGCGAGCGGCACGAGCGTCACGTTCTGGCCGGACGCCGGCATCTTCGAGACCACCGACTTCGACTACGACACGCTGTCGACCCGTATGCGGGAGACCGCGTTCCTGAACAAGAACCTCAAGATCACCCTGACCGACGAGCGCGAGCTCGAACCGCGACGCGAAGAGTTCCGCTACGCGGGCGGGATCGTGGACTTCGTCAAGTACCTCAACGAGTCGAAGGAGGCGATCCACCACAAGGTGATCTCCTTCGAGTCCGAGGGGGAGGAGGGCTTCGCCGAGATCGCGATGCAGTGGAACACCGGCTACTCGGACTCGGTGCTCGCCTTCGCGAACAACATCAACACCCACGAGGGAGGAACCCACCTCGAGGGCTTCAAGAACGCCCTGACGAGGACCGTGAACGACTACGCGCGCAGGCAGGGCATCCTCAAGGAGAAGGACGACAACCTCTCCGGCGAGGACATCCGCGAGGGTCTCGTCGCGATCATCTCGGTGAAGCTGCGCGACCCGCAGTTCGAGGGCCAGACCAAGACCAAGCTCGGCAACACCGAGATGCGCGGGTTCGTGCAGTCGACCGTCATGCAGGCGCTCTCCGAGTACCTCGAGGAGAACCCCAAGCCGGCGCGCAGCATCGTGGGCAAGGCCACGCAGGCCGCCAAGGCACGGGCCGCCGCGCGCAAGGCTCGCGAGCTCACCCGCCGCAAGGGCCTCCTCGAGTCCACGACGCTCCCCGGCAAGCTCGCCGACTGCTCGGTCCGCGACCCGGAGCTCACGGAGATCTTCCTCGTCGAGGGCGATTCGGCGGGCGGCAGCGCGAAACAGGCCCGCGACCGGTCGTTCCAGGCGATCCTCCCGCTCAAGGGCAAGATCCTCAACGTCGAGAAGGCCGGCATCAACCGGGCGCTCGCGTCAGACGAGATCCAGGCGATGATCACCGCCCTCGGCACCAGTATCGCCGAGGAGTTCGACCTCTCCCAGGCGCGGTACCACAAGGCGATCATCATGACCGACGCCGACGTCGACGGGGCGCACATCCGCTGCCTGATCCTCACGTTCTTCTACCGCTACATGCGGGAGATGATCGAGGCCGGCTACGTCTACATCGCCCAGCCTCCGCTCTACAAGGTGACGATGGGCAAGAAGTTCGAGTACGCCTACACCGACAAGGAGCTGCAGACGATCCTCGGCGGACTCGGCGAGAACCAGAAGTACTCGCTGCAGCGCTACAAGGGTCTCGGTGAGATGAACCCCGAGCAGCTCTGGACCACCACGATGGACCCGTCGAGCCGGATGCTCCTGCAGGTCACGGTCGACGACGCCCTGGCTGCGGAGAAGTCGTTCGTCGACCTCATGGGCGACCAGGTGGAACCGCGCCGCGAGTTCATCCAGCGGCACGCGAAGGACGTCAGGTTCCTCGACATCTAGCGGACGGACGGGACGGACCGGGATGGCTGCGGGCCCCGAGAGACGAGAAGCACGGCGGTTCGAGCCGCCGCCCTGGGAGCGGGACCGCTTCGAGGAGCTGGCGGGGCGCGACCGCGAGCAGGAGCGGACCGCGCAGGACCTCCCGGCGGCCGAGGAGGCCCCGCCGACCGGGGAGCGCGAGGACGCGGCGAGCCCGGAGCGGCGAGCGGAGCCCGCCCCGGTGGGGGAGAAACCCCCCTCGGCGGAGCTCGACGCGATGCTGCTCGCGCTCAAGGCCGAGGAGCCCGAGGCCCTCGAGGGGGCGTGGAAGGTAGGCCTGGCCGCGGCGGTGTTCATGGCGACGCTCGGCCTGATGCTCGTGGTGTGGGGAGCCGTGGCGCTCGCGCGGGCCGGCGGGGCGGGTGCGGCAGGCGTGATGGGTTCGGCGATCATGACCGTCATGGGTGCCCTGTTCGCGGCGCTCGGCGTGTGGCTGGGAGTTCGTAGTCTTCGACAGCGAGGAGTGCTCTAAGTGGCAGAAGACATGTTGGGCAGCTCGGTCAGCCCGATAGAGATCCAGCAGGAGCTCCGGGAGAGCTTCCTCGAGTACTCGATGAGCGTCATCGTCTCCCGCGCGCTCCCGGACGTGCGCGACGGGCTCAAGCCGGTCCACCGCCGCATCCTCTACGCGATGAACGAGTCGGGGCTCACGGCCGGGCGCTCGTACAAGAAGTCCGCGTGGACGGTCGGAGAGGTCATCGGCAAGTACCACCCGCACGGCGACTCCGCGGTCTACGACACCATGGTGCGCATGGCCCAGGACTGGGCGATGCGCGTGCCGCTCGTCGACGGGCACGGCAACTTCGGCTCGGTCGACGGCGACTCGGCGGCCGCGATGCGCTACACCGAGGCGCGCCTCCAGAAGATCTCGATGGAGCTGCTGCGCGACCTCGACAAGGAGACGGTCGACTTCGGCCTGAACTACGACGAGTCGCTCAAGGAGCCGACGGTCCTGCCGAGCCGGTATCCGAACCTGCTCGTGAACGGCTCGGCCGGTATCGCCGTGGGCATGGCCACCAACATCCCGCCGCACAACCTCGGCGAGGTCATCGACGCGACCACGATGCTCATCGACAACCCCGACGCGACCGTCGAGGAGCTCATGACGGTCATGCCGGGTCCCGACTTCCCGACCGGAGGCCAGATCCTCGGCGTGGAGGGGATCCGTGACGCCTACACCACCGGCCGCGGCTCGCTCAAGGTCCGCGGCAAGGCGCACATCGAGCAGACCTCGACGGGCCGCACGCGGATCATCATCACGGAGATCCCCTACGCGGTGAACAAGGCCAAGCTCGTGACCAAGATCGCCGACCTCGTGCGCGAGAAGAAGCTGACCGAGATCTCCGACCTGCGTGACGAGTCCGACCGCAAGGGCATGCGGGTCGTGGTGGAGCTCAAGCAGTCGTGCATCCCGCAGGTCGTGCTGAACAAGCTCTACAAGCACACGCCGCTGCAGACCGGGTTCGGCGTGATCATGATCGCGCTCGTCGACGGCGTGCCGCGCACCCTCACGCTGCCCGAGATCCTGCGCCACTACATCGAGTTCCAGAAAGAGGTCATCACCCGGCGGACGAAGTTCGAGCTGCGCAAGGCCGAGGAGCGCGCCCACATCCTCGAGGGCTACGTCATCGCACTCGACAACATCGACGAGGTCATCCGGATCATCCGGGCGAGCGCCGACGACGCCGAGGCGAAGGCCCGCCTCATGGAGGCGTTCGCGCTCTCCGAGGCGCAGACCGACGCGATCCTCGAGATGCGCCTGCGCCGCCTGACCGGGCTGGAGCGCAGCAAGATCGAGGAGGAGCTCGCCGAGCTCCGCGAGCGGATCGCCTGGTACAAGAAGGTCCTCGGCGACGTCAACCTCGTGCTCCAGATCGTCAAGGACGAGATGGCCGAGATCCGCGAGAAGTTCGCGAACCCGCGCCGCACCGAGCTCATGGCGGCCGCCCGCGACCTCGACGTCGAGGACCTCATCGCCGAGGAGGACATGGTCGTCACGATCACCAAGGCGGGCTACGTGAAGCGCCTGCCGGTCGCCACCTACCGCCAGCAGAAGCGGGGCGGCAAGGGGGTCGCGGGCGTGAACCTGCGCGAGAACGACTTCGTCGAGCACCTCTTCATCAGCTCGACCCACGACTACGTTCTCTTCTTCTCGAGCGCGGGCAAGGTCTA
This sequence comes from Coriobacteriia bacterium, assembly GCA_030603745.1. GTDB lineage: Bacteria > Actinomycetota > Coriobacteriia > Anaerosomatales > SLCP01 > JAUVXE01. The sequence continues at coordinate 15,938 of JAUVXE010000010.1, read as the reverse complement.
CCGCCTCAAGGTCCACGAGCTCCCGGTCGGCTCGCGCCACGCGCGGGGTACCGCGATCGTGAACCTGCTGCCCTTCGCTCAAGACGAGCGGATCGCGGCGGTCATCAACACCCGCGAGTTCGGCGCGGACGACTACCTGCTCTTCGCGACCCGGCAGGGCATGAGCAAGAAGACCGCGATGGACGCCTACGACCGCAGCCGTCGCGACGGCATCATCGCGATCAACCTGCGCGACGACGACGAGCTCATCAGCGTGCGCCGGGTTCGTACCGGCGAGCGCGTCATGATGGTCTCGACCGCCGGCAAGGCGATCCTGTGGGACGAGGCCGACGCGCGCCCGATGGGCCGCGACACCATGGGCGTGAAGGGCATGGCGCTCAAGGCCGGCGAGACGGTGCTCGGCATGGAGATCGCGCCCGACGGCAGCGAGCTGTTCGTGGTGACCGAGCGCGGATACGGCAAGCGCACACCGGTCTCCGAGTACCCGGTACAGAAGCGCGGCGGCATGGGAGTGAAGACCATCCAGGTCACGCCCAAGAAGGGCCCGCTCGCCGGCATGAAGATCGTCCAGCCCGATCACGAGCTCATGCTCATCTCCGAGGAGGGCGTCGTCATCCGGGTCCGTGCCGAGGACATCTCCCGCCTCGGCCGCTCGACCCAGGGCGTCAAGGTGATGAACGTCTCGGAGACCGACCGCGTGCGTGCGATCGCGCGCGTGTCGGCGGGCAAGAAGCGCAAGGCCGCGAAGGTTGCCGAGGGCCAGGGCGAGCTGCTGCCCGCCGAGGGGGCCACCGAGACGGCGGGGGGCGCGACGTGCCCCGGCCCGCTCGGCGAGGCCGACCGGGAGGCGCAGGCCGAGGAGCTCGCGAGCGAGGAGTTCGAGGACCTCGAGGATGAGTAGGGCGCATGGCGATGGCTGAGCGGCTGCTCGGCGGCCGCGTCAGGGCGGTGCTGTTCGACCTGGACGGCACGCTGCTCGACACGGTGGCGCTCATCTTGAGCTCGTTCCGGTACGCCACCGGAGCGGTCCTCGGCGAGCCGCTGCCCGACGAGGAGCTCATGCGCAACGTGGGCGTGCCCCTCGCGCGGCAGATGCGGGAGTTCGCGCCCGACAAGGCCGACGAGCTGCTCCGGGTCTACCGCGAGCACAACGCCTCGGTGCACGACGACATGATCGCCGAGTACCCGGGCACCCGCGAGGCGCTCGAGTGGCTTGCCGCCCGCCGCGTGCCGATGGGCGTGGTGACCTCGAAGGGCTCCCCCATGGCGCGCCGAGGGCTCGAGCTTTTCGGCCTCGACGGGTACTTCGAGGTGCTCGTGAGCGCCGACGACGTCCCCCTGCACAAGCCCGACCCGTATCCGCTGCGCCGCGCCGGCGAGCTGATCGGGGTCCCCGCCGAGGAGTGCCTCTATCTCGGCGACAGCCCGCACGACATGACCGCCGCTCTCGCAGCCGGCTCGCTTGCCGTGGCTGCGCTGTGGGGGGCGTTCTCCGCCGCCGACGTGCTCGAACCCGGGCCGGCGTACGCGCTCACGTCGATGGCCGAGCTCCCCGAGCTGCTCGATGGCGGGCACGCGCGGTTCGCGGTGCGGCCCCGCCTCGGCTGATCGGCCGCCCGTCTCGAACTGTCGATCCGGTGACGGCCGGAAGCGGTGCGACGCGCGCCCGGAGGGAACGTAGTACTGTGAGTATCGGATAGAGTCGCGCGCCGCCGGGGCGCGCGTGCGCCTGAACAAGGAGGAAGCCTGTGTCGTCGAAGGGCAAGATCGTAGCGGCAGTCGTCGCCCTCGTGGCCGTGGGCGGCGCGGTGGCCGCGGTGGCCTTCAGCGTGAGCCGTCCCGCCGCCGAGGTCGAGGTCGCGACCGTGGCGACCGACGATCTCGCGGTCACCGTGACAGCGTCGGGCCGCATCGAGTCTGACGTGCGCGCCGACGTCTTCCCGCCCACGGCCGGGATGCTCGCCGAGGTCAGGGTCACCGACGGGCAGGCCGTGGAGAAGGGCGCCGTGCTCGCGGTGATGGACACCGACGCGCTCAGGGTCCAGGTCGCGGGCGCCGAGGCGGGCCTGGCGCAGGCCGAGGCCGCGCTCAAGGCCGTCGACGACCAGGCCCCGGGCAGCGCCGAGGTGGCGGCCGCGCGCGGCGCCACCGACGCCGCGTGGGCGGCCTACCGCTCGGCGCAGACCGCCGCCTCGTCGGTGGGGTCACAGGGCCCGCGTGCCTCTGAGCTCGCTGCCGCGGCAGAGGCGACGCGCGTCTCGCGCAGCATCTACGACCAGATGGTCGCCGCCTATGAGCTCGCCGACGCGGCGTACCAGGCGATGCCCACCCCTGAGACCGAACGGGACCGGGCCGGGGCGGCCTTCTCCCGCGACCAGGCGTACGCCTCCTACCTCGCCACGAAGGCGAGCGAGGACCGGCTCCGCGCCACGAATCTCGCGCCGCAGCAGGCGCAGGCCGACGCGGCGGTCCAGCAGGCCTACGCCGCATACCTCGGCGCTCGAGCCCAGCAGGAGCAGCTCGAGGGTCTCGACCTGTCGCCGCAGCGCCGCGCCGCGCGGGCGGCGGTCGAGCAGGCCCGCGAGACGCTCGCCATCGCCGAGGACAACCTGGCGAAGGCCGAGCTCGTCGCGCCGATCGACGGCGTGGTGCTCTTCAACCCCCTCGGCACGCCGGCGGCCGACGGCTCCGTGCCGATGGCGTCGCCCGGAGCAGGAGTCGCCCCTCAGGCCGCCCCCTTCACCGTCGTGCAGCTCGACGCGGTGCGCTTCACGGCCGACGTCGACGAGGTGGACGTCGACCTCGTCGAGACGGGCATGAACGCCACCGTCCGGCTCGACGCGCTCCCCGACCGGTCGCTCGAGACCACGGTCACCGAGATTCGGCCCGCTGCGACCCTCACCCTTACCGGGGGCACGGTCTTCCCGGTCTACCTGCGACTGGAGGCGGTCGACGCGAAACTGCTGATCGGGATGAAAGGCGACGTGGTGATCGAGGTGAGCCGCCAGAGCGAGGCCATCACCATCCCGATCGAGGCGCTCTTCGACGAGGCGGACGGCTCGTTCGCGTACGTGGTCGAGGACGGGCGGCTCGTGAGGACGCCGATCGAGGTCGGGACGATCACGGAGACCTCGGTCGAGGTGCTCTCCGGGCTGCGCGCCGGCCAGGAGGTCGCGCTCTCCAGCGCCACAGAGTACGAGGACGGCATGGCCGTCCGGGTCAGATAGGACGGGTGGCACCGACGTGACGGCACCCGCCCACGAGGACCTCTCGGCCGGCCGGGTGGTCCTCGAGACCCTCGGCGTGACCAAGTGCTACCACCTCGGCGAGGTCGAGGTGCATGCGCTGCGCGGCGTGGACCTCTCCATCCGTGACGGAGAGATGCTCGCCATCATGGGCCCGAGCGGCTCGGGGAAGTCCACGCTCATGCACATCGTGGGCCTGCTCGACCGGCCCTCCACCGGGACCGTCATGGTCGAGGGCGAAGAGGTGTCGGACATGGCGGCGAACGAGCTCGCCGCGGTGCGCAACCGCCGCATCGGCTTCGTGTTCCAGTCGTTCAACCTCCTCGCCCGGACGAGCGCGCTCGCTAACGTCGAGTTGCCGCTCGTCTACGCGGGGATCTCGGGCGCTGAGCGGTCGCGCCGTGCCCGCGCCGCGCTCGAGCGCGTGGGTCTCGGCGACCGGCTCGGCCATCTGCCCAATCAGCTCTCCGGGGGCCAGCAGCAGCGCGTCGCCATCGCCCGGGCGCTCGTCACCGAGCCCTCGATCGTGCTCGCCGACGAGCCCACCGGCAACCTCGACTCCGTCTCCGGCGTCGAGGTCATGACGATCCTCCAGGAGCTCAACGCCCACGGGATCACCGTGGTGCTGGTCACGCACGACGACACCGTGTCGCGCCACGCGACGCGCGCCGTGCACATCCGCGACGGGCGCATCGTGCGCGACGAGCCGGTTCGCGACCGCATCATGGCGGCCGACCGCCGCGCCGCCGTGGTCGCCGCGGCGCAGGGGGAGGACGCGGCAGAGTGAACCTCGTCGAGAGCCTCCGCATCGCGCTTCGCGCACTTGGGGCGAACAAGGTCCGCAGCGCGCTCACCATGCTCGGCGTGATCATCGGCGTGGCGGCCGTGATCCTGCTCGTGGCGATCGGCACGGGCGTGCAGGACGAGATCACCGGTTCGATCGAGGGCCTCGGCTCCAACCTGGTTTTCGTGTTCGCGGGCAACTTCGAGGAGGGTGGCGGAGGCGGCCCGGGCGGCGGGGGGCTGTCGACCCGGCAGTTCTCGGTCGACGACGCCGATCTGCTCCAGCGCCGGCTCGGGCCGGAGCACATCGTGGTGCCCGTGGTCCAGGGGCCGGTTACCCTGCGCGTGGGGAACCGCACGCTGCGCTCCGTCACGGCGGCCGCGAACGAGAACGCCGGCGAGGTGTTCTCGGCGGAGTACCTCGGCGGCCGCGGCTACCGGCGCAGTGAGGTCGCGGCCGCGGCCCGCGTGGTCGCGATCGGGGCGACCGTGCGCGACCGGCTCTTCCCGAACCAGGACCCCGTGGGTCAGACGATCAGCATCAACGGCCAGCGCTTCACGGTGATCGGGCACGTCGCCGCGCAGGGCGGCTCGCTCACCGGCGACCAGGACAACCAGGTCTACATGCCGGTGACGGTCGCGCAGCGGCTCCTCGGCACGACCGACATCGGGCTCATCGCGATCAAGGCGTCATCGGCCGACGAGGTCGACGCTGTGCAGCGCCAGGTGCGCCAACTGCTCAGGCCCCGTTTCGGCGAGGAGTTCAGCGTCTTCACCCAGGAGCAGACGCTCGGCATCTTCCAGCAGATCCTCGGCACGCTGACCTTCATGCTCGCCGGCATCGCCGGGATCTCGCTGCTCGTGGGCGGGATCGGCATCATGAACATCATGCTCGTGTCGGTGAGCGAACGGACCCGCGAGATCGGTATCCGCAAGGCGGTGGGCGCGCGCACCTACGACATCATGAGCCAGTTCGTGATCGAGGCCGTGCTGCTCTCGGTGCTCGGCGGCATGGTGGGCATCGCGCTCGGTTCGGCCGGCGCCGCGGTGCTCCAGCAGTGGGTGCCGACGCAGGTGACGCTCTGGGCCGTGATGCTCGCCTTCGGTTTCTCCGCGGCGGTCGGCATCTTCTTCGGGGTGTATCCGGCGTACAAGGCGTCGCGGCTCGACCCGATCGAGGCGCTGCGCTACGAGTGACGCGGGGCCGGGCGCGTGGCGGCCCGCTCGCCGTCGACGTGACGCGCTCCTCAGCCCTGGAAGTCGCTCGGGTCGACGTCCTCGAGGAACTCGCGGAACCGCTCGATCTCGGCCTCCTCGGCCTCTCCCGGCTCACCGTCCTCCCTGACGACCTCGACCACCCCTGCCTCGGCGAGGACCTCCTCGGCGAGGTAGATGGGGGCTCCCGTGCGCACCGCGAGCGCGATCGAGTCGCTCGGCCGGGCGTCGATCTCGACGGGGGAGCCGTCGGCGGCGGAGAGGACGAGCGTCGCGTAGAAGGTGCCGCCCTCGATCCGCGTGACCTCCACGCGGGTGATCGCGGCGCCGAGGTCGTCGATGACCGTGCGCAGCAGGTCGTGCGTCATGGGGCGCGGGGGCTCGATACCCTGCAGGGCGAGGAGGATCGCGGTCGCCTCCGTCTGGCCGATCCAGATGGGCACGAGCCGCCCGCCGCCGCTCTCGTCGTCGGTCGGGCGCAGGAGGATGACCGGCTGGTTGCTGGTCGAATCCACACTCAGGCTGGCGATCTGGACGTGTATCACGGAGGCTCCTCGGACATCGGCCGCTCTCAAAGGGTACGTTCCCATCATGCCGTACGCAATCGCGTCGAGAGGGGAGTGCCGGATGCCCGGCTTCGAGGTGCGCACGACCGCCAGATGCGTGCTCGTGGACGTGACCGCCGAGGTGGCCGGGGAGGTCGCCCGTTCGGGCGTGGCCGAGGGGCTCGCGCACGTCTGGTGCCCACACACGACCGCCGGGCTCACGGTGAACGAGGCGGCCGACCCGGACGTGGCGCTCGACATCGCCGAGGCGCTCGACCGGCTCGTCGCGCGCGAGGGCGGGTGGCGCCACGCCGAGGGCAACTCCGACGCGCACGTGAAGGCGTCGCTGCTCGGCTCGTCGCTCACCCTGCCGGTCGCCGACGGGCGGCTCGCGCTCGGCACCTGGCAGGGGGTGTTCCTCGGCGAGTTCGACGGGCCGAGGCGACGGCGGGTCGAGGTGCGGGTGCGTCCCTGGTGAGCGGCCCGCGCGAGCGTTCGGCGGCCGTCCGGGCGCGGCTTGACCATGCGGGGCCGGTGGGCTATGGTACGAAAGCGTTTCGCCCGGCTGGCCGGGCGGACGGGCCCGTAGCTCAGTTGGTTAGAGCGCACGGCTGATAACCGTGAGGTCAGTGGTTCGAATCCACTCGGGCCCACCATACTTCGTGTCGAACGCCTCTTCGTGAGTCCCTCGCGGACCGGAGAGGCGTTTGCGTCTCCCGGCCGCGCGCCCCTCAGCGCAGCCCCACCTGCATGACGTCGATCGTGCGATAGGCGAAACCGGCGCGGCACAGCTCGAGGTAGAAGCGCCACATCCGCACGAACCGCTCGTCGAACCCCAGCTCGCGCACCTCGGGCAACGCCTTCTCGAATCGCTCGGCCCACGCGGCGAGCGTCCGGGCGTAGGAGGGGCCGATGAAGCGCGGCTCGCCCACGAGAAGCCCCGCGTCGCGCGCCGAGCGCCCGAACCGCTCCGGGCTCGGCAGCATGCCGCCGGGGAAGATGTAGCGCTGGATGAAGTCGGGCCCGCTGCGGTAGGACTCGAACCGCTCCTCGGGGATCGTGATCGTCTGCAACGCCGCCACGCCGCCCGGCTCGAGCAGCTCACGCACCCTGCGGAAGAAGATCGGCCAGTACCGCTCGCCCACCGCCTCGAACATCTCGATCGACACGATGCGGTCGAACCGCTCCGGGATGTCCCGGTAGTCCTGCAGCCGGATGTCGACGAGCCCCTCGAGCCCCTCGGCGGCGACGCGGGCGCGGGCGAGGTCGTGCTGTTCGCGCGAGAGGGTCACGCCGGTCACCCGGCATCCCGTCTCCCGTGCGGCGTGCACCGCGAAGCCGCCCCACCCGCACCCGATCTCGAGCAGACGCGAGCCGGCGTCGGGTCGCGCGATCTCGAGCATCCGGTCCCACTTGCGTCGCTGCGCCTCGGCGAGCTCGTCGCACCCGTCCTCGAAACACGCCGAGGAGTACGTCATCGTCTCGTCGAGCCACAGAGAGTAGAAGTCGTTGCCGAGGTCGTAGTGGGCGGAGATGTTGCGCTTCGAGCCCCGCCGGGAGTTCGTCCTGAGCGCGTGCGCGACGCGGTTGAGCAGCCGGATGCGGCCCTCGGCGCCCTCCATGCCGCCCGCTGCCATCCCGGCCGCGCCGAGGTCGAGCACCGCGCCGAGGTCGGGCGAGTCCCACGCGCCGTCGAGGTAGGTCTCGGCGAGGCCGAGCGAGCCGTCGCGGGCGATGCGGGGCGCGACGGCGTGCGAGTGGAGGACCACCTCCGCGTGCGGGCCGGGCGCGCGGCCCTCGTACGTGGTGGTCCTGCCACGGGGCCAGGTGACGGAAAGCGTGCCGACCGGGAGGTTGCGCGCGAGCATCGCGTCGACCAGACGCTCGGCGGCGGTGTGGGGGCCCCGGGCGGGGGCCGAGCGGGGGGCATGGGAGGTCTCGGTCACCAGCTGGTCTCCTCCTCGGGCGGCGGGGTGCGCGGGATGTAGCGGATGCGCTTCGCGACGATGCGGAGCGCCTGGTAGTGGATGAGCAGCCAGGCGCGGGCCGACATCGGCCCGAACCGTAGTGCCGTGCGCAGCAGCGAGCCGTCGGTGAGCGGCCGGGCCGCGAGCGAGATGCCGGCCACGAGCAGCAGGGGGCCCTCCACATGGTCGTCGATGGAGAGCGCGAGGCGTTCGCCGGGCCCGGTGAAGCGGAAGACGTACCGGGCGTCCATAGGGATGAACGGCGAGACGTGGAAGGCCTTGCGGTGCTCGGGCCGGATCGAGGGGTCGAGCACCTCCCCGCCGTTGTGGAGCAGGTAGTTGTGGTGATCGCCGAAGGTGTTGTTCACCTCGGCGAGGATGGCCCGCAGCGTGCCGTCGGCGTGGAAGCAGTACCAGAACGACACCGGGAAGAACGAGAAACCGAGCACCCGCGGGAAGGTGAGCAGTCGCACCGGGCCACCGGCCAGGTCCACGCCCGCCCGGGCGAGGGTCGCGTCGATCCACGGGCGCCACGCCGAGCCGTCGCGCGCGCCGTGGTCGCGCGTGCGCAGCGTGAAGAGGTTGCGCCGGTCGACGGAGAAGAGCCGCATCCCGGCATCGAGCACCTCGAGCTCGTCGAGGTCGACGTAGAGGAAGTAGACGCCGTAGCGGAACCGGTTGACCCGCGGGATCCTCCGGTGGTGTATGACCGTGCCGACGTAGAGCCGGCTCTCGGTGACTGCGGAGGGGCGCACGGGCGTCACCACCTACGCCAGCACCCGGGTGCGGGTCTCGTCGAGCTCGTCGCCCCACGGGAGCGGTGCGCCCATCGCCTCGGCGACGCGCACCGCCGAGAGCAGCCCGTCCTCGTGGAACCCGTAGCGCTGCCATGCGCCCGCGTACCACACGCCGCCCGCCCCCTGGATCTCGCCGAGGCGGTCCTGCGCCGCCATCGCGGCCGCCGAGAAGAGCGGGTGCGTGTAGCTCATCGTGGTGATCACGCGCGCGGGATCGGGCTCGCGCACGGGATTGAGGGTCACGAGGAGCGGCAGGTCGGTGCCGAGGGGCTGCAGGCGGTTCAGGTAGTAGGTGAGCGAGAGGCCCCGGGCGGCCTCGAGGTCGGCGTGGTCGGTGTAGTAGTTCCACGACGCGTGCGCCTTGGGGCTGCCCGGCAGGAACGAGGTGTCGGTGTGCAGGACCACGTCGTTGGCGTTGGAGCCGAGCGTGCCGAGCAGCTCACGCTCGCGCGGGGTGGCGTCGGCGAGCATCGCGAGCGACTCGTCCGCGTGGGCGGCGAGCACCACCGCGTCGTAGCGCGCCTCCCCGCCCGGCCAGGTCACCCACACGCCATCGGGCCGGCGCTCCACCCGCGCGACGGGAGCGGAGAGGCGGACCGTTCCCGAGAGGGCGCGAGCCGCTTCCGCCACGTAGGTGCGGCTGCCCCCGACCACGCTTCGCCAGCGCGGCTTGCCCGAGATGTGGAGCAGCCCGTGGTTGTCGCAGAAGCGCAGGAACGAGAGGGCCGGGAAGTCGAGCATGAGCCCGGGCGGCGTGGACCAGATCGCCGACCCCATCGGGATGAGGTACCAGTCGGTGAACCCTCGGCCGAGTCCTTCGCGCCGCAACAGTTCGCCGAGGGTGAGCGTGCGCACGCTCTCATCGGCGAGCAGCCGGTCGGCCATGCCGGAGAAGCGCAGCACGTCCACGAGCATCCGCAGGAACACGGGGTTGGCCACGTTGGCGCGCTGGGTGAAGATCGCGTCGATGCTCGAGCCGGCCCACTCGATGCGCTCGGGCGGGCACTGCACCGAGAAGGACATGTCGCTCTCGGCGTGCTCGACGCCGAGCCGGTCGAAGAAGCGGATCAGGTTCGGGTAGGTCCGCTCGTTGTAGACCATGAAGCCGGTGTCGGCCGGCACGGTCGTCCCCCCGAGCGGCACGGCGTGCGTGTGGGCGTGTCCGCCGAGGCGGTCCTCGGCCTCGAAGAGGTCGACCTCGTGGTGCGGGGAGAGGAGCCAGGCAGCGCCGAGTCCCGAGATCCCCGCGCCGACGACAGCGATGCGCACGGCTTCGTCCTTCCAGGCAGATGGGGCGGCGCCGAGGGCCGCGAGCGGGTGGCGCCCGCTTGCGGGTATATTTCCCCGAAACACGCGGCCGCCACCGCGCCGCGCCGCCGAGCCGAGGGAGACGAGTGCCGATGCCGAGCATCCTCATCACCGGGGTGTCGACCGGGATCGGCCGGGCGTGCGCCGAGCGCTTCGCCCGCGACGGGTGGACCGTGATCGGCACCGTGCGTGACGCCGCTCCCTTCGCCGCGACCACGTGGCCGGGCGAGGTCCGGCTCGAGGAGGCCGACCTCTCCATCCCCGGCTCCGGACGCGCGCTCGCCGCGCGGGTGCTCGCGGCGCACGGCACCCCCGACGTGCTCCTCAACAACGCGGGGACGCTCGACTTCGGCCCGGTCGAGGACGAGGACCCCGCCCGCGCCGAGGAGGTCTTCCGCGTCAACGTCTTCGAGCCGATCGAGCTGGTCCGCGCGCTCGTCCCGGCCATGCGCGAAGCCGGAGGCGGGACGGTCGCCAATGTGACCTCCGTGGGCGGACGGCTCACCTTCCCCTTCTTCACCACCTACAACGCGACCAAGCACGCGCTCGAGGGCTACTCCGAGGGCCTCTGGCACGAGCTCGCGCTCTCGGGCATCCGGGTCAAGGCGATCGAGCCGGGGTTCGTCGAGACGGCGATCTGGGGCCGGTCCGTGCGCGACCGCGGCCCCGAGCCCTACCGCGGCTCCGGTCCCTACGGCCCCGCGATGGCGTCGATGGCCCGCTTCGAGGGCTCGATCGCGAACCGGACCTCGGCCGAGCGAGCCGCCGAGGAGATCCGCGCGGCGATCCTCGACCCCTCCGACCGGCTCCGCTACCCCGTCGCCGCGTACGCGGCCGCGCTCATCCGCGCGCGACGCTGGCTCGGCGAGCTGCGCGTGATGCGCTTCTTCCACCGCCGCTGGATGGGGGAGTGAGCGGCCGCACCGCCACGCGCGCCGCAGCGCCGACCAGCAGCCCCTCCGCCCCGCCCCCTACCCGCCGAGGAGCGTGACCCGCACCTCGTGCGCCCGGCCGTCGCGGGCGAGCGGCACCCTCGGCGCGTCGAGCGGTACGCCGTCGAGCTCCACCCGGGCGACCCCCCGGTTCACTCCGCGCGGGTTGGCCACCTCGACACGATAGCTCGTCGCGCCGTCACGGTAGGTCACCTCGAAGCCCGGCCACGACTTGGGGATGCACGGGTCGACCGTGAGGAAGCGCGCGCCGCCCGAGTCGCTCTCGATCCGCACGCCGAGGAGGTCCTGGACCGCGACGCGGTAGAACCACGACGCCGACCCCGTGTACCATGTCCAGCCGCCCCGGCCCACGTGCGGGGGCACGGCGTAGACGTCGGCCGCGACCACGTAGGGCTCCACGGTGTAGCGCAGCGCGTCCTCGCGGGTCAGCGCGTGGTTGATCGGGTTGATGAGCGAGAGCAGGTCGTGCCCCTGGTCGCCGTCGCCGCGCAGGAGGTGCGCGAGCGCGACCCAGACGGCCGCGTGCGTGTACTGGCCGCCGTTCTCGCGGACCCCGGGGACGTAGCCTTTGATGTAGCCCGGATCGTGCTCCATGCGGTCGAACGGCGGGGCGAGGAGCGCGATCAGGCCGGCCTCGTGGTCGATGAGCTTGTCCTCGACCGAGTCGAGCGCGACCCCGGCGCGCGCGGGATCGCCCCGTCCGGAGATGACCGCCCACGCCTGCGCGATCGCGTCGATGCGGCACTCCTCGGCATCGCGCGTGCCGAGCGGCGTGCCGTCGTCGAAGTAGGCCCGCCGGTACCACGAGCCGTCCCATCCGGCCGACTCGGCGGCCGCCACGAGGCGTGCGGCGTGGTCACGGTAGCGGGCCGCCCGCTCGGGCTCGCCCATCCGCTCGCACACGGGCGCGAACGCGCGGAGCACCACGTCGAGGAACCAGGCGAGCCACACGCTCTCGCCTCGGCCCTCATGCCCCACGCGGTTCATGCCGTCGTTCCAGTCGCCCCCGCCGATGAGCGGCAGGCCGTGCTCGCCGATGGCCAGCCCGGACTCGAGCGCCGCCACGCAGTGCTCGTAGATGCTGGCGGTCCGCTCCGCGATCGCCGGTTGCAGGTAGGCGTCCTCGGCGCCGGGCTCGAGCTCGGCGCCCTCGATGAAGGGGGTGCGCTCCTCGAGCACCGAGGCGTCGCCGGTGGCATGCACGTAGCCGGCGGTGACGAGCGGCAGCCAGTGCCGGTCGTCGCTGATGCGGGTGCGCACGCCGCGGCCCGAGACCGGCTGCCACCAGTGCAGGACGTCGCCGCGCTCGAACTGGTGGCGCGAGGCTTCCACGATCTGCGCCCGTACGAGGTCGGGCCGCGCGAAGATGAGCGAGAAGGTGTCCTGCAACTGGTCGCGGAAGCCGAACGCGCCCGACGATTGGTAGGTCGCCGTGCGCCCCCAGAGCCGGCAGGCGAGCGACTGGTAGAGCAGCCGGCCGTTGACGAGCAGGTCGAGCGCGGCGTCCGGTGTGCGGACCTGGACCGTGTCGAGCACCTCGTCCCACCGCTTCCGGGCCTCGGCGAACGCCCGCTCGACCGCCCCGGGGTCGCGGTAGCGCGCCACGAGCGCACGCGCCTCCTCGAGCCGGTCCGTCTGGCCGAGGAGGAACGTGACCGACACGCGCTCGCCGGGCGCGAGCTCCACCGTGGCCATGAGCGCGCCGCAGTTGTCGTGGAAGCGCCCGGAGCGGCCGTCGAGCCGCTCCCGCCGCATCGCCGCGGGATCCGAGGGGTGCCCGTTGCGGCCCACGAACTCGGTTCGGCTCGCGGTCCACGAGTGCAGCGGGCGGTCGCACGCGAGGAACGCGGGCCGGCCGGGGAAGTCGGGGTTGAAGTGGTTGTGCGCGGTGAGCGTCTCGTGCTCGGCGTCGAACCAGGTGACGACCTGGTGCTGGGCCTTGCTGCGCGAGGAGCCGAGCGCCCACTCCACGAAGTGGGTCACGCCGAGGCGCCGGGGCTCCTCGGCGAGGTTGGTGAGGGTGAGCCGGGCGATGCGCACGGGGTCCTCGGCGGGGACGAACCAGAGCAGGTCGTGCTCGATGTCGTGGGAGGTGTGCTCGAACCGCGAGTAGCCGAACCCGTGGCGAGCCACGAAGCGGCCGGCGTGGCCGCACGGCAGGGGCGTGGGGCTCCACAGCTCGCCGGTCTCCTCGTCGCGGACGTAGAAGACCTCGCCCGACCCGTCCGAGACCGGGTCGTTGTTCCAGGTGGTCAACCGGTTCTCGTGGCTGTTGAGCGCCCAGGTGCAGCCGATGCCCGCCTCCGACACCATGCCGCCGAAGTGCGGGGAGGCGATCACGTTGATCCAGGGGGCAGGGGTGCGGACCGACTCGTCGAGCACGATGACGTACTCGCCGGTCTCGTGGTCGAAGCCGCCGATCCCGTTGTCGAATCGCAGCTCCGGCCGGGCGAGGGAGACGGGCAGCCGCTCGGGCACGGGGCGGGTTGCGACGAACGGCCCGGGGTCGACCGGCCGCTCCCCGCGCTGGTTGAGCTGCAGCTCGATGCCGCCGGCCTCGCCGTCGAGCACCGCCCGGGCCACGCTCGCGAGGAGGTTCGCGACATCGGGGTGCATCTGGTCGGCACGGCGCAGGAACACGCCGCCGGGCTTGTCGGCGAGCTGGAGCGCGTGTCCGGTCCGCACCAGGAGGCGGAGGCGGTCGTCGAGCTCGTCGGAGTATCCCGAGGGACGGGTGTTGAGCACCACGAGGTCGGCGACGAGGCCTTTGTGCCGCCAGTACTGGTGGGCGAGGAGCGCCTGCCGCACGAGCGGGGCGTGCTCGAGCTCCTCGATCCGCACGAGCAGGATCGGGTGGTCGCCCGAGATGCCGAGGGACCACAGGCCGGAGACGGGTAGCGTGTTCTCGCTCGGGGTGTGGGCCTTGAGCGGCGAGGAGGGGTCGGTCAGCAGCAGCCGGGAGGCGAGCCGCTGCAGCACCACGGCCTCCTCGGCGCCGATCCCGAGGTCGCGCAGCTCGATCTGCGCGGCGGTCCACGACAGGTCGATCGCCCGCTGCGCGCTGCGCGGGTCGTGGTAGCGCTCGGCGAGCAGGAGCGCCCGCTCGCGCGAGTGCGCCGCGCCGGTGACGTAGACGAGCCGCGCGGTCTGGCCCGGCCCGAGCTCCACCCGCTGGCGGATCGCGCACGCCGGGTCGAGCACGGCACCGGCGGTGCCTGAGAGCGGGCCGCCCGCCTCCACCGCCACCGGCCGCTCGGCGCCGCGGAGCCTGCCGAGGAAGCGCGCGCGGTCGGTCTCGAAGCTCCACTCGCACGTCGGCTCGGTCTCGCAGGCGAGGACGTGGAAGCCCCAGGGACGCTCCGCGGCCGAGGAGCGCGGGCGGCGCGAGAAGAGAATCGCACGCAGGTCGGGCACGGCCTCGGTCTGCACGAAGAGGTTGGAGAACGACTTGTGCGCCTGGTCCGCCTCCTGGGTGGTGAGCGAGATCTCGAAGTAGCTCGTCACCTCGAGGACGCGCGGCGCGAGCCCGTGGTTCGTGACGGTCAGGCGCCGGACCTCCACGTCGTCCTGGGGCGAGACGGCCACCTCGGTGTAGGTCTCGATCTCGCCGTCACGCCGACGGAACTCCGCCTTGTCCGCCGAGAAGGTCACGTGGTAGTCGTCGGGGCCCGCCGGCGCGGGGTTGCGTCCGGCCGACCACGTCTGCCCGCTCTCGGGGTCGTGGAGGTAGAAGAAGTGCCCCCAACTGTCGCGGGTGACGTCCTCGCGGTAGCGGGTGACGGAGAGCCCCTTCCACCGGCTGTAGCCCCCGCCGGCGTTGGTGACCATGACCGAGTAGCGCCCGTTGGACAGGAAGTGGGTGGCCGGCACCGGGGTGTCGGCGAGCGGGTAGTGGCGCGCCGCCGGCTCGGGCAGCTCGGCCACGATGCGGACGTGTTCGACCTCCTCGGCGTGGGGGGTCGTGTACGGCGCGGTCCGGGGCACGCGCTCCTGGAGGAGGAGCTCGGTCGAGGCGACCATCGGGTCGGCGTGGAAGCGCGCCTGCATGCGGTCGGCGGTGACGGCGTTGGCGAACGCGACGAGACTCATGCCCTGGTGGTGGGCCATGTAGGCCCTGACGACGGCGCGGCCCTCGCCGGCGGGGACGCGGCCGGGGGTGAAGTCGACGGCTTCGTAGAAGCCGAAGCGGCCCCACGCGCCCATCGACGCGAGCGCCTCGAGGTTGTCGAGCGCCTCGTCCGGCGTGATGGGGAGCGCGAGCGCCGTCGCGTACGGCGCGATGACCACGTCCTCCGACAGCCCCCGTTTCAGGCCGAGGCCGGGTACGCCGAACGCCTGGTACTGGTAGGTGAGGTCGGCGTCCTTCACGTTGAAGGCGGACTCCGACACGCCCCACGCCACGCCGAGCTCGCGCCCGTAGGCGATCTGGCGCCGGACCACCGAGGCGTAGGTCTCGTCGAGGAGCGTGAGCGGCCACGAGCGCATCACGAGCAGCGGCATCAGGTACTCGAACATCGACGCGCTCCATGAGAGGAGCACCTGTCCGCCATCGGTGCGGGTGATCTGCCTGCCGAGGCGGAACCAGTGCTCCTGGGGCACGTCGCCCTTCGCGATCGCGAGGAAGCTCGCGAGGCGGCACTCCGAGGCGAGCATGTCGTAGTAGGAGCGGTCGAGGCGTCCCTCGGCGGTGTTGTAGCCGATCGAGAAGAGGAGCCGGCGCTCGTCGAAGAGGAGCCGGAAGTCGGTGTGCTCCCACATCTCGCGGGCGATGTCGGCGTCGAGGCGCAGCCGCCCGAGCAGCTCCTCGCAGGCGGGGCGCGTCGAGCGGATCCCGCCCGCGACCCTGCGCGCCCAGGCCGCCGCGTGGTCGCGGGCC
Source organism: Coriobacteriia bacterium (assembly GCA_030603745.1). GTDB lineage: Bacteria > Actinomycetota > Coriobacteriia > Anaerosomatales > SLCP01 > JAUVXE01. The sequence goes on along the minus strand of JAUVXE010000010.1, from coordinate 249 downwards.
TCCGCGTCCTCGCCCGGCGGCCCGCCCGCGAGCGAATCGAGCGCGCCAAGCGCCTCGTCGAGGCCCTCGGCGAGGCCGACGAGGCTCGGGACGTGCGCGAACAGGGGCTCGAGCGCCGAGGCGCGCACGTCGGTCCGCACGTCGGCGGGAACCTCGGCGAGCAGGCCTGCCCACGGCACGAGCCGGTCGAGCACGCCCGCGACGGCGGCCGCGTGCGCGGCGACCGCCTCGACCGCGGCACCGACGGCG
>JAUVXE010000004.1 GCA_030603745.1 Coriobacteriia bacterium | reverse complement strand
GCCGGCGGCGCCGGGCCGTCGCGCGGGGCGCCGCGCGCCCCACTGACGCTCGCCGCCGCGCCGGCCGCCACGCTGCGGCCCGGCCCGGTCACGCACCCGGAGCCGCTCAGGATCTGAGACCCCTCTCGCTTCCGCCACCTGTTCATGAGACGAGAGAGGAACGATCCATGCCTGCAACCACCGCGCGCCTTCATGCGAAAGGCCTGCACTGCCCGTCCTGCTCCATGCTTATCACTATGAGCGTCCAGGATCTTCCTGGCGTGACCGACGCGACCTGCGACCACGTGACCGGCGAGACGGTCGTCACCTACGACGACGCCACGCTCGATACCGCCGGTATCGTCTCGGCGATCGAGGCGGCCGGCTACCGGGTCGCCGACGCGCGGCCGACGCGGAGCTGAGCGTCATGAACGCCCTGCACCTGCGCACCTCGGGCTTCTACTGCGCCGCGTGCCCGCTCGTGGTCGAGAACGCGCTCGCGCCGCTCCCGGGCGTCGCCCAGATCGCCGTGGTCCGCTCAGCCGGACTCACGTCGGTCCTCTACGACCCGGACGTGGTCGGAGCCGAGGAGCTCTGCGAACGGATCCGCCGGGCGGGTTTCGGCGCCGAGGTCTACCGCGCGGAGCCGGAGCCGCCACACGCGGCTGGAGCCGACGCGTCCTGCTGATCGAGCCGACACCGGGGTCCGGTCCTCCTTGCGGGGGCCGGACCCGTCAGCGCCGGGTGAGCGTGTCGCCCTCCACTCCGATCGCCCCGAGCGCCGCGTCGATCCCGGCCTCGCGCACCACCTCGGCGGGGAAGGGGCTCGGCATCATCGCGATGCGGCTGAACCCGCCGATGGCCATGTGCACGCGCACCTGCGCCTCGGGCGGGGCGTCGGCGCCCACGATCCGCTCGGCGGAGACGCGGTAGAGGTGCTGGATCCACGAGTCGAGCTCGAGGTCGGAGAGCGGGCTCGGGTCGCGGGTCAGCGCGAGCCAGATCACGCGGTTCGCCCAGATCACGTCGAAGTACCTGCCGAGGAACTCCCGGATCGTGCACGGCTCGTCGGTCGCACCGCCCTCGAGGAAGTCCACGAGGCTCTGCACCGCGGGCCGGACGATACTCTCCACGAGCTCGGCCTTGGAAGGGTAGTGGTAGTAGAGGGCCGCCTTGGAGAACCCGAGCCGGTCGGCGATCTCGCGCAGGCTCGTGCGCTCGAAGCCCTGCTCGATGAAGAGCTCGAGCGCGGCCTGCCGCACCTTGTCGCGCGTGTCCCCGCCCTCTCCGCTGATCCGTGCCGCCACTGCGTTCCTCCTGCTCATCCATGTTGGAATCGTGCCCGGCCGCCCGCCCGGGCGGCGTGTTCACGCCCAGTTTACTTGACGACCGGCAAGTAAACAACTAACCTTGCGGCAAGTAAACACGCATGACGGTGCGGACACGCACCGCACCGCCCGGAGCGTTTCCGGGTACGGAGGAACCACGACCAGGAAGGAGTGTGGAGATGGGTGCGAAGGATGCGAGCGCGGTCCGGTTCGACCGGGTGACCAAGCGCTACGGCGCGACGGTGGCGCTCGACGAGTGCACGTTCGAGGTCAGGCCCGGCGAGGTCTATGGGCTCCTCGGCCCCAACGGCGCGGGCAAGACCACCGCGCTACGAACGCTCCTCGGCCTCATCCGGGCCGATGAGGGCAGCGTGACGGCGTTCGGGCACGACGCGTGGACCGAGCCGGTCGAGCTGCATCGGCGGATGGCGTACGTGCCGGGCGAGCTGGCGGTCTGGCCCAACCTGAGCGGAGGGCAGATCCTCGACCTGCTCGGAGGGCTTGCGGGCGGGTACGACCGCGCGTACCGGGACGAGCTGATCGAGCGCTTCAACTTCGACCCGGCCAAGAAGGGCCGGTCCTACTCGAAGGGCAACCGTCAGAAGGTGGCGGTGATCGCGGGCCTCATGACCCGCGCGGAGCTGCTCGTGCTCGACGAGCCCACGAGCGGTCTCGACCCGCTCATGGAGGCGACGTTCCAGGAGTGCCTGCGCGAGGCGAAGCACCGCGGGCAGACGATCGTGCTCTCGAGCCACATCCTCTCCGAGGTCGAGGCCGTCTGCGACCGGGTGGGCATCCTGCGCGCCGGCAGGGTGATCGAGAGCGGGACCTTGGAGGAGCTGCGGCACCTCGCGGCGCTCACCGTCGAGGCGCGCTTCGCCGGGGAGGCGCCGGACGTCTCCGGCCTGCCCGGCGTGGAGGACGTGAACGTGCTCGACCACACCATCCGCCTCCAGGTGCGAGGCGAGGTCGACGCCGTGGTCAAGGCCCTCTCGGCCACCGAGATCACCTACCTGCAGGTGCGCGAGCCCTCGCTCGAGGAGCTCTTCCACGCCTACTACGACGAGGGTGATGCGTGATGGCTCGCACGGTCGATGTGGTTCGCGACGGCCGCACGTGGCCCACGCTCGCGCGCTTCCGGGTGCGCCAGCTCGGCGTCAGCACCCTCGTGTGGCTCTTCTTCATCTCTCTCATGGGCCTGCTCGTGGTGAGCGGGTGGGCCGAGGCCTACCCCACCGAGCCCGAGCGCGTCGCACTCGCCCGCAGCGTCGAGGGCAATCCCGCCTTCGAGGCGCTCTTCGGCAGGGCGCGGGCGCTCGAGACCCCGGGCGGGTTCGCGATCTGGCGCGCGGCGGTCTTCACGTCGCTGCTCGCCGGCGTGTGGGGCCTCCTCACCGCCACCCGCCTCACCCGTGCCGAGGAGGAGTCAGGGCTCGCCGAGCTCGTGCTCGCCGGCGCCGTGACCCGCCGAGGAGTGCTCGGCGCCACGCTCTTCGCGCTCGGGTGCGGGGTCGCGCTCATGTGGGCGCTCCCGTTCGGCGCCTACCTGCTCTCGAGCGAGATGGGCGTTCGCGACGCGGCCTTCGCCGCCGCGCCCAACGCAGGGGCCGCCGCGCTCTTCGCCGCGCTCGGGCTCGTGACGGCGCAGGTCTTCGGCGCGAGCCGCAAGGCCCGCTCGGCGGGCACCGCGGTGCTGGTCGGGCTGCTGCTCGTGCGGGTGGTCTCGGGTGTCGAGGCGGTCTCGTGGCTGGAGTGGGCGTCGCCCTTCGGCTGGGTCAACCTGCTCGTGTCCGACGAGGGCTACCACGCGCTGCCGATCGCCCTCTTCTTCGCCACGGCTGTCGTCCTCGCGGCGATCGCGCTCGCGCTCGGCGCCTCGCGGCAGTTCCAGCACGCGACGGTGGCCGCCGAGGACACCGTGGCGGGGACGCCGCGCCCGGTGCGCACGCTCGCGGCGGTCAACCGGCGCGCGATCGCGCCCGGGGTCGCGTCGTGGGGCGCGGTCGGAGGCGGCCTGATGCTCGTGATGGGGCTCATGACGCGCGACATCATGAACGTGCTCGAGGAGGCGGCCGGCCTGGTCGAGCTGCTCGAGGGCACCGGCTTCCCCGCGCTCGACCGGCCCGAGGGGTTCGTGGGCGTCGCCATGACGTTCGCCGTGCTCATCACCACGCTCTACGCCGCCTCGGCGGTCTCGTCGATCCGTGACGAGGAGGCCTCCGAGCGTCTCGAGGCGCTCCTCGTGCGCCCGGTGGGCCGCGTTCGCTGGCTGCTCGGGCGCGTGGTGGCCGGCATCGCGGGCATCGTCACCGTCTCCGGCATCGCGCCGATCGCCGCGTGGCTCGGCACCGCGCTCGTGGGCAACCCGCTCGACGTGCGCGAGGTCTGGCTCGGCGGCGTGAACCTCGTGCCGATCTCGCTGCTCTTCTTCGGTATCGGCGTGCTCGGCTTCGGCGTGTGGCCGAGGATGTCCGCCCCGGTCGCCTACGGCGCGATCATCGGCTCGTACACGCTCGTGTGGATCGCCGCGTTCGTCGACGTGCCCGAGTGGCTCGTGGACGCGATGCCCTTCACGCACGTGGAGGCGGTCCCGGCGGTCGATCCGGCGTGGGGGGCCGCGGGCGTGATGCTCGCGGCGGGCGTGGCGTGTGTCGCGCTCGCGCTGCCGCTCTTCCGCAGACGCGACCTGGTGGGGCACTAGCGCGACCGGCGCGGGCTCAGATCTCCGCGGCGTCCGGAAGGACGAGCGTGAAGGTCGAGCCCGCGCCCGGTTCGCTTCTCACGGTGATGTCTCCGCCGAGGAGCCGCGCGTACTCGCGCGAGATCGTCAGGCCGAGGCCCGTTCCCGAGGGCTTGCCCGACCGGCCGGGCTCGACCTGCGCGAAGGCCTCGAAGATCCGCTCGTGGGTGTCGGCCGCGATCCCCGGACCGGTGTCGGCGACCACGAACTCGATCGCTCTGCCCTCGATGCGACGCACCGTGAGCGAGATCGTGCCCTCGGCGGTGAACTTGACGGCGTTGCCCGCCAGGTTGAGCAGGATCTGGCGCAGACGCACCGGATCCGTGGTCATGCGGCTGCACGACTCGCCGGCGTCGACGCTCAGGGAGAGCCCCTTCAGCGCGGCCATCGGCTCGATCGTGGCGCGCACGTCGTCCAGGATCGCGCACGGATCGATGGGCTCGGTGCGGATCTCCACCGCGCCGGCCTCGACCTTGGAGAGGTCGAGGATGTCGTTGATCAGTCCGAGGAGCTGCTTGCCCGATCGGCTGATCATCTCGGTCTGGTGCTGCTGCTCGTCGTTGAGCGGCCCCGCCATCCCGCTGGCGAGGATCCCCGAGAACCCGATGATGGAGTTCATCGGCGTGCGAAGCTCGTGGCTCATGTTGGCGAGCAGCTGGCTCTTGGCCTTGCTGGCCTCCTCGAGCTCCTCGTTCACGCGCACCAGCTCCTCGGTGCGCTCGCGCACCAGGCCTTCGAGGTTGTAGCGGTGGCGCTCGAGCTCGATCTCGGCGAGCTTGCGGTCGTGGATGTCGACGAGCACGCCCTGCAGCAGGCGCGTCCCGCTCTGGTTGTCGACGCTTCGCCAGGTGTGCTCGGCCATCCACCGGTAGGTGCCGTCCGCGAGCCGGAGGCGGTACTCCTCGTCGAACTCGCTCAGCCCCTCCTCGGTGCTCTGCCAGACCTGCCGCTCGACCCGCCCGCGGTCCTCGGGGTGGATGAGGCCGAGGTAGAGCGTACGCTCGTGCATGAGGTCGGCCGGGTCGTACCCGTACCGCTCCACGCTGCGCGAGACGAACCGGATCGGCCAGCCGTCGGTGTCGTCCCACGTGAAGGCGACCGCGGGGCTGCGGGCGACGATGCCCTCGAGCTCGCGCATCCGCTCCTCGGCCAGGCGCTGGTCGGTGATGTCGGTGAGGATGGAGAGGTTGTAGAGCTCGCCGTCGAGAGTGACCGGGGTCGAGGCGAACGAGACCCAGCGCTCGACGCCATCCTTGCGGACGATGGGCACCTCCACATAGGGCAGCCCGCCCGCGAGCGCCTTGCCGGCGAGCGCGATCGCCTCGGCGCGGCGCTCGGGCGTGGGGTAGACGAGGTCGAACCACCCGTGCCGCTCGACCTCCTCGCGCGAGTAGCCCGAGATCCGTTCCATCGCGTCGTTGCAGATGGCGATCGTGCCGTCGGGCTTGCCGAGGGAGATCCCCTGGTCGGTCTGCTCGACCACGGCGCGCAGCCGCGTCTCGCTCTCGCGCAACGCCTGCTCCGCGCCGAGGCGCTCCTCCTGGTCGAGCAGGAGCCGGCCGATGAGCACCACGGCGACCGGGTAGAGCGCCATGACCGGGAGCGCGATCTCGGGGAGCACCGTGCGCCAGGCCCGGTCAGGGAGGGCGAGCGTGCACACGAGCATCACCAGATGCACGAGCACGCCGAACGCGTAGAGCGCGGGCGCGCTGGCGAGCCACGGGAGCCGCTGCCGGAGCAGGTAGAACGCGCTGCCGAGCACGGCCGCCTCGGCGACCACGAGCACGCCCATGAGCGCCCCGGCGCCGCCGAGATGGAGGCGGTAGGCGATGGTCATGGCGGCTGAGATGGCCGCGACGAACGGTCCGCCAAAGAACCCGGCGATGGCGATGACGATGGAGCGGCCGTCGAACACGATCCCGGGAGCGATGGCCACCGAGGTCATGATGCCTACGATCGCCACGCTCCCGTAGAGGAGGCCGGAGAGGAGGTTGTAGCTCAGCGAGGAGCGCCCCCACATGCGCAAGATGAGCTGGTGGACGACGGTGAGCGTCACCAGCAGCGCGATGTTCTGGATCAGGCCGAGGACGATCACGCGGGTACCTCCTCGGAACACAATACCCCGCACGAGCTGCGTCGACCACTCGCGAGACCCGCATACGCGAAAGAGCCGGGCGACCCGTGAGGGCGACCCGGCTCTTTCGCGTGCGAAGGGCGTGCCTTAGATGGCGCGCACCTGCGTGGCCTGCTGCTTGCCGTTCTGGCCAGTGGACTCCGTGAAGGAGACGGCCTGACCCTCGTCGAGGGACTTGAAGCCCTCGCCCTGGATCTCGGAGAAGTGGACGAACAGGTCGTCGCCACCCTCGCGCTCGATGAAGCCGTAACCCTTGTCAGCGTTGAACCACTTGACTTTACCTTCAGCCATTCCAAACCTACCTTCTCGCCCGTATCGGGCAAACAAAAACGACGCGACATCCGCCTGAATGCGGTGTGTCACGTCGCAATCCAAACGAGCCATCTTTGGCTCACTCCTCACAGTATAGCACGAGTGCGGCGTCCAGGCGAACGGCACCGCGCTTGCAGGGAAGACTCTACGGGAGAGACCACGGAGAGACCCGGAACCACGCCCGCTCTCGATGAAGGCGGTGATCGCCATGGACAGACGTCGCTTGGCAGCGACCACGCTCGTCGCTCGGCCCACGGTCGAAGGTGCCGGCGTTCGGCTCCGGCGCGCGTTCGGGTTCGGCGCCGAGCGACTGTTCGACCCGTTCCTCATGCTCGACGACTTCCGGGGAGACGACCCGGAGGACTACCGCGCCGGGTTCCCCTGGCACCCGCATCGGGGCATCGAGACGATCACCTATATGCTGCGAGGCGACGTGGCGCACGGGGACAGCCTCGGCAACTCGGGCATGATCGGCGCGGGCGACGTGCAGTGGATGACCGCGGGCAGCGGCATCATCCACCAGGAGATGCCCGAGGGGGATGCCGAGGGGCGCATGGGCGGCTTCCAGCTCTGGGCGAACCTGCCCGCCGTCGAGAAGATGATGGACCCGCGCTACCGCTCGCTCACCGCCGACGACTCGCCGGTGGTCACGCTCGCGAACGGTGCGCAGGTGCGGGTCATCGCCGGCGAGGTCGACGGCGTGCGCGGCCCGGTCGATGACGTGGTCATCGACCCCGAGTACCTCGATGTCGCGCTCCCCGCGGACGCCGAGTTCGTCCATCCGATCGCGCCCGACCACACCGCCTTCGCGTACGTGCACGGGGGCGCTGCCGAGTTCGCGCCCGGGGTCGAGGCGGACGACACCACGGTGGTGCTCTTCTCCGAGGGCGACCACGTGCGCATCCGCGCGCTCGCCGGGGCCCCCGCGCGCTTCCTGCTCATCTCCGGGCGGCCGCTCGGAGAGCCGATCGCGTGGCGCGGCCCGATCGTCATGAACACCGCCGAGGAGCTCCGCACCGCGTTCGCGGAGTACCGCGACGGGACGTTCGTCAAGGTGGGCTCGGTGCCGGGCGCCTAACGTCGCTCGCAACGGTAGAGTCTGCTCTCCCCGCCGGGAAGGTCCTCGGCCGAGGCGAGCGTGAAGCCGGCGTTGTCGAGCAGGCCGACGACCTCGGCGGGCCCGGGCAGCGCGCGTCCCGAGGCGGCGAGTGCGGCGTCGGTGCGCGCTCGGAAGCGCGCGGTCGCGCGCAGCGCGGGAAGGGCCGCGGCGACTCGGGCGGCCTCGCGTGCGGCTTCGAGCGCGGTCGCGCCGGCGAAGTGCTCGCGCCAGAAGCGCCGCCAGCCCGCGGCCGGGGCGCCGTCGCCCCTTCTGGCGCCGCTCGCGCCCTGCTCCCGGGCCTGCGGCCTTGCGGCGACCACCAGCAGCGTCGCGCCCGGGGTGAGCACGCGGTGCACCTCGCGAAGCGCTGCGAGCGGGTCGTCGAGCAGGAACAGGACGTTCACCACGACCGCGCCGTCGAACGCGGCGGCCTCGAAGGGGAGCGTCCGGGCCAGGTCGACCCGCTCGAATCGCGCGTCATGTCCGAGGTTGGCGGCTCTCGCGAGCACGAGCATCCCCGCCGAGGAGTCCACCCCCGTCACGCTTCCCGCGTACCCATCGTCGAACAGGTGCTCCTCGAGAAGGCCGGTCCCGCAGCCGAGGTCGAGCAGGCGTTCGACGCGCGCCTCGCGTACGAGCGCCGAGAGGCGTGCGTACTTCGCGCGGTGCGCCCGCGAGGCACGGGTCGCGCGGTCGTATGCGGGCGCGATGTCGTCCCAGGCGTCGGGCACAGCCGCCCCTCGCTTCCCTTCGGCCACGGCGACCGAAGCCGTGGCGGTCTCCCTCTCTGGGGGAGTATCTCCCGAATCGCCCTCGTTCCTTCACGTGAACTCCCTCGGGAGCACGCCCGCGCTCCCGGCCCACGACGGCGCGCTGCCCGACACAGGTGTCAGTCGTATGCGCTACCCTGCACTCCATGACATGCCCCGCCTCCGACATCCGCTCCACCGCGCGCAGCGCCTCTGCCATCGGCTCCACGCTGGCCGAGGTCTTCGGCTACGCGGAGTTCCGTCCGCACCAGGCCGAGATCATCGAGCACGTGATCGCCGGCCGCGACGCGTTCGTGCTCATGCCCACCGGCGGCGGCAAGTCGCTCTGCTACCAGATCCCCGCGCTCCACCGTCCCGGCGTCGCGGTGGTGGTCTCGCCGCTCATCGCCCTCATGAAGGACCAGGTCGACGCCTTGCGCGCGAACGGTGTCGCCGCCGCCGTCCTCAACTCCTCGCTCTCCGCCGAGGAGAGCGCCGTGGTCCTTCGCGACCTGCGCGCCGGGGCGCTCGACCTCATCTACGTCGCCCCCGAGCGGCTCGTGCTCGACGGGTTCCTCGGCGAGCTGGCCCGGGTCGAGCTCGCGCTGTTCGCGATCGACGAGGCGCACTGCGTGAGCCAGTGGGGACATGACTTCCGGCCCGAGTACGTGCGCCTCTCGGTGCTGCGGGAGCGCTTCCCGGACGTGCCGATGATCGCTCTCACGGCCACGGCCGACGAGCAGACCCGCGTCGACGTGGTGCGGCAACTCGGCCTCGATGGCGCGCGGGTCTTCGTGACCGGGTTCGACCGGCCCAACATCCACTACGCCGCCGCCTACAAGGGCAAGCCGGCCGCGCAGCTCGCCGAGTTCCTGCGGGAGCGCCGGGGCGAGTCGGGCATCGTCTACGCGCTCTCCCGCAAGCGCGTCGAGCAGGTCGCCCAACGCCTGCGCGCCGAGGGGTTCGCCGCCGAGGCGTACCACGCGGGCATGGACGCCGCCGACCGCAGCCGGGTGCAGGAGGACTTCCTCGGCGACCGGATCGACATCGTGGTCGCGACGGTGGCCTTTGGCATGGGGATCGACAAGCCCGACGTGCGCTTCGTGGTCCACTACGACATGCCCAAGTCGGTGGAGGGCTACTACCAGGAGACCGGTCGGGCGGGGCGCGACGGCATGCCGGCGCACGCGTTCATGCTCTGGAGCATGCAGGACGTGGTGACCGCGCGGGGGTTCATCGACGCGATCGAGGGCGAGGAGCAGCGGCGGATCGAGGCGGCCAAGCTCGCGGCGATGGTCGCCTATGCCGAGGCGCTCTCGTGCCGCCGGGGCGCGCTGCTCGGGTACTTCGGCGAGGAGGTCGAGGGCGCGTGCGGCGGGTGCGATGTGTGCGATTCGCCGCCGGTGACCTACGACGCGACCGTCGACGCGCAGAAGGCGCTCTCGGCGGTCTATCGCCTCGGCGAGCGGTTCGGCGTCGCGTACGTGGTGGATGTGCTGCGCGGAGCGGCCACGGAGCGCATCCTCGCGAGCGGCCACGACCAGCTCTCGGTCTACGGCGTGGGCGGGGAGTACTCGCGCGACGAGTGGACGTCGATCATCCGGCAGCTCGTGCACCGCGGCTACCTGCGCGTGGATGTCGCCGAGTACTCCACGCTCAAGCTCCCCGGCACGGCGCGTGCGGTGCTGCGGGGTGAGGAGCAGGTCACGCTCGCGCGTCCGCCGGCGCCGCGGCCCAAGGCGGCGGCCGGGAGATCCAGGCGCGAGGGGGCGCGGGCGGCGCGGACGCTCGAGACGCCCGAGCAGGAGGAGCTCTTCGAGCGGCTGCGGGAGCTCAGGCGCGAGATCGCCGCCGAGCAGTCGGTGCCCGCCTACGTGGTCTTCGCCGACGCCGCCCTCGCCGACATGGCACGCCGGGCGCCCCGCACCCGCGAGGAGTTCCTCGCCGTGAGCGGCGTTGGCGCGGCGAAGCTCGAGCGTTACGGCGACGCGTTCCTCGCGGCGATCGCGGGGGAGTAGCCGAGGGGCGCGGCGCGCGGCCTGCGGCGCGCGGGCGTCAGCCCTCCACGAGCGGCACGAGCAGCACCGGCATCTCCGCATGGCGCACGACCCGGTCGGCGACGGAGCCGAGCGTGGCGCGCCCGAGGGCGGACCTGCCGTGCGTCCCCATGACGATCAGGTCGGCGTGTCGTTTGCCCGCCACCTTGAGGATCCCCTCGTGCGCCGAGGTCGCACGTATCACGAGCGGCTCCGCGTCGATCCCCGCCTGGCCGAGGCGGGCAACCTCGGCGTCCACGGACTCGCCGACCGTCTCTACGATCGCCTCGGTGAGCGCCTCGTTCTCGACGGGCCCCACGAACGCGCGCTGCGCGATGCCGAGGACGATCACGTGACTCGACTGTGCGCGCGCGATGTCCTCGGCGTAGTGCGACGCGGCGGCGGCGGTAGGGGAGCCGTCGGTGGGAAGCAGGATCGTGCTCATGCGGGCCATGGATGCGTCCTTTCGTGTCGCGTCTCGGCTCAAGGGAGTCCATACCCGTTGGCGCGGCGCGCGCGGCGTGGGGCATCCGGCGATGCGGGTCAGCGGGCGTGGCGGACCAGGCGGATCTCGACGTCGCAGCCCACGGCTTCCGCGTACTTCTTGAGCGTGCTGACCGAGGGGGAGTGCTTCCCCGCGCTTTCGAGACGTGAGACGGCACTCTTGGTGGTTCCCATGTGTTCGGCGACCTGCTCCTGCGTGAGACCGGCCTTGAGTCGCGCTGACAGCAGCTCATGCAACAGAGCGTACTCGTCCTCAAGGGATTCGTACGCGTCACCGAAGCCCTTTCGCCGGAGCGCCCGCTGCAGCATCGCATCGTGGTGATGGGGCACGGGCCTGTATCCGGACTCACTCATCGCAGCACCTGCCTCATGCGTCGGCGGGCGGTCCCGATATCGCGCCTCGGGGTCGCCTGCGTCTTCTTGATGAATGCGTGCACGATCACGATACGGTCTGCGCTCGCGTAGCAGAACAGTGCTCGGCCGGCACAGTCGGAACCGTGCGGCCGCAGCTCGAACAGGCCTGCGCCCAGCGCGCGCGTGTGGGGCATTCGCACCTGTAGGCCGTACTCCGACACCAGGGAGACCAGTCGGAGGTAGTCCGCCAGCAGACCGACAGGCCATGACTCGACCGTGTCCCGCACGCGTTCGTTGAAGTACTCGACGACGTACCTCATCAGAAGTTAGCAAAAACGAGTACTTCGGTCAAAGTCCGGGAGCGCCTTGATGAGCCGCCTGGGTATCGGTGTGCCATGATCTGTCCTGCTCCCGTCTGCCTTCGCGACCACCAGCGTAGGTCCGTGCTGTTGCCCAGACCTGACCAGACTCTTGCCCACCTCTTGGAGCCGTGGTTCGACACCGGCGATGCGGGTCAGCGGGCGTGGCGTTCGGGTACCTACCTCGCGACGACTCCGGCGCGAAAGGACACCGATGACGGCTGAGCGGACAGCGCTTCTCGGCATCATCGCCGCGGTGCTCGTGGGCGGCGCGATCGCCGCAGCGGGCTCGGCAGGCGGCGCGTCCGTGGGCGGCGTCCCCGTGTTCGCGCTCGCGGTGGGCGTGGCGTTCGCGATCCAGTGGGTAGCGTTCGTTCCGGCCTTTCTGCTGCAGACCGAGCACTTCTACGACCTTGCGGGCAGCCTGAGCTACCTGACGGTGATCACGCTCGCACTCCTCCTCGGCCCGGCTCCCGACGCGCGCTCGCTCGTGCTCTGGGCGCTCGTGGTCGTGTGGGCTGTGCGGCTCGGAGCGTTCCTCTTCACGCGCGTGCGCCGCGCGGGCAAGGACTCGCGGTTCGACGAGATACGTCCCTCGCTGCCGAGGTTCCTCATGGCCTGGACGGTGCAGGGGCTTTGGGTGAGCCTCACGCTCGCGGCCGCACTCGCCGCGATCACCTCCGCCGAGGACGGCTCGTTGGCGGCCGGTGGCGCATTGGCCGCAACGGCGCCGGGGGTCGACGGATTCCTGGTCGCAGGCGTGCTCGTGTGGGGTGCCGGATTCGCCATCGAGGTGGTGGCCGACGCGCAGAAGCGTCGATTCCGGGCCGAGCCGGCCAACCGGGACCGCTTCATCGGCACGGGGCTCTGGGCGTGGTCGCGCCACCCGAACTACTTCGGCGAGATCGTGCTGTGGGTCGGGGTCGCGATCATCGCGTTCCCGGCGCTCTCGGGGTGGCAGTACGCGACGTTGGTGTCGCCGCTGTTCGTCTACCTGCTGCTCACGCGCATCAGCGGCGTGCCGATGCTCGAGCGCAGGGCCGATGCGAAGTGGGGCGGCGAGGAGGAGTACGAGCGGTACACGGCGACGACGCCCGTGTTGCTGCCGAGGCGGCCGCGGGGGTGAGGGGGTGGGAGCCCGGGGCGGTTGATCTTGTCACTGCCAACCCCTACAATGTGAACACCTGTTCGAGCCGAGACCGGAGGCAGCATGACGCCGGCCCCACAGTATCGTGTTGCTGAACTCTTCGCGGGTGTGGGCGGCTTTCGCCTGGGGCTCGAAGACGCTGGGTGGTCGGTGGTCTGGAGCAACCAGTGGGAACCGTCGACGAGGACTCAGCACGCATCGGAATGCTACGTAGAGCGCTTCGGTCCGGACGGTCATGTGTGCGACGACATCAGTGCGGTGATTCGAGACCCGGAGTCTCAACCCATTCCCGACCATGAACTCCTGGTCGGGGGCTTTCCTTGCCAGGACTACTCTGTGGCGAAGCCGCTATCGCAGGCGGCTGGAATCCAGGGCAAGAAGGGTGTGCTCTGGTGGTCGATCTACGACGTGCTCGACCAGAAGCGCCCCCCGTTCGTGCTGCTCGAGAACGTTGACCGACTGCTGAAGTCCCCGGCTTCTCAGAGGGGACGCGACTTCGCGGTGATCCTCTCATGTCTCGCTCAACTGGGCTATGTCGTCGAATGGCGGGTGGTCAATGCCGCGGACTACGGGTTCCCACAGAGGCGAAGGCGGGTTTTCATCTACGCGCATCGGCTTGACCACTGCGGCTTCCAGTGGAAGCCGATGAGGCGGATGTACGTAGAGGGGGTCATGGCCAAGGCGTTGCCGGTATCGACATCTGAGGCGAGTCCACCGCTCGAGGTTGAGGGAGAGCTGCCGCAGGAGCCGGACATCGAACTCGACGCCGACCCGTTCGTGGTAAGCGAGACCTTCGGGATAGGACGAAAGACATCGCCCTTCGCGGTCGCGGGAGTGATGATCGAAGGGCGGGTGTGGACACGCCGAGTGACTCCCGCGTATCGAGGCGAGCAGCTGACCCTCGGGGATGTCGTCGCGAAGACGGAGAGCGTGCCCGACAAGTACTTCGTGAGCGGTGACCGCGTCGAACGATGGATGTACCTCAAGGGCCCTAAGTCCGAACCTCGTATCGACAAGAGGACCGGACACCAGTACTCGTACTCAGAGGGTGGAATGGCGTTCCCCGATTCGCTCGAGAATCCCTCTCGGACCATCCTGACAGGTGAGGGTGGAGCATCAGCATCTCGCTTCAAACACATAATTGAAGACCCATTGACTGGTCGATTGCGAAGGCTGGTTCCCGAGGAACTAGAGGAGCTGAACGGGTTCCCTCGCGGCTGGACCGATACCGGCATGAGTGATGGTCGACGCGCGTTCATGATGGGGAACGCATTGGTGGTCGGCGTTGTTGCGCGGATAGGGTGGGCCATCAAGGCCGAAGCCGAGAGTTGTCTGGCGGGCACAGCGCCACGTGATGATGCCCCGTAGACAACTTCCAACACCTGAGCCGACGTCAGCCGCTGTCTCGCGCTCGATGAAGGCCAATCGAGGGCGCGACACCAAGCCTGAGTTGTTGTTGCGCAGGCTGCTCCGCGCTGCGGGCTATCCCGGCTACCGTCTTCATTGGGGCAAAGCTTCTGGTCGGCCGGACATCGCCTACCCGGGGCGGAAGGTCGCCGTCTTCGTCAATGGATGCTTCTGGCACCGGTGTCCCCGCTGCAAGCCCGCAGAGCCGAGGGCCCACTCGGCGTTCTGGCGAAGGAAGTTCGAGCTCAATCGAGAGCGAGATGCCAGGAAGACCCGGGAACTCGAAGAGGCCGGCTGGACCGTCCTTACGGTGTGGGAGTGCGAGCTCGCGGAGTCTCCGGACGATGTGGTCGAAAGAATCGTCGAGTGCCTCCGCACAGGCTAGCTGTCGGAGTCCTCGGCCAACCGCTCTGCAAGGTATCGCTGGTTCAGCCAGAATGACTTCCGGACGACCTGTCTACCGCTTGGGGTTGGCAAGGTGTCAGACTTGTTGCGTCCGTGAGGCCGCACATGACAGACCTTGTTCTCGCCGCTGCCGGGAAGTTCCTCCGCCTTGTCGTCCAGGATGAGCTCGACCGTACGCTCGAAGCAGCGCCGTCCGTGCGAATCGACGTCTTCGATAGGCATCGTCCAGAACTTGGTTCTGGATAGAGTGGGTGTCCCAGCGCGATCAAGTTGGTAGATCACGAAGAAGAACCTCCGCGTGAGGTCAGATCGGAGACTCGACGACTCCCACTCCTGCTGTACGAGGTCGAGATAATCGAACGCCTTGAAGGACACGGCCTCCTTGGGCATGCCAGTATGCTTGAGTCGAACCGTCTTTAGGGTTACGTCAGCCTTCTCGAACTCTGCGATTCGGCTCTTGTCTCCTACGCCAAGGATCCTCTTGGTCAGGATCGCATAGAAGTTCTTCGCCGTGACCTGGATCCGAACGTCCAGCGCCTCCGCGATCTCGGCAGCGGTCATGCCGAGATACGGCTTGAATCGGTCGTGCACGACTTGCTCGAAGCTTCTGCTCCCTTTGAGGTCCGCAGCGGAGACCGAGGGCTCGAGCCTCAGACTGTTATCGATGACGGAGTTCATGTAGCTGGCCTTCAGCGAAAAAGCCCGTGGTTTCGCGGGCAGATCTGAGAAGGGCTGGGGTCGTCGGTCAGCTCCGGTTGCAGCTTTGACGCACGCCGAGAGGTACATCGTGTCACCCTCAGAGAGTTCGTGAGCCCTGCCCTCGCGGATCTTCGCGACTATGGTCTCCCAGTCGCGTCGGATGATTTCGAGGTCCTCGTCGGGAAACGACCAGAGTCTGGCGATCCTGAACACGTAATCGAGTTCGTCAGTGTCCGGTTCCCAAAGGTAGAAGAGCAGTAGCAGTGACGAGTTCTTGGCGAGGAACGAGCTGGTGGTCCACTCTTCGCGGTGAACGGTCATGTAGTCAATCATCTGCAGGACCAGGCGCTCTTTCGCGCGCAGCTTCTTTCCCACTCGCTTGAGGGGTGTCGTCTTCAGCTCAACGCCAGCTTCTGCGAAATCGGGACCCGAGATGTTCCCTGGATTGATGCCGAAGTAGCTCCGCTCGACGATGTCTCCAAGTCGACCCTTCCCTGTCTGATAGGCGACGGGGGCCTCCTCGGCTATCACGTCCCTCAAAGTCAGTCCGACAAGCTGTTTCGCGTAACGCTCAATGGAGTCCGGACTTGTGGGTTCGTACGATCGGTTGTTCGACAAGGGAAATCTCCTCACGGTCGACCTCGTTAGTATGCCGAATGTGCAACAGAACCGCATATCTCGACGACTCGAGCGGGCTGAGTATCGGGCCTCGAGTCCTCGGCACCGGGCTGAGCGAGGATGGGCACGCATCACCAAGTCGAGCCAGATGAGTCGCGGCACCTGTCGCATCTGCCGAGGTTGACGACCGAGTCTGTCCGTTATACGGTGTGCTTAGTCGAACGACTAAGGAACTGAGTCATATGACTACGTATCAAGAACACACGGTCTCGGTGGCGGAACTCGCGGAACGACTGCCGCAGCTGCTCGACGAGGTCGAGCGTGGGTCGACGGTAACCATCATCCGTCAAGGAGTGCCGGTCGCGCTGCTCAGCCCCTCGGGTGGGGATCGGAACCAGCCAGCAGGGGCAGGGCATGCACACGAGGTGCGGGCACCCTACGGAGTCGCCGCTACGGTCGACTCGCAGCGAGGGTCGTCCGATACCGCCCTTGTTCGCCTGCTCGGCTCGGATTCGGTCCGGAAGGTGTTCGCACTGTTCGTGCGGGAGCCCGACCGCACCATCCATCAGCGAGAGGTCGCGCGTCGTGCGGAGATCGGACTCCGTTCGGCGCAGATCGCTCTGGAGCGCCTGGAGCAGCTTGGCTTCTTGACGTCGTGGAGAGACGGGAATCGCCGTTACTACCGAGCCGTCCGTTCCGAGCGTTTCGAGGATGTGCGGGCGCTTCTTTCGCGTGAGCTCGGCATCTCAGAGGTGGTGGGCCGACATCTTCGAGCTCTTGCGGAGCCCGTTGAGTGGGCGTTCATCTTCGGTTCCGTAGCGTCAGGGCGCGACAGTGTCACGAGTGACATCGATCTGGTCGTGGTATCGGAAGCCTCCGATGACGAGCTGGTTGCTCCGATCGCGGAGGCCCAGCGGGAGCTGCGTCGCGAGATCGAAGTCGTACGCTACGCTCCGCAGGAGTTCAGGGCGAAGCGCTCGGCAGGGAATCACTTCATCCGTACGATCCTCGATCAGCCGCGTATCGATGTGATCGGCGGACCCGATGACGCCTGAGAGCCTGGAGCCACTCGAGTCATCGCGCGAGGAGCTCGTGGCGCTGATCGAGCGGTATCGGCTTGCTGTAGCCGATGCGCAGGTCCCAGGCCAAAGCGACGACGGTCGCTACGTCGATGCGTACACCTCGGGCTTCCTGTTGGCGAAGATCGTAGTGCGGGCAGCGGGCTATCGGGTACGCGGTGGCGAGAACCATCGGGACACGCTGCGATCGGTCCCATGGGTGATGGGCTCGGTGGTGCAACCGAGCGTTGACGTACTCGACGCTGCGCGCAAGCGCCGGAACGCGACCATGTACGACGCGGCCGGCCTGGTCGGCCCTGAGGACGTGAGGGCGCTCCTGGTTCGGGTCCGGGAGTTCGAGGTGCTCGTCCGGGAATGGCTGGAGCGTGACCATCCGGACGTGTGGCCTGAATGAGCGACGTCGTGGTCGCTGACTCGGTGCGGCAGACCCTGATCCTTCGCAGGCGCTCCGCCCAACCCTCACCCCTCCGCGACACCCCGCCTGCGCCTTCGCGCGAGCGCCACCAGCGCGACCAGTAGCGCCGCGCTCACCGCGAGCACCACCCAGACCGCCATCGGCACGTCGCGGTCCTCGGCGGGTGGTGCGGGCGCGCCGGGAGGCGGGAGGTCGCTCGTGCGGCGGCCGTCGCCGGTGGCGGTGCCGTCGGTGCCGAGCACGCGCCCCGCGCCGGTCGCATCGAGCGTCCACACGCCGTCGACGCGCTCGAGGACCACGGTGCCGCTCCCGCTGCCGAGGAACGGCACCCGCTTGTCGAGCGACACCACGATCCGGTCCGCCCCCTCGCGCTGCGCGGGGCCGCTCGCGGAGAAGTCGAATCCGCCCACGCGTGTCTCGAAGAGGATCTCCTCGGCGGAGAGCGCGGTCACGGAGACGGGGATGGTGCGGGTGGCGCCGGTGCTGGTGGAGCCGGTCACGGTGTAGACGCCCTCGAACGAGGTGTCGAAGTCGGGCTCTGTGGCGGGCTCGGCGGCGCGGGCGGTCACGGGCCACGCCGCGGCGAGCAGCGCGGCACACGCGAGGGCGGTCGCGAACGTCACCGCAGTCGCCACCGCGAGCGCGTGCGTATGCGACCCCGCCGCCTCGATGCTGCCGGTCCGCCGCCTCACGGGAGGTACTGCTCCTCGATGGCGGTGATCGTGCCGCGCTCGATCTCGAGCCAGTACGGCACGTCGCGCAAGAGCGGCGTCGTCGCGTACGCCTCGACCCACCCGGCGAAGGTGAGCTCGTAACCGTCCATCTCGAGTCCGTCCCGGCTGGTCACGAGGCGCGCGGTCCCGTCGGCCGCGACCGGGAAGGTGCGAAGCCGCGGGTTCACGTTGCTGATCCAGTAGTCGTTCGGCGGCGGGGACTCCTCTCCCGCGGCGGCCGCTGCGGCTGCCGCCTCCTCGCCGGTGAGGAACTCGGCGAAGTCCACGGTCGCGAGCGTGACGCCGTCGTCGGTCTCGACGCCGCGCACGAACGCGAAGTAGCGGCCGTCCTCGGTCTCGGTGTCGGTCTCGGCAAGCGGCGCGGTGCCGTTGGCGTCGTCGGTGACGGCCGCGAGGCTGTCGGCGAGCGCCTCGACCTCCGCCTCGAGCGCAGCGACGCGAGCCAGCGCCTCGTCGCGTTCCGCCTCGGCCGAGGAGACCCTCGGCGAGAGTACGAGGAAGACCGCGAGCGCGGCGATGGCCGCGGCGAGGATCGGGAGTCCGATGAGCAGCGCGGTCCGGTCCGTGCGTGATGTGGCCATGGAGCGCCTCCTTCGCTGGTATGCGGACGCGACGCATAGGGAGCATATGCCCACTTCGGACACGTGCAGACGCGCCCCTCGGCGGGGAGGTCGAGCGGACGGGGAGTCTCGCGCATCGCGGGCCGAACCGCTATCGTTGCATCAGAAACGCGAGTCCCTGCATACACCCGTCGGGAGGAGCTGCCGCATGATCAAGGTCGCCGTGTGGGGTACCGGGATGATGGGGCAGGGACTGCTCCGCTACATCCTCGACCGGCCGGGCGGGATCGAGCTCGTGGGCGCGGTCGTGACCAATCCGGCCAAAGAGGGCCGGAGCGTGGGCGAGCTGCTGGGCTGCGAGTGCGACGTGCGGATGACCACCGACGCCGAGGCGGTCCTCGCCCGCAGGCCCGACGTGATGTGCATCTGCACGCAGAGCAACCTGCACGAGATCACCGACCAGGTCGAGCCGAGCGTGCGCGCGGGCGCCAACGTGCTGTGCATCGCCGAGACCCTCGCGTACCCGTGGGCGAGCGACCCCGCGTGGGCCCACCGCATCGACGCGCTCGCCCGCGAGCACGGCGTGAGCGTGCTCGGCACCGGCATCAACCCGGGATTCATCCTCGACGCGCTCATCGTGATGTGGACCTCGGTCTGCCTGCGCGTGGAGCGCATCGAGGCCCAGCGCGTCAACGACCTCTCGCCGTTCGGCCCCACCGTCATGGCGAGCCAGGGCGTGGGCACCACCGTGGAGCAGTTCGAGCGCGGGGTGGCCGAGGGCACCATCGTGGGGCACATCGGCTTTCCCGAGTCCATCCACCTGATCGGCCGCGCCCTCGGCTGGAGCATCGACGAGATCGTCGAGACGCGCGAGCCCATCGTGAGCAGCGTGGCGCGCGAGACGCCGCACGTGCGCGTGGAGCCGGGCGGGGTGGCGGGCTGTCGGCACGTCGGCCGCGGCTACAGCGGCGGCGAGCTCCGGATCGAGCTCATCCACCCGCAGCAGATCCATCCGCACCTCGAGGGCATCGACACCGGGGATTACATCCGGGTCATCGGCGATCCCGAGATCCACATGGCGAACACGCCCGAGGTGCCCGGCGGCAAGGGTACGTATGCCAGTACGGGCAACTACCTTCCGCTGATCGTCCCCGCCCCGCCGGGGCTCCTCACGGTGGTCGACCTGCCCGTGCCGAGGTTCTGGACGCCGGGCGCCTGAGCCGGCCCGCAAGCGGAGCGTCCGCCCGTCCGTCCGTCCGACCGAGGAGGTCTCGCATGGCCGAGGAGCGCTGCACGCCCGGGCAGTGGGTCGAGGTGGAGCGCGTGCTGCTCGAGCCCGCCGACCGCGCCGGGAACCTTCCCGACGACACCGCCGCCCAACCGCTCCGGGTCTGGGTGAAGGGGTTCGCGCGCGCGGCCGTCGCGCTCGGCGAGGAGTGCGAGGTCGAGACGATGACCGGACGCGTGGTGCGCGGCACGCTCTCGGCGTGCGCCCCGGGCTATACGCACACCTTCGGCTCGCCGCCCCCCGGGATCGTGGGCATCGGCCGCGATCTGCGCGCGCGGCTCGCGTCCTACCGGGCGGGTGGGTGAGATGGCCGCACCCTCCTCCCGTGCCGAGGCGCTCATGGCGCGCCGAGGCGAGATCATGCGGCGCGCGCTCGGCATGGACTATCGCGAGTTCGAGCGCTCGCCCATCGCGTTCGACTACGAGGCGCTCATGGGCGCGCACGGCTACTCGCTCGAGGAGGTCGCGAAGGTCCAGCGCGCGGCCGGCGTGGGCGGCACGCCGCTGCTCGAGCTCCGCAACCTCACCGACCTCGTCCGCAGCTACGCACCCGCGGGTCACGGCGCGCGCCTTTTCGTCAAGGACGAGGCGGCCAACATGGCCGGCTCCTTCAAGGACCGCCGCGCGTCGATGAGCATCCACGTCGCCCGCGAGAAGGGCTACGCGGGCGTGATCGCCGCGACCTCGGGCAACTACGGCGCCGCCGTCGCGAGCCAGGCGGCGCGGGCCTCGCTCGCCTGCATCATCGTTCAGGAGGCGTTCGACTCGGCCCACCTCGGCCAGCCCGAGATCGTCGAGAAGGCCAGGCTCTGCGAGGCGTTCGGCGCCGAGGTCGTGCAGCTCTCCGTTGGCCCCGAGCTCTTCGCGCACATGCTCGAGCTGCTCGACGGGACCGGCTACTTCGCGGCCTCGCTCTACTCGAGTTTCGGCGTCTCGGGGATCGAGACCCTCGGTCACGAGCTCGCCGAGGAGATGCGCGCGCTCACGGGCGCGCCGCCCACGCGCGTGGTCGTCACGCACGCCGGCGGCGGCAACACCACCGGCACCGCGCGGGGGCTCAGGCGCGCCGGCGCGACCGACACCGAGATCGTGAGCGCGAGCGTCGACCTCTCGGGCCTGCACATGGCGAGCGACGCCGACTTCAACCGCAAGTCGTTCACGACCGGGCACACCGGGTTCGGCGTGCCGTTCGCGACCTGGCCCGATCGGGCCGACGTGCCCCGCAACGCCGCACGCGCGCTTCGCTACATGGACCGCTACCTCACGGTCACGCAGGGCGAGGTCTTCTACGTGACCGAGGTGCTCGCCAAGCTCGAGGGGCTCGAGCGCGGGCCGAGCGGCAACACCGCGCTCGCCGCCGCGATGTCGCTCGCGCGCGACCTGCCGCGCGAGGCCACCGTGGTGGTGCAGGAGACCGAGTACACGGGCGCGGGCAAGCACCACTGGGCGCAGCTGAACTTCGCCCGCGAGCGCGGGGTCGAGGTGCGCGTGGGCGACCCGTCGGAGAGCGTGCCGGGGCGCAGCATCGTCATCCCCGAGGCGCCCGAGCAGCTGCGCGCGACCGATTTCGACCTCGCGCGCATGCGCCGCAGCTACGTCCGCAACGCGCTCGCCCACGCGCCGGAGGGCTACGAGCCGACCGACGACGACATCGCGTTCCTCGCCGAGGACACCAACTCCACGCCGGAGGCGGTCGAGGAGACCGTCGCGGCGCTCGCGGCGGGGGAGTGAGGCGGCGTGGGCGGGTCGACGCGAGCATCGGCGGCCCGGCCCGCGGGTCGGTCAGATCAGCCGGATCTCCACCTCGGTGTCGATGTCGGCGAACGCTTTGCGGTCGGCGGTGATGAGCGGGCAGCGGAGTTCCTCGGCGAGCGCGAGGAAGAGCGCGTCGTAGATGCTCAGGGAGTGGCGATAGGCGAGGCGCAGTGCGCATACGAGCCTGTCCCCGGTGGATGGCAGGAGTTCGACCCTGTAGTCGTCGAGGTCCTCCACGAGCGCGAGTACTGCATCGGGCGTGAGGAATCGGGAGTTCCTGAGAGCGTTCGTAAGCTCGACGTGCAGTATCTCCGGGGCGGCCAGGAGCAGTTCACCGTTCTCGTGGGAATCGAGAAGCGCGAGAGCCTCTTCTACCGCGTGCTCTCCTGCAGAGGAGAGCCACTTGAAAGCCACCGAGCTGTCGACGACGACGGGTTTCATCGCTCTCCCTCACCGCTCCAGCCGCGATCGCGATCCCGACGGGTCTGCGAGATCATCTCGTCGACGGCTTCGGGAGGCAGGGTCGCCCCGATTCGCCGCCAGGTCGCTCGTGCTCGCTGTATGTCTCGACGGCGCATCTCCTCGGCGCTCAGGTTCTTCACGTCGGCCACGTATCGCGAGGCGGCCTCGGCGATGAAGCCGCTTCGGGAGATGCCCAGCTCGTTCGCCACCTCATCGATCTCTGAGACCAGATGTTCCGGCAAGGACACGTTCACCTTGTACGTCGCCATGGCGACCACTCCGTTCAGATACACCGGTCGGATACACCACGAGTGTATCTCGATGCTCTGACACCGTCCATCGCTCGAAGCTGAGGAGGCCCACCCCATGGTCCGCCCCGACACCTACCGGGAGGTCCGCGCGCACCTCGCCGACCTCGACGACGCCGCGCTCGAGGACCGCTTCTGGAAGCTCTCGCGCGAGGTGGTCGAGCCGCTCGTCGAGCTGGCGCGCACCCATACGTCGCCCTCGATCGAGCGCAGCGTGCTCATGCGCATGGGGATCGACTCGCCCACGTGCATGGCGGTCGTGGCCGAGTGCGAGACGCGGGGTCTCCTCGGCCATGGGGCGGGGCACGTGGTGCTGGTCGCCATGCGCGAGTGGGGGGCCGACGCGCCCGCCGCGGCTGCCCGGCTCGCCGCAGGCGAGGGCTGGGAGCTCGCCGAGGCGAAGTGGGGGGCGGGCCGATGAGCACGTCGTGGCGCGAGCCGCTCCCGCCGCTCGACCCGAACGAGAAGCTCGACATCGGGGCGCTCCTCGACGGCCTCGAGCACTACCGGCCGCGCAGGCGGGGCTGGACGTGGCGCACGCCCGTGCCCGAGCAGCGCATCGGCGAGTTCACCTACCACGAGACGAGTGAGCCGCTGATGCGCAGCGTGTCGCTGCCCGCGGCGCACTACTTCGGCGACATCGACCCGCAGCCGGAGTGCGTGATCACCACCGAGATCGCGTCGGGCCGCCCGGAGGACGACGTCCGCCGCATGCGCATGGCCGCCTGGCACGGCGCCGACCACATGATGGTCATCCGCACCGCCGGGCAGTCCCATATCGACGGGCTGCTCGAGGGCACGCCGGAGGGCGTGGGCGGCATCGCGATCACGCGCAAGCAGCTGCGCTTCACCCGCCGCGCGCTCGACCTCATCGAGGACGAGGTGGGCCGGCCGCTCAACTTCCACTCCTACGTGAGCGGGGTCGCCGGGCCCGAGATGGCGGTCCTCTTCGCCGAGGAGGGCGTGAACGGCGCGCACCAGGACCCGCAGTACAACGTGCTCTACCGCAACATCAACATGTACCGATCGTTCGTGGACGCGGCGGTGGCGAAGCGCATCATGGCGGTCGCCGGCATCCTGCAGATCGACGGGGCGCACAACGCCAACGCGACCGCGGTCAAGGCGTACAAGGTCATGCCCGAGCTCCTCGTGCAGCACGCGATCAACACGGCCTACTCCGAGGCGGTGGGGATGCCCGCCGAGCAGATCGCGCTCTCGACCGTGCCGCCCGACGCCGCGCCGGCTCCGTGCATGCGGCTCGACCTGCCCTACGCGGTGGCGCTCAGGGACCTCTTCGGCGCCTACAAGATGCGGGCGCAGCAGAACACCCGCTACATGGACTCGGACACGCGCGAGGCGACCGTGGCGCACGTGATGAACCTCGTGGTGTCGCGGCTTACCTCGGCGGATATCCAGTCCACGATAACCCCCGACGAGGGCCGCAACGTGCCCTGGCACCACAACAACATCGCGGCGGTGGAGACGGCTAAGCAGTCGCTCGTGGGGATGGACGGGCTGCGCGAGATGGTGCGGGTCGACCGCGAGTCGCCCGAGCTCGCCGCGCGCGTGCGCGAGCTCAAGGAGCGCGCCGTGCTCTTCCTCGAGGCGATGCTCGCCGACGGCGGCTACTTCGCGGGGGTGGAGGACGCCTACTTCGTGGACTCCGGCGAGTATCCCGAGACGCACGACGACGGCATCGCGCGCGAGAGCGGTGGCGGCGTGGCGGCGGACTCGATCGTGCCGCGCGCCGGCGACTACCTCGCGCCGGTCTGCCACCACTTCGGCGACAACCACCTGGAACTGCTCGCCCGCTACCTCGACGACCCGTCCGCCGCCGCGCTCCTCGCCGAGGAGGGCGGCCCGGGCGAGGGCGGCTGCGTGTGCGAGTTCATGGGCGGGTGCACGCTGTGCGACGACGCCAAGGTGCCCTACATCGACGAGCTCGACCCGACCGATAACGCCGCGGCGCGGCTTACGCAGACTGCAGAACTCCGCGAGCGCGGGCTGATCAAGCCCGAGGTCGAGTGGACGGGCGACGGCGTGGTGGTCGTGCAGATGTTCCTGCCCGCGCCCGCCGACGTCGCCGAGGCGGCCGCCCTCGAGCTCGGCCGCGCGATGAACCTCACCGACCGCGAGGTCATCCACAAGCGCGTGATGCACCCCGCCGAGGGGACCTTCTGCGAGCTCAAGGGCCGGCTCGACGTGGCGATCGACCCGGCCACCCTCGTGCTCCCCGAGCCGCCCGACCTGCTCGAGGACGAGGAGATCCGCGAGTTCGTAGCCGAGCACGAGGTGCGCGTGGTGGCGGCCACCGTCGGGCACGACGAGCACTCGGTGGGCATGCGCGAGATCATCGACATCAAGCACGGCGGGCTCGAGAAGTGGGGCTTCGGCGTGACGTACCTCGGCACGAGCGTGCCCATCGAGAAGGTCCTCGACGCGGCGGTCGAGCACGGCGCCTCCGTGGTGCTCATCTCGACGATCATCACCCACGGCGAGATCCACCGGATCATGATGCAGAAGCTCGCGGACCTCGCCGCCGAGAAGGGCGTGCGCGACCGGCTGCTGCTGATCAGCGGCGGGACTCAGGTGACCGACGAGCTCGCGCGCTCGTGGGGCATGGACGCCGGGTTCGGACGCAAGACCACCGGCCTCGAGGTCGCGACGTTCATCGTCAAGCAACTGCGGGAGCGGGGGGCGTGAGGGGTGCGGGCGGAGCGGAGGGGGCTCGATCCCGCGCGAGTACGCACTCGGCCGAGCCGATACACACCTATACACACTCGTGCTAGAATCCTCCCATGCACAAGCGACTGAACATCACGTTGCCCCAGGATGTCCTCGTGCGCGCTGACGCGTTCGCGCTCCGCGAGCGGTACACCCGCAGCGGCCTTATCGCCGCGGCGCTTGACGCGTTCATGGAGCGAGGAGCCAGGCCGGTGGATCCGCGGGCAGCGCAACTCGCCCGCGAACCCGCCGTGGGACACGCCGTGCGGCCCGGGGCCGCCCGGCCGGGAGCGCTGAACTGCCGCTCCGCGGTGGGCGCACTACTGGGTGCGTTCTTCGCGGCGCGGGACGATATCGAGGCCGCGTGGCTCTTCGGGAGCGTAGCGCGGGGTGAGGCTGTCGAGTGCTCCGACGTCGATGTCGCGATCCTGCCGCGTCAGTGTCCCTCCGATGAGGAGGGATGGCGGCTGGAACTCCACCTCGCGGCGAGGCTGGAGCGCGCCCTTGAAGTCGGCCGGGTCGATGTCACCCTCATGCCGTGTGACGACTCGCTCCTGTCGCATCGGGCACTTGTCGAGGGGGTCCGCGTCTTCGGCGATTCCAGCACGCGCGCTGCCGAGCTCGAGATTCGGGCTGCTGGTCAGTACTTCGATACGAAACGGCTTCGACGGATGCTCGACGCCAGGTTGGGCGAGAGGGTGAGGGGTCGTGGGTAGGGTCGATCGCGCTGTCGTGCGGACACGTCTCGATCGCCTGCTGAGCGAGGTCGAAGCCATCGAGACCCGGACTCCCGCGGACTACGCCGAGTATGCGGCGTTCGAGAACGAGGGTCTGCGCTACGAGCTCGAGCATCGACTGCTGATCGCGATCCAGGCGATGCTGGATGTCGCTACGCACATCGCTGTCGTCTCGGATGTCCGGCCGCTCGAGGCGTACCGGGACGGCATCGTCGCCCTGACGCGGCTGGGTGCACTGACCGAGGAACTCGGGGATCGTCTGGTGATGGCCGCGGGGATGCGTAACCTGCTGGTGCACGAGTACCGGGCGACCGACACCAGGCGCGTGTATGGTTCGCTGCAAGGGGTGAGCGAGCTCGCCCGCTTCGCCGCCGAGGTGTGGCAGTGGGTCGAGGGGATCGATTAACGGGACGGTCGAGGCGAATGTCACCTGAGATCCGCCCGATTGACGCGCTCGTCGCCGAGATCGGCTCGACGACCACGGTCGTCAGCGCGTTCGACGGGCTCGCTGTGGGCGAAGCCGCACCCGATGGTCCTGTCGATGCCGTCCCCCGCCTCATCGGCCAGGGCATCGCCGCGACCACGGTGGCCGAGGGCGATGTGGGCCTCGGCATCGACGCGGCCCGCGCGGCGCTCGAGGAGACGACCGGCTTGCTCGAGCCGGGCGTCACGCTCGCGACCTCCTCGGCGGCGGGCGGCCTGCGGATGACCGTGCACGGGCTGACCGAGAAGATGACCGCGATGGCGGCGCGCGAGGCGGCGCTCGGGGCCGGCGGGGTGCTCGTCCACCGCACCGCGGGCCGGCTGCGCGATGCGGACCTCGCCGCGATCGACGCCGCGCGGCCGGGGCTCACGCTGCTCGCCGGCGGGGTCGAGGGGGGCGACAGCGAGACGGTGCTCCACAACGCCGGGCGGCTCGCGGAGCTGACCGTGCGGCCGATCGTGGTCTACGCCGGGAACTCGGCGGCGGCGCCGGAGGCCCGCTCGCTGCTCGAGCGCGCGGGGTTCCGGGTGCGCGTGACGGCCAACGTCTACCCGCGGGTCGACGAGCTCGACATCGTCCCCGCCCGCGAGGTGATCCACGACGCCTTCGAGGAGCACATCATCCACGCGCCCGGCATGGAGCGCATCGCGGGGTGGGTGACCGGCCGCGTGCTGCCCACCCCCGGCGCGGTCCTGCTCGCCGCCGAGGCGCTCGCGGCCCGCGTGGGCGACCTGCTCGTGATCGACGTGGGCGGCGCGACCACCGACGTCCACTCGGTGACCTCCGGTTCTCCCGAGATCGCCGCCATCTCGCTCGACCCGCAGCCCGCGAGCAAGCGCACCGTCGAGGGCGACCTCGGCACGTACGTGAGCGCGGAGCATGCGGCCGCGCTCATCCCCGACGCCGAGCGCCCCGGCGCGCTCCCGCCGGCGCTCCCCGCCACTCCCGCCGAGAAGGCCGCGGCCGCCGCGCTTGCGCGGGTCGCCGCGGTCACCGCGGTCAGGCGCCACGCGGGCCGGCTCGTACACCACTACACGCCCACCGGCCGCCAGACCGTCGCGCGCGGTCGTGACCTGACCGCGTGCCGCCTGCTCGTGGGCACCGGCGGCGCGCTCACCCGCCTCCCGGGCGGGCTCGAGGCGCTCGAGGAGTCGCGCGTGCCGGTCTCCGGCGTCACCGAACTGCTCCTGCCGCCCGCCGACGCGCGCTGCGCGCTCGACCGCGACTACGTCCTCGCCTGCTGCGGCGCCCTGCTCGCGCACTTCGACGCCGACGCCGTCGCCGCGCTCATGCGCACGAGCATCGGCATGCCCGCCGAGGAGATCGGAGCCCCGCAGTGACCACCTCGCCCGCCACGGACCGCCTACCGCTTGCGCGCGCCACGCTCACGGTCGACCTCGGCCGTATCGAGGCGAACGCCCGCACCCTGACCGGCGCGCTGCCGGGGCTCGCCGTCGTTGGCGTCACCAAGGTCACCTGCGGGGCCCCCGAGGTCGCCCGCGCGATGCTCGCCGGAGGGGTCGCCGCGATCGGCGAGTCGCGTCTCGAGAACATCGAGCGGCTGCGCGCGGCGGGCGTCGACGCGCCCTTCTGGCTGCTGCGCGCTCCCACTCCCGCACTCGCCGGAGAGGCCGTCCGCCTCGCCGACGTCACTCTCGTGAGCGAGCCGGCCACGGTGACCGCCCTCGGTGCGGCGGCACTGGCACGCGGCGCCGCCGAGGCCCCGCACGCGCTCTGCGCGATGGTCGACCTCGGCGACCTGCGCGAGGGGATGCTGCCCGAGGCGCTGCCGGCCTTCCTCGACCACGCGCGCGAGACGGCGGGCGTGCGCGTGCATGCGATCGGCACGAGTCTCACCTGCTACGGCGGGGTCGTGCCCTCGGAGGCGAACCTCGGCCGCCTCGTCGAGCTCGCCTTACGCGCCGAGGAGACCCTCGGCGAGCGGCTCGTCGTGAGCGGCGGCATGTCGAGCTCGATCGAGCTGGCGCTCGCCGGGCGCATGCCCGGGCGCGTGGACAACCTCCGGGTGGGGGAGAGCATCATCCTCGGCGTGAGCACGGTGACGCGCGAGCCGCTGACCGGCCTGCGCGACGACGCGCTCACACTCGAGGCGCCGGTCATCGAGTGCGCGCGCAAGCCGTCGGTCCCCGAGGGCGAGATCGCCCAGGACGCGTTCGGGCGCACGCCGGTCTTCGAGGACCGCGGGGTGCGCCTCCGGGCGATCTGCGCGCTCGGACGACAGGACGCACCCGCCGAGGGGCTGCGCCCGCTCGACGCGGGAGTGCGGGTGCTCGGGGCGTCGAGCGACCACCTCATCCTCGATGTCGAGGATCTGGACCCGCCGCCCGCTGTGGGTGACGTGCTGCGGTTCCGGCCCACATACGCCGCGACCCTCGGCCTGTTCACGTCGCCCTACGTGGAGAAGCGCTTCCTGACCGGCGGCGTTCAGGCAAGATAATTCTCGCCCAGGGAGCGATCTCCCGGTGCTATCATCTCGCTGGAATCGTCTGACGGCTGCGAGAATCGGGACAGGGGTGACATGAGCGTACGCGTGGGAGTGCTGGTGAGCACGGTGTGTGCGTGTCTCGCACTCGTGTGGCCGGCGGCCGCGGTGGCGTTCAACGAGACCCTCGAGGATCCGAACCAGCCCATCAACTCCGAGAACTGCGGCGGCTGCCACCAGCCGTACTTCACGCCCGGCCCACCCGCCGTCCACGGAGCCTACTCGGCCTCGAGCAGCAAGTGCGGCATGTGTCACACGGTGCACGACGCGCCGGAGGGCGGCCAGAAGCTCCTGCCCGCCGCGACGATCGCCGCGACGTGTTTCACCTGTCATGACGGCACCGGCGGTCGCGGCGTCTACGGCACGATCGCCGCGCGGATCCCGGAGGCGGAGCCCGCGGGACACCGCGTCGAGGTCACCTCGGCGGTGCCGGGTGGCGACGCCGAGACCGGCGGCCTCTCCACGATGGTCTTCAAGGGCCTCGACGGCGCCCTCACCTGCACCGACTGCCACTCCACGCACGGCGCGGACACGGTCGAGCCGTTCGTGGGCGACCGCGTCCGGGGCATGGGCATCCCGAACCCGTTCCTCTCCACCAAGTTGCTGCGCCGCAGCCCGGGCGGCTCGGACGTCGAGACCGCGACCTACGGCTCGGACTGGTGCCTCGCCTGCCACGCGGGCCGCGGCTCCGCCGGTGCGCCGATGAATCATCCGGTCGATTCGGCCGCCACCCACGCCGACCCGTTCCACTACGGCCGCGTCGCGCTCATCGAAGCGAGCGGCGTGGAGACCGGCGTCACGGTGATCGGCGGGATGGGCGGCGTGCGCGGCCCGGTGCTCGCGCCCGACCCGGCGCCGCTTCCTGGCGGCAACCGCGGGTTCCTCATGCCCTACCCGCGCACGCCCGAGCAGGCGGGCCACGCCCCGATCTGTCAGCAGTGCCACGAGGACTCGCGCGAGCCCGGCTCGCTCGTGGGCGACGGCTCGCTCGCCCTCGTGACGCCCGCCACCATCACCAACCGGGACGGCCTCGCGGCAAGCGACAACCCTCGTTTCCAGAACTTCCCGCACGAGACGGTGAACTACCGGATGCTCGTGACCGGCAGTGAGGGCGACTACTCCGACCAGCTCTGCATGAACTGTCACCCTCCCGCGGCGCTGCCGTAGCCGCGACGCCACCACGTCTGTCGCCGCGCCTGCAGGCCTCGGAGTGCGCGGAGGGTGCGGGCGGGGAGCGGACTGCGCCGCTTCACACGGTCGCCGGCTCCGGAGCCACCTCGCCGAGCCGCTCGGCCCTGACCGTCTCGCGGTGTTCGCACATCCGCCGCATCACGCGGTCGAACCACGCCGAGGAGAGCACCCCGCTCGCGATGTTCGCCACCGCCGCCGCCCACCAGATGCCGGTGAGCCCCCACAGCCAGTTGCCGGCGAGTGCGAGCGGGACGTAGAGGGCGAACATCCGCAGCAGGGAGACGACCATCGAGTCGATGGGCTTGTCGACCGCGTTGAACGCCGACGTGTTCACGATGACGAGTCCCTGCAACCCGAAGCTCGCGCCCACGATCCACAGGTACTCGGTCGAGGCGGCGACCACGGAGGGGTCGGCGTTGAAGAGCGCGGAGACGGACCGGCCGAACACGAGCGCAAGCAGCCACATCGCCGCCCCCCACGCGAGCGCGAAGCGGCGCGCGACCTTGACGCCGACACGCGCTCTCTCGTCGTGCCCGGCTCCCCAGTTCTGGCCCACGAACGGGATGAGCACCGTGCCAAGCGCGGTGATGGTGAACACCGCGAACATCTCGAGCCGTGTGGCGACGCCGAACCCGGCCACGGCCGCCACGCCGTTCTCGGCCACGAGGCGGGTGATGACCCCCGTCGAGAGCGGGACGATCAGCTGCGTGAGCCCGGCCGGGACCCCGATGGCGAGGATCGCACGCCACGACGCGGTCACCTCGGCGAGCACCGGACGCTCGAGGGTGACCATCCGCTCCCGATACCAGAGCACGTATGCCGAGACGCCGAGCGTGACCACCCGGGCGGCCACCGTCGCGATCGCCGCGCCCGCCAGTCCGAGAGCGGGGACCGGGCCCCAGCCAAAGATCAGGATCGGGTCGAGCGCGAGGTTCACGAGCATGGCCGACATCATGATCCAGGCGGTCGTCTGCGTGTCCCCGGTGGCGCGGATCGCTGAGTTCCCGATCTGCGGCACCACCACGGCCGGGACCCCGAGATACCAGATGAACATGTACTCGCGTACGAGCGGCAGCACCTCGGCGTCGGCGCCGAGCAGCCGGAAGAGCGGGTCGATGGTGAGCAGGCCGCCTGCGGTGAACACCACGGTCAACCCCACCCCGAGGAGCAGGGCGTCGGTCGTCAGCCGCCTGATGCGGTGCTCGTCTCCCTCGCCGATCGCGCGGGCGATGGCCGAGGTCGCACCGGTCCCGATCCCCATCGCGATGCTGCCGATCACGAGGATGACCGGGAAGGTGAAGCTCATCGCGGCGAGCTCCGCCGTACCGAGCTGCCCCACGAAGAAGGTGTCGACGAGACTGAACCCGATCATCGAGACCATGGCGATGACCATCGGCCCGGCCATCCCTGCGAGCGTCCGACCGATCGGGCCGGTCGTCATCTGGTGGGTGCGGCGGGACCGGGCGTGCGAGCGTCGCTGGTCGGGAGTCATCGGGGCATCAGCTCCGCCGAGCCGAGGGCGTCTTCGAGCAGCGAGAACGCCGAGCGCACGGTGGCGATCTCCTCGGCGGAGAGGACGGAGAGGGCCTCGGCGAAGCGCGCCTCGACGGCGGCACGCGTCGCGGCGTGGGCGGCCCGTCCGTTGCCGGTGAGGCGGACGAGGACCCGGCGGCGGTCCTCGGTGTCGGCGGTCCGCTCGACCCATCCGCGCCGCTCGAGTGCGGCGAGCGTCTTTGAGACGGTGGGGAGCGCCACGTCGAAGAGCGCCGCGATCGCGCCGGGGGTGGTCGCGCCATAGGAGAGCACGCTCAGCGTGCGCATCTGCTCGGGAAGCATGCCGCTCTCGCTGTCTCGAACGGCGGCGCGCAGCGCGCACATGATCGCCGGGACGGTGGCGACGAGTTCGGCCGCGGCGGCATCGGGGGTGTCGGGCATCGGGGACCTCTCAGAGTAGTTAGCACGGCTAACTGTATGGCCCGGCCGCCGCGGCCGTCAAGCGCTCCTGCCCGGAGGCCGCCCCGGCCGGTGATGCGCGAAACCGGTCGCGAAGCCGGACGGGCGCCGCTGCGCATCGGGTACACTCACGCCATGCTCACCCAGGCTTTCTCCGTCATCGTCGTGCTCTACGTGGTCGCGGTCGTGGTCATCCTCATCTACGAGGACCGCGACCCGTCGACCACGCTCGCGTGGCTGCTGGTCCTGCTCTTCCTGCCGGTCGTGGGTATCCCGCTCTACTTCTTCGTGGGCCGCGTGTGGACGTGGCGCCGGCATCGCGCGCGAATCTCAGCGGCGATCGCCGCCGAGGCGCACGACGTCCTGCCGGCCGTCTACGGCGCTCACCTGCTCTGGGCGAACGAGCGTCGGGCGCGCTACGACGGCACCGACGTCGCCAAGATCATCACCATGATCGAGCGCCAGAACGACGGCCACCCGCTGCCCGCCGACACCGTCGAGGTCTTCACCTCGGGCGCCGAGAAGTTCGACCGGCTCCTCGCCGACCTCGATGCCGCCACCGACCACATCCACCTCCAGTACTTCATCTGGGAGCGCGACGAGCTCACCGCCCGCGTGACCGCGGTGTTGCGGCGCAAGCTCGCCGAGGGCGTCACGGTGCGCATCATGTACGACTTCGTGGGGTCCATCGGCCACGCAAAAGACGAGCTCCGGGAGCTCGAGCGGGCGGGCGCCGAGGTCAAGGCCGACCTCACGAAGCTCAACGAGCTCAACTACCGTAACCACCTCAAGATCGCCGTGATCGACGCGCGCATCGGCTACACCGGCGGCATGAACATGGGGCAGGAGTACATCGACGGGGGCAGCCGCTTCGATGTGTGGCGTGACACGCACATGCGGGTCACCGGACCGTTCACGGCCGAGCTGCAGCGCCTCTTCGCGGTCCGGTGGTTCGAGTCGCGCAAGGAGAGCCTCTTCGAGGAGCGGTACTTCCCCGTGTTGCCGGTCGCCGATACCACCTCGGCCATCATGCTGCAGCTGGTGCACTCGAGCGTCGGGGACGAGTGGGAGGCGATCAAGCAGACGTTCCTGCACGCCGTGGTGAGCGCCGACGTGTCGGTCAGGATACAGTCGCCCTACTTCGTGCCGGACCAGTCGTTCCACGACGCGCTCGTGACGGCCGGCCTCTCAGGTATCGACGCGCGTCTCATGATGACGGGCGTCCCCGACAAGCGGATCCCGTTCTGGGCCGCCCAGACCTACTTCCCCACGGTGGTCGCCTCGGGCGTGCGCCTTTACCAGTACACCGCTGGTTTCTTCCACGCCAAGGCGCTCGCGATCGACTCGAAGATCTGCGCCATCGGCACTGCGAACATCGACGTGCGCTCATTCAGCCTCCACGACGAGCTCGCCGTCTTCATCTACGACGAGGCGATCACGCGCCAGGTCGAGCGTCACTTCGACACTGACCTCGCCTACTGCCGAGAGGTCACCGCCGAGGAGATCGTCAAGGTCGGCCGCGTGAGACGGTTCCGCAACTCCCTGATGCGCCTCGCGTCACGCGCGCTGTGACGACGCTCACGCTCGGCTCAAGCCCCTGCGCGGACTGCCGATGCCAGATGGGTAGGGACACATGTGTGCGGCGCAGCGCCGGCGTGCGGGACGGCCGGCCCTCGTAGGGAGGAACCTCGATGCGCAGACTCATCACGATCACGACACTCATCGCGCTGGCGGCGACGCTCATCGCCCCCGCCCTCGTCTGGGCCGCCGGCCCGCCTGCGGGGAAGGGCCCGGGCGCCACGCCGCCGGGCTTGGAGAAGAGGTCCTCGGAGGGCCGTCCCGGCGGCGGGGCTGCGAAACAGGACCGCGCTCGCGCAGCTGAGGCCGCCGAGGCCGAGGGTGATGAGGCCGACGGCGCCGTCGACCGCGCCGAGCGCCGCTCCGAGAAGGCCGAGCGCAAGGCCGAGCGCGCGCGTGGCGCGGCGGCCGGCTCCGGGGCCGGGCTCAGCGCCGCCGAGGACACCTCGACGCCTGAGCCGGGCGCGCCCGACGCAGACGCCCCGGCCGGTCCCGCGAAGGAGACCGGCATCGCCAACGCGCTCTCGCGCATCATGCGCAACATCGAGCGCGCCGAGGCCCGGGTCGCCGCGGGGGAGAAGTCCCAGGTGCCGCCAGGACTGCTCCGCGTGATGGCGAAGTTCATGGGGTGGCTCGGGATCGAGGCGGACCCGGCCCCGGACACGGACGGCCCCGGTGACGGCGACGGCTCGCAGGAGGAGACCGGCACGGTCGGCCCGTACGACCCTTCCGACGAGGAGACCGGCACGGTGGGTCCCGATGACGGGCTCATCGGCGGCGGGGAGTGACCCGCGCCCGCCCGCGCGGCGGGGAGACATCGCATCACGTCGAGGGGCCCTGCGGGGCCCTTCGTCATGCAACCGGGCCCGATCTTCGCTAGAATGTCGCTTCCCCGTACCCGTCCGGAGGTTTCCGCGTGGACCGCACCGCCCTCAAGAAGCGCATCTACACCATCCTCGACCTCGCCGAGGCGGGCGACTGGCCGAGCCGCGCTTACGACGTGTTCATCGTGAGCCTCATCCTGAGCAACGTCGCCACCGTGACCTCCTACCTCATGGGTGCGGCTTACGTGGCCACCTACAAGGCGGAGCTCACGGTCTTCTGGACGGTCAGCATGGTCTGGTTCGCGATCGAGTACGCGCTCAAGCTGTGGGTCTGCGACGTCAAGGGCTACGCCGGCTGGCGCGGACGGCTGCGCTACGCGATCGGCCCGATCATGCTGATCGACCTGTTCGTGCTGGTGCCGTGGGTGGTCCCGTTCCTGGTGCCCCAGTCGCTCCTCGCGCTCAAGATCTTCGACCTCGCCCGGCTCGCCAAGCTCTCCAAGGGCGCGAAGCTCGCCAAGGGCGGCAAGTTCACCAAGCTCACCAAGTTCGGGAAGTACCTCAAGTTCGGCAAGTTGCACAAGACGCGCGTCTACACCGAGAACCTCGTCGAGACCGCCGCACCCGCCTCCGCCGAGGAGCGCTGATCCCGGCCTGCGGCGTCACTCCTCGGCGGGCAGGTCGATCCGCCGCCAGGTGACCGGGGAGGAGAGCACGATCGAGCTGATCGTCTGGCCGTAGGGCAGCAGCTGGCCGATCACGTGCTCGAGGTGCGAGACGGAGCCCACCGCCACCTTCATGATGAAGCCCTCGCCGCCGGTGACGTGGTGGAACTCGAGGACCTCGGGGATCTCCCGCACGAGCGCGGAGAGCTGTCGGCCGAGCTCGACCGGCGAGGTCACCCGGATGAACGCCACCATCCCGCGGCCCGCCTTCTCGAGGTCGACGTGGGCGTGGTACCCCGTGATGATCCCCGCCTCTTCGAGCCTGCGGACCCGCTCGGCGACCGCGGGCGCGGAGAGGCCCACGAGACGTCCCAGCTCAGCGTAGGTGATGCGGGCGTCTTCCTGCAGGTGGGTGAGGATCGCGCGGGCGATGTCGTCCACTGCGGATTCCTTTCCAAAGGTGAGAGCATCGGAATTCCTTTGACAGTGTAGCAATAAGCCGACAGTACCTTCGATTCTGTCTGTAGTCCCACGTCTGACCAGCCTAAGATGTCGTCACGACGTGCTGTGGCCGCGGAGGAGGTGGATCGGGTGTCCGGACAGGATCGAGGCAGAGCGATATTCGCGCTCGTGGTCTCGCTGCTCATCTGGTCGACCACCTTCGCCAGCCTGCGCGCGGGACTCGACTACTTCACGCCGGGCCACCTGGTGCTCCTGCGGTGGGGAGGCGCGGCGCTGCTCCTGCTCGCGTACGGCGCGCTCACGGGCATGCGCGTCCCCGCCCTGCGCGACCTTCCCGCGATCGTCTCCGCCGGCGCGCTCGGCTTCGGTATCTACCAGGTCGCCCTGGCCTACGGCCAGTCGGGCCTGACCGCGGGCACCGCGGGCCTGCTCATCAACCTGGCGCCGGTCTTCACCGTGCTCTTCGCCGGCGCCATGCGGTTCGAGCGGATCACGGCCCGTGCCTGGGCCGGACTGGGGATCAGCATGTTCGGCGTGATGTTGCTCGGCTTCGCCCGCGGCGGGTTCGGCGGCAGCCTGTCGCACGCGCTGCTCGTGGCGCTGGCCGCCGCTTCCTTCGGCGGGTACGTGCTCGTGAGCAAACCGCTGCTCGCCCGCTATCGGCCGCTCGAGGTCACCACCTACGCGATCACCGCCGGATCGCTTCCGTTCCTCGTCTGGGCGCCCGGCGCGTTGACCGCGGTGGCCGAGGCCTCCCTCGCCGGCAAGCTCACGCTCGCGTATCTCACGCTCTTTCCCGCGGCGATCGCCTACGTGACGTGGTCGCGCGCGATCGCCGGCATGCCTGCGAGCGTGGCGACCCGCGGCCTGTACCTGGTGCCTGTCGCCGGCCTTGGCGTCGCGTGGCTCTGGCTCGGGGAGGTGCCGAGCGTGATGGCGGTCGTCGGCGGGCTCGTGGTGATCGCGGGCGTGCTCGCGGCGTCGACCCGGTCGCGGCGCGGAAACGCTGGCGTCCCGGCGAGGGCGGCACGCACCGCCCCGGAGACGGTCGCGACCACGGCGGCCGCTTCCCCGGCACCCGCCTCCGCCGCCTGAGCGCGGGGTCACCCCCGGCTGCTAGAATGGCTCCGCACCTTTCGAGACTCTGAGCGGAGGCACCGTGACCCTTGCACCGGCCGTCAAGCGAGCCCTCTTCGGCGTCATCGCGGCGCTTCTCGCCGTGGTCGCGTATCTGACGCTCACGATGCCGCCGGTCCTCCAGCTCGGCACGCTCGTGAGGCTCGTGATCTTCCACGGGGCTTCCACCTGGGTGAACATGGGCCTCTTCACGCTCGCCGGGGTCACCGCCCTGGCGTTCCTCGCGACCCGCTCGGACGCGCTCTACTCGTGGGCGAGCGCCTTTCGCTACCTGGCCGTTCCGCTGTGGGTCGTCAACACCGGGCTCGGAATGGTGTCCTCGCGGCTCGCCTGGAACAGCGTGAACCTCGCCGAGCCCCGGCTCCAGGCCTCGTTCTGGATCATGCTCGCCGCAGGACTCGTGCTGGCGGTCGACTTCGGCCTGGGCAGGAAGCGCCTGACCGCGCTGGCCGACGTACTCATGGCGGGCGCGCTGTGGGCGCTCATCCTCGGCGCGCGTAACTTCGTGCATCCGGACAACCCGGTCATGAACTCCGGTCCGGAGATCCAGCTGCCGTTCTTCGGCATCGTGGGCGCGTACGCGGTGGGGATGCTCCTGGCCGCAGCTCTGATCGCGACCTCGCGTTCTGCCGAGGAGGTCGCGGTTCCGGGCGACTGAGCGGAGCGCCGCCGCCGAGGCCCTGGCGCCTCCACGTCGGCTCCGGCCTCGCCGCGCCCGGCACTTCCCCCGCACCCGCGCGTGCGCTACGATGCGTCGCACAACTGGATATGCGTGCCCTGGTGCCCGATGCGTCGGGAGAATAGGGAAGCCGGTGAGATCCCGGCACGGACCCGCCACTGTGAAGCGGGGCCTCGCGAACTCGCGGAGCCCCCGAAGTCAGGAGACCTGCCAGGACACGCGCGACGCGGCCTTCGAGGTGATGAGGCTTGATCGCGTGCCGGACCGGGAGCGCACGACCCCCGGGGCAGTCCCGGCTCACGAGGCAACCCGCCGACACCGAGAGGACCCGCACTCGACACGAGTGACGGGTCTTCTCTGTGCGTGGGCCGCTGGACCGATGAGGAGGCACCACATGTACCGACAGCACCGCCCGCACCGCCGCACCGCCCGCCCGATCCTGCTCGTGGCGCTCACCCTGCTCGTGGCGCTCGCCCTGCCGCTCGCCGGCTGCGGCGGCACCGGGGCCGACGTTCCCGCCCCCGAGCCGGAGGCCGCCGCTCCCGCCGAGGCGTTCCCGGTCACTGTCACCGACGATGCCGGACGCAGCGTGACCATCGAGGCCGAGCCGCAGCGGATCGTGAGCCTCGCGCCCTCCAACACCGAGATCGTCGCGGCGCTCGGCGCGCTGGACAAGCTCGTGGGCGTGACCTCGTTCGACGACTACCCCGCCGAGGTGGCCGACCTCGCGGTCGTGGGCGACTTCGCCGGTCCCAACCTCGAGGCGGTCGCCGCCGCCGAGGCCGACCTCGTGCTCGCCACCACCGGCGTGCAGGCCGAGGTGATCACCCAGCTCGAGGAGCTCGGCGCCACCGTGGTCGCGGTCGACCCCGCCGACCTCGAGAGCCTCTTCGTCTCCATCGAGATGGTGGGCACGGTCCTCGGCGAGAGCGAGGCCGCCGACACGCTCGTCGCCTCGATGCGCGGCGACCTCGACGCGATCACCGACGCCATCGGTGATGCCGAGCCGGTCACCTGCTTCCTCGAGATCGCGCAGGAGCCGCTCTTCACCGCGGGCCCGGGCACGCTCCTCGACGACCTCATCCGCGCCGCCGGCGGCAGCAACGTCGTGACCCAGGAGGGCTACGTGCCCTACTCGGTCGAGCAGCTCGTGACCGACGACCCGGCCGTCTACCTCGCGACCCTCGGCTCCATGTCCGACCCGGCCGATCTCGCCTCGCGCCCCGGTTACGGCACGCTCTCCGCCGTGACGGCCGGCCGCGTCTTCGTGCTCGAGGACAACCTCGTGTCCCGTCCCGGTCCGCGTGTGGTCGAGGGCGTGCGCCAGATCGCCGAGGCGCTCCACCCCGACGCCTTCTAGTCCCGCCGAGGAGATCGCGCGATGACCGCCGCACCGCACCCTGGCCGCACCCGCCGCACCGTCGTGCTGGCGGCGCTTCTCGCGCTGCTGGCCGTGGCGATGCTCGCGGGTGTCGGCCTCGGTGCGGTGCCGGTTGGTCCCGCCGACATCGTGCGCGCGATCGGCCGTGCGCTCGCGGGCGAGGCGCGGGTTCCTGG
Source organism: Coriobacteriia bacterium (assembly GCA_030603745.1). Classification (GTDB taxonomy): domain Bacteria; phylum Actinomycetota; class Coriobacteriia; order Anaerosomatales; family SLCP01; genus JAUVXE01. Next base: position 96,364 of record JAUVXE010000004.1, on the reverse strand, counting down.
GGACGCCGTCATCGTGGACATCCGCCTGCCGAGGGTGGTGCTCGCCGCGCTCGTGGGCGCGTGCCTCGCCTCGGCGGGCGTGCTCTACCAGGCGCTCTTCCGCAACCCCCTCGCCGACCCCTACATCCTCGGCATGTCGGCGGGCGCGGGGCTCGGCGCGGTCATCGCGCTCACGCTGACCGCCTCGGCCACGGCACTGCGGTTCGGCGTGGTGCCGGCGGGCGCGTTCCTCGGCGCGGTGCTCACGATCGTGTTCGTGGTGCGCCTTGCGTCGCTTCGCGGAGCGCTCGACGTGACCTCGCTGCTGCTCGCCGGCGTGGCGATCTCCTATGTGCTCTCGGCGATGACGTCGTTCGTCATGGTGTTCTTCCGCGAGTCGATGACGAGCGTGGTGTTCTGGATGATGGGCGGCCTGACCGCGGCGTCGTGGCCCTACGTGTGGATGGTCACGCCGATGCTGCTCGCCGGGATCGCCGTGCCGCTGCTCTCCACCCGCGAGCTCAACCTGATGCTCCTCGGCGAGGACCGTGCCGCCGAGCTCGGCGTGGACGTCGAGCGCTTCAAGCGCGTCATCCTCGCGGCCGGGGCGGTGCTCGTGGCGGCGGCGGTCGCCGTGTCGGGCCTGATCGGCTTCGTGGGGCTCATGACGCCGCACATGGTCCGTCTGGCGCTCGGCCCTGACCACCGGGTGCTCCTGCCCGCCTCCGCGCTCGGCGGCGCCGTGGTGATGGTGCTCGCCGACCTCGTCGCGCGCACGGTGCTCGCCCCGGTCGAGATCCCCGTGGGCATCGTGACCGCGCTCGTGGGAGGCCCGTTCTTCGTATGGCTGCTCGTACGCAGGAACGGCCACCGGTGAGCGTGCGGCTCGCATACGAGGCGGCGACGGTGGGCTACCCCGGGGTCGAGGTGGTCTCCTCGGCGAGACTGCGCGTCGCGGCAGGCGAGGTGGTGGGGCTCATCGGCCCGAACGGCGCGGGCAAGTCCACGCTGCTGCGTGCCGTCACCGGAAGCGCGCGCATCTCGGACGGCGAGGTCACCCTCTCGGGCCGCTCGCTCGCCGGCCTCACGCCGAGGGAGCGCGCGCGCCGGGTGGGTGTCGTGCCGCAACAGGTGAGCGCGACGTTCTCGTTCACCGCGCGGGAGTTCGTGCTCATGGGGCGTCATCCGCACCTCGGCCGGCTGCAGCAGCTCTCAGCCGCCGACACGTCCCTCGCCGAGGAGGTCATGGCCCGGACCGACACCCTGCGCCTCGCCGAGGAGCCCGTCGACACGCTCTCCGGCGGCGACCTCCAGCGCCTCGCGCTTGCGCAGGCGCTCGCGCAGGAACCCGAGGTGCTCCTCCTCGACGAGGCCACGAGCCACCTCGACCTGAACCACCGGATGCAGGTGCTCGACCTCGTGCGCGAGCTCGCCGACGCGGGAATGGCCGTGCTCGCCGTCTTCCACGACCTCGATCTCGCCGCGCGCTACAGCGACCGCCTCGCGGTGGTCGCTGGCGGCGCGCTCGGCGAGGCGGCGCCTCCGCCCGCGGTGCTCACCGCCGGCATGCTCTCCGAGGTCTTCCGCGTGCGCGCGGTGGTTGGTGCCGATCCGGTCACAGGCGCCGTGTCCGTCACGCCGGTCCTGCGCGAGGAGGCCGTGCCCGCCGCGGGGCTGGGGAGCGTGCTCGTGATCGGCGGCTCAGGCACGGCCGCCGCCCTCATGCGCCGGCTCCACCTCGCCGGTTACGCCGTCAGCGCCGGCGCACTCAACCGGGGCGACGTCGACCAGGCGGTCGCCGCGGCACTCGGTCTCGAGCACGTGGCGCTGCCGGCCTTCGGCGAGGTCGACCCCCGGGCCGAGGCCGCCGTCGCGCGGATGGCCGCAACGGCGGACGCGGTCGTCGTCGCCGACGTCCCCTTCGGCCGGGCGAACCTCGGCAACCTGCGGGCGCTCGCCGAGGTCGCCCCGCGGGTGGTGTTCGCCGACGGGTTCCGCGGGGAGCGGGACTTCAGCGGCGGCGAGGCGGCGCGACTCGCGGAGGGTCTTGCGGCGGCCGGCGCGCTATCGGTGCCCGGGGACATCGACTCCGTGCTCGCCGCCCTCGAGCGGTTCACTGCTCGATAGGGAAGCGCGTGTTCAGCGAGATGAGCGGGCGACAGTTCGCCTCCCACTCGCACCCGTCGCACGCGAGCATGTGCCAGCGGTCGAGGATGCGCGGGACCCAGACGCTCACCTCGCCGTAGTCGAAGTCGTCGCCGGCCTTGAGGCCGAGCAGCTCGAGCGCGAGCGAGTCGAGGATCCGGATCTCCTCCTCGCCCTCAGGCTCGCGCGAGCAGCGCCCGTCCACGAGCGAGGGGCACGCCGCGCACACGTCGTCGGGCCCGGTGACGATCCGCCCGCCCTCCTCGGTCAGTCGCCTGATCACGTCGAACAGGTTGCGGACGTACGCCGGGGCGTAGCCTTCGCCGTGGAAGAACTGCAGGCAGATGAGGTGGTGTCCCCGGATGCGCGGACCGCGCGCGTTCATGGCAGTCAACTCACCGGGATCACGGGCGGCGGCGCGTTGTAGCCGGGGCCCATCACCGAGGGCGGCGTGGCGCGAGCCGCGAGCTCGACCGCCGCGAGGTGGGCACCGATCGAGACCACGAGCGCGAGCGCGGCCAGGGCCGCGAAACGCACGATGATGGTGTGAGCGGTGTCCACGGGCGGTCTCCTCGGCTTGGCTATGGTCGCTGCTGCACGTCGTGTGCCATCGGCGCGCCCACGGCGCAGACGTCGACCTGCGAGGCCGTGATCACGCGGGCGGGATGCGAGAGCCTCTCGAGCGCCCGGCCGAGCGCCGCGGCGGCGAGCGGGGCGGCGTTGTTGGTGGCGGAGAGGTGGAGCGCGACGACCGCGCGGAGCCGGTCGGTGGCGAGCAGGCCGAGCGCCGAGGCGGCGTCGGAGTTGGAGAGGTGCCCCGTGGCCGAGGCGATGCGGCGCTTGAGGAACGCCGGATAGGGGCCGGCCGCGAGGAGGTCGGGGCAGTGGTTGCTCTCGATGCCGAGGAGCTCGCAGTCGGCCAGCGCCTCGCGCGCCTCCCCGGTCAGCTCGCCGGTGTCGGTCAGCACGCCGAGCGAGGGGCCCCTCGGAGCGTCGAAGCGGAACCCGAGCGGTTCGGCGGCGTCATGCGAGGTGCGGAAGGCGTGCACCGTCAGGCCCGCGACCTCGAAGCGGTCGCCGTCGCGCACCGTGCGCACGTCGGCGCCGAGCGCGTCGGGAGCGGCCGCGCGGCGCGTACCGGCCGAGGCCCACACGGTCAGGCCGAGACGCTTCGCGAGGACCCGCACGCCCTTGAGGTGGTCGGAGTGCTCGTGGCTGACCACGACGGCCCGGACCTCCTCGGCGGCGATGCCGACGAGGTCGAGCCGGCGCACGGTCTCACGGGCGGACAGGCCGCAGTCGAGCAGCACGACGCCTCCCGGGCCGCGCACCGCGAGCGCGTTGCCCGCCGAGCCCGAGCCAAGCACGTGGACGGCGAGCGCGCACGACGCGGGCCGCGCGGGGGTGTGGGGGAGTGCGGTCATGCGGCGATTGTAGCGCGCGCCTGCGACATCCGCACCGCACCGGCATCCGGCCGCCGCAGCCGGCCCGGGGCGCCGCTCCTCCGCCGAATCTTCCGTTCCTGCCGGGTCCCGTTGTGGAATAGACAGCACAGGAAAGCGACCGGACCCGGCACCGCCGGCGAGGAGGACCGATGCAGATTCGACTCTATGCGCTCTCGACCTGCCCGTACTGTCGGATGACCAAGAAGTTCCTCGACAGTGCGTCGGTCGAGTACGAGATGACCGAGGTCGACAAGCTCGACGGCGCCGAGAAGGAGGCGGCCATCGCCGAGGTGCGGGAGCTCTCGGGCGGGGCGTCGTTCCCGGTCGTGGTCATGGGTGACGAGGTCATCGTGGGCTTCAACAAGAAGCGGATCCGGGAGCTGTTGGACCTGTGAGCGCCGCAGGACCGCGCCGACGGTTCCCCGAGGGGACGACCGCCGGCGACCTCAGGGCCTATATGGCGCCCTTCGTCGAGCGGCTCGGGTACCGGTTCAACGACGACGAGGAGTTCGTCGCCGAGGTGCTCGAGGCCGAGATCGAGATCCTCGACGAGGCCGGCGACGTCTACTGCCCGTGCCGGGTGCGCACGGGCGACCCCAAGGAAGACGTCAAGATCGTCTGCCCGTGCATCCCGTTCTACGCCGACCAGTTCGCCAAGTTGCGGAAGTGCTGGTGCGGCCTGTTCGTCCGGACGGACGTCGAGGACGGCGGCGAGCTGCACGGCGTGATCGAGGTGCCCGAAGGCCCCGCCGAGGTACCGGTCGCGTTGGCCGACGAGTTCCCACCGGGCACGCTGCGCACCGTGCGCATCGGTAAGCGCGAGGTCGCGCTGGCCCGGGTGGGCGACGAGTTCTTCGCACTCGGCAACGTGTGCCGCCACGCTTTCGGCCCGCTCGGGCAAGGGTTCCTCGACGGCCACGCGGCGATCTGCCCGTGGCATGGCTGGCGCTTCGACGTCCGTGACGGCACCACGGACCATCCGGGCGCCGACGTGGCGACCTATCCGGTGAGCGTGCGGGACGGCTACGTGTTCGTGACCGTCTGAGCCGCACGCGAACCGGGCCCCGCTCTCCGACGCCTACCCCTCGGTCGGCTGCCGGTCCTTGAACAGCTCCGCGACCCCGCCGATCGAGCCGAGGATGCCGCTCACCTCCATCGGCAGGAAGACCTTGTTCGCCTCGCCCTCGGCGATCGCCTTGAGCGACTCGAGGTAGCGGATCGCTATGAGGTCGTTTGTGGGGTCGCCTTCGTGGATCGCGCTGAAGACCGACTTGATCGCGAGCGCCTCACCCTCGGCGACCGTGAGCTTCTCGAACTTATCGGCCTCGGCGACCTCCTTGATCGCCTGCGCTCGTCCTTCGGCCTCGAGGATCGCGGCCTGCTTGGAGCCCTCGGCCCGGGCGATCTTGGCCTGCTTGTCGCCGTCGGCCTCGAGGATCACGGCGCGCCGCTCCCGCTCGGCCTTCATCTGGCGGTGCATCGCCTCGGTCACGTCGATGGGCGGCTCGATGCGCTGGAGCTCGACGCGCACGATGCGCACGCCCCACTTGTCGGTGGCGTCGTCGAGGATCTGTCGAAGCGCGGCGTTGATCTTCTCGCGGCTGGTGAGCGACTCGTCGAGCTGCATCTCGCCGATGACGTTACGCAGGTTGGTCTGGGCGAGCTTGGTGGCGGCCATGTAGAAGTTCGCGACGTTGTACATGAGCTTCACCGGGTCGGTCGCCTCGTAGTAGACGACCGCGTCGACCGTCACCACGACGTTGTCGCTCGTGATGACCTCCTGGGGCGGCACGTCGACCACGTTCTCGCGCATGTCGACCTTGGTGATCCGGTCGACGAACGGGATGATGAAGTGCAGTCCCGAGTCGAACGTGCGCTGGTACTTGCCGAACCGCTCCACGATGCCCTTCTCGTACGGCCGCACGATGCGGATCGCGGCGATGGCGTAGACCAGCAGCACGAGGATGACGATCGAGCCGAACAGGACGGCGGTGACTCCCTGGTTCAGCAGCATGCGTGACTCCTTCTTCTCGGCCCGGACTACTCGGCGGGCGTGTCGGCGGACTGCGGGCTGACGATCAGGTGGGTGCCGTCGACGCGTTCGACCGTGACGCGCGTTCCCGGCTCGAGCGTGCCGTGGCCGGGCGCGTCGGCGCGCCACTCCTCGCGCTGGATGCGCACCATGCCGCGCGGCGAGTCGGGCTCGACCGTCTCGATCACCACGCCGGAGAGCCCGACGAGCCGGTCGACGCCGGTGCGCACCGGCGGCTCATGGGTGAGGCGGTCGGCGTAGCGGCGCAGCAGCACCAACATGGCCGCCGACACGCCGATGAACGCGGTCCACTGCCAGCCGATGCTCACGCCGAGGAACTCCAGCAACGCGGCCACGGCGGCCCCGATCCCGAACGGGAGCAGGAAGAAGCCGGCCGTGAATATCTCGGCGATCATCAGGATGGCAGCGAGCGACACCCAGACCCAGAACCAGATCTCGACCATCGACGCCTCCTTGGCGTTCGGGGAGCGCGCCCCCGAAATCGGTGTGCGTACGGCACTACTATATTCCCAACGAGGTCACCGCGCGTGCCGGGTCGCGGATCCCTTGACCCCGGCGGTTCCGCCGCTGCAGAATGCACTATACCGATGGATGAAGTGCGATACCCGACAGGGGAGGATGTGAGCTCATGCGGGTCCCGCAGCGTCTCGACTACGCCCTGCGCGCCATGACCGCCATCGCGTCGCTGCCCCCCGGCGTCACCATCGCCGCGGGCGAGGTCGCCGACCGGCTCGGCCTGCCCCGGCGGTTCGTCGAGCAGCAGGTCACCGCCCTCGGCAAGCAGGGACTGCTGGTCAGTCACCGCGGGGCCCGCGGCGGCAGCTCTCTCGCCCGGCCCGCGAGCGAGGTCACCGTGGCCGACGTGGTGCGCGCGCTGCAAGGGGTGGTGCTCGACGTGCCCGCGGTCACCGGATCGGCCGTCTCAGAGATGTGGGGAGCGGCGGCGCGGCGGCTCGAGGACGTCCTCGGCGAGACCACGATAGAGGAGTTGGCCGCGCGGCAGCGGGAACTCGACCGGCAGGGCGCCCCGATGTATCACATCTGAACACCGCGAGCGGTGGTGCGCTTACGAACCTCCGGTTTCTTGTTGCGAAGAATGACATTCTGATACACTCCTTCAATCCTGCGGGGTGCATACTTCGCTAGGGGAGAACGCGCTCCATGCTCACGAGCACGGCGCGCAAAGAATAGTGTGGTAACACACGGGAGCGAATGGGAGGAAAGGGATGAGCGTGGCTAAGAGCAAGCGTCTCTTCGCCGTCATCGCCATGCTGACGATGCTGGCGATGGTCGTCACCGCATGCGGTGGTGACAACGGCGCCGACAACGGCGATGGCGCCACCGGCGACCTCGTCGAGGTCAAGATCGGTGTCAGCTCGCCGTTCACCGGCGACGTCGCGGCACTGGGTCTGGGTATCCGCAACGGTGCGCAGCTGGCGATCGAGGAAGTGGCCCCTGAGCTCGAGGAGCTGGGTATCAGCCTCTCGATGCTGGCCGTCGACGACGCGGCTGACCCGCGTACCGGCGTCAACGCCGCCAACCAGATGGTTTCCGACTCCGCCGTCGTCGGCATCGTCGGCCACCTGAACTCCGGCGTCTCGATCCCCGCCTCTGAGGTCTACAACCAGGCGGGCGTCGTGCAGGTCTCTCCGGCGTCGACCAACCCGGCGCTGACGCTGCAGGGCTTCGAGAACGTCTTCCGCGTCTGCACCATCGACACCGTCCAGGGCTCGTTCGCGGCTGAGTACGCCTACGATGAGCTCGGCCTGATGTCGGTCGCCGTCATCGATGACTCGACCGCGTACGGCGAGGGCCTCGCGGCCGAGTTCGCCGCCGCGTTCGAGGCCAAGGGTGGCGAGGTCGTCTCGACCGACAAGATCCAGGTCAAGGACGTCGACTTCACCGCGCTGGTCACCAAGATCAACGGCGCTTCGCCTGACTTCATCTACTTCGGTGGCATGTACACCGAGGGCGCGCTCATCTCCAAGCAGGCCAAGGAGGCCGGCTTCGAGGGTCCGTTGATGGGCGGCGACGGCCTCTACACCCAGCAGTTCGTCGATATCGCTGGTGCCGCGAACGCCGAGGGCGACTTCGCCACCTCGATCGGCCTGCCCCTCTCCGAGCAGCCCAAGGGCCAGGAGTTCCAGGCCATGTTCGAGGAGCGCTTCCCGGGTGAGACCATCGAGGCGTACGACACCTACGGCTACGACGCCGCCATGGTCATCATCGAGGCCATCAAGGCTGTCGCTGCCGACCTCGGTGTCGACGAGCTCACCACCGTCGCCGGCAAGCAGGCCATCATCGAGGCCGTCGCTGCCACCGATTTCGAGGGCGTGACCGGAGCGGTCGCCTTCGACGAGAACGGCGACACCACCAACAAGGCCGTCACCCCGTACGTCGTCCGCGACGGCGCCTGGATCTCCTACACCGACTAGGTGACGGGAACCATACGGCCGATGTAGTCACGACACGATCCGGGTGGGGCACACACGTGTCCCACCCGGATTGGCGTGACTGACGGACCCGCGGCACCGTCCCCGGGTATCGGACGGGGCCTCGCACGCTAATCACGGATGGAGCACTCGTGTCAGTCGAATTCGGAATCATCGGCCAGCAGCTCGTCAATGGCCTGACGCTCGGGGGGATGTACGCCCTCCTGGCACTCGGGTACACGCTGGTCTACGGAATCCTCCTCATGATCAACTTCGCCCACGCGGAGATGTTCATGTTCGGAGCCTACGTGGGCCTGTTCACCCTGCAGGGCCTCTCCCGCATCGAGTTCTTCACCTCGAGCGGGCCGGCGCTGCTGCTTCTCTACGTTCTGACCTTCCTGATCGCGATGGTGGTCACCGGTATCCTGGGCGTGATCATCGAACGCTTCGCATACCGGCCGCTGCGCCACGCGCCGCGGCTCGCGCCGCTCATCTCGGCGATCGGTGTCTCGCTCTTCCTTCAGAACGCGGCACTGCTCTGGATCTCCTCGCGTTCGATCCCGTTCCCGGTCCTCTTCGAGGTCAGGACGTTTCGCATCGCGGGCGCGAACATCTCGTCGATGCAGATCCTCATCATCGTGACTACGATCCTCCTGATGCTCGTCCTCGACACCTTCGTGTCGCGGACGCGGCTCGGCCGGGCGATGCGCGCCACGTCACAGGACAGGGACGCCGCCGGCCTCATGGGAGTCGACATCAACCGTGTCATCGCGCTGACCTTCTTCATCGGTCCTGCGCTCGGTGGCGCCGCCGGTATCTTCTCCGGCATGTACTACGGGAACATCAAGTACAACATGGGGTTCATCCCCGGCATCAAGTCGTTCACCGCGGCGGTCATCGGTGGTATCGGTAACCTCCGCGGCGCGATGCTCGGCGGGTTCCTGCTCGGGCTCCTGGAGTCGCTCGCGGCCGCCTACATCAGCACCGGGTACAAGGACGTCATCGCCTTCGCGATCCTCATCGTCGTGCTGATCTTCAAGCCCGGAGGACTTCTGGGCGAGTCCGTCGCGGAGAAGGTGTAGCTCATGACTGCAATCAAGAACGGTATCCAGAGCGTCACGGGCTTCTTCTCGACTCGGCCAGGCAAGATCGCGTTCTACGTCGTGCTCGCCCTCTTCACGTTGCTCATGCCCGTCTACTTCCAGTCGGTGGGCAACGCGTTCATGGTGCGCATCTTCGCGCTCGTGGGCATCTACGTGTTGCTCGCCCTCGGCCTGAACATCGTGGTCGGGTATGCCGGTCTGCTGAACCTCGGCTATATCGCGTTCTACGCGGTCGGGGCGTACGCCGGCATGAACCTCGGCTTCCTGATGCAGGAACTCCTGATGGGCCTCGGGTTCCTCGGCGAGAAACCGGAGAACTGGTCGTACTGGGCGCTGTTGCCGTTCGCGGCCGTGCCCGGGGCGGTCGCGGGCATCATGATCGGCGGGCCGGTGCTGCGCCTGCGCGGCGACTACCTCGCGATCGTGACGCTGGGCTTCGGCGAGATCGTGCGAATCGCGATCACGAACAACATCGGCGGCATCACCAACGGGGCGTCGGGCCTTCCGGCCATCGGCCAGCGGGTCGCCCCGGTCGCCGGCCAGGAGTGGGCGCGACTGAACCTCTCCTCGGGCAACTTCATCTTCTCGAAGGACCTGTACTGGTACTACATCATCGTCGCACTCGTGCTCTTCGCGGTGCTCGTGATCACGCGCCTCGACAACTCGCGCCTCGGTCGCGCGTGGGTCGCCATGCGTGAGGACGAGGTCGCCGCAGCGTCGGTCGGCGTCAACATCCTGACCACCAAGCTGTGGGCGTTCGCGCTCGGTGCCGCCTGGGGCGGTATCGCGGGACACACGTACGCCTACTGGGTCGGGTTCATCAGCCCCGAGTCCTTCAACTTCATGGAGTCGGTGCTCGTGGTCTGCATGGTCGTCCTCGGCGGCATGGGGTCGATCCCCGGCACGATCCTCGGCGCGGTCATCATCACCGCGGCACCCGAGGTCATCCGGGCGATGGCGGCCTCCCCGGCCTTCAGCGGGATCCTCACCGCCGAGCAGGCCTCGCTCGTGGGCGACTACCGCTTCCTGATCTTCGGTGGACTGATGGTCGTCATGATGGCGATCAGGCCGCAGGGCATCCTGCCGTCCAAGCGTCGGGCGCGCGAGCTGCACCCGGTGGACGAGAAGGTCCTCGCGCAGGAGAACCAGCAGCTCTGGGAAGCGGAGCACAAGCACAATACCGACAGCGACATCCTCTAGTCGCGGACGAAAGGCGCTGACGCGACATGGCAATGCTCAAGGTAGACAACGTGACGATGCAGTTCGGCGGCCTCAAGGCCCTGTCCAACGTGAACTTCCACGTGGACGAGGGCGAGATCGTCGCGCTCATCGGTCCCAACGGCGCGGGCAAGACCACGCTGTTCAACCTGCTGACCGGCATCTACAAGCCCACCGAGGGCATCATCGAGTTCGACGGCACCTCGCTGGTCGGCAAGAAGGCGCACCGCATCTGCATCATGGGTGTCGCCCGTACGTTCCAAAACATCCGCCTGTTCCAGAACATGACCACGCTCGAGAACGTCATGGTCGCCCGGCACACGCGGACGAAGGCCAACCCGTGGATGTCGGTGATCCGCACGCCCAACTTCAAGCGTGAGGAACAGCACACCGTGGACGAGGCCCGAAAGTGGCTCCGGTTCGTGGGGCTGGAGGACAAGGCCAACGAACTCGCCATGAACCTCCCCTACGGCGAGCAGCGCAAGCTCGAGATCGCGCGCGCGCTGGCCACCGAGCCGAAGCTCATCCTGCTCGACGAGCCGGCAGCCGGCATGAACCCGCAGGAGACCGCGTCACTCACGACACTCATCGGCCGCATCCGTGACGCGGGCATCACCGTGCTGCTCATCGAGCACGACATGAAGGTGGTCATGGGCATCGCGGACCGTATCTCGGTGCTCGACTTCGGCGAGAAGATCGCCGAGGGCAAGCCGGAGCAGATCCAGCGTGACCCGAAGGTCATCGAAGCGTATCTGGGCAGTGGCGCAGAAGCGCTCATGGCCGAGGGCTAGGAGGGCACACACGTGCTGAAAGTCAACGACATCCATACCTTCTACGGCAAGATCGAGGCCCTGAAGGGCATCAGCATCGAGGTCCAGGAGGGCGAGATCGTCACGCTCATCGGCGCGAACGGCGCCGGCAAGTCGACGACGCTCAAGACCATCTCCGGCCAGCTGGCCCCGCTGCACGGCTCCATCGAGTTCCTCGGCGAGGCCATCTCGGGGATGCCCTCGCACGCAGTCACCGCCAAGCACGTGATCCAGGTGCCGGAGGGACGACGGATCTTCCCGCAGATGAGCGTTCGCGAGAACCTCGACATGGGCGCCTTCCTGCGCAACGACAAGGAAGGGATCGCCGAGGACCTCGAGAAGGTGCTCGACCTCTTCCCGCGCCTGCGCGAGCGGCTCGCCCAGAAGGGCGGGACGCTCTCCGGCGGCGAGCAGCAGATGCTCGCGATCGCGCGTGGCATGATGGCTCGGCCCAAGCTGCTCATGCTCGACGAGCCGTCGATGGGCCTCGCGCCCGTCATCGTCGACGTCATCTTCGAGACCATCAAGCGCCTGAACGAGGCCGGGACGACGATCCTGCTCGTGGAGCAGAACGCCGCGATGGCACTCCAGGTCGCCCACCGTGGCTATGTGCTCGAGACCGGCTCGGTCGTCCTGCAGGGCGGCGGCACCGAGCTCCTCCGCAACGAGCAGGTCCGCAAGACCTACCTCGGCGAGGTGTAGCGAACCGAGGAGCGGGCCTGCGAGCGGGCCAGCGGAACATCATCGAGTGCGGCCCGGCTTCCGTGAAGGGAGGCCGGGCCGCTTCGCGTCCGGGGACGGCGGGCCGCAGGGGCCTGCGGCCCAGGCCGGCCGAAGATGCTGGCATTCGGGCCGGCGGCGCTACTGGATGGCGAGCGTGGCGCGCAGGGCCGCGTGGCGGGCGGCCGTCTCGGCGAAGCGCGAGGGGAAGGTCGCCTGCCCCCCGAGTACGCGCCACAGGCCTGCGGCCATGACCGCCTCGACCGTGGAGCGGCCGGCACGCTCGAGAAGGGCCGCGTAGGGGTCCTCGCCACCGTCGACGCGGTAGACGGCCAGGTCCGCCTGTCTGCCCGGCTCGAGGGTCCCGAAGGACGATTCGAGGCCGAGCGCACGGGCGCCCTCGGCGGTCATCATGCGGATGAGCCGCTCGGCCGAGAGCGAGGGCGCGACCCGGGTCAGCGCGCGGGCCTCGGCGAAGAGGTCGAGGTCGGCGTTGCTTGCGAGCGAGTCGGTGCCGAGCGCGAGGGTGACCCCGCTGGCGGCGAGCCGCTTGACCGGCGCGGGACCGACGTGCAGGTAGGCGTTGGAGCGCGGGCAGAGCACGACCGCGGCCGCGCGCGAGGCGAGCACCGGGATGTCGACCGGCAGCAGTTCGGCGCAGTGGACCGCGAGCGCGCCGTCGAGCACGCCGAGGTCGGAGAGGTAGCGAACGGGGGTGGTGCCGGGCGCGGCGAACCCGTGGGCGGAGCGGGCGGCCACCTCCGCGAGCGGCCCGGTCCCGGCGCGCAGCAGCTCGGTCTCGGCAGGCGACTCCGCGACGTGGAGAGCGAGCCCGGTCCCCTCGGCACGGGTGCGGCGGCGCACCTCGCGAAGCAGGTCGGGCCCGGAGGTGTACGGGGCGTGGGGCGAGAGCCCGTAGCGCTGGCGGCGCCCCTGGATGCGCGCCGGGTCCGCGGGGTACTCGAGCTCCGCGAGCCGGTCGGGGAGCTCTTCGGGGGCGAGGCCGAGGACCTCCCAGAAGAACGCGCCGCCGAGGCCGGTGTCGGCGGCGATGGCGGGCGACTCCGGTCCGTAGGCGATCTCGCCGACGACGGTGGTGCCCGAGGCCATGGCGCGGTGGGCGCCGAGGACGGTCGACGCCGCGAGGTCGTCGGGGCCGAGCGCGCGCATCGCGCGCACCACGAGAGCGAGCCACTCGGGGAAGGGCGCCGAGGGGACGACCTCGTGCAGCGCGGTGAGCGCGAGATGCGTGTGGGCGTTCACCAGGCCCGGCATGAGCACGCAGCCCGGGTGGTGCGTGACGGGCTCGGCCGGGTACTCCTCGGCGAGGCGGTCGAACGGCCCCACCGCGCAGATGAGGTTCCCCCTGAGGGCGACGGCGCCGTCGCGCACGGGGGGAGCGGCGACGGGGACGACCCAGTCCGCGCGGACGAGCATGCTACTCCTCCGGCAGGCCGAGGAGACTCGGCTTGCGCAGGTCCATGCAGCCGCACCCGGCGCCCAGGTCGGCGTTGCTCACGGCGTCGATCACGCAGCGGGCGACCTCGGCGGACTCCTCGAAGAAGATCGCCTTGAGCTCGGCGTGCTCCCACTCGCGAACCACGCCCTCGGCGTAGTTGACCACGATGTAGATGCCGGCGAAGCACGCGCCGATGTCGCGCGCGAGGAAGACCTCGGGCGAGAGCGACTGGCCGATGACGTCCCCGCCGAGACGCTTCATGTAGTCGATCTCGGCGACGCTCTCGAAACGCGGGCCGTCGGTCACGAGGTAGTTCGCCCGCCGGAACACCCGGCCGAACGGGCCGCTCGCCGATGCGTGCAGATGGCCGGCGAGGTCGGGGCAGACGGGCTGTCGCATGATCAGCAGGTGGTCGCCGCGGACGTAGATGTCCTGCTTCATGCTGAGGTCGATGAAGTCGTTCGGGATGACCACGTCGCGCGGGTCGAGGAGGTGGTTGAGCGAGCCCACGCCGCCGTCGGCGAGCACCTTGCGGACTCCGGCCTCGTGGAAGACCCAGAACACCTGCAGGCTCGCGTCGGCGCGCTTCACGCCACGCCGCCAGCCGTGCATGCGCACGGCGAGCGCGTCACGCGGGCCATGAGGGCCGTCGACGCGGATGTGCGTGAAGGCGGGGGAGCGGCCGAAGGGGGTCTCGAACACGAGCCCCTCGGCGATCACGGTCACCCGGTCGTCGGGCAGCGAGCCCGCCGTGCCGAGGGAGAGCGTGCCGGAGCCGCCGCAGATGCCGAATTCGGCGCGAGGAACGTGCTGGTCAGACATGGGATGACACCTCCTGGTTGCAGCGTACCCGAGGAGCGGTGCGCTCCGCCACCGCGAGCGGTCAGAACCTGCGGACCTCCCGGTAGAGCGTGTCGCGCTGCACGGGCGTGTAGCCGGCATCGGCGATCAGCCGTACGAGCTCGTCGCGGGCGAGCATGAAGCGGGTCCCCGCCGCCGCGACCACGTTCTCCTCGATCATCGTGGAGCCCATGTCGTTCGCGCCGAAGGCGAGCGCGACCTGGCCGATCTTCGCTCCCTGGGTGACCCAGCTCGCCTGGATGTTGCGCACGTTGTCGAGGTAGAGGCGGGAGACCGCCAGCGTGCGCAGGTAGTCCCATCCGCTGGCGGTCTCGAGCACGGTGCCTCGCGTGGCGTACTCGTCCTCGGCGAGCGCGGTGTTACCGGGCTGGAAGCTCCACGGGATGAAGGCGCGAAAGCCCACGTGGCCGGCCGCGACCGCCTCGTCTTGGACCTCGCGGACCCGGCGCAGGTGCTCGACGCGCTCCTCGGTCCGCTCGATCCCGCCGAACATCATCGTCGCGGTGGTCGAGATGTCGAGCCGGTGGGCCTCGCGCATCACGTCGAGCCACTGGTCGCTCGTGGCCTTCTTGGGCGAGACGTGCCCGCGTACGCGGTCGACGAGGATCTCTGCGCCCCCGCCCGGCAGCGAGTCGAGGCCCGCCGCCCGGAGCCGGCCGAGGACCTCGGTGGTGGAGACGCCGGAGACCCGGGCGATGTGCACGACCTCGGGCGGGCCGAACCCGTGTACGTGGATCTCGGGGTGGTCCGCCTTGATGTCGCGCAGCATGCCCTCGTACCAGTCGAGGCCGAGGTCCGGATGCATCCCGCCCTGCAGCAGGATCGCCGTGCCCTCGAGATCGAGCGTCTCGGAGACCTTGGCCGCCAGCTCCTCGCGCGTGAGCACGTACGCCGCGGTCGAGTCGGCGGTCGCGAAGAACGCGCAGAAGCGACACTCGGAGACGCAGACGTTGGTGTAGTTCACGTTGCGGTCGACGATGAACGTGACCTCGTCCCCGGGCACCAGGCGCCTGCGCATGGCGTCGGCGGCGGCGGCGAGCTCGAGGAGGTCACCTTCGCGGACGAGGTGGACCGCCTCGTCGTCGCCGAGACGGCGCGCGCCGGCCGAGACGGGGCCGAGGATGTCGCGTGACGACACTACGCCTCCCCGAAGACGGCGATCTCGGGCACGGCCGGAAGCTGGCCGATCGCGTGCGCCTCGGCGAGGTAGCGGGCGAGCCCCTCGCGGTAGCCGGGCCCGAAGCGGAACTGCAGCGCGTCGAAGTAGGAGCGGAACCGCTCGGCCGGGAAAGGCTCCCAGCGGGCGGCGTACTCGCTGATGTCGTCGAGGTGGGCGCGACAGTAGGCGAGCGATCCGGAGAGGGCGGCGGCGACGTGGGCGACCGCGTCGGGGCGCTCCTCGGCGAAGGCGCGGCGCACCGCCCATACGGCGTAGACCATCGGCAGGCCGGTCCACTCGCTCCACTCGCTGCCGAGGTCGTAGGCGGCAAGGCCCTCGGGCGGGTGCCAGTAGGCGCGCAGCGCGTCGTCGCCGATGAGCAGCGCCGCCTCGGCCTCGCGCATCATCGACGGCAGGTCGGAGGGCATCTCCACGTAGCTGGCGTCCGCTCCCCAACGGCGGGCGAGCAGGATGCGGGCGAGCACCTGCGAGGTGCGCGAGGTATCGGTGAGCGCGACGGTCGCGCCGCCGAGCTCCCCGGCGGGACACTTCGAGAGCAGCAGGATCGACTGCACCTCGCCGAAGCTCGAGATGGCGATGTCGGGCAGGAGCACGAACTCCTCGGCGTGGCGGGCGTACTCGATCGCCGGGATCGGCGCGATGTCGAGCTCGCCCTCGAGGATGCGCCCGGCGAGGTCCCGGGGCGCCGCCTTCACGAGGTCGACGTCGAGGAGCACGTCGTTCTTGACGAGCCCGTAGTAGAGCGGCAGGCAGTTCAGGAACTGGATATGGCCGAGGCGAGGGCGCACGGCTCCGCGATCACTTCCCGTCCGCGGCGGCGAGGTCGTCGCACCCGTCGTAGACGCGGACCACCGTGTAGAGGGTGTCGCGCTCGACCGGCGTGTGGCCGGTCTCGGCGATGAGCCCGACGAGCTCGTCTTTCGACAGCGCCTCGGGCGTGGTCGCGCCCGCCATGTGCGTGATGCGCTCCTCGACGACCGTGCCGTCGATGTCGTCGACGCCGAACGCGGTCGAGAGCTGCGCGACCTTCAGGCCGACCATGATCCAGAACGCCTTGATGTGCGGGATGTTGTCGAGCATGAGCCGCGCGATCGCGAGGGTCTTGAGGTCATCGAAGCCGGTGGTGCCGGGAAGGTTCGACAGCTCGGTGTTGGCCGGGTGGAACGCGAGCGGGATGAACGCGAGGAACCCGCCGCTCGCGTCCTGCTGCTCGCGGAGGCGGACCAGATGGTCGATGCGCTCCTCGAGCGTCTCGATGTGGCCGTAGAGCATCGTGCAGTTGGTCTTGATGCCGAGGGAGTGCGCCTCGCCGTGGATGCGGAGCCAGTCCTCGCCGGAGGTTTTCTTGTCCCACGCGGCGAGCCGGGTGCGCTCCGAGAAGATCTCCGCGCCGCCGCCGGGCATGGCGTCGAGTCCCGCTTCCTTGAGCCGACGGAGCACCTCGAGGGTGGTCGACCCGGAGATCTGGGCGTAGAACTCGATCTCGACGGCGGTGAACGCCTGGATGATGACGTGGGCGGGCAGCGCGTCTCGCAGCGCGGCGATCATCTCGACGTAGAACTCGAACGGCCACTCCGGGTGCAGGCCGCCCACGATGTGCACCTCGTGGGCCCCCTCGGGCACGCACTCGCGCGCACGTGCGACGATCTCGTCGAGCGTCATCTCGTACGCGCCCTTCTGCCCGGCGCTGCGGGAGAACGCGCAGAACTTGCAGCGGTTCTCGCAGATGTTCGTGGGGTTGATGTGCCGGTTGACCATGAAGTGGACGCGGTCGCC
The DNA here is from genome assembly GCA_030603745.1 of Coriobacteriia bacterium. Lineage (GTDB taxonomy): Bacteria > Actinomycetota > Coriobacteriia > Anaerosomatales > SLCP01 > JAUVXE01. Next base: position 79,184 of record JAUVXE010000004.1, on the reverse strand, counting down.
GTTGAGGCGCCTTCGCACGTGGTCGGCCATCTGTCCGATGCCGAGGAGGTCGTGGCTGCGGTAGAGGGCGAGGCCGTCGGCGGCGGAGAGCCGTTCGCCCGCGAGCACCTTGGCGGCGATCGGTTCGAGGGAGCGGTCGATCAGGTGGAAGCCCGCGCTCATCGGCTCTCTCCGTCCGCCCCGGTCGAGCACCCCGCCCCGTTGGGCCGGCCCACGCCCACGTACGTCGCCCCGGCGGCCTCGATCACCGCGGGGTCGAGCGCGTTGCGGCCGTCGAAGACGAACGCGCCGCGCTTCATGGAGGCCACGAGCGCGGGCCAGTCGGCCCGCACGATCTCGGCCCACTCGGTGGCGAGCACGACGGCGTCGGCGCCGCGTACCGCGTCCGCGATCTCCTCGGCGACCTCGACCTCGCCCGGGAGCGCCACGGGGATCGGGTTGTAGCCCACGACCTGCGCGCCCTCGGCCTCGAGGAGGTCGATGATCTCGACGGCGGGCGACTCGCGGACGTCGTCGGTCTCGGGCTTGAACGTCAGGCCGAGGACCGCGACGCGCAGGCCCTCGAGCGAGTCGAAGTGGGCCTTGAGGGCGCGGACCGGCAGCAGGCGCTGGCGGGCGTTGACCTCGATGACCGCGCGCAGGAGGTGGAAGTCGTAGCCGTGCAGCGTGGCGAGGAAGTCGAGCGCGCGCGTGTCCTTGGGGAAGCACGACCCGCCATAGCCGATGCCCGGGCGCAGGAAGGCCGGGCCGATGCGCGCGTCGAGGCCGATCCCGTAGGCGACCTCGTCCACGTTCGCGCCCATCAGGTCGCAGAGCACGGCGATCTCGTTGATGAACGAGATCTTCGTGGCGAGGAACGCGTTCGCGGCGTACTTGACCATCTCCGCGCTCGTGATGTCGCAGGCGAGCACCGGGGCGTCGATGCCCTCGTAGAGCGTGCGGACGCGCGCCACCGACTCCTCGGACCCGCCGAGGACCACGCGGTCGGTCTCGAACCAGTCCTTGACGGCGCTGCCCTCGCGCAGGAACTCGGGGTTGGAGACGTAGTCGACGCCCACCGGCGCGAGGCGGGAGGCGATCCGCGCGCCCGCGCCCGGGGGAACCGTGCTCTTCATGACCGCGATCGTGCCCGGGACCGCGCGCTCCTCGAGCGTGTCGACCACCGAGCGGATGTAGCGCATGTCGGCGGACCCGGCCGCGGTCGCGGGGGTCCCCACCGCGATGATGACGATCCCGGAGAGCTCTTCGACGGTGTCGGGACCGGCGAAGCGCAGGCGTCCGGCGGCGTTCGCCTCGGCCATGAGGTCCTCGAGACCGGGCTCGAAGAACGGGCACGAGCCCGCCGCGAGGGACTCGAGCTTGGCCGGGTCGACATCGAGGACGGTCACGTCGCGGCCTGTCGCGGCGAGGCAGACGCCCGTCACGAGGCCCACGTACCCGGCTCCGAACACCGTGATCCGTTCAGTCATCAGAATCCTTCCTCGGCGCGTGCATACCGCCACAAGACTACTTCTTAGGGGCGTGCGAGGGAAGCCGGGCGGACGCGCCGAGGGCGCGCACCGTTTCAGGTCGCGCGAGTGGGATAGATAAGAGGAAACGTCTGGCACACGGCCGCGTCGCGCGGCCTCGCCCCGGGGAAGGTGGACCATATGAGGAAGGCGCTTCTGGCCCTCGTCGCGCTCGCGCTCGCGCTGTTCGCGCTCGGCGGATGCGCCGGTGACGGCGACGTCACCGACGATGGGGCCACCGGGCCCAAGGGTCCGGTCACGATCGGCTCGAAGATCGACGTCGAGGGCCCGATCCTCGGCTACGTCATTGCCGCCGCGCTCGAGGCCGAGGGCTTCGAGGTGGTGGACCGGATGCGGACCGGCGCGACCGACGTGGTCCGTCGCGCGCTGCTCGCGGGCGAGATCGACGCGTACCCCGAGTACACGGCGAACGCGCTCACCGTCTTCTACGCCGACGAGCAGGTAGACCCCGCCGTGCTGCAGGACGCGCGCGCGACCTACGAGATGGCGGCCGAGCTCGACCTGGCCGGCGAGAACATCGTGTGGCTCGAGCCCGCGCCCGCGAACAACACGTGGGCCGTCGCCGTGCCTCGCTCCTTCGCCGAGGAGAACGGCATCGCCACCCTCGATGACTGGGCCGACTACATCAACGGCGGCGGCGCGGTCCGGGTCGCCGGCTCGCAGGAGTTCTTCGACCGCGACGACGCGATGCCCGGGTTCGAGGCCGCCTACGGCTTCGCCCTCACCGCGGACCAGCGTCTCTCGCTCGCGACCGGCGACACCGCCGTGACGGCGCGCGCCGCCGCCGAGGGCACCGACGGCGTGAACGCCGCGATGGTCTACGGCACCGACGGCACGATCGCCGCGCTCGATCTCGTCGTGCTCGGGGATCCCCTCGGCGTGCAGCCGATCTACCAGCCGGCGCCGATCTTCCGCGCCGAGGTCATCGACGAGTACCCGGAGATCGCCGGCATCCTCGAGCCGGTGTTCGCGGCACTCGATCTCGAGACCCTGCAGGAGCTCAACGCGAGAGTCGCGCTTGAGGGTCAGGACGCCCGTGACGTGGCCGAGGAGTGGCTGCGCTCTGCGGGCTTCCTCGAGTAGGGAGCGGGGCGTATCGACGCACGAGGGGGAGCTGACGGCGTACGGGCGGGCCGCACCGACCGCGTCGCGGCGTTCGGCGCGCTGGTAGCGCTCGTCGGCCTGTCTCTGCTGCCGTTCGCGGAGTTCAGGGCGAACCGTATCGTGAGCGGTGCCCCCGAGGGGGCGCTCGTCGCCGGGCCACTCGCGCTCGCGGTGGCGCTCGCCTGTGTCCTCGCGCTCGCGATCGCGCTCACGCCGCGATCGCGGCTGCGCGGACCGCTCCTGCTCGCGCTCGGCGCGGGGACGGTCGCGCTCACCGTGTGGGCGCTCGGGTCGGCCGCGGTGCGCCTGCAGACCGACGCCCCGCCGATCGCGCGCGTCTCGGTCGGCGCGGGCGCGTGGCTCGTCGCCCTCGGTGCGGCGATGGTGTGGTTCGCCGGCGCCCGGGACGCCGGACGGGGCGTGCGAGGCGCCGCGGGGGTGGTCGCGCTCGCGGGGGCGATGGCGGCCTTCGCGTGGGGCGGGGCGGCAGAGCTCTCGATCGCCCGGGAGTACGCGGTGCAGTCGAGCCGGTTCTGGATGCTCGTCCGTCAGCACCTGGTCCTCGCGGGATCGGGGCTGGGCCTCGGCATCGCGATCGGCGTCCCGCTCGGCGTGCTCGCGTCCCGCTCCCGCGCCGTGCGCCAGGTCGGCCTCGGCGTGGTCGGCGTGATCCAGACCATCCCCTCGATGGCGATGCTCGGCCTGCTGATCGCGCCGCTCGCCGCGCTCGGTCTGACCGCGATCGGCACGACCCCGGCCGTCATCGCTCTCACGCTCTACGCGCTGCTCCCGATCATGCGGAACACGTTCGTGGGGCTCGCGGGCGTCGATCCCGGCGCGCTCGACGCGGGCCGAGGCATGGGCATGGGCAGGGGCCAGCTCCTTGTGCGGGTCGAGGTGCCGCTCGCCTTGCCGCTCATGCTGGAGGGCGTACGCGCCGCGGCGGTGCTCGTGATCGGCATCGCGGCGGTGACCGCCTTCATCGGCGCCGGGGGCCTCGGTATCCTGGTCTTCCAGGGGTGGGGCCAGCAGGCCGACGACCTCACGCTCCTCGGCGCGATCCCCATGGTCGTGCTCGCGGTCGCGGCCGACGCGGGCCTCCGCGCGCTCAGGCGCATCGTGGTCTCGCCGGGCATCGAGGGGGGAGCGCTGTCATGATCGTGCTGCGCGACGTCGTCAAACGCTACGGGGACGTGACCGCGGTCGACCACATCGATCTCGAGGTCGCCGAGGGCGAGGTCTGCGTGCTGATCGGCCCGAGCGGGTGCGGGAAGACCACCACGCTCAGGATGATCAACCGGCTGATCGAGCCCACGTCCGGCTCGATCGAGGTGGCCGGCCGCGACATCATGCGCGGGCGGCCGGAGGAGCTGCGCCGCCATATCGGCTACGTGATCCAGTCGGTCGGGCTCTTCCCGCACCTCACCGTCGCCGAGAACATCGCCACGGTGCCGAGACTCCTCGGCTGGGAGCGTCGGCGGATCGGGCCGCGTGTCCGCGAGCTCCTCGGCACGGTGGGCCTGCCCGCCGAGGAGTACGCCGACAAGTACCCCCGGCAGCTCTCGGGCGGCCAGGCGCAGCGGGTGGGCGTCGCCCGGGCGCTCGCGGCGGACCCGCCCGTGCTCCTGATGGACGAGCCGTTCGGCGCGGTCGACCCGCTCACCCGGGAGCGGCTGCAGGCCGCGTTCGAGCGGATCCAGCGCGAGGTCCGCAAGACGGTGGTGTTCGTCACGCACGACGTCGACGAGGCGATCCGGCTCGGGGACCGCATCGCGCTCATGCGCGACGGACGGATCGAGCAGTACGGCGCGCCGGAGGCGTTGCTCGACCACCCCGCGAGCAAGTTCGTGCACGACTTCGTAGGCGCCGACCGCGCCCTCAAGCGCCTCGGCCGTGCGAGGGTCGGTGACGTCATGACGAGCGATGTCGCCGTGATCCGCGGCGGAGTCCGGCGCGTGGATCCCGCCGCGTGCGCGGGCACCCGTTTCATCTACCTCACCGGCGAGCAGGGCGAGCTCGAGGGATGGGTCGACTGCCGGGTGCTCGACGCCGGCACGGCGCCCGCCGACGCCGGCACGCGGGTCGACTGGCGCGAGGCCGCGGTGCACCCGGACACCACGCTCAAAGAGGCGCTCAGCCGGATGCTCGGGATGGGGTTCCGCGACGTCGCCGTGGTCGACGAGCGCGGTGTGCTCCTCGGCGAGGTCTCGCTCGCGGCGATCGAGCGCACGATGTCGGCGAGCGACGCGCACGTCTCGAACCTCGGCGCCGGCGAGGTGCTCGGGGCGCCGCCGGATCGCGAGGACGAGCACGCGGACGAGTACGCGGAGGGTCCCGCGGAGCGCGCGAACGAGGCCGCGGACGGGGAGGGGCGGCCGTGAGCGCGCGTGCGCGCTGGACGCCGCTCGCGTTCGCGCTCGCGGGGGTCGTCGCGTTCGCGTGGCTGGTCGCCCAGCAGGACCTCTGGGCGGGCGTGCTCGGGGAGCTGTTCCCGCGCTCGCCGCGTCCGGTCTACCCGGCCGCCACAATGCTCGAGCTGACCCGGCAGCACCTCGTCCTCGTGGGGATCTCCAGCGGGCTCACCGTGCTCGCGGGGGTGCCCCTCGGCATCTGGGTCACCCGCCCCTCCGGCGCCGACTTCCGTGAGGTGGTCGCGGCCGCCGTCGACTTCGGCCAGACGTTCCCGCCGGTCGCAGTTCTCGCGCTCATGGTCCCGATCCTCGGGTTCGGGCTCTGGCCCGCGGTCGTGGCGCTCTTCATGTACGGCATGTTCCCCGTGGTGAGTAACACCGTGGCGGGGCTCGAGAGCGTTCCGCCCACGGTCGTCGACGCCGCCCGCGGGATGGGCATGGGGCGATGGCGGGTCCTGCTCACCGTCGAGCTGCCGCTCTCCGCCCGGGTCGTCATGGCGGGGGTGCGCACGTCGGTCGTGATCAACATCGGCACCGCGACCGTGGCCGCCGCGGTGGGCGCAGGAGGGCTCGGCGACCCGATCATCGGCGGGATCAACGTGCAGAACATGGCCTACGTGCTGCAGGGGGCGAGCGCGGCGGCGCTCCTCGCCGTGGTGGCGGACGGCCTGCTGGCGGGTGTCGAGCGCGTGGTCACGCCGGCAGGGGTCGCGGAGTAGGCGGTGCCCGGCTCGAACACCCCCGTCCCCGCGGACTGTAGAGGTACGCGTTGCACGCAGGTTTCCCGAGAGGTATCATCGCAACTTACAGATACCATCAGCGAAGCGCATGAATATGCGCTCCATCGGGAAGGGGTGTCGCATGGCCCGCACGACGCTCGCACTGCTCGCGATCGCGCTCACCGGACTGCTCCTGTTCGGGTGCGCCTCGTCGGACCCGGTCGCCGAGGAGCCCGCCGACGTCGGTGACGAGCCGGTCGCCGAGGCCCCGCTGCGGCCTACCGCCGAGAACCCGTTCGTGCTCGATGAGGAGAACGGCGCCCTGCTCGTCTACGCCGAGGTCAACCGCAAGTGGGTCACTGAGCCCACGCGCCATGCCGTGGTCTCCTCGGACGGCAGCAACGGCGAGAACGCCATCTTCCGTGCCGGCGGCAACGCCCTCGAGTTCAACGAGCTGCTCTTCGCGCTCGGCGCCGAGGCGGGCGAGAACGTGAAGAAGGACTCGCCGGCGGGCACGAAGGTCGAGGGCTCGGAGTTCGACGTCACGGTCGCCTGGGACGGCGACGAGTACGCGCTCGCGGACCTCGTGGTCGCCTCCGGCGAGCTCGCCGACAACGGGTTCACCTGGAAGTTCGGCGGCAACTACGAGTTTCAGGGCGAGGCCCGGACCGGCTGTCTCCTCTGCCTCGACTCGTGCGCGGCAGGCATCGTGTCCAACGCCGAGATCGGCTGGCAGTCGTTCGCCTCGGGTCTCGTGGAGTTCCGTGGCGACGGTGACCTGCTGCCCGCCGACGGGACGCCGGTCGTCATCACCTACACGCTCCGGTAGTCGGGCCGCCCATCGAACCGACCGCGACGAGCCGCGGCAGCCGCCCAGGCTGCCTGCGGCCCTTCGCCTGACGAGAGGAGAGAGATGAGCGACGCACGGACCGACGCCGGCCGGGCGCCTGTCGCCGGGGATCCCGAGGCCGCTGCCGGGAGCGTCGCCCTCGCTGACCGGTTCCGCGTGGGCGCGCTCACGATGCTGCTCGCACTGAGCTGCGGGTTCGCCATCGCCTGGTTCCTCGGCAAGATGAACACGCTCGCGATGGCGGTGAACGTCTCTCTCGCCATCACCGCCAGCATCGTCCTCGGCGCCGTCGCGACGTTCGTCGCCGTTCGCCGGACCGGTCGGAGCACCGCCGGCATCCGCGCCGCCCGCATCTCGGCCGGCGCTCTCGCCTTCGCATCCGGCGCCTCGGTCCTCTACTCGCTGATCACGACTCCCTACGCTTCGGAGACGGTCGCGATCATCTGGCTGGAGGGGTTGCTGCTCCGGGGTGCCGTCGCGTCGGGCGCGTTGGTGCTTCCCGGCCTCGCCCTGATCGGCGCCGGCGCTGCCGCCGGCGCCGTCGTGGCGGTGAAGGGGTGGCGCGAGCAGCAGGCCGCGCTCGCGGCGCTCGGCGATGACGCGCCGCCACCGCTCGTATCGCAGCAGCAGATCATCACGGCTACGGTTGTGATCGTTGCGTCCGTCCTCGCCTACAACCTGATTCCCGGGGTGCGCCTGTGGACGTCGACCGCCGTGGACGTGCTCGCTCGCGGCGACATCGAGTACGTGCGCGACTACCTGCTCGGGTTCGGGGTGTGGGCGCCGGTGGTCTCCGCAGCGCTCATGATCCTTCAGGCGATCGCAGCACCTCTGCCGGCCTTCGTGGTCACCTTCGCCAACGGCCTCCTCTTCGGCTGGGCGTGGGGGGCGCTGCTCTCCTGGTCGAGCGCGATGGCCGGCGCGGCGCTCTGCTTCTGGATCGCGCGCTCGTTCGGCCGACCGGTGGTCGAGCGGCTCGCGGGCGGGAGCTCCGCGCTCGAGGTCTCCGACCTGTTCTTCGAGCGCTACGGCGACCGGGCCGTGCTCATCTCGCGACTGTTGCCGTTCGTGAGCTTCGACATCATCAGCTACGGCGCCGGCCTCACGCCGATCCGGTTCTGGCGCTTCTTCTGGGCGACCGGCATCGGGCAGCTGCCGGCCACCATCGTCTACTCCTACCTCGGCCAGAACCTGACGGGGAGCGTACGCGTGCTCTTCTTCATCTTCCTGTTCACCGCGGTGGTCTTCGTGGTGGGCGCGACCGTCCGGCCCTACTTCATGGCGCGGCTCGAGCGCCAGCGGGCCGCGAAGGCGGCTGCCGAGGGCGGCGGCCCGCGTGACCTGGCCGCCGAGGCCGAGGCGTAGGCGACCATGTCCGACGCCGAGACGATCACCGCCGAGACCCCTTCGTCCGCGCCTTCCTCCCGCGCGGGCGGGGGTCTCGGCGCGGTGGCGCTCAGAGTGGGCGTAAGCGTCGGCGCGCTCGCCCTCGTCTTGAGCCGGATTCCGCTCTCCGAGGTCGCCGCCGCGCTTCGGGGCCTTGCCGTCTCGTGGGTCGTGGCGGCGTTCGTCCTCGTGTACGCCGCGATCGTGGTCTCGGCCTACAAGTGGCAGGTGTTGCTCAAGGCGCGCGGACACGCGCTGGGACTCGCTCGGCTGACCCGGCACTACCTCGTGGGCCTGTTCTTCAACAACTTCCTTCCGACCTCGGTCGGAGGTGATGTCGTCCGCGCGTGGGACGCGGGCCGTGACCTCGACGACGCTCCCGAGGGCGCCGCCTCGGTGATAGCCGAGCGCCTGATCGCCTCCCTCGGCCTGGGACTGACCGCCGCCCTCGCGCTTCCCTTCGCCGGGATGGGAGGCCAGGTCGCCATCGCCGTGGCGGTGGTGGTCGGCTCGTCGCTCGTGCTCATCGGCATGTTCCTCGCGCCGTCGCGCTCCGAGGCGATGATGCGCACGGCGATGGGCGGCCGTTTCGAGAGCGTGACCGACTGGGCGTGCAGGGCGGTGCACGGCGTCGACCGGACGCTGCGCGACCCTGTCGCGGTCGCCGTGGTGCTCGCGCTCTCGGTGCTCTTCCAGGTCCTCGTGGCGCTCGTCGTCTTCGCGGTGTTCCGGGCGCTCGGCGCGTCCGTGGGCGTAGGCGAGTGCGTCGCGTGCGTCTCCGTGATCTCGGCGATCACGATGGTGCCCGTCTCGATCTCCGGGCACGGCGTGCGCGAGGCCGGGTTCGTCTACTTCTTCACCATGGCCGGCGTGTCGGCGGCGGTCGCGGTCACGGCGTCGCTCCTCTTCTTCCTCGCGGTCGCGGTGGGGACGCTGCCGGGCGCGGTACTCTTCATGGCAGGAAGGAGGCGGGGCCGATGACGGGAGTCGACGGGTGCGACATCGCGTGTGACGCGCGCGAGCGCTACAGCGGCGGCCGGAACTGCGCGGAGGCGGTGATGGGGGCGCTCGAGCGGTCCGGCACGGGCCGGAGGCTCCCGGACCACCTCGGCGCCGGGTTCACGGGCGGCATCGGCCACGCGGGCTGCGTGTGCGGGGCGCTCGCCGGAGGCGTGGCGGTGCTCGGCGAGCACGCCCGGACCGCCGGTCTCGAGCCCGTGGCGACCCGCGTCCTCGCCGAGGAGCTCTCGAGCGAGCTTCACGAGCGATTCACCGGGGAGTTCGGGGCGGCCTGCTGCCGGGTGATCAAGCGAGGGCAGACCCCCGGCTCCGACGAGTGGATGTCCGGATGCGCCCGCATCACCGAGTGGACCGCCGCGACGGTCGAGGAGCTGACCCGAGCGCGCGCCGCCGGGCGGTCTCCACGGGCCGTCCAGGACACGATGGCCCTCCTGCACGCGGTCGCCCTCGGCGCGCTCGCGTCCGGCGCGATCGCCGTGCTGCTCAGCGCGCATCAGGCCGTGCGGCCCGTCGCCGCGACCGGCTTCGCCGGGGTCACGCTCGCCGGCGCGGCGCTCTCGGCCGCGCTCGAGGCGGGCGGTCCGCGCTCGAGGCGGGCCGGGCGCCTGCTCCGGGCGACGGGGGCCGTGGCAGGGGCGCTGTTCGTCGCGCTCGCCGCCTTCCAGCCGATGCTCGTGACGGCGCATGTCGCCCTGGCGCCGGACGCGGGCCCGGCCGTGGTCGCGGCGAGGATCGCCCTCGCCCTCGCCGCCCTCGCCGTCGCCGCCCTCGCAGCGTTTCGCTTCAAGCGGTACCGTTAGCCGAGCCGCGTCGCCCGGGGCGCTCCTACATCGCTTCCCCTACAGGCCCCGACCGCGCGCTCCCCGGCCGAGGACACGACTCCGCCACGCGACGAGTTCCTCGGCCGACGTCCCCAGCTCGTAGCGCACCGCCGTGGCCATGTTGAGCGTCGTCCAGCGCCACGGGCCGTGCTCCTCCCAGCGCCTGGCCGAGGTCACCGCCGCGTGCGGGCTGATCGCCACTCGCCCGGCCCGCCGCGCTCGCCTCGCGAGCTCGTAGTCCTCCATGAGCGGCAGTGTCGGCACTCCGCCGAGGGAACCGTAGGCCGTCGCGCGCAGGAAGTGGGCCTGGTCGCCGTAGGGCAGCCCCCGGCGGGCCCGGAGGTTCGTGCCGCGTTCGAACAGGCGCAGCGTGTGAGACGGCGAGTCGGTCGCGAAGCGGAAGGCGCCGAGCACGACCTCGGGGTCGCCGAGGATGCGGCGCACCTCCTCGTCCCAGCGCTCGGGCAGGAGCGTGTCGGCGTGCAGGAAGAGCAGCGCGTCGCCCGAGGCGATGGCCGCCCCGGCACGGTACTGGCCCGCGCGCCCGCCGGTGCCCGCGAGCACGGCGGCGCCGCGTTCGCGGGCGATCTCGACGGTGCGGTCGGTGCTGCCGCCGTCCACGAGCGTCACCTCGACACCTGGTCTGCCCACGACCCGGTCGAGAGTCGGGCCGATCCGTTCCTCCTCGTCGCGGGCCGCGACGATCACCGAGATCGTCTGCGGGGGACCGGTCCGGGCGTGGCGCACCCGGTCGAGGTGCGCGAGGTCGCACGCGTGGTCGACGTCGCAGAGCGCGGGCAGGAAGGCGGTGGCCGCGTCCGCCTCGGCAAGACGGACCGCCGTGACGTCCGCCACGCCCTCGGTGCTCCACGGCACGTCACGGAAGAGCGCGGGCAGCAGGTCGGCCCGTCGCGCGTCGAGGCCGATCAGGTAGTACCCGCCGTCCTCGGCGGGGCCGATCACCGCGTCGTGGCCTCGCAGGGTCGAGAACGCTGACCTCAGGAGCGCGGCGTCGACGTCGGGGCAGTCCGTGCCGATCGCGCACACGCGCGTGGCGCCGCGCGCGAAGGCGTCGCGAAACCCGCGCTCGAGGCGGGAGCCGAGGTCTCCGTCGGACTGCCGCCCGTAGCTGACGCCGTGCCGGTCGCCGAACGCCCGCCGCGCCTCCCGCGGTCCGCCGTCGACCAGGACCCGCACGGCGGTGCCGTCGGCGGCGGCGAGCAGCGCGCACTCGCGAAGCGTGAGCGCGACCATCTTCGCGTGGATGTCGGCCGCTCGCTGATCGCCGGTCTCCTCGGCGAGGCGCGTCTTGACGCGGCCCGGCACGGGGAGCTTCGTGAGGACGAGGAGGCTCTCGGCTGCGGAGGGTCGGTGACGCATCGGGGAGCCTCAGCGGAGCAGCGCGAGGACGACGGCGCCCGTCGCGCCCACGGTGGCCGTCCAGAGGTGGTCACGGAACCGCAGCGGTAGCGCCCCGGTGAGGTAGGAGACCCACGCCTGCCCGAACCAGGGGAGCAGCCGGATGAGGAGCGCTAGCCAGGGCAGAGCGCGTATGGAGCCAGGCGCGGGCATCCCGGGGAGCCGGCGCACGAACGGGCGCGTGAGTGCGGCCGAGAGCGAGAACGCGACGGTCGCTCCCGCGGTCGCTCCCGCGACGAGCGCCAGGAGCCCTGCCGGCGCTCCGAGGCGGCCGATGACCGCGTGGGCGAGCGGCGCGAACGGGAGTCCCGGCACGACCGCCACGTAGGCCGCGAGCGCCATCGCGACGAACGGCTCGAGCGGGCCGGAGCGGTGGAGCAGCATGCGGAGACCCTGGACCTCGGCCGAGCGAAGCAGGTTGCCCGCCTGACGGACCCACATGCCGAACTCGGGGACCAGCAGGTAGAGGGCGGCCCCGCCGAGGAGTGCCGCGACGGCCACCGCGGCATGCGCGGCCCCCCGGCGGCCCATGGCGGGGCGTGCGGTCCTGTCGTCGTACGTCCTGTCCATGCGGTGAACCCTATCAGAGCCGGAGACGGAGCGGGGCCGACCGCGCGGATGCGGCCGGCCCCGAGGGAAGAAGGCGTGCGGTCGGTCGTGAGGCGCGCGGAGGGACGGACCTACTCGACCTCGAGGGCCTCGTCGCCCGCCCACTCGTAGAACGACGCGTCGTAGTTGCGGGCCCCGTCGAAGCCGATGCCGCGGATCACGAGCGCCATGAAGCCGGAGCGGATGCCCTTGGTGCAGTAGACGACGATGTCGTCGCCCCGCTGCACGCCGGCCTCCTCGAAGAGCGCGATCAGGTCGGCCTCGGCCTTGAGCGTGCCGTCGTCCTCGAACAGGTCGAGATAGGGGACGCTCACGGCGCCGGGGATGTGTCCGCCGCGCGCCTCGCCGAACTCGGTCGCGCCGTCGAACTCGACCCGCGCACGCGAGTCGACCAGCGTCAGCCCGTCGAGATTCCCGGCGATCTCATCGGCGGTGGCGTTCCACGACGCATGGTCGAGGGACGCGATCGAAACCTCGGCGGGCTCCGTCTCCACCGGGCCCCTTGCGACCTCCAGGCCCGCGGCCTGCCAGGCCGGGAATCCGCCGTCGAGCATGCGGCTCGCGTCGAGCCCGGCCATGCGCAACATCCACACGATGCGGCCGCTCTCGCCCCAGCCCGCGGGATCGGAGTAGACGATGATCTCGCGTTCGCCGTCGATCCCCAGCCCGCCGAGGACGGCGGCGATCTCGTCTGCCGGGAGCAGCACGCCCCACTCCGGGTCGCCGGGGCCGCCGTCGGCGACGGCGGCGAACGCCTGCCAGACCACCGGCACGGCGCCGGGGATGTGTCCGGCCTCGAACGCCTCGTCGCCGCGGGCGTCGACGATGTCGACCTCGCCGAGCATCCCTTCGAGCTCGTCGACGGTGACGAAGTACTCGCTCAGTCCCGCGCTCAGGCCCTCGGGGGCGGGTGTCTCGGCGGGGGTGTCGGGCGCGGGCGCTTCGGCGGCGTCCTCTCCGGCGCATCCGAACAGGCCGACGGTGCCCATGAGCAGCAGGGCGGCGAGCGTGACTCGCAGGAAGCGATGGTTCTTCACGGCGGTCTCTCCTTCCACGGTGGACTCGGTAAGTATAGGCAGAACTTATCGTAAGCATCAACACTACGCTGCGCTACCCTGGTGCCATGAGCACCCTTCCCGACACCGCGCGGGCCACCGCCGAGGCCCACGGCCTGCTGCCCCCCGGCGCGACGGTGGTCGCGATGGTCTCCGGCGGCGCGGACTCGATGGCGCTGCTGCACCTGCTCGCGTCCGGCGCGCTCGGCGAGACGGGCGAGGTTCGCGCGCTGCACGTCAACCATCTGCTGCGGGGCGCCGACGCGGACCGCGACGAGGCCTTCGTGGCCGAGGAGTGCGCGCGGCTCGGCGTGCCCTGTCGCACCGTCCGCTTCGATGTCGCCGCGTACGCCGACGCCGCGGGCCTCAACCTCGAGGACGCGGGCCGCACCGTGCGCTACCGCCTCGCCGCCGAGGAGGCCGACGCGGCGGCCGCGCGCCTCGGCCTGCCGGCCTCCGCGGCCCGTATCGCCGTGGCGCACACCCTTGACGACCGGATCGAGACGTTCCTGATGCGCCTGCTCTCCGGCGCCGGCGCCGGCGGCCTCGGCTCGATCCGCCACGCGCGCGGCCGGGTGGTGCGTCCGCTGCTCGACGCCCGGCGCGACGCCGTCAGGGAGTGGCTCGCCTCCTCCGGCCACGCCTGGCGCGAGGACGCCACCAACCTCGACACCTCCCGCCTGCGCGCCCGCGTCCGTCACGACCTGCTGCCCGCGCTGCTCGCCGTCGAACCGGCGCTGCACGTCACGCTCGCCCGCACCATGCGCATCCTCGCCGACGAGGACGAGCTCCTCGGCGAGATGGCCGAGGCGTTCGCTCGAGACTTCGCCGCCGAGGAGGTCCGCCCCGGCGAGGTCGCCCTCGACCGCGCGATGCTCGCGACCCTCTCCCACCCGATGCGCCGCCGCACCGTCCGCGTCGCGATCGAGCGGGCGTTCCCGGAGCTCTCGCGCCTCGACTCCGCGCACGTCGAGGCGCTTGTCGAAGGCCTTGCCGAGGACTCCTTCGCGCGCGACCTGCCGGGGGGTCTGCGGGCCTTCACCGAGTACGGTAGAATGACGGTCTCGCGACAGGGGGGGCCGCTTCCGGCGGTGGCACCCTCTTTGCTCCCGATCCCGGGTAGCGTCGACCTCGGAGCGGCGGGTGTCCTCACCGCCGAGCGGGTCCCGCCCGCCGAGGCGCGAACGCCCGCCCCGGGGGGTCGCGAGGTGGTCGTCGACGCCGGCGGGTCGACCGCGCTGTCCGTCGGCCCGGCAGGGCCCGGGGACCGGATGCGGCCGCTCGGGATGGAGGGCACCAAGAAGCTCAGCGACCTCTTCATCGACGCCAAAGTGCCCCGCCGCGACCGTCCGGCCGTGCCGGTGGTTCGCGACGGTGAACGGATCGTATGGGTCGCCGGTGTCAGGCAGAGCGAGGAGTACCGGGTCCGGCCGGACACCGCCGAGGCGGTCCGGCTCACGTGGCTCACGGAACGGTGATCGAGCGCGGGGACGTCCCGCGGGACAGGAGTCGTTGATGCACGCCGACATCGACCATATCGTTCTCACCGAGGAGCAGATCACGGCGCGCGTCGCCGAGCTCGGCGCTGAGATCTCCCGCGACTACAACCAGGAGCCGGTGCTCCTGATCGCGGTGCTCCGCGGCGCCGCGCTCTTCGTCGCCGACCTGGCCCGCGCGATCGAATCCCCGGTCGAGATCGACTTCATGGCCGTGTCGAGCTACGGCTCGTCCACCCAGTCGTCCGGTGTCGTGCGGATCATCAAGGACCTCGAGGAGCTCATCGAGGGCCGACACGTGCTCGTCGTCGAGGACATCCTCGACACCGGGCTCACCCTCAAGTACCTGCTGAAGAACCTCGCCTCCCGTAAGCCCGCCTCGCTCGAGGTGGTCTCCCTGCTGAACAAGAAGGGCAAGCAGCGGGTACCTATCTCGTGTAAGTACGTCGGCTTCGACATCCCCGACGAGTTCGTCGTCGGGTACGGCCTCGACTACGCCGAGCGGTATCGGAACCTTCCCTACATCGGCGTGTTGCGCCCGGAGGTCTACTCCGGGTAGCCCGCCCCGCCTGACGCTCCAAGGAGACTGAAGACTCTTGAACAAGAACCTGAGAACCGTCCTGCTCTACCTGGTGCTGCTGGTGGCGGCGGTCTACTTCGTCACCGGCACCCTGACCGAGGCGGACGCCCCCACCGAGCTGAGCGCGAGCGCGTTCCAGGCGACGCTCGACGAGGGCCGGATCGCGAGCGTGGAGGTCAAGGCGCGCGATCGCACCATCGCCGGCGAGTACTTCGCCACCGATGCCGCGCGCGAGGCCGAGGAGCGCTCGAAGTACACCACCACGTTCCTCTCCGACCAGGAGCTCGAGCGCCGGATCGCCGAGTACAACGAGGCCGCGGCCGCTGACGCCCAGGTCGAGTTCAAGGTCGACCCCCAGAACACGTCGTTGTGGGTCGGCATCCTGACATCGCTCCTGCCCATCGGCATCCTGATCCTCGTCATGCTCTACTTCTTCAGCCAGATGCAGGGCGGCAACTCCAAGGTGATGTCGTTCGGCAAGGCCAAAGCCAAGCGCATGACGCGCGACCAGCCGAGGATCACCTTCAAGGACGTCGCCGGCGCCGACGAGGCGATCGAGGAGCTGCACGAGATCAAGGAGTTCCTCGCCAACCCCGGCAAGTTCCAGGCGCTCGGCGCCAAGATCCCCAAGGGCGTCCTGCTCGTAGGCCCTCCGGGCACCGGCAAGACGCTGCTGGCGCGGGCGGTCGCGGGCGAGGCGGCGGTGCCGTTCTTCTCGATCTCCGGTTCCGACTTCGTCGAGATGTTCGTGGGCGTGGGAGCCTCGCGCGTGCGCGACCTCTTCGAGCAGGCCAAGGCCGCGAGCCCCTGTATCGTGTTCATGGACGAGATCGACGCCGTGGGCCGCCAGCGCGGCGCCGGGCTCGGCGGCGGGCACGACGAGCGCGAGCAGACGCTCAACCAGCTCCTCGTCGAGATGGACGGTTTCTCGATGAACGACAACGTCATCCTGATCGCGGCGACCA
Organism: Coriobacteriia bacterium; assembly: GCA_030603745.1. Lineage (GTDB taxonomy): Bacteria > Actinomycetota > Coriobacteriia > Anaerosomatales > SLCP01 > JAUVXE01. The sequence goes on along the minus strand of JAUVXE010000004.1, from coordinate 63,220 downwards.
ACCGCCCCGACATCCTCGACCCGGCGCTTCTGCGCCCGGGCCGGTTCGACCGCCAGATCGTCGTCGACCGCCCCGACCTCAAGGGTCGCGAGGGCATCCTCAAGATCCACGCCCAGGGCAAGCCGATGGAGGACGACATCGACCTCGAGGTCCTCGCGCGCCGCACCCCCGGCTTCACCGGCGCCGACCTCGCGAACCTCGTGAACGAGGCCGCGCTGCTCGCCGCGCGCCACGGCAAGAAGAAGATCGACATGCGCGAGCTCGACGAGGCGATCGAGCGCGTCATCTCCGGTCCCGAGCGCAAGAGCCGCCTGATCTCCGAGGAGGAGAAGAAGGTCATCGCCTATCACGAGGCCGGCCATGCGCTCGTGGGCCATGTGCTGCCCAAGACCGACCCGGTCCACAAGATCTCGATCATCGCCCGCGGCCAGGCGCTCGGCTACACGCTCTCGCTCCCGCAGGAGGACCGCTTCCTCAACTCCAAGGGCCAGATGCTCGATCAGATCGCGATGATGCTCGGCGGTCGTGTCGCCGAGGAGATCGCGATCGGCGACATCACCACCGGCGCCAGCAACGACATCGAGCGCGCGACCAAGCTCGCCAAGCAGATGGTGATGCGCTACGGCATGTCGGAGAAGCTCGGCCCGCAGACCTTCGGGGACGCGAACCACGAGGTCTTCCTCGGCAGGGACTTCTCGGCCAACGCGGACTACAGCCCCGAGGTCGCCTACGAGATCGACAAGGAGATCCGCCGCCTGATCGACGAGGCGTACGACACCGCGCATCGCATCCTGAGCGAGCGGCGCGGGCAGCTCGATCTCATGGTCGACGTGCTCATCGAGCGCGAGACCGTCGACAAGGAGGAGCTCGAGGCGCTGCTCGACGACACCTGGGACGAGTACCTCGAGCTCGAGAAGGCGCGCCAGGCCGAGGAGGCCGACCGCGCGCCGGATAGCGAGGACGAGGACACCGAGAGCAGGGTGGCCGCCGAGGAGGGACTGCCCGTGGGCGAGCCGGGAGGCGAGGCGCCGCGGGTGCCGCCCCAGGTGACCGGCGCGTAGGGGACCGCACGCCGCGATTCCGGGTATATCACTCCGAAGAGTGAGGGGTGCGGTTGCGCGCGCCCCCGATACCCGGCCACCGAAAGGCGCTCTGGTGCGAGGTGCGTGAACCGCGCGATACCGTTCCTCCTACGATGGAGTGGCAGCGGCCCCCTGAAGGCGCGGAGCACATCGCGAACGGCACGGGCGGCGTGCTCGGCGCGATTCGCGACCGCCTTCGGCCCCGCCGGATGCAAGACGAGCTGCTCGCCTCGCTCAACGACGTCGCCTCGGCGGTCTCCTCCACGCTCTCCGTCGACGAGGTCCTCAACACCATCGTCGACCGTGCGAAGCGGGTCACGAGCACCCAGAAGGCGGTCCTGCTCCTGACCGGCGAGCACTCGGAGACGCTCGATTTCGACACGCTCACGGTCCGCGGGAGCCGAGACGAGCTTCCCGAGAGCTGGTGGGCGGGCAGGATCCGCGAGATGGCGTCCGACGTACTCCACAACGGACGGACCTACCTCGACCATGACAAGCAGCAGCACGCGTGGATGCTGTGCGCCCCGATCAAGGTCCGCGAGCGGCCCATCGGGCTGCTGTGCGCCTTCAACGACGAGCAGCGACCGTTCACCGCGCACCAGGTCGAGTACCTCGCCATCCTGAGCTCGTTCGCCGCGGCCGCCGTCGAGAACGCCCGCCTCGCCGAGGAGAACAGCTATGTCCTGCTCTCCTCGGAGCGCGACCGCATAGCCCGCGAGATGCACGACGGCATCGCGCAGTCGCTCTTCTCCATCTCGCTCGGGCTCGAGCTGTGCAAGAAGCAGGTCCACCGCGACCCCGGCGCGGTGGCCGAACGGCTCGAGGAGCTGCAGGACGAGCTGAACGTGAGCATGGTCGAGCTGCGTCGCGTGATCTACGACCTGCGCCCTGCGAAGCTCCAGGAACTCGGACTGCCGGCCGCGGTCGAGCACTGGGTGAAAGAGGCCACTCACGGCCGGGGGATCGATGGCAGGGTCACCGCTCGCGGCGAGTCCCGGTTCCTCTCCGGATCGCTGGAAGCGTGCCTGTACCGGGTCGCCAAGGAGACGGTCAGCAATGTCGTCAGACACGCCGGAGCGAACTCGTTCGACGTGCTGATCGACTATCGTGACCGGAGCGTCATCCTCCTCGTGACCGACGACGGCCGGGGCTTCGACGTGGAAGAGGCCAGGGAGCGTGGCATGCAGGACGGCTCGGTCGGCCTGCACAGCATCACGCACCGGGTGAGGGCGGAAGGCGGCACTCTCGACATCAGGAGCGAGTCTGGGAGGGGGACCCAGGTCCGGGTCGAGATACCGCTCGAGGGGAGATGCCAGTGACTGACGTGAGGGTCTTCATCGCCGACGACCACGAGCTCGTGCGCTTCGCGCTCAAGGCTCTGATCGACGACGAGCCAGGCCTGACAGTGGTGGGCGAGGCGGCTGACGGGGAGGATACCGTGGCCCTGGTGTGCGAGGCGCAGCCCGATGTGCTGCTCCTCGACATGCGCATGCCGGGACTCGGCGGGACCGAGGTCTGCCGAAGGGTCCGCGACGTGTGCGAGGGGGTTCGCGTGCTGGTGCTCACGAGTTACGACGATGAGGAGGAGCTCTTCGGCGTGCTCGCGGCGGGGGCGTCCGGGTACCTGCTCAAGGACTCCCGGGCCGACAACGTGGCGCAGGCGATCAGGTCGGTCGCCGACGGCCAGGTCGTGTTCGACGACGCGATCGCGCAGCGGGTGATCGCTGGCACGACGGCCACCACCGATCGCGCGGCCGCCGAGGAGTACAAGGACCTCCTCTCTGAGCGCGAGATGGAGGTCCTGCGCCTCATGGCGAAGGGGATGAGCAACAAGGAGATCGCGCGGGCGCTCTGGATCGGGGAGACGACCGTGAAGACCCACGTGAGTCACATCCTGCGCAAGCTCGACCAGAACGATCGCACCCAGGCCGTGCTGACGGCGGTCCGCGCGGGGCTCGTGTCGATGGGTGGGGAGTAGGCGTCGATTCGCGTCCCTCGGCATCACCCGATGGGATGAGCGGCATTCATACCGATAGACGACGGAATCATGCGACCATGCGAGTTCCCGGGCTCACGGGCACGGGTAGAATCCCAGCCAGAGGGTTTGGTTCGGCTGCCTGGGATGACGTGAGTCCCGGGCAGGAACGGGGACGGGGAGGTCCCGCTCCTGACCGAGGAGGTACGAATCATGTTGACTGGACTGTACGTTCGCATGCGTAACTGGACCGAGGGTGAAGAGGGCGCCACTGCTCTTGAGTACGGCATCCTCGTCGCCTTCATCGCCATCGTCATCATCGTCGGTGTCACCGCTTTCGGTGGTGCGCTGAACGGCTTCTTCAACGGTCTCTGGGCGCGCACCGGCATCTAGCGGTCGACGCCGCACCAGCCGGGGGCGTGACTCCGCCCCGCTGAGAGGTGAGGTGCGGACCTGCTCCGCGCCGCGATCGAGTGAGACAGCGACGCGGCTCCGTGACATACAGATGGGTGGGGTGTGGGCGATGTCGGTCCTGCGGTCACTGGACGCAAGCGGTGACGAGGGTGCGACGGCTCTTGAGTACGGGATTCTCGTGATCCTCATAGCCATCGTCATCATCGTCGGGGTGACCGCATACGGCGGTTCCTTGAACGGGTTCATCGCCGGCCTCTGGGGCCAGACAGGTCTATAGCCTGGCACAACGTATGTCGTTCCGCGTGAGTGGCGGATCCAGGGTCGAAGGAGTCCTGGGTTCGCCACACTCGTGTAAGGAAGTGGAACGGTGAGGACTCGAAAGGACACGGTTCGCAGGCGCGGTGACGAGGGGGCCAGCGCTTTGGAGTTCGCCGTCGTCGCGCCGGTGCTCTTGCTCCTGTTGTTCGGGATGATCGAGTTCGGGCTGATCTTTCAGGGCCAGCTCGCCGTGACGCATGCCGCGCGGGAGGGTGCCCGACTCGCCGCCGTTCAGAACGGCGCCTTCTACTCCGTGACCGCGGTCGAGGAGCGGGCGTTCCCGTTGCGGACCGCGGATGGGCTGAGCGTGAACCTGAGCGAACCCGACGCTCGATCGGTCCGGGTCACGGTGAGTTATCCGTGGACCGGAAGGATCGTCCCGTTCGGAGGACCCATCACGCTCTCAAGCACTGCGACCATGCGCAAGGAGTGACGAGCTTCCCGCGCATCGACGACTCGAGGTGAGTGAGATGAACGCAGGGGTGCGAGGTCTGGTCAGGAGCGAGGAGGGGGCGACGACGCTCATAGTCGCTGTCGTCATCGTGGTGTTGCTTGCCTTCAGCGCGATCGTCATCGATGCCGGCGCGGTCTTCTCGCAGCGGCGGCAGATGCAGACCGCAGCGGACTCGGCGGCTCTCGCAGGGGTTCAGGAGCTCCCGGGTGATCCCGCAGCGGCGCTGTACGTTGCCGACGCGTACGCGCTCGCCAACATCGCGGACGCAGACGATCGCACGTTTCGTGTCGAGTCGACGCATGCCGCCAACGACACGATCGTCGCAGACCTCCGGCAGAGCGCGATGGGGCTCTTCTTCGCGCGGGTGATGGGACACGAGAGTGCTCCCGTGGCCGCATCTGCGACCGCGGTCGTCTCGTCGCCGAGCACGTTCGCTCGCGGCGTCATGCCGTTCGGGATGATGGCCAAGGACCCGGACGCCACCGGAGCATTCGGATACGACTTCAATGCACTCGAGGTGCTGAAACAGCCGCCGCCCAACAGCGGTGGATCCCCGGGGAACTTTCAGTTCGTGGCCCTGACGGATCCACCAGGCGGCAAGGCGAGCAACGCCAACCAGCCTGGCGGGATCAAGTACGACATCGAGCACGGAGGGGTTGCGAACCCGGTCTACATCGGCGCCGAGTACCACCCGGAACCCGGAATCAACGGTGCCACCACGCGCAACGCCCTCAACGAACTGATCGGTAGTGACACCAGGACCTTCGACGACATCGTCGAGGTGCACCCCGACGGTACGGCCACGATCAACGACTACTCGGCTCCGCGCCTGATCGTGGTGCCCATCCTGATCGCGCCGGGGGCCGACAACCCGTACCACTGGGAATCCGTCCCGGGCGGCTCCTCTGGATGGGTGCGCGTGATCGGATTCGCGTACTTCTACATCGAAGGCGTCGGGGGAACGGGGAACCAGGCGGAGGTCACCGGGCGTTTCGTGCGGCCGGTCAACCCTCAAGACGATGTCATGGAGTGGGGCCCGATCGATCCGTTCGGGGCGATCGGGTATCGCCTCGTCAGATAGTCGCTAACACGCGTGCGATGGGAGGACGTGGATGCGAGCGAAGGTTCTGATTCTCGTAGCGGCGCTCGTGCTCGGTGTGGTCGCCGCCGTTTCGGCAGCACGCTATATCGATGGGGCACGAGAGCGGGTCGAGGCACAAGACCAGCCTGTCGACATCCTCGTGGCCCAGCAGGACATCCCCGCAGGGCTCTCGGGCGAGGAACTCATCGCCCAGGAGCTCGTGGCTGTGGAGACGGTCCCGAGGCGATGGGTATCCGACGGTGCCGTGTCATCGACCGCTCTGCTCGAGGGGAAGATACTGACGGTTTCGCTGACCAGGGGCGAGCAGGTCACACAGGGGCGCTTCAGTCTGCCGTCCGCGGCGGGCCTCTCGTTCGCGGTGCCGGAAGACTTCGTCGCCGTCTCACTGCCGAACACGGCCGAGCGCGGCGTGGCCGGCCTGATCCGACCGGGGGACACGGTGATCGTCTACGCCACGTTCGAGCCGGAGGGTGGGCTCGCTGAGGCGGTTACGAAGCTCGTGTTGCGCAAAGCGCGCGTGCTTGCGGTGGGAATGACGACGACGGCGCTTTCGAGCACGGCCGATGATGAGGGCGCCACCGAGAGCCGGGTCGGCGCGCTGGGGGGCGGTGAGCCCGCCGAGGGTGCTGCCACGGCGGTGCCGAGCACGATCACGCTGGCTCTCTCGCCCGAAGACGCTGAGAAGCTCGTCTTCGCCCAGGAGCAGGGCAGGATCTGGCTCGCACTCCTGGGTTCGGGCACGATCGAGGTTCCCGCGACTCCCGGGCAGCGCTTCCCCGGCATCGTCGAGTAGGCGGTGATCCACATGGGCCTTGCCGTCGTCTGCGACCTGGATAACGAGTTCCGGGACCGCCTGGAGAAGGTGCTGAGTCCGGTCGAGGGCCTTGAGTACATCGGGGTCACGAACCCGGCCGATGCGGCCGCGGTGGCGTGTGAGCGGGATGCCTGGATCGTCGTCTTCGGCCCGTCCACCGACTGCGACGCCGCGCTCGCCGCAGGAGAGAGCATCTCCTCCGTCACCCCGCGAACGCTCACCCTGCTTATGACGCGGGTCGTCGATACCGACCTCTTGCGACGAGCGATGCGTGCAGGGTTCCGCGACGTGATCGATGTCGAGGGAGTGACCTACGGGGGACTTGCCGCCACGGTCGCGGAGGCGTACGACGCCGCATCGGCGGTTCGCGGCGCGGGTGACGGACCGCCGGGGTCCGACGCGAAGGTCATCACGGTGTTCAGCACCAAGGGCGGCGTGGGCAAGAGTGTCATCGCCACCAATCTCGTCTCGATCATGGCGAAGACGCTCGGCAAGCGCGTCGCGCTCCTCGATCTCGACCTGGAGTCAGGCGACGGGGCCGTGATGCTCGGACTCGAGCCCGCCAGCACGATCTACGATGCGGTCCAGGCGTTCGACAGGCTCGATGCGCAGCTGCTCCAGAGCTTCATGCGCGAGCATGAGAGCGGCGCCCGCGTCCTGCTCGCACCCGTGCAGCCGGAACAGGCTGAATCGGTCACGAACGCCCGTGTGGCAGGAATCATCTCCCTTGCTCGCGAACTCGCCGACCTCGTCGTGATCGACACCCCCGGTCGGCTCGACGAGACGGTACTGACGGCGATCGACAAGAGCGACCAGGTCCTGGCGGTGGCGACGATGGACCTCCCGAGTATCAAGAACATGAAGGTCTCGCTCGCGAAGCTCAAGCAGCTGGGCTACCGCAACGGGCTCGTCCGACTGGTACTCAATCGTGCCGATAGCAAGGTGTTCCTTGAGCCCTCCGACGTTGAGAAGGCGATCGGGGCGAACGTGGTGGCGAGGATCCCGAGCGATCGGCTCGTACCGCGCTCGGTCAACCGTGGGGTCCCTGTGGCGCTCGACCAGCCCAGATCGCCAGTCGCACGGAGCATGGTCGAGCTGGCCCGTTTCGTGGTTGATGGATGAGAGGGGGTGGCGGGATGTCTTTGTCCGACAGGCTCGCGACCGCAGAACGCGAATCGGTCGACGATATCGCCTCCTCGGCGGTCGCGGTCAGAGGGGTGAAGGACGCCGTCGTGCGCAATCTTCACTACCTGTTGATCGAGGAGCTCGGGACGGAACTGTCGGATGCCGACGCGGACGAGGTCGAACTCCGCGTGCGGATCGAGCGGAGACTCGCCGAGCTCCTGGCGGAGGAGAACACGCCGCTCTCGGCCGTCGAGCGCCGACAGGTGATCACGGACATCACCGACAACATCCTCGGATACGGCCCCATCCAGGAGTTCCTGGACGACCCTGAGATAACCGAGGTGATGGTCAATAACCCTGAGACGATCTACATCGAGCGGTTCGGCAAGATCCATCGCGCGAATCGGCGCTTTATCGACGAGGCCCACCTGTTGCGGATCATCGACAAGATCGTCGCGCGCGTCGGCCGGAGGATCGACGAGAGCTCCCCGATGGTGGACGCTCGCCTGCCTGACGGCTCGAGGGTCAACGCCGTGATCCACCCCCTTGCGATCAACGGGCCGATGCTGACCGTTCGCAAGTTCTCGCGTGAGCCACTCACCGCCAATGACCTCATCGGCTTCGGGACCCTGTCTCCGGCGACGGCGACCTTTCTCGAGGCGTGTGTGCGCGGGAGGTTGAGCCTGCTGATCTCAGGTGGTACCGGTACCGGCAAGACGACACTCCTCAACGTCGTCTCCCAGTACGTCCCTGAAGGCGAGCGGATCGTCACCATCGAGGACGCTGCCGAGCTGCGCCTGGGCCAGGACCACGTACTGCGGCTCGAGTCACGCCCCTCCAACATCGAGGGCAAGGGCCAGGTCACGATTCGCGACCTGGTTCGGAACTCCCTGCGTATGCGGCCGGACAGGATCATCGTCGGCGAGGTGCGCGGGGCCGAGGCCCTCGACATGCTTCAGGCGATGAACACGGGTCACGAGGGCTCACTCTCGACTATCCACGCGAACTCGCCCCGCGATGCGCTGTCCCGACTCGAGACGATGGTTCTGATGGCCGGGCTCGACCTGCCTGTGCGGGCGATCCGTGAACAGGTCTCCTCGGCGCTGGACGTCTTGGTCCATCTGTCCCGTCTCGCGGACGGCACGCGGCGGGTGACCCAGATCTCAGAGATCGAGGCCATGGAAGGCGACACGATCGTGATGCAGGACATCTTCCAGTTCGACTACTCGATGGGAGTCGACGCGGAGGGTCGCCATCTCGGCCGGCTGAAGTCGACGGGCATCCGACCCAAGTTCGCAGCGCGGCTCGAGTACAAGGGGATCGAGATGTCGCCGGAGCTGTTCGCGCCCGAGATCGCGGAAGGCCGGTGAGCCACGTGGGCGAAGGTCTCCATCGGCTCACCCGCATGGTCTCCGCCGTCACGTTGATTGCTGCGTTGTGCCTGTCGACGGCCACGCCCGCACTCGGAGCGACGATCGTCCTCCATGATGTCGACAGTAGTGCGTACCCTGAGGTCACGCTCGACGTCGCGCTCACTGCGGACCTCAGGGAGTCCCCCAGCTTCACGGTACTCGAGAACGGGATCGAGGTCGGTTCCGTGCGCGCGCAGGCGGCTGCGCAGGAGCGCGATCCCGTCGATGTCGTCTTGCTGGTCGATGTAAGCGGCAGTATGCGGGGCGGTCCGCTCGACGGAGCGAAGGCCGCGGCTCGGCGATTCATCGAGACGATGCGCCCGGTCGATCGGGTCGCGCTCATCGAGTTCAGTTCGGAGCCGAGGACGCTCCTCGGCTTCACGGCGGATCAGGCGGCGCTGTCGGGATCGATCGAGGGGCTGCGGGCGGCGGGGGAGACGGCGCTCTATGACGGATTGATCCAGGCGGCTCGCGAGTTCGACGACCCCGGAAGGGATCGAGCGATACTCGTGCTTTCGGATGGCGGGGACACGACGAGCATCAACGGTCTCGACGTCGCTGCTACGGCGGTCGAAGCCGCTGCCGCACCCGTGTACGCGATCGCTCTCGAATCGCCCGAGTACGACCCCGCCCCGCTGCAACAGCTCGCGGCGAGGTCGGGAGGGCGCTTCATCGGGACTCAAGACGCAGCGGCCCTGGTCGAGGTGTTCGAGGAGATCGCTCGTGAGCTGAGCGACCTGTACACGGTGAGCTTCACGAGCGCACGTCCTTCGACCAAGAGTCTTGAGATCGTGCTCCGGGTCGGCAGTGGTGACGTGACGGGCGAGCTCACGACCGTCATCGAGAACCCGATCTACACCGAGGTGCCGGAGCCCGTCCTGCTTGAGCCCGCGGTCCGCGGGCTGCTTGACTGGCTGAGTCTGGTCTCGATCTCCGCGCTCGTGTTCGGCGCTGTCGCGCTCGGCGTCTTCGGTCTCGGTTCTCTCATCGCTCCGGCCCCTGACATCCTGCAGCAGCTCAGATACTACGACCAGTACCGAGTGGATCTCGCAGACGACACGGTCCAGCAGGCGACGGTCCAGGGCAGCAGAGCCCGTGTGATGGCTGCGGTGAGCGACATCGTGGAGGCACGAGGGTTCACGGCACTGGTTCGGGAGAACCTCGAACGAGCGGGCCTGCCGCTGCGGCCCAACGAGTACATCTACTTCCACCTTCTGGCCACGATGGTCGGCGGGGTGCTGGTACAGTTCGCGTTCTCGAACGTCGTGCTCACGGTGACGGCGGTTCTCGTGCTCGTGTTCGGCCCCATCGCGTTCGTCAGGGTTCGCATCGACAGGCGGAGGACCCGCTTCGAGGAGCAGTTGCCCGACGTCCTCGGCCTGATCGCAGGCTCGCTTCGTGCAGGGTGGGGAGTCCAGCAGGCACTGGAACTCGTGGTCGATGAGATTGCTGAGCCGGCCTCGAGCGAGTTCAGGCGCGTGCAGGCCGAGGCCCGATTCGGCCTCCCGCTCGAGCAAGCACTCGACCGGATGGCGGAGCGTCTCGACAGCGAGGACTTCCGATGGACGGTCACCGCCATCGCGATCCAACGCGAAGTGGGCGGCAATCTCGCGGAAGTGCTCGACACGGTGGCCCGAACGATTCGGACCCGTGCCGAGCTGCGGCGCCACGTGAAGGCTCTGACGGCGGAGAGTCGATTCTCGGCGGTCATCCTTGCCATCCTGCCGTTCTTCATCCTCGGCGCGCTCGCCGTGGTCAGCCCGGCCTACCTCTCGGTGATGCTCAACTCTGTCATCGGGTTGTTCGCGCTCGGACTCGGTGCCGTCCTGCTCGTGATCGGCCTCGTGTGGATCTTCAGGCTCACGAAGGTGGAGGTGTGACATGGAGGTCGTGACACTGGCTCTGTTCATCGGCGGGGCTGTCACGATGGCTGTCTGGAGCACGCTCGACGTCGTCTTCTCCGAGGAACGGCGTGTCGCCCGTCGTCTCCAGGACCTTTCGGATCTCGAGCGCGGCAGCGCGGCCGCCGTCGAACCTCTGAGCCGCCCGTTCCAGCAGCGCGTCCTGCGACCGATCGGGGAGCGGTTCGCGGGCGGACTGTCCGGGCTCGCGCCAAGGGGCTACCGGGAGCGGCTTCAGGCCCGGTGTCGCACGGCCGGCTATCCGTCGGGCATGGACGGGGACTCGCTGCTGGTGGTCAAGGCCGCGGCGAGCGTGGCCGTCGGTGCGATCGGCACGCTGTTCGCCGTGGCGTTCGCAGACGATGTGGTGCGTGCGCTTCTCGGCGCGGTCCTTCTCGGCGCCCTCGTCTGGTTCGTGCCCGACGCATGGCTTTCGGGCCGGATCAGGGAGCGCCAGGATGCGTTGCGCAGGGAACTGCCGGACATGCTTGACATGCTGTTGATCGCGGTCGAAGCGGGCCTCGGGTTCGATGCCGCCGTCACGAAGTACGTGAGGAATCGCACTGGCCCTCTGTCGGAGGAGTTCGCGGTCGCGCTGCGAGAGATACAGGCAGGGATGTCGCGCAGGGAGGCGTTGCGCAATCTCGCCGTACGGTGCGATGTCTTCGAGCTGAGTGCGTTCATCATGGCGATGGTCCAGGCGGACGTGTTCGGCGTGAGCGTCGGTAGCGTGCTTCGCTCTCAGTCCCGCGAGATCCGGGTCAAGCGTCGGCAGCACGCCGAGGAGCTGGCGCAGAAGGCCCCGGCGAAGATGGTGTTCCCGCTCGTGCTCTGCATCCTTCCGGCGACACTGATCGTACTCATGACTCCGGCGGTCATCGGCATCGCGCGAGCGTTCGGGGCGATAGACTGATCACCTCCGCGGTCGCGCCCGGTCCTTGTGCGATAATCCCGACACACGAGCAGGAGCGTCACGACCGGGTGTGAGGGCGTCTATGGACCGCGACAAGATCATCGAAGGCGTTCGGCTCATCCTCGAAGGCGTCGGGGAGGACCTCTCGCGCGAGGGGCTCCTCGGCACGCCCGAGCGCGTCGCCGACATGTACGCCGAGGTGTTCGCCGGCCTGACGCAGGACCCCGCGGAGCACTTCTGCGTGACGTTCAACGAGGGCCATCAGGAGATGGTGCTCGTGCGCGATATCCCGCTCTACTCCACGTGCGAGCACCACCTCGTGCCGTTCATGGGCCGTGCGCACGTCGCCTACATCCCGGGCAAGGAGGGGCGGATCTGCGGACTGTCCAAGCTCGCGCGGGTGGTCGAGGTGTTCGCGCGCAGGCCCCAGGTCCAGGAACGGATGACGAGTCAGATCGCCGACACGATCGTCGAGCATCTCGACCCCACCGGCGTGATGGTGGTCATCGAGGCGGAGCACCTCTGCATGTCGATGCGGGGCGTGCAGAAGCCGGGCGCGATCACGACCACCTCAGCGGTGCGAGGCATCTTCGAGCGCAACATGGCGACGCGTTCCGAGGCCATGGCACTCATCAAGGGACGCTGATCGCTGGGAACCCGGCTTCGCGGTCCTCATGCAGCGTGTGCCCGTCCGTCGTGTCCGTGATGGTGGACGGCGGCATCCACGGTGACGTAGCCGGCGCCGATGAGGGCGGAGACCACGAACCCGAGGATGTACACGAGCGCGGCCAGGATCACGACCGCTCCAAGCCCGAGCATGACGTAGGAGAACGCCGCGATCATGACACTCACCTCTTTCCGGGCCGGTCGCCCGGCCCCCTCCCGGTGAAAGCTTGTGCAATCCTTCACAAGCCTCTCATATTTATGCATTCCCGTAAAGGCGACTTCAGAAACGTCGGTATCGAAGAATCCTGCGACCGGTGGAACGTCCAGGCGCCGGGGAGTCAGGGAAGTCGACCGTTGATATGGGCGGCCCGAGGGCATACGCTGCAGGTATGAAGATCACACACTGGCAGTGCGGGCGTCACCGGGTCGCGCTGGACCGGCCGCTCGTGATGGGGATCGTCAACGTCACCCCGGACTCGTTCTCCGACGGCGGGCGGTACGCCGAACCGCTCGCGGCGCTCGCTCATGCATCCGGGCTGGTCGCCGCGGGCGCCGGGATGCTCGACATCGGTGGCGAGTCGACCCGCCCGGGAGCCGAGCCGGTCTCTTCGGCCGAGGAACTGGCGCGGGTGCGGCCGGTGGTCGCGCGGCTCGCGGCCGGCGGGAGCGTGCCGGTCTCGATCGACACCCGCCACGCAGCGGTGGCGCGCGCGTGCGTGGAGGCCGGCGCCTCGGTCATCAACGACGTCACCGGGTTCCGCGACGCCGCGATGCGCGAGGTCGCGGCCGGGTGCGACGCGGGGCTCGTGGTGATGCACATGCTCGGCGACGACCCGCGCACGATGCAGGAGGAGCCGCGCTACGGCGACGTGGTCGCGGAGGTGGCCGCGTTCCTCGGCGGGCAGGCGCGCGGGCTGGAAGAGGCGGGAGTCGCGCGCGACCGCATCGCGGTGGATCCCGGACTTGGCTTCGGCAAGACGTTCGCGCACAACGTCGAGCTACTCCGGCGGTTGCCCGAGATCGCCGCGCTCGGCTATCCGGTGCTGGTGGGCGCGTCGCGCAAGCGCTTCATCGGGCACATACTCGGTGAGGACGATCCCGCGCGGCGCGTGTGGGGCAGCGTGGGCGCGGCGGTGGGCGCGTACCTGCGGGGTGCGGACATCGTGCGGGTCCACGACGTCGCGGAGACGGCCGAGGCCCTCGACGTGGCGGCCACCATCGGAAGGTGAGCGGATGACCAGGGCGTATCTCGGCGTCGGGGGCAACCTCGGCGACCGCATGGAGAACCTCGCCGCCGCGCTGCGGGCGGTCGACGCCTTGCCGGGGACCGCGGTGGTGGCGGTCTCGCGGGTCTACGAGAGCGAGCCGTGGCCCGACCCCGGCCAGCCGCCGTACGCGAACATGGTGGCCGTGGTGGAGACCGGGCTTGCCGCCGACGTCCTCCTCGGCGGGCTGCAGGAGATCGAGCGGGCGCAGGGCCGCACCCCGGGACCGCGCAACGCGCCGAGGCCGATCGACCTCGACATCGTGCTCTTCGGCGACGAGGAGTGGGAGAGCGAGGAGCTCACCGTGCCGCACCCGCGCTTCGCCGAGCGGGAGTTCGTGGTGTTGCCGCTGCTCGAGGCTGATCCGCTCGCGGTGCTGCCTGATGGCACGCGGGTGAGTGACGCCGGGGCGCGAACGGGCCGCGTCACCGCGGTGCTCGGGGCGCTTCCGGGCTTCGAGGACGTGACCCGGACGCCGGGCGTCTCGCCGGACACGGACGCCGGCGAGGAGTGGGTCACCGTCGCGGAGAGCAAGCCGTTGCCCGGTACCCCGGACATGGGACTCGTGTTCAAGCGCGTGGTGCTCGAGGAGGAGGGCATCCCGCACGCGTGGGACCCCTTCGCGCCGGAGGAGGCGAGCAACCCCTACGGTCTCACCCCGCTCTTCCGCCTGAAGGTCCCCGCGTCGCTCGCCGAGCGCGCCCGTCGCGTGATCGCCGACGCCGAGGCGGCGCCGCCGGAGGCGCACACGGGCGGGCAGGGCCCGGACCTGCCCTGAGACGCCTGCTGGGGTATACTCTCGTCCCACCCGTAACGGGGCCGCTTGGACCTCGGCAGATCCGGGGCTGAGACGGCAGGACCGGGAAGGAGCGTGCCATGAGTGCCATGGCGCCGAACGACCGGGCGCGCGCGGTCACGACGACCGGCCTGCGCTCGATGAAGGAGGCCGCGCGGCCGATCGTGATGGTCACCGCCTACGATACCCCCTCGGCGCGTCTCGCCGACGAGGCGGGCGTGGACGTGATCCTCGTGGGCGACTCGCTCGGCATGGTCGTGCTGGGACACGCCTCGACGCTGCCGGTCACCATCGACGACATGGTGCGCCACACCGCGGCCGTCGCGCGGGCGCACACCTCCGCGCTCGTGGTGGCCGACATGCCGTTCATGACGTTCCAGATCTCGGCCGAGGAAGCCCTGCGCGCCGCCGGCCGCCTACTCGCCGAGGGTGGCGCCGCGGCCGTCAAGCTCGAAGGGGGCACGCGGGTCGCACCCGTGGTCGAGCGCCTCGCCGGCGCCGGCGTCCCCGTCATGGGGCACGTGGGACTCACGCCGCAATCGGTGCACCAGCTCGGCGGCTATCGGGTCCAGGCGAAGGACGACGCGGGCGCCGAGGCGCTCGTGGCCGACTGCCTCGCGCTGCAGGAGGCCGGCGCGTTCGCGGTGGTCCTCGAGTGCATCCCCGCTCCGCTCGCCGCCCGCGTGACGGCCACGCTCGACATCCCCACCATCGGCATCGGCGCCGGTCCCGCCTGCGACGGTCAGGTGCAGGTCTTCCACGACCTGCTCGGCCTCGGCGGCGACTTCGTGCCCAGGCATGCCCGGCGGTACGCGGACGTGGGCGCGGTGGTCCGTGACGCGATCGCCGCCTACGCCGACGAGGTGCGCGACGGCACGTTCGCCCCCGGCCCGCGCGAGGAGGCGTGACGGTGGAGCGCGTGGCATCCAAGGCCGAGGCGCGGCTCGCCGTCACGGAGGCGCGGCGCGAGGGCAAGACGATCGCGCTCGTCCCGACGATGGGGGCGCTGCACGAGGGGCACCTCTCGCTCGTGCGCGCCGCGTGCGAGCGCGCCGACTACGTGGCCGTCTCGGTGTTCGTGAACCCCACCCAGTTCGCGCCGGGCGAGGACTTCGAGTCCTACCCGCGCGACCTCGAGGGTGACCTCGGCCTGCTCGCCGGCGAAGGCGTCGACCTCGTGTTCTCGCCGAGCGTGGGCGCGATGTACGCGGCGGACGCCGCCGCGGTGGTGCACCCCGGCCCGCTCGCCGACCACTGGGAGGGCGAGGTCCGTCCCGGCCACTTCAGCGGGGTCGCGACCGTGGTCACCAAACTGTTCTCGGTTGTCCGCCCCGACCTGGCGTTCTTCGGCGAGAAGGACTACCAGCAGCTCAGGGTCGTCGAGCGCGTGGTGACCGACCTCGACCTGGGGGTGCGGGTCGTCGGATGCCCGATCGTGCGCGACGACGACGGGCTCGCGCTCTCGAGCCGCAACGCTTACCTCTCGGCCGAGGAGCGCTCCTCTGCACTCGCGCTGCCGGCGGCGCTCGAGGCCGCGGCCGCCGCGGTCGCGTGGGGGGAACGCGAGGCGCGCGCGGTCGAGCGCGCGATGCTCGAGCGCGTCGCGGGGGTGCGCGGCCTCGAGCTCGACTACGCGGTCGTGGTCGATCCGCGCACCCTCGAGCCGCTCGACCGCGTCGACCGCACGGCCCGGGCGCTCATCGCCGGACGCGTGGGCCGCACGCGCCTCATCGACAACGCCGCGCTCGCCCCGTCCGCAGACATCGGGGGAGCCGGCACCACCGAAGGGAACCGCTGACGCATGGACCGCATGACGCAGGCCGCCGCCATCCACGACGAGATCCGCGCGCTCGCCGCCGAGCGGGACGCCGTGATCATCGCGCACAACTACCAGCGCCCCGAGGTGCAGGACGTCGCCGACTTCGTGGGCGACTCGCTCGGCCTCGCGCGCCAGGCCGCGGCCACCGACGCGAGCGTGATCGTCTTCGCGGGCGTGCACTTCATGGCCGAGACCGCCAAGATCCTCTCGCCGGACAAGACCGTGCTCATGCCCGAGCCGCGCGCCGGATGCCCGATGGCCGACATGCTGACCGGCGAGCAGCTCGCCGCGTGGCGCGAGGGGCACCCCGGCGTGCCGGTGGTGACGTACGTGAACTCCTCGGCGGAGGTGAAAGCGCTCTCCGACATCTGCTGCACCTCGGCGAACGCGGTCGAGGTCGTGCGCTCGCTTCGCGCGGACCGCATCCTCTTCGGGCCGGACAAGAACCTCGCGGCGTGGGTCGGCTCGCAGCTGCCCGGCGTCGAGGTGATCGCGTGGGACGGGTGGTGTCCCACGCACGAGGACGTCACCGTCGAGCAGGTGCGCGAGGCGGCCGCGCGTCACCCCTCGGCGGAGATCGTCGCGCACCCTGAGTGTCGCCCGGAGGTCTGCGCGATGGCGACCGCGGTGCTCTCGACGAGCCAGATGCTCAGGTGGGCCGAGTCATCGCCCGCCGAGGAGTTCATCGTGGTGACCGAGGAGGGGCTGCTGCACGGGCTCGCCAAGGCGGCGCCCGGCAAGCGGTTCGTGAACCTCACGCCGAGGATGCTCTGCCCGAACATGAAGGTGACCACCATCGAGAAGGTGCGCGACTCGCTCGCCGGGATGAGGACCGCGATCGAGGTCGACGCTGAGGTCGCCCGCCGCGCCCTCGGCGCCGTGGAGCGGATGGTGGCCGTTGGGTGAGGGCGGCGACAGCCGGGGCGGCGTGGGTGCGGGCGCGGGCGGAGGGATCGCCCGCGAGCGTCGGAGCGGGCCCCTCGGCGGACCGGTCGGCCGGGAGGACCGGTTGAAGGCGGGCGAGCTGCCGCCCTCCCTCGGCAGGCGATACCTGCTCGCGTTCGACACCGACGAGCTGGCGCAGGAGCGCTACGACGTGCTCGTGGTCGGCTCGGGTATCGCGGGGCTCACGACCGCGCTCGAGGTCGGGCCCGGACGCCGCGTGGGGCTCGCGACCAAGGGCCGGCTCACCGAGACCGCGACCTGGTACGCGCAGGGCGGCATCGCGGGCGCGGTGGGCGAGGCGGACTCGGTCGAACTGCACCTCGCGGACACCCTCGTGGTGGGGCAGGGGCTGTGCGACGAGCCCGTGGTGCGCGCGGTGGTCGGCGAGGCGGCCGACGCGCTTGCGGACCTCGAGGCGTTCGGCGTCCGGTTCGACACCGCCGAGGGGGGCGGGGTGCGCCTCGCCCGCGAGGGCGGGCACACGCTGCCCCGCGTGCTGCACACCGGTGACGCCACGGGCGCGACCATCCAGCAGGCCCTCACCGACGCGGTCAGGGCCGCCGAGCATGTCGACGTGCTCGAGGAGCACTTCCTCGTGGACCTGCTCACAGCGGGTGACGGATGCGTGGGCGCGCTCGTGCTCGACGGCGCCACGGGGCGCCCGAAGGCGCTCTGGGCCGATGCCGTGGTGCTCGCCACCGGCGGGTGCGGGCAGGTCTACCGGGTCACCACCAACCCGCTCATCGCGACCGGCGACGGCCTGGCCGCCGCGTGGCGCGCCGGCGCCGAGATCACCGACGTCGAGTTCGTGCAGTTCCACCCCACCGCCCTCGACAGCGACGAGCACCCCAAGTCGCTCATCACCGAGGCGCTCCGCGGCGAGGGCGCCTACCTGCTCGACTGCGCGGGAGAGCGGTTCATGCCGGCGGTCCATCCGCTCGCCGAGCTCGCCCCGCGTGACGTGGTGACCCGCGAGATCGAGAAGGTGATGGTGCGCTGCGGGGAACCGCACGTGTGGCTCGACGCCCGCCACCTCGGCGGGGCGCATCTGTGCGAGCGCTTCCCCACCATCTGGGAACGGTGCGCAGAGGCGGGCTACGACCTGGGCGCCGATCTCGTGCCCGTCGCGCCGGCCGCGCACTACATGGTGGGAGGCGTGCGGGTCGACCTCGACGGGCGCACGAGCGTGCCGGGGCTCTTCGCTGCCGGCGAGGTGACCGCCTCCGGGCTGCACGGCGCCAACCGGCTCGCGTCGAACTCGCTGCTCGAGGGGGTCGTCTTCTCCCGGCGCATCGCGCGCGTGCTGCGCGAGTCACAGCCGGCCGGGCGCGCGGGGCGCGTGGTCTCGGGCGAGGCGGACCGCACCGCGGCGTTCACCATCGGCGCCGCGCGGGAGACGGTCCAGCAGCTCATGACCGGCTTCGTGGGGATGACGCGCTCCGAGGGCGGACTCGCCGAGGCGGCGAGCGTGCTCGCGGGGCTCAGCCGCCTGCTCGACGTGAGCCTGCGCCGGACCGAGGAGCTCGAGGTGCAGAACATGATCACCGTGGCCGCGCTCATCGCGCACGCCGCGCGCATCCGGACCGAGACGAGGGGCGCGCACAGCAGGGTCGACTTCCCCTCGCGCGACGACGAGATGTGGGCCGGGAGACTCATCTGGCAGCGCGGCGCGGTACCGCGGTTCGTGCGGGCGGTGACCACGTGAGCGTGCTCCCGCCGCCCGCCTGCGACGACCTTGTCGCCCGGTGGCTCGCCGAGGACCTCGGCGTGGAGCCGGAGGCGCTCCTCGTAGCCGCCGCCGGCGCCCCCGACCCGGCGCTGCTCGCCCGCGACGTGACGACGAGCGCGCTCGTGGGCGCCGAGGCCGTCTTCTCGGGCCGGGTGGTGGCGCGTGGCGAAGGGGTGGCGTGCGGGGTCTCCGTCGCCGCCCGGGCCTGGACGCTCCTCGCCGGGGCGGCGGGGGTCGCGAGCGCGCGGATCACCGTGGAGGCGCTGGCGGAGGATGGCGCTCCCGTGCGCGCCGGGACCGCGGTCCTCGCCGTCGAAGGCCCCGCGCGGGTCGTGCTTGCGGCCGAGCGGACCGCGCTCAACGCGCTGATGACGCTCTCAGGGATCGCGACGGAGGCCTCCCGGTGGGTGGAGGCGGCGGGGCCGGGCGTCGCGGTCTGCGACACGCGCAAGACCGTTCCCGGCCTGCGCGCGCTCTCGAAGTGGGCGGCGCTCTGCGGCGGGGCGCACCCGCACCGCGCGGGGCTGTGGGACATGGTGCTGATCAAGGACAACCATCTGCGACCCGCCGGCGGCATCACGGCCGCGGTCGCCGCGGCCCGTGCCGCGCATCCGGAGCTGATCGTCGAGGTGGAGGCCGACACCGTGGCCCAGGCGGTCGAGGCCGCCTCGGCGGGGGCGGACATCGTGTTGCTCGACAACATGGAGGCGGCTACGCTCGCCCGCGCGGTGGTCGAGGTCGGACAGGCCGCGCGGCGACGTGGCGGCCACTGCCTCACCGAGGCCTCGGGCGGCATCCGGCTCGCGGACCTTCCCGCTGTCGTGGCCACCGGTGTCGACCGGGTGTCGACGAGCGCGTTGACCCTTGCGCCGCCGCTCGACTTCGGGTTCGATGAAGTGACCATCGGCTGACCGGAGCAGGAGGAACAGGCGGCGTGGGTCCCATCACCGGAGTCCCTGTGCTCGACTGGTTCCTCGGCCTGCTCGATGTGGCGGGGTACCCGATCGTCTTCGGCGCCACGGTGCTCGAGAACATCTTCGTGGTCGGCGCCCTCACGCCGGGGGAGACCATCGTCATGGCCGCGGCGTTCCTCTCCACCCCGCGCTACGGGACGCTGTCGCTGCCCGCGGTCTGGCTGAGCTCGGTGGTCGGGACCACCATCGGCAGCAACATCAGCTACTACCTCGGCAGGAAGGGCGGCCGTGACGCGCTCCTGCGCTACGGGCATCGCTTCCGCATCAGCGAGGAGCGGATCGCCGAGGCCGAGGAGTACTTCCTCCTCCACGGCTCAAAGACCGTGCTGATCGCCCGGTTCACCGCCGGTTTCAAGAACTTCGTGCCGATGATCGCGGGCGTCTCGAAGATGGGGCTGCCCTGGTTCGAGCTCTACACGGTCCTCGGCGCGATGCTCTACACCACGCTGATGGTGGTGCTCGGCTACTTCGTGGGCGAGAACTTCGAGCGCGCGCTCACGATCGCCTCCGGGATCGGGTACGCCGGGATCGGCGTGCTCGTGGTCCTCGCGGCGAGCGTGGTGGTCGCCGTCCGCCGCCTGCGCGCCCGGCGCGCCGCGCGCCGCGAGGCCGAGGGCGGCGAGGAGGAGTGAGCACGCGCGAGGACGTCCTCGAGGCGCTCCGGGAGGCCGGGGAGGCCGGCGCCTCCGGCGAGCGTCTCGCCGGTCGGCTCGGCGTATCGCGTGTCGCGGTCGGCAAGCACGTCGCCGCCCTGCGTGAGCAGGGGTACCGGATCGACGCGGCGCCGGGGCGGGGGTACGCGCTCCTCGGCGTGCCGGACGCGCCGCTCCCCGTCGAGGTGCGGCGGTTCCTGCGGACCGGCAGGTGGGCGCGCCTGACGGGCGGAGGGGTGACCGGGTCGACCAACGCCGACGCCGCCGCGCTCGCCCGCGAGGGGGCGCCCCACGGCACCGCGGTGCTGGCCGGCGCCCAGACCGCCGGCCGCGGGCGCCTCGGCCGGACGTGGGTCTCGCCTCCGGGAGGCGTCTACGTCTCGGCGGTGCTCCGTCCGCCGCTCGCGCCCGCCGCGCTCACAGGTCTGCCGCTCGCGGTCGCGTGGGGCGTGGCCGCCGAGGTCGGGGAGCGGTTCGGCCTCGCGGACGTCGTGCGGGTGAAGTGGCCCAACGACCTGCGGCTCGCCCGAGGGGGCGAGGACGCGGGCAAGCTCGTGGGGGTGCTGCTCGAGATCGCCGGCGAGGCCGACCGCACGGCCTGGGTGGTGGCCGGCGTGGGACTCAACGTCGCGCGACCCGCCGGGGAGGTCCCCGGTGCGGCGAGCCTCGCCGGGGCGGTCGCCGACGGGGCCGGCGTGCGCGCGCCGGGACTCGCCGAGGCGGCCGCAGCCGTGCTCGACGGCATCGCGCGCGGCTACGCGCTGCTCCTCGCCGAGGGCGTCGCGGGCGTGCGCGACGCGACGGCGCCGCTCGACGCGCTTCGCGGCACGCGGGTCACCGTGCGCGACATCGAGGAGCGCATCATCGCCGAGGGGGTCGCCGCGGGGATCGACGACCAGGGCAGGCTGCTCGTGGACGACCCGGCAGGGGGGCCGCAGCGCGCGATCGCGTCGGGCGACGTGACGCTCGCGGGCGGTGGCGGGCGGCCCACGTGAGCAGGGAGTGGCGGCCGGCCGGCCTCGGCAGGGTGCTCGACGACGCGTTCGGGCTCTACCGCGCCAACGCCCGCACCGTCGCCACCGTCGCGGTGCTCGTGGTCTTTCCCGTTGCGCTCGTCATGGGCGTGGCCCAGGTGTTCTACACGCGCGGGCTGCTCGCGCTCATCCCCACCATCGCCGAGAGCGCCGGCGACCTCGCGGGGTTCGAGACGCTCACGCTCCTCTCGCTCCTCGCGAACGCCGTCGCGCCGGTGCTGTGGGTCGCGCGGGTCTACGTCGCCGCGGCGCTGCTCAAGGCTGCGGGCGCCCTGCTCTCCGAGCGCCCCCCGTCGGTGCGCGAGGTGCTCGCGGTGGGGTGGCGCACCGGGCTGACCTACGCGTTCTCCGTGTTCGTGCTCTCGCTCGGCGCGACCGTGCTCGCACTCTTCGCGATCGTGCCCGGCGTGGTCTTCGCGGCCCGGTTCGGCCTCGCGCCGGCGATCGTGGCCGTGGAGGGCGCGAGCTTCGACACCGCGTTCCGGCGCTCGTGGCATCTGACCTCGGGTCACGCGTGGCGGGTCATCGGCTTCTTCGTGCTGCTCTCGCTCTTCACGACCGTACTCGAGAGCGCGGTCACCTCGCCGTCGATCATCCGGCAGGTGGTGGTCTCGCTCCAGAATCCCGAGGCGATCTTCCAGCCCGTCTCCCCGGTGTGGCAGACGTTCGAGGGGATGCTCTCGGCCGCCTCGATCGCGCTCGTGCTGCCGTTCGTCGAGTTCGCGTGGTTCTTCTTCTACGCCGACCTGCGCTCCCGCCGCGAGGGGATGGACCTCGTGGCGCGCGCCGGCAGGCTCCGCACGCGGGCGGCCTCGGCCACCCTCGTGCTCGTGGTGGCGCTCGTCCTGGTCCTCGCGACGGCGGTGGCGCCCGCGTACGCCGATGCAGGCGACCTCGAGGAGTACCGGGAGCGGGTCTCCTCGGCGAGGGTGACGCTCGAAGCGTATGCCGCCAGCGGCGCCGAGGAGCACCCGGGCGAGATCGTGGTGGGGCTGCTGCGCGCGGTGCCCGTGAGCGAGCGGGTGGCCGTGGGCGACACCGAGGTCGTCGTGGACCACTCGCTCTTCCGCACGCTGCTCACCCGGCTCGACGTCGCGCGTGACCCGGGAGCGCGGGTGGGGATCGCCGAGGAGATGGCCGCGCACCTCGCGGCGATCGAGCGCTCGCTCCCGGCCGCCGGCGCCGGGTCCGTGCCCGCCGACCCCGACGCGCTCGCCGCGCTGCTCGACGAGGCGCGCCTCTCCGCCCGCTCGCCGCTCACGGAGTACCTGAGCGAGCTCGTCGACCGCCTCGGCCGGGCGTTCGAGCGCTGGCAGGCCGCGCTCTCCTCGACCGACGGGCCGCGGCGCGTGATGGCGATCGGCGTCGCCGTCGTGGTCGCGGCCCTCGCGGCGCTGCTCGTCTGGACGCTCGCGCGCCTCGCGGTCCGCCTGCGGCAGTCGACCGCCACCCGCGAGCGGCCTGCCCGCGCGCCCGCCGGCCAGGTGCCGCTCATCGCCGCCGAGGAGTCCCTGCCCGCCGACGCGCTCGCCTATGCGGAGTCCCTCGCGCGCTCGGGCCGCTTCGCCGAGGCGGTCCGGGCGCTGTTCGGCGGAGCCGCCCGCTCGCTCGCCGAGGCGGGACACCTCACCCGCACCCGCACGCGCACGAACGCCGAGCTGCTCGCCGAGGTCGGCGCGCGGATCCCCGCGGTCAGCGCGCCGCTCACCGGGCTCTCCGGGGTCTTCGAGGGCGCGGTCTACGGCCATCTCGACCCCGGCGCGTCCGGCTACGAGACCGCACGCGGGCACTACGACGCGGTCCTCGGCGCGATCGCCGGCACTCCCGCACCCGGCTCGTCGGCGGCGGGCGGGGGCGATGCGCCATGACGAGGACGCGGGCCATCATCGGCGGGCTCGACGTGCGTACGGTCATCGTGGTCGGCCTCGCGCTCGCGGTGGTCGCGGCGTACGCGGCCGCGGTCTCGCTCTCCCGCGACTACTACGTGGTGCAGAGCGCGCCGGGATCGGTCCACAACCCCGGCGACGAGGGGCTCTCCGTGCTCCTGCGCTACCTCGAGGCGCTCGAGGTCCCCGCCGAGGCGCTGCGCGCGTTCGACGAGCTGCCCGAGGCCGGCACGATCGTGGTCGCCGCCGAGCGCCCGCTCGACAAGCAGCCCACCGCCGAGGAGGGCAGGCGGCTCGCGGAGTGGGTCGAGCGCGGCGGCAGGCTCGTGCTCGCCGGTCCCTACGCGCGCGAGGCGCTGCGCGGGAGCGGTGTCGACGGCGGGGCGATCGCGGGCGGCCCTGAGGCGGCGTTCGCGCCACGGCTCCCCTCGGCGTACGCGGACGGGGTGCGCGAGGTCACGAGCGGCCCGGGGCGGCTGCTCGTGGCGGGCGGCGCCTGGGCGACGCACCTCGGCGACGGGAGCGGGCAGGTGATGGTCACGCGCCCCTATGGTGCCGGCGAGATCGTCTGGCTCGCCTCGGTCCACCCGCTCTCCAACGCCGGCCTCGCCGAGGCGGACAACGCGCGGTTCGCGACGCTCGTGGCGGCCGGCGCGGCGCCGGTGTGGTTCGACGAGTACCACCACGGGTTCGCCGAGGGAGGCGGCGTGTGGGAGCGGCTCGGCGCGGGAGGCCGCGCGGCGAGCGTGCTCGCGCTCGTCGGCCTCGCGATCGCCCTCGCGGCCTCGGCGAGGCGGTTCGGACGCCCGATCGAGCCGGCCGAGGTCCCCTCGGCGAGGACCGGGGCCTACATCGGTTCGCTCGCCGAGCTCTACCGCAAGGCGGGCGCGCGCGCCGAGGCGCTCGAGACGCTCGAGGAAGGCGTGCGGCTCGCGCTCGTCCGCCGGCACGGCGGCGCCGAGGCGGGCCGGGAGGCGGTCCCGGCGGCCGCCCGCGCGATCGACGGGTCGGTCGCGCTCCGCGAGAGCGGACAGATCACCCCAGACAGGTTCCGGGCAGCAGCCGGCGCGCTCGCGCGGGCACGACGGGAGGTCGAGGGATCCGATGGATGACACGGCACGCACGGTCCAACAGCTCGCCGAGGCGGTCCGCGCCGAGGTGGGCAAGGCGGTGGTGGGCCAGGCCCACGTGGTCGACAGCATGCTCGTGGGGCTCATCACCGGCGGGCACATCCTGCTCGAGGGCGTGCCCGGCACCGCGAAGACGCTGGCGGCCCGCTCGCTCGCCTTCGCGCTCGACGCGAGCTTCAAGCGCATCCAGTTCAGCCCGGACATGATGCCCTCCGACGTGGTGGGCACCAACGTCTACGACGCCGCGAGCGGCTCGTTCCACCTGCGTCCGGGCCCGGTCTTCGCCAATCTCGTGCTCGCCGACGAGATCAACCGCACCCCGCCCAAGACGCAGGCGGCGCTCCTCGAGGCGATGCAGGAGCGCCAGGTCACCATCGACGGCGTGACGCACCCGCTGCCCGTGCCGTTCATGGTGGTCGCGACCCAGAACCCGGTGGAGTACGAGGGCACCTACCCGCTGCCCGAGGCGCAGCTCGACCGGTTCCAGCAGAAGGTCGTCGTGGACTACCCGAGCGAGGCCGAGGAGACCGAGGTCGTGCGCCGGCACGTGGGCGGGATGGCGATGGCCGACCTCGGCGAGCTCGGGCTCGTGCGCGCAGCGAGTGCGGCCGATCTCTCCGCGGCGGCCGCCGCGCTGCCGGGCGTGGTCGTCGACGACGGCGTGGTCGCCTACGTGACGGGCGTCGTGCGCGCGACCCGCGAGCACGGCTCGGTGATGCTCGGCGCGAGCCCGCGCGCCGCCGTGAGCCTGCTCGTGGCCGCCAAGGGCCATGCGCTCCTGCGGGGACGCGCGTTCGTGACCCCGGACGACGTCAAGGCGATGGCGACCCCGTGCCTGCGCCACCGCATCGTGCTCCGTCCCGAGGTCGAGATCGAGGGCGTACCCGCCGAGGCGGTCGTCCGCGACGTGTTCGACCGGGTGCCCGTGCCGCGGTGAGGTGGCTCGGCGACATGCGCGCTCGCCTCGGCGGCGTCTACCTCACCCGCCGCTGCGCGCTGCTGGCCGTCGCGCCCGCGCCCGTGGTCGCGTGGCTCCCGGGCGGCCCCGCGTGGGCGGTCGCGCTCGCGTGGCTCGCCGGCGTGGCGGCGCTCGTGCGGGCGGACCTCGCGCGCGCTCCGGGGCAGGCGGAGGTCCCGCTCGAGCGGACGCTGCCGGTGAAGCTCTCGATCGGGGTCGCCAACGCGGTCACGCTCACGGTGCGGAACTCCTCGGCGAGGCAGGCGGCGCTCACGCTGCGCGAGACGCCTCCGGCGAGCTTCGCGGGGGAGCGCGTCACCGGCCGCCTCACGCTCCCGCCCCGCGCCGAGGAGACCGTCACGCTCCGCTTCACGCCTCCCGAGCGCGGCCGCTTCGAGTTCGGGCCGGTCGCGGTGCGCAGCGCGGGGCCGCTCGGCGTGGCGGGCCGCCAGTGGGACGCCGCGGGCACCGGCGGCGAGGCGGCGCGCGTCTACCCGGACATCACGGCGGTGCACGCCTATGCGCTGCTCGCGCGGAAGGGCAAGCTGCACGAGATCGGCGTGCGGGCGGCGCGCTACGCGGGGACCGGGACCGAGTTCGAGTCGCTGCGCGAGTACCTCGACGGCGACGACTACCGCGACATCGACTGGAAGGCGACGGCGCGCCGGGGCGCTCCGGTGGTGCGGCGCTTCGAGGCCGAGCGCAGCCAGACGGTCATGCTCGCCATCGACGCGGGCCGCCTCATGACGCCGCGGGTGGGCGGGGTCTCCAAGCTCGACCGCTCGATCAACGCCGCGCTGCTCCTCGCCTACCTCGCCACCCGCTCGGGCGACAACGTGGGACTGCTCGTCTTCGGCCGCGACATCCAGACCTTCCTCCCGCCGAGGAAGGGGCACCGGCAGTTCCTCGCGGTGCTCGAGGCGCTCTACGCGGTCGAGGGCCGGGTCGAGGAGCCCGACTACGGCGGGGCGCTGCGCTACCTCACCGCCCGGGTGCGCCGACGCTCCCTCGTGGTGCTCTTCACCGAGCTCGTGGGGACCGAGCCCTCCCGGCGCCTGCTCGCCGTGCTCGGCGGGATGTCCACGCGTCACCTGCCGCTCGTGATCGCCCAGCGCAACCGCGAGGTCGAGCGGCTCGCCTCGGCCGAGCCCGAGAGCGAGACGGACGTCTACCGCTCGGCGGTCGCCGCCGGGCTGCTGCACGACAAGGCCGCCGCCGTGCGCGCGCTCGCGGCCCGGGGCTCGCTCGTGCTCGACGTCGAGCCGGAGCGCCTCTCGGTCGCCGCGGTGAACCGCTACCTCGAGGTCAAGGCGCGCGGACGGCTGTAGCGTCCCGAAAACGCGAGGTAGAGCAGCAGGAGCGCGGCCGCGAGCGCGCCGAACGCAAGCTTGAGCGCCTCGGGCACGGGCAGCGGCGTGAGGAACGCCTCGATCACGCCGGCGACCACGAACAGCGGCACGGTGCCGAGCAGGAGGCGGAGCGCGTCGGGGGAGACGCTTCGCAGCGCGGCGCTCCTCGGCAGGTCACCGGGCGAGAGGAGCGCACGTCCCATCACGAGGCCCGCGCCGCCCGCGAGCACGATCGCCGGCACCTCGAGCGAGCCGTGGGGGACGATGAGCGACCAGAAGTAGAGCGAGCCGCCCGCCTTGTCGAACACGCCCGCGAGCACGCCGATGAGCAGGCCGTTGACCACGAGCGCGTAGGCGGTGAGCGCGCCGAACGTCACCCCGCCGGCGAACGCGACGAGTGCCACCTGGATGTTGTTCGCGGTGATCCCCGCCGAGAGGAGCGGTGCGATGGCGGCGGTCATCGCGTGCAGGTCGCCGCTTCGCTCGAGCGAGTCGCCCACGCCGTCGCGGAGCGCCTCGGGGATGAACAGGCGGGCGAGCGGGTAGTTGACGTAGGCGAGCAGGAAGCCGGTCGCGGTCGCGCCGAGCAGGAGCGCCGCCGACAGAGAGATCTCGCGGACGTGGGCGCGCACGAGCCGTGGGTAGCCGCGAGCGACGAACTCCCACGCCGAGGCGAGCCGGCGGGGCGTCGAGCCGTAGAGCTCGGCGTGGGCCTGCCCCACCAGCGCGTTGAGGTGGTCGACGGAGCGGCCCTCGGGGAAGTGGGTCTGCGCGTAGGCGAGGTCGGCGGCGGCGCGGCGGTAGTCCTCGTGCAGCCCGCGCACGCGCGCGGCGCCGAGGCGTGTGATGCCTCCGCGGCGGGCCTCGGCCAGTGTCGTCTCGAGCCGGGCCCACGCGTCGCGCGAGCCGGCGATGAAGGCGCTCTCGTCCACCCGACCTCCCTGGTCGTGCCCATGCTAGCACGCCACGCGGGGCGCCCGTATGATGGTCGCGTGTGACGCGACGCTGGCGAAGGAGGAGTGGTGAGCGGGCCCGACCCCATCGTGCGATACCTCGCGGTCGAGACGCCCGAGGCGGTCACGGTCAGGTATCGGCTGGCCGGTCTCGGCTCGCGCGGCGCCGCGGCGCTCATCGACACCGGGCTGCTCATCCTGCTCGTCCTCGCCGAGGCGGGCGTGGGCGTGGCGCTCGCGCTCGGCGTCCTGCGGGTCGGCGACGGTCGTCTCGCCGGCCTCGTGCCGTGGATCGCCGGCGGCGTGATCCTGGCGGTCTTCGCCACGTACTGGGGCTACTACATCCTCGGCGAGGTGAGTGGCGGGGGAGCAACGCCGGGCAAGCGCGTGATGGGGATCCGGGTGGTGCGCGACGACGGCTCGCGCGCCGGCGTGCTCGACTCGATCGTCCGCAACGTGGTGCGCGTGATCGACCTCATGCCGGGCACGTACGCGGTGGGCATCGCCGCGATGCTCCTGTCGCCGGCGGGCAAGCGGCTCGGCGACATGGCCGCGGGCACCGCCGTGATCGAGGACCGGGGCCACGACCTCACCGGTGGACCCCCGCTCGCCGAGGAGGCCGACGAGCGCGTGGCGCTCGTGCGCGACTACCTCGGCCGGCGCTCAGGCTTCACGCCGGAGGCGCGCGGGCAGGTGGCGCTGGAGCTGCTCGCGCTCTGGGGGGAGGAGGAGCGGGCGCGCGCCTCGGCATGGGACGAGCCCACGGCCGCCGGCCGCCTCGCCGACCTCGCCGGAGTGCGGTAGACGCGAACGCGGAGCTTGACCGGGGCGGTCTCGCGGGCTATATGTAAACGCCACCTACAACAACGGTTTACAGGAGGCGCGGGATGGCTGAGGAGCGGACAGGGGCGAAGCGGGACGGAGCGGCGGCGGGCGCGGCGTCGCCGGGCGGCCGCACGAGGGAGGCGGTCATGGCCGCGCTGCTCGCCGCGCTGCTCGCGGCCTCGGCGTGGATATCGCTCCCGATCGGCGCCGTACCGGTCACCTTGCAGGTCTTCATCGTGCTCCTCGCGGGGCTGCTCCTGACGCCCCGGGGCGCGTTCGCGGCGGTCGGGGTCTACCTGCTGCTCGGCGCGGCGGGACTGCCGGTCTTCGCGGGAGGACTCGGCGGCCCCGGGACCCTCGGCGGCCCGACCGGCGGCTACCTGTGGGGCTTCGCGCTCGGCGCGGTGACCGTGTCGTTCCTGGGCAGGGGGCTCACGCCGAGGATCGGCCGCGTGCCCGCCGAGGCCGTGGCGCTCACCGCCGGCGTGATCGTGATCTACCTCGTGGGGTGGTTCCAGCTGGCCGTCGTGACCGGTATGGGGCTGGTCCCGGCCTTCGCGGTCGGGGTCGCCCCGTTCGTGCTCATCGACGCGGGCAAGGCCGTGGTCGCGCTCGGGGTCGCGGGAGCGCTCCGGCGGGCGGGCGTGGCGATCCGGTAGGGCGGCGGCGCGGGGCTCGCCGAGCCCTGGCGCGACCAGCTCGATCTCCGGCGTGGTCTCTGTCAGACCCTCCGTCTATCATGGGGACGACCCATGAGGAGAGGGAACCATGGCTGAGCCGCTCGTGTTCGTGCACGCCGCAGACCTGCACCTCGACGCGCCGTTCCGGCGGGTGGACGCCGCGGACCGTCGCGTCCGTGAGGCGTGCGTCGAGGCGACCTTCGCGGCCTTCGATCGCATCGTCGGCGTCTGCCTGGAGCGCGACGCCGCGTTCCTCGTGATCGCGGGCGACGCGTACGACACCGCGGACCGGTCGTTTCGCGCACAGAACCGCTTCCGGGCCGCGGCGGAGCGCCTCGCCGAGGCCGGGATCCGCGTCTTCGTGGCGGGAGGGAACCACGATCCCGTGCTCGCCTCGGCGACCCCCCTCGAGATGCCGGGTAACGTCCACGTGTTCTCCGCAGGGGAGGTCGAGCGGGTCGCGTTCCCCGATGAGGACGATCCGCGCTGCGTGCTCTACGGGCGCAGCTACGGCCGGGCTCGCGAGACCTCCAATCTCGCGCGGGGCTATCGGCGTGCCGCGACGGACCCGTTCGCGATCGGCGTGCTCCATGCGAACGTGGGCGGCGATGACCGATACGAGCCCTACGCGCCCTGCTCGCTGGAGGACCTGCGCGCCGCGGGGATGGACTACTGGGCGCTCGGCCACATCCACCAGCACCAGGAGCTGAGCAAGGACCCGCCGGTGGTCTTCCCCGGCAGCCCGCAGGGGCTCGATCCCAACGAGGTCGGCGGGCACGGCTGTGTCGTCGTCACGGTCGCGCCCAACGGGTCGCCCACGCTCGAGTTCGTCGAGACCGGCCAGCTCGTGTGGGAGCGCCTGGCTGTGGACCTCACCGAGGCGGACACCGCCGACGATGTCCTCTCCGCCGTGCGCGAGGCGTGCGAGCGCGCGCGGACCGGCGCCGGTGGCAGGCCGGTGCTCCTGCGCCTCGAGCTCCTCGGCAGGACCGGGGCTCACGGCGTGCTCGCCCGCGGGGCGCTCGTCGACGAGCTCGTCGCCGAGGTGCGAGCGGAGCAGCTCACAGCCGAGCCGTGGGTCTGGCTCGACCGCGTCACCGACCACACCCGGCCCGTGATCGACCTCGAGCGGATCCGCGGAGGTGCGGACTTCGCCGCCGAGGTCGTCCGCATCGCCGACGCCATCGACCACGACTCCGCCTCAGCGATGGTCGGGGAGGTCCTCGAGCCGCTCCAGTCCTCGGTGCGCGACCTCGACCTCGAGCTCGACGCTGCCGTGGTCGTGGAGCGCGCGCGGGACCGCGTGCTCGACGCGTTGCTCGCGGGGGAGGAGGGGCGATGATGCGGCTCAAGCGGATCGAGGCCGCACGGTTCGGCCGCCTCTTCGACGCCACGCTCGGCCCGCTCGGCGACGGTCTCACGGTGGTCCTCGGGCCCAACGAGGCGGGCAAGAGCAGCTTCACCGCGCTCGTCCGCTCCGTGCTCTACGGATTCCCCACCGAGCGCAGCGTCTCCGAGCGACCGTACCTGAGCGAGGCCGGCACGCGCGAGGGCCGTCTCGTGTTCGAGTCCGCCGAGGGCGAGTGGGTCGTCGAGCGCGTCGCGGGCGTGCGCGGGGGCCCGGTGAGCGTCCGCGCGCTTCGCGGGCCCGAGCGGCCGGACCTGCTCGCCGAGGTGACCGGTGGCGTGAGCGAGCAGGCGTTCAAGGTGGTGTTCGGGTTCGGCCTGGCCGAGATGGCGCTCATCGAGCACTCCCGGGGCTCCGACGACGACATCATCGCGCGGCTCTACGCGGCCGGGGCGGGGCTGAGCGTGAGCCCGCAGGAGGTCCGTGCCGCGCTCGAGGCGGAGGCCGGCGAGCTCTACCGCCCCCGCGGCTCCAAGCCGGTGATCAACGCGCTGGCCGCCGAGGCGCGGCGGCTCCGGACCGAGATCGGGGACCTCGAGCGAGCGGGCGCCGAGCTCGCCGGCGAGCGTGAGCGCCTGCGGGAGCTCTCCACCGAGCTGGAGGCGGCCCGCGTCCGTCGTGACGAGCTCGCCGTGCGTCACCGAACGCTCGCCGAGGAGGCCCGGGTCCTGGGCGCGCTCGAAGACGAGGTCCACGAGTACGAGAGCACGCTGCTCGGGCTGCGGCGGGCCGCCCGCACGGCGGCCGAGGACGTCGCATCGATCGTCGTCGACGAGGCCGCGCTCGAGCTCGCCTCCGAGGTCGGCGCGCTCGCCGACGACCTCTCCTCGTTCCGTCGCGCCCAGGAGGGCGTGCGCGAGGCCCGTGAGCAGGCCACCACCGCGGCCTCCGCGCGAGACGCGCTCTTCGCCGAGGCCGGGCTCACGCCCGCAGAGGGCGCCGCCGTGGACACCTCGCCGGCCACGCGCGAGGGCGTGCGCGAGTGGAGCGAGCGGCTCGTCGCCGCGGCACACCGCGAGCGTTCCGCCGCCGATGAGCGCGACCGCACCGGCGCCGAGGCCGAGGCGCTCCGCGCGACCGCGCCCGTTCCGGTGCCGCAGGCAGCGGTCCCCGCAGGAGGCGCGGGCCTCCTCCCGTGGGCGCTGGTCGCCGTCGTCGGCGCGGTCCTCTCGGGGCTCGGCGCGTTCACCGGCCAGTGGGTGGTCGCCGGCGCCGGTCTGCTGCTCGCCGGGCTCGGGGTGGTGATGGCGGCGCGCGCCCGCGCAGCCGCCCCGTCCGCGGCGTCAGGTCACGACGCCGAGCGGCAGGCCGAGCGGCTGCGGGAGCTTGAGCGCCGTGCCGAGCAGGCACGACTGCTCGCCGACACCGCCGCGCAGACGGCCGCCGACGAGCGGCTCGCGTGGCAGGAGTGGCGTGCCGGGCGGGGACTCGCCGCCGCGTCCGATCCGGCCTCGGCCGGACGCGTGGTCGATCTCGTCGCGCAGGCCCGTCGCTCGGAGAGCGACCGGGTCGCGGCCGAGGCGCGGCTGGAGCGCGAGCAGGACCAGGTCGAGGGCTATCTCGCGCGGGCCCGGGTCCTCGCTGAGGTGCTCGCGATGCCCGAGCCCGCGGACCCCGACGCGGCCGTCGCCACCGTCGCGCGGATGCGCGAGCGGGTCGACGCCGCCCGCGAGGCCCGCCTGGCCCGCGAGTCAGCCGCCGAGCGCGCCGCGAGCGCGCGTGAGCGGGTCGCCGAGACCGAGGAGCGACAGGCGAGCGCCGTCGAGCGGGCACAGGAGCTCATCGCACGGCTCGGCGTGGAAGGCGGCCTTGCGGAGCTGCGTGCCTCGGCGGAGCAGGCCGAGATCGACGCGCGGGTCGCCGCGGAACGGTTCGATGCGCTCAACGCCGAGTGCGCGTCGCTCGAGGAGCGGGTCGGCCAGCGCGAGCGCGACCACTCCATGGGGGAGCGGCGTCTTGAGCTCGAGAGCGTGCGCGAGCGTATCGGCGAGCGCGCGGAGCGCTACGTCGAGCTCCAGCTCGCCGCCCGGCTGCTCGAGCAGGCGCAGGAACGCTACGAGCGCGAGCGGCAGCCCGACGTGGTCCGTGAGGCGGAGCGGGTCTTCGCGGCGATCACGGGTGACGTCTACCCGCGCCTGACCGTGCCGCTCGGCGGCAGCGCGATCGAGGTCTTCGACGCCTCCTCGCGCGCCAAGGACACGGCGCGGCTCTCGACCGGTACCGCGGAGCAGCTCTACCTCGCGCTCCGCCTCGCGCTCATCGGCCAGCTCGATGCGGTGGGTCCCGGGCTGCCGGTGCTGATGGACGACGTGTTCGCGAACTTCGACCCCGAACGCAAGCTCGGTGCTGCCGCCGCGGTCGCGGAGCTCGCCCGGTCGCGGCAGGTCGTGATGTTCACCTGCCATCCGGAGACCGCGGCGCTGCTCACGGAGGCCGACCCGGGGGCGGCGACGCTCACGCTCGACCGCTGCTGAGGCCCGCGGGGGGTACCCGGCGGGAGCAGGGCGAGGGGGAGGCTCAGTCCTTCAGGGCGGGCAGCCGCATCGTGAAGCGGGCGCCCCCCTCGGGACGGTTGCCCGCCTCGATCTCGCCCGCGTGGGCGGTGACGATCGCCTTCACGATCGCGAGCCCGAGGCCCGAGCCGCCGCTCGTGCGGGCCCGGCTCGCCTCGGTGCGGTAGAAGCGGTCGAACAGCCGGTCGACGTCGGCCTCGGGGATCCCCGGGCCCTCGTCGATGACCGAGAGCACCGCGCGGTCCTCCTCGGCGGACAGCTCGATGCGGACCATCCCGCCCTCCGCCACCCGGGTCGCGTTGTCCACGAGGTTCGCGATCACCTGCTGGATGCGGTCGGGGTCGCCGAGGACCTCCGGCGCCGCGCCCGCGATCTCAACGGAGGCGCCGCGCTCCTCAAGCAGCGGATAGAGCGCGGCCACGGCCCGGCGCGAGATCTCGGCGAGGTCCATGCGCCGCAGCGGCAGTTCGCCGGTGGCGCCCTCGATGCGCTGCAGCGCGAGCAGGTCGTTCGCGAGCCGCGCGAGCCGGTCCGACTCGCTCACGATCGTCGAGAGGAACCGCTCGGCGTCGTCGGGCTCGACGGGACCGTCGAGCAGGGTCTCCGCGGCCCCGCGGATCGCGGTGAGCGGCGTGCGCAGCTCGTGGCTCACGTCGGAGACGAACCTCGACTTGCGCCGCTCCTCGTTCTTGAGCTCGCTCACCACCTGCTCTACCCGGTCGGCCATGACGTTGAACGCCTCGGCCATCGCCCGGGTCTCGCGTGAGCCCACGGGCTCGACCCGCACCGAGAAGTCACCGCCGGCGAGCGCCGCGGTCCCGGTCTCGAGCCGTCGGAGCGGGCGGGCGAGCCAGCGCGACAGGAGCTCGGCGAGGACGAGGGTCGCGATGAGGAACGCGCCGAGCGCCCAGGCGAGGCGCTGCCGGTACTCGGCGAGCAGGATCGTGACGGAGACCGTCGGCGCGGACGCGTACGCCACGCCGATGATCTGGCCCTCGGCGCGTATCGGGAACGCCACGAACATGCCGAACCGGCCGTCGTCCCCGAAGCGCGTGAACGCGCCGTACCGGCCCGCGAGCGCGTCGGCGACCTCCGTCCGCTCGGTGTAGTCGATCCCGAGCCCGGCCTCGCCCGCGGAGTCCGCCACCGCGACGCCCGCGCCGTCGAGCACCCGTAGGCGCGACGGAAGCTCGGGATCGGTCGCCACGAGCGCACCGTGCAGCGACTCCGCTCCTCCGATCCCCCGCTCGCCGAGGAGACCGGCCGCGAGCCGCGCCTCGCTCGCGAGACGCTCCTCGAGCGCGCGCAGCCCGATCGACTCGAGCTGGTTGAGGAAGTACCACGAAAGCCCCGCCGCCGAGGCGATCGCGACGGCCAGCAGCGAGGCGAAGAGCCGAGTGCGGATCGAGACGCTCACCGCGGCGCGCCTCAGGCCTGGATGCGGTAGCCGTACCCGCGGACGGTCTCGACCACGGCGGGGTCGACGCCCGCCGCCTCCAGCTTGTCGCGGAGCCGCTTGATGTGCGTGTCGACCGTCTTGGTCTCGACAAGGTACTCCCAGCCCCACGCCTGCCTGAGCAGCTGATCGCGGGTGAGCACCTTGCCGGCGTAGCGCATGAGGGTCGCCAGCAGCTCGAACTCACGCGGGGTCAGCTCGATGAGCGTCTCGCCGAAGTGGGCCTCGTGCGTGGCCTCGTCGAGCACGATGCCGCTCGCGACGAGCCGCTCCCCGGGCAGGTCCTCGACCTTCGAGCCGCTCCCGCCGGCCGACCGCCGCAGCAGGGCTTTCACGCGCGCCTGCAGCTCGCGGATGCCGAACGGCTTGGCGAGGTAGTCGTCCGCACCGAGCTCGAGCCCCACGACCTTGTCGAGCTCGGTGTCGCGCGCGGAGAGGAAGAGCACCGGCACGTCGCTCATGGTCCGCAGTCTGCGGCAGACCTCGTAGCCGTCCGAGCCGGGCAGCATGATGTCGAGGATGATGAGGTCGAACCGGCTCGCGGCGGCGCGCTCGAGCGCCTCGTCGCCGGTGGATGCGGTCTCGACCTCGTACCCCTCCTTCTTGAGGTTGTACGAGACGAACTGAAGGATCGAGTCCTCATCGTCGACGACGAGGATCCGCGCTGGTCCGGCGGCCACGATAGTCCCTCCCGGTGTCGCGGTGTACCTGGGGCGATGATACCATTGACCCACCGCGCGCCCCGGGCGCGTAACCGTTCCGTCACACGAGAGGGTTCTCCGGTGATACTCGCTGTCGACGTCGGCAACACCCACACCGTCCTCGGCCTGTTCGACGCGGGCGGCCTCGACGGTCACTGGCGCATCTCGAGCAACGCCGCCCTCACCGCCGACGAGCTGCGCATCAAGCTCTCTGCGCTACTCGCCTCCGACGGCCACGTGCTCGCGGAGGTCGAACGCTTCATCGTCTCGTCGGTCGTCCCACGGCTGACGGCCGCATACGAGCAGATCGCCGAGGAGGTCTGCGGGGTGCCACCCATGGTCGTGGGACCCGGGCTCAAGACGGGCATGCCGAT
Organism: Coriobacteriia bacterium; assembly: GCA_030603745.1. Taxonomy (GTDB): domain Bacteria; phylum Actinomycetota; class Coriobacteriia; order Anaerosomatales; family SLCP01; genus JAUVXE01. The sequence goes on along the minus strand of JAUVXE010000004.1, from coordinate 27,596 downwards.
CCGCTACGACAACCCGCACGAGGTCGGCGCGGACCGCATCGTCAACGGGATCGCCGCCTACGACGCGCTCGGCGGGCCGGTCGTCGTGGTGGACTTCGGGACCGCGACGACCATCGACGTGATCGACGCCGAGGGGGCCTACCTCGGCGGCGCGATCGCTCCGGGCGTCGAGACGAGTGCCGAAGCGCTGTTCACCAAGGCGGCGCGCCTCGCGAAGGTCGACCTCGACGCGCCCCTCAAGGTCATCGGCACCAACACCCGTGCGAGCGTCCAGGCCGGGCTCATGCTCGGCGAGGCCGTCATGGTCGACGGGCTCGTCAGACGCGTGTGGGACGAGCTCGGGGCCGAGACGCCGGTGGTGGCGACCGGGGGACTCGCCCCGACGATGGCGCCGCTGTGCGGGACGATCACCCACGTCGATGTGGACCTGACGCTCAAAGGCCTGATGGTCGTCTACGCGCGCAACGCGTGACACGTTCGCGGGCGAGGCCCGCTCCAGGGGAGGTCGCGGTGAGGTTCTTCCGCATCGGGGACAAGGTGGTGAGCCAGGAGAAGCTCGTCGACGCGCTCATCGACATCCTCGCCGACCGCGAGGCGGGGGCGACGCAGGAGGAGACCGCGCGCCGCCACGGCGTCCAGCGCTCGTTCGTGTCGTTCCTCGAGTCGCTCGGCGAGGTCCGCCGGGGGGCTCGCATCGCGCTCGTGGGCTTCCCGGTCGCCAACGCCGAGGAGGTCCGCGCGCTCGCAGCGGACCACGGCGTGGACTTCGTCCTCGTGTTCAACCAGGCCGAGCGGGAGGGCATCGAGGGTTCCTCGGGAGGCGAGGTCTTCAACCGGCTCCTTGAGACGCTCGCCACCCTGCGCGACTACGACGTCACCATCCTCATGGCGAGTGACTGGCGCATCGAGCTCATCGAGCGGATCCTCGGCAGGGAGGTGGTCGGGATCCCGCTCGGGGCCACGCCGCTTCGCGAGGACGTGCCGGTCGACCTCGGCGAGCTCGAGCAGGTGCTCGCGGGGCTCAAGCAGGCGCGGGTCGCCGGTCGGCGCGCGGGGAGCGGCCGGGTGAGCCGCGCGCTGCGCGAGGCCGCCGACCGTGCGGGGAGGTGGGCGCCATCAAAGAGGTCGTGAGCGTCTCGCTCGGCTCCTCGGCGCGCGACCACGAGGTCGAGATCGACCTGCTCGGCGAGCGGTTCCGGCTGCGTCGCGAGGGCTTCGACGGCGACGTCGGCCGCGCGGCGGCCCGACTCGCCGAGCTCGACGGGCAGGTGGACGCGCTCTCTCTCGGCGGGATCGACCTCTACCTGCGGGCGGCCGGCCGCGACTACCGCTTCCGGGCGGCGCGTAGGCTGGCGGCGAGCGTGACCCGCACCCCGCTCGTGTGTGGCGCGGCGCTGAAAGGCCCGCTCGAGCACGCCACCGTCCGCTTCATGCGAGAGGACCTCGGCCTCGATCTGCGCGGCAAGCGGGTTCTCGTGACCTCGGCGGTCGACCGCTACGGGCTCGCCGAGGGCTTCATCGAAGCCGGTTGCGACCTGCGCTACGGGGACCTGCTCTACGTGCTCGGTGTACCGGTGCTGATCCGCGGGAAGCGCACGCTCGACGCGCTGATCCACGCGCTCGCGCCCGTGGTGGTGCAGCTGCCGTTCTCGTGGCTCTACCCGACCGGCTCGGCGCAGGACAAGCCGCCCTCGACCGGTCAGGCGGGTCTCTACGACCGGTTCGACGTCATCGCGGGCGACTATCAGTACGTGCGGAAGTTCATGGGCGAGGAGACGAGGGGGAAGTGGGTCGTCACGAACACGACGACCGCGGCCGACGTCGAGGAGTTGCGCGCGCGCGGAGTCGAGCTGCTCGTCACGACGACGCCGCGGCTCGCCGGCCGCTCCTTCGGCACCAACGTGATCGAGGCGGCGCTCGTGGCGCTGGCTGGTTCCCCGAAAGAGCTGCCGCCCGCCGAGTACCTGCGCCTGCTCGACGAGGTCGGCTTCGAGCCGGACGTCACGTGGCTCCAGGGGTCCGGGCCGGCGCGGGCCGGCGTGCCGCGATAGGCATCGTGTTTGCTTTCACGAGGTCGGGCCGATACGGGCCGGCCGGGGAGTCGACCGATTGTCGCTCAGGCCCTTCCGGTGGTAGTATCGGCATGTTCAGGCAGGCAGGCGTTCAAGCGGTGACCTCCCGCACCCCGTCACGGGCAGTAGTGTGCTCGGTGGCTCGTGGTGCCGGCGCCCTGGGCGCGGTCCCTACAAAGGAGTGGGTGACGTGAACAAGCGGGCCAAGATGCGGCTCATCGGCGTGACCGCGATCATCGTGATCTCGGTGACAGCGATCTTCCTCTCCGTCGGAGCGAGCGACGGCGCCTACACCCGCGAGGTGGGCGAACTCCTTGAGAACCCCGAGTTCCAGGGCGAGCGCGTCAAGGTGAGCGGGATGGTCGTCCCGGGCTCGTGGGACGGCAACGCGAGTCCGATGCGGTTCGAGATCCGCGACCGGGACCAGAAGAGCGGCCCCGCGCTGCGGATCGTCTACAACGGTAACGTCCCGAGCACCTTCGGTGACGAGGTGACCGCGATCCTGACCGGCGCCATCAACGCTGACGGCGTCTTCGAGTCGGACAGCATGATGACCGAGTGTCCGTCCAAGTACGAGTCCGCCGACGGCGCGCTCACCGTCATCGACCTCAAGGACAAGGCCGATGACATCGTCGGCCTGCCCGTTCGTCTGACCGGGTTCGTGGTCGACGGCAGCATCCAGCCGCCCGGCGGCGAGGTGCGCTTCACGGTCGCCGACCGCAGCGGTCAGCCCACGGTCGACATCTTCTACACCGGCGCGCTGCCCGACGGCATGACCGACGGTTCTCAGGTGGTTCTCGGCGGGATGATCGATGCCGAGGGCGTCTTCGAGGCATCGAGCGTCTCGATGTCGGATACCGAGCAGTAGGCACAGCACGCGTAGGGATCGCGGGCACGGCCCGCGTGGCACGAGGGCGCCGTTTCAGACGCCTCAAGCGAAACGCCCCGGGACCGATGCGGGAACGGGGCCTGACGGAAGCGGGAGTACCGACGCATGGCCAACCTCGGCAACCTGTTCATGGGCCTCGCCCTCGTGGCGACGCTCCTGTCGGTGGGAGCCCTCGTATGGGGCCACAGGCTCGGACAGAAGCGAGGTGAGAGCCTCACCAACCTGGGATACCTGGCGACGTTCGGTGTGTTCATCGGCGCCTCGGCCGCGATCGCGCTGCTGACCGCGGCGTTCCTGCGGGAGGACTTCTCCCTCGAGTACGTCGCGCAGCACCACTCGACCGACGTCTCGTCGCTGTCGCTGTTCTTCCGGATCGCGGCGGTCTGGGCAGGCCGGGAGGGCTCGCTGCTCTTCTGGGCGTGGCTGCTCTCGATCTTCGCCGCGTGGATCGCGTATCGCCGGATGTCGATCACCGATCCGCTCTCCAACGTCTCGCTCGCGGTGCTCAACGTGGTGCAGTTCACCTTCCTGACCGCGCTGTTCATCCCGCTCAACAACCCGTTCAAGCTCTCGCCGGCCTCGTGGGTCGGCCCCGGCGGCGAACTCCTCATCCGTGGCGGCATGAACCCGCTGCTCGAGCACTGGGCCATGATGCTCCACCCGCCGACGCTCTTCGTGGGCTACGCGGGCCTCGCGGTGCCGTTCGCCTTCGCGATCGGCGCGCTGATCATCAACGACTCCTCGAAGCTGTGGGTCGACATCGTCGACCGCATCACCGTCTTCGCATGGCTCTTCCTCGGCCTCGGTAACGGGCTCGGCGCGGTCTGGGCGTACGTGGTCCTCGGCTGGGGCGGCTACTGGGCGTGGGACCCGGTCGAGAACGCCTCGCTGCTGCCCTGGCTGACCGGTGTCGGCCTGCTGCACTCGTTCACGGTCTACAAGCGTCGCGGCGGGTTCAAGAAGTGGTCGATCATGATGTCGGCGGTGACCTTCACCTTCGTCATCCTCGGCACGTTCATCGTGCGCTCCGGCATCGTGCAGTCGGTCCACGCCTTCGCCCCGGACAACCTCTCGTTCTGGTGGTTCCTCGGCATGATGGTGGGCGTGATGGCCTCGGCCACGATCGGGGTCATCGTGCGCGGCGACTCCTTCCGGGGGGCGGACGAGTTCGAGAGTCTCACCTCGAAAGAAGCGGCGTACTACTTCAACAACGTGCTCATGCTTGTCGCTGCCATCGTCATCGCCGCGCTCACGCTCTCGCCGGCGCTCGGCGGCAAGACCTACGGTCCCACGACCTACGACGCGATCGCGCGGCCGGTGGGCATCCTGTACATGTTCATCCTCGCGGTCTGTCCGCTGCTCGTGTGGCGCAAGACCGAGGGCGCCCAGTTCATGCAGAAGGTCCGCTACCCGCTCGTGGCCGCCGCACTCCTCTTCGTCGCGCTCGCGATCGTGTGGTGGAACGCGATGTGGCCGCACTACCTGTTCCACAACCCCGGCGCCAACCCAGCGACCTCGATCTTCACCTACGAGGCGATGGCCGGGTTCGCCATCGGGTCCCTCACGATCGCGGTGGCGATCTCCCTGTTCGTGAACGGCGCCCGCAAGCGCGCCGCGGCCAAGGGCGAGAACGTCCTCTCCGCGCTCGGCTCGATCATCTTCAAGGCCCGCACGCAGTCGGGCGGCTTCATGGCCCACCTCGGCATGGGGATCATCATCATCGGGCTGGTCGGCTCGTCGATGTTCGTGAAGGACGCGCGACTCTCCATCCCCAACCAGCCGGGCGCCGAGTTCGAGGTCGGCGGCTACGAGTTCGTCTTCCAGGGCTTCCAGGACCAGACGCTCGACAACGGCGACCAGATCTCCGAGCTCATCTTCGAGGTCTATCGCGACGGGCGCCAGACCGGCATAGCCACGCCGGGTCAGATCAGGTACTTCCGCCAGGACCAGACCCGTCTCGACGTGAGCGTCATCGTCGAGTTCCTCCGCGACATCTTCGTGGTCTTCGAGGGGCTCGACCAGGCCGGCAACATCCAGATGAACGTCAAGATCAACCCGCTCATCAGCTGGGTGTGGTTCGGCTTCGGCCTGCTCTCGGTGGGTAGCGCCATCGCGATGTGGCCGCGCAGGCGTCCTGAGCCGGTCTCTTAGGCGGCCAGGGACGCTGATGTCGGAACCGACAGCACCAGAGAACGCGCTCGCAGTGGAGGTCCGGGGACTCACCCGGACCTTCGGCGCGCGCAAGGCGCTCGACAAGGTCAGCTTCGATCTCCCCCAAGGCGCGTTCCTCTCGATCTTCGGGCCAAACGGCGCTGGTAAGACCACGCTCGTCAAGGTGCTGACCACGCTCACGGCGCCTTCGAAAGGCTCGGCGCGCATCTTCGGCCTCGACGTGGTCGAGGACGCGGTCGAGCTGCGCGAGCGCATCGGGCTGATCAGCCACAACCCGCTGCTCTATCCCGACCTCTCCGCCGAGGAGAACCTGCGCTTCTTCGCCGAGATGTACGGTGTGGACGACGCCGCCGACCGGGTGCGCGAGCTGCTCACCGCCGTGGAGCTCGACCATCGGCGGCTCGACTTCGTGCGCACCTTCTCGCGCGGCATGCTCCAGCGGCTCTCGATCGCGCGCTCGCTCCTGCACCGTCCTGACGTGCTCTTCCTCGACGAGCCGTACTCCGGCCTCGACCCGCACGCGGTGGAGATCTTCGACTCGCTCATGGCCCAGATCCGCTCGGAGCACACGTTCGTGATGATCAGCCACGACCTCGCCAAGGGCCTCGAGCTCTGCACCCATGCGCTCATCCTCGCGCGCGGCAAGGTCGTGCTCTCCGCGCCCAAGGCCGAGATCGACGAGGACGAGTTCACGGCGACCTACCGCGCCACCGTCGGAACGGGGGTGTCGTGACCATGGCCGAGACGACCGCCCGTCGTCCCGGGCGCGGCCTCTCCTGGCGGCAGTTCAGGGCGATCCTGCGCAAGGACATCGTCATGGAGCTGCGCACCAAGGAGATGATCACGTCGATGGGCATCTACGCGCTGCTCACGATGGTGGTCTACCAGATCGCGCTCTCCCAGGCGGGCACGGCGTTCGATCCGCGGACCATCGCGGCGGGCCTCCTGTGGCTCGCGTTCGTCTTCACGAGCATGCTCGGGCTCAACCGCTCGCTCGTGCACGAGAAGGACCAGGGGTGCCTTGAGGCGCTGCTGCTCTCGCCGGTGGACCGGCCGGTGATCTTCTTCGCCAAGGCGATCGGCAACATGATCTTCCTGCTCATCGTGCAGGTGCTCACGATCCCCGTCTTCGCCTTCCTGTTCCTGCAGGGGAGTGAGTACGGCGGCCAGCTGTGGATGATCCCCGTCGCCCTCCTCGGCGGGGCGGTGGGCATCGCGGGGGTGGGCACGCTCCTCGCTACGATGTCGGTGAACACGAAGGGCAAGGACTTCGTGCTTGCGGTACTCTTCATCCCGTTGATGTATCCGCTCCTGCTCGCGTGCGTCTCGGCGACCACCGCGGCCGTGCTCGGCGGGGACGGCCATGTGCAGCAGTTCTGGTCGGGTATGGGACTGATCGCGGCGTACGACGCCATCATGGTGCTCGCCGCGTATGCGCTCTATGAGTTCGTGCTGGGCGCCTAGGGCGTCAGCCGAGGCAGGTGTCGACTCTCTTTCGAGGAGGCGTGGCGTGAAACAGCTGAGAGTAGCGCTGGTGATGCTGGTGATCGGTGGCCTGTTGACCACGGTCGCCTTCGTCATGGCGTTCACCACCGCGGAGGTGCAGCGGTTCGGGACGGTCACGCTCTCCGAGCGCATCGACACCGCGTTCCCGCTCCAGGAGGTCACCGCCGACGGCTACCGCTATGAGCGGCCGTGGTTCAGCCAGAAGATCTTCTACTTCCACGTGCCGGTCGCCGAGGCGTCGTTCCTCGTCTTCGGTGTCGCGGCGTTCTTCGCCATCAGGTTCCTGATGACCAAGCGCAAGGAGTACGACACCAAGTCGCGCATCGCAATGGAGACGGCGATCGTCTTCGTGACGCTCACGATGATCACCGGCATCCTCTGGACCCGGGCGGCGTGGGGCGTGTGGTGGGAGTGGGAGCCGAGGCTGACCACCTACTTCATCATGACGCTCATGATGATCGGCTACTTCGTGCTCCGGAACTCCATCGAGGACGAGGAGCGCCGCGCGGTCTACGCCTCGGTCTTCGGCATCATCGCGTTCATCAACGCGCCGATCTCGTTCTTCATCACGCGGCTCATCCCGTCGAACCACCCGGTCGTGTTCCAGTCGGGTTTCGCGACCTCGAACCTCGTCCCGTTCATCCTCGGCCAGATCGGCATGCTGCTCGTGGGCTACGCCATCTACTCGATCAGGATGAACGAGGAGCGGCTCGAGGAGCGCGTCGAGATCATGAAGGAGGCGCTCGAGGGCTGATCGGGCCCTTGCCCCGCCGAGGTACGGTCACCACGCTTCCGAGGAGGTACTGTCGAGATGGATCCGACGAACGAGGAGCTCTACCGGCTCGCTATCACCGACGCGCCCTACGTGCTCGCCGCCTACGGTATCCTGTGGGTCGCGCTGATGGCGTACGTGGGCATGGTCTTCCGCCGACTCATGCGTCTCGAGCGTGAGGTGCAGGTACTCGAGGAGTCCATGGAGCGTCGCGCGGGCGAGTAGCGTCGCGCGACGTGTCCGGCGAGCGGTCGATGATGCCCTGAGGCGGGAAGGAGGCGGGACGTGGAACAGGCGGCGTTGGTGAACCTGTGGTTCGCCATGACGCTCTACATGGTCGCGACGGTGCTCTACGTCTACCACTTCGTCGCTAAGCGGCCCGTCTTCGCGTGGTACGCCACGTTCGCCACGGGCGCCGGGTTCCTGACCCACACCGCCTCGATCGGCCTGCACTGGGGGGCGACGCAGGAGGTGCCGATCACCGGCGCCTTCAACTCGCTCTCGCTGACCGCCTGGGCGCTCATCCTCATCTACTTCGTGGTCGAGCACCTGGTGAAGCTCAAGCTCTACGGCACGGTGCTCGTGCCCGTCGCGTTCGTCGCGATGGCGATCGCCCAGATCTCGCTCGGCTCGACCGGCGCCGAGCTCACCGCCGACGCGCTCGAGCAGCTCGACAGCTGGCGGGTCGCGATCCACGTGGCGATGATCATGACCGCCAACGCCGGCTTCGCGGTCGCCGCGGCCGCCTCGGCGGTCTACCTCGTGCAGGGGGCGCAGCTCAAGAAGCACAAGACCTCGGCGCTCATGAAGCGGCTCCCCTCGCTCACCCAGACGCAGCAGCTCGCGCGCCGCGCGATCATGCTCGCCTACCCGGTCTACACCGCCGGCATGCTCCTCGGCATCATCCGGGCGATCGAGTTCGGGCTGCCCGCATGGTGGTTCGATCCCCGCGTCATGCTCTCGGGGGTCGTGTGGGGGATCTTCGGCAGCTACCTGTTCCTGCACTACAAGAGCGGGGCCTCCGGCAAGCTGCTCGCCCGCATCGCCCTCGTGGGCCTCGTGGCCGTGGTCGTGCTCGCGGTGATCGCGCGGACCGTCCCCACCGGCTTCCATATCTTCGGACTGTGAGGTCTGCCCGTGACTGAGCCGTACACCTACGCCTACTACCCCGTCTTCTGTGACCTCCGCGGCCGGCTCGCCGTGGTCGTGGGCGGGGGGAGTGTCGCGGAGCGCAAGATGGAGACGCTGCTCGAGTACGGTGCCGACGTCCACTGCATCGCCCCGCTCGTCACGCCAGGCGTGGAGTCGCTCGTGGCCCAGGGGCTCATCACCCACGAGGAGCGCGGATACGTCCGCGGGGACCTCGCCGGAGCGTTCCTGGTGGTCTGCGCCACCGACTCCACCGAGGTCAACCGTGCCGTCTACCAGGAGGCCGAGGGGCAGGGGTGCCTCGTCAACGTGGTGGACGTGCCGGAGCTGTGCAACTTCATCGTGCCGTCCATCGTCAAGCGCGGCCCGCTGCAGATCGCCATCTCGACGGGCGGGGCGGCCCCGGTCGTCGCCAAGCGCATCCGACGTGAGCTCGAGGCGGCCTACGGCGAGGAGTGGGAGTGCTACGTCGCGCTCCTCGGCAGGATCAGGAGGCTCGTGCTGGAGCGCGTCCCCGGCGGCGAGCCGGTGCGCAAGCCAATCTTCGAGGCCATCGCCGCGTCGGACCTGTTCGAGCGCGTCATGGCCGGCGAGTGTCCCGACGCCGAGGACGTCTTCCGGCGCTTCGCGGCGGCCGCGGCGACCACCGCGGTGCTCGAGGCGGCGCCGCCCGCGGACGCCGGCGCCGGGGACTGACGTGTTCGCGGGAGCACACGCCGTCGTCACCGGCGGCAGCAGCGGCATCGGGCTCGCGTGCGCCAAGGAGTTCGCCGCGCGCGGCGCCCACGTGGCGCTCATCGCCCGCGACCCCGGCCGGCTCGAGATCGCCCAGGAGGCGGTCTCGGCGGTGAGGCGCGACGCGTCACAGCGCGTGCTCGTTGCGAGCGTCGACCTCGGCGACCCGGATGCGACCACGTGCGCGTTCGAGACCCTCGCTGCCGAGGGGTTCGCGCCCGACATCCTCGTCAACAGCGCCGGGGTGATCGTGCCCGGCGAGTTCGCCTCCATGCCCCTCGCCGACCTCGAGGCGAACATGACCTCGGGCTACTGGAGCGTGGTCAACCCGTGCAAGGCCGTCGTGCCGGGGATGCTCGAGCGTGGCCGAGGCCACATCGTGAACGTCTCCTCGGTCGCCGGATTCCTCGGCATCTACGGGTACACGGGGTACGCGGCGGCGAAGTACGCGGTGCTCGGCTTCAGCGAAGCGCTCCGCTTCGAGATGCGGCCGCACGGCGTCGCGGTCTCCGTGGTGCTCCCGCCCGACACCGACACGCCGGCGCTCGCGGCCGAGAAGCGGATGCGGCCGCCCGAGACCGAGGCCGTGGCCGGCAACATCAAGCCGATTGCGCCCGACCGGGTCGCGCACGCGGTGGTGCGCGGCATGGAGCGCGGGCGCTTCCACATCATCCCGGACGCCACGAGCCGCTTCTACTTCCGCCTCAAGGGCCTGCTCCCTGAGCTCTTCTTCCGCATCGTCGACCGCGACGTGGCGAAGGTGCGCCGAGGATGATAGAATCGTACTGTTCAGGCAGTGTGCAGAAGGTGCGTGGTCACAGCGTGTGTTGCACGGATACCGCCCTCGCCGGGCCTGCTTGCCTGAACACCATGCACCGCTCCGGCGAGGGCGTACCCGTGCCCCGGATACCTGGGTTCCCTGACCTGCGACAGACGACGCGAGCCTGACGCCATGCACCTGACACTCGTCGGCCTGAGCCACAAGACCGCACCGGTCGAGATACGCGAGAAGCTCACCTTCCCCGCCCATCGGCAGGAAGAGGCGCTCTCGCTTCTCATGGCGACCCCCGACGTGGCCGAGGCGGTCATCCTCTCTACCTGCAACCGCACCGAGATCTACGCGGTCACCGCCGCCGGGGCCGACGGCTCGGCCGCGGTCATAGACTTCCTCGCGGACTACCACGATCTCGACCGGCATGAGCTCGTGCGCTACCTCTACTTCTCCGAGGGCGAGGCGGTCGTGCGCCACCTGTTCCGGGTGGTCGCCTCCCTCGACTCGATGGTCATCGGCGAAGCCCAGATCCTCGGTCAGGTGAAGGAGGCCTACGAGCACGCGTTCGGCACCGAGTCCGTGGGCCGCGTGTTCAACCGTCTCTTCCGCCAGTCGTTCGAGGTGGGCAAGCGGGTGCGGACCGAGACCGACATCGGCGAGAACGCGGTCTCGATCAGCTACGCGGCGGTGGAACTCGCCAAGAAGGTCTTCGACTCGCTCGACGGCCGTACGATCCTCATCCTCGGCGCGGGCAAGATGAGCGAGCTGACCGCGAAGCACCTCGTGTGCAACGGCGTGAAGAGCGTGCTCGTCGCGAATCGCACCTACGAGCGCGCCGAGGAGCTCGCCGGCCGTTTCAGCGGCGAGGCGATCCGCTACGACGAGCTCTTCGAGCGGATGCGCGAGGCCGACATCGTGATCTCGTCGACCGCCGCCACGCACCACGTGATCACCAAGGAGCAGGTGGCGCCCACCATGCGCGGGCGCAAAGGCAACCCGCTCTTCCTCATCGATATCGCCGTGCCGCGCGACATCGACCCGGACGTCAACGAGCTCGACGACGTCTTCCTCTACGACATCGACGACTTGAACGGCGTTGTCGAGTCCAACCTCGAGGAGCGGATGCGCGAGGCGCGCCGCGCCGAGGAGATCATCGCCGAGGAGATGGTCGCGTTCGAGCGCTGGATCGAGTCGATGGAGGTCGTGCCCACGGTCGCGGCGATCCGGGCCAAGGCCGAGCAGGTGCGCATGGCCGAGCTCGAGAAGGCCCTCAAGCGGCTCGGCGGGCTCTCCGAGAAGGAGCTCAAGACGGTCGAGGCGCTCACGAGCTCCATCGTGAACAAGATGCTTCACGGTCCCACCGCCCGCCTCAAGATGGTCGCGGGCGAGAAGGACGGTTACGACTACATCGAGGCCGCCCGCTTCCTCTACGGCCTCGACACCAACCCGGAGGGCAAGCCCGCCCACCAGGGCCTGATCAAGACGCTCCTCGGCAAGGCCGAACGAGCCGCCGGGCGGGCCGCCGACAAGAGCGCTCAGAACGAGATGGGAGACACCCTTGGCTGCTAGCCGCCAGAAGCTGGTCATCGGAACGAGGGGGAGCAAGCTCGCCCTGTGGCAGAGCGAGTACATCAAGGCGCGGGTCGCCGAGATCACCGGCCTGCCCGTCGAGCTCAAGGTCATCAAGACCACCGGCGACAAGATCCTCGACGTCCCGCTCGCCAAGGTGGGCGGCAAGGGGCTCTTCACCAAGGAACTCGAGGTCGAGCTCATGGCCGGCACGGTCGACCTGTGCGTCCACTCGATGAAGGACGTTCCCACGGAGCTCCCCGAGGGCTGCGTCATCGCGGCCACGCCCGAGCGCGTCGACCCGCGCGACGTCATCGTCAGCGGGGACGCCGGATGGGACCTCGATACCCTGCCCGAGGGCGCGAGGCTCGGCACGTCGAGCCTGCGCCGCCGCAGCCAGGTCGTGGCGCTCCGCCCCGACCTCGAGATCGTCGACGTGCGCGGCAACCTCGACACCCGCATGCGCAAGGCCGAGGAGGGTGAGGTCGACGCGGTCATCCTCGCCAGCGCCGGCATCACCCGCATGGGATGGGCCGAGCGCATCAGCCACTACATCGGCACCGACCAGATGGTCTCGGCCGTGGGACAGGGTGCGATCGGCGTGGAGATCCGCGAGGACGACGAGTTCATGGCCGGCGTGTGTGAGCAGCTCTCGCACCCCGAGACCTTCGCGTGCGTGACCGCCGAGCGCGTGGTCATGCGCTCGCTCGAGGGCGGGTGCCAGGTGCCCATCGGCGCGTACGCGCGTCTCGAGGGCGGCGAGCTGGTCATGGACGCCTTCGTGGGCAGCGTGGACGGCACGCGGATCGTCAGGCACCGCCTCACCGGCGCCGCCGACGAGCCCGAGGCTCTCGGCCACGCGATGGTCGAGTCGCTTCGCGGACTCGGCGCGACCGAGATCCTCGCCGAGGTGCGTGCCGCGGCCGACGCGGCGGACGGCCGCGTGGACGGCCTGCTCGAGACGTAGTGCTCCGTTCGCATCGCGCGGCGGCCCTCCGGCCCGCGCGGGATGCTTGTGAGAATCTGAACATGACGGACCGTGAAGAACGAAGCGTGACGGACACCAAGGAGGTCGGATGGGCGCTCCCATCGTCTACCTGATCGGCGCAGGACCCGGGGACCCGGGCCTGATGACGGTCAAGGGGCTCGAATGCCTCGCCAAGGCCGAGGTCGTGGTCTACGACTACCTCGCCAACCCGCGGTTCCTCTCGGCGGCCGACCCGGACGCGGAGATCATCTACGTGGGCAAGAAGGGCTTCTCCGAGCACGTCACCCAGGAGGAGATCAACGCCATCCTGGTCGAGAAAGCGCTCGAGGACGGCGGCAAGGTAGTGGCCCGTCTCAAGGGCGGCGATCCCTTCATCTTCGGCCGCGGCGGCGAGGAGGCCCTCGCACTCGCCGAGCGCGACATCCCCTTCGAGGTCGTGCCGGGCATCAGCAGCGGCTACGCCGCTCCGGCCTACGCCGGCATCCCGGTCACGCACCGCGGGATCACGACCGACATGGCCTTCGTCACCGGTCACGAGGACCCCACCAAGGAGACCACCGACGTCAACTGGGAGCACCTCGCGACCGCGGTGGGCACCATCTGCTTCTTCATGGGCGTGAAGAACCTGCCCATCATCACCGAGCGGCTCATGACCTACGGCCGCTCCGCCGACACGCCGGTCGCGCTCGTGCGCTGGGGCACCACCCCGCGTCAGGAGACCCTCGTCGGCACGCTCGGCGACATCGCCGAGAAGGCGGCCGCTGCCAAGTTCAAGGCGCCCGCGATCACTATCGTGGGCGAGGTCGTGAACTTGCGCGAGCAGCTCGCCTGGTTCGAGGACAAGCCGCTCTTCGGCAAGACCGTGATCGTGACCCGCTCGCGCGCGCAGGCCTCCGATCTCTCGGAGCGCTTCATCGACCTGGGCGCCGAGGTCCTCGAGTTCCCCACGATCCGCGTGGTCGACCCCGAGTCGTGGGACCCGGTCGACGAGGCCATCCGTAACCTCCAGGTCTACGACTGGCTCGTCTTCACGTCGGTCAACGGCGTGGGACAGTTCTTCGACCGCATGGAGGAGATGGACACCGACGCCCGCGCGCTCGCCGGCTGCCGGGTCGCCGCCATCGGCCCCGCGACCGCCGCGCGCTGCATGGAGCACGGCATCCGCCCCGACTACGTGCCCTCGGAGTACCGCGCCGAGGGAGTCATCGAGGGCTTCTGCGAGCGGGGCGTGGGCGAGGGGAGCCGCGTGCTCATCCCGCGTGCGCTCGAGGCCCGCGAGATCCTGCCCGACACCCTGCGCGAGCGGGGCGCGATCGTCGACGTGGTGCCCGTCTACCGCACCGTCCTCGGGGCTGGGGAGCAGAGCGTGCTCGCCCGACTCGCCGAGGGCACCGTCGACGTGATCACCTTCACCTCTTCGTCGACGGTCAAGAACTTCATGCAGCTCGCCGAGGGCACGGATATTGCTCCGACCCTCTCGCAGGCGCTCATCGCCTCGATCGGCCCCATCACCTCGGACACCGCACGCGACCTCGGGCTCACCGTGGGCGTGGAGGCCGAGGAGTACACCATCCCCGGCCTCGTCGAAGCGGTCGTGGGCCACATCTCTGACGGATCGCCCGAGTAGTCGAGCAGGAATCGAAAGGAACGCGCAACCATGATAGGAATCTCCAAGCTCTACTGCGGGGCCGTCGAACCCGGTGACGTGCTTCGCTACGACCGCGATTCGTCCAAGCTCCCGAGCGACCTGCTCCAGTTCGCGCGCGACAAGAAGCCCGTCGTGGTGTGGAACTGCACGCAGCGCTGCAACCTCAAGTGCGTCCACTGTTACGCGCAGTCCGAGGACCGTGACTATGCTGGCGAGATGAGCACCGAGGAAGCCAAGACGATGATCGACGACCTGGCGGAGTTCGGCGCGCCGGTACTCCTCTTCTCCGGCGGCGAGCCCACGATCCGCAAGGACCTCGTCGAGCTCATGCACTACGCCAAGGGCAAGGGCATGCGGGTCGTCATCTCCACCAACGGGACGCTCATCACCGCCGAGAAGGCCAAGCAGTATGCCGAGGTCGGCCTCTCCTACGTAGGCGTGTCGCTCGACGGAGCCCGCGAGACCCACGACAGCTTCCGCGGGCTGCCCGGCTCGTTCGACAAGTCGATCGAGGGCATCCGCAACGCGCGTGACGCCGGCATCAAGGTCGGTCTGCGCATGACGATCAACAAGCGCAACTGGCAGGACATCCCCGAGATCTTCAAGGTGATGCGCGAGGAGAACATCCCGCGTGCGTGCTTCTACCACCTCGTCTACACCGGCCGCGGTTCGGAGCTCATGAAGGAGGACCTGAGCCACGACGAGACCCGCGAGGCCGTGCGGCTCATCATGGACCTCACCAAGGAGATGTTCGACGACGGGCTCGCGCCGGAGATCCTCACCGTGGACAACCATGCCGACGGGCCGTTCGTCTACATGGAGCTCCTCAAGGAGGACCCGGAGCGCGCCGAGCAGGTGCTGCAGCTCCTCCAGTGGAACCAGGGCAACTCAAGCGGCAACGGCATCGCCTGCGTGTCGTGGAACGGCGAGGTCTACCCCGACCAGTTCTGGCGCCACTACTCGATGGGCAACGTCCGCCAGCGTCCATTCTCCGAGATCTGGACGGATGTCTCGGGTGACACCGAGCAGAGCGAGCTCATGGCCAAGCTCAAGGACAAGCGCCCGCACGTGAAGGGCCGCTGCGCGACCTGCTCGTGGCTCTCGATCTGCGGCGGCAACTTCCGGGTGCGTGCCGAGGCCGCGACCGGCGACCTGTGGGAGCCCGACCCGGCGTGCTACCTGAGCGACGAGGAGATCACGCTCAACGAACTCGCCGACATGGCCGACCGCACGGAGGCCGAGCTCGCGATCGAGTCCGGCACTCCCGTGGGTGGCGAGACGGACTAAGACGCGGTCCCGGGTTTGACAACCGGCGTTTCGCTCGGCATTCTATTGTTCGCTTTCGCCCGCATGGGAGAAGCGACTAAGTGGGGACGTGGCTCAGTTGGGAGAGCGCTGCCTTCGCACGGCAGAGGTCGGCGGTTCGAATCCGCTCGTCTCCACCAACGGTAGTGATGTCGAGGCGGTCCGCAGCCCTGCGGGTCGCCTCGACTGTTAGATACGGTTCGGATCGCTGGCGCGGGCCCGGGTGCCCGCGCGTGACAGGAGGGGTGGGAAGATGCCCATCGGAGCCCAGTCGGAGTTCGCAGTGGCGTTCCAGGAGTTCATCTACTATGCGGGGCCGATCGTACAGATCCTGTACTGGGTGGTCCTCGCCGCGTCAGCGGTCTACGCCGTGCTGCTCTTCAAGCGCCTGGTCGAGTTCAAGGCCGGCGGCGCTGCGGCGCCTGGACGCGCCGAAGGCTCCCCCGAGCGGCCCGTCAGCGTCGAAGAGTTCGTGGAGTAGGAGGCCGGCATGGAGTTCCCCGCCTATCGACCGCGCCGCATGCGGCGCACCGACACCCTGCGGGCGATGTTCCGCGAGAACGCGCTCGACGCGGGCGACCTCGTCTACCCGCTGTTCGTCATGCCCGGCACGGGCGTGCGCAACGAGGTCACCTCGATGCCCGGCGTCTTCCAGCTCTCGATCGACCAGCTCCCCGCCGAGGTCGACGAGCTCAAGTCCCTCGGGATCCCGGCGGTGATCCTTTTCGGCCTGCCCGAGAGCAAGGACGAGGCGGGGAGCGGCGCGTACGCCGAGGAGGGCATCGTCCAGGAGGCGATCCGCGCGATCAAGGCACACGACCCCGACTTCTACGTCATCACCGACGTGTGCATGTGCGAGTACACCTCCCACGGCCACTGCGGCGCGCTCGACGAGCAGGGGTGCGTCATGAACGACGTCACCCTCGAGATGCTCGCCTCGACCGCGCTCAGCCACGCCGAGGCGGGCGCGGACATGGTCGCCCCGAGCGACATGATGGACGGCCGCGTCGCGGCGATCCGCACCGCGCTCGATGCCGAGGGCTACACCGACGTGCCGATCATGTCGTACGCGGCCAAGTACGCCTCGGCGTACTACGGGCCCTTCCGCGACGCTGCCGACTCCACGCCGGCGTTCGGTGACCGCAGGGCCTACCAGATGGACCCCGGCAACAGCGAGGAGGCGCTCCGCGAGGTCGCGCTCGATATCGCCGAGGGGGCCGACATCGTGATGGTCAAGCCGGCGCTCGCCTACATGGACATCATCCGCCGCGTGCGCGACGAGTTCGGCCATCCCACCGCCGCCTACAACGTGAGTGGCGAGTATGCGATGGTCAAGGCGGCCGCGGCCAACGGGTGGGTCGACGAGCGTCGGGTGGTGCTCGAGACGCTCCTCGGCTTCAAGCGAGCCGGCGCCGACCTGATCCTCACGTACCACGCGAAGGACGCGGCCCGCTGGCTGCGCGAAGGCTAGGAGACTCGCACGCATGGCTGACAACGTAGGCAACGCCGACGCCCGCCCGGACCTCGATCTCGAGGCGGAGCTCGGTCAGGACGATGGCACGCTCACCGAGCAGGAGATCGCCGAGGCCGAGGCGCCCTGCGGCGGCGTGGGCATCGGTATCCCGCTCTCCGGGGCCGCGGGCGGACACCCTGCGGGCGTTCCCGGCGGCCACCCCGCCGGCGTGCCGGGCGGTCCCGGCGGTCACCCCGCGGGCGTTCCCGGCGGTCCCGGCGGCCATCCCGCCGGTGTCGACCGCCAGCGCCACGGCGGCGCGCGCTCCGTGGGCTTCCGCCCCGGGGGCGGCGAGGCTGCGCAGGCCTACGAGGCCCGCACCGGCATCAAGCCGCCGCGCATCATCGCCTGGGAGATCACGCGCAGCTGCAACCTCTCGTGCGCGCACTGCCGCGCGGCGGCCGAGTTCGGCGCGTACGCCGGCGAGCTCTCGCTCGACCAGATCAAGGCGACCATCGACGACATCGTCACGATCACCAACCCGATCTTCATCCTGACCGGCGGCGAGCCGCTCATGCGCCCGGATATCTGGGAGATCGTCGACTACTGTCATGACAAGGGCGCCATGCCGGTCATCGGCACCAACGCCACGCTCATCACCGACGAGATCGCCGCGCAGATGGCCGCGCACCGCATCCCGCGCATCTCCGTCTCCATCGACTTCCCCACCGCCGAGGAGCACGACTCCTTCCGCGGCGAGCCGGGCTGTTTCGAGCAGACCGTCGAGGGCATCCGCATCGCCAAGCGCCACGGCGTGGGCGTGCAGGTCAACATGACCGTCACCAAGCTCAACGCCGACAAGGTCGAGGCGGTCCACGACCTCGCCGAGTCCCTCGGCGTCGACGCGTTCCACATCTTCATGCTCGTGCCGACCGGCCGCGGCTCCGACCTGCTCGAGCAGGAGCTCCCGCCCGAGGAGTACGAGGCCGTGCTCGAGTGGGCCTACGAGCGCCAGAAGACGAGCCCGCTGCACTTCAAGCCCACCGACGCGCCGCACTACTACCGCATCATCCGCCAGAAGGCCAAGGCCGAGGGCAAGAAGGTCACGCGCGAGGAGTACGGCCTGGACGCCATGACCCGCGGGTGTCTCGGCGGGATCACCTTCTGCTTCATCAGCCACGTGGGCGACCTGCAGCCGTGCGGCTACTTCGACATGCAGCTCGGCAACGTCAAGGAGAAGCCGTTCTCCGAGATCTGGACCGAGTCGAACGTCTTCAACGACCTGCGTGACTACTCGCTCCTCAAGGGCAAGTGCGGCGCGTGCGAGTACAAGGCCGTCTGCGGCGGCTGCCGCGCCCGGGCGCTCGAGATCACCGGCGACTATCTCGAGGCCGAGCCCTACTGCATCTACGAGCCCCCGGGGTGGACCGGCGAGTGCGCCGACGCCCCGGCCGAGGGAGGACGCACGAATGGCTGACGCCACCACGCTCACCGAGCTCGACAAGCGGGTCCTCACCGAGATCCAGGGCGGCTTCCCTGTGACCGCCTCCCCCTATGCCACCCTTGCCGAGCGCGTGGGCGGCACCGAGGCCGGCGTCTACGACTCGGTGGCGGGCCTCAAGGCCTCCGGCGTGATCCGCCGCATAGGCGCGATCTTCGACTCGCACCGCCTCGGGTTCCGCTCCACGCTCTGCGCGATCGCCGTCCCGCCCGAGCGGGTCGAAGAGGTCGCGGCGCTCATCAACTGCTATCCCAACGTGACCCACAACTACCTGCGCGAGGACCGCTACAACGTCTGGTTCACGCTCATCGCCGAGAGCGAGCAGCGCATCGAGGAGATCCTCGCCGAGATCGCCGAGACCACGCGCATCGACGACATCCTGAACCTGCCCGCGATCCGGCTCTTCAAGATCAAGGTCGACTTCGACCTGACGGGCGAGCGTGCGGCCCGGGGCGAGGCGCCTCCCATCGTCAAGCCCGCCGAGACCGAGGCAGTGACGCTCTCCGCCGAGGAGAAGGCGCTTGCGCGGCTCCTCCAAGACGACCTGCCCGAGGGCCTCGAGCCGTTCGCGGGCATCGCAGCCCGCCTCCAGGACCGCGGCGTCGACGTCGACGAGGCGTGGGTGCTGGAGCGCACGCAGGCGTGGGTCGACGCGCGGGTGATCAGGCGGTTCGGCGCGGCTATCAAGCACCACAAGACCGGCTTCGCCGCGAACGCCATGGGCGTGTGGACCGCTCCCGAAGAACGCGTGGAGGAGGTCGGCCCGATCATGGCCTCGTTCAAGGAGGTCAGCCACTGCTATCAGCGGCCGAGCGCGCCCACATGGCCCGCGAACCTCTACACCATGATGCACGGCCGCAGCCGCGAGGAGTGCGAGCGGATCGCGGAACGCATCCGTGAGGCGACCGGACTGCCCGCGCCGCGCCTGCTCTACTCGGTGAAGGAGTTCAAGAAGACGTCGATGCGGTACTTCGGCGAGTAGGCCACCGGCCCCGGCGTCGCACCGACAACGGCTCCCGAACGTGTAGAATACGAGGGTCCGGTCACGCGACTCCAAGGAGCGGATCCACCTATGACGATGTCGTCCTCCGAGTTCTTCTCCGCGGCCTGCAAGCTGATCCCCGGCGGCGTGAACTCGCCCGTCCGTGCGTACAAGAGCGTGGGCATCGAGCCGCGGTTCGTCGATCGCGCCAAGGGGTCGCGCGTCTGGGACATCGACGGCCGCGAGTACGTCGACTTCGTCGCCTCCTGGGGTCCCATGATCCTCGGCCACGCACCCGACGCGGTGCTCGACGCGGTGCGCGAACAGCTCGACCGCGGCACCTCCTACGGCGCGCCCACCTGCGCCGAGGTCGCGCTCGCCGAGGCGGTCGCCGCCGCGGTCCCCGGCATCGAGGAGGTCCGCATGGTCTCCTCGGGCACCGAGGCGACCATGAGCGCCATCCGCCTCGCCCGGGGCTACACCGGCCGCGACAAGTTCATCAAGTTCGAGGGCAACTACCACGGGCACTCCGACTCGCTGCTCGTCTCGGCGGGCAGCGGCCTGCTCACCCTCGGCATCCCCTCGACGCCGGGCGTGACCGCCGGCACCGCGGCCGACACGGTGGTCCTGCCCTACAACGACCTCGACGCCGTGGCCGAGGTCCTCGAGAACTCCGCCGAGGAGATCGCGGCCATCATCGTCGAGCCCATCGCGGGCAACATGGGCGTGGTCCCGCCGCGCGACGGGTTTCTGCAGGGGATCCGGGCGCTCTGCGACACCTACGGCGTGGTGCTCATCTTCGATGAGGTCATCACCGGGTTCCGGGTCGCCCTCGGCGGCGCCCAGGAGCTCTACGGCGTCACGCCCGACCTGACCACGCTCGGCAAGATCATCGGAGGCGGGTTCCCGGTGGGCGCTTTCGGCGGCAAGCGCGAGATCATGGAGCACCTCGCCCCCGTGGGCCCCGTGTACCAGGCGGGTACGCTCTCCGGAAACCCCGTGGCGATGGTCGCGGGCCTCGCGACGATCGAGGCGCTCAGCCAGCCGGGCGTCTACGAGGAGCTGGACCGCAAGGGTAAGCGTCTCGCCGACGGGCTGTGCCGTGCGGCCGGTAGCGCGGCCATCCACACCTCGTGCAACCGCGTGGGCTCGATGGCGTGCATGTTCTTCACCCACCTCGACGTCTCGAACTGGGCCACCGCGTCCACGAGCGACACCGAGCGCTACGCGGCGTACTTCCGCGGGATGCTCGACCGCGGCTTCTGGCTGGCGCCGAGCCAGTTCGAGGCGACCTTCGCCTCGCTCGCGCACACCGATCAGGAGATCGACGACTTCGTCTCCGCCGCCGCCGAGGTGCTGCAGGCACTGTAAGCGCGGTCGCGTTCGAGCCGTGCCGTCCTGACCAACGGACGAGAGGACTCACATGAAGGCCATCATCCCTGCCGCGGGTCTGGGGACCCGCTTTCTGCCGGTGACCAAGTCGCAGCCCAAAGAGATGCTGCCGGTGGTCGACAAGCCGGTGATCCAGTACGTGGTCGAGGAGGCCGTCGCAGCGGGCGCCGACGAGATCCTCATGGTGACCGGCCGGGGCAAGCGGGCGATCGAGGACCACTTCGACCGCTCCATCGAGCTCGAGAGCCTGCTCGAGTCCTCGGGCAACACGGTCAAGCTGCGCGAGGTCCGCTCGATCTCGGAGCTCGCCGAGGTATTCTACGTGCGGCAGAAGCGCCCGCGGGGCCTCGGTCACGCGGTGCTCTGCGGGGCGCCTTTCACCGGCACCGAGCCGTTCTTCGTGATGCTCGGCGACGTGATCGTGCCCGACCACTCCTGCCTCACGCGCCTCACCGAGGTCCACGAGCGCTACGGCGGCGCGTCGGTCATCGCGGTCGAGGAGGTCGAGCAGCAGTACGTCTCACGCTACGGGGTCATCGCCGGCCACGAGGTCGAGCCGGGCGTGTGGAAGCTCACCGACATGGTCGAGAAGCCGCCCGCCAACGAGGCGCCGAGCAACCTCGCGATCTTCGGCCGCTACCTGCTCACGCCCGCGGTCATGGAGATCCTTCCGCGCATCGAGGCTGGACGCGGCGGGGAGATCCAGCTCACCGACGCGCTGCGCGAGCTGCTCGAGACCGAGGACATGTACGCGGTCAAGATGACCTCGACCGGGTACGACACCGGCAACGTGCAGTCGTGGCTCGAGGCCAACGTGGCCCTCGCCCTCGAGAGCGAGGAGATGGGTGCCGGGCTGCGCGAGAGCCTGCGGAAGCTGATCGGATAGCACTCCGTCGGCCGTGCGTGGCGCGGCCAAGGATTAGTTGTGCGCATCGTATGATGAGCCGTCGATGTCGGCATACGGCGTGCTACGTTTCGTGGCGCGGGTGACCGGCAACTCCCCCGCAGACCGGCCTCATGGCTCGATAGGGGTAATCGCATGCGTATGACCGGCCTTCGCCGACTCCTTTCCTCGGCGCTCTGCGCGCTGCTTGTGTTCACGATGCTTCCCGTATTCGTGACGCCGGAGCCCGCAACGGCGGCCACGGTCCCGTGGAACGCCGACTACAACGATGTCCACTTCGTGGACGACAACTGGGGATGGGTCGCCGGGACAGGCGGGACGCTGCTCCGGACGCGCAACGGCGGCCAAAACTGGGAGGTACTGCCCAGTGGGACCACCGAGGAGATAGTCGCGGTGAGCTTCGTCGACCGCGATCGCGGGTGGTATCTGACCAAGGACGCGTGGGTCTGGCGCACGACCAACGGCGGGAACTCGTGGACCCGGATGAAGGCGTTCCGGCTCTACGGAGTAGTGTTCTCGGGCGGCGGCAGTGGCCGCATCGCCTTCGACATGAAGTTCGTTGACGAGAACATCGGCTTCCTCGTCGCGCGCCGGACCCCCCCCGAATGGAACATGAACCAGATGGGCCTCGTGTTTCGGACGACGAACGGCGGAGTGGACTGGAGCCTCGTGCTTGAGGGTCCCGACCATCGTGAAGCAGGACAGACCCACCCGAACTACAATGCTCGCTCCACACTTCGCGCGGTCGACTTCGTGAGTCCGACGCATGGCTGGGCGGTCGGGATCGACAGCTGGACCACCACGCCCAAGTCGGTCGTCTACCGCACCACCACCGGCGGCGCCAGTCAGGGCGCATGGATCGAGGCCGGCACCGGCATCACCGGCGCCAACGACCTCTACGACGTCTCTTTCGCAACGACACAGGTCGGCACCGTCGTCGGGCGCAACGTGATCTCGGGTGCGGGCGTCATCCGGCGCTCGACCAACGGCGGGCAGACGTGGGTGGCCCAGAGCGCCAACACCACCAACGCACTGAATGCGGTCCACATGCTCGACACGCAGACCGCGTGGGCGGTCGGTGAGAACGGGACCATCCGCAGGACCGTCGACGGTGGACAGAACTGGCTGGCCGACAGCACGGTCCAGTCCCCCGCGGGCCAGAGTTGGCGCGCGATCCAGGTGCGGGACCCCGCCACGAGAGCAGGATGGCTCGTGGGCTCGGGAGGATCCGTCCGGGTGGTCTCGGGCGGGGGCAAGGACTGGCTGCTGCCCACGCCTGACCTCACCGGCTCGGCGGTCTCCGGGCTCGGCTCTCCGACTCATCCCGATCAACAGTCCTGGTACCAGGCGGGTGGCACGCCTCCGCGGTTCGAGTGGAGCCAGAGCACGAGCGCGTGGGGCATCGACGGCTACTCCTACTCCTGGAGCACCGACCCGGGCGTCCTTCCGAACAACTTCGTTGATCTTGTGGGAGCCGAGAGCACCGAGTGGACCTCGTCCACGCCGCTCGCGGGCGGCACCTGGTACTTCCGGGTGAAGGCGAAGAACGGCCTGGGCAACTGGGGACCGGTCTCGACCTACGTGGTGCGGTGCGATGCAACGATTCCGGTCGGGACGATCTCTCTCGAGGGCGGAGCATCCTTCATCAACGCGCACGATGTCGCGCTCACCAGCTCTGTGACGTGGGGCGCGAGCGGTCCGGACTCGATGCGCGTGAGTACCGATGGCGGCCAGAGCTGGGGCTCGTGGCGTACGTACCAGTCGCCTCTCACCGTCACACTGCCTCCGGGGGACGGCTCCAAGAACGTGCAGGTGCGCTTCCGCGACGCCGCAGGCAACGAGTCGGTTTCCTCGGCGAGCGCGTCGATCGTCGTTGACACGGTCGCACCGTCTCTGAGCGTGTCCGTAGGGGGCGGCGCCCCGGCGACCTCGATCCACGACGTGCCCCTGGGCGTCACGGTCACCTCGTGGGGCGCGAGCGGCGCGGGGCAGATGCGCGTGAGCGTCGATGGGTCGCAGACCTGGGATGCGTGGCGGGAGTTCGCCCCGGTATCGACCGTCACGCTGCCGCCGGGTGATGGCCTGAAGACTCTGCACGTCCAGGTGCGCGACCGCGCGGGGAACACCTCGATCGCGTTCGGGACGATCGTGCTTGACACGGCCAAACCGCTCGGTTCGATCCTGCTCAATCAGGGTGCGGCGTATACCGCTTCACCGACCGTGACACTCAACTCCGGTATCGACTTTGGAGCGAGCGGCCCTGACGCGATGCGGTTCAGGCTCGACGATGGTGCGTGGGGTACGTGGGAGCCCTTCGCCGACCGGGAGGTCACGTTCGCCGGGAACGGACCGCGGACGGCCTCTGCGCAGTTCCGGGACGTCGCCGGCAACGTGTCAGACGTGCTGACGGCCTCGATCGTCGTGGACACGGGCATGCCGCAGATCACCTCGATCACCTCCGCCTCGCACCCTGACCAGAACCACTGGTATCCGGTGCGCGCGGTCTCGTTGGCCTGGTCCGCGTCGGCGATGTCCGGCGTGGCGGGCTACTCGTACAGTTGGAGCCAGGACGGAGCGGTCCAGCCCGACGAGCTCCAGGACACGACCGCGAGTTCACACGCGATCGCCAGCGTGGCCGATGGCGTCTGGTACTTCAAGGTCCGGGCGCGCAACAGTCTCGGGACGTGGGGTCCTCCCGTGTCTCGGACCGTGCGGGTCGACGGCACCCAGCCCACAGGCACGATCTCGATCAACAACGGGGCAGCTTTCACGGCCGTCAGCACGGTGTACGTAGCGACCTCGCTGACCGCGTGGGGCCCGAGTGGCGCCGACGCGATGCAGGTGAGTGCCGACGGCGGCACCACCTGGGGGCCGTGGGAGCCGTTCACGGCCTCGAAGAGCGTGACGCTTCCCGGCACGAGCGGAGTCAAGAACGTGGCGGTCCGGGTCCGCGACCGCGCGGGGAACGTGTCGGGGCAGATGGCGGGCTCGATCGTGCTCGACCAGACCCCGCCCTCGGCCACGGTGACGCTCAACGGCGGTAGCACACATACGGCGGCTCGCGGTATCGCCGTAGACAGCGTAGTCGAGTGGGGTCCGAGCGGTTCCGGGACCATGCAGTTCAGCTTCGATGGCGGGCAGGAGTGGGGGGCCGAGGTGCCCTTTGCGGCTTCGACTACGGTCGAGCTGCCGGGTGCTGACGGTCCCAAGGGGGTGCGCGTCCGGTTCATCGATCAGGCGGGCAACGTGTCGCCCTCCCGGGGTGCGACGATCGTACTCGATACCACTGCGCCCACCGCCTCGCTGGATCTTCCCTCAGCGAGCAACACGCGCGAGGTCGCGCTCGGGAGCGCGGTCCAGTGGGGAGCGAGCGGGAGCGGCGCCATGCGCGTTCGCATCGGCCAGGGTCCCTGGGGTGCGTGGGGCGCACACGATTCACCGACGTTCGTCACCCTCCCCGGAACTGAGGGCGCACACGCGGTCACCGTGCAGTTTCGGGACCTTGCCGGCAACCTCTCCGCCGAGTACACGCGTGAGGTCGTCCTCGATCAGACGGTCCCGTTCCTGCACGTCGCCATCGACGACGGTCAGCCGTACACGTTCTCGCACGCCGTCACCCTGACGAGCTGGTTCGCCACCGGGGACACCGTGATGTGGGGGCCGAGCGGCCCTGGCCAGATGCGGTTCAGGTTCGACCAGTCTGCGCCGTGGGGCCCGTGGCTCGCGTACAGCCCGTCCGTGCCCCTCACGCTCCCGCCGGGCGACGGGGAGCGCGACGTGTTCGCGGAGTTCAGGGACGGCGCGGGGAACACGTTCCAGGCGAGTGCCGGGATCCGGGTGCGCGCCCTGGAGCGGGAAACACCGATCGCGGGCACGAATCGCTACGAGACTGCGGTGAAGGCCGCACATGAGGCGTACCCTCGTGGCCTGACGGGAGCCAGGCGCACCGTCATCATCGCCACAGGGATGAACTGGCCTGACGCTCTCGGTGGGAGCGCGCTCGCGGGCGCGGTGGACGGCCCGATCCTTCTCGTTGCGCAGAACTCGATACCGGCACCGGTGATGAAGGCGATCGAAGACCTCGGCGCGCAAGAGGCGATCATCCTTGGAGGACAGTCTGCGGTGGGCGGCACGGTGGAGTCCGCGCTCAAGACCAAGTTGGGTTCCAACAAGGTGACGCGGATCCCCGGTGCGGACAGGAATCAGACGGCCGAGTTGATCGCCTCCCGTGTCGTCCAGGAGCAGTCAGGGGCCTTCGACGGGACGGCGTTCGTCGCGACCGGAGCCAACTTCCCCGACGCGCTCGCCGCGTCTCCCCTGGCGGCGGCGAACGGGTGGCCCCTGTTCCTCACGAACCCGGGGACTAACGCGCTGCCGGCAAGCTCCCTCAGCCTGATGCAGAGTCTCGGCGTGAAGGAGGTCGTGGTGCTCGGGGGCACCGGGGTGGTCCCGGCCGCTGTCGAGACGCAGCTCAAGAGCGTGTTCGGGCAGGACAACGTCGTGCGTCGCCACGGGGCGGGACGCTACGACACCGCACGCAGCATCGCTGCGTACGGCGTCGAGAGCGGTGGCCTGTCGTGGGAGCGGGTGGGGATCAGTACCGGGGTCAACTTCCCGGACGCCCTCGCCGGTGGTGTGCTGATGGGCAAGGTCGGGGGGGTGCTCCTGTTGACGGAGTCACATCGGCTCTCGCCGGATACCCGTAGCGCGCTCGTGGAGAACCGTTCGCGCGTAGTCAACGTGGTCTACTTCGGCGGAACCGGAGCCCTGGCCCCCGCCGTTCGTGCCGAGGTCAAGACCGCGTTGCAGTGGTGACCGTGTCACGTCCGTTCGTCGTGGCGATACTTGAGTCTCGTTCCGTGCGTGCCGATTCCGAAGGAGACATGATTCCCCCTCCTTCGCACGGAGCATCGATGCTGACCCGCGTCCGAACCCGGCTCGCCGCAACCGCTGTGATCGCCGTCGCCGCGCTCCTGCTGGCCACGCCGGTCACGGCCTCCGCGTACGTGGTACCGATGTCGATCCCGGACCTTGTCGAACTGTCCGATACGATCGTCGAGGTCGACGTACGCTCCGCCGAGGCGCGCCCCGAGCGCGCCCGCGGCCGTCTTGTACACATCGACACAGCCATCGACTTCCAGGTGACCCGTGTCCACAAGGGCCGCGATCGCGGTTCGATCACGCTCATGCAGCCGGGCGGGGAGGCGGAGGGCTATACGCTTGCGGTGCCCGACCTGCCCGAGTTCGAGCCCGGTGAACGGGCGATCGTCTTCCTCGACGCCACCGGCGTAGTGGGGGGCTGGCAGGGCAAGCTCGACATCGTGGGCGGACGCGTTCCTGCGCTCGGGTTGAGCGTCGCCGAGGTTCGGCGTGCGATCCGCGACCTCGTGCGCAAGGGCGAGACCGCCGTCCCGCTGTCGGGCGGACACGCCATGGCCAACGGCGAGGTCGCGACCGGGGATCTCGGCGAGGGTGCATCCCTGGCATCCGGCGGCTCGGTGGTCACGCTGCTCAACTCGACGTTCGACGCCGGCAACACCAGCGGATGGACGATGTCGGGCAACCCGACCTGGGCTGCCACCGCCTTCCGGGCCAAGGACGGCTCCGGTTCACTCTATGGCTCAGGGGGCGGTGCAGCCGGGCGTGCGGCCCCGGGTCCCTTGGAGTTGCCCCGTTTCCGTTGATACCTGGGAACTAGGACGCTACGGCTGACAGCCGCTCCTGCTCCAGTCTGCGTTCGAACTCCGCCGGTGACAAGTTCCCGAGCGACGAGTGGCGCCGATGCGG